>NZ_JBPPGE010000002.1:0-398322 GCF_051303185.1 Cutibacterium nasicola | reverse complement strand
TTGTTGACGTGGCCCTGCCAGATCTCCGGGATGAATGTGACTCCTGGAGCCAGCTCGTCGAGCTGTTTGGCGGTCATCGGCCAGTCGATCTCGCCCTCACCGATCTGCGGGCCCTCCCCGTCGACACCTTCGGCGTCGACGATGTGCAGGTGGTCGCTGAGCGGTGCCAGTTTGGCGATGTACTCGCTGAACGGGATCTTGTTGAAGTTGGCGGCCAACTTGGAGTGGGACAGGTCGAGGGTGAGACGACGTCCGTACTGGTTGCAGAAGTCGACGGTGTCGTTGAGGCCCATGAAGAGGTTGTGGTGCTGCTGGCCACCCATGAGCCACGGGTAGGGCGGCAGGGTCTGCGAGGTCAGACGGACCCCGTCCTCGTCGATGCGCTCGAGGGCCTGGGCGATCCGGGCGTACATGGCCGGGCGCTCCTCGGGGGCCACGAAGGCGTCCTTGGTGAACCCGCCCATGGTGCAGATGACGACCGGGGGCTCCTCGGCGTCGAACCACGTGTCGAGGTCACGGGCGATCTGGATGACCTTCTGGACCTCGACGATCGAGCGCTCCCAGATGTCTGCGTCGGGGGAGGCCAGGTTGATGATGAAATCGCCGGCGTAGAGGTCGGGGCAGTGGACGGTGTAGCTCATCCCTTCGAACTTGCGGTTCTCGAAGGCCTCGGCGATCTGCTCGGCCGTCATCTCCACGTCCTTGTAGGACAGGTGGAACTCCAGAAAGTTCGGGTTGGTCTCGGAGTGGGACAGCAGCTTGCGGGCGTCGTGGTAGCGCACTGGCAGGCCCCACGGGCGACGGAAGGTGTAGTTGCGGCCTTGGGCGACGGCGTCGGTCAGGTCGGTGTCGTAGAAGAAGTCACCGGCGTCGATGTCGCGACGCATGGTGCGACCGACCAGCTCGTCGAGGTGGTTGGGTTGCAGGCCGCGGCCCGGGGACTTGACGGCCACGGCGTCACGGGTGATGACCTCGCCGTTGTGCAGGGCCCGGGTCGCCACCAGGGACTTGGCGAGGTTGGCGCGGTTCATCATTTCGCCGGTTGACACGACTCGAGCGTGATCTGAGCCCAAGGCCAACTCGACCTCCCGGGTGCGAGCCACCATTTCGGAGAATTCCTCGGGGAGCAGCGAGACCTGGTGATCATTGCCCTCGAGGGTCTTGTCAATGGTGAAGTGTTTCTCGATGATGTGGGCACCGCGTGCTACTGCGGCAATCGGCACATGATAACCACGTTCGTGCCCGGAATAACCCACTGGGCAGTTACCCAGGGCAGCGAGGCGGTCCATGTAGCGCAGGTTGACGTCCTTGAACGGGGCCGGGTACGTCGACTGGCATTGCAGCAGAGCGAACTGGGCGCCGACGCTGCGCAACACGTCGACTGATCCGAGGATCTCGTCCTCGGTCGACATACCCGTCGACACCAGCATTGGCAGGTGCTCGGCGGCACAGGCCCGTAGCAGGGAATGGTTGGTCATGTCGGCGCTGGCGATCTTGAGGGCCGGGACGCCGTAGTCGGCCAGCACTGTGAGGCTGGGGAGGTCCCACGGCGTGCAGAAAGCGTCAATGTCGACGGCCTTGCAGTGGTCGAAGACATCGATCATCTGCTCGGGGTTCAGGGAGAACCGGGACAGGAGGTTGAGGGTGTATTGAGCGCCGAGATCCTCGCCCGCGGTGGCACCGTCGGCTTGACGGTACAGAGCGTTCATGTCGCGCAGCTGGAACTTGACGGCGTCGGCCCCGGCCTCCTTGGCGAGGTCGACGAGGTGCTTGGCCAACGCGACGTCACCTTGGTGGTTGTTGCCGATCTCAGCGATGAGAAGACAAGGGTGGTCATCGCCAATGGTGTGACGACCGATGGTCATCTCGGCGGCACCCTCAGTGGCGACCGCCGTGAGATGGCCACGCTCGTCAACGAGGGGGATCACCTCCACGCCGGGCCGAAAGAGTTGGGAGATGGTCGAAGCATCGGCATCAAGAGGTGCATGGGTGCAGTCACGATTGGCAGCCACCTGCACCGGCGTCGTCATGTCGCCGTCTGGTTCGGAGGTGATCCAGCGACGGAAGTCGCCGTCGGAGAAGGACCCGGTGAGAATGCCGTGTTCATCAACGCAGAAGACGATGCCCGACTTGTTGTCGGTGATCTTTGTCAATGCGGTGAGGATGGTGTCCTCACCAAAGACGGCGAAGGGTGTGGTCTGACGATTGACGATCATGGGCGCGGATAACCTTCTCTTGGGCTGGGTATCGGTGAGGTTTGGCGTGCAAAGTGTTGCAGCTCGACGGCTGCGACATCGAAATCATGTGGGGAGTCAATGTCGATTCCCTCGATCGGATCCATCACGAACAACTCGATGCGGCCACCAAGACGGTTGTGGGTGTTCTGGTAGACCTCGGTTTTCGTCAGGTAGAGTGAGCCGGTCTCGCGGTAACGCAACTGGTCAGGCGTCATGTCCTGGCGACGGGGACGGTTCTCATACGAGTAGTGGGCGACGACCTTCGGTTCCTTCTGCCAGATGAAGATCGGCTCGGGAACCACTCCGACCATGGAGTCGGCGCCGGATGCGACGAATTCGTCAAGGGCGCGCCTCATGGTGGTCGGCAGGCGTAGCGGAGAGGTGGCCTGCAGCAACATCACCTGGTCCGGGCGGTGGCCTTGCTCGGTGAGGACTTCGATCGCGTGCTCGACGACCGGCTCGGTTGCGGTGGTGTCCTGGGCCAGCACGGCGGGACGGTCAATGACACCGGCGCCCACGCGCCGGGCCACCTCGGCGATCTCGGCGTCCTCGGTCGAGACGTAGACGTCGAGGCCCGGGGTGGCGAGGGCCTGCTCGATCGTCCATGCCAACAGGGGTTTCCCGGCCAAGTCCTTGAGGTTCTTTCGGGGGATCCCTTTGGACCCACCCCTGGCAGGGATAATCGCGAGGGTTGTCGGACTCACTGGTCCTCCTGTGCGGTGCTCGTCATGCCGTGCTCACTCAGCTCGTGAAGAGCGTCGTCCCAGGCCGACGCTTTGGCTCCGGGTTTGTCCCACCCGGCAACGATGAAGTCCTTGACGGCATTCGGGGTTGACCAGGTCGGCTGGGGAACCCCCAGGCTCTGGGACAACGACATGTCTGCACAGGCGTGATCGATGTCGCCGGCCCGTACCACGTCAACGTGACTGATCCCAGAATCGCGATGAACGGGAGCGCCATCAATGCAGTACTGCGCCAGCTCGGTGAGGGTCGTGCGTACACCGGAACCCGCATTGAGAATCCGCGGGGACCCCAATTGTGGCGGATTGGCGACCGACCAGGCGATCATTCGAGCTAGATCGTCAACGTGGATGAAGTCGCGGGTCTGGTTGCCCTCACCGTAGACCGTAATGGGGCGGTCTTCTTTCAGCATCGCCAGCCATGCAGCTAACACGCCAGTATACGGGTTGTGTAGAGCTTGGCCAGGGCCAATGACGTTTTGTGGCCGGTAGATCGTCACAGGGATGCGATCGGCAACCTCGGACAAAATGGCCTCAGCCTCAGACTTCGTCTCGCCGTAAACACTCAGGGGGCGGTGCAAGTCGGTTTCACAGGAGTCCTCCGGGGTCGCGTCAGGGCTTGAGGGGGTGCCACACTCGACGGTGCCGTCAGGAAGACGCCAACGGCCACCACCATAAACAGCCCGCGAACTCGTCATGATGATGGGACAACCCCACCGGAGCGCCGATTCGGCGGCCAGCCGGGTGCCGTCGACGTTGACTCGACGGTACCGGTCGACCTGATACATTGACTGTGCGGTGCCGGTTTCCGCCGCGAGGTGGATGATGAGATCTGGACGGCTCAGGCGGCTCCATGTCTCGGGCTCGCAAACGTCTTCCTCAACGACCTGCCCGGGGAAACGCTCCCGGTCAGCGTCAACGTCGGTGTGCGTCTGTGGCTCGAGAATATCGAGCGCGATGAGATCATGACCGTGCAGGCGACGAGCCACATACTGGCCGATAAACCCGGCCCCTCCCGTGATGACAATGTTCACTGGTGTGTATACCTCTCGGATGATTCGCGATGGGGTGGATGAGACGGTGAGTGCAGTCGGTGGCTGAGCCGCCGCTGTAGACCTGCGGCGAGGCCTGCCCCTAACCAGCCGCCTGCGGCGTTCTCGACGGCGTTCGACACCAGAGGGCGCCGACCTAGTTGGGAAAAGGCATACTGAATTGATTCAGAGCCAGCCCCGATAATCGTGGCAGCGATACCCCATATCCACCAATGTACCTGTGGCCACCCGAGAGTTGCCAGAAAGGTGAGGGGAAGGAGCATGAACGCGTTGAGGGCGTGATCCCCGATTGCCGCGACCTGTTCTCCGCTGAGTGGACGGTTGCTGATCGGAACGACGCCGCTGGTCAGTCTGTTCCCGATGCGCCACTTGAGGGTCCCGATGTGGGTACCCATCGGGACAAGCACTCCGACGCCGACAGTGACAACGTAAAGACACGTCAGGGCCCGGGCAACTTGCTGGATTCGTGCGACCATCAATACGCCCCTGAGGAGGTGAATACTGCGCCGAACGTCTTCGCGAGAATACTGACATCCTGCAGGATTGACCAGTTGTCGACGTAGTAGAGGTCCAGTCTAACGGTGTCCTCCCAGGACAAGTCGGAGCGGCCGGACACCTGCCACAGTCCGGTGACGCCGGGACGGACGTCTAGGCGCCTGCGGACGTGGGATTCGTAGGCGGCGACCTCATCTTCGAGGGCGGGGCGCGGCCCCACCAGCGACATGTCGCCACGCAGCACGTTGTAGAACTGGGGAATCTCGTCAATGGAGTAGCGTCGGTGGAATTTTCCGCACTTGGTGATTCGAGGGTCGTCCTTCATCTTGAACAGAACACCGTCGGACTCGTTTTTGTCGGCCAACAGCTTGGCCTTGATCTCGTCGGCGTTGACAACCATCGAGCGCAGTTTGTAGCACTCGAAGACTCGGCCTTTGCGTCCGACTCGACGTTGCTTGTAGAACACAGGACCGCCATCCTCATGTTTGATGGCGATAGCAGCGAGAAGGATGATTGGGGAGGTGAGAATGAGTAAGAGCAGCGATCCGATGATGTCGAAGGTCCTCTTGAGCCAGCCACTGGCACGTTCGGCCTGGGGCTTCTCGATGTGCACCAGGGGTAGGCCCGCTACTGGGCGGATATGCATGCGCTGTGTGGAGATGTCGGAGAGGGCGGGAATAATAATAAGTTCGGTGTCGTGGTTCTCGAGAGTGCGGGCCAACCGATTGAACTGATAGGCTCGCGAGAAAGATCCTTCTGTGAAAATCACGGCCGCGGCGTGAGTATATTGGCAGGCGGATACGACATCCTCAGGTTCTCCTAGGACTGGCACGTTGACATTGTGGCACTTTTCTTGCCCGCGAGTTAACACGCCAACGATATCGTATCCCAGCCATTTCTCACGCTGGAGTACTTTGGTCAGATCGTCAATATGGGTGCAGTCGCCGGCGATGATGACGCTGCTACGGAACCGGCCGCGGCGTCTTTCGTGGTGCAACCAGCGCCTCATGAAGAACCGTTCGAGGAGTAGGGCGGGAATGCTGAAGAGGAACAGTAGGAAGTAGAAGCCACGGGGCAGTGGATACATGAACAGGTATGCTGAGACCCCGAGCAGGGCAGCTGTGATGGCAGAAGCCTCGAAAACGGCGCGGTACTGCGCCGCGCCCGCGTCCAAGTATTTCGTCCGGTACGCGCCGGCGATTCCCATGACGACCAACCATGCGACAATGATTCCTCCGGACCACGGAATGACATTGTCCTGAACGTCGGTGTTCTTTGGGAATACGGTCATTGCTGTTCGTGCTCGCACCGCGATGAACGATGCCAAGGCGATGACGATGAAGTCAGCGATGACGATGCGTACCCGGTACTGACCAAGATTGTCTCGGCTGTGGTGTCGCTGTCGTGGACGGGGACTACCGGCTGGATGCGGAGCGACTGCGTGTTTGGGAGGGAGGAGGCTCGGTGATGACATCAGCCAAGAATCTCCTCTCTGATGCTGTGGACGGGATTCGTGATGGGCACACCGTTCGGGGTGTCATGTGCTGCTGGCAGCACAATTCCTCTCAGGCGCAGAGTATCACCTGGCTGCTGATCATCATCATATGTCGATTTTCCACAACTCTGCTTGAAGGCTGAGGCCGTGCGCCGCGCGCATCAGGACCAGGCTTCAGGTCTGTGTGTAGCTGGTCTGAGGGGTGATAGTGTCAACGGGGTGTTCCCTCATGAGGGGTCCGATGGAGAGTTCGGCTACCAGTTTCGTGTGCAGTAAGCTAGCGGCCAGCAGCTGTCACTGGGCACGTGACTTGACAGTCATGGAATGACCATGTGAGGATTTACGCGGTATGTGGCGCGTTGCGTCTGACCCCAATTTGATTCTCGACAGCGTTATCTCGCATCCATGGGAGAGAAATGAACAACAACCTGAGTCGACGTAATGTGGTCAAGGGTGCGGCGTGGGCTGTACCTGCGGTAACTGCCTCGACTGCGCTGCCCTCGGTAGCTGCCAGCCAGGACTGCGTGTACACGGGGGCGCATTGGGAGAAGAGCTTCGTTACCCCCGAGCTGGTGGCACGAAGGGAAGCACGCCCGGGTGCGAAAATCACCACCGGCGGTCTCTATGCATCCAATTTGGATGGCGACATCATTGACCCGCGGGGGCTTGCCAAGGTTAAGAGTGATTACCCTTGGGTCTCCGAACTGATTGCCATCGCTCAGAATGGTGACGGCACTGCTGGTAGTTTGCTGCATGTTGACTTCTCTGGCCCAGCCAGTTGTGTGCAATTCTTGCTTCATGACATCGATTCACAGGGCTCAGGCAAGAAAGATCACTATCGGGATTCTGTGACCGTTACCACTGATGGTGCGCCGATCACGGCGTCGCCTCTTGAGCCAGACTTCCTGCGCGTCACTGGCGATGGAAGTAATCGTGTCAAGGTTGAGTCTCCTTTCGAGCACAAGCTGCTTGACAAATCGCATGAGTGGAATATGGACCGCGACACCAAGGGGACTGTGCTCATTAAGATCAAGGGCCCGATCAATCGTTTCTCCATCCTGTACCTAAATGAGGACACTCTTGAGGATACCGTCCACAATTACCAGCAGATTGCTCTTAGTACCATCCGCTGGTCGAAGGATCCCTGCGGCTGCGAGGTGTGAGAGGCATCGGGCCGACATCATTGATCGGGGATGGCCCCGGATATGAGAATTGGTGCCAGAAAGACGAGGGATGCCCTCGTCTTTCTGTCTTTGTCCTGTCATTGCGGCTGAAGAGATTCGCTCAGTACAGGTAAAGCTCGCGCATGGCGATGATGGCTTCGCCCGCTGAGCTGGGATGTGGTTCTGCGTCTCGGCGTCATAGGGTGAGCTCACACTGCCCACTGGGCATGGATCCCCAGATCAGTCTGGACGACGCACCCTGGGCCACGCAGGGTGAGCGAGCTGTCCTTGACGTCGTGGTTTCCCATCGCCACAGTGTGGGCTGGATCGTCAACCAGACCCGCGACCGTGACAGGAGCATCGCTTCGATTCGCCACGACGATGACACCGGGACGCCTCATGACGACGGCATCGGGGGAGATCACGGTCATCGTCGTGGCCGTCAGGCTATGAGCGACGTGGGGTGGAAGTGATGCGCGGATCCCTAGCAGAGTGCGGTACCAGTCGAGCATCCGTGCGTGTTCTGGGTCGTGACGCTCATCCCACTTCAGTCGCGCTGACCGGAAGGTCATCGTGGCTTGAGGGTCTGGGATGGCCCCCTGCCACGCCATCTTCTGGAATTCTTGACGGCGTCCAGCAGTGATCAAGGGGCCAAGATCAGGGCCCAGGTCGCTGAAGAATGGGAATGGGGTTGAGGCCGCCCATTCCTCGCCCATGAAGATCATGGGAGTGAAAGGCCCCAGCAGGTACAGTGCGGCGGCTGCCGCTTGAAGATTCGGGTCGGCTCCGTTGTGGCCCAGACGGTCTCCGATGGCGCGGTTGCCGATCTGATCGTGATCCTGGATGAAGCTCACGAAGGACGAAGCGTCGTAGTGAGTGCTGTTGACGTCAACCGGGGCTCCCCAATTCTGCTCCCGGAAGGACGACCAGTCGCCGTCGTGGACGAAGACTTTGGTGAAGGCCTTGGCCAGCGTCTCGGCGCTTCCGAAGTCGGAGTAATAGCCGTCAGTCTCCCGTGTGAAGAAGGCATGCAGACAGTGGTGGATGTCGTCGTCCCACTGCATCGTCATGCCGCGGGCCCCGGCGGTGACACCGACGGGAGTGACCATGTCGGCCTGGTTGAGGTCCGATTCAGCGATGAGGGCTAGCGGACGGGCCACGTCGTGCGACCACTCAGCGACTCGGGTCGACAACTCGGCGAGGATGTGGGTGTCGGAGGTGTCAACGAGGGTGTGGACGGCATCCAGCCGCAGCCCGTCAATGCCATATTCGACGAGCCACTGGTGGGCATTGTCGATGACGAATTGACGTACGGGCAGGTTGTCGTCGCCATCGAAATTCACCGCGTCACCCCAAGGAGTCGGGTGGTGATGGTTGAAGTAGGGGCCAAACTGTGCCAAGTAGTTCCCCTCTGGCCCCGGATGGTTGTAGACGACGTCGAGAATGACCCCAAGCCCCTTGGAGTGGGCGGCGTCAATGAACTGTTGGAACGCCGCCGGACCACCGTACGTGTTCTGGGTGGCGTAGAGGCCGACCCCGTCATAACCCCAGCCGCGGGTACCAGGAATCTGGGCGACGGGCATCACCTCAACAGCCTCCACGCCCAGCCCAACGAGGTCGTCGAGGTGGTCGATGGCAGCGGTGAAGGTGCCCTGTTCGGTGAAGGTGCCGATGTGCATCTCGTAGAGCACCCGGCCTTTCAGGTCAATACCCTGCCAGGGGGCTGGCTTGTGGGGCGTGTACACCTGTGATGGCCCGTGGACGCCCTGAGGCTGATAGCGGCTGCGCGGATCAGGCAGCGGATCCCCGCCATCGAGGACAAACTGGTAGTGCTGGCCATCAACGACGGGCTGCGGAAGCGTCCACCATGCGCCGTCCCTGGTCATGTCAAGGAGTTCACCGTCAAGGAGCGTCTGGACGTTCGTGGGGGTGGGGGCCCAGACCGTCACCTGGTTGGTCATCATCGTTTCTCCCTCGCCAGCAGGGCGACGGGCATGTGGTCAAGGAGATCAGCAAGCTTGACTGTGCCTCCCCGCCGCGTCTTTCCGGTGATGACGTCAGTGAAGGTGCCTTCCGGCAGCACGATCTGGTGGTCGGCCCAGCCACTGCGTCCCTCCAACGCCCCGGCGAGTCGGGTGGCCACGGTGATGGCCGTGGGAGGTTCGTCGTCGATTCCGCGGGCGAAGGCCACTGCGTGACCAGTGGTCGTCGCAACGGGTCGGTAGCTTGCGTGATCGCCACGGAAGGCGTCGCGATGTCGGCGTCGCACCTGTAGAGCTCTGTGGACGACAAGCAGCTTTTCCGCGTCCAGACGATCTTCTGGCGCTACTGCATCGAGGCCGTTCTCCACGGTTTGCAGGAGCCGGTGGGAACGACGGTGGTCGACCGGGCGGCGATTGTCTGGATCCACCAGCGACAAGTCGACGACCTCACAGCCCTGGTAGGTGTCGGGTACGCCGGGCATGGTCACCTGCACCAGGGCTCGCCCGAGGATCGCAGCTCGTACCGCGAGGCTGGTCGTCTCGGTGAAACCATCAAGGGCCTGCGCGACGGAATCGTCGGTCAGGCAGAACCGTGCCAGATCCATCAGCGCAGACTCGTAGTCCTCGTCCGGGTCAGTCCAGGTGGTGTGAGATTTGGCCTCTCGAACCGCCTTCGTCAGGTAGGCGACGAGCCTGTCCTCGGTGATGGGCGTGGCTCCCGCAGCCGTCCCGGGTAAGCGCCAGGTTCCGGCCAATGTCTGCCACAGCAGGTTGATCGCTGCACCGTCGAGTAGCTCAGAACGTTGATCAGTGGTGGCCGCCTCCAAGGCGGCGACGGTGTGATCCCAGTCATGCGGGAATTCCGTCAGGCTGGCCAGGCGGGCGCGGACGTCGGTCGACCTCTTCGTGTCATGGGTTGACAGGGTCGTCATGGTTGTCGGAAAGCTCTCGCCAAGATGGCTTGCGAAGTCATGGAAGTCATCAACGGAAATCCCGGCCACCTCAGGGTCACAGCCGACTTCATTGACCGCTGTGAATCGGGTATGGCGATAGAACGTGGTGTCCTCCTTCGCCTTCGCCATGACCGGCCCACAGGTTTGGGCGAAGCGCACCATGAACTCGTCGCGGCTGGCCTGCACCACCGGATCGGTGGAGGGACCGAGGCGTCCACACACCATGTCCACGACCAGCTCGAGGGTGTCGTGCTCCTCTTCTGGTAGCTCTAGACGGGCGAGGCTTGCTGCGGTTTCGATGACCTTGACCTCGCCGGGCCCCGGAACGCGACCGGGCTCGAGGTAGGCGCGGTACCGATCCATCGCGACGAGGAGCTCGGTGATGGCCCTTGTCAGCTGGCGGCGGGTGTGGTCACGCAGCATGATGTCGGAAGCGCAAATGTCCACAGCGACATTTGCCAGCCGGTTGAGTTCGGTGACGAGCATGTCGTCTAAAACCTCACGTTTGGCTGTGTCCAGCGCGGCAGGGAAGGATGCCTTCGAATCGTCGTCAGCGCAGACACGTTCGTAGAGGGTGCCCAGAGGCGCCAATCCAGCCGAGTCGATGAACAGCCCGTCAACGCGCAGCAAGGAGTCATAACCCGTGGTGCCTGCGCACGGAAGCTCGGCCGAGAGGGTCTCGGAGGGGTCCAGGATTTTCTCGATGACGACCCACGCGCCGTCGGTGGCTCGTTGCAGATCTGCCAGGTATGTGCGCGGATTGGCCAGGCCGTCCGGGTGATCGATGCGGAACCCGTCGATGAGTCCGGCACGGTAGAGTTGCAGTAGTTTGGCATGGGAGATGGCAAAAACGTCGTCATCCTCGACGCGGATGGCTGCCAGGGTGTCGACATTGAAGAAGCGGCGATAGTTGAGTTCTTCAGTTGCGACCTTCCAACATGCCAGCCGATACCACTGGTGATCGAGCAGCTCAGCCAGCGGCAGCGACTCGGTACCTGGACGCACCGGAAAGACGTGATCGTAATAGACGACGACGGGCTCGGCGTGGGTTGTGCCGTCGGAGTCGGGGATGTCCCGGGTCTCGACGTGGATGGTGCCGGCAGTCAGTTCCGTGCCGATGCGGTCGCCGAGGATCGCCATGAGAATCGACAGGGATGCAGAGACGTCGACGTCGAACCATGTGGCGTACGGGGAGGAGGGGCCATCGCGCAGTACACTCCACAGCGCGTAGTTGTGCCACAGCGGCGTCGGCACCGCCATGTGGTTGGGGACGACGTCAACGATGATGCCGAGTCCGACATCATGGGCCTTGGCGCAGAGACGATGGAAATCCTCCTCACCACCGCATTCCTGTGAGATCCGGGAATGATCCACGACGTCGTAACCGTGGGTGGATCCGGGCGCGGCCTGCAGAATGGGGGAGCAGAACAGATGGCTGACACCCAAGGCTGCCAGGTAGTCAAGCTGAGCGATGGCGTCAGCGAAGGTGAAGTCCTCGTTGAACTGCAGACGGTATGTTGAGGCGGGTGCGGCGGACGGGGGAGTGGAAGTCGTCACGTTCCCACCTTAAGGGACTCTCCCACGGGTCGGCGCCCTTCCGTGTTCTGAACTGAGCGGTTGTTCGGCGATCACGCGAGATGTTCGGAGGCCCACAACCAGGCGCGCAGCCTGCTCGCCCGCTCGCGCTGGAATTCGCGAAGTTGCGGCATTCCAGCGGGGTCAGGCTTGCGGCATTCGCGCTCTGAGATCCCTAAGACGGCGACGAGAAGGTCGACGATGGGTTCGACGGCTGGTTCGCCATGAGTGGACGGGGAGAACTCGGCTGCGACGTGTTTGACGAGGGCATCGGCGCGATTCCACCGCGGGGCGTCGATGGGATCAGTGTGAATGATGTCGACGATGAGCCCAGCGGCATCGACCCACGCAGGGCCGATCAGAGCGTGGGACCAATCGACGAGGACTGCTCCGTCAGTGCGTAGCAGCACGTTGTCGGATCGGACGGCACCGTGGATGACGGTGTCGCCGTTGGTGTGACGGGTGAGTCGCTCGACCCGCCCGGCGAGGTCGGGCAGGCGCTCAATGAGCCAAGGGTCGAGGTCAGCTGGAGCGTCGGTCATGAATTCTTCCCACACAGATGGTGTGTTGTGCAGGCGTGCCGAGAACGACTCCCACGGCTGGAGGAAACCAGCCGTCACCTCGGCCAAGCGGGACAGGCTCGCCAAGGCGGTGTCGATGTCCTCGTCGGACCAGGGAAGCTGGGGGTGGGGGCCCTCGATGTCTGAGGTGACCAGGCCTACCCAGCCGTCAACGTCGATGCGGCCGAGTAGGCGCGGGGATGGTGCAGTGTCGGGGAGCAGGGACAGCAGGGTGGCCTCGCGACGGTTGAGGCCGGGAATGTCCTCATTGATGGCGCAGTGACCAACCTTGACGAACGCGTGGGAACCGTCAGCGGTGACGACGCGCGATGCCACCCCAGGGGTGGTGCCGTGGGTTTGGAGGGTATCGACGGAAACTGGGGACCCGAGGATTTCAGCGACTCTGTGGTGAACTGAGCCGGGTAATTGATCCCAGCGGACTCGTGACGGTTTCATGGACGCCTCCTCATGACCCTGCCCCTTACGGTAGTTCACGGCGCGGTCGTTGTGGAGGTGACGGTACAGCTGCGTCGAGCGGTGGCAGCCAGCCGACAAAAACGACGACTGAGAAGGCACGGACATCAACCGAGGCCAGCGCGCGAGACGAATGAATCGCCACTGCGGCCCCGGTTGCCTCAGCTCAGTGTGCCCAGCCTTGCGCCGGTGGTCGGACGAGGGTGTTGAGCTGGGCCAAGGCGTCAGGGTGCGTGGCGTAGTAGCTGGTGTGGTTGTCGTAGATGGCGGTCGCGAAGATGTTGCGCCAGTGTTGGGCCCAGGTGGGCCAATCGGGATGGTCGGGGGAGCCTTCGGGAAGGTCGATGGGTCGGGTGTGGAGAGTGACCAGAAGGTGGAGGACTGCCCGGTCGACGTCGTGAGCTCGATGGTTCACACGCACCCGGTGCCCCGATTCGTCGGTGATGACGTAGCAGTTGGGTGTGATGGCCAGCTTCGTGATGCGATGGGCGTCGACTTTGCGACGGAAGATGCCGATGTGAACGGCGATGGTGTCGTCATCGATGTGGGTCCGATACAGCAGGCGGTAGAAGATCATGATGTAGCCGGGAAGCGTGACGGCTAACTGACAGCAGGTTGTGAGAATAGGGTGACTGATGGGTTTGGCAATGACGCGCCACATGAAGGGCGTGGTGATGACGGCGATGATGAGTCCCCACTTCAGCCATTTTCGTGGGGGACGCAGGTGCTGGGGGCTGGCCGGATCCTGGGCCGACGTGTCATCAGGCATGGAAGTGTCAGGCTGACCCCAGGGCTGCGAGGCCCATGGTTGGGAGAATGTGAGGGGTTCGGCGGTCATGGTCATCCTTTTGTACGAGGCAAGGCGCCTCCTGCGTGACAGATCTGTTAGTCATCGTAGTGGTCGGGTGGGCCGATGAGGGTGTTGAGTTGTGCGAGGTGTTGGGGGTGGGTGTCGTAGAAGTCGCGGTGGTCGAGCCATACGTCGGCGGCGAGGAAGTTGCGTCTTTGTTGGGCGTGGTCTTCCCAGTCAGGGTCGGTGATGTCGGCGTCGGGGAGTCGGAGTTTGCGGTGGTGGAGTTCTTCGAGGAGGCGTATGTGGAATAGGGCGTAGTCGAATCGGTCGTATCCGATGTTAATTTTGGTTTTTCCGGCCCAGATTTTGTAGTGTTCTATGCCGATGTCGAGTCGGGTGATGTCGGTGAATCGGATTTCGCGGTGGAAGGGTCCGAATCGGGTCCAGACTTTGTCGTGGTCGACTCCGGGGTGGAGCCAGAGTCCTTGGGATATGGGTATGTATGCTGCGGTGAGGGCTCCGATTGCGACGGCCCATCCGGAGAAGCTGTCTCGGATGCCGTCGCTGTTGTCGATCAGCATCGAAATGAATGACCATGTGAGGCCGGCTGTCAGGGGTAGGAATACGGGGAGCATGAGGTAGGCGAGGGAGAAGACTCGGGGGTGGTGTGGGTTGTGGCTCATGCGGCGTTCCATGCGGGCGATGCCGTAGATGCCTTTTTCCTCGTATTGGAGGGGTGGGTTGTCCATGTCTGCTGCGAGGTAGCGGGGTTCGACGTTCATATTCATCGGCCTGTGTGGTGTAGGTGGGGGACGGTCCAGTTCTCGGCATGTGCACCGGAGAATCCGGCGTTGATGGACTCCCCAGTTGTTTCGGCGCCATTCTGAATAATGGTACTGGGGGTAATGTCTTCATGGTCCATCAGGCTTGACAGACAGTCTCTGGTGACGTTGCCCGCTGCCGACCAGGCTGCCTCGCGGGACGCCTCCCCCAAATGCCGGGCGAACCGGTGAAGCTGAGGATGGGCGGCGGTAGACACTGTGCTTCGCGTGGGAACACTGAGACGTACAGCCAGCCGTGTAGAACCCGGCAGAAGAGCCGAAAAAGCGCTTGCCGTGTTAGCTGTCATGAGGCCGGTCACGGTGAACTTCTTGTGGTTGATGACAGAATCAGAAATATATTCTACGCCGGATCCTAGTGGTTGCGCCACAAGATCTTCAATGAATTCATTGGAAATGTTTTCCGAGACGGCTTTACCCCAACCTTTATTGACGGCCATGCTGAACGCGCGCTGAATCTTTGATGCCCCATTGAGCTGAGCCCAAAGACTATTACCAGCATCGCTGATTTTCTCAATGTTACCGAATTGAGTTACCGCGCTTTTGGCTGTTTCGGACAGTTTAAGCATTTGGGAATTGACGAAATTTCCAGCACCAGCGGTCGCCGCACCAGCGATAGCTCCAATAGCGGCTTGTTTACGCACGTCGGCCCAGTTTACGTCGCCGGTGGAATATTGTTCGATGGCCATGGTTGATCCTCCGCCGATCAAGGCGCCGCTGGATGCTGCTGCGAGGAGGGCGAATCCAGTACCAGCCCCGATGCCGGTGGCCGTCAACCCGATACCGATGCCGATGAGGATTGCTCCGCCGATGAAGTGCTTGGACAAGATGCGGTGTTTGTGGGTGGCCCACCAGTGTCTCACGGGGTGGGTGAGGCCTGCGAGTTGGTCATCTGTGACGGGGTGGGTGCCAAGAGGGTCGGTGAGGGTAAGAGGGTTGTTGTTGGCGTAGTCGTAGGGATTGTTGGCCCATAGCGCTCCGGCGGGCGGAGTTTCTGGGTCGGGGGTCAGGAAGGTGGTGGTGGCGGGGTCGTAGAGGCGTGCTCCCCACCAGGGATGGCCATCAACGACCAGAGTGTTCCCGGCGAGTCTGATGGTGTCGGGGACTCCCTCGATTGCGGCGCTGACCGGTTGGTATGGGTCTTGGGGCTTGACGGGTGTGGTGGCTCGCCAGTGGTCGACCTCATCGACGGGTGTGGTGCCGAGGGTGCGGCCTGCTGGCAGGGCCAAGACGGGGTGGCCATCAATGGAGGTGGGAGCTCCGGTGACGAGGTCCCAGTCAACATGCACGTGCTGGTCCTGGGTAGCGACCCGGCTGGGATGTCCGAGTGCGTCGACGTGGGTTGAGACGGTGGTGGTGTCGGTGGTGACACCGGACAGCCAGCCCCTCGTGTCCCAGGAATATCGTCGATCACCGCTATCGCCTGTGGCGCTGGTGCGTCATCCTGCCGTGTCGTAGCCGTAGTGCGTGGTAGCGGTGTCGCCATGTGCACAGGTGCGGGTGTCGATGAGACGGCCGTGAGCGTCCCAGCTGAATACCGTTTCGCACCGGGCAGCGCCTTCAGAAGTGGTGTGGCTCGTGAGCCGGCCGTAGACGTCATGGGCCCAGGCGTGATGGGTGCGAGGCCCGATTGCTGTCATCAGTGACCCCGCCTGGTTGTAGCTGTAGGACCACACGCCGTCGGGCGTATCCAGCCCGGTTACGCGTCCCTGGTCGTCGCGTGTGATGCGGGTCGTGCGCCCATCATGGGTGTATCTGCACAGCAGGCCGCTGTCGTGGTCCCAGTGGTCGTGGTGGCCGGGTGTGGTGATGTCGGTCAGGCGCCCTGCATCATCCCATGTCAACGTCGCGGTACCCAGTGTGGAATGAGTGATACGGGCTGGCAGTCCATCATCGTGGTAAGCATACGAGACGCTGGTGTGGGTGTCGTCGGCCCGGACCAGACGACCTTCACGGTCCCAGTCCCAGTGGTGGTGGCTGATGACCTGGCCCTCGGCATCGGTGGTGGTGTGGTCGCAGATCAGCCCGCGTACATCGACGCCAATCAGGTGATGAAGCGGGGCTGCAGGGTCGGTATGAGAGGCAAGGCGACCGGCCGAGTCCCAGGTGTAGCGATGGATTCCGCCAGCGGGATCGGTGGATTCGATGATCTGGTCGAGCTGGTTGTACCGGTAGGTAGAGATAGCGTCAGTGCCGGTGGTTGCTGTCACGAGGCGACCACGCTTGTCCCAGGTGTAGCGGTGAACCTGGCCAGCAGCATCAACAGCGCTGATGAGCCGTCCGGCCTGGTCGTAACGGAACGATCGTTTTCCGGCAACCGGATCCCACGTACGTATTGGCCGTCCACAGGTGTCATAGTCGGCGCTGAAGGTGACGCGGCCGCCGACTCGGGTCTCGGCGAGACGGCCGACAGGATCCCAAGTGTAAGTGGTAGCCACCCCGGTTGGATCGACCACCTCAACGAGGCGAGAATCTGCGTCGTAGCGGTAGCAGGTGAGCGCGCCGGTCGGATCAGTGGTGCTCGCCAGACGCCCAGCCTCGTCATAAGAGTACTGCTCTTCCAACCCGGTGGGACTCGTGACAGCTGTTAGGTGCCCGGCCCGGTCGTAGCCGAACCGGATGTCCGCACCGAGAGAGTCAGTGAGCACGGCAGGCAGGCCTGCAGTGTTGTAGTCGATGCGGCTGGTGGCGCCGAACACATCAGTGGCTGAGACGACACGCCCGTAGTCGTCGACTTGAGTGGAGGCGATCACCCGACCGGCCGCGTTGGTGACCTGGGTGTGGTGGTCGGTGGTGGCGGCGTGCAAACTTGCCCCCGTCGGGTCGGTCAGCGAGGCAAGCTCACCGGTGACGGTGTAGGAAGCGCGCCACGTGCCCCCGGCAGGATCTGTTACCCCACACAACCGCGCCATCGCGTCGCGCAGGAATGCCCACCCTGCCCCATCCGGCAGTCCGATCCCTGTCAGGTCTCCGACCTCGTCATACGACAGGGTGGTCGTGGCGCCGGTGGGGTCGGTGATTGTGGTGATCTGGCCATCAGGACCCCACGTGTAGCAGGTGCGCCCACCATCGGGGGCTGTGGCCGTCTCGAGGTGCCCGGCGTCATCGTAGCTGTAAGACCAGCATGCCCCATCGGGGGCGATACGCTCGGTCAGGTGTCCAGCCTGGTCGTGGGCTGTCTGAGTGCGATATCCCAGTGGGGTAAGTATCTGGGTGACGTATCCGGCCAGGTCATGGCTGATGTGCCAGGTGGCGCCGACCCCGTTCGTTATGGCCGTGACCTGGCCATACTTGTCATAGTCGATACCGAGGCTGGTGCCCGTAGCATCGACGACTCTTCTCAATAGACCATGGCGCCACGTCATCGTCATTACGGTGCCGTGGGCATCAGCGAGACGTACCGGTGTGGGGTGGCTACCCTCGTAGCCGAGGCGCACCCGCAACTGACCGCCGCTTGAGACGGAGGTCAGCCGATCAGCTTCATCCCAAGTGTAATCGATGACCCCGCCTGTGGGCAGTGTGGTGTGGGTGCGATGGCCCCGTTCATCGTAGGCGTGACGGATCACTTTGCCTGCCCGATCCGTCGCCCCCACAAGATTGCCGTATCGGTCATACAGCATGGAGGTGCGCTGCCCGTCGGCATCAATGATTCCGACGGTACGGCCCCGCCCATCACTGATCCAGGTATTGCAATGATGACCCTGCCCGTCATCGGCAACCGTCACCCCACCCGGTAGGTATGTGAACCGTGTCAGATGTCCAGTCGCATCCAGCTGGGTGCGAATCCGCCCGAGGTCATCAAACGTGTTGACGCATTGAGCCGCCCCAGATGTATCGATGACCTGGGTCAGCAGCCAGCCATCCCATCGGTAACTGCAGACCCCGTCAGGGCGAGTCGCCTCTACCAATCGACCATGGTTGTCATAGACATAGTCCACGCTGCGACCATCATTGGCCACAGCCTTGACCAGACGTCCCTGCTCGTAGAGCAAATCTATTGATCGGTCCCACTCGGAATGCAAAGCGGCAGCCACACCCTCATGGCGTTCAACCCAAACACCATCACTGGTGTCGGAGCCCGAACCTACCCAGGCGCCAGCAGCGGTGAAGACCCATTTCTCGCCGGCGTTGTTACCGACAATCCACACCGGCCCACTCACGCCTGCAGGTTGAGCCACAGCCACATCGGCGGCGTCGCTGCGCCACAGCCACACATTGTCCTGAACTGCCCGCCACGGCCCATTCTCGTCGCCGTGGCAGACATTGGCTCCGGCGACCTCGCCAGCGCTACCAGGAGTCAGAGAAAACACAATCTCGCGACCATCATCACGCACCCAGCGTGCCTGGTCATCGTCGACGAGCAGGCGCTGATCCAGGATTGTCGACCAGCCAGGCCCCAGCACCCCGCACTGGGCAGAGCCATCGTAGGTGGCTGCCAGCGTCGAGTTGTACATCCGGGACATCACGAGTCGCTGGCTCAGTCCCCCATACGCCAGATCTGTCTCAGGGAGGACGAAATTGCCGGTCGTCGAGTTCACTGGGTCTTCGATGTACCCGGTGGCAGGGTCGATTCCACCCAGGGTTGGCGAGGAGACCTGAACATCCGCTCGAGTCACACTTACCCCGGCCGCCTTCAAACCGGCCTCCAAAGCCACATCGGTTAGCTTCACGGCTCCCGAGCCTCCAGCAGCGGCGAACGCTCGCCCCACGGTCTCCAGCCACGCGACATCGGCATCGTTGAGGCTTATCCATTGCTGGTACTGGCTGAACAGGCCATCCACCGTCAACGATCCATACTGGCAACTGGCGCAAAACTGTTCATACAGAGTTTCTAGGGCTGACGCGGGCAGCAACCCCCGATTTGCTCCATGAATGAGGCGGGCCCCACTGGTCAAGTGCGTCGGAACCGCACTCGAGACACCCCCCGAGGGTCCACGCAGCCCCTGATCGGTGTGGCGCTGGCCTGTCTGAGGCGGGTTCACCCACCGAGGAGCGGGTGGATTTGGCTTCGGCAAAGGCGCAGTACCACCAGTCCCAAACATGAGGTGCTCTACTTTGCGTCCGGCTTCGGCAGCCGCGTCTTCGAGTGCATGCAGTCCATGCTTGAACCAGTTCTCATCGGCGTGGGCGGTCACGTAGTCACGCACTTGCTGCCGTCGCGCGTTCTCCTTGCGAGCCTCTTCAGCCAGGTACTCCACCTCCATGGCGGTCTGGTTGAATGCCTGTGTGAACTCGGCTGCGTCCGTCGAGCACACCTGCATGTTCCGTCGAAACAGGTGCGAGAAGAACCCGCGGAATTCGGTTGACGCCACAGACTCGGCGTGGCCACGTTCACTGTCGAAGACGGTCACCTTGCCTGCAGCGGCGCGGAGCTTGGTCGCGAATTCGGCCGCTACCCCAAAGTCGAAGGTGACAGGATTCTGGTAGTCACCCAGATCACTCGTATCAGACACGGAAACCTCACACTACCGACGCACTACGTTTGGGAAATAATCCCGCGCCTCAAACCCTGGACGGCGCGGATGTAACAATCGTCACTCAAAAGTTTGAAAAGTTTACCGTGACGCCATGTGACGGTTGCATAGCGTGGCATCACTGTGCACAGAAACGAGACAATAGTACGGAGAATGGTGGCGAGATGACGTATCATCTCGCCACCGGGTGAAAGTATCCTTACTGGCCGCCGCCAGCAGTGAAAATGTCCGTTGCGATTTTCTGCAGGTTTGCCCGCAGCTGCTCCAGTTCAGCCTTCGCCTTCTCCAAAGCGCTCCGGGTCTCAGGCCACACCTGACCGCGGAACTGGGCCGCCAAGGGGCCATCCCACACATCAGGGGCAGATTAGTGACGACCGGATCAATGGCACCCGGCGCTGCATTGGCGGTGACCCGTCAGGTGGTTGAGGCCTTGTCTTACGCCCATGGGCGTGGGGTCGTCCATCGTGACATCAAGCCGGACAACATCATTCTCACCAATCCCGACGGCATCCAGAACCCTGGGGTGAAGGTTGCAGATTTCGGAATCGCGAAGATCCTTGGCGAGTCATCGACGGCTACGCACCTGGTCGGAACAGCGCACTACCTGGCGCCTGAACTCATCAGTGACAATGTGGTGAGCCCGAGTGCCGATGTGTATGCCTTGGGCGTGACGCTTTACCAGATGGTGTCAGGTCAGTTGCCATTCGGCACGGGCGATGACAATCCGTACTCCGTTGCTGAGCGCCATGTGCACTCCACCCCGGCGGTGATTCCGGGGCTAGACGGCCAGGTGTGGGGCCTTGTCAGAGGGATGCTCGCCAAGAATCCGGTCGATCGCCTGTCAGACAATGACGTCGTCAACCTGGTGGATGACATCATTGTCGACGTTGAGGGGCAGCCGCCGCTAGCTGTGCCCGAGGGGACATTGGCTCCCCATACCATGACCATGCTTCGGCAAGCGACGTCACTGACGACTCCAGGGAGTGACGAGAAGTCGCTCGCCAAGCTCGACGATGGACAAGCCCCCATCGATCTGGAGCATCTGCGCACCCTTGGTATTTCTGCCTCGGCCACTGTGCTCAAGGCCGGTCCGGGGATAGATGGGGAGACGCTTGATGACCTGCCGGTAGAAGAAGCGACCGAGAAGTCGTGGTGGTCGAGCCGCATACACCGAATCATCATCTATGCCGCAGTAATTCTCGTCATCGCGGCAGTGGTCATCGTATGGATGATGGCTGGCAGCGGCTCGGGAAACGCCGACAAGCAGGGGACGAAAGTGGTTGACGGACTGAGCGCCTCGTTGCCGATGCAAACGTACCCGTCTGGGCTGAATGTTTCGCGAGCAGCGACAGTCAGCAAGGGGACTGTGAAGTACACTCTCACCTATCGCACGATCAAGAAGCCCGTGAGGGGAGATGTGCTCGAGGTGGTCAGCTCAGCCCATTCATGCCCCGATGCAACATGGGACGACACTGTCAAGGTTGCGTCACACAGCCCGGCCCTGACTTCCATCGACGCCAAATGTGGGTGGACAATCACGCTGGAGGCTCTTTCACAGGAAGAGCCGGTGACGGTCACAGCGAAATTTTCGGCAAAGGAAGCCGCGATCAGTAATCAGGAAAACCTGCAGACGTGGCTCCAAGATCAGCAGCAAGCTACCGACAAGGCGTTAAATGATGACGCTGACACCTCGACCTCGTACTCTTTGCAACGGCTGCAGACCATGAGGATCAAAATACCTTCGCGAGTCAAAGAAGGATCGGCGATACCAGTGACGATTCTAGGAACGTGGCCGGCGGGTGAAAATAAGATGACGCCGATCTACACCACGCCTTTCAACTCAAATCCGACGAGCATCCTCACCGACATCACAGGAGGCAAGTTGGAGAACGTTCGGCTCACGGATCGTTGTTCGGGCGCAGTGTCCATCACTCCGGACGGCCACGACGTGAGTGCTCTGCATCCGGCTTCGTGCAGCATCGGTGCAGAGATCGGGAATTATCAGGTGCAGGAGAGCCCGATCACCATTGTTGCTGGTGGATCGTAACGAGGCCGGCCGAAACATGAAGTTTGTGGTTTTTGGGAAGGGTTCCCACGGGCATCGTTGTTGGTATTGATCTGAGAAGCCGTGGCGATTGTGGGAAGCTGGCCGAACCTGATTCCGTAGCGGCTGGGGGGATTGCGGCCAAAATGTGACGCAAGTCCGTGCGAGGCTCTGTGCGGTATCTTGAATTGTGCTATATCGAGGAATTCTCCTTGACTGCCGGTTGGTATATCCCCGTGCAGTCGAGGAACTGAGTCATCGCTACTTCGCACGTCATGAGACTGCCATCACTGATGCCCGCTGCTCGCCAGATTGAGCCGTGAGCGCCACGCTCAAACCTGAAGGCACAGGTCTCCCGTTCATGATATAATATGGGCTATGTTCAATCTGCCGCGCCCGGTGAGGTGCTGTTTGGTGGTTCTGCTTGCTCCTGTCGTCATGGGTGCCGCGAAATTCAACTATGGCATGGAGATTGGAGACGAGGATCACGTCCGCTCCACGTTCGTCTACGGTATCTCTAGAGTAGACGTAGAGAAGGCAGGGAAGAAGCCCTCAGATTTCTCCGATTGCGACAAGATGCTCGATGTGTCTGCCTCAGACAAGCAACGCGGCGCAAAAATTGAGTTCGTCGAGGACGAGGAATACATTGGCTGCAAATACACGGTGACCACCACTGCAGATGACGCGCGGGGCGTTGGATTGGGATTGACTTTTGATGCGGACAAGGTGTCACTGTCCATTGGTAAGAAATTTTTCGACGGTGTTGAGCTTGATAAAAGCACGATAGGTGACTTTAAAGTCTCGGTAACGTTCCCTGGTAAGGTGATTAGCCACTCGGGTTCAAGCAGTGTTGACGGCAATACTGTCACGTGGACTGATTTCAAGGACTCTACATCGGGGTTGAAGGCAGTGAGCGAGCGACCTGCCGGTGCGGCGGCGGGTTCGTCTTTTTGGAGGGGCTACGGGAGACATGGCATCAGAGGGGGCCTCATTGGCCTCATCGTGGGTATTGCCTCCTACTTTGGTAACAAGAGACGTGCGAAGAGGATGCGAGCGAAGTCTGGCGGAGCTCCCGCGACCACTCAGTACCCGGGATATGGGCAACCGCAGCCCCAAGAATGGCAGGCTCCGGGCCAGGACGGTCACCAGTATGGGGAATCGATGAGCTCCGGGGGTAACCAACCTTATATGCAGGATGGTCGTTACATCGGAGACCCGTGGAGTGCAAATTCGACGAACACTTCAGGGTTTAACGAGAAACCCAATCCAAGATAGATGCGCACCGGGGCGTTGCTCGCCCCAGCGTGGTCTGTGGTAATTCCCTGTGGTGAATCGTTGAGTCGTGTCAGCTTCTATGCCGCAGGTG
Source organism: Cutibacterium nasicola (assembly GCF_051303185.1). Classification (GTDB taxonomy): domain Bacteria; phylum Actinomycetota; class Actinomycetes; order Propionibacteriales; family Propionibacteriaceae; genus Cutibacterium. The sequence continues at coordinate 375,080 of NZ_JBPPGE010000002.1, read as the reverse complement.
AGTAGGGTTCGGGTTCGTCCACCAGTGATAGCGGATCTAGCAGGGTATTCTCTGCGTAGTTGACGTGCCCTGTTGCGATTTTTTGGTGGATCTTGCTTTTCTCGCGGCTTGCGAAGCTTCCTTTCGCTGTTTGATGTTTGGTTTACTGTTAACGTAGCCATGTTTTGGGGACGATGTGGTGCCACCACTTGGGTACGACGGGTTCGTGGCTGAAGGCCCACGACCAATCATTGAGGATAGTGCGATTCGTGCAGTCGAATATGTCAACATAGTTTGATCCAGTTATCCTGCTTGTGTCATCCACATGATTTATGCGGGTGTAGGATATGGTCTCAGTGCTTGTATATGCGCACAAATTTTACTGACTGTATTGCGTAAATCGGTTTTTGGATATTTAAGAGGAATGGCTCGACCATCTGAATTTCCAGGTGTGTATTCGGAATGTAGTCGTATTTGGATGGCCTAAATGACAGATCTCCTGGCCTTCCGATGCATTCAGAATCGACGTAAATTTCGGACAATTTTCCTATAACGAGCGGTCCGATTTCTGAAAGGCTAATGATTCTGTACGGTGCTTCTATTTCTTCGTTTCCCATTGATTTTTCACCTGCTTGTCGGTGATGAGTATTTGGTTTCCGCCTCCGGGTAATTGGCCTAAGGTGTCTGAGTCTTCGATGGCTTTGACGGGTTGCACTCCGGCTGCACCTTCGTAGAATGGCGCGAATTGTGGTATCTCGTATTCGGAGATGTGGTTAGCCTTGTTGCCCCATTGTGGGGCCAGTGCTAGGTCGAGTTGGGTTTGGAGGGGTCCCGCTGGTCGTGTCCGGGATACGTAGCCGCCGACCTCGTAGTTTGGATTACTCCAGCTACGGTAGGTTGTGATGGGTTTTATGGCGATCTTGCTTTTGAATGTGGCTCCACGGAATGATGTTGCCTCGTTCAGGTTTAACTGGCCATTTCTGTGGTATCGTGCGAGGAAGGTTGTTGGCTCTTTCCTAACTCCAAGGGTTGTGTTATGGGGTCCGAAGTGTCCGGTGGGTATTGAGTCTGGGAGTGTGTCGTATGTTTTTCCTCCTATCGTGGCGGTGGTGCCTCCGAAGGCGGCACCGCTGAGTGTTTCTCCGCCTACTTGCTCTAGGTAGGTTTCGGCGTTGTGGGGCCCGGGTGATGTTATCCAGTGGTAGTTGCCCATCACGTAGCCTTGGGTTGCCGGCTTCTATCCCGCGGGAGAGGAGAGTTTGAGTTCCGGGACCTGCGATTTTGCCGGATATGGGGCCTGCGATGGGTTCCAGGACTCCCGATAAGACAGCCTCTCCGTAGTCGACGTGGCCGTGTGTAATCTGCTGGAAAACCATTTCACTTTCGGCGTTACCAATCCAGTGAGAGAGCAGCACTGTTTCATTGAGTGTGTCGACTATATGCTAATAAAGCCATTTATCAGGAATGAGGTGGTGCCACCAACTAGGCTCTATAGGCTCATGACTGAACGCCCACGACCAGCCATTAAAGAGGCTCCGCTTTGTATAATCCCCTATGTCCACGTAGTGGATTCCTGTTATTTCGCTTCTCTTGTGTCCTTCATGCATGGCGTAGTGGGATATAGGACCAGCGGCGTAGACCCGCACGAACCAAACGGCTTGTATTGCGTATTGCGGCTTTTTTATATCTAGAATAAATGGCTCCGACATCGTTATCGTAAGTCGAGTGTTTGGAATATAGTCATACTTGATTGGAGAGAAAAACAGGTCTCCTGGCTTTCCTATGCATCCGGTGTCCAGATTTATCTGTGTCAAGCTGTTTATAATAATGGGTCCTACTTGGGATATATCGATTTCTCGAAAGGGACGTTCTACTTCTTGGATTTCCATCGGTCTAGTACCTGCTTGTCGATGATGAGTATTTGGTTTCCGCCTCCGGGTAATTGGCCTAAGGTGTCTGAGTCTTCGATGGCTTTGACGGGTTGCACTCCGGCTGCACCTTCGTAGAATGGCGCGAATTGTGGTATCTCGTATTCGGAGATGTGGTTAGCCTTGTTGCCCCATTGTGGGGCCAGTGCTAGGTCGAGTTGGGTTTGGAGGGGTCCCGCTGGTCGTGTCCGGGATACGTAGCCGCCGACCTCGTAGTTTGGATTACTCCAGCTACGGTAGGTTGTGATGGGTTTTATGGCGATTTTGCTTTTGAATGTGGCTCCACGGAATGAGGTTGCCTGTCCGAAGTCCAGTTTGCCGTTTCTTTGGTATTTTCGAATGAACGTCTCGGGCTGTTTACCAACGCGGAGTATCGTGTTATGGGGTCCAAAATGTCCGGTGGGTATTGAGTCTGGGAGGGCGTCGTATGCTTTTCCTCCCATCTTGGCGGTGATGCCTCCGAAGGCGGCGCCGCTGAGTGTTTCTCCGCCTACTTGCTCTAGGTAGGTTTCGGCGTTGTGGGGCCCGGGTGATGTTACCCAGTGGTAGTTGCCCATCACGTAGCCTTGGGTCGTGCCGGCTTCTATCCCGCGGGTGAGGAGAGTTCGAGTTCCGAGACCTGCGATTTCGCTGAGTCCCGAGCCTCCCGTAGGTGCCAACGCTCCGGACAAGGCAACCTCCCCATAGTCGACGTGGCCGCGTACGACTTGCTGGAAAACCATGTCGCCTCCGGCGCCGATCAGCATCGCCCCGGGCACCTCAGCCCCAAAACACATCAGGACTCCTCCGAGGGCAGCCAGACTAACACCCCCGAGAGTCTCCCACGAGAACACGTTGCGGATGTGGCGGTCCCACAGGTTTCGGGTGTCAATAGTGCCAGCGAATTGGCGCATCTGGGCATCAGTGACGGGTCTGAGGCCTAATGGATCGGCTAGCGCAAGGGGATTGGTGGCGGCGTAACCGTAGCTGGCGGCCTCCCACAAGGATCCTGGTGGCGCCGCAAGCGGGTCAATGGTCAGGAAACTCGCCGTGGTGGAGTCATAAACGCGCGCTCCCATCCATGCCAAACCAGCTACACCAAGATGACCTCCCGTCATACTGATGTCCGCCGTCAGGTGTTCTTGGATCAACGTATACGGGTCGAGGGGATCGGTGGCTGGGCGACGCCACGGCTCATCCTGATCGCTGTCTGCGCTCACTGGTGTCAGAACACTGCCGTCGGGAAGTGGCAGTGCTGGTATGCCGCCAACCTGGACTAGCTGAGGTTCACCGGTCGCAAGATCCCACGCAATCGGGGTTCGTCCGGCAGGACCGGACACGTCGGTCAGGCATCCGAAAGCGTCGACATGTGTGGCAAATTCCTGTGAGCGACCTGCTCGGAAAGTCATCACTCCCGCCAGCCAGCCCCGTGAATCCCACCTGAACTCCTCGCGCATCCCAGCCGAGGATGCAGCCTCGATTCGTCGGCCGCATGGGTCGTATCGGTAGTGCGTCTCTACTGTGCTGTCACCAGGCCCCAATTGCGTCACCGTGCTGACGAGTTCGCCGGCGAGGTCGTAGTTGTAGTGACAGGTTTGACTGGTGCCGGCGTCCTGACACGTCGTGGTGACGAGCCGTCCCGCCGTGTCATAAACCCATCGGCGGCTCGATCCATCAAGGCCGTCGGCGGACGTGAGCGAGCCGGAATCGTCATACCCGTACCGGAAATCCCCGTATGGTGCGCTCACCCGGAGTACTCGGCCCATCTCGTCGCGACTGATGGTCGTGGACCCGCGGGAGGAGGTGTGGCTAGTGACGAAACCACCAGTATACCCCCACTGCTGTTGATCCAGAGGAGTGCCTAGCTTCGCGAGACGACCGACCGCGTCCCATTCCAAGCTCACCTCACCCAATCGAGAGTGGCGAATCGACCCCCAATACACCGGTGTTGGTGTATGCGTAATCGATAGAATCACCAGTCAACGTGAGATGACGTACCCGACGCCCCTCGGCGTCGTACCACCACTGTTCGGACGAGGTGAGTGGCCCCTCGTCCACAATCGATTCGTCTCCCGGCACGGGGACGACGCTGTGGGTCAACAGCAGCCCACGAGGGTCGTACCCCAACAGGTGGCGCGACGGGAAAGCAGGATCGGTGTAGTCATCAATAGTGACCGTGCGGGTGGTCGGCGTGATGAGGATACGACTGACCAGCTGGTCATCAATGTATTCCTCGACGCCCTTAGGGCCGAGACGACGGCTGACAACCGTGCCATCCGGGCGGGTGATGGCGGCCAGGGCTCCGGACTTGTCCCAGGTATATTCGGTAATTCGCCCCAGTGGGTCGGTGGCGGCGATTATCTGCCCACACTCGTCATACCGATACGTGGTGAGGCCACCACCCGGATCGGTGCGGGTGACGAGTCGGCCACACCGGTCGTAGCCGTACTGCGAGACGCCACCAGCCGAGTTAGTCGCTGCCACCAGTTGGCCAGCAAGGTCGTAACTGAAATGACGCTGTCCATACACTAGATCGCAACTGAACACGAGTCTGCCGCATGGGTCATATCGGTACTGGCTCACTCCAGCGCCAGGAACATGACTGAGCACAACACGTCCCATGGCGTCATACTCGTAGCGCGCGGTCTCGCCAGTTGGATCAGTTACTGTCGCCACCTGGAAATCTGAGGTGTAGGAATAGCGCGTCACGCGGCCTGCGGGATCGGTGACATCAACCATCCTCCCACACGCGTCATAGCTGTAACTCGTGCGCAGCCCGGTGGGGCTGACGAGGGCCACAATGCGGCCCGCTAGATCGCGCTCCACATGGGTCACCGCGCCAGACTCGTCCTGAAACTCAACCGGTCGGCCACACAAATCACGAGCGACGATCTGCTGGGCGCCAGTGACATCGGTGACGGCAGTAGTAAGACCGTAGGGATCGGCATCGACGCGGTGGAGTTGGTGCCCGTGACTATCCGAGGCGGTGCTGGCAGTGAGACCGTCAATAAAGACCCTGGCGAAACCGGCTGGATCAGTGACGCCGGAAAGATTGCCATCAACGTCATAGGCATACGTCCACCTGGCCTCGTCCGGTGCCACCACCTGCGTCAACCGCGATAGCGCGTCATGGATGAAGCTCCAAGCGCTGCCGTCGGGGAGCTGCATGCCCGCCAGGTTCCCCAAGTGGTCGTAGGAGTGTTCAATGACGCGCCCGAGAGGATCAATGACCCTGGAGATCTGACCGTCTGGGTGATACTCCCACTTTGTGACCCCACTATCGGGGGCAACCAACTCGATCAGATGACCGGCCACATCATAACGATGCTCCCATGTCGCGCCATCCGGTGTGACCACGGCAGCCAGGCGGCCAGCATCGTCGTAGCTGAACCGCGTCGTGGCACCACCCGGCGAGATCGTTTCGACGATCCGTCCCGCCTCGTCACGGATGAGGCGGGAAGCCTCCCCATGGGCATCCTCGACGCGCACCAATTCTGCATGATGGTCATAGGAAAACCTCAGGCTCACCCCGACAGGATTCGTGGCGCGCAGAAGCAATCCATCCTTCCACTCCGCAGCGGTCACGCCACCGCACGGATCCGTGACGCGCACTGGATCACGCTCGGTGCCGTCATACTCGAAGGTGGTCTGGGCACCATTGGCCAGGGTTGTGCTCACAAGCCGGTCCAGATCATCCCACGAACAGTCGATCATGCCCCCAGTAGGAAGGTCCGTGTGCGTCAGTCGCCCCCGCTGGTCATAGCGGTGTGAGGTGACGTTTCCAGCCCGATCGACACAACGCACCATATTGCCGAAGGAATCGTAGGCCATCGAAACCTGGCCACCATGGGCGTCGACCACACCCGTGGTGCGACCGTGAGCATCACATATCCAGGTATTGGCATTGGTGCCATCCGCATCGCTGGCGGCGGTGACGCCCCCAGGCAGATACCTGAAACGGATAGTACGACCGTTAGCGGCTTGTTGGGACGTGATCCGGCCCCGGTCGTCGTAGCTGTTGATGCACTCCGCGTTGCCACATGCATCCACCACGGTCGTGATGAGCGTGTCATCCCACTCGTAACGCCGTGAACCGTCGGGCCTGACCACCTGTACGAGTCGCTCTTGGTCGTCGTAGGAGTACCGGCAGCGACGGCCATCACTGGAAACAGCCGACATCACTTTGGTGCCGTCATACGACACCGAGATCCTGTAGCCCCACGACGTTTCCATCGCGGTCACGCGATCGCCTTCCCGCACGGTATGCACGACGTCTCTTTGCGAAGATCCGCTGCACACCCATGCGCCACCTTCAGTGAAAACCCATCGACCTCCCCGGTTGTCCGAGATCACCCACACCCATTGTGATGTGGCCGGATCGCGAAGGAACTCCGGAAGTTGGGAAGCAGAGACCCGACTGAGCCACAGATTCTCACCCTGAGCTCGCCACTGTTCGACAGGCTTTTCGTCTTCCTCTGCCGGATTGGGTAGCTGATTGGTCGTCGGTAGGACTGCTGTCGGTGCAGCCTCCACCGCGAAGACGATATGCCTGCCATCCTCACGCACCCACTCGACGCACCCCGGCTTGACGAGCAGGCACTGGTCAAGGATGCTGGCCCACCCCGGGCCGAAAACCCCACCCTGTCCCCGAACAGCCTGGATAGAGTTGTACATCCTGCTGAGGGCGAGGGGGGATGACGCTGCCGCGAAGGCCAGATCGGTCTCGGGCTCGATGAAATTCCCGGTTGCCGAGTTAATGGGATCCTCAAGGTACCCAGTGCGCGGATCAATACCCGACAGCCCCGGGGATGTGATGTCGAGATCGGTACGCCACAAAGGGGTTCCAGCAGCTCTCAAGGCGGCTCGCAGGGCAGAGTTAGGCAAAGTAATAACACCAGAGCCAGCAGCTTGAAACGCCTTGGCTACCGCGTGCAACCACTCGACGTCTCCGTCATTGAGGCCCCGCCACCGATCCAGCTGCACGAACAGATCCCCGACCTCCACGGTGCCGTACTTGCACTGGGAGGTGAAGTCGTCGAACCAGCCCGCCAGGACTGATCCCGAGGGTACCTGTGCTGCGGCTTCCCCCAACACCTGTGCGGCACTGGTGAGATCCTTGGGGTCCGCCGCAGATACTCCACCCGATGAGCCTCGGATCGACCGATCTTGCTGACGCTGGCGTGTCAAAGGCAGGCGGAGCAACTGGGGCGGCGGAGGCTCGGCGGGCGTGAGATTGGGCGGGACATCCACACCTGTGAAGAAATCCCGCACATGATCGCCAAAATCGTCATGCTGCGCCGCGAAGTCGCGGACCTTTTGTCGTCGCTCGTTCTCGAGTCGAGCCTGCTCGGTAAGATAGTCCACTATGTCAGCGGCGGCAGTCAATGCCTCCGACAACGCCTCGGCATCCGCCGAGCACACCTGCATGTTCTGCGCGAAGACAGTCGCGAAGAAACCTCGGAATTCTCTTGCAGCAATGGATTCGACACGAGGTGTACGCGCGTGGAAGATATTTATCCGCTGTGAAGTCCACCGTAGCTGGGACGAGAACCCCTCGGCGGTTGAGAAGTTGAATTCCACCGGATTCTGATAGTCGCCGAAAATACTGAAATCGACCACGTCATGATCCTTGCTGATCCGAAAAGTCCTTTAGCTGATGGCGAAAGATTACCACCAGCCAAGACGAGCAGGCCGTGCGCACGCCCATCGCACCAACCCGAAACAAAACGAGCCCGCCCCTGGCGAACCGAGGGGCGGGCTAACCGCGGAGGATACGAGATTCGAACTCGTGAGGGCGTGAACCCAACCCGCTTTCCAAGCGAGCGCCATAGGCCTCTAGGCGAATCCTCCGCCGAGTAAGATACATGGGTTCGGCGCGCGGCGCCAATTTGCCTGCGGGTTGTGCTCCGGGACCGACGATGGACTCTTAGTAATGGGAGTCCCGACCACGGAGCCGATCAATCTCGCGACGGTCCTTCTTGGTCGGTCGTCCAGCCCCACGGTCGCGGCGAGCAAGGGGAGCCGACAGATAGGCGGGTCGGGGAGCCGACAGGTCCTCGTAGGCCTCGACCGCGAGTTTGGCGCCGACCCGCTTGGCGATCGGGTTGACAACCTTGAGAACCCGGTCCCATCCCGGGGTGTGAATGGTGACGGTATCGCCGGGTTTTACGTCGTGGGAGGGCTTGACTGGATCCCCATTGAGGCGAATATGGCCGCCTTTGACGGCGTCGGTGGCCAACGATCGGGACTTGTAAGCGCGCACCGACCATAGCCACACGTCGATCCTCGTCATCATGCCTCCCTTGCTGTGGAAAACGTGTCAGCAATGCTATGGCGAGCCACGCGTTGTTGCAGCCGATGATGATGCGCGCAGCATTACCACGGGTTGTTCCCTGGATAGGGCGTCGGTTAGAGTGGGACTCGGTTCCCCGTGCGGCGGCACCTGACTGAACTCCCCCAGGACCGAGAGGTAGCAAGGGTAGGTTGGCTCTACCGGGTGCGCGGGGAGCCCTTTTCATGTCCGCGGCAGCCGTGCCTCATACGGTTTCGATCAAGGCTCGGGAGGAGGGTCGCCATGGACGATCAGCGACGCATCATCACCACCGATCGTGCCGGTTCGATATGGGCAGGCATCACCTGGTGCTCGCTGCTGCTCTTTGCCGTCGCCGGCATCCTGGGAATGATGGCCCAGACGATGCTTCCGGCCAATCTCGGTTACCCCCAACTCCACGACAGTGGGGTGCCAATGTGGCTCACATGGACAGTCGTCGGCATAGACGTCGTAGCTTTCTTCATCCCCCCGCTGGTGACAACGTCATGCGCTCGTAAAGCCAAGCGCCTCGGCCACCCGGTGCGTTCTGCGGTCCAGATCGCATGGACCACCTTTGCGGTTGTGGCAGTGGTGAGTTTCGTGCTGGTCTTCTTTGGTTGAGTCGCTGTCTGAGGCTGTTTCGCGCCCTCCCCGCAGGACCGATGAGGCTGTGTCGTGGTCGTCAACTAGGGTTTCCCCTGTGGATGAGACGGTGCCTGAGCCGGGCATGGAGGATGAGGCCGTCGAGCCTGAGGCCTTCGAACAAGACGGTCCCGATCTTTTCGGCGACGAGGAGTCGCCGCGTCCCGTCATGCCCCCTGACGAAGCCACCCCTGACGACGACCTGCCCTCTGACCCGCGTGACCCTGGGTTGCTGGACGGTCCCGAGACCCCTGAGGAACCCGATGGTCTCGAGACCGACGAGGATGAGGAGGATGGCGTAGACGTCAACGAGCGAGTCCGGGAACTCATGGTGGAAGACCCCGAGACCATCGTTGATGACGATCTGCCAGAGCCTCCCCTGGCCCTCTACCGGCGTTACCGTCCCGAGGTCTTCGACGAGGTCATCGGTGAGGACCACGTCATTGAGCCCCTCAAACGTGCCATCGCCAACAATCGTGTCAATCACGCCTACCTGTTCTCAGGACCGCGTGGCTGTGGCAAGACAACCACCGCTCGCATCCTTGCACGAGCGCTGAACTGTGAACAAGGTCCGACGCCGACTCCTTGCGGAAAGTGTCAGTCCTGTCGCGACCTGGCCTGCGGCGGCCCCGGATCCATTGACGTCATCGAGATTGACGCGGCCTCTCACGGTGGCGTGGATGACGCTCGGGACCTGAGGGAGCGCGCCTTTTTCGCCCCAGTGCATTCGCGCTACAAGATCTACATCATCGACGAGGCCCACATGGTCACCCCGCAGGGCTTCAATGCCTTGCTGAAACTCGTTGAGGAGCCCCCGCCGCACGTTAAGTTCATCTTTGCGACGACAGAACCAGAAAAAGTCATCGGGACAATTCGCTCCCGGACTCACCATTACCCGTTCCGCCTGGTGCCTCCGAAGGTTCTCGTCGATTATCTGGCTGGGCTGTGCAGCAAGGAGGACATCGACGTCGACCACGCCGTCCTGCCGCTGGTGGTGCGCGCCGGCGGCGGGTCCGTGAGAGACAGCCTTTCCGTGCTTGACCAGCTTCTCGGCGGTGCCGCTGATGGCCATGTCAGCTACGAGCAAGCCGCGGCGCTACTCGGCTACACCCCAGATGCTCTCCTCGACGAGATCGTCGACGCTTTCGCCGCGGGGGACGCCCACCAGGTCTTTGCGACCATCGACAAGGTCATCGAGGTGGGTCAAGATCCCCGCCGTTTCGGCGAGGACCTGCTGCGGCGGATGCGTGACCTCGTCATCATCTCCGCGGTGCCCGACGCCTGCCGGAGCGGACTCATCGACGTGTCACCAGAGCAAGCCACCCGACTTACCCATCAGGTGGCCGGATTCGGCCCAGGCGAGCTCACCCGCGCGGCTGAGGTGCTGGCGACGGGGCTGACACATATGCGAGGCACCACGGCCCCGAGGCTCCACCTGGAGCTGATGTGCTCGCGGATCCTGCTGCCGGGAGCCGACACCGATGGTCGGGGCATCCATGCACGGTTGGAACGGTTGGAGCGGAGAATTGGTGTCTCTGGCCCCGTCGACACTGCCGAAGCCGCCGAGACCACGGCCCAGTCTGCCTCTCGGGACACGTCGCTGCAGGACGATTCTCCGCAGCACCGACAAGCGGAGAACCCGTCAACCCCCGAGCGCCGGTCCGAGCCGGAACACCGCGACGTCCCGGCGGTTGGAAGGCGTCAGTCCGGGCGTCCGCGACCCAGCCGTAAGGATTACCGGCCCAGCAATCACTCGACGGATCAGCCGCCGTCCCCGCAGCACTACCGAGGCCAGCAGAATCAGGTGCCACAGAGGCCAGAGCAGCAGACTGGCCCCTCACCTAGTCAGCAGCAGCCTCAGGCGCAGGACCATCAGCCCTCCGATCATCAACTCGCCGACCACCAGGGTTCCTCGCCAGTTCAGCCCCAGCAGGCTGAAAGTGGCGCTGACAACGCCATCGACATCACGATGCTGCGTCGCGAGTGGCCGCAGGTACTTGAGGCTGTCAAGGATGGCGGGCGCGTCGCATGGATGGTCCTCAGCAGGTACGCTCAGGTGCTCGAGGTCCACGGTAACCAAGCCACGTTGGGATTCAACAACACGGGCGCCCGGGAAAACTTCGCTTCCGGTAATTACCCGAAGATTTTGCACGACGCCGTCGTGAAGGTATTGGGTGTGGACTTGACCTTCACCGCAGTCGTCGGGGAGCCTCCGGCAGCCGTCCGGCCCGAGCCGCAACGTGGCGAGGCCCATCTGCAGGAGGTCCCGCCAGTTGCTCAGGAACCACCCGATGATGGCCCCTGGGAGCAAGGGCCGCACCGCCAAGGACCGAATCGGGGCGATGGCCCGCCGGACCCTACCCGTCCCGGTCGGGATTCCCAGGGCCGACAGGGCAACCGTCAGCCGAGTTCTGACGACGCGCCTGGGGAGGCGCCGGGAACCAGCTCCCATCCCAGCGAGCAAGGGGAGGACGGCTCTGCCCCCGACACCACGACCGAGGACCAGTCCGGAGATGTTCGCGATGACGTCGTCGAATCGGGGCCCGTGACTGGCGCCCTTAGGTGGAGTGAGCGCGCCAAGGGAAGCGTGCGGTCCCTGGAGACGACGTCGCAACCGGTCCAGATGGAAGAACCGCCTGATGACGACGGGGATTGGGACGACACCGTGTTGGAGGAGTCCGCCGAAAGCCCTATTGACCTCATCATGCGCGAGCTAGGCGGGGTCGTCATCGACACTGACGGCGAGACGGCTGGATGAATGGCGGTCGAACAGCTTCGGCTCGCGATCTTGTCGTCGCCGGACGGCTACTGTGGGTCACGACACCGCCCCACCAGCGAGGACCAGGGGCCACACACATACGGGAGACACCATGACCACTGGAGGATTCGACCTCAGCGGAATCGACATGGGCGCCTTGCTCGCCCAGGCTCAGTCCGTCCAGGGCCAGCTCGAGGCGGCCCAGAACCAGCTCGCGGAGAGCAGCTTCGAGGGTACTGCCGGCGGCGGACTTGTCCGTGCCACCGTCACCGGAACTGGCGATCTCGATGCCCTGACGATCACTCCCGAGGCCCTCGAGGGCACCGATGCCGAGATCCTCGCCGATCTCGTCGTGGCTGCCGTCAAGGACGCCACCGAGCAGGCCCACACCATGCAGCAGTCCCTCATGCCACAGATGCCGGGCCTCGGGCTCTGATCCACCCCCACACGTCAGACAGGAGAATTGATGTACGACGGTCCGCTGCAGGAACTCATTGACGCCCTTTCCCGGCTACCCGGGATCGGGCCGAAGGGTGCACAGCGGATCGCCTTCCACATCCTCGACGCCCCGGCAGAGGAGGTCAACGAACTGGCCGACGCCCTGCGCGAGGTCAAGGAGAAGGCTAAGTTCTGCAAGATCTGCTTCAACGTCTCCTCCGACGAGGTGTGCCAGTACTGCCGCGACCCGCGTCGGGACCGGTCAATGATCTGCGTCGTCGAGGAGTCCAAGGACGTCATCGCCGTGGAGCGCACCCGTCAGTTTCGTGGCCTCTACCACGTCCTGGGTGGGGCCATCTCCCCGCTGGATGGCAAGGGTCCTGCTGACCTTCACATCCGTGAGCTGTGCCAGCGCCTGGCCGACGAGACGGTGACCGAGGTCATCCTGGCCATGAACCCGAACCTCGAGGGGGAGGCGACGGCGACCTACCTGTCTCGTCTCATCAGCCCCATGGGTGTGACGGTGTCGCGTCTGGCTTCCGGCCTGCCCGTCGGCGGCGATCTGGAGTACGCTGATGAGGTGACCTTGGGGCGTGCCTTCGAAGGACGTCTCCATGTCGGCGCCTGATCCGCGATGTGTCTCACCAAGTGGTCAGGAGCGGCGATTCCTTGACTAATGGATACCGCGTATGCGACTCTTGACCAAGATTGCATCACGTCACCCGGAGGTCACATGTCCATCAGGTTCGCCATCCTCGCTTTACTGGCTGAGAAGCCCCGTCACGGCTATGAGATCAAAAATGAGTTTGATCGCCGTACAAATCACACCTGGCCCCTCAATATTGGACAGGTTTACACAACCTTGGACCGCCTCGAGCGTGATCGGCTGTGCTTCCGGGGCGACGAGACCCCCGATGGCCGGGTCATTGCCACCATCACCCCGGAGGGTCGCGAAGAGGTGCGCAAGTGGTTCGCCACCCCGATCACCCCGGCAAATCCGCCGCGTAACGAGCTGGCCATCAAGATTGCCCTTGCGGCCACCTCGAAGGAGGTCGACGTCGCTGCCCTCATCCAGGATCAGCGCCGCGCCACCATGCACCAGTTGCAGGAATACCGCCAGGCCCGCCGCGGTGTCGCCGAGGAAGACCTCGCCGGCCAGCTCCTCGTTGACGGAATGATCTTCGTCGCCGAGGCCGAGATCCGCTGGCTTGACCACTGTGAATCCAAGGCCATCCAGACCTCCCGCTGCCGCCATGACGAGCCCGTCGAGGCCGTGACCGAAGAGCCCAAGGTCACCCAGGAGGCCTGAACCGCATGACGTCGACCCCGCCGCGCGCCGCTGACGAGATCACCCTTCCGGCGCCTCGCACCGTCTTGTCCCTGGACCACGTGAGTCGTTCCTTCGGTGAGGGCGAGCAACGGGTCGACGCCATCATCGACGTCAGTCTGGGCATCAATCCCGGTACCTTCGCAGCCGTCATGGGGCCATCAGGCTCGGGCAAGTCCACCCTGCTCGGCCTCGCCGGCGGACTGGATCAGCCCACCTCCGGCACGGTTTCCGTATGTGGAGAGCCGCTGGGGGGCATGTCCCGTGACGACCTGGCACGGGTGCGACGCCGTCAGCTCGGCTTCGTCTTCCAGGATTACAACCTCGTCCCCACCCTCACCGCGGTCGAGAATGTCTCCCTGCCCCTTGAACTCGACGGGGCATCGGCCAAGCGTGCCCGCAATGCGGCTGAGATCGCCCTGGAACGTGTCGGTCTGCCCGACCTTGCTGATCGTCACATCGAGGAGATGTCGGGTGGACAGCGCCAGCGGGTCGCCATCGCGCGCGGCATTGTCGGGGACCGCCGGGTACTCCTCGCCGACGAGCCCACCGGTGCCCTTGATTCTGCGACGGGTGACGACATCATGGCCCTCATCCGGGCGCTTGCCGACGAGGGGGTTGCCGTCGTCCTGGTGACCCACGAGGCACGCCACGCAGCCTGGGCAGACCGCGTGGTCTTCCTGCGTGACGGCCAACTCGTCGATGAGTCCCAGGTCGTCAGCGACCCCATGGAACTCCTCAGCCACAACCCGAAGCGCGGGGAGTGGTGATGGGAACCGAGAACACCCCCGACAGCGGCGCCACCGTCCGACTCTCCGGAGAGGTCGTCGCACGTGGACGATCCCACCGCCGTCTCATCACCCGGTTGGCCGTCCGGGACATCCGCAAGCACAAGGCGCGTTCCCTGCTCATCGTGCTGCTGATAGCCCTGCCCGTGGCCATCATGTCCGGGCTGGGCACGATCTTCGAGGCCGATGGAACCACCACGGAGGGCCAGGCCGTCTCGAAGTATGGCGACGCCGACATGCTCATCATGCCGATTGAGGACTGGGATGGTCATTGCTCCCAGTACGGTCCGGATTCCGCTCACTGTGGCGTCCAGGGATCGCCGACTCCCGAGTTGCACGCTCGTCAAAGGCAGGCGATGGAGAACCTTCACGTCGCGGGCCACGAGCTGTATCCGTTGCGGACCCAGACTGTCGACGTGGCATGGCGATCTGCCACCTTCGAGGTCATCGTCAAGGGGATGGACGTGACCGCCATGCGTCCTGATCGCATGGAGTTCCCGAGTGGCCCGATGCCTCGTGGCAACAGCGTCTGGGTCTCCGGGGACGCCGCGAAGACGTATGGCTGGTCCATCGGCTCACACGTCACCATCGAGGGTCGTCAACGTACCATCACAGGGCTGACGCGGGACCGGTCCAGCTACGAACCGACTTTCTGGGTGGGACCCGAGGATCCACTCGTCATGAATGGGGATCTCATCTATTACGTCAGAGGTCCGCAGCTCGCCAAGGAACAGATCGCGAAACTCAACGCGTCGGGCCTGGGCGTCGAGGACCGGAAATCCGACAGTGCCTCTGACGATGACGGCCTCGTCGCCGGCCAGATCTTCGCCCTGGTCCTGGCTGCCGCCGTTCTCTCCTCGATCGTCACCGCCACCATCGCTGCTGCTGCCTTCTCCATCGGGGCTCGCCAGCAGCGTCGCATGCTCGCTCTGTTGGGAACCACCGGTGCAGCCCGACGAGACCTCATGGGTGTGATGATCGGCCAAGGACTGTTGCTCGGCTCGATGGGCGCGGTGCTCGGAGTAGTGCTCGGCATCGGAGTGGCCAATGCGTTCGTGGCCATCGGACGCCGAGCCAATCCCGGATACCTCCTGACCTACAGCGTCGACTGGGAGTACGCAATCATCGGCCTGGTCATCGGTCTGTTGGCAGCGGTGGTCGCCTGTTGGTTCCCGGCGCGGGAGGTGGCTCGGCAGGACGTCCTCATGGGGGTTCAACATGCTGAGGCAGCTGCCCCTCCAGCACGTCGTCCGATCGCAGCGACCGTCGTGGCGATCGTTGGAGTGCTCGTTGGGATCGGTGTCGTCGTCTACGATCTCGTCCACGTGTCGGGCTCCGACGACGTCATCCCTCTCAACATCGGGATCGTCGTCACCATCGTCATCTTGTATCTGGCCGCGATCTTGGCTCTGCCGCGGCTTGTTGACAGGCTGTCTGGGCGGCCGTCCTCGCGACTGTCGCTCCGCTTTGCGCTGCGCGATCTCAACCGGAATCGGGGAAGGGCGGTTGCCGGAGCAGCGGCGTCGATGGCCATCACCGTCCTGGCATGTGCCTTCGTGACGTTGGCGGACGGCATCGCCATCCAGGAGCGAAACAACTACCAGCCGACTTATGCCGCCAACGTGGCGGTGTTGGCTGGGGACGACACCGGTGGGCATCATGTTTCTGGAAAACGCATGAGCAAGGAGATCAAGCAGGTTGAGGCAGTCTTCGGGCCATCCGTGAAGTACCAGCGTGCGGTGGAACCTGTCACCTGCGACAAGGACGGACAGAACTGCAGCAACAGTCTCGATATGAATGTGAGCAATCTGTACATCCCATCGGTGGTCATTGACGATGGCACCCTCTACGAGTTGCTGACTGGGCAGGATGCCGATGATGAGGTCATGAAGGCCCTTGACGAGGGCATCATCCTCTTCCAACCCGATGCGCGAGAACGATCCCGGGAATCAGTCTTCCAGGACGGTGGACCGAATGGGGCCCATGACCTCGAGGTGACGGCGATCAGGGCCCCCGAGAACTCTCTCGGCCTCCAGATGCCAGCCCTCATCGGACGCAACACTGCTGCCAAGGTGCTGGGAGTCAGTCCCGACGACATGAAGACCCAGACGACGGACACGTGGCTTCGTCTGCCACACCCCCCGACCTCGGAGGAGGGGGACCGTCTGCAGCGCTCCCTGATGGACATCACCGGAAGCACCTCCGACTTTTTCTGGGAAGAGGGATACGCGGACATCTCGGGAACCGTCGTGCGCTGGGCAGCGATCATCGGGGCGCTCCTGGCCACCTTTGTGGGAGCCGTGGTACTTGCCCTGACCTTGTCGGACTCTAACGCCTCGCGTACTGCCATCGCATCGGTGGGAGCCTCCACCGCGACGCTGCGACGCATGGTTGCGGCACAGGCCTTCGTCACGACAGGTATCGGCCAGGTGCTCGGGTTGATCGTGGGATTCGTGCCCATCGTCATCATGATTGCGTGTGCCGACACGGTGCAGCCTGTCGCATGGCCACTCGGCTGGCTGGCACTCATCGTGGTCGTCCCGCCGGTCCTGCTGGGGCTCGTGGCCAGGTGGTGTGTCCCGGTGCCCAAGGCCCGGATGACCCGGGTGGACTGAGGACGGCGTCGGCCAGGCGCGCTACCTCGCCCAGGTTCCCGTCATGGACGGGTCGTTGTCGGGATTGTTGAGAGCCGGATGACGCGGATCAGCCGGGGGCTGGGACCGACGGCGACGCCGTTCGCGCGGAACGGCCTGGCCGGCACCCCAGGAAGCCAGGGTTGCCAGCCGGGAGCGCAGATCCTTCGGCAAGGTGAACGGGCGAGTGATGAGGGCTCCGAAGCTGCCGCCCACGGCCAGCGCCACTCCCACCAGTAGGGCCTCCAGAAAGAGGGCCCAGCCGTTGTCCGTGGTGACGCCGGTCTCGTTGCGGGCGTTGACGATCATGTACAGCGCTCGGTACATCATGACACCGGGCATCAGGGGGACGATGGCGATCGTCACCAGACCGAGTTGCGGCACCTTCCAACGTCGGGCCCCCAGGGCGGCGATGATGCCAGCAACCATGGCGCCGAGCCCCGAGGCTGCCGCTACCGACGTCGTCAGGTGCATCCCCAGCAGGTAGCCTGCCCAGGCGATCGCGCCAAGGGCAGCGCAAATGGCCAGAGTACGGTATCCGGCATGGGAGGAAATGCCGAAGGTCACAGCGATGACTGCGGCAGCGACCATCTGGAGGATCGGGTTGGTGGAGAATCCCAGGGAGGGTGAGATGTACCCGGGCACCCCGAGTCTCAGCCCGATCCACATCGCCGTAATGACGCCAAGAATGATGCCTCCGGTTTGAACAAACCCCTCCAGGAATCGGCCGGAACTTGTGACGACGTAGCCGTCGAGGGCGTCCTGGGAGGCCGCGACGAAGGAACCGCCTGCCAGCAACGAGACGATTCCAGCGGCGACGATGAGAGACGGAGACAGTGACAGCGGGTGATCGGCAGCTGCCATGTACACCATGACGACAAGGGCGAATGCGGTAGCGATAGCACCACCGGCTGCCTGGGCGAAGAAATTTGCGATCCTCTTGCGCGCCATCGCCTGGACGGTCGCGTCGACAAGGCACGTCGAGAAGAAGCTCAGCACACCGTCCAGCGCACTACCGCCAAACAGGGTGGACAGTCCCGCCCCCATGAGACCGATGTTCATCGTGACAAACCACTGACGGTACAGCCGTGGGCTGCGCGTAATGGCAGCCAGGCGGTCAGTGGCCTCCTCAAGGTCAACGGTCTTGTCGCAAATGTCGTCAACGAGTAGCTGTAGCTCGCCGAGGCGCTGGTAATCGCTGCTGCGGGAGCGGACCACCCGCAGCCCAGTGATGGGGTCCTCGTCGAGTCCGCGATGCTGGGTGACGATGACCGACGTGTTGGTGATGTCGATGTGGACGGTCACCCCGTAGGTTGCGGTGATGCGGAGGGCCATTGCGACGGCCTCAGAAGCGGATTCTCCCACCGAGATCGCCATGACTGCGATCCGGGTGACGAGGTCGACGACACGACGGGCCTGCATGGCCGCCATCTCGGCGTTGCCCAGATTGAGGGCCAGGGTGGGCTCCACCGGCGTCTTGGCCCGGAACAATTTCTCCAGCGGCACGTGTCGTGCCCGGTGTGCTTTGGGCGGCCTGGAATGGTGGGATTTCGCCTTGCTGTTTCGTGGAGTGACCGTACCAGCGCGGGTCAGCGGCCATGACGTCGACGCGTGGCGTAATGAGGCCATACGCGTCGCGTTGTCCTCCTCGACCGGGGGTTCGGGAGGGGTAGCGGGCTGCGCAGAAGGCTGGCCCGGGCGGAAGATCCGGGCGTCGATCCCGTCAGCAGTTCGCGGGATGGGATCGTCGTTGCGCCAGGGGCGCGGATGGTTTCGGGACGTGAGTCCACCACGAGCACCCGATCGCTTCTCCGCCATCTGACACCCTCCTCACGTCGCGCAGGATTGCCCTGCAACACCATTGTGGTCGCCCGCACCGACGGTACCCAAACGAGGACGGATTCTGGACTTCTCGGTAGGGTGGCGGCGTGCTCATTGCGACCGATCTCGACGGAACGTTCCTCAGCCTCGATGCCACGGTGTCCCCTCGAAACCGGGTCGCTGTAGAAGCCGCTGAGGCAGCGGGTATTCGCGTCGTTCCGGTGACGGGGCGTGCCATTGGCGGGCTGCGGATAATTGGGCCGGTCTTTCACCAGCATTCCTTGGTCTGTAACGGTGCCGTCGGGGTAGACATGTCCACTGGCGAGACACTCTTCACAGCGACGATGCCGGTCCACACCGTGAAGTCCTACGTCGACCAGGTGACCGCCGAGCTTCCAGGGACGGTGTTTTGTGCGGAAGTGGGGGACTCGTCGGTGTTTCTCGTTGAGAAGGGGTACGACGACATCGTCCCCGCCTTCGAGTCCGAGAATGATCCTGCCGAGCACGTCCGCGTCAGTCGCGAGGAACTATGTTCCACCGAGGCTGTCAAACTCATGGTCGTGCACCCGACAGTGCCTGCTCAAGACATCTACCAGGCATCCCAGCGTCTGCAGGTACCCGGAGTTCATGCTACCTGGTCCGGGTTCACAGTGGCTGAGGCCGGGCCGGCAGGTGTGACGAAGGCGAGCGGTCTCGAACGTATCTGCCACCTCCTCGGGGAGGATCGCGCAGACGTTGTCGCCTTGGGGGATGGCGCCAATGACGTGGAGATGTTGCAGTGGGCTGGGACCTCCTACGCGATGGGCGGTGCCCAGCCGGAGGCTATCGCTGCCGCTGACAGGCGCGCTCCCTCCTGTCAGGAGGACGGTTTCGCCGTTGTCGTCGAGGAGCTACTGGCATCTCGATAACCTCGCAGTGTGCTCATCGCAACAGACCTTGACGGAACCCTCCTGACCACCGACGGCACCATCAGCCCTCGTACTCGCGATGTCATTGATGCCGCGGAGAGAGCCGGAGTGCCGGTGGTGCCGGTCACGGCCCGGCAGATTTATGGCATTGAGAGATGGCAGGACGACCTGGGTCGCTGGGCACTGTGCTCTAACGGCGCCATCTGCTGGGACCTTCAGGCCCACACAGTGCTGTTTCGTCAGCTCATGTTAGCCACCGTGGCAAACGAGTTTGCTCATCGCCTCCTTGCTGTGGCTCCTGGCATCCGCTTCCTGACGATCAAGGATGACGGCCTGACCTTCGCATCTCAGCGCGGCTATGCCGAGCTGACGACCTTCGCCGATCATTCCCGTGATCCGTCCGAGATGCCTGCCCTGGATTTGGACGAGGTACTTGACGGAGACTGCCTCAAGATGGTTGCTCGCCACCCGGACCTGCCCATTGAGGAGATCCTTGCCCGCGCCGAGAGCGTCGGGATGACTGATGAGGTGCACGTCACGACCTCGGGGAAACCGATGCTGGAGATCAGTGCCAGAGGGGTTACCAAGGATTCCGGTTTGTCGATGCTGTGCGATCACCTAGGTATTGACCGAGGGGACACGGTGGCTTTTGGCGATGGAGCCAATGACGTCGAGATGCTCGCTTGGGCAGGGGACTCCTACGCTATGGCCAATGCGGTGCCGGTGGCGGTCGCAGCAGCTCGTCACCGGGCGCCGTCGAATGCTGAGGACGGGGTTGCGCAGGTCATCGAGAAGTTGCTCGCGGCGAGGGGGTTCTGAAGCGCACCGCCCTGGGTTGGTGCGGTGCTTGAGACACCAGGTCGGTGGGCGACCTGCTGCGTGTGGTGTTTCGGTGTGTGATGGGCCTTGGTGACACCTGCGGTGGCATCGGCGATGCGTTGCTACACAATTGCCACGGCGGCGCCCCTTGGGTCCGCCGCACTCGTCCTTTCGTGGAGTAGGATGCTTGCGACCGCAAGGCAGTGATGGGGCGATCACCCCGGAGTCGCCGGAAGAACGGGCGAGTGCATGTACCGCCTCAGTAGAACCAGCAGCGATCGACGAACCGAGAGGCCGACGTCGTTGACGTCGTGCAAGGAGGGTGGTACCGCGGGTACCCGGAGAATCCGGTGTGCTCGTCCCTCGGAGACCCGAGACGAAGGACCCACCCGCCGCGATGACCGATGTGAACTCAGTCCGCCCTGACACCTGCCGGCAGTACAACTGCGTGCCGCCGCAGATTGACCTTCCCGCGATGGACCACGAGATCATGGATCTGTGGGCCCGGGAACACACTTTCGAGAAGACCCTGGAAGCCACCAAGAACGGCCAGCCGTGGACCTTCTTCGAGGGCCCGCCGACCGCCAACGGTCAGCCTGGCACTCACCACGTCGAGGCCCGAGTCTTCAAGGACGTCTTCCCCCGTTTCAAGACCATGCAGGGATTCCGTGTCGACCGCAAGGCCGGTTGGGACTGCCACGGTTTGCCCGTCGAACTGGCCGTGGAGAAGGAGCTGGGATTCTCCGGCAAGCCCGACATCGAGAAGTACGGCGTTGAGCCCTTCAACGCCAAGTGCCGTGAGTCCGTCACCTGTCACGTTGACGCCTTCAGTGAGCTCACCGAGCGGATGGGTTACTGGGTCAACATGGACGAGGCGTACTGGACGATGAACCCGTCCTACGTCGAGTCGGTGTGGTGGGGCCTCAAACGGATCTGGGACAAGGGTCTGCTCGGCGAAGACCACCGCGTCGCCCCGTACTGCCCGCGTTGCGGTACCACCCTGTCCGACCACGAGCTGGCCCAGGGCTACCAGGACGACCGCGACCCGTCCATCTATGTGCGCTTCTCGGTGACCTCCGGTCCGCTGGCAGGCCGAGCCAAGCTGCTGGTGTGGACGACCACCCCGTGGACCCTCATCTCGAACACCGCCGTCGCGGTGCACCCCGAGGTGCGTTACGTTGTCGCCCACCAGGATCCGGTTCCGGAGGGTTCCGACGCCGTCGCCACCACGTCCGGGGATGACCCGGTCTCCGAAGACCTCGTCATCGCCGAGCCGCTCTTCGAGAAGGTGCTGGGTGAGGGCTGGAGCCTCACCGGTGAGTCCTTCATGGGCAGCGAGATGGAGTTCTGGACCTACGAGCGTCCGTACGACTTCCTGGAGTGGCCCAAGACCGAGCGCGTCACCACCGACGGTCGTCCCACCCCGGCTGACGCCAACTTCATCATCCTCGCCGACTACGTCACCACCGAGGACGGTACCGGTCTGGTGCATCAGGCTCCGGCCTTCGGCGCCGATGACCTGCTGACCTGCCGCAGCTACGGCCTGCCTCTGGTCAACCCAATCCGTCCCGACGGCACCTTCGAGGACTCCGTGCCGATGGTTGGTGGGCAGTTCTTCAAGACCGCCGACAAGGCACTGTGCGAAGACCTCGACAAACGCGGAATCCTCTTCCGCCTTGACATGCACTGGCACTCCTACCCGCACTGTTGGCGGTGCGACACCCACCTCATCTACTACGCCCAGCCGTCGTGGTACATCCGCACCACTCGCGTCAAGGAACAGCTGCTCGAGCAGAACGAGGGCACCACGTGGTACCCCGAGACCATCAAGCACGGCCGCTTCGGCGATTGGCTGGAGAACAACATCGACTGGGCCGTCAGTCGGTCGCGTTACTGGGGCACCCCGCTGCCGCTGTGGCGCAACGACGACGATCCTTTCGACATCATTTGCGTGGAGTCGCTCGCGGAGCTGTCCCAGTACGCCGGACGCGACCTCACCGGAATGGACCCGCACCGTCCGTTCATCGATGAAGTGACCATCACCCGTGACGGTCACACCTACCACCGCGTCCCCGAGGTGGCTGACGCCTGGCTGGACTCGGGCTCGATGCCCTTCGCCCAGTGGGGCTACCCACACGTGCCGGGTTCGAAGGAGAAGTTCGAGTCTCACTATCCGGGCGACTTCATCTGTGAGGCCATCGACCAGACCCGCGGCTGGTTCTACACCATGATGGCGGTCGGAACCCTCGTCTTCGACGAGACCTCGTACCGCAACGTGCTGTGCCTGGGTCACATCCTCGCTGAGGACGGCCGCAAGATGAGCAAGCACCTGGGCAACATCCTGCTGCCCATCCCACTCATGGACGCCCACGGTGCCGACGCGGTGCGCTGGTTCATGGTGGCCGACGGGTCCCCGTGGAGCGCTCGTCGTGTCGGTGACGACACCATCCAGGAAACGGTCCGCAAGGTGCTGCTGACCTATTGGAACACCGTCAGCTTCCAGGCCCTGTACGCCCGCGCCAACAGGTGGTCCCCCGACACAGGTCTGCAGCGCGATGCCGTCCCCGCGAGGGGGTCCGGGGGGGTTGTCCCCCCTGCTGTCGCACAGCGTCACGTGATGGATCGTTGGTTGGTCAGCGCCACCAACGTCCTCGTCCGTGAGGTTACCGAGGCATTGAACAACTTTGACACCCAGCGCACCGGAACCCTCATCGCTCAGTTCGTCGACGAGCTGTCCAACTGGTACGTGCGTCGTTCCCGTCGTCGCTTCTGGGATGGCGACCAGGCTGCCCTGTGGACTCTACACGCGACTCTCGAGACGCTCACCCGTCTGATGGCCCCAATGGTGCCGTTCATCACGGAGCGCGTCTGGCAGGACCTCTTCGTGACGACGAATCCGGAAGGCCCGAAGTCGGTGCACCTGTCGACCTGGCCGGTTGCCGACGAGTCCGTCATCGACGAGTCCCTCACCGAGTCGATGGACCTGGCCCGACGCATCGTCGAGCTGGGGCGTGGCGCTCGTGCTGAGGCCAAGGCCAAGATCCGTCAGCCGCTGTCGCGCGCCCTCATTTCGGGGGCCGCTCTGGCCAAGCTGAACGCGGACCTGCAGGCCGAGATCCGCTCCGAGCTCAACGTCATGGCTCTGGACTCCTTCACTGCGGCCGGCGACCTCGTTGACCACTCCGCGAAGGGCAACTTCCGCTCACTCGGCAAGAAGTACGCCAAGGCCACGCCGAAGGTTGCTGCCGCCATCGCCGCTGCCGATCCGGAATGGCTGGCCTCCGAGCTGGCCTCCAACGGGTCGGTCGAGTTGGAGGTGCCTGAGGTCGAGGGCGGGAAAGCGGTCGTGACCGATGACGACGTCATCATCTCCGAGCGTCCGCGCGAGGGCTGGAGTGTCCTCAACGAGCAGGGTGAGACGGTGGCTCTGGACCTGGAGGTCACCCCGGAGCTGGCCCGCGCCGGTCAGGCTCGCGAGGTCATCCGGTTCATCCAGGACAGCCGGAAGAAGGCCGGCCTGGACGTCTCCGACCGTATTTGCCTGTCCTGGCAGGCTGATGATGAGCTCGCGGGGGCCGTCGAGGAGCACCTCGACGAGATCTCCGGCGAGGTGCTGGCCACCTCCGTCAACCGCTGTGAGGCCGACGACCAGTGGTTCCGTGACGAGGAGCTCGGTCTGGCCGTGAAGGTCGAGAAAGCCTAATCGCACCCCTGATGGACCCATGACATCGGGCGGCCACCTTTCGACGGTGACCACCCGATGCGCGTTGTCGATGCGTGACCGTCAGGACGGCAGCTCGGTGTCGTCGTGATTCTCGACGCCGAGCTGGTCGAGGATGGCTGCCATCGTGCGAGCCACCGCCAGGGTGTCGTCCAGCGGCATCGTCCGGCTCTCGGTGCGCCCAGCCCGAAGGCACTCGCAGACCTCGATGAGCTCGTGGGCATAGCCGCGTCCCAGGGCAGGGGTGTTGTGGACCTCCGGGATGACCCCGCGACGATGGATGAGGATGCGACTGGGATGATGGAACCGCGGCTCCACCTCGATCCATCCGTCAGTGCCCTGGATCGTCATGCGTCCTGGACCGTCAGAGGTCAGAGAGATCGCCAGCGTGGCGAATTTGTTCTTCGGGAAGGTCAGCAGCATGGAGGCGTCAGAGTCGACGCCGTTGGGGAAGTGCTTGCCACGAGCGATGACCTCGGTGGGTTCGCCGAAGAGCCGGATAACGAAATCGAGGACGTAGACACCGAGGTCAAGGGTCACTCCGCCGCCCAGCGCAGGGGAGAAGAGACGGTCCTCCGGGTCGTAATCGCGCAGGGCAAACAAGTCCCCCTGAACACCCGTCGGCTCCCCGATCGCACCGCTGTTGACGGCATCGATCATCTCCGTGACGACGGGGAGGAATCGGGTCCAGATTCCCTCCATCGCAAAGACCCTGTGGGCCCGAGCAGTCTGCGCCATTTCGGTCGCGGCCTCGGCAGTGGCGGCGAAGGACTTCTCGACCAGGACGGCCTTGCCCGCCTCGATGGCCGCCAGGGCTATCGGGCGGTGCTGAGGATGCGGAGTTGCCACATAAACGACGTCGACAGCGGGGGTGGCGATCATGTCGGCATACGAATCGTGAGCGTCGGGACGTGGTGTGCCGAGCTTCTGGGAGACGAGATCGGCGAAGGCATTGGCACGCGCGGGCGACCTCGACGCGACTGCGCAAATGCGTGCCCCAGGCACGTGTGCGAAGTCGTCGAGAACCGTGCGGGCGATGCGTCCGGTGCCTGCGATTCCCCATCCAGTGGTGGGCGTGGTGTCCATGACACAACTTTAGACTCCAGTGTGGGCACCACCACGAGTTGACCCGCTGTGCGGTCGATTCGGAGGTGCCGTGCCTTGTCAAGAGGCATCCTTACCGCGTACCGTGAGGTTCGTGGGAAGCAACGAAGCTGACGATTGGACACTCCGGGCGAATTGTCGCGGAATGGCAGATGCCCTCTTCCCGGACGGGAAGGAGCAGCGCCGCGCCCGGCGGATCTGTACTGGCTGCCGCGTGCGTCCGGAGTGCCTTGCCGAAGCCCTGGACAACCGACTTGAGTGGGGGGTCTGGGGAGGAATGACCGAGCGCGAGAGGCGACGCCTGCTGCGCGAGCGTCCGGACGTGACGAGCTGGCGTGACGTGTTGCTGGCCGATCAGGGCTCTCAACCGAAAACCGCCAAGGTGACGTCATGACCCGGTGGGAGTACTTCACGGCACCAATTCTGGTGCACGCCTCGCAGCAGATCCTCAACAACTTCGGAGCCGACGGCTGGGAACTCGTCCAGATCGTTGCAGGCCCCAACCCGGAATCACTGGTGGGCTACTTCAAGCGCCCGCTGCCTGAGCAGGAGTAGTCCCGATGAGTGCCACGACGAAGTGCGCTGAACTGGGAATCACCCTCCCGCCGGTCGCGGCTCCGGTGGCCGACTACGTGCCGGCCATCCAGACCGGGTCACAGATCCTGACCTCTGGCCAGCTGCCTCTCGTCAACGGCGGGCTGACCGCTGTCGGCAAGGTGGGCGACACCGTCTCTGCGGAGCAGGCCACCGAGGCCGCTCGTACTGCGGTCCTCAACGCGATCGCGGCTGCCTCTGAGGTCGCCGGTGGACTTGATGCCATCAAGCGTGTCGTCCGGGTTGTCGTCTTCGTCAACTCCGCCCCGGACTTCACCGGCCAGGCCGGGGTCGCCAATGGCGCCTCTCAAGTGCTCGGACAGATCTTCGGCGACCAAGGCCGTCACGCCCGCAGCGCCGTCGGTGTGGCCACCCTGCCACTCGGATCGCCCGTCGAGGTTGAGCTGACTGTCGAGGCCTGATCACTCACAGATCAATGAGCATCCGGGGCCAGGTTTTGTACTTGGACCCGGACGTTTTCGCTGTTCTGGGAATGTCTGCGTCCCCGGAGGGGCAGACATTCAACTGGGCCTGTCACTGTGCGCGTGCCGCCAGCTTCTCGGGCTCCATGATCGTGACGACCTTGGGACGTACGGCGATCCAGCCGCGCGCGGTGAAGTCGGTGAGAGCCTTGTTGACGGTCTCGCGAGAGGAACCAACGGCTTGGGCGAGCTCGTGCTGGGTGAGGTCATGACGGACGACGATGTGGCCCGTCGACGGGTTCTCGTTGCCGAACCGGTGTGCCAGGTCGAGCAAGGTGTAGGCCAGACGGCTGGGAACGTCACCGGAGACGAAGTGGGCGGTGTTGTCGTCAGCCCGACGCAGTCGTTCCGACAACCGACCCAGCATGGCTAGGGCAACATCGTGGCGGGTCTCGACGAGTTCGCGCATCTGCAAGCCGGGTGCCTTGAGCAAGCTGCAGCGGGTGAGGGCGGTGGCCGTCGTGGAGCGCATGCCACCGTCGACCAGTGACAGCTCCCCGAACATGTCGCTGGGGCCCATGAGCCACAGCAGCGAGTCTCGAGGGGTGAGGTCTTCGGCAGTGGTGGAGCGGGTGAGCTTCACCTTGCCCTCGACGACGAGGTAGAGGTTGTCGGCTGGATCGCCGGCCTCGAAGATCACCGTGTTTCGCGGACAGACCAAGGCCTCGCACATCGCCATGAGTCGGGCGGCAGAGGCGGGGCCGAGAGCTGCGAAGAACGGTTGGGTCGCCGCTGCTGCCACCACATTTGTCATTCGAACGTCTCCCCTCACGAGCATCTGCATCGTCCGACCATCGGCGGCCGGATCACCGCATACATGTCCCTGTATTGTGGCAGGTGTCACATTTTGCGATGGCACTGGGGGCCATTTCCCCCTTCTATGCTTGGAATCATGGCAGCCACATCTACCACCTCAGTGCGTCGGGATCAGTGCAGGAGGCACGCTGACGAGGTGGCCGAGTTGTTGGTCGAGGCCTACCCCGATGCGTGCTGCGAGTTGCACCACGACAGCCCCTACCAGCTCCTTGTCGCCACCGTGCTGTCGGCTCAGACGACTGACCGACGGGTCAACACCGTCACCCCCACCCTGTTCTCTCGCTGGCCCGATCCGCAGACCCTCGCGAGCGCTGATGTCGGCGAGGTCGAGGCGGTCGTGGCACCCTTGGGATTTGGGCCGACCCGCGCGGTGCGGCTGGTGTCAATGGCAGCACAACTGGTCAACGAGTTCGGTGCCGACGTCCCCGAAGACCTCGACTCCTTGGTGATCCTGCCGGGCGTGGGCCGCAAGACCGCCAATGTCGTCCTCGGCAATGCCTTCGGAGTTCCCGGGATCACCCCCGACACCCACGTCATGAGGGTGGCGCGACGACTCGGGTGGACTGACGCGACGACTCCGGCGAAGGTGGAAAGCGATCTTGCCGATCTCTTCGACCCGGGCGACTGGGTGATGCTGTGCCACCGCCTCATATGGCACGGTCGTCGTTGCTGCCATTCGCGACGACCAGCATGTGGGGTCTGTCCAGTGGCCGAACGATGCCCCTCCTATGGGGAAGGTCCAACCGACCCCGAGGAGGCCGCCGCCCTCGTCAGGGAGCCGCGACGATGAGGAGGACGGCAATTCTCGGCGCGGTCATGACTGGTTGCGGTGGAGACGCCGACATGGTCATCGGGAGGACGTCATGAGCCATCTGAGTACCCTCATTGCCAGCCTGGGTCGCGACGACCCCAGTTTCTCGGTAGGCCGTCGTCCCGGTGGTGGACGGTCCTCAGCAGTACTCGCCCTCGTCAGTGAGACCGACAATGACATCATCCTGACACGGCGCCCACTGTCCCTGCGCCACCACGCCGGTCAGGTGGCCCTCCCGGGCGGATGCGCGGAGGAGGGCGACGACACCATCGTCGACACGGCCTTGCGTGAGGCCCGTGAGGAAGTCGGGCTGGACCGAGGTCTCGTCACCGTCAGGGGAGTGCTCCCGGCGGCCCACGTCGCTGCCAGCCAGTCCGACGTCACCACCGTCGTGGCGACCTGGTGTGGGGAAGGGGATGTCGGCGTCGTCGATCCTGCCGAGGTTGCCTTGGTGCAACGCGTCAGACTGGCAGACCTGGCCAATCCGGCCGCTCGCGCCACGACCTGTCACCCGTCGGGGTATCGCGGGCCCGCTTTCGTGCTTCCCGACCTCTTCATCTGGGGATTCACCGCGCACGTCCTTGACACCCTCCTCGACCGCGGTGGCTGGTCGCGTCCGTGGGACCGTGAACGAGTGGTGGAGATTCCGGAGAGCTATCTGGGGGCTCGGCGTCTGCCGGAGGGCACCACCCCCTGACGACATCGCCTGATCCGCGAGGTCAGAGCACGAGATCAAGGTACACAAAACGACGCTGGCCCTCTCACATTGCCGTGGGAGGACCAGCGTCACACCTGAGTTCAGTGGCGGGTAGCCGTGGCGCCGCTGGCGCGGCGAGGAGCGGCTTCAGACGAGGATGTCTCGACGGCGTCGATGCTGTTGCGGGCAGTGGCGTTGTACTTGCCACGGGCGAGGGCCGACTTGACGGCCTCGAGGGTGGACCTGGCCTCGTCGACGACGCCGGTTGGAGCCTTGACCCGGGAGATCTGACCCTTGCCGATCAGGGCGAGGATGCCGGCCAGGATGAACATGACGACGGCCATCGTCGCGAAACCGACGACTAGGGACAGCAGGATGCTCCAGTCACCGATGTGCTGCCACATGAGGGAGAAGGCGAAGGCGCCGCACAGCCAGAGCAGCAGTGCGCCGATGATGCCGAAGTAACCAGCACCGCCGAACATGCCGGCACCAATCCCGGCGTGCTTGGCGGCGGGCTTGATCTCCGCCGTCACCAAGGACTTGGAGTCCTGGACGAACTTCTGGCCGTCCGTCTTGAGGTTGTCGATCGTGTCGCCAACCGGGAGCTTGTGTGCCATGGGATGCCTCCGCGTCATGAATGTGGTGATCTCAGCCTAACGGGAATCGGATCGATCTGCTGGATTCGGGTTGAGTTGTCGTCGAGGGAACGGGTCAGCCGCTGGTGTTCGAGGTACCGGCAGCCACCGGAACCTCGTGAGGATGCTTCTCCTGCCACAGACTGTGTCTCTTGCCGCGATGGTGGAGCAAACCACCCCCGAGGATGGCTGCCAGGAAGGAGGCCACGAGCACGGAGGCCTTGGCCTCGTCGGCGAAGTCGTGGTCCTTCGGGAAGGACAGGTCGGTCATGAGCATCGAGACCGTGAATCCGATGCCGGCGAGTATGGCGACTGCGATGATGTCGCGCCACACCACACCTCGACCCAACTCGGCTGAGGTGAATCGGGCAGTCAGCCAGGAGCCCAACGTGATGCCGATGACCTTGCCGCCGATGAGGCCGCAGATGATGCCCAGGGAGATGGGGTGGGTCCACAAGCCGAGGAAGGTTTCCTTGCTGACCTGCACCCCGGCGCTCATGAGGGCGAAGAAAGGGACGACGGCGCCAGCTGACCACGGTTCAACCTTGTGCTGCCAGCGGTCGATGGGGTCGTCGAGGACGTCCTCCTCGGTGCGGGTGAGCAGACCGAAGGCGACACCGGCGATGGTGGCGTGGACACCGGAGTGGAGCATCGACCACCAACCGACGATGAAGATCGGGACGTACCACCAACCGTTGTCGACGTGGAAGTGCTGCATGAAGCCCCACAAGGCGATACAGGCAATCGCGCCCAGGAGCCACCAGATGTTGATGCCGTGGGAGAAGAAGACCGCGATGACGATGATGGAACCGAGGTCGTCAGCGATGGCCAGTGTGAGCAGGAAGGCTCGTACTGCTTGTGGCAGACCAGATCCGACGATGGCCAGCACCGCCAGGGCAAACGCGATGTCGGTGGCCATCGGGATGGCCCACCCTGCTGGATGTCCGTCAGAGGACAGCACGTTGAACAACGCGTAGATACCAGCTGGGAACACCATTCCGCAGACGGCGGCGACGATGGGAACCAGGGCGTCGGCGGGTCGCGACAGTGACCCCTCGACGAACTCTCGCTTGAGCTCGAGACCCGCGATGAAAAAGAAGATCGTCAGCAGACCATCAGCTGCCCATTCCTCGAGGGTGAGCGGGCCAACGGACAACTCGCGGAAGAAGTGGTACGAATGCTGACCGAAATTGGCCCACAAGAGGGCTGCGACCGTGGCTGCCAGCATCAACATGCCGCCGGTGGTCTCGTTTCGGAAGATGTCGGACAGGTGAAGGGCGTTGGGGCCCGTCACCGGCCGGAGGATGCTCATGCGAGGCCGCTTGTTCTTGTGGGAATCCGTCATGAATGCCTTTCGCGCACCCGTGGCACAGGCTCAGCGGGGATAGGGGACACGGTCACGCCGACCAGACTTCCCGGCACACCTCGCTCAGAAACCTACCAAATGGGTGTGGCGGCACCCACCGATGCTCATGTCGTGGACTGACGGAATCGTCACGTCACAGGTCGAGGTCAGAGGGTGATGGTGAGCCCGTTGTCGTCAGGGCGGATGGGGGTGGTGAGTTCGTCGTGGTCGACCCAGGCCCGCCAGCATTCCAGCTGGTAGGGCAACCTCAAACCGCTCGTGCCGGCAGAATCGTCAGCAAGGGCAGCGACCTTGGTCAGCAGCTCGGAGCGCGAGTCGGCGTCAAGGTCCTGGACGGCAGGAAGATTGGCCGCCATGGTGATGAGGACGTCCCGGTCGACCGGGACCCAGAGGCGCTTGGTGGTGTGTTCGTCGTCGGGGAAGTACGTGTTCGAGATCAGGCCCTGCACCGACTCGGTGCCGTAATCGCCACTCATGGCGTTCTCGTCAATAGTGCGCAGCAGGGCTGCCAGCCTCTTGACCCATGGAACGGTGTCGTCGCGCACCAGCCAGGAGACGCCCAGCACGCTACCGGGTCGTAGGACACGTGCGACCTCGGGCAGGACGAGCCCGGGAGCGAGCTCGTGGAATCCCTGATGTACCAGGACGGCGTCGAAGCTGCAGGGGTTGAGCGGCAAGGACTCAGGCGATCCGCAGACAGCCATGACGCCGGGGATCCGGTTCAGTCTTGCTGCCGTCCCAGGGTCGCGATGGACGGCCATCACGTCGACCCCGTGAGCGGCCACGGCCCGGCAGTAGGTGATGGTTGGACACAGCACGATGACGCGATGGCCCGGTTCCAGGCACCCAGCAGTCAGCCATTCGAGCGTGCCACTGGGCAAACGCGGGGTGGAGGAGACTGCCATGGGCCCGATTGTAGGGGGAACTGCTGCGGTCGGGGTTGTCCACAGGGGTTCCTCGGCGGTTTGCCACGGTTGTCCACAGGTCCAGGATTTGGCGACGGATTTCGAGTCCTGCGACGAGAACTGAAGGTATGAGGATTCTTGGAGAAGGACGGGACACGGCGCCGCGCCGGCCTGCCGAGGACGTTACCTCCGTGACCTTGGTGAGCCGAGACAACCGATTGTCCGAAGTTGTCGGGTCGGTGGCGGCCAGTGGCGGGGTGGTCGTCGAGGTCGTGGCGGATCGGGACGCCGTGTCGCGGGCATGGTCGCGGTACGGCCCGCTGCTCGTTGGCGCCGACATGGCCGGGACAGTGATGGCCTGGGGCCTGTCGTCTCGGCCGGGAACCCATGTCGTCGGTTTCGACGCCGAGGAGGCTGCGCGGTGGTCGGCAGGCCTGTCGGCCAGTGTCATCGTCGTGCCGCGGGCCAATCAGGTACTCACCGAGATCCTCCATGACGACATGGTCGCGACCTCGAAGGCCACCGTGGTGCAGGTGGACTCGAGTGGCGGCGGCACCGGGGTGAGCACCCTGGCGGCCGGATTGGCGTGGGCCGCTGCGAGATCAGGGATGAAGGTTGGACTGGTCGAACTCGATCCCCACGCCGGCGGGATCGATCTGTTGTTGGGCATCGAGAGGACGGACGGATGGCGGTGGCCTGAGCTGGCCTCGGCGCGCGGGGTGACGACCGATCTGGGCTCCCACCTGCCGTCCATTGACGGCGTCGAGGTGGTCAGCGCGGGGAGGGCGGGTGCCCAGGTGCCTCCAGCGGCACGCCGGGCTGTCGTGGATTCCTTGGCGGGGGATCACGATCTCGTCGTGGTGGATCCGGGACCCATCTCGGCTCCGGAGGTGTCCCTGGACGTGCGGGTCGGTGTGGTCGCGGGCGATCTCAGGTCCGTCATGACGGCGAGAGGCCAGGACCTTCCCAACCTGCTGGTGACCAGACGTGGCCCAGGGCGATCGATGCCGGACGAGGACATCGAGTCGGTACTCGGAGTGCGACCGGACCTCGTGGTGAGGGATGACCGCCGGCTGGTTCGTGGGCAGGGTCATGCGGAGGCACCGTGGGTGGTGGCTTCGCGGCGATGGTGTCGTCGATGCCAGGAGCTGGCTGAGTTGGTGATGGGCTCATGAGTGGCAACGAGTCAGACCCTCAGTTGGTCGAGCAGGTGCGCCGGCAACTGGCCGGTCTTGGCCGCGACTGGACGCCGATGGACGTAGCCCACGCGATCCTCGACTGCGGTCAGGTGGCCTCCGACAAGACGGTGCTGGCCGTCGTCGAGGAGCTGCGGCGCACCAGTACCGGGGCCGGTCGCCTGGAGCCTTTGCTGGTGATGGACGGGGTGACGGATGTCCTCGTCAACGGTCCGGATCAGGTGTTCGTCGATCGCGGCAAGGGTCTGGAACTGACTGATGTCACCTTCAGCGGGCCGGAAGAAGTGCGGGCGCTTGCGGTGCGCCTGGCGGCTGCGGTGGGACGCCGCCTTGACGACGGCAACCCGTGGGTGGATGCCCGGCTGCCCGACGGCACCCGAGTTCATGCCGTCCTCGACGTTCTGGCCCGGCCGGGAACCTGTCTGAGTCTGCGCGTGCCGTCGCGACGTCGTCTTTCCCTTGATGACTGGGTGTCCTGGGGGTCAATGACTCCGGGGTGCAGACGGATCATCGACGAGGTCCTGGCTCGCAAGCTGGCCTTCCTGGTGACCGGTGGCACCGGAACCGGCAAGATGACCCTGCTGTCGGCGATGCTGACGAGCCTGCCGAGGGATCAGCGGCTCGTCATCGTCGAGGACTCCCGGGAGATCTGGATAGACCACCCTCACTGGGTGTCGATGGAGGCTCGGGCCGCCAATTCCGAGGGCAAGGGTTCGGTCACCCTCACAGATCTTGTACGTCAGTGCCTGCGCATGAGGCCAGATCGGATCGTCCTGGGAGAGGTGCGAGGGGCGGAGTTGCGGGACCTCCTCATGGCCTTCAACACCGGCCACGAGGGCGGATGTGGCACGGTGCATGCAAACGGTGTGGCCGAGGTGCCAGCTCGGCTGGAGGCCCTGGCGGCCCTGGGCGGCTTGTCACGAGAGGCGGCCTCGGCCCAGATCACCGCGGCCCTGCAAACCGTCATCCACCTGGAACGGGGACCGGCAGGGCGACGAGTGGCCGAGATCGGGGTTTTCACCGACGTCAATGACCGAGCGGTCGTGGTGCCAGCCGTGCGATGGGACACGAATGGTGCGGCAACCCTTGAGGCGGGCGCGGGGAAACTGTCTGAGCTGCTGGGGATGGAGGTGGCCCCATGACGATCTTGATGGCCGCGGTGCTCTTGGGCGCGGCGGTGTGGATGGTGATCCCGCCGCCCATGAGGCGACGAGAGGGACGACGTATTCCAGCGTGGTCGGCGGTGCCGGCCGGGATTGTCGTCGCCGGGTTGGTGTGGGGTGCCAGCGGTGTGGCGTGGGCCGTCATGGCCACCGCCGTGGGTGAGACGGTGTTCATCGTCGTGCGCAGGCAGCGGCGACGAGCCCAGACCCTCAAGGGCGGACGGGAAGTGGCTCGGGCCACGAGGGCTCTGGCGGGCCGAGTGTCGGTTGGGGAGATTCCGTCGGCGGCCCTGGACCACGTTGCTGATGACGTCGAGGTGCTGGCCCGGGCCAGGAGGGCCCAGGCAGTGGGCGGAAGTGTTCCCGACGCCCTCATCGCCACCGCTCGGCAGCCGGGCATGGCGGGCTTGGTACCTCTGGCCCATGCCTGGCAGTTGGCTGCGACGACGGGTGCTCCGCTGGCCCCGGCTGCCAAGTCAGTCGCGGAAGGAACCACCCGACGGGCTCGTCTGGAAGCCACCCTGGACTCCGAGCTCGCTGCGGCCAGGGCGTCTGGACGGATCATGGGCCTGCTGCCCTTCGTCGGATTGCTCATGGGACACCTCGTCGGGGCACGCCCGACGGTCTTCCTGACAACCACCTGGTTGGGCAGGGCCTGCCTGGTCGGCGCGACCCTGCTGGCCTGCGCCGGGGTGCTGTGGAGCGAAGCGCTGGCGGATCGCGTGGCGAGGGAGGCCTTGCCGTGACGAGTATCAACATGGGAAGAGTGCTGATCGCGGCGATGCTGATGGCCGCGGCGGCGGTCTGGCTGGTCATCCCGCCAGCGGTGGACATTCGAACGGAACGTCGCACACCTCTGCCAGCCTGGCTCGCTCCTCGCAGTGGAGCCCCCGGGCCCGAGGTTCGAGTCGTGGCAGGCCTGGTAACGGGTTGCGCAGTGATGGCAGCGGTTCCTTGGTCTGTGTCTGTGGCAGTTGCCGTGGCCGTGCTCGCCGGAGCCGTGGTGTGGTGGGGATCCGGTCAGCTGGAGTCCTCGGCCCATCGTCGGGAGGAGCAGCGCCGGGCTGCCCAATTGCCGGAAACCCTCATGATGCTCTCCAGCGCGATGGAAGCCGGCCTGCCGCTGCGATCGGCAGTGAGGACAGTGGCGGAATCCGTGGAGGGGCCCTGCGCGGAGGACTTGAACCGGTTGGCGTCATCCTTGGCCGCTGGGGTGCCGGACTCCACGGCGTGGAGCACCCTCGCATCGGTGCCGGTGTGGCGGGATCCGGCCCAGGACGTCTCACGTGCCGTTGACTCCGGGGAGGGGATCAGTGAGCTGTTGTCGGCTCACGCCGCACAACTGCAGACAGCCGCCGCCGAACAGGCCGAGAAGAAGGCACGCAAGGCCGGTGTTGACGCCATCGGCCCGCTGGTCTGCTGTCACCTCCCGGCCTTCCTGCTGGTCGGGGTGGTTCCGATCATCGCCGGGATGGTTCTCGGCGTGTTGTGACGAGGGCGATGGCCGTGTCCGAGGACGCGGTCGGCATCGTCATGCCCGTGGCAAAAGCGGTTATCCACAAGGGGCTGAGAGGTTCGTGCGGAGGTTGTCCACAGAAATGAAGAAGATGACGGATTTCGAGGGTACCGACGACAACTGAAGACGTGAGGCGTGGGCCTCGCGGCGGTCGGGAGTGGCCCGGACGCACGAACAGACAGGAGACGACAGTGTCTGAGAAGAACCCAACGGCGGAACCCGTCATCTGTGCCAGGTCCCTCGACCTGGTTGGCGCCACCGAAGCTGCGGTGGAACCACCCGCTCACCGGCGATGTCGAGTGGTCCGCAACAAGATCGTCGATCGTGGCATGGCCACCGCGGAGTACGCCGTCGGCATGCTTGCAGCCGTCGCGCTCGCATTGGTCTTGCTCAAGGTCATCACCCATCAAGAAGTTTTCACGAAGCTCCTCAAGCTAGTTGTCAGCATCATTGGTAAGGCGGGAGGCATGCTGCCGTGACCAACCTGACTCGTCGTGGTGGGCGTCACGGGGCGTCCGCCACGCCGGGTCGCTCCCCGTGGCGATCCGGTCAGCGCGCGTCGCGGGGAATGGTGACGGTCGAGATGGCCGTCAGTCTCATCACAGCTGCCTTGATTGTCGTGACCAGTTGCTGGGTGGTGGGATTGATAGTCGTTGAGGACGCCTGCCGTACGACGGCTGCTCAGGTAGCACGCCAGATGGCTCGTGGGGACACCGCGTCCGCTCGTCAGGCCCAGCAGCACGCACCCTCTGGAGCACAGGTGTCAACTACGACGTCGAGCGGCTGGGTCAATGTGACAGTTGAGGTGGAACGCTCGTTGGGACGGATAGGTCCAGTGCATCTGCGCGGTCAGGCCCGATCTCCGATGGAACCGGGACAGACATGACCACGTCAGCATTGCGGCCCGGGTCAACGCTGCAGAGTCATTCACGTGCCGACGCGCGTCGGGAGCGGGGCTCAGGAACCCTGTTGCTGGCAGCTGCAGCGGTGGGGTTCATTGCGGCGGTATGGCTGTCCGTCGTTGTAGCAGGCTGGTGGTCAGCTGGTCATCGGGCCGAAGACGTCGCCGACATGGCCGCCTTGGCGGCTGGACGAGCTGAGGCCACTGGTGAGGCCGCATGTCTGGTGGCTGAGCAGACAGCCAGGGCAAACGGGACGCAGCTGATCTCGTGCCAGGTGCACACCGCACCGACGGGGTTCACGGTCACCGTTGAGATCGGGATGCACGTCCATCGCGGATGGGAGCTTCCTGGCATGCCTCGGATGGTGGTGAAAATGGCCACAGCTGGCCCGATGGAATGAAGGAGCGCGAAGCAACACAGAGATGGAGGCATGCCGGTACAGGGCTCCGCGCGCCGAAACTCGCCGGTGAGCCTCATGATCGTCGCGGAGCTTGCCGAAATTGGAGCGCACTCCGGAGCTGGTGGGAACACGCCGCTTGATGGCGTCATGGAGATTCCACGACGGTATTCGTAGGATCAGTCCTCGCCAGCTCGTCAACCTTGCGTCGGCACATGCACCGATGTCATGGCTCATGACGGTCGTCGTGAGGCATTCGGCAGGTGGTCAACCCGAGGCCTGAGTCACGATTCGGATGGTGCGAGATGACTGACCAGGCCAACGGGTCCAGGGCCGCCGTCAGTGCGGCGGCCCCGGCTTTGTCGAGCCGTTGGTTGGCGTTACCGCACTTCGGGGAGACGACACATGCCGGGCATCCAGTCTCGCACGTACAGTGCGCCAGCCGCTGCGCGGTGGCGTGCCACCACATCTCAGCTTTTTCGAAACCGGCCGCAGCGAATCCCGCTCCACCGGCCTGACCGTCGTGAATGACGATGGTGCATGCCCCCGTGTCGGGCAACATCACAGTCGACACGCCGCCAATGTCCCAACGATCACATGGTGAAAACATCGGCAGTAACCCGATCGCGGTGTGCTCTGCCCCATGGGCCGCTCCCGCCAGACGAACAGGATCCAGTCCTAGTTCATCGACGACCTCGTCGGGGATCACCCACCAGCAGGCCTGAGTGATCATGGTGTGGGTGGGCATCTCGAGCGCGACAGAATCCCATACGTCATTGGTGATGTCGTCACGTCGCAGATAGCCGATGACCTGCTCGGTCAACTCCACCTGCCCGAACGCCACATACCCAGTCCCGAAACCCCGACGGTGTTCCTCGTGGAGGATGCGCACCGTTGACGCCGACTGGGGCTGGGTCCAATATCCCGGCAGGTCCTGATGAACCAGGGCGTGGTGCTCATCGGGAGCGTATTCGTCGACCAGCCATTGGTCACCCTGGTGCAGATATACCGCGCCGGGGTGCACCGTCCGGTCCGCGGCGGCCTCGTCGACCACGCCAATGACCCTTCCGGTAGCTGAATCGACGATGTCGATCCCCTTGCCTGCTGACGATCGTAAGTCGATGGCATCGACGGCCCGCTCCGGTCTGGTCCAGAAAAACCGGTTCCCACGGCGTCGTAATACGTGTTGGTCAGCCAACATCTTGCACATAGGCGAAAAAGCTGGACCGTAAAACTCCTCGTCGTCGGGGGATAGGTAAGCCTCCTGTGCAGCTGCCGCCAAATGTGGACCAAGAATATAGGGGTTGTCCGGATGGAGGACAGTGGATTCCACTGAGGAAGAAAATAATGATTCCGGATGATCGAAAAGGTAATGGTCGAGTGGATTCTCCCGAGCCATGAGCACTACCAGCGCGTCACGCCCGGACCGTCCGGCGCGTCCGGCCTGCTGCCACAGAGCTGACAGTCGTCCTGGATATCCGGCGATGACGACAGCATCCATACCGGAAATATCCACCCCCAATTCCAGGGCATTCGTTGCGACGACGGCCCGAATGGTACCGCTCTGCAAGCCCGCCTCAATGGCTCGGCGATCCTCGGGTAAGTATCCGGCTCGATAGGACGCGATCCGTGCACCGTTGATCACCTGATCCTGGGCCCGGGTCGAAATGATCTCCGCCAAAGATCGCGAGGCAACAAAACAGATCGTCTGTAACCCAGCGTCGGCGAGATCAGCCACGACACCGGTGGCATCGCTAGGCACCGTTTCAGCAGGTTGCCACAGCACGACGTCACGGCCGGGGTGCGGGGAGCTGTCCTCGTCGATGACCTCGACCGTGTCCACACCCAGCAATCGAGACCCAGCCTCATGCGCATTGGTCGACGTTGCGCTGGACAGCAGAAACACCGGATCGGCCCCGTGCATCCGACATATTCTGCGAAGCCGCCGAATGATCTGGGCCACATGCGCCCCAAACACCCCGCGATACCGGTGGGCCTCGTCAATGACGACGTATCTCAGGCTCCCCAGCAACCCAGCCCACCGAGAATGGGACGGCAGGACCGTGTAGTGGAGCATGTCAGGATTCGTCAGAACGTACCGTGCCTGCTCTCGGACGAAACGACGCTCGGCGGCGTCGGAGTCACCGTCGAGGGTGGACACCAGCCAGTTCGGTGGCCCGACCTCGCGACACACCCGGGCCTGATCGTGGGCGAGGGCCTTCGTCGGCGCCAGGTACAAGGCGCTGTTGCGTTTCAGGTGATCGCGCAGGGAGGCTGGCAGATTCGGGGTGGGCGCCTTCGGCAGAACCGGGGTCGTCGATGCCGTCGCCGCCATGATCGGCAACAGATACGCCAAGGTCTTGCCCGATGCCGTCGCCGTGCAGACAGCGGTGTGATGGCCAGTCCTCGCCAATTCTGCGACCCTCGCCTGGTGCTCCCACGGGCGCGAGATGCCGGCCTTTTCAACAGCCTGACGACAATCCTCGGGCAGCCATGATGGCCATTCACAAGTGCGCTCAGCCGTAGCGTCACGGTGATCGACATGCACGACCTGGGGGCTGGCCAGTAATCGCGACACAGTCCGGCCGTCGTGCGTCGACGGGACAGGTGGAACGGTCACGCGCCAAGATTGCCATCATGGGCAGACACCTCATCGATGACGAGATCGAACAGCTGCGGAACACCCTCATTGACATCGGCTACCTCACGGACCCCGTCATGGCAGCCATCGGAGAGTCCGGACAGCGTGGACTGACGAGGAACAGCACCACCCCGGCATCCCGGGCCCTGGCGGGCCGCACTGACCCGCTGGCAGGAGTCATCCGGCTGTGGCTACTCCAGCAGGCGGTTCCCGTCGAGCAGCTCTCCCCTCTGCCGGTGCGCACCCTTGTTGAGGCAGGCATCGTGAACGTCGATGGGGAGACGGCCCGCGCCCTGGTTGACCTGCGTCCCTATGGTTCTCCCGACGACGGCGCCTCCGGCTGGACCGTCTCCGACCTCATTCCTGGCCTGGACAAGGTCATCACCAGGACCCTCTCCGACTACGTTCTGGGTGTCTCGCCGGCATCGGTGTCCCTGGCCCAGATGGCCATCCCCACCCACGTCGGAAGCGCCTTGGACATGGGCTGTGGCTGTGGCGTGCAGTCCCTGCACCTGTCTCGCCACGCCGACCGCGTCGTCGCCACCGACATCAATCCACGGGCCCTCGAGATGGCTGAACTCACCTGCCGTCTCTCCCATGTCGACGTGGATATCCGGGAAGGATCCCTCTACGATCCCGCCGGAGATGACACCTTCGACCTCATCGTCACCAATCCGCCATACGTCATGGCCCCTCCCAGCCCAGACGGCCAGCGTCTGGTCTACCGCGAGGGCGGATTCTGTGGTGACGGCTTGGTGGAGGCCGTAGTTCGCGGCGCTCCCGCCCGCCTCCGCGACGGCGGCATGCTCCAGGTACTGGCGAATTGGGCCCACATCGGCGACCAGCCCTGGTCCGAGCGGCTGGCCACCTGGGTTGAGGGGACCGGCTGTGATCTGTGGGTCGTCGAGCGGGAACATCTCGATGTCTGTGAGTACATCGAGACCTGGCTGACCGATGCGGGCCTTGACGGATCCTCCCAGTGGCGTACCCGCTACGACGAATGGCTGTCCTACTTCGATACCCTCGGCGTCACCGGTGTCTCCCTGGGATGGATCACCCTGACGAAGACCTGCCGTGACACGCCGGATTTGTCCTTCGAGGAATGGCCATGGCAGGTCGCGCAGCCCATTGGAGGAACGCTGGCCCAGCGCACCCAGACCGTCACCTGGGCTCGTCTGAGTGACGAGGACCTGTTGGCGCGACGCTGGCGGATCGCCTCCGACGTCGACAACGAGACCACCGGACGTCCCGGGGCCACCGACCCCGAGCACATCGTGCTGCGACAGCGTCGGGGACTGTGCCGGGCCGTCGAGATGACGACGGCCTCCGGTGGAGTACTGGGAGCCTGCGACGGGGAGCTCACCCTCGGCCAGATCACCGGAGCCGTCTCGGCGATCCTCGAGGTCGACCATGGCGACCTCCTCGCCGAGGTGCTTCCGCTGGTCCGCACGTGCCTGCGTCACGGCATCGTCGAGGCTGCCTGAGTCCGCACGAACGGGTGGACGTCGACCACTGCGAGTCTCCTGTGGCAAGGGTGTTCCGCGATGCGCTATTTTCTTGAGAGAATCGTCAAAAAGGAGAACCGATGACCGATCACCAGGAAATCCCGCTCACCGAGACCCATCACTGCAGCTGCGGTGAGAGCAACGCCGGACTGCCCGAGCTCGACGTGCGCACCATTCCGCACGCCATCCGCCACGGTGCCGTCATCGGTGCCTTCGCCCAACTGCAGCCGGGTGCCTCGATGGTCCTCATCGCCCCGCACAACCCGCTGCCCCTGCTGAGCCAGCTCGAGCAGATCAATGGATCGCTCGACGTCGAGTACCTCACCGAGGGGCCCGAAGAGTGGCGCATCAAGCTCACCAAGCAGGGCTGAGACCTTCTCGCAGGACGTGAATGCACCCTGCCCCGACCTTCTGTCGGCCAGTCTGAGACAGGCCGACAGAACAGGCTCGTCACGAGCAGGGTGTTCTCGTTCCGGGCGGACCCGAGGTGCCGGATCCGACGGCTGTTGTTACGGTTGACGCGCGGTCACCGGCGACGGTGCCGCTCATTGGGCCGCGTACCGCCCCCTCGGGTCAGCCCGGCAGCCCACGTCACGTCAACGGAGAAGGCAGGAATGTCACCGACCAAGAGCCTCGTCATCGTCGAGTCACCCCACAAGGCCACGATGATCGCCGGGTACCTGGGACCCAAGTACACCGTGCGAGCCAGCCAGGGTCACGTGCGTGACCTGCCCACCAGCGCCTCCGAGGTGCCCGCCAAGTACAAGGGCCAGCCCTGGGCGCGCACAGGAGTCAACGTTGATGATGAGTTCACCCCCATCTACGTCGTCTCCCCGGAGAAGCGATCGACGATCCGCGAGCTGAAGAGCCTGCTCAAGGAGTCCGACGAACTCCTGCTCGCCACCGATGGTGACCGCGAGGGAGAGGCCATCGCCTGGCATCTGCTCGACGAGCTCAAGCCCAAGGTCCCGGTGCGCCGGATGGTCTTTAACGAGATCACCGAGAAGGCCATCAACGACGCCGTCGCCAACACCCGTGAACTTGACACCGACCTCGTCGACGCCCAGGAGACCAGGCGCATTCTCGACCGTCTCTACGGCTACGAGGTCTCTCCTGTGCTGTGGAAGAAGGTGCTTCCACGTCTGTCCGCTGGTCGTGTGCAGTCGGTGGCGACCCGTCTGGTCGTCGACCGCGAGCGCGAGCGGATGGCCTTCATCAGCGCCAACTACTGGGACATGGAGGCCACCCTGGCCACCAAGTCCGATGAGTTCCAGGCTCGCCTCGCGGCACTGGACGGCACCAGGATCGCCGCCGGGCGCGACTTCGATTCCCACGGCAACCTCACCTCCAAGGTGCGTCGCCTCGACGAGGCCACCGCGACCACCATCGCGAAGACTCTCGAGAAGACCCCGTTCTCCGTCACCAAGGTCGAGTCCAAGCCGTACACCCGTCGTCCGTACGCCCCCTTCCGCACCACGACCCTGCAACAGGAGGCCGGCCGTAAGCTCGGCTTCACCTCCCAGCGCACCATGTCGGTAGCCCAGGAGCTCTACGAGGGTGGCTACATCACCTACATGCGTACCGACTCGGTGGCCCTGTCCCAGGAGGCCATCCACGCGGCTCGCGGCCAGGCCGCCGAGCTCTACGGTTCCGACCACGTCCCGGACAAGCCGCGCATCTATGCCTCCAAGGTCAAGAACGCCCAGGAAGCCCACGAGGCCATCCGTCCCGCCGGTGAGCACTTCCGCACCCCGGCTGAGACCGGCCTCACCGGCGACAGGTTCAAGCTTTACGAGCTGATCTGGATGCGTACCTTGGCCTCCCAGATGGCTGACGCCAAGGGCGAGACCCTCTCGGTGACGATTGAGGCCACCCCGTCCTGTCCGATCAGCGTTGCCGACGGTGACGTCACCACTGCCACCTTGACGGCATCCGGTCGCACCATCACCTTTCACGGCTTCCTGCGCGCCTACGTCGAGTCGGTCGACGAAGGAGCCTCCGACGACGCTCAGAAGCGGCTGCCCCAGCTCGCGCAGGGCCAGGAGCTGGATCCGCGCGAGGTGACGGCCAACGGTCACGACACCCGCCCTCCGGCCCGCTACACCGAGCCCAGCCTGGTGGCGAAGCTCGAGGAACTGGAGATCGGTCGTCCGTCGACCTACGCCTCGATCATTCGCACCATCACCAGCCGCGACTACGTCTTCAAGAAGGGATCAGCCCTCGTCCCGACCTGGCTGGCCTTCGCCGTCACCAGGTTGCTCGAGGAGCACTTCTCCAACCTCGTCGACTACCAGTTCACCGCTGACATGGAGGAGACTCTCGACCAGATTGCTCGCGGTAACGCTGACCGCGTGACGGTGCTTTCGGCCTTCTACTTCGGCCAGACCAAGTCCGACGACGGTGACGTCCCGACGCCCACCGAGGGTCACGAGGGTCTGCACCAGCTCGTCACCGAGCTCGGGGACATTGACGCCCGGTCCATATGCACCTTCCCGCTCGGGGACTCCGACGTCGTCGTCCGGGTTGGTCGTTATGGCACTTACGTTGAGGACTCCGAGGGCAACCGGGCCAACGTTGACGACACCCTTCCCCCCGACGAGCTCACCATCAAAGCTGCCAAGGAGCTGCTGGCAAGCCCGAACGGTCAGGATCGCGAGCTCGGGCTGGACCCGCACAGCCACCGTCCGATCGTGGCCCGCAATGGCCGTTTCGGTCCCTACGTCACGGAAGTACTTGATGAGGACGAGGCCACCGAGGTCGTCGAGACGACCGCCAAGGACGGCAAGAAGCGTCGCACCAAGCGCAAGGTGAAGCCGCGCACCGCCAGCCTGTTCACGTCGATGAGTCTCGAGACCGTCACCCTTGACGAGGCTCTCAAGCTGCTCTCCCTGCCGCGCGTGGTGGGCACCGCTGCTGACGGCACAGAGATCACCGCTCAGAACGGACGCTATGGCCCGTACCTCAAGAAGGGCACCGACTCACGCTCCCTGGGCAGCGAGGAGGAGATCTTCTCCATCACCCTGGAGCAGGCCGAAGCGATCTACTCCCAGCCGAAGCGGCGTGGTCGGGCCGCCGCCAAGCCGCCGCTGCGCGACCTCGGTGAGGATCCGACCTCGGGACGCCCGATTGTCGTCAAGGATGGTCGTTTCGGCCCCTACGTCACCGATGGCGAGACCAACGCAACCCTGCGCAAGGACGACTCCGTCGAGGAGATCACCCCCGAGCGTGCTCAGGAGTTGCTGGCCGAGAAGAGGGCGAAGGGGCCGGCCAAGAAGCGGACGACGCGGAAGACGACCACTCGCAAGACCACTGCGAAGAAGGCGACGACCAAGTCCGCCTCGAAGTCCACATCCTCCAAGTTGACCACGACGAGGAAGACCGCCGCGACGTCGTCGTCGGGAAGCTGAGATGACCGCCGCGTGGCGTTCGGGAAGCACCGAACCGTTGTACTTCGAGTTGGCGTGGGCGGCTGCCCGGCCGGTTCCGGCTGACCTGCACACCACCGTCGCCGCTGTCGGGGCGCGTCGCACCATCGAGTGCGAGATCACCCTGCTCGACTCCCCGGACCACCGGCTGCTGAGGTCGGGAATCGTGATTGCCCACCGCGTCGTGGACGGACTGGGGGAGTGGTACATGGACGCTCCCGAGTGGTCGCCATGGCTTCCGGTGGCCCGCTCGGTGGCCCTCGACGCGGCTGGTGAGCTGCCCCAGGACTTCGCCTGCTTGGCTCGTCCTTTTCTGCGGGGGGCAACCCTGTGCCCGGGTGCGGCCTTGTCGTGGGAGCGCAACGAGACCATGCTCGAGGCCCCCGATTCCACCAAGTTGGCCCTCATCCGCGACGACCGGATTGCCGTCGTTCAGTCCGGGGTGACGACCTCGCGGGTACGTGAGCTGACCATCAATCCATGGCGCGGGCTCACCGAGGGACAGCGGGAATGGCTCACCAGCCGCATCCTGGCCCTGGGCGGGGTGCCCGTCACACGTCATCCGTCGGTGTTGCGACGCCTGGGCCCCGGTGCCGGAGCCCTGACCGATTACCCCCGTCCCCATCTGCATGACGGCGCCGGTGCGCAGGCCTGGGTGTCGGCCCAGGTGGCCGGGCG
This sequence comes from Cutibacterium nasicola, assembly GCF_051303185.1. Lineage (GTDB taxonomy): Bacteria > Actinomycetota > Actinomycetes > Propionibacteriales > Propionibacteriaceae > Cutibacterium. Next base: position 330,196 of record NZ_JBPPGE010000002.1, on the reverse strand, counting down.
GCTGCGCGACGTCGTCGAGGCTGATCTGGCCGTACGGTGCCACGGAATGGACCTCGGATCGACCGAGACGAAACGCACTGAGCCGCGCGTCCTCCCCGAGTCCCCGGACAGCACTGACCTGGTTGGCATGGGGTATGACCCGGTGACGACCTCGGCTCCCAGCATTCACGACGGCGCCCACGGGTCTATCAGGCCTCTTCAGAAGGCCATTCACGCGCTGTCGGAGACACTCGATGCGATGTCGGGCCTGCTCGATCCGTCATGGGTCAAGCGCGCCCAGGACCTGTGCCTGCAGATGATGGAGCTGGATCCCGGTCACATCAGCATCCACAGCCTGCCTCGTGAGTACTGCCAGTTGCTCGAGGAGATGACGACGGCGGCGCGGTCGCCACGAGTCACGGTTGATCCTGACCAGCCGGCTCGTTCTACGATGAAGCGGATGCTCAAGGAATCGGTTGCCCAGGCGGTGGCAGCCAGCGACGGCGTCGAGGATTTTCAGGGATGGGTGGCGGCAGAGAGGTCTGCTCGCCATGCTGCTGCAGTTGCCGACATTCTTGACACTGGTCGAGCCGAGAAGGTGGCCAGGCGGCTGCGTCCGGTTGTCAAAGAATTGGCTCGTCTCAAGGGCAGTATGAACGAAGATGTTGACGTCTCCGAGATGTCTGCTGAGGATGCCTTCGAGGCTGGACGTCAGGTCGAGCGGTCCCGGGCAGCCCTGTCTGCGGCCCGGCAGTCGTTCCGCGACGACTGGCCACAGCATCGTCGCAAGATTTTGAAGGCTCTCCATGACTGATCATCAGACTCGAACCGGACGCGACCTGGGCGGCCTCTTCATCGTCCTCGAGGGTGGGGACGGTGCCGGCAAGACGACTCAATCCCGACGCCTCGACCAGTGGCTGACCTGTGAAGGTGTGCCGCGTCTCATGACCCGTGAGCCCGGTGGTTCCGGGCTCGGGCAGAGGATTAGGGAACTGGTGCTGTTTTCCGACGCAGCGGAGATCTGCCCACGTGCCGAGGCCCTGCTTTACAACGCTGACAAGGCCCAACACGTCGAGCAGGTGGTCATGCCGGCTCTGCGCGAGGGCAAGGTCGTCGTCTGTGATCGCTACGTCGACTCGACGATTGCCTATCAGGGGGCCGGGCGCATCCTCGGCCCTGACGAGGTTGCCCAGCTCGCGAGCTGGGCAACCGGCGGCCTCGTCCCCGATCTGACGGTGCTTCTCGACGTCGATCCCTCCGAGGGCGCCGGGAAGATCGCCGCCAAGGACCGCATGGAGGCTGCCGGTGAGCAGTTCCACCAGCGGGTGCGTCAGCACTTCCTCGATCTCGCCGACGCTCACCCGGAGCGCTATCTCGTTCTTCCCGCCCGCAAGAGCCGCGACGAGATCAGCGCGGCCATCATTGAGCAGGTGAGCAAACTCCTCGACCGGTGAGTAACTGGATGCCGTCACCATGAAGGTGTCGGCACGATCTGCAACGATAGCCCCGTGAGCGATGTGTTGACCGGCGTGTGGGCCGATCTCGTGGGCCAGGAGAAGGCTGTCGAGGTGCTGCGCCGTGCCGCTGAGTCGCAACCGGGTCGCTTCTCCCACGCCATGAGCCACGCATGGCTCATCACCGGTCCGCCGGGATCGGGTCGGTCCAACGCGGCGAAGGCCTTCGCGGCGGCGTTGCAGTGTGCCGATCACGGCTGTGGGCGGTGCAACGCCTGTCGAACTACCTCGTCAGGTGCGCATCCTGACGTCACCTTGGTTCGCACCGAGGCGCTGTCCATCGGCGTCGACGAAGTGCGTGAGCTGGTGCGTCGGGCGGCGACGAACCCGGTGCATGGTCGTCACCAGGTGGTTGTCGTCGAGGACGCTGACCGCATCACTGAACGCGGCGCCGACGCCTTGCTCAAGGCCATCGAGGAACCCGCCCCCAAGACCGTGTGGTTGTTGTGTGCGCCCACCCCTGAGGACGTCATCGTGACCATCAGGTCCCGGTGCCGACGTCTCCACCTGGCGACTCCGCGCGACGAAGCCGTGGCAGACCTGCTCACTCGGCGCGACGGGATCCCCCCTGAGATGGCCGCCGAGGCTGCTCGGGCCGGCCAGGGCCACATCGGTCGGGCACGACGTCTTGCCCGTGACGAGGAGGCGCGAGCCCGCCGCAACACCATCGGTGAGCTCCCCACCAGGTTGCGAGGCCTCGGAGATTGCCTGCATGCAGCTGAGGACCTCGTCAATCAGGCCAGCGAGGAGGCAGCAGCCGCAACCGCCGAGGTCGACGCTGCCGAGCGAGCTGAGTTGGAGAAGGCCTTGGGGTTCGGGTCATCCGGGGCTCGTCCACGCAATGCCCAGGCCGCCATCCGGGATCTGGAGAAGCAGCAGGCCGCGCGAGTGAAGCGCCTTCAACGCGACGCCTTGGACCGTGTCCTGACGGAGCTGACGGCCTATCACCGCGACGTGTTGGCCATCCAGACCGGGGCCGTGCGTGCGGAGGAGGAGAACGCCCTGCGAGGGGCTCGACTGGTCAATGCCGGTTGGTCAGCCTCCCTTCACCGGGTGGCGCAGTCCCGGAGTCCCGAACACACCGTCGCCACCATCGACGCCATTTTGAGCGCGAGGAGTTCCCTCGAGCACGGCGTCACCCCGTTGCTCGTCATGGAAACCCTCCTCATCGCCATGACGCGAGCAGACCGCGCTCCGTGGTGAATCCCGCCTGTCAAGGCCTGACAAAGTGAATGACAACGGTGTGTTGCACCGCTGCTGAAGCCAGTTTCGTGACACAGTGTGAGTGTGCCGTGCCGTATCCTCGGTGCGGTCCCCAAGTCGTGAGGATTGAGCGTGAGCAAGGCGATCAAGAGGACTGCAGCGGACTCCACCGACGCCGAGACCACCCGGGTCATCCGGACGGGAGCCTCCCGCGCGGATTCCGATGCCAACCGCGCTGAGGTCATCAACTCCAGCGATTCGGTGGACTCGGAGCGCACCAGCGTCATTGACGACGACGTCTTCCGTTCCGACACCGAGGAGACCCGCGTTGTTGATGATCGTGAGTTCGAGGAGGAGCGTCGCCGCCGCGAGCTGGCTGAACAGCGTGCCCGTGAGCGTGCTGACCGCCAGGCGATCGAGGCTGAGCGTCAGCGTCGTGCTGCCCATGCCGAGCCGGAGCCGGAGCCAGTCGTTGAGCCGGCCCCCAAGCGCACCACGGACAAGGCCATGGCCTCCCTGGGGATGTTCCTGTTCCGCATCGTCGTCGGCGGCATCCTGGGCATCCACGGATTCCAGCACCTCACCCAGCGTGATCTGACCCTGCGCGCCGTGCAGACCCTTCCGCTGTCCAGCGGATACGCCCAGGCTGGTGTGTGGGTGCTCGGCATCTGCGAGTGTGTCGCTGCCGTGTGCATCGTCCTCGGCCTGTTCACCCGCATTGCGGGAACCGGTGTCGTCATCATCATGGTGTTGGCGCTGGTCTTCATCTTCTGGGGCAGTTTCGCCATCTTCAAGACCATGGGCTTCAAGGGCGAACTGGAGCTCCTGCTGGCCGGATGTGGTGTTCTGCTGCTCTTCCTGGGGGCCGGCGGTTGGTCGATTGACGCCGCCTACCGGCACAGCCGTGCCGCTGCGAAGACCGAGGAGGTCGGCTACTGAGCCGAGTCGTAGCGGTCGCCTTCCGCGAATACGGACAACTTTTCCACCTCGACGTCGGAACTCTCGACGTCGAGGTGGGTTCATGGTTGCTCTACCCCACCACTGAAGGCCCACTGGTGTGCCGGTGTGTGTGGGGGCCGGAAGAGGTTGTTCCCGACGCAGCGTTGCCGGTGTGCCCAGGGATCGCCGACGACGAGGCCGTTTCCGCGGCGGCTCGGGATCGACACCGCCGGGATGAGATCTTGCAGACTGCCCGCCGCACCGTCGAGGACTTCGACGTCGAGATGGAGGTCCTGGCGATCGACGTGGTGGAGTCCGACGATGATCGCCTCATTGCGGTGTACTTCCGTGCTCCCCGTCGGGTCGAGTTCGCCACCATCGTCGGTCCGCTGGCACGACGGCTACATGCACGCATCGACCTACGTCAGCTGCGCGGTCGGGACACCGCCCGAGCTGTCGGCGGGGTGGGAGTGTGTGGCCGTCCGCTGTGTTGCGCGACCTTCCTGCCCGAGCCGTTGTCGGTGCCCAATCGTCTCGTCACCGAGCAAGGAATGGCGTCCAACCCCTTGGCTGTGACCGGCGCATGCGGCAAACTCATGTGCTGCCTGCGTTACGAGTCTCCCTATTACGCTGATTTCGAGGCTGCCTTGGGAGAAGCCAGCGGCCCGGACGGTCCGGGTTGTCCACTGGTGTCGGCCTGCTCGACGGTCGGACGACGCCGGCTTCACGAGGAGCGCGAGGACACCTGACCGAGGAGGCCCCATGACTCGACGCGATCCGCGACGGCGCACGATTGCCGCGGCCTTGGTCGCCTGCTCCTTGCTGTCGGTGACAGCCTGTACCGGTGAGGAACCCACCTCGGGGCCGACGATCACCCAACCCGCGTCGACGGGCCAGCTGTCCGCCACCCCGAAACCCATGCCATCGCCGTCCGTGACGGCGTCAGTCAAGCCAGCCCAAAAGACGGCTGATCCGAACCCTCCGGTCGCCTCGTTCGACCCCAAGGCCCACGCCCACATGGAGGGCCCAGAGAGCCCGGACCGCCAGACCATGCACCCCGCATCGCAGGACGACAAGCAGTTCAGCAAGCCGCCAGCCGGTAAGGGGATGAACCGATACCTGTCGCGCAAGATTTCGTGGCATGCCTGCGGGAACCACCAGTGTTCCAAGGTTCTCGTGCCGCTGGACTGGGACGATCCGAATGGTCCGGCGATCACCTTGGCCCTCAAGCGCAAGCCAGCGGAGTCGTCGTCCAAGGCGACCCTCTTCGTCAATCCCGGTGGGCCCGGCGGTTCCGGCCAGGAGATGGTGGACAACTTCAACTCCACGGCATTCCCGAACCACGACGTCATCGGGTGGGATCCGCGCGGGACTGGACAGTCGACCCATGCCGATTGCGGTCCTGCGAAGACGATGGACGCTTTTTTCGGCCTTGACGCGTCCCCCGACGACGAGGCTGAGTGGAAGGCACTCGTCCGTGGTACGAGGGATTTCGCGCGCAGTTGCCGGGCGCACTCCGGAGAGCTGCTGGACCACATCTCGACGATTGACACTGTTCGTGACCTAGACTATCTGCGCTATCTCATGGGCGACAAGAAGCTCGACTACCTCGGCATTTCGTACGGAACCTTCCTCGGTGCGACTTATGCCGAGCTGTACCCGGGACGAGTTGGGCAGATGGTGCTGGACTCCACGGTCAACATCACCAACCACGACACGATCAGCCAGATCGTCGGATTCGACCGGGCCTTCGGCGACTTCGCCACGTGGTGCGCCAAGCAGGGGGAGCGCTGCGCAGTGGGGACGAGCGAGGCCGAGGTTCGCAAGACCACCCTGAGCTTCCTCAACCGTCTCGACTCCCATCCGTTGAAGGTCGAGAACCGGGCCTTGACGCAGAGTCTGGCAGCGGCTGGCATCGCGTTGTTCCTGTATTCAGGCAAGGAGGCGTATCCCTACCTGGCGGGCTCCTTGCTGGGTGCCATGAAGAACGGGAACGGCAGCTACCTGCTGACGGCAGCAGACCTCCTGAACGGGCGTGGCAAGAACGGCCAGTGGGAGACGATCGCCTCGGCCTTCCCCGCGATCTCCTGCCTGGATCAGGCCGATTTCGGTCTTAACCACGCCCAGAAGGAATGGCCCAAGGAGGCAGCCAGGGCGCCGACCGTCGGCAAGGCCCTGGGAGTGACACCGACCTGTGAGGTCTGGACGGCTCACCCGACGTATCAGCTGTACCTGACGGCCCAGGGCGCGGCGCCGATCCTGGTTCTGGGTGCCACTGGCGATCCCGCCACCCCTTATGAGCAGGCCGAGTGGATGGCTGGCCAGCTCAAGTCCGGTGTGTTGCTGACCTGGCGCGGCGCCGGGCACTCGGCGTGGGAGCTTGGCAACCAATGCGTCAAGGAGGCCGTCAAGGGTTACGTCAATGACGGGAAGGTCCCCAAGGACAAGACGGTGTGCTGACGTAAGGGCCTGGTGGCAGGCGTTCTGGTGCGACGGTATCCGTCCTCGGCCGTGAGCACAGACGTGCGCGCCGCGCTGGAGGTTTGGGAGACGTCGTTACCCTTGTCGTCGTGAGGAGGGATCGCTCATGACGTTGGGTCAGCGCCATGCCATTGGCATCGTGTTGCGCATCACGGGGTTGGCCTTGCTCGCAACCGCGCTCCTTGCGCTGGAGTGGGCGTGGCGGTCCCACGCATGGAACGATCTGGAAGCCGTTGACGGGCATTGCGTCATGGTCGGGGCGCGGGTCGATGACGGACGTGTCCCGAAGGTGGGATGCGAGGAGGACGGTGCCCGCTACGTCAAGGACGTTGTCAAGCCCGGTACGAACTGCCCGCAAGGATTGACGCGGGTGTCAGTGCGACACGAGCTCAGCCACGACACCGGGTACGTCGGTGCCTTGTGCGTGCAGAATCCCTGATCGAGCACGGTTTGACCAGCGCGGTCAGAATCGCTGTCCAGGCCACCTGACCTGATCGCGCCAACCAATTCGCGGCCAGCCCGCGGGATCTCAGGAATGAGTCGTCAGGAGAGCACCGCTCGACGCAACACGTCAAGCGGCAGGGCTCCCATCCGCAGCACCTTGGTGTGGTACCTCTTCAGGTCGAAGTTCGGGTCCTTGGCTTTCGCGGCCTCGCGCAGTTCCAGCCAGGTGCGCTCACCGAGCTTGTAGGACGGGGCCTGTCCGGGCCAGCCGAAGTAGCGGTTGACCTCGTAACGAGCTGATCCCTCGTCCATGGAGACATGGTTGTTGAAGAAGGTCCACGCCTTGTCCCAGTTCCATTCACCGCCGCCGACTTCCTCGGGTGCCTCGAACTGGCAATGGAGGCCAATGTCGAGGACGACGCGGGCGGCACGCATGGACTGCCCGTCGAGCAGGCCCATGAAGTGACCGGGATCGTCCATGTAGCCCAGATCAGCCATCAACCACTCGGCATAGAGGGCCCAGCCCTCACCGTAACCCGACGTCCAGTAGTTGCGTCGCCACGAGTTGAGCTCGTCACGGGCGGCGATGGCCGAGGATGTTTGCAGGTGATGGCCGGGTGCGCCCTCGTGGTAAACGGTCGTCAGTTCTCGCCACGTCGTGAAGATGTCGACTCCTTCCGGCACCGACCACCACATCCGGCCAGGACGGGAGAAGTCGTCGGACGGAGGCGTGTAGTAGACGCCTCCGTCCTGGGTCGGGGCGATCATGCCTTCGATGTGACGAGCCTGCTCGGGAACGTCGAAGTGGGTGCCGTCCAGGAAAGAGATGGCCTCGTCGGCGCGCTGCTGCATCCATGCCTTGAGGGCCTCGGTGCCGGAGATCTGGTAGGCCGGATCAGCGTCGAGGGCTGCCATGGCTTCCCTGACGCTGGCCCCCGGACGGATACGCTCGGCGGTCTCGCGCTGCAATTGCCCGATGCGGGCGAGTTCCCGTTTGCCCCAGTCATAGGTTTCGGCGAGATCGACAGTGGTGCCGACGAACTGGCGGGAGGCCAGACGGTATCGATCGATACCGACGGCGTCGGTATCGGTAGCCAGCGGGGCGATGTCGGTGGCGAGGGTCTCGGCGGTGCGACGGAAGTTGGCCTTGGCCGCGTTGATGCCCTCGGCAAGCGCCGACCTCACGGAGCCCGGCAGGTCGTCGGAGGCAGTCCGCTTGAGGTAGTCGTCGAAGAATCCACCGTCGGAGGTCCAGGAGGTGATCTGCTCGACGAGGAGGCTCACCTGACGGATGGCAGGCGCGATGCCGGCATCGATCGAGGCGCGCTGGGTCTTCAGCCAGCCGTCGAGGGCCGGGGCGGTGGCGTGCAGACGACGTGCGACCGTCGACACCTGATCGGGGGTCTCGGTGGGCATGGCGTCGTAGACCTCGCGGATCTCGTGGACGCCCGAGGCAATGCCGTTGAGGGTGAGGAGGTCGTATCCCCTGTCGTGGCTCTCTGCCTCCAGACCCAGGTTGGAGCGCATGGCAGCGACGGTGATCTCGTCGGTGTCGTCGGCGGGCATGGTCTTGTCGAGACGGTCCAAGGTGTCCATGACGAGCTGGTACCGGGCCTCCATGCCGGCGGGGGACAGGTCGTCGTACTCGTCCTGGTTGAGGTCCAGGCCGAGGGCGGTGGCCACGATCGGGCTGGACGCGACGAGGGAGTCCCAGTGGTGGTCGGCAACCTCGTCGACCTCTGACCCCATCTGGTGGGTGGTGTGTGCGTTGTCGTTGGTCACGGTGATGACGCTATCGCGAGTCGTGGACAGGTGGGAGTCGCGTGGTGTTCCAGAAAGAAGCGTACCGGTTTCGCGACGAGGTCATCATGCCGGTATAGTCTTGCGAGCCTGCCATGGCAGGCGTGCCAACTTAGCTCAGTCGGTAGAGCGACGCTCTCGTAAAGCGTAGGTCACGGGTTCGATTCCCGTAGTTGGCTCCATGAGCGCCCGGCCAGGAATGCTCGCATGGGTCGTCAGGAATTGACGACGGCTCCCTGTCTTGCCGATGGATCCCCGTGGTGATCTACGGTCGCGGTGGTGACCGCTGCGAACACGCGAGGGCCACTGACGACCTTGGTCAGGTGAGTGATCGCTGCGGGCTTCTTGGCGTGGTCAGTGGGGATCATCCGACAGGCCAGGATTGTGGGGGTACTGGCCTCAAGGTCACTAGGGGTGGTCGTCCGGTGCTCGGTATCGGGTAGAGCGATGGTCCTCTTTCCGCATGAGTGGATGAAGTTGGCGGCGAAGGTCGTCGGCATTGCCGCCATTGTTGGCAGGAGAGCGTGGTTGCGTCGCACGCTCGTGGCAGGGATGGCGATCGGCCTCCTTCTGCGCTCTGGCGAGTGGAAGTGGAACCGTCGTTTGGGGGTGCAACTCGCTTATAAAATGACATGTAAGACACGAGGAGCCCCTGATAAGTATTCCGTTTATCTGTGATTTTATTCTGTCTAATCTGTGGTGATCCTGTAGATGGTATACATGGCATTGCCCACGCTGGGTGGGTCGCCAATCTTTGGTTGGTGAGTACTCGAAGAAGGGATACCCAATGCAGAACACTCTGACTCAGTCCAAGTCATCTCGAAGCACTGTTGGCGTTGCTGCTTTGGTCGCAGTTATCGGCGTTGTGCTGTCGACCTTCACTGGCGCTTACATTGCCGGTATGTTCGGTCTTTCCACCTCTGCGGCTAGCCAGATCGTGAACGCGGTTTCGGTTGGTGGTGCCGCGCTGTCGATCGCCATGGCCGTCGCCTCCGGTGGCATTGCTGGCGCCGCCGTGGCCACTGCCAAGTGGGCTATCAAGAAGTGGGGCAAGAAGGTCGCAATCGCCTGATGTCCGTCTCTTGTCGAAGGTGGGTGCACATGAGGAACTGCGGTTTCATCGCATCCTTCCTCTGTGCGCTCGCCATCTTCGCGGTGTCGGCAGTAATCGCGTTCGGCACGCTCGACGGAGCGACACCAGGAGGTGGGGGTATGCTTGGCAAGCCCCTCGGGGGCTCCGGAGATTCGCTCTTCATTTCGATCCTTGTGCGAAATGCCTCGGTTGTCCTGAGCTTATATGCAGGCGTCATCTCAATCGGAATTATTGCGATGGTCGGCATCGCCTCTCTCGGCTTTTTGATCGGAGCAAGCACGGCGGCAGCTGCCAATGAAGTTGGGCTGACGATGGCGCTGTGGTCCGTGAGTGGTTATGCCGTCGTCGAGATCTTGGCATATCTGTTAGCTGCGGCGGCTGGATTACTGCCAGTCAGTACCGCGGTGCTGACTTCTGGACCTCCCGCGGAAGAGAAAGTTGTCACCCGTTATCTCGCTCCATTGCGCCAGTCATTGGTCCTTCTGGCTGTCTCGTTGGTCCTCGTCGTCGTGGGGGCTGGGCTCGAGGCGGCGATCATCCAGTCAAGAAATGGTTGATATCATGAGCTTCACATCAGCGGGCTACGTTTCCGATGCTGTCGGGCGTCTCAAAACGGATAGAGCGGTCGTGTGGATCGCGGTGGTGATGACAGGTCTTCTCATTGCCATTCGCCTCTGGACCCAGTTGGCTGATCGCATCAGCCAGGTCGGCTGGACACGAGGCCACACGTCGGGTCTCGAGGACCCGGCGCTTGCTCAGCTTGCCGTCCGTCTCGGAATAGTCTTTGCAATGATTCTCTCGACCGTATTCCAAGGGCTGTATCTCTTTCTGTGTGCAGTGGTGGACGAGAAGATTCTTCAGGGCACCATGGTGCCCGTCAGAGAGGACAAGGGCACCGACGGAAAGACCGGGTTGGGGCCCGCGGTTTTCGTCGGGCTGTGCGCCACGGTCCCGGTGCAATTGGTTGCCTTGATTGCCAATGTGTCCGCGCCGAAAGAGTATCCGGCAACGTTCGTCTGGCTTTTCGCGGTCGCGGTTGCCACCATAGTGTGGACGTGGAGGCGGCCCGCAATGGGCCGGGCTGGAACACGTGGAAAAGTAACCTCAGCCGCGTTGTTGCTTGCGGTTGGTGCGATTTCTCTCGTGCTGTGAGGAAATGAGGAGCATTTATGCAGGTTTTGTACATGCGTTCCCGGCGGATTCTTGCGGGAGTGCTGGCCGTCGCCCTCAGCGTGTGTGCGGTGATGACGCTGGTCAGAGATCCGCAGGTCGTGGGCGTAGTAGTGGGCATCGTCGGCATCGTCGTGGCGGCGTTGCTGGTACTGGTGGCCGTCCTTCCCGGGATACGCCTCCGACGTGATACTTCCGCATTCCTCAGTGGAGCGATCTGCCTTGGTGCTTGCCAAGGAACATTGGGGAGAACACTCAGTGCTGCTGGGTACATGGTGGTTCCTGCTGTCGTCGTCGCCATTTGCTGCGCAACGGTCGCGGTCATGGTCCAGGCGGAAATTGATTCTCAGAGTACCAAGGATCGCCTGTGAACGCGCTGACCTTCCGGGCGGCACATGACATCTGCGATGCTTCCTCCCTCGACGCCCTTGGGTGGAGGCTCTCCCTCAAGGGTTATCGAGTGATGCGCGTTCTGGTCGCCTTCGTCGCATGTGCCTTCGCGGCTGCGGTGGCGGTCGTGGGATGTGACTGGCTCGTCAATCGGCTTGCCCAGGGCGGCGTCGTCGTCGGAGTCACACTGCCGCTTGCCGTGAGCCTGTACGTCCTCATCCTTCACGCCGTTCGGGAGACGCTGACCTCTCGCAGAATCCGACTGACGAACCACCCATGTGCTGAATTCTTCCGTGCTCTGGACATCTCGAGGTCCGACGTCGTCGTGGCGGAAATGCTCGAAAGACTCGTGATCACGTCTGCGGTCGTCGCGGGGCTCTCCTGGGGTGCCGGATTGCGAGTGTCGTTGACGGGAATACCGCCCACCGCGGTAGGTGCTCTGGTGATGATTCCGGTCGCCACCGCTCTGGGCATGGTGGCCATCACGACATGGGTCGCTGCGAAGCTCAATGACTCTCACCGTCCCAGTCAGGTGGGGGCTGCCTGCAGCGGAGCTGTCACCGGAATCATCCTTGCTCTGAGTGTCAGGTGGGTGGCTGATGTCAGTCTTCAGCATCTTCACGCCATACCGGCGTTTACGTGGACATGGGTCACCGTCGGCGTCGCTGTGGCGACGACGGCAACCGGCATCGGGGCGGTGACCGGATGCGTCACCCTGCGATCTGCCCCTTTCCTGGTGCGAAACAGTGTGTCTCATGAAAAGGCCAGGGTCCACCTGCGCCGGTCGAGAGGAATCAGCCCGTGGGTGCGCGTGGTCATGAGTGATCTGTCACCAGTTCCGGTTGCGGCCGCGTTAGCGCGTCTTGTCTTCCTCGTGTGGAGCGTTGGTGCGGTGGTCGTGGTCATCGCTGTGACGGCACTGGGTGGATCAGGGCTTGATCTGCCGGCGCGGAGTGTCACTCAGCTCTCGGCCATCCTGCTGTTGATCCTTGGCCTGGTGGTCTCGGACCTACTGTCCACACGTATCGGTCCTGCGGCATTGGCGCCACGCTGGAGGATGGCGTGGGAGCTGGGTGCCAGTCCGACCCAGCTGGCGATCGCGCCCCTGGGCGTTGCCCTCCTCTTTGGTGTTTTCCTCGTCGCACCTGCCGCGGTGGCAGCTGGTGTGCTGGGCGGTGATGCCCTCATTCCTCTGCTCGTCGTGTGGGCGTCGATCGCGTGCGCCTGGGTTGCCGCTGCTGTCGTCGCCAGTGACGCGGCTCTTCCAGACGGCACGGTTCCGACCTCGACGTCCGTAGGGTTGCTCAGTGTCCTGGCATCCACGGCGATGATGGCCGTCATCCTGATGACGGCCTTGCACGGGGTGGGCTGGATCGGCTTCATCCTGACCTTCGTTCTCCTGGGAGGTGCAACATGGGTGACGAGACGACGCGTTCTCGCCCTGCCATCGAGGCCATTGGCCTGACGCTCGGTTATTCCCCGGACCGGCCAGTCGTCCAAAGTCTGTCGTTCCATCTCCAAGGTCCCGCGACAGTGCGACTCGATGCACCGAACGGGACCGGTAAGTCGACCCTTATCGAGGGGATCTCCGGCTACCTCCGTCCCACTGAGGGCAAGCTGATCGTCTGTGGCAAAAAGGCGTCGGACCCCGCAGCGCGGAGGCGACGACGAGTGTGTCGCGCTAAACCGTCACTACATCCCCATCTGAGCATGGTTGATCACCTGACTCTCGCCGCTCGATTGGCAGGTTGCGACAGGGCTGAGCCGATGGCGCGTGCCAAGGACATCGGCCTCGACGAATGGTTCGACTACCGCACATCCACCTTGTCGACAGGAACCGCGAAACGGCTGTGGTACCTCATGTGCACGACGGGCAAGTTCGACGTCGTCGTCCTCGACGAGCCGTTCAACGGGGTGGACGAGGAGTCGAGCCGTGTGATGGTCTCTGACATCAACGAATGGCGTAAGGGGAGCCTCGTCCTGCTGGTGGCCCACGCCTTGCCCGACGGTCTCATGGTCGACGAGGTCTTGGGCCTGCCCCGGACGACGGATAGTGCACACTCCTCGCCAACCCAGTGACGATGCCGCGACCGGCTTGGCGCGACTCGGGTCTCAAGACGGTCGGCATGTGTCGCTTCCCCACCAGGACAGGATTCGAGTGGGCGCGCAAGGCCGTGTTGAGCAGGTCTCAGAGGCGCTGGCGAGTGACGTCGACGGGGATGACTCTCCTGCGAGTACCGGTAGGACTGAGTTCGTGGTTTTGTGGATCGTCGGCAGTGCTGCCCTCCTGACGTGCCCGCAGCTTCGCCGCACGGCGTGCGGCTCGTGCTCGCAACATGCTCTGCACCTGTGACGACGACAACTGCAGGGTCCACTCCGAATTCTGGGGCAATACCCACCGACGACGATGTGCCAAGGCTGTGAATCCCAGACCGATGAGGGTCGCGACAACCATTCCGAACGAGGGGAACCCACGCTTCTGCGCCACGACCATGACAATCGCCGAGGCCAGCGCGGGTGTTGCATACAGATTGTTGCCACCGAAAACTTGCGGCACATTTCCTGCGCAGACGTCACGAATCATGCCGCCACCGACGGCCGTCATGAGCCCCAGGAGCACTGCGGGCATGATGCTGAACCCAGCGGTCAAGGTCTTGAGGGCGCCGGTGGCCGCCCAACAGCCCAACACCATGCCGTCAGCGAGAATGAGGGCGATCCTCCAGGGTCGGGAATCCAGCTTCCATAACATCGCCACGCCAGCGCCGACGAGCGCGACCGTCAAGTAGCGCGGGTCGGTCAGGGCAACTGGGGGAGCGGCTCCCAGCAGGACGTCACGGACCATCCCGCCGCCCAACGCACTCGTGATCGCCAACACACAGAAACCCACAGCATCGAATCGCTTGATGCGTGCCAACCTGCCACCCAACACTCCGTTGAGGAGCACGCCGGTGAGGTCAATGGCGCGGAACAGTTCGGGCAACAGGGAGTTGAACTGGGAGAGCATCGCGGACAAGGTACCGCACCAGCTCACTCAACTCAGATTTGCTCACCGGCCCAGCAAGCGCGAACCGGGGTATCGAAGCGGGTCGACACCCAACGCGACAGAGGGCCCGGTACGATCGAGACACCACGATTCATAGGTCGCGGCCTGACTTCTCGGTTCGGCCGTCCAGCGGAATTGCAAGGGGACGCATGTACGACAGCATCATTATCGGCGCAGGTCTTGCCGGACTGACAGCCGCCGAAGAACTCGCATCCGCAGGACACTCAGTGGTGGTTCTGGAGGCTCGCTCCCGAGTGGGTGGGCGCCTCGAGAATGCCGAGTTGTCCAATGGCCAGGTCGTCGAGTTGGGTGGTCAATGGGTCGGTGCGGGCCATGAGGAACTTCACTCCCTCATCGCCTCGCAGGGTCTTGAACTGGTCGACTCCACCGAGGGCGACGTCGTCGTCAAGGCCCGTGGGCGGGTCTCCCACGTCACCAATTCGTCCAAACCGTCTGCCCACACCCTCACCCCCTTCGAGCTTTCTGATCTCGGTCAGGGCCTTCTCAGGTTCCGCCGTCTGGCCGATCGCGTTGCCAACAACAATGGTTGGACGACGGCTAACGGCACCTGGCTGAATCAGTCCCTGAGCCAGTGGGTGGTGTCGAATGTGCGTACCGACGCCGGCCGCGACTACATCACCAATCTCCTCCGCCGCGCCTTCGGGGTCTCTCCCGACGACACCACCCTGCTTGAGGGGCTGACGAAGGCCAACGCCGGGGTGGACTTGGAATCCCTCGTCGCCGTCAACGGTGGACTCAAGCAACAGCGCGTCAAGGGCGGTGTCGTGCAGGTCGCCCGCAACCTTGCGGGGCGTCTCAGTGATGACCTCAAGCTCTCCTGCCCGGTTCGCTCCGTCCGCGCAGATGACGACACCGTCACCGTCACGACGTCCGACGGCACCGAGTACCAGGGCCGCAGCGTCATCGTCACCATCCCGCCGCGTCTTCTCAAGGAGATCGAGTTCGAGCCCGCCCTTCCGGCAGAGCGTCTGGAGATGGCTGAGAAGGTGCCCGCAGGCAATGTCATCAAGGCTTTCCTCGTCTACGACAGCCCGTGGTGGCGTACCTCTGGTGCCTCCGGCCAGATGGGTGCCGACGAGGGCGCCGTTCGTGTCATCTTCGACACGTCCGACGACGAGACCGGCAAGGGAGTCCTGATGGGCTTCTTCGAGGGCGCCGAAGCCTCTGGCTACGGCCAACTCTCGGTTGGTCTGCGCCAGCGCGCCTTCGAGGAGGTCGTCGAGTCCGCCTTCGGCGAGGCCCCCAGCTCCCCGATTGAGTACCTCGATCGAGACTGGTTCGCCGAGCCCTACACCGGTGGCTGCCACGGAGCTCACTTCGCTCCCAGCCTCTGGACGACCACCGGCCCGGTCCTCGCCCAGCAACTGGGCAGGGTGCTCTTCGCCGGCGCCGAGTACGCCTCCTCCTTCAACGGTTACATGGAGGGTGCGCTGCGAGCCGGTGCTCGCGCTGCTCAGGAGGCCGTCGACCTGCTCTGACACTCAGACGCTCTGGACTCCTCGGTGCGTGGCGAGATCCTCTCCCTGCCGCACACTGCGTGATCGTCTCGGGGTGCCTGCCCTTGTCATCACACACGACCTCGGGTCGGCGTGAAACCTTACTGCTATGTATCAGGAGAGGATCGTCGAGTGGGACCCGACGGCCACCCCAGTCCTGATGAACGCATCGAGATTCCCAAGGGCCGGGTGGCCGATTCGGGTCTGCTCTACCGAGTAAGGGATCACAGCCTCACGGTTGCCGACGCTTTCCTCCTCGATCCGCTGGCCCATGTCGAGATCGAGTACCGGCAGATGGTGCTGCGTCACAAGACCGTCCTGGTCCTTCATCTCTGACGCTGCTCTCCCCACCCGTGGCAATTGGGTTCCTGATGCGATGCGCTGCAATCAGGGCTGGCAAGTAACCCTCGTCAGAACCGAGATCGCCACCATGAAGGCGGTAGGGCTGCCGCAAGGGTGGGTGTGGCATATGGGTTTCTACTGGAATCTGCTCCCACCTGGCGTGGCAGCGACCCCTGTCTCGACCCCAATCACCACCGAACCCACGCGGGAGCAAAGCCAATCCATGCGGACCCGAAGTGCCGATTCACAGAATCGGCCAGCGTTGCGGAACCGGTCGACTGGTCTTACGGACGTGTGAAGAATCGCGATCTTGTGTTACGACGGTGACAGGAACGTGACGCGGAGACCTTGAAAACATGCCATATCCTTGATGCGCCACTCACGGACGGAGATGAGACTATGTTTTGTGCGCGATGCGGCACCCAGGTGGGTGCGCACGATGCCGCCTGCAGACAATGCGGGCTGGACCTGCGCCTGCCCGGCGCCGTGCGCATGACAGACCCAGGCTCCTTCGACGAGACGGTTGTGCGGCGCCCTGCGAGCCCCAATGAGGCTCCGACGAGGGAAATCCCTCGAGTGCAGACCCTGTCGGAGCCGCGAGATCGGCAGGACGTGACGCCGACCCAGCAGTGGAACACCAACCAGCAGAGGTCCGACGGCCAGCCCTGGTCGGATCAGCAGCCTCCGCAGGGCCAGAATCAGGGATCTGGCGATTCTCATCTGCCCAATGACTGGTTCCGTGACCCTGAGGCGGAGTGGACACGCGCGATGGCGACAGTTCCGGAAACCCCCGTCTTCACCCCACCCCCACCACCGTCTACTCCTGCCACGGCATACCCTCCGCCGCCTCCGGAGGATTCGTCTCGCCACCGCAATGTGCTCATCGGCTTGGTGATCGGGCTACTCGTGCTTGTCGTCCTGGGTGCGATTCTGCTCTTCGCTGGCGGTCTGAAGGGGTCCTCGAGCGGGGATCCCGCGCCGGCGGCGACGCCGTCGACCAGTGCGCAGCCCGAGCAGCCTGCCTCGGAGGAACCTCAGGAGGACGCGGCATCCGTTGATGCCACCCCGAGCTTCCTCGAGTCCTCGCCTGCGACCGCGGCCAGTTCGACTCCGTCCACCCCGGAATCCCCGGCCTCGAGTGCGCGCCACGTTGCCGACAAGCTTCCTGACGGAGACACTGTTTGCTCCTCGACGGTTGGCGCGGTGGGCACGACGTCATGCCCGTTTGCGCTTGAGGTGGCCAAAGTGATTCCTGACGATGCGCAGGGCGAGTACGAGGTGAACGCCCACAGTCCGGTGACGGGCAAGGACTACACCATGAAGTGCAGGACGCAGGAGACCTACACCACCTGCACCGGCGGTGTCGCTGCCGAGGTTCACATCCTGCGCTGAGCGAGGACCGGGGCAGCCATCACATCGGTCGTTGGACTCCGACCAGGTGCACCTTGTCGAAGTACTCGTCCGTCAGATCTGCCCAGTTACCGTCGACCGAGACCTCGGTGAGGGTGGCTGGCGGGTACCAGCATCCGACCTCCTCCTCGGCCCCGCTCATTGCGGCCAGTTGCGCCGCCAGACCGGGGATCGTGGGGGCATGGGCGATGACGAGCAGGTTGTTGACGTCGTCGTCGATCTCTCCGATGCGCTGACGCATGGTGTCGGTGCCGCAGTAGTACAGGGCTCGCATGAATTCCACGGGGCAAGTCAGCTGGAGGCAGTCCCAGGTCTGCCGAGTGCGCAGAGCGTCGGAGACCAGCGCATGGCCGACATTGCGCAGTCCAAGGCTCATTCCGGCCTCGCGGGCCTGACGGCGTCCCAAGTCGGTGAGTGGACGCTCCCTGTCGCCACCGGCGGCGTGGGATGCAGGCTGGGCATGTCTCATGAGGAACAGGGTGTGCATGATTCCATCGTTGCACCACGTGGCCGAGGTAGCCCTACGATGTTGGCATGCCGCTCACGGACATGGGGATTGACGACGCGCGCAACTACCGCCCGGTCGTCCCTGAACCCGACGGTTTCGACTCCTTCTGGGCCGAAACCCTCGACGAGCACGCCGGGATCCCACTCGATCTGACGGCGGATCCGTTCGACAATCGCCAGGCCCTCATCAACACCTGGGACGTGTCATGGGCGGGATACCACGGTTCTCGGGTGAGTGGTTGGTTACATGCCCCTGCCGGGGCGAATGGTCCGTTGCCCCTTGTCATCGAATACATCGGCTACTCGGGTTCGCGTGGGGTCCCCATCGGGTCGGCCTTCGCGGCAGCCGGGTACGCCCACGTCGTGGTCGATCCGCGCGGTCAGGGGTGGGGCCATCCTGCTCTGACCGAGAACTCCCCGGACACCCATGAGGGTTCCGGCGCTCCAGGATTCATGACGCAATCCCTGTCTGACCCGCGCGGCCACTACTACCGCCGGTTGTTCACCGATGCCTTCCGGTGCCTTCAGGTCGCTCGGGAGATGGAGATCGTCGATCCCACCAGAATTGCCGTCCTGGGCCACTCCCAGGGCGGTGGTCAGACGATCGCGGTGTGCGGGTTGGCGGCCATGCGTGGCATCGAGCTGGCTGGTGCTTTCGTTGATGCCCCCTTCCTGTGCCACATGAGGCGCAGCTGCGACATCGCCACGGATGGCCCGTATTTCGAGGTCGTCAAGTACCTGGCGGCTCATCCGTCCATGTGTGGCAAGGCCTTCCAGACATTGGGTTACTTCGACGGTCTGCACTTCGCCCGTCGCTCCCGCACCGCCACCTGGTTCTCCGTGGCGATGATGGATCAGCTGGTACCTCCGTCATCCGTGTGGGCGGCTTACAACGCCTGGGGCGACGGGATGGTTGCGGACAAGCAGATCGCCGTCTATCCCTTCGCAGGGCACTCAGCTGGAGAGAACGTGCAGCGCTGGAACCAGCTCGGCGTGCTGGCCCAGCTCTTCTCCTGAGCTCAGCTCTTGACGGCGACGACGAGGTCGCGATGGATCGACGAGTCGACGCGGTGGCTGAATTGACGCCACAGGTCGTCATCGAGGGCAGTCAGGTCAGCGTCGGACAGGATCGCCACGAGATCCTCGCGGGACAGACCAAAGGTGTTCCACGACATTCCCAGCGCACCGCCGTGGCGCAGCTGTCCGGCCCACACCGGAACGGCCTCGCACAGTAGATCGGCGGGGGAGCGACGTCGCGACGATCCGCTGTGGGACCCGTGTACGACCCCGTAAGGGGCATCGGTGACGATGGCATCGAAGGTCTTGCGTCCCCACAGGTTCGCCGAATCGACGGCGTCCCCCGAGAACACCCCCATCGTCAGGGGTTCGGCTCCAGGGAGTCGGAGCTCGGCGTCAAACCGCTTTCCGATGGAGCGGCCGTCGCGGCGTACCGGATGGGTGCCACAGTTGTGCTTGAGGCGCTTGCGTCGCAGCCAGGTGGTGACGTGGGCGGCCATCGCCTCGACGGCCTTGGTGTCCTGCTCCACCCCGAACCCGTTGTGACCGGCCATCCATGCGCACTCCAAGGTGGTGCCACGCCCGGCCAACGGGTCGAGAATGGCCAACCGTTGGCCCTCGTCGCGACGAGTGGCGCAGCGACCGCTGAGGCTGGCAACGGTGAGGTTGAGCAGCAGTCGGGTGAATTGCTCATTGGTCTTACCGCGGTACTTGGGGATGGTCACGAGATCCTCATCGACCACGTCGACTCGTGGCAACTCGAGGGGAGCCAGCAGGTCGTCGCGACGTTCGAAGCAGGTGAGAGCTGCCGAGGCTCGTGCCACCGCACCCAAATCCTCAGGTCCCAAGGGTTCGTCGCTACTGACGGCGAGGTACCCGACCCCGGCCACCGTCACCGGTGAGACCGACGTGGCATTCGGGCAGGTGAGGGTCAACTCTGCAGCGCACAGGCGGCCTGCCTGCCCGGCATATACGTGGTTGGCGGCAGGGGCGAGCAGGACGAGGGTCTTGGGCATGGCTGACATTGTGTCATGCCCTCCGTCCGAGTTGCCGAGGAAACAGCGATCGACGACCGCTGCGTTGCGGTCGCCGATCGCGGTGTGCTGGTGAGAACTCGCCTCCCGATGTCGGGGCGGTGTCGGGTGACGAGGTCGACCTGTCAGGCCAGGTTGACCTGCAGGTGCTCGTAGGAGGTGCCCTTGGCGCGCTCGAACGAGGCCTTGATCTCGGCCTCGGCCTCCTCACGACCTGTCCAAGTGGCGCCCTCGACCGACTTTCCGGGTTCGAGGTCCTTGTAGACGGTGAAGAAGTGCTCGATCTCCATGAGGGTCATGCTGCCGACGTCGTCAAGGTCGATGAGGTTGGTACGGCGAGGGTCGTCTGCGGGGACGCACAGCACCTTGTCGTCGCCACCCATCTCGTCCTGCATCTGGAACATGGCCAGTGCCCGGCATTCGATGAGACAGCCGGGGAAGGTGGGCTCGGTGAGAAGGACCAGGGCGTCGAGCGGATCGCCGTCCTCGCCGAGGGTTCCCTCGATGTACCCGTAGTCGTACGGGTACTGGGTAGAGGTGAACAACGTGCGGTCAAGGCGAATACGACCGGTCTCGTGATCCATCTCGTACTTGTTCTTGGTGCCGCGCGGAATCTCGATCGTCACATCAAAGTGCAAGCTATCGGGCTGTTCTCCCTGGAATGGGTTGGTGAAATCATCAGTCACGAGGGGCCCCTCTTCTTGTATTGGACACGGTAATGATCGACACTGTATCCGTTTGCAGGAGGGGATTATTCGTGCCACACCCAGATCAACGTAAGCCGAAACGTGCTGTGCCCAAGCTACGACGTCGTGTGCCGGCATGGGTTCCAGTCGTAGTCGGGGTCGCCGTGATCGTCATCGTCGTGATTGCGGTGGTCGTCAGTTCGCTACGAACTGGGACGTCAACGAACGAGGCGGAGCGCGGACTGTTGCCTCGCCGTCACGGGAACACCGCGCCTGCGGTGCAGCCCGGTCGTGGGGTTGTCGCTGCGGTGGCCCCGACAACTCCGTCAGCCAAGCCGCTGGCCGCAAGCGTCGCCGCTCGTGTGAAGGCTGCCGGTGCGGCCCCGGGCGTGATGGGTGCCGACATCATGGATGCGGCGACTGGTGAAACCCTCTATCAATCAGGGCAGACCACCCTGATGACTCCTGCGTCGAACCTCAAGGTGATGACCGCGGTTGCGCTGCTTGATTGCACGGATGCCGGGCACCGTTACACGACGAAGGTTGTCACTGACGGGTCGGCAGTGACCCTGGTCGGCGGTGGCGATCCCTACTTGCGTTCCACGGCGTCCGCCGAACATCCTGAGTACCCGTCGATGGAACAGCTCGCCAAACGCACGGCGGCGGCCCTCAAGAAGGCTGGCACGACGTCGGTCACCGTCAGTTTTGACGACACGCTGTTCTCCGGTCCCGCCTGGAACAGCGCGTGGCCGATCGCCAACTACGCCGATGAGGTCACCCCGATTACCTCACTGTGGGTTGACGAAGGAATGGTCAACAACGACCGGTGGAATCGAAGCAGGACTCCTGCGGATCTGGCGACGAACACCTTCGTTGGGCAGCTGCGCAGCGCCGGGATCAAGGTCACGGGATCGGTGGTCCGGCACAAGGCGGGCGAGTCCGACACACAGATTGCCGCGGTGCAGTCGATACCTGTGGAAGACCTCGTGACCCGCACCCTGGAGGAGTCAGACAACTCCGCCGCCGAGGTGCTGAGCCGTCAGATGGCCCTCGCGAGCGGGAAGCCGGGGTCCTTTGCCGGTGCTTCCCAGGCCCTCGAGGAGCATCTCAAGAACATGGAGGCCTGGCAGGATGGCGCGGTCGTTCAGGACGGATCGGGCCTGTCCCGAGGCAACCAGATCACGGCGGCCATGCTGTCCCACGTCTGGCGGAAGGTTCTGGTGACGCCGAAGCTGCAGCCGGTGGCCAATGCGGTTCCCGTCGGTCGAGTCTCGGGAACCCTTTACGCGCGTTTCTCCGAGCCGAGCACGGCAGCAGCTCGTGGCGTGGTCCACGCCAAGACTGGCACCCTGCAAGGGGTCATCTCGATGTCGGGATGGCTGCGTGACGCCGATGGGCGGATCCTCGTTGCCTCCTTCATCATCAACCAGACTGACGGCTCTGCCCGATCCTGGCTCGACGTCGTCTACGGCAATCTGGCCGGGTGCGGCTGCACCCGCTGATGGCACGACGTGAACTGGGGCCAGCAGCCCTGACTATCGCCCAGGCCGTCGAGCGAGAGGTCCGTGGAATCGATCGATTCGTCGTCGGGTGTTCTGGTGGGCCGGACTCCCTCGCCCTGGTGCTGGGGTCGAGGTGGGCATCGCGACGTTGTGGAGTCGAGATGACGGTCGTCATCGTCGACCATCAGCTGCAGGACGGCTCGGACGAGGTGGCAACGCGCACTCGAGACCTGCTGACCGACCGTGGGATGGACGCCTGTGTGCGTCGCGTCGAGATTGATCCGAATGCCCCTGACGGCCCGGAGGCAGCAGCGCGAACCGCGCGCCGAGCAGCGCTGGTCAACGTCGCCGGGAAAGCGCCGATTCTGCTCGGTCACACCCTCGATGATCAGGCTGAGCAGGTCTTGCTGTCCTTGGCCCGTGGCTCCGGGGCGACGTCGCTGGCCGGTATCCGGCCACGGACAGGCCAGTTCTGGCACCCGTTGCTGGCGGTGCGTCGGGCCCAGACCCTGCAGGCCTGCCAGGAATGGGGTGTTGAGCCCTGGCACGATCCCCACAACAGTGAGCCCCGGTTTCTCCGTTCCAGGGTGCGTACCGAGCTCATGCCGGTTCTCGAGGAAGTCCTTGGGCCGGGGGTGGCGGAGTCCCTGGCCCGCAGCGCGACCCTGTTGGCCGGAGAGGACGCCATCCTCACGGGTGTGGCTGGTCAGTGGGCACGAGACCACGAGGTGACCGACGACGTTCTGCCCGGGCTGCGAGAGGTGGAACCCGGGTTGGCCCGGCGGGTCGTCAAGAAGTGGTTGCCCGAAGCGGCGATGGTGCACGTCGACGCGGTGCTGGGTCTCCTGGGCGGTCCCGGAGGCGCTGGGGTCGACGTCCCGGGTGGTCGCGTCGAGGTGAGACGCGGGACCCTGTACCTCACCCGGCGCCTGTGACGGATCGGGAATCGGTAAGGTGGACCCGTGCGAGCTTCTGACATTCCCGGAGATTTCGACCACGTTCTTCACACCGAGGAGCAGGTGGCCTCTCGAATCCGCGAGGTTGCTGCCCAGATCGACGCCGATTATTCCGGGCGGGAGATCCTCATGGTTGGCGTGCTCAACGGTGCTGTCATGACCATGGCGGACCTGTGCCGTGCGATGAAGTCCCACATGTCCATGGACTGGATGGCTGTGTCGTCCTATGGCGCCGGCACGAGGTCCAGCGGCGTGGTGCGCATCCTCAAGGACCTCACCAAAGACATTGAGGGCCGCGACATCCTCATCGTCGAGGACATCATCGACACCGGCCTGACGCTGAGTTACCTGGTGCAGAACCTGCGCAGCCGCAACCCCAACTCCATTGAGATCATGGCGATGTTCCGCAAGCCGGAGGCCGTCACCTGCCCGCTCGACGTCAAGTACGTCGGCTTCGACATCCCCAACGAGTTCGTCGTCGGATACGGCTTGGACTACGCCGACAAGTACCGCAATCTCACGGATGTGGCGACGCTGGCACCGCACGTCTACAAGTCCTGAGAGCGGGATCCCGCGTCGCGACGTCGTGCCAGTGGTTTATTCCTGTTCTGAGCTGTCCGCGAAACGTAGCAAGGGCTGAATGTTGTCATGCGCTGGTATCGTGACGCTCTGAGTTCCACCCATCATGCCTCTAGGTAGTCTATGAAAAACGCGTCCCGCATCTTCAAAGGTCCTCTGATCTGGATCCTGTTGTGCATCGGCTTGATCATTGTGTTCCTGCAGTTCGCCGGGTCGGGGAACGGGTACAAGGACATTCCGACTTCTGAGGCTGTCAGCATCATCAACAGCTCCAAGAAGCTGGATGACGTCACGCTGACTGACGGTGACCAGGTCATCAAGATCACTGAGAACGACGACAAGAAGTACCGCTCGTACTGGGTTGGCAATCAGTCCGACCAACTCGTTGAGAAGCTCGACGACCGGGTCCGGGCGAAGACGCTGAAGTCGTGGCAGGGGGAGAATCCGGGGCAGAGCATCTGGAAGGCTCTGCTCATCAACTTCTTGCCGTTCATCATCATCTTGCTGTTCTTCCTGTGGGCCATGAACGCGGCCCAGGGCATGGGTGGCCGCGGCGGCGTCATGGGGTTCGGTAAATCCAAGGCCAAGGTGGGCAGCAAGGACACCCCCAAGTCGACGTTCGCTGACGTCGCCGGCTGCCAGGAGGCGATCGACGAGCTGCAGGAGATCCGTGAGTTCCTCGCCGAGCCGGCGAAGTTCCAGCGGGTCGGTGCCAAGATCCCCAAAGGTGTGCTGCTGTACGGCCCGCCTGGCACTGGTAAGACGTTGCTGGCCCGTGCCGTGGCCGGCGAGGCCGGGGTGCCATTCTTCTCGATCTCGGGTTCGGACTTCGTCGAGATGTTCGTCGGTGTCGGTGCCTCCCGTGTGCGTGACCTCTTCGAGCAGGCCAAGGAAGCCGCCCCAGCCATCATCTTCATCGACGAGATTGACGCCGTCGGTCGTCACCGTGGTGCTGGCATGGGCGGCGGCCATGACGAGCGTGAGCAGACCCTGAACCAGTTGCTCGTCGAGATGGATGGCTTCGACGTTCACGGTGGAGTCATCCTCATCGCTGCCACGAACCGTCCCGACGTCCTCGACCCAGCCCTGCTGCGTCCCGGTCGATTCGACCGTCAGATTGCGGTGGAGGCCCCGGATCTCGACGGTCGTCTCAAGATCCTCCAGGTGCACGCCCACGGTAAGCCGATGGCCGACAACGTTGACCTGGCGTCGATCGCCCGTCGCACCCCCGGCATGACCGGTGCTGACCTGGCCAATGTGCTCAACGAGGCTGCTCTGCTGACGGCTCGGGCCAACCTGCCGGTGATCGGCAATGCTGAGCTCGACGAGGCCATTGACCGCGTCATTGCCGGCCCCCAGAAGAGGACTCGTCTCATGAACGAGCACGAGAGGCTCGTGACGGCCTACCACGAGGGTGGACACGCCCTGGTGGCGGCGGCCATGCCGGGTACCGACCCGGTGCAGAAGATCACGATCCTGCCACGTGGCCGGGCACTGGGCTACACGATGGTCATGCCTGACTCGGACAAGTACTCCCAGACGCGCAGTGAGTTGCTCGACTCGATGGCCTACATGCTTGGTGGCCGCGCGGCCGAGGAGCTCATCTTTCACGACCCGTCGACGGGTGCCTCCAATGACATTGAGAAGGCCACCAAGGTGGCCCGGGCCCTCGTCACCCAATACGGCTTGTCGGCCCGTGTCGGCACGGTGCAGCTGGGGTCGGGAGACGCTGAGCCCTTCCTCGGCATGACTGCTGGTCAGCAGCGTGACTACTCCGACGAGACAGCCAAGATCATTGACGACGAGGTACGTGACCTGCTTGAGAACGCCCACCAGGAGGCTTTTGACTGTCTGGAGGCCAACCGGGCGGTGCTCGACGAGCTGGTCCGTCAGCTGTTCGCCAAGGAGACGCTGAGCAAGGCCGAGGTCGCCGAGATCTTCAAGCCGCTGAATCGTTGGCCCGAGCGCGGCGCCTTCACCGGTTCTGACAAGCGCGTGCCGTCGTCCATCCCGCCGGTCACGCCGCCGCAGATTGCTGGTGTGGACGAGGATGCTCCCCAGGTGGGTGCCGGGCGTCGTGGTGTCATTGCTCCGCCGACTCCCGAGCCCGGTGGGGATGTTCCGGGGGACGACAATCCCGGTGGGTGGCAGCCGCCGTCCGACTGGGAGCCGCCGAGTGTTGGGGGAGGCAAGCCGCCTCAGCCCCCGACGCCTGGGCCTACCCAGCCGGGTGAGGGTCCTCAGCCGCCCTCGAGTGGAAATCCGTGGGGGCCACCGAGGTCTTGATGATCGTCACGGCCTGCCGGAAATGGCCCGGCAGGCCGTTGTTCTAGGCTATCCGCTGTGACGTCGACCAATCTGCCGCTTGACCCCGACCAGGCCCCACGGGGTCGCACCAGCCTGACGGTTTACGCGGCCATCGTCACGTACAACCTGTTCACGGTGGTCGGCGTCGTCGTGTTTGACTGGCCGGTGGGCAACATTCTTTTGCTTGGTTGGTGCGAGAATGTCATGTTCGTTATTGCCGCGACGCTGGCCAATGGTCGTGTGCAGCGGGAGTCGAGGCGCACCGGCTTACCGATCCCGGTAGATCCGTCGGCTGTACAGGCTGGCAATATGAGTCTCGATGCTACCGCTCCGCCGTTCGCCTACTTGTTATCCAATCTTTTCTTCTCCCTCGGTCACCTCGTGTTTGCTGGCGTGTTGGCCGTATTCGTCGGGGTGAAAATGACTATCACTGCGGCTGGTGTTCCTTTTGTGCTGGCTGTTGTGCGTCATATCGTCGAGGCGTTCAATGATTTCTTGGGTGATCCCGCTGTGCGGCGTGCCAAGGACTTGCGGGCCGCTCGGGATGCCAACTGGCGGGTTGTGGTCCAGCATGTCTTCATTCTCGTCGCCTGGGGGCTGTTTATCGGCGCGCTCAACCTTGCAGACGACCACCTGGGGCACTCTGGTGGGTTGGGACACATGAACTTCGAGGCCAGGTTGCATGTCGTGGCGGTCGGGGTGCTCTTGCTCTACGTCACTGCCAAGATCGTCGTTGAGGTGCTGATCACTCGGGCTCGTGACCGCGTGCAGCCGCTGTCGAGCCTGGCGGATGCGCTCTGAAACGGCTCTCGGGCCTGCCGAGCGCTGCCCTAGAATCGTGCGGGTGAGCGAGTCCATGCCAGAGTTACCCGTCGACGTGCCTCGGGCCGAGGCTGCGGTGCGCGAATTCCTTCTGGCCATCGGAGAGGACCCCGACCGGGAGGGGCTGCGCGAGACTCCGTCGCGCGTGGCAAAAGCCGCCCAGGAGCTGTTCGGGGGTCTCACGCAGGATCCGGCTGAGCTGCTGGCGACGACCTTCGACATCTCCCACGACGAGATGGTGTTGGTGCGAGACATCGAGGTGCAGTCGACCTGTGAGCACCACTTGTTGCCGTTCATCGGTGTGGCACATGTGGGTTATATCCCGGCTAAGGGTGGCCGGGTCACGGGTTTGAGCAAGATCGCCCGACTCGTCGACGTGTATTCCCGACGCCCCCAGGTCCAGGAGCGGTTGACGACTCAAGTTGCTGACGCCATGGTCCAACACCTGAATGCCCGTGGGGTGATTGTTGTTGTTGAGTGTGAACACATGTGCATGACGATGCGCGGCGTGCGCAAACCGGGGTCGAGGACGGTGACGTCGGCGGTGAGAGGGATTCTTCGTGATCCGGCCACACGCGCCGAGGCGATGGGGTTGATCACGCGCTGACGTACGCGGGAGGATCCTGGCTCGCTTTGGGCCTGTACTTGGGTCTTGGGCCCCATCGTCACAAGTTGCTGTCCACATAGCATCAGGACAGTGTCGAGTCCTCTTGGCGTGCCGGCTGCCGCATCTATCGGCGCAATTATCGGAGCCACCGAGGGGGCACTCGTACTTGCGTTGGCGACCCCGAAGCGCTACCGGCGACCCGACGAGTGTGGTCTACCGGTCCGACGCCGCGCGTGGGTTCCGTTGTGGACCACGGTGGTATGCGCCCTTATCGCCGTGTCCTGGCGGTTGATGCCGGCGTTCCTTTCAATTCTGCTGATGTCGGTCGCAGTCATGGTCGCGGCCTGTGTCGTCGACGTTGACGTGCACCGTCTCCCCAACATTCTCACTTTGCCGCTACTGGTGGTTCTTCTGGCCCTTCTGGGCGTTCTGGCGGCGGTCACGGGCGCCTGGTCGGCGCTGGGGCGGGCTGTACTCGCTGCGGCCGTCGTCTTCCTGGTCTTTCTGCTCCTAGGACTGATCGGACAAGGCGGAATGGGCATGGGGGATGTCAAGCTCTCCGCGTCGATCGGCCTGCTCGCGGGGTATGTGTCGTGGGTTCACGTCATTCTGGGCGTGCTCGCCGCGGCTCTCATCGGTACTGTGTGGGGGCTGGGTCTTCGAGTGGTGCGCGGCCGTGACGCCTCCCAGGATTTCGCGTTTGGTCCACATCTCGTCGCGGGCCTGCATCTAGTGCTCTGCCTGCCGGTGCTGACGGCGGTGTGATCGTGATTTCCTTTGACTGGATAGCCCGGGTGGCACCCGTAACCTCGGGTGAGTTTCCGGCGGCCGTGCAATGCCTCTTTCAACCTTCTTTGGCCAGCACGCGTCCGAAGTGGACTAGCAACGCCATGCCGAGCAGGCCGATTCCCGCGATGGTGACGACGAGTGCTCGGAAGGGCACTCCGACTCGGGTCGGCAGCAGCCACACCGCCCCTGACGCGACTGCCGTCCCGGAGCATGTCATGGATTCATTGCCGTCGGTGGTGCCGACGGCCAACACCGGGCGAAGGGCATCTCGATGTCTGGCACGCTCACCGATGGACGGGTCTGCAGGCGTCGTCATGGATGTGGTTGACGAGTCTCGGGTAAGGGTGCAGGTCAAGACCTCGTCCGGGCCGGTGCCGTTGAGCTGCACCTGCTTGGATACGAAGATCACCTGGCCCTCAGAGAGGGGTGGGGAGCGATGCAGCTGCACCGGCTTCCCGGCTGTGACGTGCACCTCTGGCGTCTCGGGCAGACTCCAGGCGGCGATGCCAAGTCCCAACAGCCCGACCGAGCACAGCGCGAGGACGGTGGTGAGGATGAGCCGGGCTGTCTGCGTTCGACGCGAGTTGGTCATCCGCCGCCAGCCGCGACGGTGGGGTGGGGCGAGGTGGCGGTCCATCTGTAGTCCTATTCGTTGGTACCGGAACGCCATGACCATACCCGACAGGCCTACATATACATCACGTATTACGAATGATCGGGCAATGACCCGTACCGCAGTTAAAATTGGCCCGGAATGCCGAAGAGTCATGCCCGTATGCCCAGGCCAGAGGCTGATCTGGCCCGACAAGGGCTCGCACTGGGCTTGGTTCGACCGACAGAGACCGTTCCGACACGAATCACACGAGAAGGAGGCGAGTTGACTATGAACGATGTCTTCGTCGTAGTGGAGGCCTACCCGGTTCATAGCGGCCTCACTGCTTGGCGGGGCGACGACCCGACGGTTCTTGTCATGGGGGCCGATGACCCGAGCTTGCTCGCCGCTTGGCTGAGGTTTTATCCGGTCGATTCCGTGACGCTCGTGTATCGTCCGGCCGTGGCCCGGCAGGCACGGTTCGCTGCCACCTTGGCCAGCGGAGCCGTATCGGCCGTCCCCGTGGCGCATGTCACGCATCGCGCTTCGGCCCTGGCTGCAGTCCTGGCCTGCTCGGCGGTTGCTCCTCGCCGTGAACCGCTAGTGGCGAAGATCGAACAACTCGAGCGTGTCTTGACCACCTCGAGGTCCGGCGTGGTCCTTCGCTCGCTGTCCGGCCTCAATGACCCTTCCCCCGGGCTTGGGCGCCATCTGGCATCCCTGCTTCCCTGGGGAGGCGTATCGGTCGTCCAGTTCACCCCCGAGGTTCACTTTTCTCGAGAGTCTAAGGCCGGGACCGGTAGTGCCGACTACTGGCTCCAGGCATGGAGGGTTACCGAGGGGGACTGCCCACTGGTTGGCCCACTGCAGTCGGCCACGGTGGAACGGCCTGTCATTGACGTTCGAGCCGAGTACGGCAGCCGAGGTCGAGAGTTTGCCCTCCTCGGCTGGCCTACCGACGTCCGTGAACCGTTTGGTAGGTGCCCAGTGTGCGCTGCCGATTGCCTGCGCCCGGTGTGCCCGGTGTGCCATGTCCATGTCCTCAATCAGGAGAGTGTCGCGTGAACCCTCGTCAACGTCGTGGTCTCATCTACTTGCTCATTGCGGTCGTCGTCGCCATTGCGACCTTCCTGACGGTGACGCGGTATGTGTCCTCGGTTAACAGTCAGGTCGGGTCGCGCGTGACCGTGTACCGGGCCAAGGCTCCGATCAGCCCTTACACCCCGCTGTCCGAGTCGCTTCTTGAGCCTGTCGAGGTGCCTCGCCGATGGACCTCTGATTCCTCAATCGTCAGCATGTCAGCCTTGAAGGGACGCCGAATCGGCTTCCGTGTGGAGCCTGGAACCGTCATCACCCGCGACATGCTCATCGCTCCTTCCGATCTCAATCCAGACGAGCGTGAGATCGCCATCAACGTCAACTCGGTGACTGGAGTCGCCGGGCGAGTCAAGCCGGGCGACAGGGTCGATATTTACGCCGTCTTCGCTGACGTTCCCGGCCTGCCGAAATCGGTTCGTGTCCTGACACGCAACATCCGCGTGGTGTCCATTGCGGGCAAGATGAATGTCACTAACCAGTCCGGCAGCGGCCTGGCTGAGACCGAGGTCATCCCAGTCACCCTCGCCCTCACCCCGAATGACGCGACGGCCGTCACCTATGCCGCCGCCTTCGCGAAGGAGGTTCGTCTGGTGGCGCTGCCCACTGATGCTGGGGCCAACCGCAATGGTGAGAATAGCGAGTACGACGCCTCTAGTTTGGGTGGCCAGGCCGTTCCGGAGGGCAAGAGGTGAGCACCGCAATTATTTGCCACGCCGACCGGAACGTCGTCGGTGACCTCCAGACCCTCCTGTCGGAGCTGCCCGATCTGGCGGTCACCGACGTCGTGGCGACAACCATCGAATTGAGGAAGGCCGTTGCCCGGTCGGCACCGGACCTCGTCCTCATTGGTGACCAGACCGGCCCTGACCCTGTCGAGGATGTCTGCCGGTCGTTCCTGTCAGCTCATCCCGGGACCGCCGTCGTTGAGGTCATGACTCACCGATCCGACTCGGCGGCCATGCACGCCATGGAGTCGGGTGCCCGTGCCGTCATCAGCCAGCCTTTCGTCTACGAGGATGTTTCGGAGCGCGTCGCCAATGCCCTCGAATACGCCGAGACGATGCGCACGGTCATTGCAGGTACCGCGGCCCAGTCCCGTCGGCGTGGACGCTTGGTCTGCGTCGCCGGTGCCAAGGGCGGAGTCGGAACGACGACTCTGGCGGTTCACATGGCGGCTGATTTCCTGCGCGTTCACCCGAACTCGCGGGTGTGCGTGGTCGATGCCGACGTGGAGAAGGGGGATGTAGCCGCGATGCTCGACATCCGTCAGTCGGTGTCCATCGCCGATATCGCCAAGGTCTCCTCCGACCTCTCGGCGTCGACCGTGGCCGATGCCGTCATCCAGCACGAGAGTGGCATCCACGTCATGCTCGCGCCCAGCGACGTGCGTGAGTCCGACTACATCACACCCGAGGCCATTCGTGCCGTGCTGGATCTGCTGCGTTTTGAGTTCCCTTTGGTCATCGTCGACGCCGGCGGCCATGTTTCGCCCGGCCAGGCGGCGGTGGCCCAGATGGCCGACGAGATGGTCGTCGTCACCACCCCCGACGCCTTGGTCATGAGGGCCTTCCGTAAGCGCGCGGCAGCCTGGGAATCGCTGGGTGTGCGTGACGAATCGGCTCTCAAGGTGGTCGTCAACAAGGTCGACAAGAGGTCGGTCTTCCCGGCGTCGGCCGTGGCCAAGCTCACCGTCGCCAAGGTGCTGGACGTCATGTTGCCGTTCATGCCCAGGGCTCTGGAGGTTGCCTCGAACGATCGCGATCCGCGGGCCCTCACCGAGGTGTCCTGGTGGCGGCTCATCTCGGCTCTGCGCCGCGAGGCTGGTGCTGATATCGAGTCTCCTGAGCCAGCCGAGGAGGCGGTGACGGGCCGACGTGAGCGAGCTCGATCAGAGACGGGCCGGCAGAGTGCTACCGCACGACGTGCGGCCCGAAGGAAAGCAGACAAGGACAGGGGCAAACGATGACGACTGTGATGAGTGCGATGCGTGGCTCTTGGTGGCGCGATGACGCCGGTGGGGTCGCCCTGGAGGACGTCGGCATCCTGCCGATCGTCCTATTGGTGGTGCTGGCGGGTTGGCAGATGCTCGTCGTCGGGGTTTCCGATGTCATGGTGGGCCGTGCGGCGGCCGCGGCCTCGCGCGAGTATTCCGTGTCAGGTTCCCTGACCTCGGCCACTAACAAGGCTCGCGGCGCTTTGCCTCGTCCTTTCGACGACGTCAGCGTTAGTGGCGGAAGTTCCATCACCGTCAAACTCAGGGTGCCTGGGTCTCTCACCGGCGTGTGGGGTGCCATGCACGTCGTAGAGGCATCGAAGAGTGTCGTAGAGGAGCCTCGATGAGTAACCGATTGAACCGCAGGGTGTGGGAGGATGACAAAGGTGGTGCCGCCATCGAGGTTATCGGGCTCCTGCCGTCGTTCCTCCTTGTCGCTGTTGCCGCCGTTCAGCTCGGCCTGGTCGGCTGGACCTCAGTCGAGACCACCCATGCTGCCCGGGATGCTGCGCGAGCTGCGACTCTCCACGAGGACCCGACCTCAGCCGCGCAGAATTCTCTCACTGGGGGTCTTCACGTCGAGTCGATGTCGGTCGGTGGTAGTGACAGCCGCCGGGTGAGCCTCACCGTGCGCATCCCTTCCCTTATCGGGTTCCAGGTCGGGACGGTGACCCGCGCGGCGGAGATGCCGAGGTTGCGGCCATGAGATCGTATGCAGCCTTCGAGGACGCCCGCCCGCACACGGCGGAGTCCGATGAGCAGAGGGAGTCGCTGGTCTCGGTGTTTCGGCGCCTCCTGCTTGAGGAGGTCGATCTGGGCGAACTGTCAAAACTCGACACCGCTCAGCGCAAGGTCCGCCTGGAGCGGGTCATCGCGCACCTCGTCTCCCGCGAAGGGGTCATTCTTTCCACCTCGCAGCGCAACCAACTTGTGCGCCGAGTCGTGGATGAGGCTGTGGGCCTGGGTGTGCTCGAACCGATCCTCTCCGACCCGAGCGTCAGCGAGATCATGATCAACGGACACCAGACGATCTACGTCGAGCGGGCTGGCAGGCTTGAGTTGTGGCCCACTGCCTTCAGTTCCGAGGACCAGCTCATGCAGTCCATCGACCGGATCGTCTCCACCGTCAACCGTCGCGTTGATGAGTCCAGTCCGATGGTTGACGCCCGCCTACCACCCGATCCCCGCATGCCTCGCGGCGCTCGAGTCAACGTCGTTTTGCCGCCGCTGGCCCTCAACGGTCCGACGGTGACCATTCGACTGTTCCCCCAGGCTCTCAGCCTCGAGGCGATGGTCGAGAAAAACTCCCTCGACCTAGCTACCGCGCAGTTGCTGCGGTCTTTCGTCCAAGCCAGACTCAACGTCATCGTCTCGGGGGGCACCGGCTCGGGCAAGACAACCCTGCTCAATGCCCTCTCAAGTTTCATTGATCCGTCTGAGCGGATCGTCACCATCGAGGACGCCGCAGAGCTCACCTTGGACCAGCCTCACACCATCCGACTCGAGACTCGGCCGCCCAACGTTGAGGGTGGCGGTCAGGTGACGATTCGTGACCTGGTGCGCAACTCGCTACGTATGCGACCGGATCGAATCATCGTCGGTGAGTGCCGTGGGGGAGAGGCTCTCGACATGCTCCAGGCCATGAACACCGGCCACGAGGGGTCACTGACGACCGTGCATGCCAATTCCCCTGACGACGCTCTGGTCAGGCTGGAGACCTTGGCCTCGATGAGTGACGTCGGCATGCCTTTCCAAGCCCTCCACGACCAGGTGAACTCGGCCATTGATGTCATTGTGCAGCTGCAGCGCACCAGTGACGGCGCCCGCCGGGTGACGACCGTCGCCTATGTGTCGAGCCGTCGTCAGGAACCTTTCAGACTCCAGCCGATCATGGAGTGGGTACCTTCGCCGTCCAACCCGGGGGACGGCGCCTTCCGCACCTGCGAGATTCCGGACGCTCTTGCTGCCCGACTGGCTGCGGCCGGGGTGGGCCTCGATCACCAGGAGGCCGCATGATCTGGTTCTGGTTGTTGTTGCTCGAGGCCGGTACCATCGCTGGGCTCATTCTGTTTGCTCTGCGCGACTTTTGGTGGGTCCGGTCCCAACGTCGACGTGCCGTCAGAGGCGCAGCCTTCGTCGGGTTGCGTCCAAAGACCGCCTTCGGTGATCTCAACGCCCGGTTCGTGCAGACCCGACCGGGCCGATGGCTGGCGCGCGAGCTCGAGGCCGGTGGCATCACCCAGCCGCCTGCCGCTGTGGCTCTCATCACGGTGGCCGTCTCGATTCTTGTTACGGTGGTCTTCTACCAGATCCTGGCCCCGGCCCTGGCAGTCCTCGGTGTCGTGCTGGGGCTGGCCGGGTTGTGGGAGTTCGTCCGACGAGCACAGCAGCGGCGCACGGCGAGGTTCGTCGACCAGCTTCCGGAGCTCGCCCGTCTCCTGGCCAACGCCAGCCATGCTGGTTTGTCGCTGCCGACTGCTATTGCGATGGTGTCTGAAGAACTCGGAGAGCCAGCCCGGAGCGAGTTCGCCGCGGTCGAGAACCGACTCAGGTTCGGTGCCCCACTGCAAGCGGCCCTCGATGAGCTCTCCTCCCACATGCGCTCGCGTGAGGTGTCGGTCCTCATGTCGACCTTGGTGGTGTCGGCCCGTAGTGGTGGCTCGCTGGTGACGGCCCTGCGTGGCATCGCTGACTCTCTCGAGGAGCGCAAGGAGACTCGTCGCGAGGTGACGACGATCCTGTCGCAGGCTTTGTCCACGGCTTATCTCATCATTATCATCGGACTGGGCCTACTTGTTGCGCTCAATTTCCTGAGCCCCGGCACTGTCGAGCTCATGACGAAGTCGATGGTGGGGCGGATCTGCCTCATCGCGGGCCTGTCATTGTTCGCGGTGGGGTTCGTCATCATCCGCCAGATGACGAAGGTGAAGTTGTGAACTCGATCCTGTTTGGTCTCATCCCAGGCTTCGTTGCCCTGGGAGCTGTCGTTCTTGCCATACGAGGCATCTATCTGGCGACCTCGGACCCGGCCGAGGCATTGGACCTCGACGAGGTGGCTCTCCTCAAGAAGACCGAGAGTGCTCGTCGTGCCGGCCCCTTGGAGTCACTCGCCCTGACCATGCTGCCGACTGTCCGCAATGCCCTCCCAGAACGCGCCGTCACCTGGATCCAACGTCAGGTCAACGCCGCTGGACGTCCCGATGGGATGACCGTTGACACGGTGATCACCGATATCCTCAAGTGGGCGATTCTCGTGGTTCCCCTAGCGGTGGTTCTCATGGTGCGGGGAATGGGTTTCATTGCTCTGCTCGCGCTGTTCATCCCGATCATCCTCCCGCTGGGCAAGCTCACTGGTGATGTCAAGCGCCGTAAGGAGCGTATCGATGACGACCTACCGAGCTTCATGGATGTCTTGGCGGTGACGGTCACCGCTGGTATCGGCTTCCGACGCGCTTTGCGGACTGTGTCGGAGCGTTATGGTGGCCCACTCGCCGAAGAGATCCAGCTCACCCTTCAGCACATCGACAATGGCGCGAGCATGCGTCAGGCCTTCACCGCCCTGCGCGACCGGACGGGCTCGGCAGCGGTGGACGAATTCGTCTCGGCTTATGTGCAGTCAGAAGAACTCGGTGCGCCACTCGTCGACACCCTCAACCACATTGCCGCCGACATGCGACGCTCTGCGGCCCAGGCTGCCCGCCAGCGGGCGGCGAAGATTGAGCCTCGGGTGTCACTGGTGACGACGACCGTCATGGTGCCGGGTGTCCTCGTTCTGCTCATCGGTGGCCTGCTCATCGGGACTGGCATGCTCGACCAGATTTCGGGGTTGTTCAAGTGAGCGCTATGCCCCGGCCCGGGATAGGTGGCTCCCAGCTCCATGAGCTCACCCGGGCGGCGCTTTCGCTGCGGCTCGTCGCGGTGTTCATCGCCCTGCTCTGCCCCTTTGGCAGGAACCTGTCCATTCTCCAGATCGCGGCCGTTGTCGCCATTGTGGTGCTGTCGATCTTTGAGGTGCGTTCCCCCGAGTCCTTGTCGCTCCTGGAGGCCCACCCGTTGTTGACGCTGGTCGACTTGACTGTCGTCGTCGGCTTCGTCGTCGTGGCTGGGGCGGCGGGGGCGTTGCAGCTGACGGTGCTGACGACGGCCTTCCTCGTCGGCGTCTGGGTGGATCGTGTCGGTGGGCTCGTCACGATGGTGCTTCTCCTCGTCCTGTATTTCCTCGGGTGGAGGACGAGATCAGGGCAGGACGGGTCAACCGGGCTCATCATGTCATTCATGCTCATGGCGATGTGGTTCCTCGGTCTTGTGGTGCGCAAGGCTGCTGATAACGAACAACGTAGTCACAAGGTTCTGCAAGCCAGCATCATCGCCACCACAGCGGCCGAAGAACGCGCCAAGCTCGCCACTGAGTTGCACGACAAGCTGGCCAAGACGATACAGAGTGTGGCTCTCACGACTTCGGTCATCCCTGACGCCGTGGAGTCCGATCCGTCGCGAGCCATCATGGTCGCCAAGCAGGCGCATCAGATGAGTGCGCAAGCCGTCTCCGAACTGCGTTGCGTGATGTCTGGGTTGCGCGAGGATTCCACCGAGCTCGTTTTCGGAGAAGCCGTCATCGGTCTGGTAAGTGCCTGGCAGTGTGCCGAAGATCGTCACGTCCGTCTCAGCATCGACAAGGACATGGTCCTCGAGCGCCAGGATGTGCAGTTTGAGGTATTGGCCGCGATCAGCGAGGCCCTCGACAACATCGCCCAACATGCTGGTCCTTGCGACGTGTCGGTCGTTGCCAGCAAGGAAGGGCCAACCCTGAGCGTCGTCGTTCGGGACACGGGTAAGGGGTTCTCGGAGCCGGAGTTGCGCGCCTGTCAGCGTGCTGGTCACCAAGGCGTGCTCGATATCCAGCGTCGTTTGTTACGTGTTGGGGGAAGGGCCGAGGTCTCGAGTGAGGTCGGAGAGGGGACGACGGTGACGATGGTTGTCCAGGATAAGCTTTGGGAGGAACGTGAGTGAGCCCGAAGTGACCACAGTCATGGTGGTCGACGATTCTGCGGTCATGCGTGTGGGGCTGCGTACGCTGCTCGAGCAGGACGGCGCTCTTGAGGTCGTCGGTGAGGCGGCCGATGGTGATGAGGCGTTGCGCCTGGCCGAAGAACTCAAACCGAACGTCATCTTGCGTGACATTCGGATGCCGCGTCGTGACGGCCTGTCAGTCCTGCCGCAGCTTGCTGCCGGGTCGACGGTCATCATGACGACCTTCACCGACGATTCGGAGTCGATTCGTCGCGCCCTGGCCGAGGGCGCTGTCGGGTACCTTGTCCATGGCGCCTTCGACGCCCAGTCCCTGGGCCACATGATCCGCAGTGCCAGGGCTGGAGCCATGACCTTGACTGCACCGGTGATGAAGACCTTGGCCGAAAAAGGGCCTGCTGCGCGGACAGGGGAGGGGTCGGTTGCGGGGGAGCCCGTTCTCCCCCGCAAGACGACCATGGGCCTTAGCAGTCGGCAGGTCGAGGTCATGGAGCTCATCGCCGACGGCAAGTCGAACAAGGAGATCAGCAAGACGCTGTTCCTGGCTGAAAAGACGGTGAAGAACCACATCAATCAGATCTTCGCGACCCTCGGGGTGACGACACGGGCCCAGGCCATAGTGCTGTGGCTCCACGGTTCGGGCCCTCACGGACTCCCCTGACAGTGGGCTCAACATGGGCACATAGTTGGGCCTTGGGACCCTGTGATGGGCTGGTGAGAATCCGTAGGTTTTTCCATGTCAGGTGAGGGAGGGATTTCACCAGATGCCTTCTCTCGGACACCTCGGAGGAACATCACACCACAGGGAGAGGAAACCATCATGAACGATCTGGTTCTCGCCACCACCGTCCGCACGCAGCTCGCCATGAAGTCGATCGCCGACAAGCTTCGTCAGGAGCGCGGTGCCAGCGCCCTCGAGTATGTTGGCATGCTGCTCATCGGCGCCGTCATCGTGGGCGCCGTCCACGCGGCCATCAATCCGGGCACTGTCGGGAAATGGGTTAAGACCGCCACCGACGTCATCGGTAATATCCACCCGTGATCTTGGAGATGACGCAAACCAGTCGGAACGACACCGTAGCATGATGTCCCGACTGTGGTGTGGCGCGGTGGATGCATATGGCGTCCACCGCGTCGCCATGCCTCGGGTGATCCGAAGTCAACCCACAGCGGGGAGGTAGGCCGATGAACTGGAGACGCGACGATGGGCAGGCCAGCACGGCGCTGCTGGCGGTGTTCACTTTCGTCATCATCATGGTGGCGGTGCTGGCAATCCCGCGGTTTGCCACTGCGGGGACCGAACGTACCGGTCTGGACTCTTCGGCGGACGCGGCTGCCCTTGCCGGAGCGCAGAAGGTGCAGGACATGCTTCCGGAGATCGTCGACGCGTACGCGAAGTCTGGTGGGCTCGACGCGCCGGTTGGCGACGCTGGAGCGGATTCGGCCATTTCCTTTGCGCAGCGAAATGGCTCGGATGTCATTTCCTATCAGTACACACCGGAGAACGGTTTGATCACGGTGTCGGTCCGAAGCCGTGATGTGCAAACCAACGGTCAACACAACGAAGGGCATGCTGTCGCCGATTCTCGATTCGCCTTCGGTTTCGGTTGCAGTATCGACATGGAACCAGCGGAACCGAAGGAGGGAGAGACATTCTCGCCTTCGGCAAACGGACATATGGTGTGCAATGGAAAGTCGATAGACATCGTGATGGACGGGTTCGGGAAGATCACCGTGACGACGCCTCCTGAGCAGATCAAGACCCTTCTTGTCGGCGATGACAAGGCGTCCCTGGTCAAGTGAGTCGACATGTTTGTGGGCGTCGGTTCGCGTCGTAGGGCCGATGGTTAATGGAAGTTGGCCGGGTATCACCGCAACGGTTCTCTGCGCGAGGGCTGCCTATTCTGGTGGGCTGTGGACGTGACCCGGCCTCTATCGTAGGGTCATTATTATGCGTAAGTTGAACGTTAGAGCCAGTGGGCTCCTCTGCGGGCTCACTATGGCGGTGGTTTCGGCGGTGGTGCCGGCACAAGCCGACGACGCGACGCCAGGGCAGGTGCCGATCATCGGTGCAGTGGCTGTGAGCCATGGGGACGTTGAGAAGCGTCGGGCTGCGAAGCCGGGCTCGGTGGTGCTGGCGTTGCATGCTGTGCGGCGTCTGCCTCAGGCGACTGTCGTTTATTACTCGCTGACCGTCGACTCGTCGGCGTCCGGGCCGATTGATGGGGGCTACTTGGTCGGCGTGCCCGGCACCCCGCGTTACAGCGGGATTCTGGAAGCCGATGGCGGCATCCTTGACGTCCGCAATCACAAGTTCTACCGCACGATCGTGGACCCCCCGGGCTGCAAGATGTGTGTCCAAGAGTGGTGGAACTCAGGGTCCCTGGGGTACACCCAGCCTGGGCACGCGACGGTTGGCTGGTTCAGTACTCCTCGGGTGCCGTCTGATGTTCAGCGGGTCGATGTCGCGGTCGGTAACCGCCTCTTTCATGATGTGCCGGTTGAGGATGGTCCGCTTACCCCCACCATCGACGAGGAGACCGCGAAGGACCAGTGGCTTGACGGCCTTCCTTTGGGGGCGGCTTGGCCTGCCTTGGATCCAAGCGTTTTGTCGGATGTTGATGTGGCTTCTTATGTCAACCCGCTCATCATCACGACGGGGGAGGTCTCCGATGCCAAGCGTAAGCGGGTGATGGGGGACACTACGAACATCGATTTGGATTCGTCGGTGTTGTTTGATCATGATTCCGACGTCGTCAAGCCTGCTGGGCGTGCTGTCATCAATCGGGCGGCCAAGGATCTTGTGGCGGCCAAGGCGACGGGGAAGGTTGAGGTCACTGGGTATACCAGTAGTGAGGGTGCCGCTGAGCATAATCTTGATCTTTCGCGGCGTCGTGCGGGGTCGGTGGCCAAGGTGTTGGGGCCTCAGTTGCCGAAGGGGGTCACGTTGGTGACGGCTGGTAAGGGTGAGGCTGATCCGGTGGCTAGTAATGACTCTGAGGCTGGGCGGCGTCTCAACCGTCGGGTGACGATCACCGTCAAGGAGAGATGATGAAAGGGCGTTGTGTCGCTATCGGCCTTGCCGCTGTTTTGGCTCTGAGTGCCTGTGGAGGTTCTGACAAGCCTACTGGGTCGGAGACCCCGAGGCCGTCGGTGTCTGTTACGACTCCTTCCACGGCTGTTACGACGTCGGGTATGAGTTCTTCTGTGACACCGAGTGTCATGAGCTCGGCTGAGGTGGCGTCCCGGGAGTCGGCGGCCGCCCAGCAGGTCATGGGAAAGGTCAAGGATGCCGGCGGGCCTCTTCCCAAGGAAGTGGCCACGATCCCCTTCCACCCCTATCTCTATGAAACGCAGCAAGCTACACTTCACGTTGCCTCGGTCAAAGCCAGTGCCACGGGCACCGTCCTCACCTTCTGGCTCACCTCGAACGACATGAGCTCCTTAGCCATGTCTTTCGT
Organism: Cutibacterium nasicola; assembly: GCF_051303185.1. Taxonomy (GTDB): domain Bacteria; phylum Actinomycetota; class Actinomycetes; order Propionibacteriales; family Propionibacteriaceae; genus Cutibacterium. The sequence goes on along the minus strand of NZ_JBPPGE010000002.1, from coordinate 289,893 downwards.
CAACCCGGAGGGCTACCCCTCCCTGATCGACACCGCCGGGGGTGTGAAGTACTCGGTCGACTCCTACCCTGCCGGATACAAGAAGAGGTTCGTTATTGGGACTGACTCGCCAGAGGTGGGTCCAGATGGGGTTTACGTCATGGAGGCGGCCTACCCGCCGTTGCCCGACTCAGTGAAGAAAGTCAAGGTTACGGTCGGATCGGCGAAGACGTCCCCCGATATCCCGGTGACCCGCTGAACGTGCTCTGTCTTCTGGGCCCACATTTGGGGCCACGGACTCAGGTGTCCGGGGTGGTGTGTTCCTAGGCTCATTACCGGTTCGCGACACCGTCGAGAGGAAGACCGATGTGGGCCAAGAATGAGCGGGGTGCCGCGTCGATGGAGTATGTGGCGATGCTTCTTGTCGCCGCGTTGTTCGCCGGGGCCGTGGCCGTCAGCATCAAACCTGAATGGGTGCGGTACAAGGTGTGCCAGGCCCTCGTGGCCATTTCTGGGGAAGGGTCGTGCAGCGCCCCCGCCAAGCCGCCGGCCCAGACCCCACCCAAGGTGTGCACGATCAACAGCTCGACCGAGTCCAATACGTGGTTTGCCAAGGGCAGTTTCAAAGTTGTTAACGCTGGCGGCGAGGATACTTTCGGATACCGGTTTATCCGGTACAGCAATGGCACCGTCGATGTCGAGCTGTACCGCTCCGGCAAGGGAGAGGTCGGTGCCGATTGGGGGCTCGGCGGAAACGGGAAGGTCGGTGCGGATGTCTCGCTTACTGGGTCGGGCAAGTATCAGAAGGGCGAGGTCTTCCACTACGACAGCCTTTCTGCCGCGCAGGCTCATGTGGCTGACTTCAGGCGGTACGTCGAGGAAAGGGCCTTGGAAAAGTCTGGGGGTGGGGAGCCGAAGTTGGAGGGCGCCAGGCACACTGCGACCTCCAAGGTGTGGGAGTATGGCCTGGGTGGCGAGCTCGACGGTGGGCTCAACCTCGGCGGTGGCGCCCATAAGTCGACGGCTGCCGGACTCGATGGGAAAGCCGACGGTAAGGTGTTGTACACCAGCAAGGAAGACAAGCGGACGGGGGCGAAGACGACGAAGGTCGAGACCGTCGGGGCGCTCAAGGGTAACGCCACCGTCAATACCCCGGGCTCGGGGCCCCACCTGTCGGCCAATGCTAACGGTCAGAAGGATGGCAAGACTTCCGTCTCGGTGACCAAGGACAAGTCGGGCAAGATCACCGAACTCGTCATCACCCAGAGTGAGGCCGGAGGCAGCGGCTTTGGCCTCGACGTGGGTGAGGGCAGTACTGGCAAGGGCAAGTACAAACCCAAACATTCAGCTGGCAAGGCGGCCAAGGGTTCTTCGGATCCTGACTACAAGCCTCGTCATGCGGCCGACAAGAAGCGTCCCGACCCCAAGTTTGCCCTCAAGTCTGGTGTGAACGGAATGGATCGTACAACGACGACCTACCGGCTCGCCGTCAACGACAGCAACCGTGCCGAGGTTACCAAGTGGCTCGGCGGTAACGGTATCTCCAGCAACCCCGTGGACGTAGTTGGCTTGCTCTGGAAGGCGTCAAGCATCCACCCGCTCGATGCCCACCCCAGCGACGGCTTCGCGAAGTTCCTCCGCGACTCCGAGGATGCCCAGTTTGACTCTCAGACGACCACGGAGAGCAGTTCGTCCGATGACCACAGCGTCAAGCTGATCATTGCCTCGGGCGGTAGCAGAGACGACACTACGTCGTCAGTGTCGATGGGTCAGAAATATTATTCCTTGGAGAATGGCCAACGAGTGTCTCATCCGGTCGTTGGTTGTAAGTGAGTGAAGGAACACGAGGACTATGAAGATGACCGCTGGTGACGTCATGTCTCGCCGTAGTGTTCTTGCTGGGGGTGCTTTGGGTGGGCTGACCATTGTTGGCGCCGGTCTCGTTGGGTGTTCGAGCTCACAGAATGCAGGTGCGCAAGGGGACTCGAGTTGGGTCAAGGCTGAGGTTGGGCGTGTGTCGGTGCGTCATCCCGCCGAGTGGGTCGAGAAGCCCTCTCACAGCAAGGTTTTCACGAAAATGTTCACAGACGAGACCGGCTGGATGTATATCGCTGGTGACTACAGTGACAACACCGATCCCGTGCTTGTTCAGGACCGACTTGAAGTCCGGATGACCGGGAACGTGGATGGGTTTGAGGCCAAAGGCTGGGATGAAATTACCGTCAAGGGGGCTGGGGAGGCCGTCAAGTGCCCGTTTGTGTTCAACCGGGAAGGCAAGAGGGCCTACGGTTGGTGGCTCATTGCTTCGCTTCCGGCACCCATCGGTGGCACCAGTGTCGTGAGTATCAATTTGCTCACCGAGGATACCGACTTCGTTGACAAGGTCATACCAACGATGGAGCTGCACGACCAATGAGAGGCGTGGGCCTGGGTGCTCGGCAGCGACGTCAGGAATCGGCGTGGTCTGATCCGGCGTTGGCCCAACCGGCGTCGCGGCGGTCTGGTGCGTGGCATGTCGCGTGGTTGTGCGTGCTCACCTTCGTGGCGGCTGGTCTGGCCGATGTTGTCGTCGTGTGGACGGGAGTGCGCGTCCACCACCCACAGGTGGGATCGGCCCTGCTTGGGCTTATTGCTGCCCTGCCGTTGGCGCACTCGTGGGCTGCGCGCCGGGCCTCGACGACCGTGTGGTGGGCCTGTGCGGTGATTTTGCTTGCTCTGGCTGGGATTGCCGGGTACGCCTGGGTTCGCATAGGTTTCCCCCCGACGAACCCGCGTCTCGTTGCGGTGCTCGTCTCGATTTTCCCGCTGGCAGCGTGCAGCGCCTTGGGCCTGGGATATCTGTGGAGGCTCTGCGAACGCCTCCTTGCTGATCACCGCCACCTGTGAGCTCGCCCTAGACTTCACCCCATGATCTCCGTGGACCCCACGAACACCAATCCGCACCCCGCCCGCACCCTTGTCATGGGAGTCGTCAACGTGACCCCCAACTCCTTCTCCGATGGAGGCATGTGGGCCGATCCCGAGGTGGCCATCCGGCACGCCCGCGACCTCGTCGCCCACGGGGCTGACATCATTGATGTCGGCGGCGAGTCCACTCGCCCTGGCACCGAGCGCACCCCCGAGGACGAGGAACTGCGTCGCGTGCTGCCTGTCGTCGAAGCCCTGGTAGCCGACGGGGCCACTGTCTCCGTCGACACCATGCGCGCCTCAGTGGCGGAAGCCGTTGTCGAGGCCGGAGCCACCATCGTCAACGACGTCTCCGGGGGCAAGGCCGACCCGGCCATCCTCGACGTCGTCGCCGACGCCGGAGTCGACTACGTGCTCATGCACTGGCGTGGCCAGTCGGCCACCATGCAGGATCTCATCCACTACGACAACGTCGTCGCCGACGTCATCAGCGAAACCTCCCAGCAGGTCGACGCCGCCATCGCCGCCGGAATCGCTCGCGAGCGCATCATCGTCGACCCCGGTATCGGCTTCTCCAAAACTGTTGAACACAATTGGCAGCTCATCGACGCCGTCGACGCCTTCCAGGACGGTTTCAAGGATCTGCGCGTGCTGTGGGGAGTCAGCCGCAAGCGCTTCCTCGGCGAACTACTTGCTGACAACGGCCAGGACCGCCCTGCCCTGGAACGCGATGCCAGCACGATGGCCCTGTCGACCTACCTCGCCCTCCATCGTGCCTGGTGTGTGCGCACCCACGAGGTCCGTGCCAACCGCGACGCCATGGAGACCGTCGCCCGCCTCCTCGCCTGAGCCTGCGCTTCTTGCTGATTGACGCTGTGCCTCTCCTCGCAGACGTCGTCGACAAGCCCAATTGCGGTGTACAGGTAACCTTCCGACATGACCGATGGACAGATCACCCTGACGGGCATCCGCGCCCACGCGAACCACGGCGTCCTCGCCAGCGAGCGTGAGCTCGGCCAGCCCTTCAGCGCTGACGTCACCCTCGACGTCGACATGGACACCGACTCTGACGACATCACCAAAGCCGTCAATTATGCGACAGTCGCACAGCAGGTGCTCAACGTTCTCGCAGGGGAACCGGTGAATCTCATCGAAACCTTGGCTGGCAGGATTGCCGACACCGTTCTCGCGATCAGTCCGCGAGTACGTCATGTCCAGGTGACCGTCCACAAGCCGCACGCCCCGGTAGGAGTAGCCCTCGACGACGTGGCCGTCACGTGCCGAAAGGATGCCGAGTGAAAGCTGTATTCAGCCTGGGTTCCAACATGGGAAACCCCTTTGCTCATCTGCGAGACGCCGTCCGCCTCATCTCCGAAACCCCCGGTCTTCACGACGTCGTCGTCTCGCCCGTCTACGTCACTGCCCCTGTTGGGGGAGTGCAGCAGGACGACTTCCTCAATCTGGTCGTCGTCGCAACCAGTGACCTTCCACCATCAGTCTTGTTGGAGCGTGCTCACGTCATCGAAGACGCCCACGGGCGTGAGCGCACCATCCCAAATGGTCCTCGTACCCTCGACGTTGACCTCATTTGCGTCGGCGATGAAACCGTCACTACTGACGAATTGACGCTTCCGCACCCCCGAGCACATGAGCGCGCATTCGTCCTCGTGCCGTGGTCCGACGCCGACCCTGAGGCCGAATTGCCCGGGTACGGACGGGTTGTCGATCTGCTGGCCCGCTTCGACGCCGACGACGTAGCCAACGCCGTCAAGCCGTATTCACGCCAGATTGACGTGGCTGGTGTCACCGTTGCGAGAGGATGGGACGAGAGGCGCGAAGAGGAGGATCTAGAAGAGGAGGATCTATGACACGGAGCCTGCCACCGGACTGGGATGACGATCGACGCCCCGACGGCGGCGATGATCCCCACGGCAATCTCGCTCCGACCGACTGGAAGGTCGTCATCGTGGCAGCTCTGTGTGGAGCTGCCCTGGGATGGTTCACGCTGAGCATCTACCAGGTCAGTGACAACACCGTTCCGATCCTGCCCTGGTCGCTCCCGGTGGTCATCCTTGTCGTCGCCGTCGCGACATGGGGATATGCCAGGGCCTTTCGCGCCAAGGTCGTCGACCCCAAGCGAGAGGTCGAGGCGAACCAAGGCCTCGTGTCACTGGCACTGGGAAAGGCCATCACCTTGTCGGGTGCTGCTCTCGTCGGGGCGTGCATCGTGTACGTCCTCACCTACGTCTGGCACCTCAACATCCCCTACCCCCGGCAGCGGACCATCGTCGGGGCGGTGACAGCCATCACCTGCGCGGTCATGGCATGGGCCGGGTGGTTCCTCGAGAACGCCTGCAAGGTGCCGAAGGGTCCGGAGGATCCGGACGAGCGCTCCAAGAGGTGACAGCGACCACAAGATCGCGACTCGCCAGTGTTCAGTGCTTGACGCGAGGCCCAACGGACTGTACTTGAGGACGCCTCACGCGATATGATTGATTGCGTGAGCGGCGTGCATGATCTCAAACGGGTTGAAAAGGACACTGGCGAGCGCAAGGGTGTGCTCGTCATTCTCATCGCGGCAACGGTTGTTGCCATTGCGTGTGGACTGATTCCCTCCATCTGGGCGGTCCGGGCTGGCGTGCTCGTAGCCCTCGTCGGAGCGTGGGTCTCGGTCTTCATGGCGTGGCGTCAGGTCGATGCCATTCGCCAGATGCATTACGACACCATCAAGGAACTTCGTCACGCTGCATCCGAGCAGGAGAAGCGTCACCATGCTGAGTCCATGGAGATGATCGACACCTTCTCGCGTCGTGTCGGCTCCATCTCGAAGACCCTCGCCGACACTCGCGCCAAGCTGGATCACGCCGAGAGCGAGTTGTCGACCCTCCGTGGCGACAAGGCTGCTTTGCAGTACAAGGTCACGGTCGGTAATAAGAGGGTCGCTTCGCTCGAGATGCGTATCACCGAGCTGGAGACTGAGCTTGACGCCCTGCTGGCTGACGGTCGTTCGGGACGCCTGGGAACCCTGCGCACCGTCACTGATGCGGGCGTCCCCACCGCTGAGGAGATCTGGGAGCGCGGCAATGACGCGACCATTGCTGATCTGTCTCGCGTCGCCTTCCCTCGCCTGTCTGACGAGACTCACGTGACCCGCCGCCAGGCCTGACACTCCGCCACCGAAAACCTCACGTGGGGCCCAGCCACTTGGCTGGGCCCCACGCTTGTCGACCTGAAGGGGATCTGGGGGTGTCATGCCCCGTCCTCACTTGTCAAGATCTCCCAATGTCCATCCCAAGGACGCGATGGTGGCCTCGAGATCGTTTACCCGAGTCCCCGGCAGAGTGGCTTCCAAGACTTGGACGTTGGCAAAGGTGGGAGTGCGCAGCGCCATTCTCCACGGCGTCGTGCCGCCGCGAGATTCCAGCAGGTACCCGGTTCGTCCCCAAGGTGCCTCCATGGCCGTCCAGGTGCGTCCCCGGGGAACCTTGACAGCCGTCGGCAGGCGCGTCTCCAGTGGTCCGTCTAGAGCTGGTAGTCGGTCCAGGACCTGGCGGCACAGGCTCGACGACACCGTCACATCGTCGCACAGGGCCGCCAGTCGCGAATAGGCGTCACCCTGAGGTTCGGTGACGGTCGCAGGCCAGGTCAGTTCATCGTAGACCGGTGAGCTCTCACGGGTGTCCAGGTTGATTCCGCTGGCGCGGGAAACCGGCCCTGAGAGGCCGTAGGCGTCAACCATCTCGCCTGCGATGACGGTGACCTCGCGAATCCCTTCGGCGGCGTCGAGGGCGGCCCGTAACCGGGGCAGGAGAATGTCAGCCTCGTCGAGCCATTCCCGTAACCCGGGGCACCACTCCTGTTCAGGATGGATCTCAAGCCCTCCGATGCGCGTGATCATGGGATGAATTCGATTTCCTGAACACCATTGCCAGATCGTTCGTGAATTTTCAATCGTGGAGGCAACCTCACTCTCAAGGCCTGGATCATCACAGTGGTGGCCCAACCAGGACAAAAACGTGAGGTGTGAGGTGATTCTGCTGAACTCCGTGAGCAAGGTGCGTATCCATGCCACCCGAGTCGGCACGGTAATGCCCATCGCCTCTTCGATGACATGGGCTGCGCCGGTCTCACCGATGAAAGGTGACGTCCAGTCATGGCGCGATGCAAGCATGGGAATCTGTCGGTAATCTCGAACCTCGAACAGTTTTTCATCTCCGCGATGAAGGTTGCCGACATTCACCTGTGCAGAGGTGATGAGCTCGCCGTCGACGGTCGTGGCAATGCTGACGAGCCCCGGCCTCGTCGGGTGAAGTCGCCCGAGGTCAAGCCGGATCACCTCGTATTCCCCACCGGATTCGCCATCCGGCGTTTCTGCGGGAGTCGCTGACATCACCGATCCGACGGCAAACAAGATCTTTCGCGTGGAACTGAACACACCCTGAGGATGCCTCATTGCGCTGCCAGATGCATCTCCGGGACAGCCATTCGGTGAAAATGGGACAGAAGTCGTCTTGTGATTCTCTTTGCCATGAACATAAACTAGGCTTTGAAAGCCGAGGTTGTATCTACAACGCAAGTCTGAAAGGAATACCATGGCACAGCGCGTACGTGTTGATCTTGTCGACGATGTGGACGGGAGTCCTGCTGAGGAATCCGTCAATTTCGCCCTTGACGGCGTCAGCTATGTGATTGATCTGTCCGCCGAGAACGCCTCCAAGCTGCGCGATGATCTGTCCACGTGGACCGCCAATGCTCGTCGCACCGGTGGCCGGCGTACTCGTGGTCGTCGTCCCACCGGAGGACCAACTGCCAACGAGGTCCGTCGGTGGGCCAAGGAGCACGGCTTCGAGGTCTCGGAGCGTGGGCGCGTCTCCAACGAGATTTGTGAGGCCTACGATCGAGCTCATTGATCCCAGTTATGTGATCGTCTGACAAGGCGTGTCGGTGACGGCGCCGGAGCAGGAAGGCTCCGGCGCTGTTCTGTTCCACCCGGGGTTGTGCCAGCGGCGTAAGCGGGTATCTCAGATCTGTCGTCAGCGGTTACTAGACTGACCACACAGGCCGACAGTCCAGTGCTGTCGGTTGGTTGCATGAAGGTTTCACGCGACCGCGGGTGGATCCGTCCGCCGGTGTGTCCGGTGGTTGATCTGCCCCACATACAAGGAGAGTTCATGTTCGAACGGTTCACCGATCGGGCCCGTCGGGTCGTCGTCCTGGCCCAGGATGAGGCCAAGGCCCTGAACCACAATTACATCGGCACCGAGCACCTGCTGCTCGGGCTCATCAGCGAGGGCGAGGGCGTTGCGGCCAAGGCCCTCGAGTCCCTCGACATTTCCCTGGAGGCGGTCCGCGCCCAGGTGGAGGAAATCATTGGCCACGGCTCCTCGACGCCGACCGGCCACATCCCGTTCACTCCGCGCGCCAAAAAAGTCCTTGAGCTGAGTCTGCGCGAGGCCCTTCAGATGAATCACTCCTACATCGGCACCGAGCACATCCTGCTCGGCCTCATCCGTGAGGGAGAAGGTGTCGCCGCCCAGGTCCTGATCCGCCTTGGTGCCGACCTCAACACGGTGCGCAACAGCGTCCTGCAGTTGCTGCAGGGCTACCAGGGGGACGAGCGTCAAGCCGCCACCTCCGGCGCACCCGAGGCTGGTCCGCAGCAGTCCTCGGCGACGATCCTGGACCAGTTCGGTCGCAACCTCACCGATGCAGCCCGTGACGGCGAGCTCGACCCGGTCATCGGGCGTGAGACCGAGATCGAGCGGGTCATGGTCGTGCTGAGTCGCCGTACCAAGAACAACCCGGTTCTCATCGGTGAGCCCGGTGTCGGCAAGTCCGCCTGCGTCGAGGGCTTGGCTCAGGCCATCGTGCGCGGCGACGTCCCCGAGACCCTGCGGGACAAGAAGATCTACTCCCTGGACCTTGGCTCCATGGTCGCCGGATCGCGGTACCGCGGCGATTTCGAGGAGAGGATGAAGAAAGTCCTCAAGGAGATCAAGAATCGCGGCGACATCATCTTGTTCATTGATGAGATCCACACCCTCGTCGGTGCCGGCGCTGCCGAGGGAGCCATCGACGCTGCCAGCATGCTCAAGCCGATGCTGGCTCGCGGTGAGTTGCAGACCATCGGTGCGACGACCCTTGACGAGTACCGCAAGTACATCGAGAAGGATGCCGCCCTGGAGCGTCGTTTCCAGCCGATCCAGGTGGCTGAGCCGTCGATCCCGCTGGCCATCGAGATCCTCAAGGGTCTGCGCGATCGCTACGAGGCTCACCACAAGATCACCATCACCGATGAGGCCATCGCCTCGGCGGCCAACCTTGCGGCCCGTTACATCCAGGACCGCTTCCTTCCTGACAAGGCCATCGATCTCATCGACGAGGCCGGCGCCCGGATGAACATCCGTCGCATGACGGCCCCGCCGGACCTGCGCGAGTTCGACGATCGGATCGCTCACGTGCGCGTGGAGAAGGAAGCCGCCATCGACGCCCAGGACTTCGAACGTGCCGCCGGGCTGCGCGACGACGAGAAGAAGCTTCTTGCCGAGCGCGAGGCCAAGGAGGAGGAGTGGAAACAGGGCGACGAGTCGGTTCCGGCCGTCGTCGGTCCTGACGAGATCGCCGAGGTGCTCTCTGGAGCCACCGGCATCCCGGTCTTCAAGCTCACCGAGGAGGAGTCCCAGCGACTACTCCACATGGAGGACGAGATCGGCAAGCGTTACGTCGGACAGGAGGACGCCGTCAAGGCGCTGTGCCGTTCCATCCGTCGTACCCGCGCCGGCCTCAAGGATCCGAAGCGTCCGGCTGGCTCGTTCATTTTCGCCGGCCCCTCTGGTGTCGGCAAGACCGAGCTCACCAAGGCGCTCACCGAGTTCCTCTTCGGTGACGAGGATGCCCTCATCACACTGGACATGAGTGAGTACTCCGAGAAGCACACCGCATCCCGGATGTTCGGTTCCCCGCCGGGATTCGTCGGTTATGAGGAGGGCGGCCAGCTCACCGAGAAGGTGCGCCGCAAGCCATTCAGCGTCATCCTCTTCGACGAGATCGAAAAGGCCCACCCCGACATCTTCAACTCCCTGTTGCAGATCCTCGACGAGGGACGTCTCACCGACGCCCAGGGTCGTGTGGTGGACTTCAAGAACACCGTCATCGTGCTGACGACTAACCTCGGTACCCGTGACATCTCCAAGTCGGTCAACCTTGGCTTCTCCAAGGCCAACGACGCCGAGTCCAGTTACGAGAAGATGAAGGCCAAGGTCACCGAGGAGCTCAAGGGGCACTTCCGCCCCGAGTTCCTCAACCGTCTCGACGAGATCATCGTCTTCCACCAGCTCACCCAGTCCGACATCCTACGGATCGTCGACCTCATGGTGGACCAGTTGGAGGAGCGTCTGGGCGACAAGGACATGGGCATCGAGGTCACCCCGGCCGCCAAGGAGCTGCTGTCCAAGCGTGGCTTCGATCCGCTGCTGGGTGCCCGTCCACTGCGTCGCACCATCCAGCGCGACATTGAGGACGTCCTGGCCGAGAAGATCCTCTTCGGCGAGGTCAAGCCCGGTCAGATCGTGGTTGTCGACGCCGCTCCGGAGGGTTCCGAGGAGCCGTTCGTGTTCAAGGGCACGGAGCGCTCCGAGCTTCCGGATGAGGTCCCTGAGGAGCTCACCTCGTCGGCAGGGGACAACAACAACGGTCAGCAGGACTGATCACTTGAGCACGTCACTGCGGCCCGGCGCTCGATGCGCCGGGCCACAGTGTCGTATGGGGAAGAGTTCGGGGCTTCGTCACACATTGATGTGTTTGTCTGGATTATCGAGGAGCGGCTCGAGAAGGCTGATTGCTCCCCCTCGGGAAGCGGCCCAGCGCTCCGACGCATCTGGAGAGGTGATGAACCGTACTGGTCGGGGCCCTAAAACTCGCTGATCGAGTTCGATGCGCGCGGACGGTTCCAACGCAGGCAGAAGCGTGGCTAGTTCGCCGCCGAAGATGACGTCATGAATGACGAGGAGATTGGCGATATCTGCGATGGCTCGGCCGAGCGCTCGTCCAGCTAGGGAAAGTGTTTGGATAAGTTCGGGAAGGGGCTGGCTGGAGAGCATCCCGGCAGCCGTCGTGGAACTAGGCAAGTGGAGTGTACGGGCGAGCGCACGGTGGCCTACGAAAGCCTCAAGACAACCTGTTGAACCGCAGGAGCATGTCGGTCCAGCTGGATCTACACAGACGTGGCCTATCTCACCTCCCCATCCTTGTCTGCCGATGGAAGGGCGCGAATGGGCGACGATGCACCCACCGACGCCGACATCGCCGGAGATATAGAGAAAGTTCTCAGGACCGTTCGGGACACCGGGAGAGAGCCTTGCAGCACTCCACGAGGCGAAGGTCGCTTCATTGCCGACCTGGATGTCGCCGAGCTCTTCTCCGGGATCGAGCAGAGGTGCGGGGGTTACGTGTTCCCACCCAAGGTTGGGGGCCTTATATAGGGTGTCACCGACAACGATGCCGGGTAGAGCGAGCGCTGTTCCTCCAAAACTAATGGCCGATGAGCGTAGCCGGTTGACCATGGCGGAACCCATTGCGCCGAGCTTAGTCAAGACGGCCTTAGGTTCGCTATGACGGAAGTCCCCGGTCCGTGCCTCTTGGAACAAGACCTCACCAGTTAGATCCATCGCTAGAGCCGTCAGGTAAGACACGTTCGCCTCTAACCCGATCGTGAAGACAGCTCCCGGCCGGATAATGAGAGGCGTTGCGGGTCGGCCGGGGGTGCCATTGTTCGGAGCGTTGAGTTCCATGATGATGCCGCTGGACAACAGACTGTCCACTAGCCGGGAAACAGTCGAGCGTGTCAGACCGACTTCATCGGCGATGTCAGCACGTGACAGGGCAGTTGGGTGGGTGGCAATAGCCGAGAAGACGCTGGCTAGGTTCGAAGCACGGACGTCTCGAGCGTTCATGCTTATCGTGCGTTGCTCAGGGGATGCCGGGTTGCGTCGCTTCGGCCTAGGCATGACGACAACACTAAACCACAAAGCCTTCATGATAATCGAACAGAAAAACAAACAGGGGGATTCGGTTGGCTGATCTGATGTGAATATGGGACTTGTTTGGATAGGGCGGTACGGCCAGACTGGCGCCTGACGAGGTGGCGGTGACGCCTATGTCCACTCGGATGTCGACATACTCCAGAGCGTAATAGCTTGTCAGAGCCGTAACTATGGTTGTGTTGGGATGCCTGGCTACAAAAGTGCATGGGGCGATCAAATCTTGTAGACGAGGTGCTTGCGGGGGGTTGGAGAGATGGGTTACGCTGATGTTTGTAACATCGAAAAACAAATTATGGAGCGACTGCCTACCCAAGACGCTCGCTCGGATGTACAAGGAGGTACGCACAGCATGTCTGGACTATGGAATGTTGATCCCATCCCATTCGTGGGCCCTGAGGATCTCAAGCAGAATCTGGGCTTCCGCTACTATCAACCCGATCGCATCGTTGCTGGGAAGCGCATGGCTGAGTGGCTGCGCTTTGCTGTTGCCTATTGGCATACTTTCGATCAGCGCCTGGTTGATCCCTTTGGGGATGGAACTGCGCAGCGTCCGTACGACCACTTCACTGACCCGATGGATCTGGCATTGGCGAAGGTGGACTACGCGTTTGAATTCTACCGAAAACTTGGTGTGGAATACTTCTGCTTCCATGATCGTGACATCGCGCCTGAGGGCGACACTCTACGTGAGACGAATAAGAATCTCGACCGTGTCGTTGACCATATCGCCGATCTTCAGGCTGAGACCGGTATTAAGCTGCTCTGGAATACCAGTAACCTGTTCACGAACCCGCGTTTTGAGGCTGGTGCCGCCACGTCACCGTTCGCTGACATCTATGCCTACTCCGCTGCCCAACTCAAGCACAGCTTGGAGATCGCAAAACGTCTAGGCGCCGAAAATTACGTATTCTGGGGCGGTCGTGAGGGCTATGAGAACTTGTGGAATACCGATCTCAAGCGTGAGCAGGACCATCAGGCTTCATTCTTCCGGTTAGCTGTGGATTACGCCAAGGAAATCGGTCTAGGAGCGCAGTTCTTAATCGAGCCCAAGCCTAAGGAACCAACGACTCATCAGTATGACTATGACGCTGCTACGACGATCGCATTCCTGAAGAGCTATGAGCTGGATGATCACTTCCGTCTTAATCTCGAGGGAAACCACGCTAACCTGGCAGGACATAGTTACCAGCACGAGATCCGTGTGGCTCGGGCTGCCAACATGCTTGGCTCTTTGGATGCTAACCAGGGCGACAAACTGCTCGGGTGGGATCTCGACGAGTTCCCGTCTGACCTGTATGAGGCCACCGCTGTGATGTGGGAGATTCTTGACGCTGGTGGTATCGGCCCGCATGGCGGCCTCAACTTCGACGCTAAGCCACGACGTACCTCGTTCGCCCCAGAAGATCTCTTTGGTGCACACATTGTTGGGATGGATACCTATGCTGCCGGTCTGCTCGTAGCGGCGAAGCTGCATGAAGACAAGTACATCGAGGACGTCATCGCCGATCGCTATAGCTCCTACGAAGATGGTCTAGGCAAGAAAATAGACGAGGGCAGTGCAACTCTGGCTGAGCTTGAGGAACACGCTCTAGACATGGCTCAAAGCCAGCTTATAGCGGCAACCCATTCCGATCATGCAGAAGCTGTGAAGGCTACTGTCAGCAACTACGTTGTGGCGGCATTAGCCCAATCCTGATCGCACGCGTGGCTCGGGCCGGCGGTAGCTGTCGGCCCGGGGCCCACGGATTTCCCGAAATCTCTAATTTAAGTCCCTGATGCTTCAGAGCCTCGGGGCACCCTCGCGACGGTGCGAGGTAAGAAACGCAAACCAACGGCGGTGTGTGATGCAGAAGCATAAAACTCCCATGGGGTTCATCTACGTTTTCGGGTCCTTGGGCGGACTCCTGTTCGGTTATGACACGGGAGTCATTTCTGGCGCTATCCTATTCATTCAGGATCAGCTCCAGTTGCAATCTTGGGGCCAGGGCTGGGTTGTCAGTTCTGTTTTGCTTGGTGCGGTACTTGGCTCAGCATTTATCGGTCCAATGTCTGACCGTTACGGCAGGCGCCGGCTCATCCTGCTCGCATCGGTGATTTTCTTCATCGGGGCGCTTGGGTCTGGGTTGGCCCACTCGGTGACCATGCTCATTATTGCTCGCGTGATTCTTGGCATGGGTGTAGGTATCGCATCGGCGTTGATTCCGACATATCTCTCGGAACTTGCCCCCGCGAGCCGCCGTGGCTTCCTTACTGGGCTGTTCCAGCTCATGATTATGACAGGAATCTTGCTGGCTTATGTCACTAACTATGCTTTTGCAGGGTTCTACAGTGGCTGGCGTTGGATGCTAGGCTGCGCTGCGATTCCATCGGCAATTTTATTTTTCGGAGCCCTAGTGCTTCCCGAAAGCCCGCGGTTTCTAGTACGTGCGGGTAGAGAGGACGAGGCCACCGTCATCTTGCGAGGTATATACCGAGATAACGACGAAGTTGTTACCGAAAAGATTGCCGGGATCCGTCAACAAGCTGCCGTGGAAAATGGTGGGCACAAGGAGTTGTTCGGCAAGACGGCTCGTCCGGCTCTCATCGCAGCCATCGGTCTGGCGGTGTTTCAGCAGATCATGGGCTGCAACACAGTACTGTACTATGCACCCACCATTTTTACTGTCGTAGGATTTGGAGTCTCAGCAGCCTTGTTAGCTCACATCGGTATTGGTGTGTTCAATGTTATTGTCACTGCACTAGGGATCTGGCTTATGGATAAAGTCGACCGCAAGGTGATGCTCATTGCTGGCGGTTTGGGTATGGCTGTTTCCCTCTTCGTCATGAGTTTTTCCATGCGTTTCGCTGAGGGGTCGTTGGCCGCTGGGGTGATTTGTGTGGTTGCATTGACGATTTATATCGCTTTCTTCTCAGCAACATGGGGTCCGGTGATGTGGACTATGATTGGTGAGATGTTCCCTCTCAATATCCGTGGGCTGGGGAACTCCTTCGGTAGCGTCATCAACTGGGCGGCCAATGCTATCGTCTCGCTGACTTTCCCAGTTCTACTTGGTTCGTTAGGTACGGCCAACCTGTTTATTGGGTATGGCGTGTTATGCCTCGCTGCGTTGTGGTTCGTGCACGCTAAATGCTTTGAAACCCGTAATCGCTCCTTGGAAGAGATCGAAGAGGCGCTACGTGCTGCCTCTGCTAAGGACGACCCCAATCTAGCTCACGCCTGAGGATTGATGTTTCAGCCGCGGCGATCGGATACGTCGACGCGATTTTGTGACAATGCCGACCTGTAAACGAAGGAGGAGAGACGATGATTGCCACGGCATCTGGTCGATTGGAACACAACGTGCATCGATACGTAGCTGGGGTGGACACCTCGACCCAGTCATGCAAAGTGCTCGTTATTGACCCGCGGTCTGGACGGGTCGTGCGAGGGGGGCGGGCAGGGCATCCCGACGGCACGGAAGTAGACCCGCAGGCTTGGTGGCGAGCATTTCAGGATGCGGTTGCACAGGCCGGCGGGCTCGACGATGTGGCCGCACTTTCAGTCGGGGGCCAACAGCATAGCATGGTCTGCCTCGACGAAAATGGCGATGTCATCCGCCCGTCACTGCTGTGGAACGATACCCGATCGGCGCAAGCGGCGGAGGCTCTGATCCTCGAAGCTGGTGGAGGAGATCGTGAGCGTGGAGCTGCGTGGTGGGCGGACGCCGTTGGGTCTGTACCCGTGGCATCACTCACGGTGACGAAACTTCGGTGGCTAGTTGATCATGAGCCTGACAATGCTGCCAGAGTTGCTGCGATATGCCTGCCTCACGACTGGCTGACTTGGAGGATCTCGGGTAGTCACGATGTGAATGACTTGATTACGGACCGCTCTGAGGCGTCGGGTACAGGGTATTTCGATGGGAGAGATTCGACATATCGGCGAGATATCTTGATGGATGCTCTGCGCGTCAGTTATGAACGAGCAGAACAGATTGTTTTGCCGCGGGTCCTCTCACCGTGGGAACGCGCCGGAAATGGGGACTCGAAGCATGATTGGGGGCACGTTATCCTCGGGCCCGGCTGTGGGGACAATGCTGGAGCTGCGCTGGCTCTTGGATTGAAGCCCGGACAGGCGATGCTCTCGCTCGGTACGTCGGGAGTCGTGGCTGCGGTATCAGAGCATCCGACTGCCGACGGTTCTGGATTGGTGACTGGATTCAGTGACGCAACAGGACGATGGTTGCCGCTAGCCTGCACCCTCAATGCCGCGCGCATCATTGACGCAATGGCTTCGATTACCGGTATTGGTACTGACTATCAACGTTTCAGCGACTTGGCGCTGTCGGTTCCGGATGCTGGCGGACTTATTCTTACCCCGTACTTCGAGGGGGAACGGACCCCGAATCTTCCTGATGCCACCGCAGCTCTGACCGGGATGAATCTGGCGAATAGCGACCGTGCCCATGTGGCTCGTGCATCGGTAGAAGGCTTACTCAATTTAATGCGCGGAGCGTTGGATGCTCTCCGTCGGCTGGATGTCATCATCGATGAAGTGGTTCTCGTCGGAGGAGGGGCCCGCTTGTATGCAGTTCAACAGCTTGCGGGCTCCGTTTTGGGGTGCAAAGTGAGTATTCCTGAACCAGGGGAGTACGTGGCTCTTGGGGCGGCGCGGCAGGCTGAGCGGGTGCGTATGTCAGCTAGATGACCTCGCGTTCTCGCACTGAGGTATGAAACTATTGAATGGGACTGTTAGGCGGGCGAAATTGTCCTGCGAGCCATGTGTTCGGGAAAGCGAACAGGACAGTCCGATAGAGTTGCCAGAATCCTAACCCGGGATCATGCACACGCCATGAGTGAGATGGGTGAGCGTATTAAGAAAGTGCTTGGTAAGCGGCCCATGGATCAACAGGGCCTTGCCGATTGAATTGGCATATGCAAGGACAAGCCGGGGTAAGTCACTCAATGGCGTCAGGTAGTTCACAGTTGGTGAAGCGAATGTATCAGTCAAGTACTTGACATTGATCTGGGTTGGCTCATTGACGGGAGTGTTGATGCTAAGATCATTCGCACTATATTTAGGCATAAGTATGACTCTGATGGAGTAGTGCATATTCTTTCAGATGCTATTGGCTGTGCAGATCTGGAATTGGTTGAGCCAGCCTTGCTGCTGGCTGATGTGACCGGTGACACTATATTCGATGTGCTTGCTACAGTGTAAGTGCCGCGAGCGACCCGGGGAAAGAAGTCCGCTCGTGCGTATAGCAAGGTGGGTCGCGGCGGAGGACGAGCCTTCCCGGCTCCGGTCATTAACTTATCTGGTTTTCTTTCGAGTCTTGGCGTGGATTTAGTGTTCTTGTCTCATGTCCACGCGGACCTAGTTTAAACTTATTCGGTGGTGGTCTGTGGTCGAAGAATTGTCATCGTGCACACGACTTCTGCATGGTATTCGGCGGTTTCAGGATATTCTACGAGTTGGTGCATTTGCTTTTTTGGCGTGGCAGGGTTCAAACTGGGGGGCAACCCCGATGTCCAGTTGAATGAAGAAGTAATTGTCAACGGGTTTGCCGCTGACTTCCTTATGCCTCTGGCGACGTCGTAGGCCTCAGTGAAGATGCCGATGCGTCCGAATATTGCGGATTTCTGTTGGGGTTATACCATTGGCGTGGCTGCGCTTCGCATCCGTTGCGATAATCTTGGAAATAGTCTTTCGATTCTAGCCTAGTCGGAGTTTGCTGAGTTATGGAACAAGAAGAATCCAGTTATAGCATCGGATCACACTCGACTATTGCGGGTTCCAATAGTCCCACAGTGGATCATTGAGCGGCATGCCGATCTTGTCAGTGAGGTTGCCATCTCCCTGGCGCCTTGACAAAGATGACCGCTACACCGGTCGAAGACCTTGTAGCGTCGCCGGTTCCCGCAATGCCCGCCTTTTCAGAGATTTCGGAGATTGGATTGTGGCATGATTCGCATTGTCGTCTCTGATACGTCGCTGATGCGAAATATTCGTGACTTGGGACGGCTCCATTTCATGGAGATGCTTTTCGATGAGTTTAATAGATCGTGGACTTGCGATGTGGAGGTGGGATGTCAAAAACAACGTCTAGACCACGATCGGTTGGAGGGAACTTTCGATCCTTCAATTCAGGTGAATCCAACAGAAGTGATTAATTCTAAAACTATGTGGACGATGTGTTTCGGAGGCAGGTTAACGGCCACTAGCCCTCGGACACCCCGTAGGAAGGACATGGGGAAGTGTGTCACTCTAGCAATATGGGCTGACCGCTCTGCAGTTGGCGACAAGTTCCTCATCTTGGCTGAGGATCGCTCGGTCGTGCAGTTTTGTCGGTATGCCGCCATTCCCTGCACTGCGCAGGCACGTTTTATGGCAGGACGGCTCAGTTCCTGTGACGACTGCGGGCTCCGTGGCATCGCTTGCCTTTCGGTACGCCGACTTCCTGGATACTAACGCCGAGGCGGTGCACCGCATGCATGACCGTAGAGGCTGAACGTCCCCGGCTGGGACGTAGTCGTGATATCACATTTCGCTGATATCAGGTGTGCCTCGTCACACCAGCAACGCCTGGAGGGCGAAGGACACCAGCCAGTGGGTGGACATGAAGTCGCCGTCAGTGATTTGGGAGGCCACCTCGCTGATCTGACGATTAGTGGCCACCTCGATGCGGCGACGAGCGTCGTCGTCGAGCCATGGTGTCAGCACCCGCAGCTGCCAGGCCCGCGACAGGCTCAGCCCATACAGGTGGGCGAGCTTGCCGTCGGTGCCGTCGGTCACCTCGGCGACATCCAACAGGTTGTCGTCAGCCTGTCCCAGATGCGGTAGGAAGGCGTGCAGCCAGGTGCCAAACTCATCGGAGCGACCTTCGGTCCGGTAGACCCGCGCCATGAGGTGGGCTTCGCTCAACGCCGCCGACAAGAAGTCATTGCCGCTGGGCTCCCAGGACGACGGGTAGTCGGTGTCGGCGTCGAAGAAACGGTGGGAGTGCTTGACAATGGCATCGACGACGTCGCTACGTCCCAGGGCCTGGGCGGCATCGAGGCACAGGCCAATACCGAAAGCGGTGTTGTCGTGGGTTCCGGTGCGGACGGGGAAGGTCATCGTCGGCAGCCATGCCAGCAGGTTGTCGAAGATCTGGCGTCCGACGATCCGAGTCGCGGACGCCCACTCCGGCGAATTGCTCGTCATGGTGGCCAGCGCTGAACACTTGGCGGACAACAGTGCCGCCCATCCCCAGCCGTAGGGACGCTCGTACCCGCGATGAACCCGCAGGTACTCCGCCTCCACCTGGGCATTCTCATTGGTCAGACGCGCATTGAGAAGGCCAACCAGCTCGTCAATGGTTGCGCAATCGATCGACTGGTTTGCGTGCTCGAGCAAGGTGAGGGCCGACCACTGCATGTGTGCCGAGGAATGCCAGTCCAGACACCCATGAAAACACGGATGGAGACGCCATGGCGTGACGTCGACGTCGTCCGGCCCCTGGGACTGGTGGGCTGAACCCCATGGGAAGGGCCGATTCAGGCCGTCAATGATCGTCGTGGCCCATCCTTGGGCGTAATCGTCAACGTTCACAGCAAACCTCCTGGGAAGCAGCACAGATACATGATGAGAATGTTGCAGAACAGCAGTGGAACAGCGGTGGGGATCTGCGCCTTGATAGGACCATAACTGTCATCAAGCTCAAGCAAAGCTGCCGGGACCAGATTGAAGTTCGCGGCCATCGGGGTGCACAAGGTGCCGCAGAATCCGGCCAACATACCCATTGCGAAGATGGCAGCCATGTTGCCGTCGAAGTGCTGGATGAGTAGCGGCCACCCGACGGCAGCCGTCATCACCGGGAATGCCGCGAAGGCGTTGCCCATGACGAGGGTGAACAAGGCCATGCCGATGCAGTAAACACAGACCGCTGCGAAGAGACTTCCGGACGGCAGGATCCACGACGTGATGCGTCCCACTGCGTCACCGACGCCGGCATTATTGAACAGGGTGCCCAGGGTCGCCAGGAACTGAGGCAGGATCGCTGCCCAACCGATGTGGCCGAGCAGCCGGTCACCTTCCTTGAAGGGCACCATGGGGGAGCGCACCTTGAACATGATCATGGCGACGACGAGGGAGATCAGCGAAGCAGCTCCTAGACCGATGATGGTCGCCATGCCGGTTTCCAACACCGGATTTCCGCCGAAGGACAGGTCACGCATGCCGGCCACCGCGAAGATCGCGGCGACGATCGGAATGATGAGGGCGGGCACGAACAGTTTGTTGCCGAACCTCTCGGAGAGCTCCTCCCGCTCGGCGTCAGTAGTGGTCTCGTTGGAGCCGCGGCCCGGGAAGCCGCATGCCGCCAGTACGACCAGGAGGAGGACAGCGACGCCCTCCACGAGTGCCGGTGCCGTCTTGTCGACGACGAAGGTGCCGTAGCCGAAGCAGAAGGCCAGGATCGCCCAGAAGGCTGCTGATCCTAACCGCTTCCTGTCATCGCGATCGCGCATCCGGATGACGGCGATGATGAGGAAGAGGATTCCGCACAGCCAGTAGAACCATTCCACCTTGATCATTCGCGGACCCCCTGCTCAGGATTGCCGCCCGAAGGCAGACTGACGGTGCGGCCAGGCTCAGGAGTGGTGTCGACGCCGACGTCGTCCCCTCCCTCGGCGGCCATCTTGGCGAGCTTGCGATCCAGCAGCCACATCCGTGGGGCATGGATGAGGAAGGCGCAGATAGCCGTCGGGATGGCCCACAGGGCGATCTGGAGGGCTTCGAGCTTGAGGTTGTAGGTGGCATCGACGAAGCCGGTGATGAGCAGGATCGACCCGATGGCAATGAAGACGTCCTCACCGAAGAACAGTCCAATGGTGTCCGCCGAGGAGGCATAGGAGCGCAGTTTCTCCCGCATCTTGCGGGTGTAGCGAGGGTGACTGCGTCGGGCGGCAGCCTCAGCCATCGGCACGACGAGGGGACGCACCGCCTGGGCGGGTCCGCCGATGGATGACAACCCCAGTGCAGCGGTGATCTGGCGAATGGCGAGGTAGATGGCGAGGAGCTTCCCAGCCGTCATGGATTTCATCTTCGACATCAGGCGGCCGGCCTGTTGCATTAGGCCGTGACGTTCTAGCAATCCGATGACAGGCAGCACGACGATGAAGACCGTCACGGATCGAGAACTGGCAAATCCGGTACCGAAAGTTTCGATGATCTTGACCGGCGACATGCCGGCAATGAGACCGGCAGCGACACCGGCGACTGCGACCACGAGCATGGCGTTGAGCCGCAGCGCGAAGCCGACGACGACGATCGCCACGGCAAGCAGAACCCACATGGTTCGCTCCTCTCCTGGGTGTTTCTGGGGATTTTGTCGCGTCACTCTAGAGAGCGTGTCGGGAGTATTTCACGTCTCCATTGCCGGATCTGTCACGACGGCCAGGCAGATTGCGGCAATCTTGGGTCATGACAACTGTTGATCTCAATGCAGACATGGGGGAGTCCTTCGGGTCGTGGAAGATGGGTGACGACGAGTCCCTGCTGGGAATCGTCACCTCGGCGAATGTGGCCTGCGGGTTCCATGCCGGCGATGCCGTCGTCATGGGACGCACCTGCAAGGCCGCCGCAGAACGCGGGGTGTGCGTGGGGGCCCATGTCGCCTACCGGGACCTCGCCGGGTTCGGTCGCAACTTCGTCGACGTAGACCCCGGACGACTGCGTGACGAGGTCATCTACCAGTTGTCGGCGCTGCGCGGGGTTGCCGCGGTTCACGGCGCGTCGGTGCGCTACGTCAAGCCTCATGGCGCCTTGTACAACACGATCGTCCACCACGAGGCGCAGGCCAGAGCTGTCGTCGAGGCGATCGTCGCCGTCAATTCCGCCACGGATTCTGACGTGGCCATCCTCGGTCTGCCCGGCGCCCTCGTCCTCGACCTTGCCGAGCAGCAGGGGGTGCGAACCCTGCGTGAGGCCTTTGCTGATCGCGCCTACAACCCGGACGGCACCCTGGTGTCGCGTAGCCAGGAGGGATCGGTGTTGCACGACCCCGACGAGGTCGCCGAGCGGGTCGTCAAGCTCGTGACCCAGGGGGCGGTGACCGCCATCGATGGCACCGAGGTGAGTATCCAGGCCGATTCGGTGTGCGTTCACGGTGACACCCCGGGGGCTGTCACGATGGCCACGGCGGTGCGCGATTGTCTTGCTGCTGCCGGTGTCGAGCTGCGGGCTGTCGCATGAGACTGCTGCCGGCCGGGCGGACGGCGGTTCTCGTCGAACTGGACGACGCCGGTCAGCGGCGGCGTCTGCATCGCGCCCTGAGCGACCACCCGGCTGAAGGGATGGTGGATCTCGTACCGGCCCAAACGACGGTGCTCGTCCAGGTGGAGTCCGCTGACCTGTTGCCGGGAGCCGTCGCCCATGTCCAAGACCTGCTCGCCGGGGGATTGGACGCTGTCGAGGAGGGATCGCGGGAGCCCCTCCCAGTGCCCGTGCGTTACGACGGACTCGATCTGTCGGACGTGGCAGATCTGCTCGACATGACGACCGACGAGCTGGTGAAGCACCACAGCGACCAGCTGTGGACGGTGGAGTTCGCGGGATTCATGCCTGGGTTCGGGTACATGTCCGGGGTGGACTGGCCCTACCGGATTCCACGTCGCTCCAGCCCCCGAACCCGGATCCCACCGGGCAGTATCGCCCTGGCCGACGGATTCACCGGGGCTTATCCGCAAGCGTCACCGGGCGGTTGGCAGATCATCGGGACGACGGAGATGACGCTGTGGGACGAGAACGCTGACCCGCCGGCCCTGCTGTTGCCGGGTGCCGTCATCAAGTTCGAGGCGGTGACCTCATGACTCACTTCGTCGTGGAGATGGCCGGGCCCAGAACCCTCGTCGAGGATGCTGGACGTCGCGGATGGGCCGATCTGGGGATCAGTGGCTGCGGGGCGTGGGATCGTCGCGCCTATCGGGAGGGAGCTCGTCTCGTCGGTAACGCAGCCGGTCTCGGGTGCCTGGAAGTTCTGCTCGGTCCAGTGCGTCTGACGTGCATCGGAGAGCCTGTTCTTGTTGCTGCGACAGGGGCAGACGTCGAGATTGATCTGGATGGATCACCACGTCCCAACGGCCGTGGATTCCTCGTCGCCGATGGTCAGACGCTGACGGTCGGTGCGCCGGAAACGGGATTACGGAGTTATCTGTCCGTCACCGGAGGCATCAGTGCGACGCCGACCTTTGCCAGCGTCTCGGCCGACCCGACCCGAGGGATGGGACCAGCCCCGCTCAAGACGGGAGACGTCGTCACCGTTGGGGATGGGCCAGCCGGCGTCATCACTACGAAGCCTGTCAACGTCGGTCCCGCGCCACAAGAACTCATCCTCCACGGCGTATGGGGCCCGCGCGACGACTGGTTCACTGACGCTGGCCGACGCGCGCTCGAGGAGACGACATGGCGGGTCGGAGAGGCGAGCGACCGCGTCGGGACGCGGCTGGAAGGGCCGTCCCTGGAGCGAGCAGTGACGGGGGAGTTGACGAGTGAGCCGGTGGTGCGAGGAGCGATCCAGGTGCCCACCTCGGGTGTGCCCCTGGTCTTCGGCCCGGATCATCCGACGACCGGTGGGTACCCAGTCATCGGGGTTGTCGACCCCGACGACGCAGACCGTCTTGCCCAGGCTCGAGCCGGGGTCGTCGTGAGGTTTCGGATGTCATCGCAGCCGTGGCGATGACACGTTCCCGGGGTAATCCGCCGGGGTATCATCGGCCCTTGCCCTAACCTCTTCGCCCCCTAGGAGACCTCTTGTCGTCCGAGCAATCGCCAGTCGTGGACGTCGATCGCCTTGCCCGGGACCGAGATGGAAATGTTGTCTCCGAGAGGCAGGCATGGAGCGCTCTGTGGGCCCTCCTCGTGGGCTTCTTCATGATCCTCGTTGACACGTCGATCGTCACGACCGCACTGCCAGCGACCATCCGCGCCCTCAACGCCAATCTCAACCACGGCGTGTGGATCACCAGTGTCTATCTGCTCACCTACGCCGTCCCGCTGCTGATCACCGGACGTATGGGTGACCGCTGGGGCCCGCGTCGCATGTACCTCATCGGCATGCTCGTCTTCGGAGTCTCCTCGCTGGCCTGCGGTCTCTCCCCGACGATCGGCGTCCTCATCGCCGCCCGTGCGGTTCAGGGCATTGGCGCTGCCTTCATGACTCCGCAGTCCCTGTCGATGATCACTCGACTCTTCCCGCCGGAGAAGCGTGGCGCCGCCATGGGTCTGTGGGGAGCCACGGCAGGTGTGGCCAGCTTCATCGGCCCGGTTCTTGGCGGCGTCCTCGTCGACACCCTGGGATGGGAGTGGATCTTCTTCGTCAACGTCCCGATCACCGTCATCGGGCTCTGGTTGGCCATCCGGAACGTCCCTGCCCTCGAGACCCACGGCCACGCCTTCGACTGGCTCGGCGTCATCCTGTCGGGTATCGGCATGACCCTGTTGGTCTTCGGTATCCAGGAGGGCGAGCAGTACAACTGGGGGACGATCACTGGCATCATCTCGGTGCCCTTGCTCATCATCCTCGGCGTGGTCTTCATGGTGCTCTTCATCGTCTCGCAGACCCGATGGGCACAGACCCATCTGCACGCGCACGCGAGCGACTTCGAACCGCTGGTTCCGCTGCGTCTGTTCACCAAGCGCAACTTCGCTCTTGCCAACATCGCGATCTTCCTGGTCGGCATGCTCGTGACTGCCTACTTCCTGCCAACGGCTGTCTATTTGCAGAACGTTCGTGGGAAGTCTCCGACGGTTGCTGCTCTGTTGCTCATCCCGACCGCCATCTTCTCCGGTTTGCTGTCGCCGGTGGTTGGGCGGGTTCTGCAGCGCCGCTCGTCGGGACGAATGGCTGCCATCGGCGTGGCTCTCTACGTGATTGCCTCGATCGGATGGTGGCTGTTCACCGTGCCGTCGACAGGTCTGTGGGTCTTCCCACTGCTCTCGATCATCACCGGTATCGGTTCGGCCATGACGTGGAGCCCGATTTCTCTCGTTGGTACTGACGACCTCGGACAGGCTGACGCCGGAGCTGGTTCGGGGGTCTTCAACGCCACCCGCCAGGTCGGTTCAGCCCTTGGTTCGGCGTTCATCGCCATGATGATGGATGCCCGAATCATGGCTCGTCATGATCTGGGACGAGGGCTCGGCGAGTCGATGTTCATCACCATCATCGCCGGTACGATCTGCGGCATCGTCTGTGCCTTCTTCGCGAACTTCCAGCGTTCGCGTCAACACAATTGTTGATGACAACAATCCGTTACGGGGCAGGTGGACGGCACGAGGAGCCTTTCGCCTGCCCCGTAGGATGGCCATATGAGGGTTGCCATCGGAGGATTTGCCGGTCTCATCGGCACAGCGCTGGTTCAGCGGCTGCGCAAGGGAGGACATGACGTCGTCACGCTGACTCGTCATGAAGCCATCCAACCCTCCGACCGCAGATGGGACCTCGACACCCTGTCCATCGCCCCGCCATTCCTCGACGATGTCGACGCCGTGGTGAACCTGGCTGGAGCACCCATCGCGGAGGGACGTTGGACTGAAGAACGCAAGACCCGCATCCTGGCATCCCGCATTGACTCCACCCGTCTCATCGTGCGCGCTCTGGCATCCTCACCACGCTGCCGGGTTTTCATCAACGGATCAGCCGTGGGCTATTACGGCCCTCGTGGCGATGAATGGCTCGACGAGAATGACCCCGCTGGCGAAGGGTTCCTGGCCGAGGTCTGCCAGCGGTGGGAAGCAGCCGCGTGCGCCGCTCCCGAGGGAGTGCGCGTGGCAACCCTGCGTACCGGTCACGTCATGAGCTCGTTCGGCGGCATCCTCGGCAAGGAGCGCCCACTCTTCCGGCTCGGATTGGGCGGCAAGATCGGTGACGGCAGCCAGTACATGTCGTGGATCAGCCTTCATGACCATGTGTCGGCCATGGTGCGGATCCTCACTGAGGATTCCATCAGTGGACCGGTCAACCTCGTCGGACCGAATCCATGCACCAATGCCGAGTTCACGAAAACCCTGGCCAAGGCGATGCATCGTCCGGCAGTGGTGCCATTCCCGGTTCCGGTGGCAAAGACGATCTTCGGGTCGCAGCTCGTTGACGAGACATTGTGTGCAGGGCAGAGGGTCAAGCCAGCCAAGCTCCTTGAGCACGGATTCGAGTTCCGCGACACCTCCATCACCGAGTCAATCACCTCAGTACTTGCAGGACGCCGATGAGCCAGAACAACCAACGTCCCGACAATTATTCCCGCCCAGACGAGTGGGGTTCATGGGCGGACGAGCCGAAACATGACGAGTCCTCCTGGGCACCTTCGCAGCCAGATTCCGGGCAGGCAGAAAGGACGTCGAGACCGGAGTCCGAGCCATATCGCTCGGGGGAGGTCGATCCCTCGTGGGAAGCACCCTCGGCGTCGTACCAGCAAGCCGCGCCCAAACCCGTTGCCCGCCCTAAGCGACGCAGCGACGCTCCGGTAGCGACGTGGACCCTCATCGGCGTCTGTTTCCTGGTGTGGGCGGGGGAGTGGGTCAGCCCTCAGATCCGCGACGCCGTCGTCCTGGCGCCGATCGAGGGGTTCCATGAGCCGTGGCGATTCGTCACGTCGATGTTCGGACACGCGCTGAGCATCTTCCACATCGGCTTCAATATGTACGCGTTGTGGGCCCTTGGCCGATCTCTGGAGCCCTTCCTCGGACGCGCCAGATTCCTCGCCGCCTACCTCATGTCCGGCCTGGGCGGGGGAGTGCTGTTCTGCCTGATGGCCTCCCCGCACGGTGACGGGACGCTCCTGCCGAACATGAATGACGGCGTCGTCGGCGCATCCGGCGCGATTTTCGGCCTGTTCGGAGTGCTGCTCATCGTGCAACGCAGGCTCGGGGCGTCGACCCGCGACCTGTGGATCGTGCTGGCCATCAACGCGGCACTGCTGTTGTTCATCTCCGGGATCGCATGGCAGGCCCACCTTGGGGGTTTTCTCGTCGGAATGATGTGCGGGGTTATTTTCTTCGAGGACCCCAAACGTATTCAGGCTGGCAAATCCGCGCAGACATGGCCTCGAATGGTTTTGTTACTGCTTGCCATGGTGGCCGCGCTGGTGGTCAAATATCTGGTGGTCTGATACGCGTTTGGTGGCGGTCAGGAAATGGTGAGATCAGCGAGATCAGCTGGTCGGTGACGTGCGATGTGTAGCCCCTCCTGAATGGCCCACATGGCCCACTGGTCGCGAAATTCTGGGTTCCGGGTTAAGGCTCGGTGGCGCCTGAGCGGTGCCGAGACTTCGCACCACACTCGCAGGGATGCCAAAGGTGCATTCGTCGGCGTCAGTACCCCGCAGCCTTCGATAACGAGGGGACGATTCGCATCTAGGATGACTTCGTCGTCGAAGCGGTTTTGATACCAGTCCCAGCGCCGGTACCGGCGTCTAGCGACGAGATCACGCAGGTCCCACACCGATGACAATCCGGACCAGCCAGGGTACAGGTCGTCAGCGTGGACGAGCTGCCAGTCGGCATGGTGACAGATGAGGGTATTGGCTAAGGTGGTTTTTCCTGCCCTAGAGCGCCCATCGATGAGGACAACCGGCTGCCCGTGTCGTAAAGGTTCGGCAAGGATGAGTTCCTCCAGAAGGTCAAAGCGGTCGGCGTCAATGAGCACCTCACTAGTCTCGTCGCCTTGGGCCAAGGAAAGCAACGATTGGGGGCGGTCAGCCCGTCATCAGGTGAGTAGTTTCACGCAGTGGCCCCAAGTTATCAGCGCCGTTGCGCTTATGCAGCAAGATACCCAGCCCGCTCAACGAGTACCGCAATGCGGACTCGACTGTCGACGTTGAGCTTGGTCTGAATCGTCGACAGATGCGCCTTGACGGTGCTTGCCGAAATGTTTAACCGCGCGGCAATGGCGTCATTGGTTAGTCCCTCGGCCACCGCTATTGCAACCTCTCGCTCCCGGTCAGTGAGGGCGGAAAGGGTCTTGCGGGCAGCCCGGTGGCCCTGTCTACCAGTGTCGCTCCGCAACTGTTCTAGAAGTTGGCGGGTCGACGTCGGGGACATGAAGGCATCTCCAGTGTGGGCCGCACGCACGGCACTGACGATGTCCTCAGGTGAGGAGGTTTTCAGTAGGAACCCCAATGCCCCGGCGTGAATTGCGTCGGTGATGGCCGCATCGGTGGTGACGGTAGTGAGGACGACGACCTTGGGCGAGCTCGGGGAATGGGTGATTCGCGATGTCGCCTCCACACCACTCATTCCGGGCATTCGCAGGTCCATGAGGACCACATCGGCCTGGGGAGCCTGCCTCACGGCTCCGTCGCCGTCACTGGCCTCACCGACCACCTCAAGGTCATCAGCGGCCTCAAGGATCTGGCGTACAGCTCTGCGTACGAGCGTGTCGTCGTCGACGAGTAAGACGCGAACGGGCAGCATGGCCACATCCTATGATGTTCACCGTTTGCGATTCGTTGCGGCTGCACCGTGGTCTATTAGGAGCAGGCGGGGATGATTATCACCGCCACGGGATGTCCACATGGACGTGGAACAGATCGTCGTCAAGACCGTAGTGAAGGCTGCCCCCAAGTAGCTCGACACGCTCGGTGATCCCCTTAAGCCCGCGGGAATGGGCACTCGGTCCTCCAGCCCATCCGCCGATGTAGCCGTTCGTCGCGTCGATGCTGATTCCGTCTCGGGGATTCCCGCGTACGCGCAGGGTCGTCGTCTGCCCGGGTGCGTGCTTGGCTGCGTTAGTGAGCAGCTCCTGAACGATGCGGTAGACGGCCCTCGACACGGCGGGATCGACCCGATCGGCGTCCTCAATGAAGACGCTCGAATTGAGGGGCTGACCGGCGCCGAAGGACTCGTCAATGACCTCGGCCAGTTTCGACAGGGGCAAATCGGGTGTCACGCGGGACTCGGTAAGTACCGACAACAGGGAATGCAGGTCATTGACGGCTGCAGCTGCCCCAGCCTGTACCTCGTGGGCGGCCTTGACGGCGTCCGGATTGTCCCGAAGTTGAGTCTCTAGCGCCCCGGACTGCAGGCTGAGAAGGGACAATCTATGGCCGAGTTGATCGTGGATTTCCTGGGCGATGCGCTCGCGTTCCTCGCGGCGTGACAATTCGTCGCCGAGTTTGGCGTTGGTGGCCTGCGCGACGTCGCGTTCCCGGGTAAGTGAGGTTGTGGTGCGTTGGGTGCGGCGCCACAGCCCCGAACCAATGGAGATGATGAGCCCGGCGGCGATGAAGGCCGCAACGGTGAACCAAGAGACCGTCAGATCAGCAGTGTCAGGGGTGTTTGCTGGGGACAAGAGAGTTTTGATCGTCGACGCGGCCTTCGGAGACCTGGCGGCGTCCACGACTCCTACGATGGTAGTCGTGATCGTCACGGCCGCGGTGGTCCACCACGGTGCCGCGCCACGTCGTCGTCCCAGCAAACATGCCAGGGCGATAAGAGGAACGGTGTTACCGATCGGTAGCACCAGGCTGATTGCCGCTGTGACGAGGGTGATTGTGAACGGTTGACGATGTCGCCATAGCAGCCAGACGGGCAAAACCACATCTGCGACGAGGGTAGCGATTCCGTGCAGCACGGTGAGACCGGAGGGGTTCTGCGCCGTCATATGGAGGGCCAGTGGACAGAACGCGGTCGAGGTGAAGCATCCGAGTATTCCGATGGCGATGAGGACGATGGACAGCCAAACGGCGGGCCTGCGATCGTCGCCCACGACTTCGTACTCGATCATGCCCTCATCCTAAGGGCGGTTTCGGTAGGGCTGCCTCGACCGGATGGACGAAAACACCTGCCCAATCGGCCACCTGCGGTCTGTCCGTTCGGCCGATGCGGGAGGGCCCGATCCTGGGATGCACTGGTGTGGAGTCGAAAGGAGACACCAATGTCCAATGACCAGCAATCACCCCACTACCCACAACCGCAGTACCCGGGAGAAGGTCCGCAAGGTCAGCCCAACTTCCAATATGCCCTGAACTCGAGCGGGATGCCGCCGTCGAAGCCAAAAAAGCCGATCTACAAGCGGGTGTGGTTCTGGATTGTCATCGCCGTCGTCATTCTGGGGATTTTCGCAGGTCTGGAAGGAGGGTCGAAAGGAGGTGACGAGCAGAAGTCCGGTAGCGACAAGGCCGCGTCCGCCCCAGCTACGAGCCAGGCCAAGCAGGTCGAAAAGCCTGCCGCGAAGACCACCGACGAGGATCAAGTTAAGGGCGACCTTGCCCTGCTCAAGGGTTGGAAGTTGAAGAAGGACGAGTTCACGGTCCATGTGACGGGGTACGTACGCAACAACTCTGACGAGTCGATCAACAACTACGTCCAGATCGAATTCAACGCCTATGACGCGTCCGGCAACAACACGGACACCTGTCTGGCCAACGCCAACTCTATCGATGCTCACGGCAAATGGAAGTTTGATGCGATTTGTTCCCAAAACCCTAGTGAGATCAAGACCGTGAAATTTAAGGATATCACCGGAATCTGATCAGCCCGAGGTTCAGCCGCTGCGATGGATCGCAGCGGCTGAACCTCGTTATGTTGCGGTGGGAGTTAGGCACGCATCTGGATTTTGATCTGGTGACTTTGGTGCTGGCTTTCCGGCAGGAGGGTCATCGCCATTTTTGTGTATTGACCGCTACCGATGAGCCTTAACAGGTGCGCGATCGTCAGTCATCCATCCCCATCACCTCGTTGTAGAGCCGGGTGGTGTGTAAGGCGATGTAGTTGATTTCGGCTTTCGTCAGGTCGTTGCCGATTACTTTCGACATGTGCTCGGCCACTTGGCTAGCTGCCAATGTGGCTTCTGGGTAGTGATCTGACATGAGTCCCACAATGTCCAGGTCAACGTGAGAGAGCTGCTTGTTGTCCGAGGCCCGAGCGAACAGATAGCGAAGGTGGGTGACGAAGCGGGATGCGCTCATGGACGAACGGTCGATCTCAACGTGCCACAGGTCCTCCAGCTCGGTGAAAACGTCGCAGATCGTCTGAGTCATCGACATGGTCCGCGAAACGTCTCTACTGTCCCACCGCTGATTGATGAAGTGCAGGGAGAATGCCACCCATTCCTCGGGTTGCAAATGGATTCCGAGAGCACCGTCGACGATTTCGACAGCGCGTCGGCCCAGTTCCGCCTCATCGGGATAGAGCTGACGGACTTCCCATTCCAGGGGAAAATCGATGACGGCCCCCTGCTTAGCTCGGTGCACAGCTGCGACGAGGTGATCGAGGATGGGCAGCATCATCCGTCGGGCATGGGGAGTGCCCAGCTCTTTGCGCGCCAATTCGACGATTGCCTGTGCCACTCGCACCTCGGTGTGAGTGGCGTTCGTTAGCAGTGATGCGATGGCGGTCGTGCGATAGGCACCCTCTGCGACATATCGCTGGGCCGATGAGGCATCGACGATCTCCCCGCGGTGTCGTCCATAGGCGATACCGCGAGCATTGACGACTATTTCGGTCCCCGAACCGTTGACGCCGAGAAGAACATTGTTGTTGTAAATCTTCTTGACGATGACGTGCCCTGGTCTGAGCGATCCCTGCTTCGTCGTTGCGTGCCGTGAGCGATCCGAACGTTGCACCGGGTCATCCTGCGGTGACTGAGAGCACTGACGCCGGATCATTGCTGCGTTCCGAGATGGTGAACCTGGCCGCGTTGGTCACGACCACGGGGGAGATCAGCGACGGTACGTGTGGCCGTATGCTGTCCAGATCGACGCTCAGGAGCAGATCGCCGGTCCTGACCCAGTCGCCCTCGTTGACGTGGGCAGTGAAACCTTCGCCCTTCAGCTCAACGGTGTTGACGCCGACGTGGACCAGAACCTCCGCCCCATTGTCTGCGCGCAGGCCAACGGCGTGGAGGGTCGGCGCGACAAGCATGACGATGCCGTCGATGGGCGAGGTGAAGTCGCCCGAGACCGGGGCGACCGCAAAGCCTGGGCCCATGTGCTTGCCTGCGAATACTGGGTCCGGTACGTCAGCAATATCGATGATCTCGCCCGAGACCGGTGCTGCGATGGTCAGGGGTGTGGCCTTGCGGCGCTTGCGAAAAATGGACATGTCGACACCTTTCAGTCGTCGATTCCGAGTTGGGCGTTGATGGCGTTCTTGTAGAGGATGGCTTTGGCTCCGTAGACGGCCTGGACTCCGCCGCCGACCTCGAAGACCTCGGTCGCTCCGAGATTCTTGAGTCTGGCTTTGTTGACCTGATCAGGCACCTTTACTGACACACGCAGACGCGTGATGCACGCGTCGACGTCCTCGATGTTCTCGGCACCGCCCAAGGCAGTGATGATCTCCGCCGCTGTCTCGTCGATCCCGTTGTTCCTCCGCTCGGACTTTTCCTGGGACCTTCTGTCGGTGGGTGTGGCGGCAGTCATGGTGTCCTCGAGATGTCCCGGAGTGGCGATCCGGAATTTCTTGATGAAAAAGGTGAAGGAGAAATAGTAGATGACGAACCAGAGCGCGCCGACAGGCAACACATACAGCCAGTGGGTCTTGGCCTCACCTTGCAGCACACCGAACAGGAGGTAGTCGATAGCACCACCCGAGAAGGTATTGCCAATACGAATGTTGATGAGGTCCGCCACCAGGAAGGAGACGCCATCGAGGACCGAATGGAACACGTAGAGCAGGGGAGCGACGAAGAGGAACATGTACTCGATCGGCTCAGTGATTCCCGTCAGGAAGGACGTGAAGGCGACCGAGGCGAACAGGCCGGTGTACTTGGCACGACGCCCCTTGGGCACGCACTGCCACATCGCCAGACACGCGCCCGGCAGACCGAACATCATGGTGGCGAAGCGGCCGGCGAAGTATCTGGTCGAATGGGTGAACAGTCCGACGTGGTTCGGGTCGGCGAGCTGGGCGAAGAAGATCTTCTGCGCGCCGACGACGGTCTGTCCGGCGACGACCTCGGAACCGCCCAGCGGGGTGTACCAGAACATCGGGTAGATCATGTGGTGCAGACCGACGGCACCCGCCAGACGCATCAGGAATCCGTAGAAGAGGGTGCCGATGACGCCCCATCCGGCGATCGCGGTGCCGGCGGACACCATTCCGGCCTGGATCGGCGGCCACACCAGGAAGAAGAACGCGCCGATGATGATTCCGGCGAAGGCCGTGACGATCGGCACGAAGCGCGAGCCTCCGAAGAAGCCGAGGAAGGCCGGCAGCTCGATGTTGTGGTAGCGGTTGTGGAGCCACACCGCGACGGCGCCGATGACGAGTGAACCGATGACGCCGGTGTCAATCGTCCGGTCGGGGTTGGAGGACAGGGAGACGAGGGCCTTGGTGGTGGCTGTCATGACGAGGAATCCGGTGATGCCGGCCAGTGCGGCGGTTCCCTTGTCGCGTTTCGCCAGGCCGATGCACAGGCCGATCGACAACAGCAGCGCGAGGTTTTCGAAGATGACATTTCCAGCTGCGCTCATGACCTGGAAGATGTCCTGGAGGATGGGATTGCCGAGGGCGGGGTAGCTCTTGACGGTGGTGGGGTTGGACAACGCGCCACCGATACCCAGCAACAGGCCTGCGGCTGGGAGGATGGCGATCGGTAGCATGAAGGCCTTGCCGATTTTCTGCAGGGTCTTGAACATGTCAGTTCTCTGAGGGGGTCTGGGCGGCGCGGGCGTGGATGGCGTCGACGAATCGGGTGCAGATCTGGGCGGGACGGGTGATTGCGCCGCCGACGACGACGGCGTGGGCCCCGGCGTCGAGGGCGGCCACAGCGAGGTCGGGGGTCGAGATGTTGCCCTCCGCGATGACGGGGATGGACAGGTCGGAGGCGAGACGACGCACCAACTCGAGATTGGGGACGGGGGAGTCCGCGGAGGCGGCGGTGTATCCGGAGAGGGTGGTTCCGACCAGGTCGACTCCGCACTTCTCGGCCGTGACGGCTTCGTCGTAGGTGGAGATGTCGGCCATCAGAACGGCAGTCGGATGGGCCTTGCGGATCTGGGCGATGAAGTTCGGCGTGGAGACATCGTTCGGATGGACGCGGTCGGTGGCGTCGAAGGCGACGATGTCGGCCCCGGCAGACAGGACTGCCTCGACGTCGTCGAGGGTCGGGGTGATGTAGGGCTCGAAACCGCCGTACTCCTTCTTGAGCAGGCCGATCACCGGTAACGGGACGGCTGCCTGGATCTCCTTGATGTCTCGGACCGAGTTGGCGCGAATGCCACCGGCACCGGACTGCGCAGCGGCAGTCGCGAACAGGGGCATGACGCCACCGTTCTCGGAATACATGGGTTCGCCGGGCAACGCCTGGCAGGAGACGACGAGTCCCTTTCTCAGGGACTGCACCACTGGATTCATGAGTACCTCCGGCAACGTGGGATACCGGCGTGGACACACTCGTGCCCGCCGGTGGATCAGGTATTGCCGAAAGTCACAAGCCTGAGATCCATGGAATGTTGCAGGAACCGTAACACACCCTTAGTTGAGTGCCACGGGGAGGGGTGCGTCACTGGGTGAGGGTGGTCAGATCCACCATGACGTCAGCAAGCTGCTCAGGATGGTGACGAACTTGGTGAAGCCTCTCCTGGATGGCCCACATTGCCCACCAGTCGATGAAGAACTCGTCACGTCCCAGGGCTCGGTCGCGGCGTGCGTCATAGGGGCAGGAGCACCACACCGTCATCGAGGCGTGCCTGGTATTCGTCGTGGTGAGGACCCCACACCCCTCGATGACGAGGGGACGATGCGCGTCGAGGGTGACCTCCTCGGCAAACCGGTCCTGGTACCAGTCCCAGCGTTGGTAGTGGTTCCCGACGATGAGCTCGCTCAGGTCCCACACCGCTGACAGGCCGGTCCAGCCGGGGTAGAGGTCGTCGCCGTGGACGACCTGGGTGTTCGGGCTCATCTCGGCGACGCGGTTGGCAAGGGTCGTCTTTCCCGACCCCGAGCCGCCGTCGATGAGGACAACTGCCCGCCTCGCCGCCGCGTCGATGTGCCCGGCAATGGCCTGGGCAGCGGCAACACTTCCCGCGATCGTGCTCACAGCGTCACCAACTCCCCGCTGCGATGGACCAGACCGTCGTGGAGCAAGGATTCCAGGCAGCGCGACGCCTGATCAGATTCCGGCCACGCGGACAGGGCCACATCAACCCTGACGCCGTGCGGACTGTTGCGGACGACGTCCATGATCACGCCACGGCACTGACGATCGGTGCCCTTCCACGGCTGTCTCCGGCGGGCCGGGGCATTGTCGGGCTTACCATCAGCTACCCACCGGCAAACACCCTGGATGGGGCACACCTCGCACAGCGGAGACCTCGCTGTGCAGACCAGCGCTCCCAGCTCCATGGAGGCCACCGCCCACCTCGCGGCCCGGACGTCGTCTGTGGGGACAAGCGCGTCGGCAACCACTCGCTCTGCCTTCGTCACCGAGGTGGGGCAGTTCGCGATCCCAGACTCTGCCCGGGCAATGAGGCGGCGCACATTGGTGTCGAGCACGGTGGCGCGGCCACCAAATGCGAAGGAGACTACTGCGGCAGCGGTGTAGTCACCGATACCTGGCAGCGCAACGAGGTCGTCATAATCGCTGGGTACGACCCCACCGTGGTCGGTGGCGACAGCCACGGCACACGCATGCAGCCGAAGGGCTCGACGCGGGTAGCCCAGTCGCCCCCACGCGGCAACCGCTTCGCCAGAATCCTCCTCTGCCAGGTCGTCAGGGGTGGGCCAACGGTTCATCCACTCATGCCACGGGCCGATGACCCGCGACACAGGTGTCTGCTGGCTCATCACCTCGCTGACGAGGACGCCCCACGGGGAGGTGCCTGGCCGACGCCACGGCAGATCTCGTCCGTTGACGTCGAACCAGTCACAAACCGTCTTGACGGCGTGCGGACTCAGCCCGGTTACAGGTACCGACATCCGATCTCAGCCGGTGACCCTGGCGGCGGCCTCGGCAGCCTTCGGCAGGGCCTTGCGGAAGATCTCGAAGGCCTCGTCGTCGTGGGTGTCGGAGAGGAACCAGGCCTCGAAGCACGAGGGCGGCAGGTTGACCCCGGCTCCCAGCATGGCGTGGAAGAAGGCGGTGTACGCCTCGGCGCTCTGGGCCTTGGCATCGTCGTAGTCGCGCACCGGACCATCCACCCCGAGGAAGACGCTGAAAAGGTTCCCGGCGTTCTGCAGGCGGTAGGAAACGCCAGCCGCATCGAGGGCGGCGACCAACTCGCCGCGCCACTGCTCGGAGCGGGCATCGAGACGCTGGTACACCCCGGCGTCAGCCAGTTGCAGGGTCGTGACCCCGGCGACGGTGGCCAGCGGGTTACCCGACAGGGTACCGGCCTGGTAGACCGGACCGGTCGGTGCCAGCAGATCCATGACCTCGGCGCGTCCACCCAGGGCAGCCAGCGGCATGCCGCCGCCGACCACCTTGCCGAAGGTGATGATGTCGGGCGCGAAGGCTTCGCCGGACTGCTGCTGCAGACCCCAGAATCCCGACGCGCTGCACCGGAATCCGGTGAGCACCTCGTCGGTGATCATGAGGGCGCCGTGCTCACTGGTGAGTCGACGAATCGCCGCATTGAAGCCGGGCTCGGGCGGGACGATACCCATGTTGGCCGGGCAGGACTCGACGATCACAGCGGCGATCTGGTCGCCACGCTCGGCGAACACCTCCTTGAGGGCCTTGACGTCGTTGTAGTCCGCGACGATGGTGTCAGCGGTCGAGGCAGCCGGGACACCAGCTGAACCAGGCAGACCAGCAGTGGCCACGCCGGAACCAGCAGCGGCGAGCAGGGCGTCGGAGTGACCGTGGTAATTTCCGGCGAACTTGATGATGGCGTCACGCCCGGTGGCGCCACGGGCCAGTCGAACCGCTGTCATCGTCGCCTCAGTACCTGTCGAGACGAAGCGCACCTTCTCCACCGGGGCCATTCGCTCGATGATCGCGTCAGCCAACTCGGTCTCGGTGCGGGTCGGAGCACCGAAGGACAGCCCCTTCGACGCGGCCTCCTGAACGGCGGCGACGACCTCGGGGTGGGCATGACCCAGAAGGGCCGGACCCCAGGTGCACACCAGGTCGACGTACCGGGTGCCCTCGACGTCCCAGATCCACGGGCCCCGGGCCTTCTCGATGAAGCGGGGAACCCCGCCCACCGATCCGTAGGCCCGCACCGGGGAATCCACCCCTCCGGGAATGACGGTCTGTGCGGCGGAGAACAGTTCGGCGTTGGAGGTCATCTCTTCCTTCCGGTGCTTGGGCTCGTGGTGGGCATGATCATCAAGGATCAGAAGTCTTCGCGGAACATCTGAGCGGCCTCAATGGCCCAGTAGGTCAAGACGAGATCGGCGCCCGCGCGCACGATCGAGGTCAGGGACTCGTTGATGCAGCGACGACGGTCGATCCAACCTTTGGCGGCAGCGGCCTCGAGCATCGCATACTCGCCGGAAACCTGGTAGGCGGCTACTGGCACCTGGGAGACCTCGGCGACGTCGGCCAGCACATCGAGGTAGTGAGAGGCCGGCTTGACCATGACGGCATCGGCACCCTCGGCCAGGTCGAGCAGCGTCTCGCGCATGCCCTCACGACGGTTCGACGGATCCTGCTGGTAGGCCTTGCGATCACCCTTGAGGGAGCAGTCCACGGCGTCGCGGAAGGGTCCGAAGAAGGCGGATGCGTACTTGGCCGAGTAGGCCATGATCGACACGTCGGTGAACCCCTCGCGGTCGAGGGCGTCGCGGATGACGGCGATCTGGCCGTCCATCATTCCCGACGGGGACACCATGTGGGCTCCGGCCCGAGCCTGGGAGACCGCCATCGCGGCATACAGCGGCAGGGTGGAGTCGTTGTCGACGCGGCCGTCAGGAGTCAGCGCACCACAATGGCCATGATCGGTGAACTCATCCAGACAGGTGTCGGCACAGATGACGAGGTCGTCACCAACAGCCTCGCGCACCGCAGAGATACCGGCATTGAGGATTCCGTTGGGATCCCAGGCCTGGGAACCGATCTCGTCCTTGTGCTCGGGAATACCGAACAGGTCGATACCGCCGATGCCGGCCTCGGCGGCCTTGGTGGCGAGTTCCTTGATGGACTCGATGGAGTGCTGGTACTGGCCAGGCAGACTTGTGATCTCGACAGGGGAGTCGATGCCCTCCTTGACGAAGACCGGCAGCATGAGCTGGGCCGGGGCGACCCGGGTCTCCGCGACCATGCGTCGCATCGCAGGGGTGGTGCGCAGTCGGCGTGGACGCGACACCGGGCGAAGTTCTTCGGGCAGCGGCTTGACATCGGCCATGCGGAGATCGCTGGAATCAGGCAGGTACAGGTTCATGATCATCTTCCTTCTTAAACAGGTCGTCGATCAGGCGACCAAGGATTCGACCGCCTCGAGGACGGCTTGGGGGGTGGGGGAGGAGGCCACCGCGTCTGATGGGTGGCCGAGCTCCTTGAGGGTCTTCGCAGTGGGTCTGCCGAGAGCGACGAGCTTCTGACGACGCCATCCCAACGGTTCGACGAGGTCGATCAGGGCACGTCCCACCGAGGATGCAGTGACGACGACGAACCCGACCGACGGCCAGGACTGGGCGATCACCTGGGGCAGTTCCTCAACGGCAGCGGTGGTGTACACCTCGAGCCGGTTGACGGTGCAACCGGCCCTCGTCAGTCCTTCGGGGACGGTGTCGGCGGCCAGTTTCGAGACCGGGAGTAGGACGTTCGTGGCACCACCCGGCCATTCGGCGACCAGACCGGCTCCGCTGTGGTCCTCCGGCACGAAGTCGACGCCAGTACTGCGCTTCTCCAGGGCCCTCGCAGTAGCTGCGCCCACGGCTGCCACCTTGATGTCAGGGTTCGGCAGTGGATCGGGCAGCAGCCCGACGGTGGTCTTCGAGGTGACGACCAGCCAGTCGGCCTGCCACAGGTCGGCCTCGGAGAGCCTATCGGCGTCCGGGAGCTCGACGGTCCGGGTCAGCGCCTTGTGGATGACCCCGTAACCGGCCTGCTTCAAGGTCGTCACGAATTTGTCGTGGGAGTCGTCACGGGGGACGACGACTGGGGGTTTGATGAGATCAGCAGGGTTCGTGGTCATCGAGTGCTTCCTGAGGCCTTGAGGTCTGCGACATCGGCGGCGCCGTCGTCCAGCAGCTCCTCGGCGGCCGTCACTCCCAGGGTATGCGCCGCGGCCAGTGCCGGCTCGACCTCCTCAGGCAATTCGACGCTCACCTGTTCCCGAATGGTGCGCGACCCGTTGACCGCAGCCACAACGACGTCCAGGGTCAACACGTCTGGGGACCTCCCGGGGGTCGGCGTGAGATGGGCCAACGCGCCGATCGGGGCGGCGCACCCGGCCCCCAGATGGGACAGCACGGCTCGCTCGGCGGTGGCCGACAGTCGCGTGCCGTGGTCGTCGATTCTGGCGAGGGCCTTGGCGAGCTTGCCGTGATGCACATCGGCGGTCCGACACTCGACGGCCAGGGCTCCCTGGGCCGGAGCCGGCAGCACGACCGACGGGTCGAGAAGCTCGGTGATGACGTCACTGTGACCCAGACGAGCAAGCCCTGAGGCAGCCAGCACGACGGCGTCGAGGTCCTCCGTGCCGCTGTCCTTGGCGTAGTGACCCAGACCCTTGACCCGGCCCAGACGGGTATCGACGTTGCCGCGGATGTCGACGATCGTCAGATCCGGTCGCACCGCCAACAGTTGGGCCACTCGCCGCGGCGAACCGGTTCCGACGCTGGCCCCCTGTGGCAACTCGTCGAGGGTGAGACCGTCACGAGCCACCAGGGCGTCGCGCGGATCCTCGCGAACAGGGGCGGCACCAATCGTCAGTCCGAGCGGGCGTCCGGTCGGCAGGTCCTTGAAGGAATGGACAGCGATGTCGGCTGAGCCCTCCAACAGGGCAGCGCGGATCGCCGAGGCGAACACCCCGATGCCACCCATTGACGCCAACGAGGCCGTCGAGGTGTCACCGTGGGTGGTGATCGTCGTCAGATCGACGTCGAGCCCCTGCGATCTCAGCAGCTCTGCGACCATCTCGGATTGAGTGGTGGCCAGGGTGCTGGCACGGGTTCCCAGACGGATTGAAGACATGCCCCCATTGTGGCACCCGGATCCGACGCCTCCCCTGCTCTCAGACCAGTTGACGAGCCGTGTGGCGGGCCTGCGGCACCAAGGCGGCGATGCCGGAGCCCGACGCCCACGCCCCGACCAGGCCGATGCGGCCTCGTCCGGACTGGTTCAACGCCTCGAGTTGACGGTGCAGGCCGTCGCGCCACGCCCTGGTCTGTGGGGTCAGTGGGGCCAGTGAACCCGTCCAGTAGATGATTTGGGAGTCCACCACCTGGTCCGACGACAATTCCACACCGAGCAGGACCGAGGCATCTTCCAGCGCCCGTTCGACGCTGAACTCGACGTCCGTCTCCCCGGATCGTCCATAGGAAACTCGCAGCAGGTGCAGACCGTCGGGGCAGGACTGGCTCAGGCTTGGCCACTTGGCCGACATGTGCGTCAGAGCCTTGGCCTTGACGCTCGTCGTCCCGGGAGCCACCAACATGCCGTTTCCCCGCGGGCAGTCGTCCAGCTGCGGAGCCTGCAGGGCCAGATTGACGTGACCAATGGGGGCGCCGGGAACCATCCCGGGGCCGGACACGTCAATGATGCTGCTCATCAGCTCGGTGGCAGAGCCAGCCGAGCAGGCCACCACGACGCGCGGGGTCAGGAAGGAGTGCACCTCGCCGTCGGGGATGGGAGGCAGGGACGGATTGGGATTGCGTGAGGTGTCGGCGGCCTCGACGAGCCACTGGTCGCCATGGTGGGTCAGCTCTCGCGCACCTACTCGGGTCATGATCGTTGCACCGGCCTCCTCGGCCTGACGGCGCAGCTCGGCCGGCATGGTGAACATGCCACCGGCAACTGACGCGACGACCGGCCCCTCTGGCATCCGGGAGCGGCACAGCGCCACGCCGGCTGCCAGGGATCCGGTGGTCCGGGCGGCAGTTCGCAAACCGGGGGAGACGACGTCTGCCGAGAGCAGGTGCGGATCGGCGGCATGGATGCCACCGGCGATCGGCGTGACGAGTCGCCTCAGCACATCCGGACCCATGCGGGACTCCACCAGGGTCCCCAGATCTCGGGGAAGCTCGTCGGGCATCGGGGCGTTGTCGAGTTCGGCGGCGCGGGCGGCCTCGTCGACCCCCAGCGCCATCACGACCGCCGGATCCGACAGATCGGCTGGGATGCCCAGGATGGCATTGCCGGGCATCGCGAAGCAGGCGTCGTCGAAGTACACCCAGGACGGGGCAGTCCTCGGCTTCTCGACGGTCACCCCCAGTTCCTCGGCCAGCTCGGCGGTGTCGGGAAGACGAATGGCCCACCCCTCGGCGCCGATGTCGTAGCTGATCCCCGCCAACGTGGCCCCAACCACCAGGCCGCCGGTGTACCCGCGGGACTCCACCAGCACAGGGTGCAGCCCTTCCTGGGTGAGCTGCCAGGCCGCAACGAGCCCGGCCATGCCACCACCGATGACGACGGCGTCGACGTTGTGTGGATCAGGGATGCTCATCGTCACTTCCTCGCAATTGTGGTTCACAGTGAGTGCACCAGCTCCACCAGTCGCGTCAGGACGTCGGGGTCAGTGTTGGCGGGCACGCCATGGCCCAGATTGACGACGTGGCCAGGGGCCTGGCGTCCAGCCGCGACGACGTCGCGAGTAGCGGTCTCCAATGAATCCCAATCGGCGAAGAGCAGGGCCGGGTCAATGTT
Source organism: Cutibacterium nasicola (assembly GCF_051303185.1). Taxonomy (GTDB): domain Bacteria; phylum Actinomycetota; class Actinomycetes; order Propionibacteriales; family Propionibacteriaceae; genus Cutibacterium. Next base: position 248,249 of record NZ_JBPPGE010000002.1, on the reverse strand, counting down.
GCCCTGTACCGGCATGTCCATTCCGGAGACCATGAGGGTGGCGCAAGCCTCGTCGAGGCTGATGCGGTGGTCGATGCCGAGCACCGGGTTGCGGGACGCCGTCGCGGCCACCTGGGCCAGCTCGGCGAGAAGATGGCCGGCATTGACGCCGAAGTGCACCACAGGGGTGTCCGGGTCGAGCTCTGCGAGGGCTCGCTGGGAGAACGGGGCGACGCTGGCGCGGTAGTCGACGGCGTTCAGCGAACCGGCCCAGGAATCGAAGAGCTGGACGGCACGGGCCCCACCGCCCACCTGGGCGGCCAGGAAGGCGGCGTCAAGGTCGGCTACCCACTCCATGAGCTTGGCCCAGGCCGGGGGATCTGAGTGCATCATCGCGCGGGCGGCCAAGTGGTCGCGGGAGGGTCCGCCTTCCACCAGGTAGGCGGCAATCGTGAACGGGGCCCCGACGAAACCAATCAGGGGCGTGGTGTCACCGAGTTCTTCCACCACCAGTCGGGCAGTCTCTTCGATGGCCGAGGCATCACCGGGTTCGCGTTGGGTGATTCGCGCGACGTCGGCAACGGTGCGAACAGGCTCGTCGAGGACCGGTCCGACTCCCGGCTCGATCCGCACCCCCACCTCGGCCAGGGCCAAGGGCACCATGATGTCGGAATAGAGAACTGCCCCGTCGACGTGGTGGCGTCGCACCGGCTGGCAGGTGATCTCGGCTGCCAGCTGAGGGTTGAGACAGGAGTCGAGCATCGTCGTGCCTTCGCGGGCCTTGCGGTATTCCGGGAGCGAACGGCCCGCCTGACGCATGAACCAAACCGGCGTGACGGCAGGGCGATGCCCGGTCATGGCCTGCAGAAGCGGCGAATCGGCTGTGAAGGTGGTGGTTTCAGTCATCACCTCGATTGTGCCCCACGTCGTCGAGAGGCTGTTCATGGGGCGGTTGTTGGGCGCGAGGCTCATTGCTACTGGGGCTCGTCGGAACCGCATGGTTGAATAGCGCTTCGTGGGATTGTGTGTCTTGACCGTGGATTATGCCGAGCAGGGACTCGGCGTCGTTTCCGAGGCGGCCGCGCAGGTCGATGGGCTCGCCCTGGCACTGACTGACCATCCCCAGATCCGTGGCGCTCTCGTGTTGTCAACGTGCAACCGAGTGTGCCTGATGGTGGAGACTTCTCCTGACTCTGCCGCTCAGGGATTCGACGAGGCCGCACTGCGGTCCTGTCTCGCCGACCAGGGGGCGGCTGTGTTGGCTGACTCGGCCCAGATCTTCTGTGAGACAGACGCCGTCTGGCGAGTTTTCCGGGTAGCTGCTGGTCTGGAGTCGATGGTTGTCGGTGAGCGCGAGGTTGCCGGACAGATGAAGCGTGCTCTGAATGAGGCGCGCAAGGAGCAGACGGTGTCATACACCATCGGCCACCTCGTCGAGGAAGCGCTCAAGACCTCTCGTCATGTCGCCACCGAGACCGCACTGGCTGCCGGGGGACGCACCGTGGTGGCCGTTGGACTAGACCTCGTCTCCCAGCAGATGGACCTTGGTGGGGCGCGTGTCCTCGTCATGGGAACGGGTTCCTATGCCGGAGCATCGTGCGCCCAACTGAACTCGCGTGGCGTGACTGAGATTCAGGTTCATTCCGCTTCTGGCCGTGCCGCCGGATTCGCTCGCCGTCACCGTGTGACCGAGGCCGTCGATCTGGATGCCGCGTTGGAGCAGGCCGACCTCGTCGTCACCTGCCGTGGCTCGGGTGTGCCTGCCCTCTCCACAGAGGTCGCCCGACGTGCAGTGGATGCTCGCGCCGGACGCGACCTGCTGGTGCTTGACCTGGCCGTCAGCGGAGACGTCGAGGAACCTGTGCCCGCCGGGGTTGAGGTCATCGACCTGGAGACCATACGTCATGCTGTTCCCGCCTCGGCCGAGGCCGAGCGTGCCGCCGCCGAGCACATCGTCGCCACCGGTGTCCGTCATCTCGCCATTGACCTCGAACGCCGCCGGATGGCACCCGCCGTCGTCGCCTTGCGCGACGTCATCTCGGATCTGGTCACCGCCGAGCTGGAGCGCCTTCCCGAGGAGGGATCCGTGCCGGTCGACGAGGTGGCAGCATCGTTGCGTCGTCTTGCTGCGTCCATGGCGCACATCCCGTCGGCGCGAGCCAGGATGGCCTCTGAAAAGGGCCTGGGGGATCGCTGGCTCAACTCGTTGTCGGACGTGTTGGGCATCGACGTCGAGATCGCCGCTCCCGTCATCGACATGTCAACCTTCACCAACGCTGACTGCATGGTCTGCCCGGTCACCGGCCTGCGGGTGGAGGACCTTGCCGCGGACGCGGCCCACCGAGGTGAGGAGAAAGACTCGTGACCGCCAACCCCTATTCAGCCCCCAAGGATCCGCTGGCTCCCTATGACGCGGTGCTCATCGCATCTTTCGGTGGGCCGCGTTCCCCCGAGGAGGTCATGCCCTTCCTGAGGAGGGTTTCCAACGGTCGTATCCCGGACGAGCGGTTGGCCGAGGTCGCCCACCACTATGACCGGTTCGGCGGGGCCAGTCCCATCAACGTGGCGACGGATGCCTTCGTCAACGCCCTGAAGGATGAGCTTCACCAGCGCGGAGCTCGAATCCCGGTCTTGCTGGGGAACCGCAACGGCTCACCTTTCCTTGATGACGTCCTGCCGGAGATGCACAACCACGGTGTGCGTCGAGTTCTTGTCGTCGTCACCTCCGCATACGCCTGCTACTCCGGTTGTCGGCAGTACCGTGAGGAGATTGCTGCCGCCCTCGACAAGGCCGGCGTCACCGACATGCAGATCGACAAGGTACCTCCCTTCAACGAGGCGCCCGGCTTCATCCGTGCCAATGCGGAAGCCCTCATGCAGTCCTTCATGCGCATCCCGCCGACCCCGCTCGAGGCAACTCGAGTCGTGTTCGTCACCCACTCCATCCCTGATTCCATGCAGGAGGCGTCCGGGACGGGACAGCCGGGGACCGACTACGTCTCCCAGCACAAGGCGGTGTGCGAGAAGATCGCCGACCAGGTGCGTCAGACCTTCGGCAACATGCCGCAGTGGGATCTGGCCTATTGTTCACGATCGGGACGACCGACCGATCCCTGGCTGGGTCCTGACATCAACGACCACCTGCGCACCCTTCCGGAGCAAGGAGTCAAGTCCGTCGCGGTTGCGCCGATCGGGTTCATTGCTGATCACATGGAGGTCGTCAATGACCTCGATCACGAAGCAGCCGAGACGGCGGCCGAGATCGGACTGGCCTTTGCCCGAGCTGCGACCGCTGGCGCCCATCCGGCCTTCGTCGCCGACATGGCGGGCCTCATCATGGCCCAGGCAGCGGCTGCTCGAGGAGAGGGTGGAAGTCTGACCTCCTGGCCCACCCCCTGCGCGCCCGGATGCTGCCGACGTTGCCCGGATGCCAAGGACATTCCGGCCATTTCTGGAAGTGACATCGCCGAGCCTGACGAGAGTCAGGCCTGCGAACTGGTCGCCGCCTCCGCGGTCTGCGAATCGGAGCCGGAGTCTCGGTCCCCTTACGACCTTCTGACCAAGGAGATCCCCATGACTGATCCCTCGAGCCCCGACTCGGTGCGTGAGGAGCCTCGCGACGACGAGGCCCCCGCCGGTTCCTACACCGCGCCGACTGACCCGCGTGACCACGCCGTCGTCCCGGAGGAGGTCAATTCCTCCAGCAAGTGGGCCATGTACTCCGTGTTCCGCGTTGCCACCCCGCTGCCCGCTGATGATGTCGAGCGTCGTCAGCTCATTGACGGTTCTCACGAGTGGGTCGGACGGTCCGGGGTCGAGACCCGTGGCTGGTACGACCTGTCGGGTCTGCGTGCTGACGCCGACCTGCTGGTGTGGTGGCTGAGCGACGACCCGGCTGCACTGCAGGACGCCTACCACCGCTTCCGTGGGTCCGGCCTGGGTCACCACCTGGACCCGGTGTGGTCGAACATGGGCGTGCATCGCCCGGCAGAGTTCAACAAGTCTCACCTGCCCTCCTGCTTCGCCGGAGTCGCTGCGCGACAGTGGGCAGCCTTCTACCCCTTCATCCGATCCAAGGAGTGGTACCTGCTTCCGGCTGCCGACCGTTCTCGGATGCTGCGCGAGCACGGCATGGTCGGTGCCGCCAGCTCCGACGTCAAGGCGTCCACCTTGGCTGCCTTCGCCCTGGGCGACTACGAGTGGATTCTCACCCTGGAGGGTGACGACCTCGTCCGTCTCGTCGACGTCATGAAGGACCTGCGCTACGTCGAGGCTCGTCGTCATGTCGACGTCGACACCCCCTTCTTCACTGGTGAGCGTGTTTCCCCGGTGGTGTGGGCCGACCGTCAGATGAGAGCCTGATGGTGCCTTTGCATGGCCTGACTGACCCAGTGGGTCCGGAATCACCGCAGACCTATTGGGTGCGGCGTCTCGTCCTGCTCATCGCCCTGGTGGTTGTCGTTGTCCTGGTGATCGCGGGTATGTCCAAGCTCATGGGTGACTCGAAGGAACAGGCTGCGCCGGTGGCATCCTCCGTCACCCCGAATCCGTCATGGACGGACACCGCATGGGGGCAGGAGGCTCCGACTTCCGCGGGTTCAGCCAGCTCCAACACGTCCGCTTCCCCATCGGAATCCCCATCAGCGTCGTCATCTCCATCCGCGCCGACCGTCGGCAAGCTTTGTGACGGATCTCAGCTGGCGGTCAAGGTTACGGGAGACACCGCGAAACCCAAGGTGGGTGGCACCGAGACTTTCACCGTGGAGGTGAAGAGCTCGTCTGACTGCCGCTGGGACACCCAGAAGGTGACGCAATCCCTCACCGTGACGTCCGGAACCGATCGCATCTGGTCGACCGAGGACTGCGGGTCCTGGGGGCCGAGGGGAGTCCACGAGATCACGTCTAAGAATCCGTGGACCTACAAGGTCTCATGGCCGACGAAGCGTTCCACCGGCAAGTGCAAGGTGTCGAAGGAACCCCTGGGTGGTGGCTACTACATTGCCACCGTTGAGATCGACGGCGGCTCAAGCGATCGATTCGTCATGCAGGTGAGTGAGTGACCTTCTGACACATGACATCGGTCCCAGCTCATGAGCTGGGACCGATGTCATGTGTCAGTGGAAGCGGTGGGTGCGTTGGTCGTTCTCGAAAATCGCCTCCAAGGCCTGCCTGATCTCGCGTGCCCGTTTCAGACCGACTCCCTTGACGTCGCCAAGTTCCGAGGTGGACGCCGAAACCAGACTCTGCAGGTTTGAGAAATGATCTATGATCGCCTGGATCGTCAGGGACGACAGATCGGCGACTGATGCCAGCTGGCGGTGGCCGCGTGGCTGCATGGGGGCGTGGAGAGGATGCTCGACGGGATCGAGGTCGATGGCTTCAGCCACCTTGGCGACGTCGAGAAGGTCCTCCCACGGCAATTCCTGTAGCCCGGACAGGGAAAACTCGCCCGGGGCGACGGTCTCAGGCCGGTAGTCCTCGGTGAGGAGACGGCCCAGGTCCTCCACGCCTAGGGACAACTCGTTGCGCTGCAACTGGACCAGCCGACCCTCGACGCCGAGTGCTGACACATAACTGCGGACCTCGGCGTCGATGCGACGCCACATCTCGACTCGTTGAGCGACAGCGGCGACGTCGCGAACCTGCACCTGGTCGCGGACTTCCAGCATGGTGAGGTTCTCGGCCTCCTCGACCAGACGTGCGCGATAACTCGACAGGGTTGCCAAGGCCTGGTTCGCCCGAGCCAGCAGCTGCTCCGGTCTCTCGATCGGGTAGCGGCGACCATTGAGGAACAGCGACATCACTGACATGGATGACGAGACGACGACCACCGGTGCGCCGGTCTGCTGCGAGAGTCGATCGGCGGTGCGGTGACGTGTGCCGGTCTCCATCGTCGGCAGATTGCCATCAGGTACGAAGTGAACCGCAGCGGCTGTGATGCGCTCGTGGTCGCTGGAGACGACCAGACCACCGTCCATTTTGGACAGCTCGCGGAGCGCTTGCGGGGTGAGCTGGATGTCAAGGGGGAAACCGCCCGAACAGACCTCGTCGATCTCCGGGCCGTTACCGAGCACGATGAGGCTACCGGTACGCCCATTGATGATCCGATTGAGTCCCTCCCGAATAGGTGTGCCAGGGGCGAGCAGAGCCATCAGGTGACGGATCCGCGCGGCCTCCATCTCCCGGTCGCTCTCGGGGGCGGGCTGGGCATCGCTCATGAGACGACTCTAGTTCTACCCACCGAAGTTCTCACCTCCGGTGTCTTGTCATGCTGGCTCGCCTGGCGCTGGCGCTGCCGACGCAAGTTGAGCACCGACAGGGCTTCGGCCACGCTGCCGACCTCGATGACATGGAGTCCGTGCATCGTCGGGACCTTGGTGTGCGCCTCCCGGGAATTGCGTGGCACGACGGCGAGGTCGAAGCCCAGACGTGCGGCCTCCCCGACGCGCCTTTCCAGACCAGGGACTCGTCGCAGATCACCGGCGAGTCCAACCTCTCCCAGGGCGACGACTCGCGTCGGGAAGTTGGTGTCGAGAATGGCCGAGGCCACCGCAACCGCGATCGCGAGATCGGCTGACGGGTCAGACACCCTGGCTCCGCCCACCGTCGAGACGTAGACGTCCCGGTTGCTCAGCGGTAGGCCAGCCTTGCGTTCCAGAACGGCCAGAATCATGGCGACCCTACCGCCCTCGACCCCGTGGGTGGTGCGACGCGGGTACTTCTCGGACGCCGATGGGGCCACCAGGGCCTGCACCTCCGAGAGCAGGGGACGGCGTCCCTCCATCGTCACCGTCACGCAGGTGCCCGGCTGAGGATCGGCATTGTCCGAGGTGAACAGTCCCGACGGATCGGGGACCTCCATGATTCCGCTGTCGGTCATCTCGAAGCAGCCCACCTCGTCTGCCGGGCCGTAGCGGTTCTTGGTGGCGCGAACCATCCGGAATCCGGAGTGACGGTCGCCCTCGAAGTTGAGGACGACGTCGACCAGGTGCTCCATGGTGCGCGGCCCAGCGATCGACCCCTCCTTGGTGACGTGACCGACGATGATGACGGCCATGCCACGCCTCTTGGCCACCCGCACCAACGCACCGGTGACCTCCCTCACCTGGGAGACTCCGCCGGGGGAGCCGTCCGCCTGACTCGTCCCGACTGTCTGAACCGAGTCCAACACCATGAGGGAGGGCTCGGTCTGCTCGATGTGTCCCAGTACCGTTCCCAAGTCGGTCTCGGAGGCCAGGTAGAGCTCATCGGCCAGGGAATTCGTACGGCCAGCGCGCAGCCTCACCTGGGCCGCCGACTCCTCGCCCGTGACGTAGAGGGTGCGTCGTCCGGCCTTGGCCCATTTGGCGGCGACGTCGAGGAGCAGGGTCGACTTTCCGACTCCGGGTTCGCCGGCAAGCAGGATGACAGCTCCAGGTACCAGGCCGCCTCCGAGTACCCGGTCCAGCTCGCTGATCCCGGTGAGGTGACGGTTGGTGGCCTGCTTGCTCACCTCACCGATGGGCACGGCCTTGGACGTGGGCGTTGATGAGGCGACCTCGGTGAGTTTCGCTGTCCCCTTCTCGACCACCGAACCCCAGGTCTGACACTCACCGCACCGACCGACCCACTTGGACGTCGTCCAGCCGCACTCGGTGCACATCCACGTCGGAGTCTGCGTCTTCTTCGCCATGGCCCATACCCTGCCAGCAGGAGCTGACAGGTCCGACGATGGTGGTGTTCTCCTCAGACCTCATCTCGAAGGTCTCGATGGCTGTCGGGAGCCGTCCGATCAGCCGGTGATCCAGTCATTCCGCACGGATCAAAGCCGTTCCCGAGTCGTGATCGGGGTCGTCAGGGGTTCGGATATCCGGAACACGGCACACTCCCGGTGGTGACGTCTTTTCGTGCACTACCGGGAGGTGCTGTCAGGTGTTTGACGTCAGATGCGAACTCGTCCGCGAGACGGGGTGTTGAAGGTCACGGCGTCAATGCCGGGGTGACCATTCGGGCTGGTGAATTCGAAGGAGATGCCCTCAACCTCGTCGGGAATCCTTTCTCCCAGCCAGTCCTCGACGCGCTGACGCGACCCGGACACCTCGACCGAGGCAAGGGTGACGTTTCCGCTCAGGCTGGAGGGCAACAGCGCGACCGGGGAGGTCCACTTGATGAAGAAGGGAAGCTGCGGGTCAGCCATCAGTCCCTTGACGCCGATCTGACGCCACTCGAGGTGGCGGCCATCGGGGAAGGTGCGCCTGCCGGGCACCGACTCGCGCTCGAGTCGCGTCTCGTACGGGGCGAGATCGTCGACGGAGACGGACCACCCCATCCATCCGCCGCCCTGCTCCTGACGGGCGCGCACGGCCTGGCCGAAGACGGCCTTCTCGGCTGCGGGGTGGTCGAGCACCTCCACAACCTCGATGTAACGCGGCCCGGCCAGCGGCAGGATGCGGTTGCGGGTGCCGAAGCTCGGATGGACTCCCCCGTTGATGAATGAGGTCCCCAGGATTTCGCCCAGGCGAGCGGCATCCTCATCGAGACCTGCAGGGCCAGCGGCGAACATGAGATGGTCGACGTGCATGGCAGTATTGTCTCCTGTGTCCTGCCCATGATGAAATCCGCCCCCGGATGGCTGCAACGAAGCGGGTTCGAGTGAGGTCATGAGGGAATGTGGACGAGGTGCGCATTCCCTGGCTTGCGACACGCGGTCGATCCCGACAAGGTAGGTTGAGCATGTGCCTGACAGTGTCGGACCTGACAATCCCTCGACCACGGCTGCTTCCAGTGTTCCTCGCGTGACGTTGTCGACGACCTCGGTCTATCCCGAGTCAACCGCCGACGCCTTCGCCCGAGCCAAGATCATTGGCTATGACGGTGTGGAACTCATGGTCGGTATCGACCCGGTTGCCGCAGATGTCGACCGGATCGTCGAATTGTCGGCAGAACACGGCGTCAAGGTGTGGTCGATCCATGCGCCGTGCCTGCTCGTCACCCCGAATGTGTGGGGTAGCGACTCCTGGGGCAAGTTGGACAAGGCTGCCGAGGCCGCGGGGCGACTTGGCTCCGAACTCATCGTCATCCATCCGCCTTTCCGCTGGCAGCGCGATTACGCGAGCCGGTTCGAGGAGGGAATCGCCGAGCTCAACGAGAAGTACGCCCCACTGGTTTTCGCCGTCGAGAACATGTACCCTTGGCGTACCCCGGCCGGTCGTTTTGCCGCATATCTGCCGGGATTCGACCCCACCAAGCTCAGCTACGACCACCTCGTCCTCGATCTGTCCCATGCCGCCACGGCGCAGATGGATTCCCGCAAGCTCGTGGACCTGTGGGGGTCGAGGCTGCGTCACATCCACCTGACTGACGGATCCGGCACCTTCAAGGACGAGCATCTTCTGCCTGGTCAGGGGAATCAGCACGCCTGGAAGGTCGTCGAGCGTGCCGTGGCAGGCGGGTTCAACGGGGACATCGTCCTGGAGGTCAACACCCGTAAACTTTCCGGGGAGAGGGCTGGGCAAGGGGCCCGGATCGAGGCGCTGTCCGAAGTTCTGATGCAGACCCGCATGGCCGTCGATCGTGGCGTTTTCGCGCGTCGCGACGTCCAGGCGCGACAGGAGGCCCATCGGTGACCGAGGATCGACACGATTTCCGTGGCGGAGCCCTGCTGGCACGGGGTCGACGACTGGCGATGCAGCTGGCGATGGACCCGACCATTGCCGACAAGGTTTCCCAGTCACGGTTGGCTCGCGAGATCGCCGCGACATATGTCGCTGGTGAGGACGTCGAGACGGCAGTCGAGAAGGCCGCCGATCAGGTAGTCAAGGGCCTGGACGTCAGTTTGCATCCCCTCGCCCCCGACGCCGTTGACGTCGCTCAGGCCCGCCGGTCGACGGTCGGACTGTGCACGGTGATCGAGAAGCTCGGCGCCGACCCGGCGTTTGACGGCCACAGCGAGGTGTCCATCGGCCTCGCGGCACTGGGACTGCGAGTTGACGACGATCTCGCCTGGGAGAACGCCAGGCAGATCTGCCAGACTGCTCGCGACAATCATGTCGCCGTGACGGTGGACGACGAGGGCCCCGACATCCACGATCGTTCTCACCGTATCGTCATGGATCTGCTGGAGAACTACGAGAACACCGGCATCGTCATTCAGGCGGCCCGTCACGACTCCCTCGTCCAAGTGAGAAGACTGGCAGCTCCCGGGCGACGCATCCGGCTGTGCAAGGGTTCCTACACCGGTCCCCGCTCGGTCACCCTGATCCGTCCCCATGACGTGGATCTGAGGATGTCGGCATGTCTGCGCGCCCTCATGACCGGTCCCTCGATGGTGATGCTGGCCAGCCACGATCCGGTTTTCGTCGCCCTCGGGGAACAGCTCATGTCGAGCCTGGATCGCCCCCTGGAATTCCAAATGCTGCAAGGAATTCGTCCCCTCGAGCAACGAAGACTGGTGGACATTGGCCACCAGGTGCGGGTTTATCTGCCTTATGGCCACGATTGGTACCGGTACTGCACCCGACGGATCGTCGAGAGACCGAGCAATGTGTGGCTGTTCGGAAGGTCGCTGGTGGAGAGGCGTTGAGGATGTGGAATGGCACGAGTACCGTCCCCCCTCATTCGCGCCGGGACGAGACTCCTTGCCGGGGACTCTCGGGGGATCGCTCGACTGATCGGCGCCTGCTGTGGGAGACGATATTTCTCTTGGCCGTGAGCCTGGGGCAATCCGCGTGGTACTCGATTCTGCGAATGATCGAGAGGCTCACCCGTGGCGTGCCGATGGATCAGCAGACCTCTGAGCTCAATTCCTCGGTGACCCCCGGACGTCCTTGGCTCGATCTGCTCTATCAGCTGTCTGACATCGTCTTCGGTGTCGCGCCGGCCTTCCTGGCGTTGCTCCTACTCGCCCAGGTCAAGCCGCCTCGCAAGGGTGTTCGTCACGCTCTTGGCCTGGAAGGTCCAGGATGGGGACAGGATGTCGGGGCCGCAGCGATTCTGGCCGCCATCATCGGCATTCCTGGCCTTGGTTTCTACCTCGCTGCTCGCGCCCTGGGCCTCAACACGACTGTTGAGGCCTCCCATCTTCAGCACGTCTGGTGGACGGTTCCGGTACTCGTCGGCCTGGCCCTCATGGATGCGGTCCTGGAGGAGACCGTCATGGTCGGCTACCTCTTCACGCGGTGGCGTCAGATCGGGTGGTCGACGACGATGGTCATCGTCGTCTCGGCTGTGATCCGTGGCACCTACCACCTTTACCAGGGGTGGGGTGGGTTCCTCGGCAACATCATCATGGGCCTGTTCCTCGGGTGGGTCTTCTCCACGAGGCGCAGACTCCTGCCCCTCATCGGCGCCCATGCCTTCCTCGACATCGTCTCCTTCGTCGGATATGCCTGTCTGGCTGGTCACGTCAGCTGGTTGTGAGCCATTCGGACACTGCGCGGTCCTGTCGTGTCATGCCCCTACCATGGGCGGCATGAAGCTTGGAGTCTTCGGAGCCACTGGACAGGTCGGCCGGGTCATGCGCACCTTGCTGGCGGAGCGTCATTTCCCCGCTGACGAGGTGAGGTTCTTTGCCTCTGCTCGTTCAGCTGGACAGAACTTGCCGTGGGGAGATGGGAAGGTCGTCGTCGAGGACACCGCTACTGCTGATGTCGCGGGCCTAGACATTGCGATCTTCTCCGCCGGTGGCGGCACTTCTCGCGAGTTTGCCCCCAAGGTGGCTGCTGCCGGGGCTGTCGTCATCGACAACTCGTCGGCCTGGCGACGCGACCCTGACGTCCCGTTGGTCGTCAGCGAGGTCAACCCCGAGGACGTCGCCAAGCGTCCCAAGGGGATCATCGCCAACCCGAACTGCACGACGATGGCAGCCATGCCGGTGCTCAAGCCGTTGCATGACGCTGCCGAGCTGACCCGTCTCGTCGTCGCCACCTACCAGGCCGTGTCCGGGTCGGGTGTCGCCGGGGTGCGCGCCCTCACCGAGCAGACCGCAGCCATTGACGATCCCTCCGCCCTGGCCATTGATGGACGAGGAGTTCCGGTCGACGACCTCGGGCCCTATGTCGCCCCGATCGCCTTCAATGCCGTGCCGGTTGCCGGCAACCTCGTTGACGACGGCACCGGTGAGACCGACGAGGAGCAGAAGCTGCGCAACGAGTCGCGCAAGATCCTCCACATCCCGAATCTGCCGGTGGCCGGAACGTGTGTGCGAGTGCCGGTGTACAGCGGTCACGGATTGGTCGTGCACGCGGAGTTCCGCGACGATCTGAGCCCTGAGAAGGCCACCGAGCTGTTGACGAATGCTCCGGGAGTCAATGTTGTCGACGTCCCGGACCCGCGGTCTGCCGCCGGAACTGATCCGTCCCTGGTCGGGCGTGTCCGTGCTGATCAGTCCGCTCCGGCAGGCAAGGGGCTGGTGTTCTTCTGTACCGCCGACAACCTGCGCAAGGGTGCTGCCCTCAATGCCGTGCAGCTGGCCGAGCTGGTGGCTGCCGAGTGAGCGGGAAGATCGCGGTCCTGGGTTGCGGAACGATGGCCGGAGCCCTCATTGGTGGGCTCATCGACGCTGGCACGGTCACGGCGGACGACGTCGTGGCGACGGCGCGTTGCGAGTCACATCGCGACGAGATCGCCTCAACTCTGGGCGTGAAAACGACGGCGGACAACGCCGAGGCCGTTCGCGACGCCGAGCTCGTCATTCTCGGGGTCAAGCCCTATGCCGCTGTCGATGTGCTGGAGGAGGTCGCGGAGTACCTCACGGATGACGCGACCGTCATCTCCATCGCTGCCGGTGTGACCACCGAGAAGTTGCTGGCTGCTGGGCAGGCCAAGGTCGTGCGTGTCATGCCCAACACCCCGGTTCAGGTGGGCAAGGGTGCGTTCATCGTCAGCCCTGCACCAGGTGCTGAGGGGGCTGGCGAGAAGGTCGTCAAGATTCTGGAGACGGTCGGCACCGTCGTCGAGGTGCCCGAGAAACTGCATGACGCCGCCACCGCCGTGTCGGGTTCCGGCCCTGCCTACGTCTTCCTGGTGGCGGAGGCGATGATTGACGCCGCCGTCGCCATGGGACTACCGCGAGACAAGGCGAGCCAGCTCACCGTCGCCACTCTGGTCGGCTCAGCCGAATTGTTGTCCGGTGGGGAGCATCCGGCAGTGCTGCGATCCAAGGTGACGAGCCCCGGCGGTACCACCGCTGCTGCCCTGGCCAAGTTGGAGGCCGGGGGAGTGCGAGCCACCTTCGCTGATGCAATGACGGTATGTCGCGACCGTGCTGCTGGCTTGTCCTGACGGGTCGGTGCGGCGTTTTTGGCTCGATTGCAGGTCACAGCGTAAAGTAACCCTTTGTCCGCCTTGTCGGTGGGCCAGGAACTTCGCACCCACCCGGGTGCACCAGACTTCCAGTTCCAACGAAAGAGGTTGACCGTGGGATCCGTGATCAAGAAGCGTCGCAAGCGCATGGCGAAGAAGAAGCACCGCAAGCTGCTCAAGAAGACGCGTATTCAGCGTCGTCGCGCCGGCAAGTGACACTTCGGGCGGTTGTGCATGTGGCGATGGCATCGGCATGACACGACTGCCTCTCGTAGTGGTGGATCACGGCCCCTCGACCCGCCGGTCGAGGGGCGTGTCGTCATTGTCACCCGCCAGTGCCGTCATCTGCGCGATGAGGCCATCGAATTCGTTGCACGGATGAGACAGGATTACCGCAGTCTCGGATGCGAACCGACGATCGTTGACGTTGCTGAGGGCCTGCGCTCCCGCTGGAGCGATCACGTCCCGGTGACCTTCGTTGACGGCGACCCCATTTCCTACTGGACCCTTGACGTCGACGCCTTCATGCCGACCCTGCGTGATGGTCCCACTCTTCCAGCGGTGCTGCCCTGACATCCGGAATGTTCAGTGAGCGGGCAGGTTTGCGCCTTTCCTCACAGACCAGCACTATTGACCTCGATGCCCAAAGCTGGAGCACACCGCCCGGCATGACGGCAGACACCGGAAGGACTCCAGATGACTGACGAGGCTCACCAGCCGATGCCGCAGCCTGCCGGTGATCTGGGCACCGCGTCGGCCCAGGCCCGGGTTGAGTTCGTGGGCACTGGCCCAGGAGACCCGAATCTGTTGACCCTGGGAGCCGTTGACGCCATCAATCGCGCTCAGGTCATCGTCATTTCGTGCCCGGAGCACCGCATCCTGCTCGGCAGTGACTTCTTGGAGCTCCGCCCTGACGTCAGGATCGTTTCGGCTGGTAGTGCCGACGAAGAGGAAGTCGTCCTGCCCAGCCAGCCCGGAACGGGTGCACCCATTCCGGTCGACGTCAACGAGCACTGCGCCGACGTCACCGCCACCATCATCGATGCGGCCTCCCAAGGACTTGAGGTCGTTCGCCTCGTCAGCGGGGATCCTTTCCTCGACGGGGATATCGGCGCCGAGGCTGCTGCGGTGGCTCGCGCCGACCACGACGTCGACGTTGTTCCCGGTGTCACCGGCATGACGGCAGTCCCGGAGTACGCCGGTCTGACCCTCCATGGCCATGACGTCCAGCTCATTGGCGACGCCGCTTGTCAGCGAGACATCGCCGGCGACGGATCGACGTGGTCGGCCAACGGATTCATCGTCGTCAACACCTCGGCTGGCCGGATCAAGGAGGTCGTCAAGTACGCGGTGGTCTCGGGCCGCAGCGAGGATGAGCCGGCAGCCCTCATCTGTCACGGCGCGACGACCCAGCAGACCACCCACACCACGACCCTTGGCGAGCTGCCGCAGACCGCCAAGTCCGCTCGACTGGCCAACGCCGAGTCGATCCACATTGCCATCGGCAAGGTCGTTGAGGCTCCTGAGCGAGAACAGCTGGACTGGTACGAGTCCAAGCCGCTGTTCGGCTGGAGCATCCTCATTCCGCGCACCCGCGACCACTCGGCCACCCTGCCCTCGCGCCTGCAGAGCTACGGCGCCCATTCCCTCGACGTCCCGACGATCTCGATGGAGCCCCCACGCACCCCGCAGCAGATGGACAAAGCCATTCGCGGTCTCGTCGAGGGACGCTACGAGTGGGTCGTGTTCACCTCCGCCAACGCCGTGCGGGCCGTCTCCGAGAAGCTGGAACAAATTGGTCTGGACGCCCGCGCCTACTCGGGCCTGCGCATCGCCGCCATCTTCGAGTCGACGATCAACGCCTTGGCCGAGTGGGGAGTGCGACCCGACCTGGTGCCATCCAAAGAGCAGTCCACCCGGGCCTTGGCCGCAGTGTTCCCGGCCTTCGACGACGCCCTTGATCCCATCAACCGGGTCTTCGTGCCGCGCGCCGACATTGCCACCGAGTCCCTGTCAGCCGACCTGTCCGAGTTGGGCTGGGAGGTCGAGGACGTCGTCGGGTACCGCACCGTTCGTGCTGCACCGCCGCCAGCCGAGACCCGCGAGGCCATCAAGACCGGCAAGTTCGACGCTGTCGTCTTCACCTCCTCGACGACCGTGCGCAATCTCGTCGGTATCGCCGGCAAGCCACACAAACACACCGTCGTCGCTGCCGTGGGTGTGCGCACTGCCGAGACCTGTCGGGAGCACGGCCTGGCGGTTGACGTCATCGCCCCCGAGCCGACGGCGTTGAGCCTGGCTGACGCCCTCGCTGATTTCGCCGCAAAGCGTCGTGACGACATGGTCATCAAGGGTCTGCCGGTTACTCGGCCTTCCCAGCGCAAGCGTCGGGGCCGTCACCCATCACGCTGAGCATCCCCATGACGTAGGGTCATGGGCAGAGGTGGGCTGCGGCCCGCGAGTATCGGAAGGGGAGACGATGAGCGCCATGACGACCGTTCACCTGCTGCGCCACGGTGAGGTCGACAACCCGACCGCGGTTCTGTACGGATGCATGCCCGGATATCATCTGTCTCCACTGGGGCGACGGATGGCCGCTCGCGCTGCCGAACATTTCGCTGATGTTGAGCTGTCTGCCCTGGTGAGCTCCCCGCTGGAGCGCGCCCGGGAGACGATGGCCCCGATCTCTGCGTTGCACCCGGAGCTCGAGGTGCGCATCGACTCCGAGGTCATCGAGGCGGCCAATGTCTTCGAGGGCCAAGTCTTCGGCAAGGGCAACAAGGCCCTGCGCAACCCTCGTAACTGGCGTCACCTTTCCAACCCGTTCACTCCGAGCTGGGGAGAGCCCTACGTCGAGATCGCCGAGCGGATGACACGGGCGATCCTGCGTGCTGCCGAGGAGGTTCCTGAGGGCGGACAGGCCCTCATCGTCTCCCACCAGCTGCCGATCTGGATTGCACGGTGCTCAGCTGAGGGGCGACGTCTTCCCCACGACCCGCGATCCCGGCAGTGCACCCTTGCCTCGGTGACGAGCTTCGGTGTACTCGACGGTCGCATTGTGCGCATCGACTACTGCGAGCCTGCTCGCGACCTCATCCCGGCCAAGGACCGTCGGGCCAACATCTCCGCAGGCGGTGCACCCAAGTGAGGACTCGGCTTGTCGCTGTCCTCGCGGCGGTCCCGATGGTGCCTGGGGCCTCGACGTGGTCGTCGACCCTGGCGGTAGCCATCATCGCGATCATCGGTGTGGCCTGTTCCTGGGCCAACTTCATGGGTCTCAGCCCGGTATTCGGCGGCTCGCACTCGTATGCCGGAGCCTGACATGAAGGGTTCCTTCTCCGAATCCCGTGACGATTGGCTTCCCGAGCTTTACCAAGAGAAGTGGGACGCCTTCGTCAGGTTGGCCACCCTGTTGCTGGCAGACCAGCGGGCGGCCGAGGACGCCGTCATAGCGGCCTTTGCCACCAGTTACCGACGTGATTTGCGGCTGCACTCCCATCAGCATGCCGTGTCGTACCTGCGCACCGCCGTCGTCAACAAGTCCAGGGGACGACAGCCGGCTGAACGAGACACAACTCCTCCCAAAACCCCCGACAAGTTGGCCTACTGGTGCCTACGGGGACTGCCAGCCCGACAGCGTGAGGTGCTGATCCTCAAATTCGCAACAGTGGAGTTGTCGGACGACGAGATCGCCGAGACCCTGGGCATGAGCGTCAACGGCGTTCACAACAATGAGACGAAGGCTCTGACCACCATCGGCGAGACTCTGCGTCCTGGTTCCCACACGAATCCCGGCCATGCCGATCCCAGGGTTGAGGCGGTTGTGCGCTCGGCCCTGGAAACCATCGTGGATTCGGTCCACCCGAACTCCCGCTACGACGCCATCATCTCCCAGATTTCCCGGAAGACGTGGCGGGGCCGTCCCGCCACCTGGATCGTCGCCCTGACCTGTCTGGTGGCACTGGGGCTGGGCATTCTGTTCCCCCTGCTGGGCTCGAATCACAGCTCGACGACGAATGATTCGGAGGCGGCGCCGGCTGCCCGAACCCCCCAGGCCAGCGATCGGTCTCTGTCAACCGTTCAGACCGGGCTGGACGTCGTCTACCTGGGCCGTGACGACGGGTTCATCCACCGTGAGCTGCGTGACCTACCGACTCTGGGCGATCGATTGGGAACAGCGGTGGGGGCCGTACTCAACGTCGCGCCCCTCGACCCGAATTACACATCCGGATGGGCAGCTGGCCAAGTGAACCGGGCGTCGGTCGAGGGAAAACGTATCACCCTCGACCTTTCGGCATCCGCTTTCAGCCAGTTCAAGAATGGCGAACAAGTACAACGAGCCATCCAGCAGCTCGTCGTGACCGCGACGGCGGCCGTCGGTGACCGCACTGGGGACAAGTCGGTGCGCATTCTCGTTGATGGTTCGCCGAACCTGCCGATCATTGGCAAACCCGCCGCGGATTTCGTTGACGAGGGTCTTGCCCAGTGCGCCCCGGTGTGGGTCGACGCGCCCCAAGCCGGTGCCAATGTGTCGTCCGGCAAGATGACGATCAGTGGCCTCGCCCAGCCGACGGTTTCCGCCATGACCTACGAAGTGAGATCTCCCAAGGGCGGTCACATGGTCACCAGCGGGCAGATCAACATCTCCGCCACCGACGGTGACAACTGGCGCCCGTGGAGCGCCACCGTCATCATGCCCAAGGGGGAATATGACGTGGTGATCCGGGAAGGAAACCGGATCGCTGACGAGAAGGTTGTGACGGCGAAGTAGTCGTCGAACAAGCAATCGTCGACGCAGCGGTCGTCAGACCTTGAGGTACTTCTCCGCCTCGGCCATCACCAGACGCGGTGGCAGGAGCGGCACCAGCCGTGCGACGGTACGGTTGAGGAACCCGTCGATCGCGTAAGGACGATGGTGGGCCAGTGCGTCGAAGGCGGTGCGCACCACATCGTCGGGTTGGCGACGGCTTCCAGCTCCCATCTCCGGCACACCTGCGACATCGAAGAATCCGGTCTCCGTCGGACCAGGACAGATCGCCGTGACTCGCACCCCAGTGCCATTCGTCTCGGTCCACAGCGCCTTCGTGAACGACAGCACGAAGGACTTCGACGCCGAGTAGGTGGCGAACTGAGGGATGGGCTGAAAGGCAGCGGTGGAGGCGACGTTGATGATCGATCCCTGCTTGGCCGCGATCATTCCGGGCAGCAGCAGACCGCACAGGTGGACGACGGCCTCACAGTTGACCTCCACCTGGGAGGTCTGGCGAACCGGGTCGGTCTCGGCGATCCGGCCAGCTGCACCGAATCCAGCGTTGTTGACGAGAGTGTCGATGACGATGCCGCGCCCGGTGACGTCCTCCACCAGGGCCAACCGGTCAGATGCCGAGGCGATGTCGCAGGGATGGACGATGGTGCGGATCCCGTATCGGGTGGTGAGTGTGGTGGCAAGATCGTCAAGGACGTCTTGACGGCGTCCCGTAAGGACGAGGTTGACTCCGCAGCTGGCCAGGTGACGGCTGAAGGCCTGCCCCAGACCACCACTGGCCCCGCTCACCAGTGCCCACGGGCGTTCGTCGCGAGTCGCATCCTTCTCAGTCATGTCACAAGTCTTCCACGCAGCTCTCAACGCTCCCGGAGGAACATCTGATAAGAGGGAGAATCCGAGACATCACTCCACGGGTACCCGATGTCGTCAAGGTGAGCCGGCAGGTCTGGGTCGTCAGCGGCACCCTCGAACCCGGCCAGCACCCGGCCGGTGTCCATCGCGAAGGAGCGGTAGTGGAACAGCGAGATGTTCCACCGGGCTCCCAGGGTTGTGAGGAAGTGGGTCAGCGCTCCCGGAGACTCTGGGAAGACGAAGGAGACAACTTTTTCCCCGACGGCCCGCGACGGATGCCCACCAACCATGTAACGGACGTGGGTCTTGGCTGCCTCGTCGTCGGACAGGTCGACCACGCGGTGTCCAGCGTTGCTCAGGATCTCCACGATCTCGGAGCGTTCGTCGCGGTGGGCCAACTGCACGCCGACGAAGATGGCGGCGGAGTCGTCGTCAGCAAGGCGGTAGTTGAACTCGGTGACCATGCGGCCACCCAGCAGTCTGCAGAAGTCCAGGAAGGCTCCTGGGCGTTCGTCGATGATGACTCCGAACATCCCCTCGCGACGCCCACCGATCTCGGCGCGTTCTGCGATGTGACGCAGGGATCCGAAGTTGAGGTTGGCCCCGCTGAGGACAGTGGTGAGCTGCTCGCCGTGGATGCCGTGGGCATGGGCGTACTTCTTGAGTCCGGCCAGCGCGACGGCACCGGCTGGCTCGGCAACGGCACGCACGTCGTCGAAGAGATCCTTGACGGCGGCGCTGATCTCGTCCGAGTCGACGGTGACGACGTCGTCGAGGTGATTCATGAGGATGCGGAAGGTCTCGTCACCGATCCGGGCGACGGCAACGCCCTCGGCGAACTGGGAGACCCGGTCCAGGGTGACGGGTTCACCGGCCGTCATCGCAGCCGCCAGACATGCCGACTCAGCCGGCTCCACACCGATGATCTTGACCTGAGGCATGAGCTGCCTGACGAGGACCGCGATCCCGGCGGCAAGGCCACCGCCACCGACCGGCACGAAGATCCGGTCGACGTCGGCGGCGTCCTGGATGAGCTCCAGACCGATGGTTCCCTGACCGGCGATGACCATTGGGTCGTCGAAGGGGGCGACGTAGGTCAGCCCCTCGTTCTCGGCCAGGTCCAGGGCGTGAGCCTTGGCCTCGTCGAAGGACTCCCCGGCCAGCACCACCTGGCCGCCGAGCTGACGCACCGCGTCAACCTTGATCGACGGGGTGGGTTTTGGCATGACGATCTTCGCGTTGACCCCGAGCCGGGCACCCGACAGGGCAACGCCCTGGGCATGGTTGCCGGCTGAAGCCGTCACCACCCCCGCGCGACGCTCCTCCTCGGTCAGGTTGCGCATTCGGTTGTAGGCGCCGCGAATCTTGAAGGAGTGGACTGCTTGACGGTCCTCCCTTTTCACCAGCACGGTGTTGTCGAGGCGCTTGGAAACATTGGGCATCGGCTCGAGTGGGGTCTTCTCGGCCACCTCGTAGACCGGTGCTCGCAGCACGGCACGCAGGTACTCCTGGTCACTCATGACAGACATCGGCGATCTCCTCACTCAGCCACTGGGCGCACCTGGGACAGGTCGCGCACCCCACCGCGGTCGGCGGAGGAGGCGAGCATCCCATAGGCACGCAGAGCGGCGGAGACGTGACGCGGGCGGGGTGTGCGTGGCGTCCAGGCATCGATTCCGCGAGCTTCCTCCTCATCGCGACGACGGGCCAGCTCGGAGTCATCGACGTCAAGTCTGATGGTGCGGTTGGGGATGTCGATGCTGATGGTGTCGCCATCGCGGGCCAGGCCGATGAGACCCCCGGAGGCAGCCTCGGGGGAGACGTGACCGATGGACAACCCCGAGGTGCCACCGGAGAACCGGCCGTCTGTGAGCAGGGCGCACTCCTTGCCCAGGTGCATCGACTTCAGGTAGCTCGTCGGGTACAGCATCTCCTGCATGCCGGGGCCGCCCTTCGGGCCCTCGTGGCGGATGATGACGACGTCCCCGGCCCTGACCTTCTTGCCGAGGATGCCGGTGACGGCGTCGTCCTGGGACTCATAGACGACGGCAGGCCCGGAAAAGGTCAGGATGGACTCGTCGACGCCTGCGGTCTTGACGATGCAGCCGCGTTCGGCGATGTTGCCGAAGAGTACCGCGAGGCCACCGTCGGACGAGTAGGCATGCCCGATGTCGCGGATGCAGCCGTTGTCACGGTCGGTGTCGAGGCTCTTCCAGCGCGAGGACTGGGAGAACATCTCGGTGGTGCGCACCCCACCGGGAGCGGCTGCGTAGAGGGTGCGGACGCCCTCGTCGGGATCGGACATGAGGTCGTGGTGGGCGATCTCGACGGACATCGTCGTCGGGGTGCCGTCGGGGGACCACACCGTCGAGGTGGTGGTGTCGAGCAGCCCGCCTCGGTCGAGCTCGGCGAGGATGCCGAGCACACCGCCGGCACGGTGGACGTCCTCGACGTGGAAGACGCTGGTCGAGGGGGCCACCTTGCACAGGTGGGGGATCTTGCGCGACAGGGAGTCGATGTCGGCCATGGTGAAGTCGACCTCGCCCTCCTGGGCAGCTGCCAGCAGGTGGAGGACGGTGTTCGTCGAGCCGCCCATCGCGATGTCCAGACTCATGGCGTTGTTGAAAGCTGCCTTGGTGGCGATGGAGCGGGGGAGCACGGAGGCGTCGTCCTCGTCGTACCAGCGCTTGGTCAGGGACACGATGGTTCGTCCCGCGATCTCGAAGAGCTTGCGACGGTCCGAGTGGGTGGCTAGCAGGGAACCGTTGCCGGGCAGGGAGAGGCCAAGCGCCTCGGTCAGGCAGTTCATCGAGTTGGCGGTGAACATGCCCGAACAGGACCCACAGGTGGGGCAGGCGTTGGCCTCCATGAGCTTGACGTCGCGGTCAGCTGCGGTCTCGTCTCCGGCGGCAACCATGGCGTCAATGAGGTCGAGCTTGTGCTCCCCGTCGGCCAGGGTGGCGTTGCCGGCTTCCATCGGGCCGCCGGAGACGAAGACGGTCGGGATGTTGAGGCGCATGGCGGCCATGAGCATGCCGGGGGTGATCTTGTCGCAGTTGGAGATGCAGACGAGGGCGTCGGCACAGTGGGCGTTGACCATGTACTCCACCGAGTCGGCGATGAGCTCGCGGCTCGGCAGGGAGTAAAGCATGCCGTCGTGGCCCATGGCGATGCCGTCGTCAATGGCAATGGTGTTGAATTCCTTGGGGACGCCGCCAGCGGCGCGAACGTGCTTGGCGACGATCTTGCCGACGTCGCGCAGTCCCACGTGGCCCGGGACGAATTGGGTGAAGGAGTTCGCGATCGCCACGATGGGACGGCCGAATTCGTTGTCCTTGGTGCCGGTGGCACGCCAGAGGGCGCGGACTCCGGCCATGGCACGCCCGGTGGTGCTGGTGGCGGATCTCAGCGTGGGCATCGTGTTCCCCTCGACAATTGCGTACACATGACGACGCCCTCCATCCGGAAGTGGAAGGAGGGCGCGCGGTTGGATTCCGGTGCGTGGTCAGACCGCGCGTCCGGTAATGAGACTCCAGCCGTTCATCATGGGTGTGACGCTAGCAGTTTTCGGGACAATGACACGGTCGTTCATATCCCGAGACATCACTCAGGAATGACGATGTGCCATGAATGGCATGATCAGTGTCGGCAGCGGGTTGGGCGATCTGTCATTGCCTGGGATGACACACTGGGGTCATGGAGCACTACGACATCGTCGTCATTGGTTCGGGCTCGGGAAACACGATCCTGGACGAGGAATTTGCTGACCGGCGCGCCGCCATCATCGACTCGGGCACCTTCGGAGGCACCTGCCTCAACGTCGGCTGCATACCGACGAAGATGTTCGTGATTCCGGCCGACCTGGCAACCTCGCCGTCCGAGGCTGCCAGGCTGGGGGTCAATCTGCAGTTTCGCGGGGCATCCTTCACCTCCATCCGTGACCGAATCTTCGGACGCATCGATCCCATTTCTCAAGGCGGGCTCGAGTACCGCCAGGGCCTGGAGAACGTCGACGTCCACACCGGCGAGGCGAAGTTCGTCGATCCCCACACCATCGAGGTCGGGAGCACATGCATCACAGCTGATCAGATCGTCCTGGCAGCCGGGTCGCGTCCGCGTGTCCCGGATGTCCTCGGTCTCGACGACCCGAGCCTGGCGGGGGCAATTCACACTTCCGACACCATCATGAGGTTGGATGAGTTGCCCCATCGCCTGGTGATTCTCGGCGGTGGGTTCATTGCTGCCGAGTTCGCACACATCTTCTCCGCGTTGGGATCCAGCGTCACCGTCATCAACCGGTCCGGGCGGATGCTGCGTCATGAGGACCGGGAGATCTCTCAGCGGTTCACCGAACAGATTGGCCACCGCGTGAGGCTGCGGATGTCCGAGGGCTTGGTGGGCATCGATCGTGATCCGGGTGGTCACCTCGTCGTCCTGACGGTTGACGGTGATGGGGTCGACTACGACTATCCAGCTGACGTCGTCCTCAACGCCATGGGTCGGGTGCCCAATGGTGATCGTCTCAACCTTCCGGCTGCGGGGGTTGACGTTGACGACGACGGATTCGTGGTCGTCGACGAGCATCAGCGCACCAGTGTGGACCACATCTGGGCGCTCGGCGACGTGTGTTCCCACTGGGAGCTCAAGCATGTGGCCAACCATGAAGCTCGAGTGGTGCGCCACAACCTCTTGCACCCCGACGACCTGACCAGTTCCGATCATCGCTTCGTGCCGCATGCGGTGTTCTCGAATCCGCAGGTGGCGTCAGTAGGTGCCACAGAACAGGAATTGCTCCAGTCCGACACTCCTTACGCCGCCTACCTTCAGGAATACGCGGACGTCGCCTATGGCTGGGCGATGGAAAATGAGGGACACTGCGTCAAGCTGTTGGGAGACCCACGGACAAGGACGCTGTTGGGTGCCCACATCATCGGACCGCAGGCATCAACCCTCATTCAGACGTGCATCCAGGCAATGAGCGCTGGCCAGACAGTCGACCAGATGGCGCGCGGCCAGTATTGGATTCATCCTGCTCTGCCCGAGGTCGTCGAAAACGCCCTGCTGGGACTCGGTAAGGAGATGGACGGTGCACAGTGACATCTCTGAGCGCCCTTGAGGAGCGCTCAGAGATGCCGGTGTGTCATTGGCTCATGGTCACTTCTTGTCCGTGATGAGATCGTGCAGTTTCTCTGTACCCTCGATCGTCAGCGGGGTGGGAGGGTCGGTCAAGGCGAAGGGCATCGTCACCACGTGCCCCTTCCTGACAGCCTTGAGCTCGTTGGCGCCCTTGAAGGACAAGAAGGTGGGTTCCACCTTTGACATTGCGCCACCACCGGCCAACAGCACGATCCACTCCGGGTCCTTGTGCAGGACGTCCTCCATCGCGGCGTCGAAGACCCGGGTGGTGTTCGAGTGATACATGTTGCGCAGACCATTGGCGGCAAACATCGGCTCAATCATGCTCGAGGATCCGTAGGTGTAGAAATCGGTGCTACCCGGAGTGATGTAAAGGGCGACGGCATCGGCCTTGCTCTCCGACGCAGTGTGTTTTTCAATGGTGGAGATCTTGGTGTCGAGATCTTCATTGATCGTGGTGGCCTTGTCCGCAACGTTGAAGATCTGCCCGACTTTGGTGACCTCGTCCTTGACCTGGGAGAAGGAGGCCGGGGCGGGTGGTTTCTTGTCGGGGCACATGGCGTCGGTGCTGTACACCTTGACGCCGGACTTGCGCAGAGCGTCGCGATTGACGCCGGTGTCGTAGCCAATGACGAGGTCTGCGTGCTGGTCGAGGATCGTCTCGGTCGATATCTTGGCCCCGCCGGTGTCAAGCTGCTGCGATGCGATCGTCGGGATCGCCTTGAGCTTGGCGAGGGTCTTGGCGTCATAGGCGTCCTCCTCGATGTGCCCGGCCCTGGCGACGACGCGATCGAGTACTCCGAGGGCGTTCATGGTGGAGGCGTCGGTGTCTCCCATCATGATGACGCGCTTGGGTGGATCGGTGAATGTGAGCTTCTCATTGCAGCTCATGACGGTGCGGCCTGCCGTCGAGGAGGCGCCAGGGTGCTCGGTTGAAGACCCAGCACAAGCAGTCGTCAGCAGGCACAGACCGGAAATTGCAGCCGCGGTGACGCGTGCGCGCGATGGTGACATCGTGTTCTCCTTCATTGGGGGTTGGTCTCGATGTAGCGCACGCCGAGGGCTTTGGATCGGCTGGTGCGGTAGATGCCCGTGGCTAGGTCATCGGTGGCTAGCGGCCATAGCGGCAGCCACATCTGTTCCCACTGTTCTGCGGATGCCGCGTCCATGAGACCAGCCAAGCACGAAAAGAATCACCTGTCGAGAGTACGTCCCGAAGAGCCAAGTCAGATAGTTCTGGGGTCTGGGGGCTCCCCAGGGGGATCCTCTGCAGGAGCGAAGCGACTTCCTCCTTCCTGGTGGGCTCCTGCGCGGCCCACCCAAACTCGAGCGTGCCTCGTGTCGGCGACCGGTTAGCGGTCCCGATGCCAAGAGAGTGTCCTCCTGTTTTGTCGAGTAGGGATACCCCCCTCACTCGTAAGCTCGCTCAGGGTCCTCTAGGCTCGTCGCACTATTTGCACAGTTTGTGCCGGGGGTAGTGGATATCGTCCGGCGGAAATAGATTGGGGTCATGGCCTGCTACTCGTCGCCCCGAACATGTCCCCGGTGTGGACGCCGAATCGAGTCCCGTTCGGGTCGAGGCCGACCCCGGATCTGGTGTTCGGACGAGTGCCGTCGACGTGCCCGAGATGAACGCATGGTGGCCCGAGGAGTGTCGGTTCCGGTGCGTGTAGTGCAGATCGAATCGGGGCGAGTCCCACATCTGGAATCGCAAACTTGCCGATGTGCGGGCGCGTCTAGCTGAAGCTCACACCCAGCTACGAGAGGCATGCGTTCGAGCCGAAACAGCGGAACGAAAACTTGCTAAATCAGATCGCGAGCGAAGCCGGTTGGTCAACCAAGATCGGACGATGCGTGCCCGGCTTCGTGGCCAGTATCGGCCTGGTTTGTGGTCGTGACATGATCGATCCGCCGCACGATCCGGGCCGGATCGTGCGGCCTTGGCGCGTGTGGTGTGTGTCGTCTGTCGGGCGAAAAACTCGGGCAGGCGTCAAGAATGCACTAGGTGCGTCGGAATAGGGGATGGTGTGCCTTGTTCTGGTTGTCGTCTGCAGTGTGTTCTATTAGCGACGACGTGTGCGTATGCTGCTGTGTGTGCGTCCCGAATGCGTTGAAGTACGGGTTAAGTGTGGAGCAGGTTCGGCAGGCGTATGAGACGGGTTCTGGTGGTGCTCGGGTGCGTCGAGGTGATGAGGATGTTGAGCCGGTGCGATGGGCCACGATCGGATTTGATAGTGCGGGGCGGGCGATCGAGGTGGTGTTTGTTCGTGGCGCTGACGGGTCCGTATTGGTGATTCACGCGAATTGGTTGACGAAAGGGTTTCTGGCTCAGATGAGGAGGGCGAGATGAGTGAGTTTGTTGCCGACAATGGTGTTCGAGTCACCGACGAGATGGTGCGCCAGTGGGCCAGTGAAGCCGAGTCAGGTTTTGAGGGGATGCAGGTCGACCCCTTCGAGGGTCGAGCTTGGGAGGAAGTGGAGACTGAACCCCTGGAGCCTCGCACGATCCGAGTGAGTGCCAGCGTGTGGAGGTTGATTGAACGGGATGCTTCTCGGTAGGGCATGACCGTGTCTGCGTGGACTCGTCAAGCGCTCACCCGTGAGGTTACCCAGACCTTCAAAGCTAGCTGAGGGTCCAAGAGCCAGGGGCGCGTGGAGTCGTTCTGGGGGCCGTGGTTTCCGTCGAGGCTGACGTGGGTCAGGTGCTCGAAAACGGCAGACCAGATGTCATGGTGAGGCCTGCTGGCCGAGGTGCGAAAAGTATCGAGATGCGCACTGGCTCGTGCTCAGACCGCAGAGGGAAAACTCGCTACGTCCGAACGTGGACGTGCCCGACGTATCGACCAGAACCGGGTTTACCGGACACAGTTGCGACACGATTCCTGGACATAGACCACCTCCGAATCGGCGACCCGTTGCCCTCATGTGCTAGTATTATATCGCTTTTCGATTAAATCGACAGAAAGAAAAACAATGGATCTCATTCTTAGGGGGGTAATGGGTGGATCACCCGCGGCAAAAAGGGTCACATGTGGGTATCTCGTACTTCAAGCGGGTGGAGGAAGTATGCCATCAAATCTAACCGCTGCGCATTTATTAATCCTCCGTTGAACATTAGCTCAATTTCTCTCTACTGATAAATTTATGAGCAAACGAGAAACTCTCCGCAGGGAACAAGAGCGCGAATCACTCAAGATGAAGCGCCGTAAGATCATCTATGTCGCCGCAGGTGTACTGGCCCTCTCCCTTATTATCGTTGGCACGGTACTTGCTATTAATAAGTCCCGCCAGGGTCCCGCTATAGAGACTTCCCAGGGTACGATCTCCAAGGCGATTGTCTCCATCCCTAAAAGCGTTTATGACAAGGTTGGCCCCGGTTCTTCGGAGCTTCAGGTCACCAAGACTGGGAATAAACCTGACAGAGACGGCAAGGTAAAGCTCTTCTATGTAGGGTCAGAATTCTGTCCCTTCTGCGCGATGGAAAGACTCCCTCTCGCGGCAGCTTTGTCTCGATTCGGAACCTTCAGCGGGCTAGAAGACACCCTGTCAAGCCCGGCAGAAAAGGAGCTTTCCAATATTCCTACGATTACTTTTAGGAACTACAAGTACAGCAGCAAGTATGTTGACTTGGATGCCTATGAGTTAGCCGATAGAGAAGGTCGACAAATAGCGAGCTTGCCGGAATCTAAGCAGGATATATTTAGCAAGTACAACCCAGAAGGAGGCATCCCCTTCGCCTACTGGGGCGACATCACCACATCGAATCCCAGCTACACGCCTTGGATGGCGAGGGAAGATCCGAAAAACGTGGTAAAAGCTCTTTCTAATCCAAATTCAAAAGAAGCGCAAGCGATCGTAGGAGGGGCGAATCTCTTCACTGCCGAAATCTGCTCTAGGACTGGTAACAAACCTACGAACGTCTGCACGTCGCCTGGCGTGAAGGCAGCAGCTGAAAAACTGAGGTGACCCGCGGCCTTGGTCTAGGCGCAGAGCAAGACAAAACCCCTCCTGAGCAAGTCCAGTTCAGGAGGGGTTTCTGTGAGTGCAGGCTTGGTTGGGGGTGTGGTTCAGGCCGTGACTTCATCGTCTACGGGGTGTCTTGATCGGGTCGAGTCTGGAGCTGGTTGCGGAGGGTGCGTTGATAGGGCGTTAACAGCGCCTCGGGTATGTGGGTGACTTTGAGGGCTTCCATGGTGGTGTGGTCGTCGGCGCTGATGTGGGTCTGCATGTGGTTGCGCCCGGCTGTCGTAGCGAGTCGGCTGCTGGTCACGTTGGTGCCGACCTCGCCGCACACGGGGCATTCCCATCGCGTGCCGGCCCCGGAGGGCAGGACCACCGCGTCGAGGATCTTGCCGTCGAGGTATTCGCGACGGAGGCGAGTCCATGCCCGGCCCATGCTTTTTCTGTTCGCCGTAGGTGCTCATGTCATGACACCTCGTCGTCCATGACGTCGAACAGAGTTGGCCCCTTGGCGGCTTCCTCGGCCTCACGGGCTCGTTCTTTGCGGGTGCGGTAGGCAAGCTGTTTAGCTGTCGACTCGGTGATTCTGTAGTGGTTGGCAGGTTGTGGCCAGGTGTGGCCTTGATTGTCGTGGTAGGCCCGAATCGCTTCGCGTCGTTGCTCTTGGTCGCGGAGATACTGCTCTCGAGTTCGAGAGGTCCAGCGTTGCATTGTCCTCATCGAGAATCCAGACCGTACTGCTAGTTCACGGGCGGTCAAGGAGCCACGCATGACACGATCCTCAGGACGGATCATCATTGGTAGCCTTCGCGAGCTCTTGCATGGTTGTTGCTCGTCTCATCTCTCCGCTGCATGTGCCGCCTTTGTGTCCGCGTGCGGATTGGATGGTGGTGAAGGTGGTTTGCGTGACTGTGCTGGATTGCACCCACAGGCGGGATTCTGTGGTGATCCAGTCGGTGATGGACCGGGCGATGCAGGCGGCCTCGGAGTCGGGTAGGGGCTCTGCGTAGTGGGCGTTGAGGACGGTTCAGCGGTCTGGGGGATTGAACAAGAGGTGGATACGACCGTTGTGGGTAATGTGCTCGACGTCGACCCGGTAGATCTCGGACAGCAGATCGGGACGCAAAACCTCCTCGCAGGGGCCGGAGGCAACCAGACAACCTTTGTTGAGAAGCACCAACTGGTCTGCTACCCGGGCTGCCAGGTTGAGGTCGTGCAGCACGATGATGGTGGTTGCGTCGATCGTGTGGACGAGATTGAGCAGGTCAAATTGGTGGCCGATATCGAGATGATTGGTGGGCTCGTCGAGGAGTAAGTGGCCAGCTTGCTGGGCAATGGCGCGAGCGACAAGAACGCGTTGACGCTCGCCACCTGAGAGCTGGGTGACAAGGCGACATGCCAGCCTGGTGAGATCGGTGCGCGCTAGGGCATCCTCGACGATCTCGCGGTCAGCCGCGTCCCCATATCCCATCAGCGAGCGGTGCGGTAACCGTCCCAGACCGACGGTGTCGCGGACTGTCAGCGGCAGGGCCTGATCTGGGGTTTGCGCCACGACAGCTACCTCGCGGGCGATGTCGCGGCGACTCATCACAGCCACGTCACGCTCGCTGACCGTGACCTGTCCGGAGCAGATGGAGACGTTGCGGTACAACGCAGACAACAAGGTGGACTTGCCCGCGCCGTTTGGGCCAATAATCCCAATCGTCATACCTTGGTTCGCGGTGACATCGACCCTGTCGAGGACAATCCGCTCGCCGCGACGGACAACTACGTCAGTGGCGCAGATCATGTCAGCGTGCCTCTCCTCACCAAGACCAGTAGGAAAGGAGCGCCAAGAAGACCGGTGATGACGCCAATCGGCAGTTCTGCCGGACTGAAGACGGTACGGGAGAAGGTGTCGGCCCACACCAGGAAGATGGCGGCGGAAATGGCTGAAGACGCGACCAGCCGACGGTGCCCGTGGCCGATGAAGGATCGCATCAGGTGGGGAATGACCAGTCCGACGAATCCGATCCCACCCGAGATCGCGACAGCCATGGCCACCCCTGCCGAGACTGGGACGAGGAGGATGACTCGTATTATCGCTGGGTCGATTCCCACCGCAGTGGCGGTGGAATCGCCAGATGCCAGCGCGTCGAGCCATGGTGCGCAGGCCCACATCAGTATCGCAAGCACACCAGCGACGACGATGCTCGTCCATCCCTGCGTCCAGCTGGCGCGGGAGAGGTCGCCGAGCGTCCAGAACATGACGGCTCGGGCCGTCTCCGGGGAGTCCGAGGAGAAAATGATGAAGTTGGTGGTGGCCTGAAAAATGAACCCGACTGCCAGACCGGCGAGGATGAGTCGCAAGGTTGACGAATTCCGTCCTCCCCCCATGAACAACACGACGGCGGTGGACAGCAATGCCCCGAGGAAGGCCATTCCGGCGACGCCGACGGCTGACGAGATGCCGATGAGAATGATGGCGGCGGCGGCCCCGCACGATGCTCCAGCGCTGACACCGAGGACATATGGCTCTGCAAGCGGGTTGCGCACCACTGCTTGCAGAGCGACACCGGATATCCCGAGGATCGCCCCCACCCCAAGGCCAGTGACGATTCGGGGCATTCTGTTCTGCCACACGATGGCGTCGGTAATGGCATCCCACGTCACATGCACCGGGATGCCGCAACGGTCAGCAAGGACGCCCAAGACCTGGCCAATAGGTATGGGGGCGGCGCCAAAGGCGATGGATAGTACGGGCGTGAGGACGAGCAGGGTCGTCAACAGTGTGAAACGCGCCGGTATCCGGTGCTGGGGTCGAGCCAAGGAAGCCGTCCTCGTCAGGGCCGAGTCGCGCGGCCGTCGGGTAGATCCAGTCCGAGAGGTTTTCGGACTCGGCATCATCCGAACGGGCGCCTTCCCGGGTTACCCCAGTGGCCATGTGCCTGTTCGTCCGCCTCACCGCTGCGCGTCAGTCCTCGAGTTGCACGAGGTTCCCTACGTCGAACGATCGGTAGCCTAGCATCGCCTAACAATGGGTGCTCGGCGCCCCCTGCATGGGGTCATGGCCCTGCCTCCAGTAGCCCATGAAGGCGATGTGAGGCCCGGGTGATCAGCCGAAGCGGCCTGAGATGTAATCCTCGGTGGCTTTCTCCTTCGGGTTGGAGAAGATCTTGTCAGTGGAGCCAATCTCGACGAGGTGGCCGGGCTCTCCCTGGGCCTTGAGGTTGAAGAAAGCGGTCTGATCTGAGACACGGGCTGCCTGCTGCATATTGTGAGTCACGATCACCACGGTGAAGCGGTCCTTGAGCTCCCCGACGAGGTCCTCGATGGCGAGGGTCGAGATCGGGTCCAGAGCCGAGCACGGCTCGTCCATGAGGAGGACCTCAGGCTCGACGGCGATGGCGCGGGCGATGCACAGACGCTGCTGCTGGCCACCAGACAGGGACGCCCCAGAACGCTCCAGGCGATCCTTGACCTCGTTCCACAGGTTGGCACCGCGCAGCGACTTCTCGCAGGCTTCGTCAAGCAACGTGTTGTCGCGCACACCATTGAGCTTCAGACCAGCCACGACGTTGTCGCGAATCGACATCGCCGGGAACGGGTTGGCTCGCTGGAAGACCATGCCGACGTTGCGGCGCACGGCCACTGGGTCGACGTCCTTGCCGTAGAGGTCGACGCCGTCGAGCTCCACCTTGCCGGTGCAGTAGGCGCCGGGGATGACTTCGTGCATGCGGTTGAGGGTCCGCAGCACCGTCGACTTGCCACAGCCGGACGGGCCGATGAAGGCCGTCACGGTACGGGGTTCGACAGTCAGGTTCACCGACTCAACGGCGTGGAAGGAGCCGTAGTAGATGTTGAGGTCCTTGACCTCGATCCGCTTTGCCATGTTCAGCTCTCTTTCGTGTCACTTGCCCATGCGACGCATGTAGCGGCGGGAGATGCCACGGGCAATGAGGTTGAGTCCCATGACGAGGATTATCAGGGTGATCGCAGCGCCCCAGACGACCGGGGTGTCCACGCCGCCCTGGGTGTAGGCGTTCGTGATGACGGTCGGCAGGGTTGCGAAGTTCGGGGTCGACGGGTTGAAGGTCAATTCGGTGTTGAACTGCAGCAACACGATGAGCGGTGCTGTCTCGCCCATGACCCGGGCCAGGCCGAGCACGATGCCGGTGAGAATGCCGGTCATTGAGGTCGGCAGGACGACCTTCATGATCGTCTTCCACTTGGAGACGCCCAGGGCGAAGGAGGCCTCGCGCAACGAGTCCGGCACCAGCTTGAGCATCTCCTCGGTGGATCGCAGTACCGTCGGCACCATGAGGATCATGAGGGCCAGGGAAGATGCCCAGGCCGACTGAGTTCCACCGAGGGTGGTGACGACCACCGCGAAGATGAACAGGGCCGCGACGATCGACGGCACCCCGGTCAGGACGTCAACGGCGAAGCTGATGACCTTGGCGATCGTGGTGCCTCGTGCGTACTCCACCAGGAAGATGGCGGTCAGCAGTGCGATCGGCACGGAGATGATCGAGGTGATGAGACCGATCTCGATGGTTCCGACGATGGCGTGGATGGCACCCTGCTCAACGAGGTCCCAGGACGGGTCCATCGAGTGGGTCCACCAAGAGGCATGGACGAGGGATGCGATACCGCGTCGGACGGCAGCGAACAACAACCAGACCAGCGGGATGACCGCGAGCAGGGTGGCGACGATCATGAAGATCGAGGCGCAACCGCTCTTCGTGGTCCGCTTGCCGGACGGACGGGAGAGGTCCAGCGTCCCGACCGTGGGCATGTCCTCGGCGCGTGCGGGGATGTGATCGGGGGTGGTGGCGCTCATCGCTTGACTCCCTTCGCTGCGATCAGGCGGGCAGTTGCGTTGACCACGAAGGTGATGACGAACAGGGCCAGGGCCGACGCCACCAGGGCGCCCAGTGAGGTGGGATCGCTGATGGCCTCGGAGAAGTTACCGGCGATCTTCGAGGCGAAGGTCTCGCCGCCGACGAAGATTGACAGGTTGAGTTTCTGTTTGAGGGCCATGGGGCTGATCGTTTGCAGGATCAGGGTGACGGCCAGCGTCTCGCCGAGAGCGCGCCCCAGACCGAGCATGGCTCCCGAGATGATTCCGGAGCGGGAGTGGGGGAGTACTGCGAGCTTGATGACTTCCCAGCGGGTCGACCCCAGGGCCAGCGCAGCCTCGACCTGGTCGTGCGGGGTCTGGGCCATGACATCGCGGCTGACGGCGGTGATGATCGGCAGGATCATGATGGCCAGAACCAGGCTGGCGAGATAGACCGTGCCGGTGGCGGAGGACCAGGACGGATCGTCCGAGAAGATCGGGATCCAGCCGAGTACCGCGATGATGATGTCGCGCAGGCCAGTGACGACGCCCGACGATCCGAACACGATGCCGCCCCACAGGCCGAAGACGATCGAGGGCACAGCGGCCAGCAGGTCGACGACGAAGGCGACGGGGCTGGCGAGATTCTTGGGCGCCAGCTGGGTGATGAAGAGGGCGATACCCACTGAGAGGGGAACTGCGATGAGCAGTGCGAGCACAGACGAGATGAGCGTCGTCCACAGCAGGGCCTGAATACCGAAGGCCGGCGGATTCTGGTCGGTCGTCCAGGCGCGAGAGGTGAAGAAGTTGTCGGTGTTGGCCGACAGGGTCGGTGCCGCCGTCTTGATGAGGAAGATGAACATCAGGATGACGATGATGGCCAGCGCAATGGCTATGACCGACGAGGCACCGGCGAAAATCCTGTCCCCGACCCTGGAGACCGGTTTCATGCGAGATGCGGCTGTTGGCCTTCGCTGCGCCGTCGATGTGGTTTCAGCCATGGGCTTCCTTCGTCGCGTTCATGGTTGTTCTCGTGGGTTGGGGCGGGAGGACGTCGCGTGTCCTCCCGCCCCAGAGCACCGGGGCCAAATTACCCGGGCGAAGTTGATCAGGAGAGGGCCTGAGCGGCGGTCAGCACCTTCGAGGCAACATCGGAAGGCAGCGGAGCGTAACCGAGATCCTGGATCTTCTTCTGCTCCTGCTCGGAGGCGTAGAAGGAGAGGAAGTCCTTCAGGAGGGCAGTCTTGCCGGCATCCTGGCCCTTGGAGCACGCGATTTCGTAGGTCACCAAAACCGCGGGGTACACGCCAGCCGGGGTGTCCTTGTACTGGAGTTCGAGCTGCAGGTCGTTGCCCTGACCCACCACCTTGGCGGCCGAGACGGCCTTACCAGCGGACTCGCCGGTCAGTTTGACCGGGCCGTTGCCGTTGTCGATGGCAGCCATGTCAAGGCTGTTCTTGGTGGCGTAGGACCACTCGTCGTAGGAGATCGAGTTCTTGGTGCTCTTGACGGCCTGAGCGATGCCGGCCGACTTGTCAGCACCCTTGCCAGTGCCCTTCCACGTCTTGGAGTGCTTCTCGGTCCAGATGTCACCGGCGGCTTTGTTGAGGAACTTGGTGAAATTGTCGGTGGTGCCCGACTCGTCCTTGCGGTAGAAGACCTCGATCTGGGAGGACGGCAGCTTGGCGGAGGGATTCTCCTTCTTGATGGCCGGGTCATCCCACTTCTTGATGGCGCCGGAGAAGATTCTGGCGAGGGTCGGGGTCGAGAGGGTCAGATCCTTGACGCCGTCGACGTTGTATACCACGGCGATCGGGCCGGCAGCCATCGGGAGGTGCCACGGATCGGCATTGCAGCGCTGCTTGGTCTTGTCGGGCTCGCCCTTGTCCTTGTTGAGGACGGAGTCGGAGCCCGCCCAGTCGGTCTGTTTGCCGATGAAGGACTTCACACCAGCGCCGGAGCCGGTGGGAGAGTAGTTGATGGTGGCCGAGGAGCACGCAGCCTTGTAGTCAGAGACGACCTGGTTGATGGCGTTCAGCTGGGCCGAGGAGCCAGCACCGGAGATGTTGCCACCAGGGCAGGCCGGCTTGAACGAGGCGGCATCAGCCGAGGAGCCGCTGGACTGGGTGTCAGCGCTGGTCGCCGAGCTGGCGGCAGCCGAAGTGGCCTCGGACGACGAGGCGGAGCTGGAGCCCTTGTCGCCGTTGGCGCCACAAGCGGTGAGGGAGATGGCGCTGATAGCAGCCAGGGCAGTGATCTTGGCGAGACGATTCGTCACGGCACATCCTTTTCGAGTGATCTCCTGGAGCCGCCGTTGCGGTCCTTGGTACAGGGCTGACGCTAGGGTTTGAACATGTCGCAACAACCGCGTCAAGGTGAACCCAAGGTGAATACCGGCGACATCCTGATTGAAGAAAGTCCCTCAGGGCCCGAATGTGACCTCCTGTGTCAGTACTTTGAGCGGTACCACTCCTGGCGGATGGTGTGTCCGGCCTCGTCCAGGTGAACGATCAGGCATTCCGCGGTCGACATCGGGTGATTCGCCCCGCTGAGAGCGTCCCGCATGGTCGGCAGAACTGGCCTGTGACCGCACACCGCGATGGGATGTGAGGGGTCGGAGAGGGCGCGACCGGCAATCTTCCTCATGGCGGACACGGTCTTGGCGGGATTGGCCTCGTGAGCCTCCTCGCTCAGCGCGTCGATCGCGACGATGTCGGCCCCAATGCTCTCGGCGTACGGCTTGAGAGTTTGCATGCATCGGGTGGACGACGAGCTGGCAAGACGAGACACCCCGAACGCGCCGAGCAGGTCAATCAACGCCTTGGCCTGACGACGTCCACGCCTTTCCAGCGGACGCCTGGCGTCCTTGGCCTTCTTCTTGCGAGAGCCCCATTCCTTGCGCGAGACGGCCTTGCCATGACGTACCAGGACGACGGTCGACGTCGGCGGTAGCTCCAGGGCCTCCTCGAGGACCTGGACGTCGGTGGGATAGCTGAGTGCCTCCAGAGCCTGGTCGGTGGGCATCCACAATGCGCCGTCGATCTCTTCCGGGCTGGCCGTCGCCTCCTCGATTGATCCGCCGACAGCAACCCCGAGCCACCACGACACCACCTTCGCCCACGACTTCGGCTTGCCGCCGGCGGTGGAGGACTTGACGGTGTATTCGGTGGGTTGCAAAGGCGCCGACAACCGAATGTTGATCCCGGTTTCCTCGGCGACCTCACGGACAGCGGTGACGGGGAGATCCTCTCCCCGCTCGACCTTCCCCTTGGGCAGGGAGAGGTCGTCATAGGCGGGACGATGAACGACGAGGACCTCACGGGTGCCCTCGGTGCCGTCAATGTCGCGAAACACGACGGCACCAGCAGCCTGGACAGGGCCCTTGTGTCCTCCCATCTCGGCTCATCGCCTCCTGTCACGGGTTCGTCGAATGAGTTCTTCCTGAAGGTCGGTCAACACCTTTCCGTCGGGGCCGCGGGAGACCTCGGTCCAGGTGCGGTCGTGCAGGTGCCAGGACACCGTCCCCGCGTCGAAGGCCATCTCGAACAACTCCTCGACCTCGGCCACGTGTTGCTTGTTCGACAGCCCGACGAGGGCCTCCACACGGCGGTCGAGGTTGCGGTGCATGAGGTCGGCTGATCCAATGGCAACCATCGGACGACCACCGTTGGCGAACCAGAAGATGCGGGAGTGCTCGAGGAACCGTCCCAACACCGAGATGACGCGAATGTTCTCGCTCAAACCGGGCACCCCGGGGCGGATGGCGCAGATGCCGCGCACCCACAGGTCCACTGGCACTCCGGCGCGAGAGGCCCGGTAGAGGGCGTCAATGACGCGCTCGTCGACAATCGAGTTGACCTTGATCCTCACGCCCGCTGGCAGACCAGCCTTCTTGCTCTCGATCTCATGCTCAATGGCGTCAATGATGCCGCTTCGAATGCCCTCGGGGGCCGCCAGCAGTCGGCGGTACTGCTTCTCGGCGGTCATCCCGGACAAGTGGTTGAAGAGCCTTGCGACGTCCTCGGTGATGATCGGATTGGACGTCAGCAGGCCCAGGTCCTCGTACTGACGAGCGGTCTTGGGGTTGTAGTTGCCAGTGCCGATGTGGGCGTAACGACGCAGACCCTCACCCTCGTCACGGATGGCCAGGGCCAGCTTGCAATGGGTCTTGAGGCCGACCATGCCGTAGACGACGTGGACTCCGGCGCGTTCCAGGACCCGCGCCCAGGTGATGTTGGCCTGTTCGTCGAACCTGGCCTTGATCTCCACGACGGCCAACACCTGCTTGCCGGCCTCAGCGGCGTCAACGAGGGCATCGATGATCGGGGAGTCGCCAGAGGTGCGGTACAGGGTCTGCTTGATGGCCAACACCTGGGGATCGTGGGCGGCCTGCTCGATGAACCTCTGCACGCTGGTGGCGAAGGAGTCGTACGGATGATGCACCAGGACGTCCCGACGACGAATTGCGGCGAACATGTCTGCCGGACGAGCCGTTTCGACCTCGGCCAGGTGCGGATGGGTGATGGGCAGGAAGTTCGGGTAGGACAGGTCGTCACGGTCGACGTCAGCAAGGGAGAACAGACCGGTGAGGTCGAGCGGAGCAGGAAGTCGGAAGACCTCCTTGTCCTTGATGTCGAGCTCACGGGTGAGCAGGGCGAGCATCTCGTCGCTGATGTCGTCCTGCACCTCGAGGCGTACTGGGGGACGCCCCACCTTGCGACGCAGCAACTCCTTCTCGAGGGCGAAGAGCAGGTTCTCGGCGTCGTCCTCCTCGACCTCGAGGTCCTCATTGCGGGTGACGCGGAAGGTGGTGTGCTGCAGCACATGCATGCCGGTGAACAACTGGTCCAGGTGACGGCTGATGATCTCCTCAAGGGGAAGGAATCGTCCTTTGCCGAGGTTGACCAGACGCGGCAGCACCGACGGCACCTTGACCCGGGCGAACTGCTCGGCCCCGGTGATGGGGTTGGCCAGCATGACGGCCAGGTTGATCGACAGGCCGCGGATGTAGGGGAAGGGGTGTGAGGGATCGACGGCCAGCGGGGTGAGGATCGGGAAGATCCGCTCCGAGAAGAGGGTACGCATCCGGCCCTTCTCGTCGTCGGTCAGCTCCGACCAGCGCAGAATCTCGATGCCCTCGGCGGCCAGGCCGGGACGGACCTCCTCGGCGAAGACGCGGGACTGCTCAGCGACAAGCTCGCGGGTCCGAGCGAGGATCGCGTCATGGACCTCGCGGGGCAGTAGACCGGCAACCGACGGGACGGCGACCCCGGCGTCGATACGACGTTTGAGTCCGGCGACGCGCACCATGAAGAATTCGTCAAGATTGGATGAGAAAATGGCCAGGAACTTCGCCCGTTCCAACAGTGGAATGCGCTCGGCATCTCGGGCAAGATCCAGCACCCGCTCGTTGAAGGCGAGCCATGACAGTTCGCGATCGCTGTAGCGATCCTCTGGCAGCTCGTCGGAAGGAGTTGGGGAAACTCCGGGGTTGGACTTCTTGGCCATGGACACACTCCTTGGAGATCTGTCCGCCCGCGACGTGGTGGGCGTAGCAGGACACAATCTATCTGACGGTAGCTGTTCACAACGGGTGCAACCCGACGTCCGCTCGGAGAATTGTGTGAACGAACTCAGCGTTCAGCCTGGAATCGGTACCCCACAGATCGCACCGTCTGGATGTGCCCCTCGTACTCGGGGCCAACCTTGGCTCGCAGACGACGGATGTGTACGTCAACGGTTCGGGTGCCGCCGTAGTAGTCGTATCCCCACACGTCCGACAGCAAGATGTCGCGAGTGAGCACTCTCCCGGGGTGGCTGACGAGGTATTTCAAGAGCTCGAACTCGGTATAGGTGAGGTCAAGGTCCTTGCCACCGACGGTCGCGGTGTAACCGTCCTCGTCAACGGTGAACGGTCCTACGACAAGCAGGTTGGTCACCTGGACGGTGAACAGGCAGCGCAGTCGGGTCTCCACCTCGAGTGGGGTGGCCGAGTCACATAGGAAATCGTCCATCCCCCAGTCGGGACTGATGACTGACAGGGTGTCCGGGCTGGTCAGCAACAGGATAGGAACTCGTCTCTCATGAGATGACAGCCGAAGGCACGCCTCCCGGGCCTCGGCAGGTTCGTCATGGCAGTCGACCAGGACGATGTCGACTCCCTCGAGGTGGGACAGGCATTCCTGTAGGTCGTCGTAGCGGGTGATGCTGTGTGGAAGGAGTTCCAGGGCCTGGGGAAGAGGAGCGTCCAGGGGGCCCAGCAGGGACAGTCGTGCCATCTGGATGCCCTCCATGTCGTCTAAATGCCAGAGCCGTGATGGCCCCATCATCCCACGACCATCTGGGCCTTCTCATGATGTCAGCACTACCATGGCTGGAGTGACGAGGATGCCTGACGAGTGGTTCCGTCCGGACGAGGAGGATTCCGGGCCGGATGAGCCTCGTCGTGCGGACGAGTCCGAACCGTCGTCCGAGTCGTCCGATTCAGCCCCCCGGCACTCTGACACAGGGGACAGTTCTGTCAGCACGACGACAAATGGGTCGATCCGTGTCGTCAGCGACGACACCGGACCAAGCGTCGTCATCGGTCACCCCCACGTCACCGGGGCGACCGCAGCTGTCCGGCGACATCGATTCCCCGTCTGGACACTGATGGTCGCGGCAGCCCTCGTCGTCGGTTTGGTACTGGGCACCTTCATCACCCAGTCCCGCGACGATACTGACGCGGTCAAGACGGCGCCGATCCCGGTCTCGCCTGCGTCGACGGTCTCGGAAGCGATGCCTTACCAGGGCGCGGGCAAGCCCATTCGTGGTCTCAAGGCGACGGCCTCGTGTGTGTCCGATCCGGCCGTCGACTCCGAGCATCACCTGGTGAGGTACGACTCCGAGTTCTTGGTTGACGACGAACCGCAGACGGCCTGGCGATGCAACGGATCCGGCGAAGGTCAACAGATCACCCTGACCATGCCGCGGCGTTCCCGGATCGTCGGGGTCGGATTGATCAATGGCTATGCCAAGGTCTACGGCGAC
Source organism: Cutibacterium nasicola (assembly GCF_051303185.1). GTDB lineage: Bacteria > Actinomycetota > Actinomycetes > Propionibacteriales > Propionibacteriaceae > Cutibacterium. Next base: position 208,425 of record NZ_JBPPGE010000002.1, on the reverse strand, counting down.
GTCCACCTGTATCCGCAGTATCGACGGGTGCGGACGATGCGCTGGACGTTGCCGGACGGCACGTGGTTCAACCAGGACTTCACCGATGACGACGAGTCGATCCAAAAGGTCATGATCTCCCCACACACCGTCAAGGGGGACATCACATTGACCATCATTGCCACAACCGAGCCGGGGCTGCTCGGAGAGCCAACGCGCGACTCCGTCCTCATATCCTCGATTCAGATTTATGGGGAGGACTGACGGGCGGGCCCAGCGACACTCATCAGCGCCAGTCGTCGGTGTCGATGAGGATCGTCATCGGGCCGTCGTTGACCAGGCTGACCTTCATGTCAGTGCCGAAGACACCGGTCTCGACATGCGCTCCCAACCCACGCAGGTGGGAAACGAAGTGGTCGACAAGAGGCTTCGAGACGGGTCCGGGCGCGGCGTCGCTCCACGACGGTCGGCGGCCCTTTCGTGTGCGTGCGTAAAGGGTGAACTGGCTGACGACAAGGACCGGGGCGTCGATGTCGCTGGCTGACCTCTCGTCGTCAAGGATGCGCAGGCCCCAGATCTTCTCAGCGAGTTTCTCGGCGTCGGCAGCGGTGTCGTTACCGGTCGCTCCCACCAGCACGACGAGTCCGGGACTCGCCAGGGTACCGACCGTGTGACCTTCGACGAGAACCTCCGCACTGCTTGCTCTCTGGATGACGACTCGCACGGAAATCGAGTCTACGCAGCAAACCTCGTAGAATCAGGGTGTGGCTGTGGCTGATCTCGTGGTTCTGGTGACCGTCGCTGTGATAGGCGCTGTGGTGCCGCTCGTTGCTGTGACGCGAGTTCTTATGGCAGCCTGGCGCGGTTGAATCCGCCACTCCCAGTACCTGACGAAACTGCTACCCGACACGAGGACCCATGCCCTTCCAGATTCCTGACGACCTGAATCGTGATCTCATGCCCTTGGCCTGGATGATTGGCCATTGGGAAGGTGAAGGACACGGCAACACCCCCGAGGACGGTGAGTTCAGCTTCGGGTGCCAGGTCGACTTCACGGAGAACGGTGGGGATTACCTGCACTACATCTGCCAGACCTTCACCACGAACCCCGACGGCACCCCGGCTGCTCCGCTGCGTATGGAGACCGGTTTCTGGCGTCCCAATGTCGACACGCGCAAGATCGACGTCCTGATGGCTGCCCCGGAGGGCTGGGTCGAGGTCTGGACAGGAAACATCGATGGAGCCAAGATCGAGCTCGTCACCGATGCCGTCGCCCGCACAGAGGACGCCCTGGTGCCCTATACCGGTGGTCAGCGTCTCTACGGCCAGGTCGAGGGAGACCTGCTGTGGACCTTCGATCGTGCGACCACGGAAGCCCCGCTGCAGCCCTACATGTGGGCTCGCCTCAAGAGGGCCTGACATGGCTGGTCCCGTGTTGCTGACCGACGGCCCCGACGTTGGTCTGGTCTCGCACGTCGCCAATCCGGTCGCTGAGCAGCGTCTGATGAGCGACGGCGGCGGATGGTTGGCACTGTCCAACCGCGAGGTCTTCACGGTCACCGGTGCTGACCGACTGGGATGGTTGCACTCCTTGACCTCTCAACACCTCGACGGCCTGGCGCCAGGTCGCACGACGACGAGTCTGGTGCTCTCCCCGAACGGCCACGTCGAGCACGTCATACACGGTGTCGACGACGGCGAGACCTTCTGGGGCTGGACCGAACCGGGACGGGGAGCCGACCTCGTCGCCTGGCTGGACTCGATGCGTTTCATGATGCGCGTCGAGGTGGCGCTGCGACCGGACATGACCGTTCGCTGGCTCGGGGCGAGGGTTGCGACGCCGACGGATGCCGTCATCCTCGATTCCGAGGTGGCCAAGGGACACGAGGCCATCGCCCTGGTCGGTCGTCCCGTCCCTGATGCCGTCGACCAGGTCGGGGTGCAGGCATGGGAGGCGCTGCGCATCGCCGCCGGGATTCCCCGCATTGGCATCGACACGGACGAACGCACCATCCCCAACGAGATCGGCCTGTACGGCACCCACCTCGACAAGGGGTGCTACCGCGGTCAGGAGACCGTCGCCCGGGTGCACAACCTGGGACGTCCGCCGCGTCGGCTGACCTTGCTGCAGCTCGACGGGTCCGGCGCTGAGCTGCCGACCGTCAGTTCTGAGGTCCACGCAGGTGGGCGTCGTGTCGGCGTCATGGGATCGTCTGCGACTCACCATGTCGACGGCCCCATCGGCCTTGCCCTGGTGCGTCGCGGGGTCGACGTGAACCTGGATTTGGAGATTGACGGGATCGCTGCTGCTCAGGAACCGCTGGTCGACCCGGAGGTCGGCTTGCATGTTCGCCCGATAGTGTGAGCCTGTGCCCCTGTGATCAGCAGGGCCGAGGAGGAAATACGTGAAAAAGGATTATTTCAACCGCACCCAGAAATTTGTGACGGTCCTTGTCGATGTCATCGTCTTTGTGGCTGGAATATTCCTGTCGTTCTGGATGCGTTTCGGAATGGTCATTCCGCAGAGAAATCTGGACGACGGAAAAGCCGCGTTGATGGCGTCGGTCATCGCGTTCCTCATTATCAACGTTCTGTCAGGCGTTTATGTCTTGTACAACAAGACGCTCCTTGACATCGGGATCATCACCGTCGTGGACCAGGTCATGGTGACGATCGTCATCATGGCGCTGACATTTTTCGGACGCTGGTTTGCCTTCCCGCGCTCGGTCCTCCTCATCAACCTGCTGGTCGGGATAATTCTGCTGCTCATCTGGCGCAGTATCGAGTTCGTTGCCTATCGTCGCCTGCGAGGGGCCAAACGAGTGATGCTGCTCGGTCCTCCGGCAATGCTCAATCGGGCCGTCATGAACTACATGGCCAACAAGGCCACCCGCCATCGCCTCACCCATGTGGTGCGTGGTCACTACCTGGAGCAGATTCGGGCTCACATTGATGAATTCGACACCGCCCATGTCTCCGATGACATTCCTGCGTCCGAGCGAGTCGCTATTTATGACTTATTGCTGAGTGAGGACAAAGAAATCTTCATGTCGACCTCGTTTGAGCATATGGTGCTCATTAATCCGACAATCATGTCGATTGAGGATGAGACGATCATTGCTGCCAGTCCTTTCAAGATTCCAGCAGAAATGGATATCGTCAAGAGGGTTTCCGACATTGTGCTGTCGTTGATTGCCCTGGTGATCCTCTCGCCCATCATGCTCATCACTGCGATCCTGGTGAAGGCCAGCTCTCCCGGCCCGGTGTTCTACCGTCAGACCCGTATCACCAAGGACGGCAAGGAATTCAAGATCCTCAAGTTCCGCTCCATGGGAGTGACGGCTGAGAAGGAATCCGGCCCGATGCTGGCCACCTCCAATGACCCGCGCGTCACCCCGGTCGGCAGGTACCTGCGCAGCCTGCGTATCGACGAGATCCCGCAGCTCATCAACGTGCTCATCGGCGACATGTCGATTGTGGGGCCGCGCCCGGAGCGTCCCTTCTTCGTTGATCAGTTCCAGGAACAGAACGCCCACTACAAGCTGCGCCACAACGTGCGTGCCGGCATCACGGGTTACGCGCAGGTCTACGGCAAGTACGCCTCGGACTTCGCAGCCAAGCTCAACTTCGACCTCATCTACATCAAGCAGTACTCGCTCGTCCTTGACATCAAGATCATGATCCAGACGATCAAGATCCTCTTCGACAAGGTGTCCTCGCGAGGCGTTGACGAGACGGCCGAGCCCGACGAGAGCATTCATCTACCCGCCCAGGTCCAGCAGCTGGACTGATCCCTGCAGCTGGAGTAGCGGGTCCCTCGGATCACGACTCGCGGGCCACCTTGTACTGGGCAGCCTGAGCGCGGGGCCGGACAATCATGCGGTCGATGTTGACGTGGCCGGGGAGTCCGGAAATCCATCGCACACACTCGGCAATGTCCTCGGCTGCCAGGGGAGAGTCAACTCCCTGGTAGACGTTGTCTGCCTTGGCCTGGTCGCCGTGGAAACGGACGAGGGAGAACTCCTCGGTGTGCACCATGCCGGGGCTCACCTCGCAGACCCGTACCGGATGGCCACACAGCTCCAGGCGCAGTGCCTCGACGACGGCACGCTCGCCGGACTTCGCGGCGCAGTATCCGGCACCACCCTCGTAGCCCCACTCGGCAGCGGTGGACGTAATCGTGACGATGGTTCCCTCGGCGACCTCAAGAGCTGGCAGAAGGGCTTTGGTGACCCGTCCCATGCCCAGCACATTGGTGTGGTACATCGTCGTCCAGGCGTCGAGGTCGGCCTCGGTGACCGGCTCCTGTCCGACGGCGCCTCCGGCATTGTTGACGAGAAGGTCAAGCTTGCCGCCAATGGTCTCGACGAGATGGGCGACCGACTCGTCGCTGGTGACATCGCAGACCACGGCCTGCCCGTCGATCTCAGAGGCAAGGGCCTCGATGCGTTCGACGCGGCGAGCCGCACAGATGACATGCCAGCCATCCTTGGCCAAGGCGCGTGCCGTGGCCGCGCCGATTCCCGAACTTGCTCCTGTGACCACTGCAGTCTTTGTCATGGCCCCATTGTCCTGCAGGTCAAGGGCATGTGAAAGCCCCTGCCCGACGAGACAGGGGCTTTCACAAGGATGACGGTGACGTCAGCTGACGAGAACCTCGACACTTGTGTCCGCCAACGCCAGAGCGGCCTCGCGGGCCTCCTCGGGGCTGGAGGCAGCCAGCGCGGCCTCGGCGATCTGGTGGCACTGATCCAGGTTGTGGCGCGACAAGGTGGCCTTGACGGCAGTGATCTTGCCGGCAGCCATTGACAGCGAACGTACGCCGACGCCGACGAGAACCAGGGCCAGCAGTGGATCACCGGCAGCCTCACCACATACTCCGATGAGACGCCCGTCCGCTCCATCACAGGTGGCCTTGACCAATTGGATGACGGCAGGCTGCCACGGCGTCAGGAGCTCGGCCAGCTCGCCCTGCAGACGGTCGGCGGCCATGGCGTACTGGGTGAGGTCGTTGGTGCCGATGGACGCGAAGTCCACCGACTCCAGTACCTGGGCCGAACGCAGGGCCGTCGAGGGCACCTCGACCATGATGCCGACCGTCTTGATCCCAGCGGCGCGGGCACGCGAGGAGAACCACTCGGCCTCAGCCTTGGTGGCGACCATCGGAGCCATGACGTAGGGATCACGACCGGTCTGCTCAGCAGCCTTGGCCAGAGCCTCGAGCTGTGCGTCGATGAGGTCTGTGCGCACCTGGGACAGACGCAGTCCTCGGCGCCCCAGGGCCGGGTTCTCCTCCGGGCCGAGGTCGGCAAAGGCCAGCGGCTTGTCGGCACCAGCGTCGAGGGTGCGGAAGACGACCTTGGCTCCCTCTACAAAGGTGTTGAGCACGGTGGCGTAGGCCTCCGTCTGCTCGTCGATGGTCGGGGCGTCCTGGCGATCCAGGAAGAGGAACTCGGTGCGGAACAGGCCGACTCCTTCGGCGCCCTTCTTCTTTGCCGTGGGGGCATCGGACGGGTTGCCGATGTTGGCCAGGACCAGGACGCGCTCACCGTCGGATAGCGTGGCGTCGCCCTCAGGAGCGGATGCAAGTATCTCAGCGCGACGATTCGCCCGTGAGGTCAGCTCGGCGACGGCGGTTTCATCGGGCTCGACAAGGACGGTTCCGGTGACTCCGTCGAGGGCCAGCGGGGTGCCGTCCTCGATCTCGCGAGCATCGCTGCAGCGGACGACGGCTGGGATGCCGATCTGGGAGGCCAGGATCGCGGTGTGGCTCGTCGGCCCGCCAGCGGCAGTGATGAGACCGCGGACTAACTCAGGATTGAGGGTCGCGGTGTCAGCCGGGGCGAGGTCCTCGGCGACGAGGATCACGGGTGAGTCAAAGGACGGAACGCCGGGCTCAGGCAAACCTTGCATGACCGCGACGGCGCGGTCTCGGACGTTGCGCAGGTCGGTGACGCGCTCGGCGAGGTAGCCGCCGGCAGCACTCAGCTGGGCACAGAAGTCATCGAAGGCTGCCCACAGAGCATGGGCCGGGCCATGGCCATCGGCCAAGTGGGACCTGATGCCGGTGAGCAGTCCCGGATCACGGGCCATCATCGCGGTGGCCTGCAACACGGCCAGAGCCGACGGATCGGCGTGCAGGGAGCGTTCGTCGAGCCGATCGGCGACCTTGTTCAGCGCCGATTCGATTCGGGCCATGTCGGCCTCGGCGCCCTGGCTGGGATCAGAAGCGGGCAGTCCGGGGGCGGGGGAGACGAGAAGGGCATGTGCCTGTCCGACTCCGGCCGAGACCCCGAGCCCCAAGAGGGTCCGCATGGGTATCAGGCCTCCGGGTCGGTCTGCAGGTTGGCGACGAGGGCGTCGAGCACCTCATCGGCGTTGTCTCCCTCAGCGGTGAGCTCGACGGTCTCGCCGTGCTTGGCGCCAAGACCCATCACGGACAGGATCGAGCGAGCATCCACTGGTTCTTCGCCAGGACGGCCGATCTTGACGGCCAGGCCAGACTTCGAGGCGGCCTGAACGAACATGGCGGCGGGACGGGCATGCAGGCCACTCGCGGCTGCAATGGTGGTGGTGCGACTCGGCATGGTGTGCCTCCTTGGTGGGGTGAAACGTCAGGGTCGACGATAGCCGACGACAGGAACGCATTTTAAGCCGCCCTCGGCGCGTGTGTGCGGGAGTTGTGACGAGATGGCTGACGCCGTGATCGGCGAACCTGCATCTCGCCCGGGTAAAATTGCGCAATTTATCTCGAAAGGTATTGCTCGAGCTTGTGCGCTGTGGCACGATGGCAGTAATGCAAAACGAACCGGTAGAACTGCAAATTATTGCAGTTCCTTGAGACGAAGGAGTCTCCAGATGGTAACGACGGCAGGGGCTGGTGCACTCGCGCACGGTGCCCTGTTGGTGCCATTAGATGCTGGATCCAATCCGGTAATGAAGGGCATCACTTGGGCTGCCACTCACTTCATAGGTCTGTTCAACGCGTCGGCAAAGAGCTTCGTGGACATGGCCACGGGGATCATTCCGTTGCTCCTTGTCCTGCTCACGTTCATGTATGCGGTGACAACGTGGATTGGTGAGGAGAGAGTCACCCATGCGGTCCAGTGGGCCGACAAACATGCCGTGACGCGGTACACGATCATTCCCCTGATCGCGACGATCATGCTGACCAATCCAATGTGTTACACGTTTGGGCGCTTTCTTCCAGAGCGGTACAAGCCTGCGTACTACGACGCCACCGTGTCATTCGTGCATCCAGTAACAGCATTCTTCCCGCATGCAAACGGCGGAGAACTCTTTGTCTGGACAGGAGTTGCCGCTGGAGTCATGAAGGTGGACAACGGCGCCTACGCGCGCCTGGCAGCCCTTTACTTCCTCGTTGGTCTTGTGGTCATCTGCATCCGCGGAATGGTTACCCAATGGATCACCAACATTCTCATCAAGAGAGGTGGTCACACCGAGACGTTCAAGCGATATGACGTCGAATACGCAGCTGGCCACGTCCAGGGCCCTGAGGGGAGCCCGGCATGAGTACCGAACGGGCTGTCCGTGTCAACAAGGGACCGGGAGGTTGGGGTCCCGGACTGACACTCCAGGTCAACGGTGAGCGCAGTGTCGTGCTGTCCGTGACCGGTGGTGAGATCCACCCGGTGGCCCGCAAGATCGCTGAACTCACCGGCGCGGAGGCCATCAACGGCTTCAACACGTCGGTGCCAGAGGATCGCATCATGTGCGCCGTCATCAACTGTGGTGGCACCGCAAGGTCGGGGATATACCCCAAGAAGCGGATCCCGACCGTCAATGTCTTTGCCGGGTCCCCAGGTGGGCCACTGGCCACGTTCATGACCGAGGACATCTTCGTGTCGGCAGTCGGGCTCAACCAGGTTCAGCCCATCGATCCGACGTCCGTTGTCAACAGTCACGAGGAGTCGACCGAGAAGGGAGCCACGGCAGCGGCCTCCACCGCTGTCGCCGCGGACACCACGACGCGGACGAGTGGAGGGCCCAGCGCCGAGGCGACGCCCAAGAAAAAGGGGTTCTCTGCGTGGGTGGTTCGCTTTGGCACCGCCATCGGAAGCATCATCACGACCCTCCTCAACTCCGGTCGCGAGTCCATCAAACTGTGCCTCAACACAGTGTTGCCCTTCATCTGTTACGTGGCGCTCCTCATCGGGTTCGTCAACTACACCGGGCTGGCGAACTGGATTGCCCGGGGCGTCTCACCGCTCGCGGCGAATCCTTTGGGCCTGATCCTCCTGGGACTCATCACGGCCCTGCCGTTCCTGTCACCATTCCTTGGGCCGGGAGCAGCCATCGCCCAGATCATCGGCGTCCTCATGGGGACGCAGATCGCGCAAGGAGCCCTGCCAGTTCAGTATGCGCTGCCGACGCTCTTCGCGATCGACGGCCAGGTCGGATGCGACTTCGTCCCGGTCGGTCTGGGACTGGGAGAGGCGCAGACGGAAACCGTCGACGTCGGTGTCCCGGCGGTCCTGTTCTCCCGGCTCATCACTTCACCCGTGGCGGTCGCCCTGGCATATGTCGTCAGCTTCCTCATCTGAGGCGGCCAGAACGACCAACGCCAATCCTGACAACACCAACGATGACAAGGAGGTCAATCATGTCGACAACGCTGTGGAACTCGACCGTCGACAGTATCGGCGCTGATGCGGCCGAGATGCTGGAAGCAGGAGTCGTCATCCTGTTCGGATCGCCGGTCCCTGATGAGCTCGCAGAGGTGAGCCTGGTGCATGGCCTGGGGGGTGACCGGGCGGTGCCACCATCGGAGGATGTGGTCCCCGGTGACCGGGTCAGGCTCGGGGCCGCCGAGTACGTGATCGACGAGGTCGGGTCGGAGGCCAATCCGAACTTGGCGAGCTTGGGACACGTCGTCGTCTACGTCAACAGTCCGGATCAGCCCCTGTTGCCTGGAGCCGTCAAGGCCTCGGGCCCGGAGCTGCCCACGATGTCTGTGGGCAACCCGATCGCTTTCGTGCGTGGGTGAGGTGACGACCGTGGAATGGCAGTTCGCACTGTTCCTGGGTGTCGCACTCGTGCTCTGCGGCGTGATGTCGGTGCATCAATCACGTACTTTCCAACGGGCGGTCCGACGTGCCGCCGCCGAGTACTCAACTGGGGATCACGTCCTCGTGACCGGGAGGGGCAGGGGAAGGCTGCGTGGAGCCATCGTCCTACTCGTCGTGGAGCGGGCTACCAAGCGTGTCGTCTCGGCCAAGGTCATGTCGGGATCGACGGTGCTGGCGCGACTGCGAGGAGTGGACCAGCTCCTGGGACCACTTGACGACATCGCCACGAGGACACGTGACAAGCAGGTGAGGCGAGCCCTGGCTCAGGCGACCGAGCAGTTCGACAACGTCGCTGGCACCTCGTCGCCCAAGATGATCCAACGCATTTCGGTCCCCGTCGTGGCTTGAGACACCGACGCACCACACACATCCGTCATCAACACACCTTGTTCGGAGAGGAAGATAGTTATGGGATACACCACAAGACTGCTGGACAGGCAGGCCAAGCTGGGACGACCGGTGAGGGTCGGTATCGTCGGAGCCGGGCAGATGGGGCGAGGTCTCATTGCGCAGGTCCACCTAGCCAAGGGCATGGAGGTCGTCGCGGTGGCGGACATCGACGTCGACCGAGCGACAGGAGCCCTCAAGGATGCAGGGTGCGATGACGTCGTCTTCGCCCAAGATGTCGAAGAGGCCGCCCGGCTCATCGAGGAGGGCAGGTCGGTCGCCATTGACGACGGTCTCACCATGCCGAAGTTGCCAATCGACTTCGTGCTCGAGGTCTCCGGAATCCCGGAGGTCGCAGCTCAGATCGCCTACGCCTCCATCGTCAACGGCAAGGACGTCGGACTGATGACCGTCGAGGCGGACGTCACTGTCGGCCTGCTGCTGTCCTCGATGGCCAACTCCGGGAACTCGGTGTACACGGTCTGCCGAGGTGACGAGCCGATCGAGTGCGTCAAGCTCATCGAGTACGCCGAGGATCTAGGTCTGGACGTTGTCGCCGCTGGCAAGGGCAAGAACAACCCGAACCGTCCCACCGACGTACCCGAGGATGTCATGGCCGAGGCACATGACAAGAAGATGAACCCAAAGATGCTGTGTTCGTTCACTGACGGCACCAAGACACAGATCGAGATGTGCGCTCTATCCAATGCCTCGGGCTACAAGGTCGAGGTACCGGGCATGCATGGAATTGAGTGTGACGTCGACGACCTCACCAAGAAGCTCGTCCCGGCGAAGGATGGGGGCATCATCGAAGGCAAGGAGAAGGTCGTCGAGTACGTTACCGGTAACGTCGCTCCCGGAGTATTCGCCATCGTGAGGTCCGACAGCCCCGTGGTCACCGAGGAGCTGCAGTACCTCCACCTCGGCGACGGCCCGTACTTCGCCCTTTATCGTCCGTTCCACCTCGCGTCGATCGAGGCCGACCTGTCCATCGGCGAGGCCGTGCTGGATCGCAGCGCGTCGTTCCAGTCAAAGACGTGGACCTCCGAGGTCACGGCCCGGGCCAAGACCGATCTCAAGGCCGGTACGACGCTGGAAGGTATCGGTGGGCACCACGTCCATGGGTGGACGATCGACGCAGCGGATGCGCGGGACAAGCACGCGGTCCCGATTGGTGTCGTGGCCGGATGTGTGCTCAAGCGTGACGTTCCGGCTGGAACGATCCTGACCGAGGACGACGTTGAGATCGACGAGACCCGTCCCATCGTGGCAATGCGCCGTCTGCAGGACGCCCTGTTGGACAACGGCACGATCGGCTGACCAGCGGTCTGGCTGGCGGGGCAGGGGAGAGTCGGCCCCTGCCCCGCCCTTGAGCGGCTGGGAGCGAAAGAGCTCAGGAATGCTCTCCATGCGTTGTCACGCCCCCCGATGACATCAGCCTGGAAGAGGTCTGGGAGTCGATGACCCGAGTGATGACGATGGGGCACGAAGATCGTAGGCAGGGTGGTTGGCGGCTGTTCGACTGACGAACGAGATCTCCAGGGAGGTATGGGGCACCTCGTGATGGGGGAGGGGCTATTCTCCAGTCACAACAAGAGGGCGATGATGAGTGACGGGAGAAACCATGGCTGGCAGGCGTGACCTGGGTACCCTCGTCGAGGTTGCCAAGATGTACTACCTCGACGGTATCAACCAGTCCCGTATCGCCAAGACACTGGGAATCTCCACCTCGTCGGTGTCCCGAATGCTCAACCAGGCCCGTGAGACCGGTCTGGTGACAGTCGCGATCAACGACCCTCGTGAGGGAGTGGGCCGTAGGGAGGACCTCGAGGAGGCCCTCGCAGCCCGCTTCTGCCTGGAGTCGGCGTACGTCGCAGCCCACCGTCCCGGGGTCGCTCCGATGGATCTCGTGGCTCGGCTCGCCGCGGAGGTCGTCAACGGACGGCTTTCCCAGGTCAGTTCAATCGGGCTCAGTTGGGGCCGGACGGTCAGCGCCTTCGCCCACTGCTTCGAGCGGCCACGCTCCATGACCCCGTTGGACATTTACCCGCTTTCCGGTGGCATGTCAGTCAAGGACTCTGACGTCTCGGGGAACGCCTCGGTGCAGGCCCTGGCCCGACGCTGCGGTGGTAAGGCCCACCGGATCGACGCCCCGGTCATCGTTTCGTCGGCGCAGGTCTGTGCGGCCATGCTGGCCGAGCCGATTGTGTTGGAGGCCCTGCGTGACGCGGCGTCGTGTGAACTTGCTGTTGTCGGTATCGGCAGCATGGGTGTTCACTGGTCGGCGACGCTGTCACTGGCTGCCGTGCTGTCACCGGCAGAGATGGCCGAGGTGAGGGCCGCTGGAATAGCTGGCGACGTGTGCGGACGAACACTCAATGATGACGGCGAGGCGGTCCGCACGTCGGTCGACGACCACCTCATCGGCCTGACTCTCGACGAGTTGCGGGACATACCAGAGGTCATCGGGATTGCTGCGGGCGCCGAGAAGTCACGAGGCGTTGCCGGGGTCCTGCGGTCCGGGATTGTGCAGTCGGTCGTCGTCGACGAGCAGCTTGCGGATGTGGTCCTGTCGACCTGACCACACCAGGACGTGAGCGTGGGCCGGAACCCATCAGGGCACCGACCCACGTACGGTGAATGGCCTCAGCTCGCGGTCAGGGCGGTGGCGAACGCCTCGACGTCCTTCTCGATCGCATGGGACGCACGGGCGGCGACGTCGGAGAAGACGAGGACCTCCGGATCGTCTGTGAGCATCGTCCTCGTGGCATCCAAGGCTGCCTTGACCGAGTACGTGTAGTAGTTGATCTTGCGAACACCGTGCCGGATCGACTGCTGGTACTCCTCGATCGACAGGCCCGACCCGCCGTGCATGACGATCGGGACGCCCGTGGTCTCACGAAGTTGTGTGATGAGATCGAGGTTCAGGTGGGGTTCGCGGTGGTACAGGCCGTGAACTGTGCCGAAGGCCGCTGCGAGGGCGGTGACCCCGGTGCGCTTCACGAATTCGCCGGCTACCGCAGGGTCGGTGAAGAGTGCGGAGTCCGCCACCCCTTGGCTGGGGTCGCCGTTCTCATTGCCCGTCATGACTCCGAGTTCACCCTCCACACCGTGCGGGCCCACAAGTTCTACGGCTGCGCTGGTGATCGCGATGTTTTCCTCGAACGAGAGACGGGACCCGTCCAGCATGAATGAGTTGAAGCCGACGTCGAGTCCCTTCTGGAGGTAGTCGAGGTCTTCACCGTGGTCGACGTGGACCACGCAGGGCACACTGGACCGTCGGGCCAGTGCGACCATGGCTGGGCCGATGTCCTCGATCCGGTTGATGCCCTCGTGACTTTGCGCGTGGGCGAGGATGATCGGGGTGTCGTGGCGTTCGGCGACGCGTATCGCCGCGGTGAGCGACTCGAAGATGGGTGTGTTCACCGCTGCGACAGCGAGGTGGTGCTGTTCGGCCCACGTCAGGGCCTCTGACAGTTCGACGAGCATGGTGTCACTCCCCGATCACGGCCACCTTGACCTTGCGATCACGCTCCCGGTTGGGGTCCCAGTCCACGAAGTAGATGTAACCGACGGCGCCGATCTGGGGCTCGCCATCCTCGATGACGAAGGTCTGCGACGCGCCGATGAGGGTTCCTCGCAGGTGTGCCTCGGTGTTGAGGAGGCTCCCGAGGTCCGGGACGAGAATGGTGTCACCGGTGGCATGGCCGGCATCGGTCATCGCCTCGACGGCCTCCACGTGGGCTGGACCAGGATGGTAATACTGGTTGTTCGTCATGCACCGGGGGAAGATTTTGTCCAGCCCCTCGTTGAGGTCGGCCTGGAGGTACTCGTCGCCCGCGAAGTCGACGTCGTGGCAGTACTCCTCGAAGAAGACCGAGCACGTCGTGTGGGTCGATGCAACGGTGCAGATGCCGTTCTTGATGCCCGACTCGGTGATGATCCTGCGGACGTCATTGGTGATCTCGAAGTAGGTCGGGCGTCCGGCCTTGGAACGGACCTGGATGGTGTCTGTGTGGACTGTCATGATGGTGCCTTTCTAGTTGTGAAGGTGTGGATCAGCTGTTGCGACGGTTCTTCTCGGCCTTGAGCGGGATGAGCATGTCGGTGATGCGTTCTCGCCAATCGGGTGCGCAGACGATTCCCGACGTTCCGCCCGATGCATCTGCGCCCAGTGACAGCACTCGGGCGACATCGTGCCCGGAAGAAACTCCAGCGCCCTGGAGAACCATGATGGATGGATTGACCTTCTTGACTGCGAGAGTCGAGTCTGCGATGTAGTCGTCTGCCGTAAGTGCGCCTTTACCGATCTGCGCAGTGGGTTCACAGATCATGACGTCGGGGCCCATTTCTGCGACGACGCGACACTGCACGAGGGTGTCTGCGCAGACAACCGTGAGAAGCCCGACTTCGCGGGCGCGCGTGATACTGGCATCCAGGTCCGCCAGGGTCAGCGGATGCTCAGCGTGATTCAGTACGACCGCCTTGGCACCTGCTGCCACCAAGGACTCGGGAAGGACATGTCCCATTCCCCGGCCCGGCGTGATCGGGTCCATGTGTTGGGCTGCCACGATGATGTGGTTCGTCTTCTCGGCGATAAGACGGAGGTCGGTGTGCTGGGCGGTCACCATGATGTCAACACCGTGGGTGGCTGACAGTTCGTCTGCCAACATCGCCATGCGAAGCATCTCGTCGCCGAAGAGGTATGCCTTGGGGTTGATGATGAGGAAAGGTGCCTGTCGGATCATGACGCGCCTCCGTTGGTGCATAAAGTTGCAGTTACAGTGGGCAAAGTTGCTATATGGCAATTTTGACATGCTCGGATCCAAGGTGCAAGAGGTTGCGCAACAGATGGTGATGATCCCGTACTGTGGGTCGGGCGGAGAACTCGCGTGCGTTGGTGGTCCGAGAAGGTCACACATCTGATCCGGTGACGTCGCGACCGCCACCCTTCCCGGTCGTCGCGACCGCTATTGTTCGATCCATGACACCTACACAATCCGTCACCGCTACGCACCCACGAGTGGCGGTTGTCGTTGCAGCCGGTCTGGGAACACGGTTCGGTGGTCCTGTCCCCAAGCAAGTCACCTCGTTGACCGGGAAGGCCGTTGTCGCGGTTGCGGTGGAGTCCCTGGCCGCTGGAGGTTGCGATGAGGCCGTCGTGGTGGTGAAGGAAGGGATGCACAATCATCTGCAGCTGGCATTGGCTGCGTCTCCCATCCCGGTTCACTTCGTGACTGGAGGGGATACGCGTCAGGAGTCGGTTCGTAACGGCCTGAGGTTCGTTGCGAAGCATCATCGTTTGGGCGCAGCCACGACGGTGCTCATCCATGACGCGGTGCGGCCATTGGTGCCTGCGTACGTTGTTGAGAACGTCATCGCGAAAGTCGAGAACGGCGCTGTTGCAGTGACTCCTGTCATCGATGTGGTCGATACCATCCGCCAAGTTGACGGGGATACGTCGTCGGTCATTGACCGGTCCACCCTGCGGGCAGTCCAGACCCCACAGGGGTTCAACCGGGCCGTCATCACCGAGTGTCATGAGCAACTGTTGATTGAAGGTGGGGCGGTGACCGATGACATTTCCTGCTGTGAGCGGTACGGTCACCGAGCCACCCTGGTGGAGGGCTCGCGGATGGCGCTCAAGATCACTGAACCGGTCGATCTCGACATCGCCGAGGTCCTGGCCAAGGCTGCGGCTGGGGCCGGTCACCATTCTGGTCGTCGCGTCGGTCGGATGTTGCGGGCGGTCACCCCGAGCAATGTCGTCGACAAGTTGGGCCACGGGGGCAAGGAGTGATGGAAATTCGGACCGGGATCGGGACCGACGTCCATCAGCTGAGCGACGGCGTGCCGATGCACGTTGCTGGCCTTCACTTCCCTGACGAGACGGTCGGCCTGGCCGGTCATTCTGACGGTGACGTCGCCTGCCACGCCATGTGTGACGCCCTGCTGTCGGCTACCGGACTGGGGGATGTTGGCTCCGTCTTCGGAACCTCGGATCCGCGATGGGCCGGAGCTGCCGGAGTGGTTCTGCTTGGCCGCGTGATTGAACTCGTCACCGCCGACGGATGGACGATCCAGAACGCCGCGGTGCAGATCGTGGGACAACGCCCGCGCATGGCGGCGCGCCGGGCTGAGGCGGAAGCCACGCTGGCGAAGACGGTGGGTGCCCCCGTGTCAGTGTCTGCGACGACGACCGATCATCTCGGATTCACCGGACGTGGTGAAGGGGTGGCAGCAATCGCATCAGCCCTCGTCACTCGGCAGGCTCGATCGTGAGGATCGCGCCCTGGTCAGGCAACTGCGGCTGAGGCCCGGAAACCTTGATGGCCCCTGCGAGCAGGGACTGGTTGGGGGAGTTGAAGTACAACACGACGTGGCCAAGGTCGCCGAGGTTCGAGGTGGCTGACTGCCCGACCTCATCGATCGTGAAACGAGTGCCGGCGACGTTGAGGACGTCGCCGGGAACGATCTCGCGCCTGGGAGGCATGGGGGTGCGGCCACCGCGGTTGTGGAGCACGCAGATGTCCGACAGGGCATCAGGCACGGGTTCGCCGAACAGGACGACGACGCCAGTGTTCAGCATGTCCTGAGCTCCGTTGCCGACGCGGAGCACCACGGCATTCCACAGTGTGCTGCACGTAGTCGCCATGGCGGACCCCTCCTTGAGATGGGCGCTGTGCCCGTGACGGCACGGTACCATCCCTCCCAGTCTTCCAAAGACCCGCTGTCACCAGGGGACCCACCCCCCATCGAAGTGCGTGGACGGGATGCGTTTACCATCATGAAGGAACCCCTTGGTGGACCACATCCAAGGGCGACGAGGTTTCCCTGAGGAGGGGTGGTCACCATGATCGAGAAGAAGGTTCTCGTCTGCTGTGGCACTGGTATCGCGACGTCGGTGCAGGTCGCCAACAAGCTTCAGCGGCTATTGCGTGAGCGCGGAGTCAACGCCAAGATGGAGCACTGCCGCGTTGCAGAAGTGCCGCGAGTCGTCGAGGAATTCAGCCCTGACGCAATCGTCTCAACGACTGCAGTGAAGCAGCCCAATGAGAATGTCAAGATGTTCCGTGGCGTTGCATTCCTCACCGGTGTTGATGAAGGCCAGTTGGCAGACGAGATTGCAGACACGCTGAAGTCGTCATAAGCCCGTGACACAATATCGGGCACAAGTAACGGGGGTTCACCACAAAACAAATGTGGTGAACCCCCGTCACACAATCAGGGTGAACAGCCTCAGGAGGCGAGAATCTCGTCGAGCATCTCCTCGGCCTTGTCGTCCTCCACCTTCTTGGCGAGGGCGAGTTCGGAGACCAGTATCTGGCGAGCCTTGGAGAGCATTCGCTTCTCGCCGGCCGACAGGCCGCGGTCGCGCTCCCGGCGCCACAGGTCGCGAACAACCTCGGCGACCTTCAGGACGTTGCCGGAGTGGAGCTTCTCGAGGTTGGCCTTGTAGCGACGAGACCAGTTGGACGGCTCCTCGACGTTGGTCTTGCGAAGAACCTCGAAAACCTTCTCGAGGCCCTCGTCGTCAACGACGTCACGAACGCCGACAAGGTCGAGGTTGCTGGCTGGCACTCGCACAACCAAATCGTTCTGCCCAAGAATTCTCAGAACGAGGTAGAGCTTTTCCTCTCCCTTGATAGTGCGAGTCTCGATGTCTTCGATCACAGCAGCGCCATGATTTGGGTAGACAACGGTTTCACCAACGTTGAAAGTCATGTGTGTGGCCCCTTTCGATAAATTAATTATATCACATAATAGTTAGTGAAGTCAATTGTTGTTTCGCACGGGCCTCCGAAACGGTGCTACCGTTGTTCGTCACGTCGTCGACGCAGTGGGGCGAGAGGTCCTCGGCTGTCTGGATTGATCAGGGACGCACAGCAGACGCCAATCCGGCTCAACGCAGCAGCGATGAAGCACCCTGGGGGAGGAGACTCCACGATGATCGACCTTCGCTGGACGACCGCTGCCCTTGCTGCCGTCGGAATTACTGGGTAGCCGCTCAACTCGAACAACTCCCTGACGGATCCCTCGAACATACGACACGGCCCCGGTCAGGGCCGGGACCGCGTTCGCCGTTTGGTGGAAGTCGTCTCACGCCTGGAACTTGTAACCGAGTCCACGCACGGTGATGATCCGCACCGGGTGAGAGGAATCCTCCTCGATCTTTGCACGCAACCTCTTGACGTGGACGTCGAGGGTCTTGGTGTCGCCGACGTAGTCGACTCCCCAGACCCGGTCGATGAGGGACGCCCGGGTCATGACTCGTCCGGCATTGCGCAGCAACACCTCGAGCAGGTCGAATTCCTTGAGAGCGAGGCGCATGGTTTTCCCGTCGACACTGACCTCGTGGCGCTCGACGTCCATCCGCACCCCGTTCTCCTCAAGGACGTCGGGGGCGACCTCGATCTCTGGGCAACCGCGACGGGTGACGGCATGAATTCGCGCGACCAGCTCGCGGTGGCTGAAGGGCTTGGTGACGTAGTCGTCAGCTCCCAGCTCCAGACCGACGACCTTGTCGATCTCGGAATCCCTGGCCGTCACCATGATGATCCCGACGTTGCCACGCTGACGCAGCTGCCGACAGACCTCGGTCCCCGGGATTCCCGGCATCATGAGGTCAAGCAGGACGATGTCGGCGCCATTGCGGGAGTAACTTTCCAGTCCGTCGGTGCCGTTGGCCGCGGTGTCGACCTCAAATCCCTCCTTGCGCAGCATGAAGGCGGTGGCCTCGCGGTAGGACTCCTCGTCCTCGATGATGAGTACGCGGCTCATGACTCCTCCTGAGCGGATTCGTTGTAATGGTCGGCGTCAAGGGTGGGAAGTCGAAGGGTGAACGTGGACCCCTGGCCCAGTTTGCTCCACACGTCGACGGATCCCCCGTGCGCCTGGCAGGTGTGTTTGACCAGCGACAAGCCCAGGCCGGTTCCACCGTTTTCCCGGGAGCGGGAATAGTCAACCCGGTAGAACCGTTCGAAGATGCGTTCCTGGTCGGCCTCACTGATGCCAATTCCGTTGTCGGCGACAGCAATCTCGATGACGTCGGTGTCGACGTCACGGACTCGTCTGGCCGAGACTGCCACCCGTGCTTTCGACTCGGAGTACACGATGGCATTCTGAACGAGGTTGGCGATGGCCTCGGTGAGCTGATTCTGGTCCCCGAGCACCCACAGGTCGTCGTCGCAGCGTGCTACCAGGGAGACCTCCCGGTTGGTCGCCAGTTCACGATGGCGGGAGACGGCCTCGTCGATGATGTCGGCGACGGACACCGGCTCGGCGCGGAGCAGGGGCTCGTCCGCCTGCAATCGTGACAAGTCGATGAGTTGCGTCACGAGGTCGGACAGCCTCGTCGACTCCGCAGTCAGTCGCTGGGAGAAGTGGCGGACGGCGTCTGGATCATCGGCGGCGCCCTCGATGGCCTCGGCGAGGATGGACACGGCGCCGATGGGGGTCTTCAATTCATGGGAGACGTTGGCGACGAAGTCCCGGCGTGTCTCGGCGAGCCTGATGTGCCGGGAGCTGTCCGTCGCAGAGATGATCGCGTTGCCGTGGCCGTCAAGGGGGCCCACGCGGACGGTCAGGTTGAGGTTGGCCCCGGTGGATGCCCGCTTCACCTCCAGGGTGTCGACGATGTCGCGGTCTTCCCGTCGTGCGGTGCGCACCGCATTGAGGAGGGCGTCGTCGGCGATCCGTGAGCCGCGCACGAGTTCCATTGACCGGGCGCCCACAGTGGTGTGGAGCACCTCGTCATGGGGTCCGGCGATGACGGCTGCCTCAGTGGCCAGGTCAAGTGCTCGGGCGAGAGTCGGATCGACCTCGAGGGCTTCAATCTCGGTGGCGAGGGTGTCGACGGGGTGACGAGATGAGTCCACTGCCCGGATGATGAGGACCGTCAATCCGGCGCCGACGACGGCACCAATGATCGTTGCCAGAATCATGCCCACACTTTGCATGATAGGGGGGCGGTCGTCATCCTTGTCACCCACTGTCACAAAGGGATGCCATGGTCACTGGCCGTTCACTCAAGGTTCACAGCGGCGCCACGTGGGAGAAACATCCTGGTCGACAGGGTCGATAGGCTTGGTGAGAGCCCACTACGGAAGGACACCGGCATGCGCGAGAGCTACCACGACGAGCTCAATGCCACCAGTGGCAGGATCCTGACGATGGCCGAGTTGGTCCGAGTTGCCGTCAAGGACGCCACCGCGGCTCTCATCGGAGCGGACCTGACCACCGCCGAGCGCGTCATCTCTGATGATTCCAAGGTCGACGCCCTCAACGGGGAGATCGAGCGTCGTTGCTTCGATCTGCTCGCCCGTCAGGCCCCGGTCGCCGGTGAGCTGCGCACCGTCGTCGCGATGTTGAGGATGTGTTACGAGCTCGCTCGAATGGGCGACCTCGCGGCCCACGTCGCCAAGATCGCTCGTCTGCGTTTCCCCGAGGTCGCGGTGCCGCCGGTCGTGGCCGACGAGTTCGTCGAGATGTCGAAGATCGCCGACTCCATGATTGTCAAGGCTGAGAAGACCCTCGCCGATCGCGACGCGGAGGCTGCCGAGTCCCTGGCGGCGGAGGATTCCAAGATGGACGAGCTGCGTCGTGACCAGTTCCGTCTGTTGCTGGGTGACGACTGGACCTATGGCGTCGAGAGTGCTGTCGACACCGCTCTGCTCGGCCGTTACTACGAGCGCATTGCAGACCACGCCGTTGCCGTCGGTTCTCGCGTCATCTACATCGTCACCGGCCATGGGCCGGCTGGCGAGGACTGGCCCACTGCCTACTGATCGCATCGAGGCGTGACGCATCCTGCGTCGGCTTGTACTGCCGGTGACATGAGGGGCGTGTCGCGAATTGGGACACCTCGTACTGAGTACCTAGAATCGGGGTGCCCAACCTGCCGTGGTACACGGCTGATAGTTTTCAGTGAGGTCTCGTCACATGGCTTTTGCCTTCCGCAGAAAAACGACGGCTGGAGCTGTCGTTCTCGTCACCACCGTTTCGATGGCCATCGCCGGGTGCGCCAGTAGCGATCCGGAGTCTGCCAATTCTCCGTCGAAGCCGGTCGCCAGCTCAGCCCAGTCGGCATCCAAGGCTCCGGCATCCAAGGTCCCGACTTCCAAGACTCCTGCCGCCAAACCCAGCGTCTCGAGTGGCGCGAGTGTGTCGGCAGGAATGCCAAGTGGCCCGGTGCCCGCTGGTAAATATGGCGTTGGCGCCGCTGTGACGAAGCCGGATTGCGCAGAACCGCCCTCGAACTACTCGTCCTTCAAGGCCCCCGGCACCGTGGTCAAGGACATCGACGGCCTGGAGCCCGGAACGAACCATGGCACAGCTGCTGACAAGTACGTCTACCCCGCTTCCGTGGTGAACGAGTGGCTGGCGAAGCCGTCGACCCAGCCGAAGGACAAGAAGATCGTCTTCGTGACCTTCGACGATGGTCCGACGACCAAGTTCACCGCCGAGCAGCTCGACAACCTCGAGAAGGCCGGTGCCCGTGCGACCTTCTTCATGATCGCCCCGCAGCTGCGTGACGTAAGCAAGGAGATGCTCAGCCGTTCGCTCAAGATGGGCAATGCCCTCGCCTCGCACTCCTACTCGCACGACTACGATTACCTCTACCCCGGCCACGCCGCCAACGCCAAGCACATCAGCTGTGACTGGGACTGGGCCACTGCCCAGTCGCGGGCAATCCTGGGATCGAGCTACTTCTCCTCGGCCTTCCGCTACCCGGGCGGTCACATGTCCTGGACCAAGCTGTCCCAGGCTGACCAGGCTCTGGCCAAGCGCGGCGTTGCCTGGATCGACTGGAACGCCATGAGCGGCGACGCTGACGTCCAGCGTCCCAAGACCGTCGACGGTTACCTGAAGATGGTCAAGAAGACCATCAACGAGTCTGGTGACCCGAATGTCGTCGTCATCCTCAACCACGACACCTACGGAAAGCAGATGACGGCCGAAGCCATGCCGTCCATCCTCAAGTGGCTCAAGAGCGAGGGCTACGAGTTCGGTGTGATCTCCTGATCCCACCTTCATCTGCACATGGAGCGGGGGGGTAGGGGGGGGGGTATGGGGGGTGTTTCCTTTGTGTTTCCGAGTTTTCGACTGCGAGCGTTGCGTCCCGCGGGAAGTCCTTTTGGGTCCCCCGCTCCATGTGGTTCCAGGACTTGGATGCCGTCACGAACTCACTTGTTTCCCTGGTTGGCGACGGCCTTGGCGCCGGCGGCAGCAGCCTCCGGGTCGAGGTAACGGCCACCCTTGGTGACGGGCTTGAGGTTGTCGTCAAGCTCGTAGAGCAGCGGGATACCGGTTGGAATGTTGAGTCCGGCGATGTCCTCGTCGCTGATCTCGTCGAGGTGCTTGACGAGGGCGCGCAGGGAGTTGCCATGGGCAGCCACCAGCACCGTCTTGCCTGCCTTGAGGTCGGCAGCGATGTCGGAGGTGAAGTACGGCACCATGCGGGCCACGACGTCCTTGAGGCACTCGGAGACGGGACGCTCGGCCTCCGGGATGTCGGCATAGCGCGGGTCATTGAACTGGCTGTACTCACCATTGTGCTCGAGGTTTGGCGGAGGGACGTCGTAGGAACGACGCCATGCCATGAACTGGTCGTTGCCGTACTTCTCCTTGGTCTCGGCCTTGTTCAGGCCCTGCAGAGCGCCGTAGTGTCGCTCGTTGAGGCGCCAGGAGCGACGCACCGGGATCCAGTGACGATCGCAGCCGTCCAGAGCCAGGTAGGCGGTGTGGATGGCGCGACGCAGCAGGGAGGTGTGGACGACGTCGGGGAGGAGGTTCTCCTTCTTGAGCAGGTCAGCGGCGTGGCGGGCCTCGCCCTCGCCCTTCTCATTGAGATCAACGTCCACCCAGCCGGTGAAAAGGTTCTTGGAGTTCCACTCGCTCTCGCCGTGGCGGAGCAGGATGAGCTTTGCAGTCATGCTTCCACCATAGTGCGCATCGGCGACGGGCTCGCAGGTGGTCTGTGATCTGTTCACGGAATCAGCGCGTACTTCGCCCCGTGACCGGCAGCCATGTCCTCCAGGCTCTCGACCAAGGCGTTGAGGGGACGCTCCTCTGTGACGAGGTCGTGGCCGTCAATGATTCCGCTTGTCAGCATGTCCAGCGCGGTAGCCACGTACTTCGGGGTGTGGTGGAAAACCCCCTTGACGAGGTACTCGTTGTAGTGCATTGCCGTGGTGTCGAGCGGCAAGCTTGATCCAGCCTTCGTGCCTCCGAACATGATTGCGGTCGCCCCTGGACGCAGACATGCCATGTTCTGTTCCCACACAGGGGCATATCCGGTCGCCTCGATGCCGATGTCGGCCCCGCGCCCAGCAGGGGTGCGCTTGCGAATGATGTCCCCGTACTCCCGCGGCATTCGGCCAGGGGCCAGGGCGACGATGTCGACCGCACCTGCATGGCTGGCCTGCTCGAGACGGGACACACTGGTGTCGACGCTGATGACGTGGGCACCGGACGCGGTGGCCAGGCGCACGAACATGAGTCCGATTGGCCCTGCGCCGTGGACGACGACGGTGTCCCCGAGCTGGATGCCAGCTTCGGCGATGCCGTGAACGACGCATGCCAGCGGTTCCAGGGGAGCTGCCGCGGAGAAGTCAATGTCGTCAGGTAGCAAATAGGTGTTGCGAGCGGTGATGCCAGCGCTGATGACGAGCTGCTCGGCAAAGGCGCCCCAGAGGAACTCGAGGTTCTCACAGAGGGATTCCCGGCCCTTCTGGCACGCCCAGCAATGGCCACATGGCACGGTGTTGGCGGCCACCACGCGATCACCGGGCTTGAACTTTGTCACCCCCTCGCCGATGGACTCGACGATGCCCGAGACCTCATGTCCGAACCGGCTCGGAGCTGGAGGCATGAGATGGTGCCCGCGGCGGTACGTCTTGAGATCTGTGCCGCAGGTGGTGGCTGCCTTGACGTCGATGCGGATCTCCCCGCGGCCCGGCGCCGGGGAAGGGACGTCGTCCAGGCTGACGTCTCCGGGACCATTGTAAATCCATGCCCTCATCGTGCACCCGGCTTTCCCAGACAGCTCGATCCGGTGATTTCGACCATTGCTTCGTCGAACTGCTCCGGGGTGAGAAGGGACGGGTTTCCGGCAGCGCGGGCGATGACCCACACCTTGCACACCCACTCCAGGTACTGGCAGAGGTTGTAGGCCGATGCCAGGGTGTCGTCCCAACATGCGGCCCCATGGTTACGTAGCAACACGGCTTTGCGGTCGACCATCGCCGTCGCGATGTTGTCTGCCAATTCCTGGGTGCCGAACCGGGCGTAATTGGCGACCCGTACCGGCCCGCCATGAGGGGCCAGCATGTAGTGGATGAGGGGGAGCTCGTCGCACAGCGTGCCTGCGACGGTACCGAAGACCGGATGCGTGTGGATGACCGCCCGGGCATCAGTGCGGGAGTAGATGAGTTCGTGGAACGGAACCTCGGTCGAGGGCTTGAGGCCTCCCTCGATGACGTTGCTGCTCATGTCCAGGACGCAGATCGAATCGGGGGTGAGCTGGTCATAGGGAACTCCCGATGGCGTGATGACGACGTGGTCGTCGACACGTTGGCTGATGTTTCCGGACGTCCCGAGGGTCAGTCCGTCCTCCGTCATCTTGAGGCAGTAATCAATGACCTGTTGTCGCTCATTCTTGTGCAGCATCGTCAATCCTCCACGGTTGCCAAGACATCCACGAGCTTGTCGGCGACCTCCTTGTGGCCGCCGTGCAGCAAGATCTGGTAGGAGGACTCGTCCTGGATGAGGGCGATGACAGCGCCGAGCATCCCGACCTGGTTGGCAGGATCAGTGACGAGAGGCCAGATGCTGAGCTGGACGTCGATACTGCGTTCCGGGTCGTCCATGGCATGGAAGGCGGTGCTCTCGCTGTTTCGACAGATCAGCACACCCGGGGAGATGACATGCTCGGGGTCGATGTGGGGAATGGCGATGGACACGTAGCCGAAGTCGAGCCCGGTGGGGAATTTCTTCTCTCGAGCGCTGACAGCCTCGAGGAAGCTGGGCTTCACCATGTTGTCGGCGGTGAGACGGTTGTTGACCTGGGCGTAAAGGCCATCCTGGGTGGTGGCGGTCACATCGGCCACGATGAGACGGGGCGTCGTCATTGCTCAAACTCCTGTTCGGATTGGACCTCGTGCCGGCGAGCTGTGGTCGCCGGCACGAAGGTTGGGGTCAGCGGGCACGGACGCGTCTGCGTGGTTTGGTCTGGGGTCTGATGCCCAGGACGTCGTCCCGGAATCGGATGAAATAGTTCGGCATTCGCGTCATGTAGACGACGAGGGCATCAGCATCACAGCGCTTCAACCACAGACCGTTGGCTGCTGGCATCCAGCGATGTCGGGCAGCTTCGGCGCGGATGATCGGGGTGAGGTGATCAGCCAACAGGTTGGGGCCTGCCCGACCCGCCTTGGACCACGTGGTGATCTCGGACCTCATCGCCTTCTCGGCCTCTTTGACGACGCGATTTCCGATGATCATGATGGCCATCCATGCGAGCAGCGGCACCATGAACCAGAGGAAGTGTTCCTGAAACCCTTCGATGGCTGAGCGCCACCAAGGGCCGAGGACCATGTCGAGCATGGACTCAACCATGGGGGATCACCACCCTGCTTCCGCTGCTTCTTTTTCGGCTGCGAGTTCTTCCTTGCTCATGTACATCTCACGGTCAGTAATGCCGGGGGTGTTGCCCTTGGCGATGTAGACGAAGAAGGCGATGTAGCAGACGACGGCGAAGGCGAGCAGGAAGACGCTGAACACGATGAACGCGGTGCCGTAGGCCTTGGCCTGTCCGAATACGAAGAAGAAGGCTATGAAGTACGCGATCAGGTGAGCTCCCGAGTCAATGGCGGAGATTTGGCTCGCACCATTGGGGATCGTGAAGTTCGCCTGGCGTGCCAGCTCGGTGGTGGCCGGGGCCATGAAGGTTCCGATGGTCAGCATGCAGGCGACGAAGAAGGACCCGATGACTGTGCCTCGGGCGATGTTCCCTCGGCACCACGTGGTCGCCCACACCGCGAAGAATGGGGTGTCAGCAAGGTCTGCGAAGGGAAGCATCTGGTTGAGGTGCAGGTAGCTCATGAGAATGCCGAGGGCCAGCGTGATGGGCACGAGGATGATGGCGACGGACATGTTGGCCGGGTAACCGACGAGGATGGCGGCGTCAAGGCCGATGTTGAGCTCACGATCCGGGTAGCGCGACTTGATCCATTCCTGGGCTGCGTCGGACAGTGGGATGAGGCCTTCCATGAGGAGACCGACCATGCGAGGCAGCAAGAGCATGACGGCGCCCATGGAGATCGACACCGTGAGGATGTCCTTGATGGCAGTTCCCCATGCGCCGTTGAACTGCGGATAGTACGCGAGGACGCCGATGACGAGGCCGAGCAGGGTACCCATGACCATGGGCTCAGCCCAAGAACCGTACTTTTCCTGGATGTGCTCGGGGGTCATCCTGTTGTTCTTGAACCCGGGGACGTGGTCGAGCATCTTGTTGATGGTCCAGCCCACCGGCGCCCAGGACACGGTGTCCGTGTGGGCCGTCGTGACACCTGGGATCTTGTAGTAATCCTGGATGACAGGGGCGACGATGTCAGCAAGCTTGAGGACGACAACGAGGGTAACAAGACCTGCAGCGAGTCCTAGCCAGAAGTTCCGCGTCACCATGTAGACGAACGCCGCGGAGAAGATGAAGTGCCAGAAGTTCCACATGTCGACGTTGAGGGTGGTCGTCCACTTCAACGCGATCATGACGAGGTTGATGGCAATTCCGATGATGAAGATCCACGGGACGATCTTTGCCGTTCCGAAGGAAATGGCAGCGGCAACCGGCCAGCCGGCGTCGATGATGGGGAGGTCGAGGCCAGTGTTGCGCACCATTGCCTCGGCAGCCGGGCCGAGGCTCTTGGTGAGTAGGCCGATGACCAAGTTGATGCCGATGAATCCAATGCCGATGGTCAGAGCAGCTCGGATGGCCTTGCCGATCTTCATCCTGAAGAACATGCTCAACAGAAAGATGATGATGGGAAGGACAACGCTGGCACCCAGGCCCAAGAAGTATTGAATAACAGTTGTGACGTGGTCCATGGTGGGGGATTCCTTCTGCCAGGTGAATCCTCGACCGTCGTGGGCAGCGAGGATTCCGTCAGTATGGTCGGTGCGCGCTCAGCCCTTGAGGTAGGCGGCAATGTCGTCAGCGAGCTTGTCGGCGCCGACTCCGGTGAGGAAGGCAACCCCCTTGAAGACCTTGATGCCTTCGTCAGGAGACTTGACCATCGTCGTCGAAACGATGGCATCCGGATGGAATGATGCCGTCTGAGCAGGCACCTCCATGGCCTTGCACTCCTTCATGACAGCGTTGATCCCGCGCTCCTCCAGCATCTTCTCGAGCTTGTTGGCCACTTGGACCGAGGTCGCGATGCCGGTGCCGCAGCAGACCAGAACCTTTTTGTTGGCCATCATGTGACTCCCTTGATCAGAGGTGAGCGAACCTCGCTCCACCTGTCGTGATGGGTGGACGCAGCAGTGAGGCGTCAATGCCTCAACCGCCGGGTGTCTGACAGGATGATCCTGCCTCACAGTGAGGAAGACCAACCATTAATGGACGGTCAATGCACTTATGTGCAGACCTTCATGATGATCTGGCAGGAAACGGATGGGGAGGTGCCATGCCTGTCCCGCCGTCGCGTGTGGACATCAACGCAGGAATCGATGGCTCACGCCTTGAGGTCGTCAGCGATCTGGTCGGCGAGCTCATCGGCGCCTACGCCAGTCAGCAGCGGGGTGCCCCGGTAGACCTTGATCTCCTCGTCAGGAAGGGGGATGGCGGTGGTGGCGACGATGGCGTCCGGCTGGAAGGTCTCCACCTGAGCGGGGACGTTGGCCGTCTTGCACTCCTTCATCGTCGCGGCCACCCCACGATCGCGCAGCATTCGCTGCAGCTTGTTGGCCACCTGGACGGAGGTGGCGATGCCGGTGCCGCAGCAGACCAGAACCTTCTTGTTGACCATCAGTACCTCTCCTCGCGTAGATGACGAGCCCACCTCGTCAGTCGGTCTGGGTGTGGTGGTGGAGGGGCGACAGTGCCCCGTGACCACCTGTGATGCATCCATGATTATTCACATCTGGGGGCAGTAGCCAGCCGTATCGGGAAACTTCACAGCAATTCGTGACGAACGTGCAGTCATCCGTGGTGCCGGTGGGAAAGTGCGGCACTCAGATGCTGATCTCCCCGGCGACATCCGTCTCGATCCATCGTCCCAACTCCTTGCCGCGCAGGCCCTGGGACAGCAGGAACACGAGCTTGGCGTAAAGGGCCTCAAGGGTCATGTCATGGGCGCTGATGGCTCCCCCTGCCGTCAAAGCATGGCTCGATTGGTATCGGCCCAGCAGAACATCGGCCTGCATGCATTGGGAGGCGACGACGACGGGGGTCCCGGCATTGATGACGTCGAGGATGGCGTCGACCAGGCCCGGCTCGTCGCTGGGGATGTTCCCGACGCCGAAGGCTCGTAGGATGACGGCCTCGGGCAACGGGTCAAGGACGGCGCGCAACCGTGCCGCGCTGATTCCCGGGGAGAGATCGACGACAAGGACGTCGTGGCGTCGGTACGGCTTCGGATCCAGCCAGCCGCAGCCGGTCGAGTCGTTCTCGACCCATTGCCACGGTGCACCGGTGCGGGCCAGTTGGGGCACAGCGGGGGAGTCGAATCCGTTGTAGGCCCAGGAGGACAGCTTGGTGACACGGTTTCCGCGCAGCAGTTTGTGGCCGAAGAAGACCGCGACACCGTCGAGACGTCCGCTGGTGACAGCGCGCAGGGCGCCGGTGACATTGGGGGCAGCATCGGTTCCGACGACCCCCAGCGAGTACTGCGCCCCCGTGACGACGACCGGCTTGCCGAAATTGGTGAGGGCGTAGGACAGCGCGGCTGAGGTGTAGGCGAGGGTGTCGGTTCCGTGCAGGACCACGAAGGAGTCGGCGTCCTCCTGATGCTCCCACAGATCGTCAACAATCCGACGCCAGTCGTCCGGCGTGGCATTGGCAGAGTCAATGAGGTGCTCAAAGCTCAGGGTCTCGAACGTTCCCGCGAGTTCTGTGCCCGAGAGCAGCTGACCGAGCCATCCCGTCAGGTCGGCCCCAGGTGCCAGTCCGTCTGGGGTGGAGACCATGCCGAGAGTTCCCCCGGTGTAGAGGATGTGAGTACGCATGATTCAAACCCCTGGGGAGTTCTTGACGGCGTTGTCAGACAACACATCGTCTCGCACGGAATACCAGCCTATGACTGTCGCTTTTGCCACGAGGGCGGACAGGAGAAGGGTACAGTGGCCCGGCTCCTTCGTGATATTCCGCACGACGATGATGAGGGACGACGACGAGCAAGGCCAGGGAGACCCACCTGGTTTGCCACCCGCCGTGATTTTTCACGCGGTGTTCCAACCGTGACTGTGGTGCCAGGTTCAATGGTCTGGCTAGGTGGCCCTTCTGGTCTCCATGGATTCACATGATCGAAATCGCAAGATCGGGATCGTGTCGTCGAATGGGAAAAGGCACCGACGAGAACTCGACGGTCCATGTTCTGTCTCGGGGAACACGGACCGTCGAGGGATCGATATCACAGTGTGTGGAAATTAAGGCGTGCGAGAATTGCGCCACAAGGATTCCAGCACGAGGACGTCACAGCCCTCAGGCCAGATCCAGTCCCGGGTAGAGCGGGAAGTTCCCGAGCAGCTCGTCCGCGGCGTCATGGACCTTCTGGGCCACGCCGTCGACAATCTCGTACTTGGCCTTGCCCGGCTCACCGCTGGATGCCGTCACCGGGGTGGTGGCCTTCAGAGCCGTGACGATGAGCTCGGCAACGTGGTCGAACTCGTCAGCGCCGAATCCGCGCGAGGTCAACGCCGGGGTGCCGATACGTACCCCAGAGGTGTACCAGGCACCGTTCGGGTCGGCTGGGATGGAATTGCGGTTGGTCACGACGCCGGAATCCAGCAGGGCTGCCTCGGCCTGACGACCGGTCAATCCGAAGCTCGTGCTGACGTCGAGCAGATTGATGTGATTGTCGGTGCCGTTGGTGATGAGCGTGACGCCGCGCTTCATGAGTCCCTCGGCCAGGGCCTTGGAGTTGTCCGCGACGCGCTGGGCATAGTCGCGGAAGGCCTGGGTGCGGGCCTCGGCCAGGGCGACGGCCTTGGCAGCCATGACATGGGACAGCGGGCCGCCGAGGACCATGGGGCAACCACGGTTGACGTCGTCGGTGTACTCCTTGGTCGTCAGTACCATGCCACCACGCGGGCCGCGCAGCGACTTGTGGGTCGTCGTCGTCACCACCTGGGCGTGGGGGACCGGATTCTCGTCCCCGGTGAAGACCTTGCCGGCCACCAGGCCGGCGAAGTGAGCCATGTCGACCATGAGCACGGCTCCGACCTCGTTGGCGATCTCACGCATCTTCGCGAAGTTCACCCGACGCGGGTAGGCGGAGTATCCGGCGACAATGACCAGGGGCTTGAACTCGCGGGCCAACTCAGCGACCTTGTCGTAGTCGAGCAGACCGGTCTGCGGGTCAGTGCCATAGGAACGTTGGTCGAACATCTTGCCGGAGATGTTCGGACGGAAGCCGTGGGTGAGGTGGCCGCCGGTGTCCAGGCCCATGCCAATGGCGCGCTGGTCATTGAAGCGGTGGCGCAGAGCGTCCCAGTCGTCCTGGGTGAGGTCGTTGACGGTGCGAGCGCCGAACTCCTCAAGGGCGGGGGTCTCGACGTGATGGGCGAGGATCGTCCAGTAGGCGGTGAGGTTGGCGTCAATACCGGAGTGCGGCTGCACATAGGCGTGCTCGGCGCCGAAGAGGGCGCAGGCATGCTCGGCAGCAATCGTCTCGACGGTGTCGACGTTCTGGCAACCGGCATAGAAACGGTGCCCGGCTGTACCCTCGGCGTACTTGTCGGAGAACCAGGTGCCCATGGTCGCCAGGACCGGCAGGGAGGCGTAGTTCTCGGAGGCGATGAGCTTGAGGGAATGACGCTGATCGGTCAGTTCGGCTCGGGTGGCTTCCGCAATCCGGGGCTCAACCTGTGCGATCGCGTCGAGCATGGTGCGGTAGGCCGGGGCCAGCTTTTCAGCGATGTCGCGGGCGGTGGGATCGACGGCACTGGGCTCACTCACGGATGGCTCCTGTCATGACGGGATGGTGAGCACGAATCTACCCGTCCTCAAATTGACGTGTCTCCTGGGGCCGTCAGGGGCAGGCCTCAGCCCTCCGATGCGTTGCCGCGCACCCTCGACGCCTCGTACAGCGCGATCGATGCTGCCACCGAGGCGTTGAGGGACTCGACGTCACTACTGATCGGGATCGACGTCAGCACGTCACAGGACTGCCGGGTGAGACGGGCCAAGCCCTCACCCTCGGAACCGACGACGAGCACCAGTGGACCATCCAGACCGGGAGCGGCAGCGATGTCGGAGTCGGCCTCGCCAGCCAGCCCGACGATCATCCAGCCGGCCTCGGCGAACTTGCCGAGGGCCTGGTTGAGGTTCGACGCCATCGCCACCGGGATGCGTGCGGCAGCCCCGGCGGAGGTCTTCCACGCCGCAGCGGTCATCGAGGCCGAGCGGCGAGACGGGATGAGCACGCCCTGGGCGCCGAAAGCGGCAGCCGAGCGGATGATCGCTCCCAGGTTGCGTGGATCGGTGATCTTGTCCAGTGCCACGACGAGACCGCCGCGATAGGCCTGGGCGCCGGCATCGATGATGTCGTCGACCGTGGCGTACTCGTACTCGGGAAGGCGCAGGGCCACACCCTGGTGATTGGACCCACCCGTCATGCGGTCGAGCTCACCACGAGTGGCCTGCATCAACACGATGCCGTTGTCAGCGGCGAAGGAGAGGATCTCTCGCAGCCGGGAGTCGTGCTCGGCTCCTTCCGCGACGTAGGCGGTGCGCACCGGAAGACCGGCGTGCAGGGCCTCCAACACCGGATTACGACCGATCACCCACTCCGGGCCGGCACCCTTAGCCTGCTTCTCGGCTGGCTTGCGGTTGCCGCCGCGAGCCAGCTTCTCCTGCTTGGCCTTGTACGCCTTGTGGTAAGTGCGATCCTCGGCCTTGGGGGTGGGTCCGCGGCCCTTGAGGCCCCTGCGACCTCGGCCACCGGACCCGGAAGCGGAACTCTTGCCCTTGTGTCCTGCGCCGCGGCGCTTGGAATTTCCTGCCATGTCGGTCTCCTCGTCAGCTCAGCGACCAGTGGGCGCCGGTGGGGGTGTCCTCGATCGTCAGTCCGAGGTTGGTCAAGGTGTCACGAATCGCGTCGGCAGTCGCCCAGTCCTTGCGGGAACGGGCCTCGGCACGCTGATCAAGCATGGCCTGGACCAAGCCGTCGACGACTGGTTCGAGGCGGGCCTCGTTCCCGGCGGTATCCGCCCATTCCGGGGCCTGCGGATCGAGCCCGAAGACCGCGAGCATGGCACGTACCCGAGCTATGTGCTCACGGGTGGCGTCGACGTCGTGGGCAGAGACGGACTTGTTGCCCTCGGTGATTTCGCTGAAGAGGGCTGCAACCGCCTGCGGAGTACCCAAGTCATCGTCCATCGCCGTGACGAAGGCTTCCGGCAGCTCCTTCGACGCCGCGACCTCCTCGCCGACGAGGACGTGGGCGCGGTCAAGGAAGGAATCGATGCGTTCGATGGCCTTGGTGGCCTCGTCAAGGGAGCCCTTGGCGGTCTCGTCGGAGGGGCTGAACTCGATCATGGAACGGTAGTGCGGGGCGAGTAGGAAGTACCTCACGGCTCGCGGGCCGTAGGTCTTGGTGACCTCGGTCACCTGAGCGGTGTTGCCCAAGGACTTGCTCATCTTCTCCCCGGACATCGTCACCCACGCGTTGTGCATCCAGTAGTGGGCGAAGGGACGCCCGGCTGCCGCTGACTGGGCCAGCTCGTTCTCGTGGTGGGGGAAACGCAGGTCGATGCCACCGCCATGGATGTCGAAGGCATCACCCAGGTACTTCCCGGACATGGCAGAGCACTCGAGGTGCCAACCGGGTCGACCGCGCCCCCACGGGGAGGGCCAGGACGCCGTCTCCGGCTCGTCGTCCTTGTGCCCCTTCCACAACGCGAAGTCGCGCGGGTCGCGCTTGCCACGCGGGTCGGAGTCCTCGACCGGGACCATCTCGTCGACGCGCATCCCGGACAGCTCCCCGTATCGCGGCCAGGACCGGACGTCGAAGTACACGTCACCGGAGCCGTCGGGGGCGGGGTAGGCGTGGCCCTGTTCGATCAGCGTCTCGACGAGTTCGATCATCTCCGGGATGTGTCCGGTGGCGCGCGGCTCGTAGGTCGGCGGACGGCATCCCAGGGCCTTGTAGGCCGCGTGCAGCTCGTTCTCGTAGTGGTAGGCGTGAGCCCACCACGGCACACCGGCGGCAGCGGACTTGGCGAGGATCTTGTCGTCAATATCGGTGACGTTGGCAACGACGGTCACCTGGTAGCCAGAACACTCCAACCAGCGCCGCAGGACGTCAAAGACGACCTCCTTGCGGATGTGGCCCAGGTGCGGACTGGACTGCACCGTCATGCCACAGTGGTAGATCGACACCTGACCCTTGTGGAGGGGTTCGAAGGTCTCGATGCCATGGGTAGCGGTGTTGTAGAGCTTGAACGTCACGCCTCAAGGCTACCGGTGTACCCCGACACATCGCCTACCATGGCCGCATGGCCGAGATTCGCAAGCACAAGCCGTCGTCCAGCCCCATCTCCCGGGCCCTGGAGGCCGCGATGGGTGAATCCATCAAGCCGGTCGTCCCCGGATCGCGTCCCGACGAGGACGTCGAGGAGTCCAGGACGAAGCCTGAGGCCGGTCCCTCGCCGGCAGCAGCTCCCACACAGTGGGGACCTTTCGACGGTGGATCGTTCACCCTGACCACGCCCCCGACCTCCTCGCAGTGACGAGGGTCTCTAGCCCTCCATACGGGCGCGCAAGGCGTCGATGTCGAGACGAGAGGCCGATTCCACGTCGACGGACTCGGTATTGGCCTCCCAAGGGTCGTAGGGGGCATCGTCCTCCTCATCCTCGACGTATCCCAGAGACGGGTCATACACGTTGACCAGCTCGTGGCCGTTACGAGGTTGCGACCCATCGACGGACACCACTGACTCGGCACTCATGGCCTCGTCAGGAAGCTGGGCCAGGATGTCGTGAACGTATCCTTGGGCAGCCTCGATGTGAGGAACCTCGCGTTGCTGGCGCTGGGACTCGTACCAGCGATAGTCGAGCACCTCGTGGTAGAACTGCGCGAGCTCGCGCTTGCGGGACAATTCCGGGGGAATCTGCTGGACGACAGGCTCGAAGCACTCGGTGAGCCAGCGATGGGCAGCCACCGCCTCGTCGACTCCCTGCAGCCCATTGCGGGCCCGGAAGGTGTCGAGGTCATTGAGGAGGCGTCGCGCCTGGAACTCCTCGGTATCCAGGCCTGTCAGAAGCAGCAGACGACGCTGATGGTGCCCTGCATCGACAACCTTGGGCTGGATGCGTAGTCGCTGGCCGTCCGGCGAGGTCTGGATGTCCAGCTCAGCGACGTCGAAGCCCAGTGCATTGAGACGACGCACCCGCGACTCGACCTGGGAATAGTCACCTCCGGCGAACTCTTCAGCTGCGGTGAGCTCGTCCCACAGGTCGTGGTAGCGGTCCTCGATGATCGTCACCAGGCCAAGCGGATCGAGGGCGGCGTCGAGCATGTCGCCCTCCTCCAGGTCGAGGAATTCGCCGTAGAGGTTGGTGCGGGCGATCTGCAGGTCGTGTTCCCGCTGTCCGGTGGTGAGGCGGTCATGGAGTTCGCCGGTCTCGGCGTCGACCAGATAGGCGGCGAAGGCCTCGGCATCACGTCGGAACAGCACGTTCGACAGCGAGATGTCTCCCCACAAGAATCCGACCAGGTGTAATCGTACCAAGAGGACGACGAGGGCGTCAAGCAGTCGCATGACGGTCTCCTGACGCACCCCGGAGTGGAAGAGGGACCGGTACGGCAGCGAGAACTGCAGATGTCGGGTGAGGATGATCGGTTCGAGGGGCTCTCCGTCGGCGCGGTAGCGGTCGGTGATGACGCCGATGGGCTCGACGGAGGGGGTGTCCAGACGCATGAGGTCGTGCAGCAACCGGTATTCGTGGATCGCCAGGTTCTCGACGACCTCCTTGGCGGCGTAGACGTCGTCACCAACGGTGATGAATCGCACCACGTGACGGGAGATGCCTCGGGGCAGCGCGACCAGGAGCTCTTGCGGCCACTGTGCCAGCGGTGTGCTCCACGGCAACGGAAGCAGGCGGGAGTCGGGCTTCGCGCTGAGGAAACGGGTCACGGGTGACAGTGTGCCACCCACATGACCCGCGCATGGGCATGGGCCTGGTCAGCACGTCATTGAGCCCTCGAGAACTCAGACGGCAGCGGCCCTGTCGAGAGCCTCGGACAAGCAGGTGGCGAGGTCTTCGACGGGGTCGATTCCCGGACTCATCCGGATCATGGAGTCATTGACCCCAGCGGCATCCCGGGCCTCCTGACTCATGGCCGCATGGGTCATCGTCGCAGGATGGCAGACCAGGGATTCCACACCTCCCAGGGACTCGGCGAGGATGAACCCCTCCAGTCCGGTCATGAAGGCCTTGACAGCGGGTAGCCCGCCGGCCAGCTCGAAGCTGAGCAGGGATCCGAAGTCCTTCTGCTGACGTGCGGCCAGGTCATGACCGGGATGATCGGCCAGCCCGGGCCAGTGCACCGCTACGACGGCGCCGTGGGACGAGAGGATTTCGACCATCCGGGCAGCGTTGGCACAGTGGGCCTTCATCCTCACACCGAGGGTGCGCAGGCCACGCAGCGTCAGCCAGGAATCCAGAGGAGAGGCCGTCAACCCCATCATGTTGGCGTGGAAGGCCATCAGGTCGACGTCCTCCTGGACAGCGGCGACGACGGAGCCGCCGATGACATCGGAGTGGCCGTTGAGAAACTTGGTGTCGGAAGCGATGACGAGGTCTGCTCCGAGGCCCAGTGGCTGCTGCAGCATCGGCGAGCAGAAGGTGTTGTCGACGGCCACGACGGTGCGCTCGCCGTTCGAGGAATGAGCCAGGTCGGCTGCGGCAGCGATGTCGGTGATGCGTAGCATCGGGTTGGATGGGGTCTCCACCAGGAGTAGGTCAGTGGGGGATTCCAGGGCGGGGCGCAGCGCGTCGAGATCGGTCTCATCGACCCAGTCGACCGTCAGGCGTCCGACAGTGGCCCAGGTGTCGAGGATGCGCCAGGTTCCGCCGTAGCAGTCGTGTGGCGCTATGACGTGCCCTCCAATCGGCACGAAGGCCTGCAGAACCAACATGATGGCCGACATTCCCGACGAGGTGACGACAGCCCCCGTGCCACCCTCCAGCGTCGTGAGGGCGTCGGCGAGCAGGGCCCGGGTGGGGTTGCCCCCGCGACCATAGTCGAAGGTTGGGCGCTCCCCGAAGGTGTCGTAGAAGTAGTTCGAGGAGAGGACGGCGGGCGGGGTGACGCCGGAGTGGGCGTGATCCGAACACAGCCCGGTCGTCAGTCCCTGCATGGTGGTGGACGTCGGCATGGTCCCTCCTGTCATCGGGTGGTTTCGAGGGTAGCCGAGGACGCTCAGGAAATTCTTTTTGCCCAATTCTCGGATTCAACGTGACGATTCGGCTCGCCGAGCATCCGAACATGTGAAAGTCGCCACAGATCGAATGGAGATGAGCCGACATGGCTGACAACAAGACTGCTTCCGCAAAAAATGACGAGACCAAGACCGAGAATCTGCCGGACACCACCAAGGAGTCCTTGGCCCCGTCACCGCTGCACACTGACCACGGCTCGACCCTCATTGCTGAGCAGGTCGTCCAGAAGATCGCTGGTATCGCGTGCCGTGAGGTTCCTGGCATTCACGCCATGGGCTCCACCGGACGTCGCATGCTGAGCTCCATCACTGACCGCATCCCGGGTTCCACCACCAACGTCTCCAATGGCGTCCAGGTCGAGAAGGGCGAGCGCCAATGCGCCATCGACCTCTCCGTCGTCATCGATTACGGCTACTCGGTCGTCGAGGTCGCCAACAAGCTCCGCGAGACCATCATTGACGCTGTCGAGTACGGCACTGGCCTCGAGGTTGTCGAGGTCAACGTCCAGGTCACCGATGTGTACATCCAGGGCGACGACGAGGACGACGACGACCAACCGGCCCAGGTTGCCCCCCAGCGTAAGAACACCGAGCTTTCCTGAAAGGTCACAGTATGAATGCATCGCGCATCGGAGCACTCGTCGGTCTGTTGCTGGGTGTCGTCGCGGTCTGCGTTGGCGTGTGGCAGGCCATCGTCGTGCTGGTGCTGGGTCTGCTCGGGCTGATCACGGGGAGGATCATTGACGGTCAGCTTGACGTGCACGACATCTTCGGCAAGCCAAGTCAGCGGAACCGTTGATGTCTGCCGGCACCACACGCGTACGTTCGGTGCCGTCGCTGGCGGTCCACAACCGTGAGAAGGCCAGCCGCGGAACCTTGACGGTGTCCACCGCGGTTGTCGAGAAAGTGGCGGCCCGCGTGGCGGCCCAGAGCGCGGGTTTTGGGGCGCCCACCTCGTCGATGTTCGGATCGGGGTCGCGTGCCGACTTCGACCGAGGCCCGAAGGTGAGTGCGGTTCTCACTGGCCGTACTGCTGATCTCGAGGTGGAGGTTGCCATCAGCTATCCCGCCCCCATCCAGGCTCGGTGTGACGACCTGAGAGCCCGTTTGACCGAGCAGGTTCCGACACTGTCCGGGATTGAGATCGGCACCATCGACATTCTGGTGAGCCGAGTTGTCAACAAGGCATCGACGACGAGGGAGTTGAACTGAGATGAGTCATCGATACATGTCTCCGCCACTCGTTCGTCGTCCCTCCCGGACGATTCCGGTGACGATCCTGGGTGTCCTGCTGATGGTGGCAGGAGTGGTGTCCATCATCGCTGCCGTCCACCGGCTCCAGCACGGATCCTTGCCACAGTGGTTGGACTGGGGCCGTGGTCACATGACCACCGCCTCGTGGCTCAACGACACCGCGCTGACGGTTGCCATCGTCATCGGCGTCATTGCCTTGGTGTTGGTGATCTGGGCATTCACACCGGGACGCACCTCTGGTGTCTTCCTCAAGGCGGCTGAAGGCGCCCCCGACAATCGAGAGATCGTCATGGACAACTCCGACCTGACGGGCTGGCTTTCTCGCTGGCTTGACGGGGAGGACGGGGTCGCAACCTCGTCGGTGAAGCGTCGCGGCA
This sequence comes from Cutibacterium nasicola, assembly GCF_051303185.1. Classification (GTDB taxonomy): domain Bacteria; phylum Actinomycetota; class Actinomycetes; order Propionibacteriales; family Propionibacteriaceae; genus Cutibacterium. Next base: position 170,669 of record NZ_JBPPGE010000002.1, on the reverse strand, counting down.
ACACGCTCGTCATTGACGTCGAGACCGACGTCAATGAGCCTGAGGTGATTCGGGAACAGCTCACCAGGAGGATTGCTGATCGCGTCAACTCGCTCGACCTGGAACAGTCCCCGAGCGTGAAAGTGAGGTTGCGATGAGGGGCCGCGCAAACAGAACACGACTTGCCGTCGTCGGGATCATCTTGTTGCTGGTGGTCGCGTGGTTCATGCTGGTGCGGTTCAGCATCGCCTCGTCGTGGGGATGGTGGCAACCTGAACCCGACGCGCCCATTGCCGACGTGCCACAGGCATGGCGCACGGACTACGCCTCCTGGGCCCTGCTCCTCGTGGGCGTCCTGGCTACGGCGATTGGGTTGACCTGGCTGCTTCGGCAGTTCTCGTCAAGCAATCGCGCTCACAGCTACGGCATCAGCCACGAGACGGACCATGGATCCACGGTCCTGTCCACCGATGCCCTGGGACGGGCCATCGAGGAACAGATCGAGGATTTCCCCGGAGTCAGCAGCGCCAATGTCAGGTTCTTCGGAGCCCGTGTTGCTCCCGAGATGATGGTCCAGATCGACCTTGACGACCGTGCTGACGTGCGAAAGCTCGTCAATTGGCTGGAGTCCGAGGTCGCTCACGACGTCGAGACCACCCTGGATGCCACGTTGGTGCGCTTCGGGGTGAAGTTGCGGACGGGGGCGCACGTGACCGGAATGGGCGTGAGCCACGTCGGCGTGACTGAAGTGTCCAATGTCGACGAGTCCGGGGACAGCCTGCCCGCCAATCCGATGCCCAAGCCCACCTTTCTCAACGAGAAGTCCGAACGGACCAAGCCTCGGACTCGTGACGGAAAGGTGCTCGCCTGAGCTGCGCGCTAGCGGTCGAGGACTCAGTAGTTGTCCTCGACCGCTGCTAGCGTCGAATCCATGGTCAGAGGGGTCGAAGGTGACGACGGCGACGAGATCGTTTTTGCAGACATAAGTGCTGCTCAGGACGGAGATGCTGCGGCATACGCTCGCGTTGTTGAGTCATGGGGCGGGCCGCTCCTGAGGTTCTGTCACAACCACTTGCCGGCCACGATTGACGCGGAGGACGTCGTCCAGGACGTTTTGCTGACCGCCTGGCAGAAGCTGCCCGATCTCGACGATAGGTCCCGGTTCAGGGCGTGGATGTACACCATTGCTCGGAATCGTTGCCGGGAAGTCATCCGGACCGCCGGGCGACGCGCAACCGATCCGGTGGCACCGGAAGAAGTTCCGGTGAGGATCGACACCCTTCAGGACCCAGCAAGGGCACACACCAGGGATGCCGCGATGAAGGCGTTGAGGAAGAGTGTTGTCCGGCTGCCGGACAACCAGAGGCGTATCTGGGTCATGGCTCAGATCGACGGTCTCGGATACGCCGAGATTGCTGAGATTGAAGAATTACCGGTGTCCACCGTCCGTGGCCGTTTGGCCCGGGCGAGGGCCACCATTGCGGAGGAGATGGAACCATGGAGGTGAATCTCGCGTGTGGCGCGGACATGAACCACGTCTGGGACAACGCGACACAGCCTCCCACCGAGCACGAGGTCGAGTGCCCAGCCTGCCAGGCGGTGCGCACCGTGGCCGTTCGTGCCGGTCAACTGCGTGACGACGCGGTTGCCGAGGATGCCAAGACCAAGGTAGTCGTTGATCCACCGAAGCTGTCGTCGGTGTGGAGGTCCTACAGCGCTGATCTCTCGCCGCGTCATTGCATCGTCAGTGACGACGATGGCGACATCGAGGTCAGAGAGACCGTGCTGACCACCATCGTGCGCGAGACCCTGGCTGATTGCGAGGATGGCAGGTTGAGCCGAGTTCGTTTCTCGGTGCCTCATGCCCCGTTGAGATTGCGCATTGATCTGTCGGTTGCGCACGGTGTTCGTATCCCAGAGTGTGCCGATCAGGTGCGTCAGAGGGTGTCGTCGGAAATGTATCGGCAGCTGGGCGGACGTCCGGAAGCCATTGACATCAGTGTGGGGGATATCCATGCCTGATCTTGAAAATGACGTTGTCGTCTCCGGGACTGTCCTGACGGGCGACGACACCAGTGATGATCTGGAAGGGGTCATCGTCATCACCGTGCTTAACACCCCGGGAGTGACTCGGCTTGTCCGGCCGTGGTGGCGTCGGGTCGGCACATCCGACGATCGCTGCGCAATCCGAGTGAGTGAGGAGGATGGGCATACCGACGTGGGAATTGAGGTCACTGTCGATCTGACGGTGCCTATCGTGCGGCTCACCCAGGACCTTCGTCACCGGGTTGCCACGGCCATAACCGCTTCCGGACGCATCCCGGGGAAGATCGACGTCACCGTCTCCAAGGTTGAGCGCAAGGACGGGTGACGGCGGGCTGAACCGGCCCTACGCCCTGGATTATGAAGCGTCGCTTTGGCTCCTAAGAGAGACGCGGTAGCCATGGTTTCAAACTGGTGGCGAAGAGCAAATACCCATGAGCCAGGACTACCACCTGCTCACGGACCCGCTGCGCCTGGCGCTGCCGACCAGACACGACGTTGCGTGACTACGGCGACCAGCTGGTGAGGGGGCGCGTGAAACTTCCGCTGAAGCGCATCCTGGCCGTCGAACTGCAGTGAATTCGTTGCGATTATCCGAGCGGATGATGAGAGACTCGGCCGGTAAGGTTCACTGGTACGAAAACAAGCAGGAAGCTTTCATTTACTGTGTGTGATGCGATGAAGCTAAGATATCTCTTAGTTCGGGTGGGATGTACTGGATTGACTCCCTGAGGCGGGGCAAGTAGTCGCGCAAATGACTCGAATATAAGATTTCCGACACGGAAAGTTTGCGCTTGACTTTTGCGTCCTCGCGTCGGGACCACAGACTACAGTTCATGCAGTAGAAGAGTGGAAATGGTTTGGCTTCGCTGCGGTTGGGCTCGGGGGAATCCTTGCCGCAACGAGGACACCGATAAAAAGCTATCCAGTATTCCACCCCTTCGTTCTCTCTGATGTTGGGAATGTTTGACCGGGAAGTTTCGCGAACTACGATCCCTATCGCCTCGAAGAGGCGTTTCTGGGCTTGGCGCAGTTTCTTGAGGGTCTCCGGGATCTCCTCGGCAGCTGGTTTTGAGAAGGTGATCCCGTTGACGGGGAGGGCCTCTCCCAAGCCTGTTCGGTAGGAGCTGCCAAGGGGCCGGTGGTGGATAATCTGATCCCGGATCTTCGTGACTTCGCGGACAGGGTAGTCGCGAACGAGGCGCTTGACGTCATCCAACCATGTTCCTCGCGCAAACTTCTTGTCGGTCTTGCTGAAGAACCTGTCTGCTCGAGCTCCAACCTGTACGTAGTCGAGCTCCTGGCGACGGCGTCGAATATCACGGACTGCCTGTTGTATCTCACGTGGTGTGTATTGGACCTTGGTCCCGGTGGGGCCTGGAATGAATTCCACGTCGTAGGAAGAGAGGCCGAGTATGGCGTTGTAGTCCGCCTTGGTTGCTGCGACTTCTTCCTGGAGCGACAGGATATAGGTGAGCATCTGGAAGAGATATTCCCACGCACAACAATGGCGCGTGATGGCAGATTCAAGGAGGTAATACTGTTGATCTATAGGGGCATTTTTTGAGCGGCACCACTCCAGCTCTGCCATGCTGATGGCAAGCTGATGATTCGCATATTTGCAGACGAGGTCGTGCAGTGAATGATATGTGACGGCGAGCGCGAAATCCAGCTGCCTGCCATCGTCGGTGCAGTCATAACGTTTCATGTTTTTTCCGAGAAACTTCTGGAATCTCCCGTCGCGCTCCACGGTAAGCCATTCCATGGATTCAGTATCGGTTCGCGGCTGTGTCGGGCTGAGATATTTTCCGAGTCTCATGCTTGGAAATCCGGTGCGATTGCCTCCATCTGTTCGAGCACCAGTTTTACCGCTTCGGGCTGTTTGCTGGGCGGATACTTGTGCCGGCGCAAAAGGCGTTTCACCGAGCTGCGGAGCTTGGCCTGTACGTCGTCGCGCCTGGTCCAGTCGGTGCGGGAGTCCTTGCGCACGATGGCGAGCAGATCGCGGGCCATGGCTGCCAGCACATCGTCGCCCATGGTCTCCAACGCTCCTGGGTCATTGGCGAGCGCGTCGTAGAAGGCGATCTCCTCGTGGTTGAGCGGCGGGTCGAACTTCGCGCCGCGAGCGTTCTCCTCGCTGATGCTCTTGGCTAGCTCGGCAAGTTCGCTGATCACCTGGGCCGAGGTGAGTTGCTGGTTGGTGTAGCGCAGCATCAGTTCGTTGATGCGCTCGCTGAAGTCGCGGTTGCGCACTAGGTTCTTGCGGGTGGCCTTGTCGGCTTCCTCGACGAGCAGATCGCGCAGGGCCTCGATAGCCAGGTGCGGGTTGGTGGCATCCTTGAACTGCTGCACCATTGCCGGCGTGAGGTTCTGCAGGCTGGGCTTGGGGATGCCTGCGGCCTCATAGATGTCGGTGATGCCGCTGCTGACAGTGGCGTCGGCGACCAGACCGCGCAGCAGTCGCAGGACTTCGTCGGGGACGGGCTGGCCGTTGGCCTCGCGTTCCTTGGCGTCATACTTGGCCATCCAGACCCGCACCTCCTCGTAGAAATTGACGTCGATGCGCTTGTCGTCGAGGGTCTGGCTGCCCGCGGACAGCGCCCACATGCGGGCGAGCCTGGCCGACAGTTTGCGGTAACGATCGGCCAGGGTCTCCTCGCCGTCGTCGACGCGGTTACCCGGTGTGCTGGGCGAGCGGAGGTACTCCACTGCGCCGGCTACGGCGTCGCGTCGGGCGCTTTTGGTTCCGGAGCGGAGCACGCCCATCCAGTCGTAGCCGGACAGTAGCCGGTCAAGGGCATTGAGGAGGTCGCGGGTGGCCCCGGCGGCCTCGTCGACGTCACGACCGACGGGGCGGGTGGTCTTGTCGGTCTCGGTGTACTCGTCGAGTGCCTCGCGCAGGTTCTCGGCCAGGGGTGCGTAACCGACGAGCAGGCCGTCTTGTTTGCCGCGGAAGGTGCGGTTGACCCGGGCGAGGGTCTGCATGAGCAGGGCACCCTTGAGCGGCCGGTCGAGGTAAAGGGTGTGCAGGGGCGGGGCGTCGAAGCCGGTAAGCATCATGTCCTTGACGATCACCAGCTCGACCTCATCATTGACGTCGGTGAGGCGTTTCTTAATTACCTGGTTTTCGGAGTCGCGGCGCACGTGGTTGCGGATCGGCTCCGTGTCGGTGGCATTGCCGGAATAGACGACCTTGATGCGCCCCTTGGTGATGTCGTCGTTGTGCCACTCGGGTCGCAGCCGAGTGATCTCGGTGTAGAGGTTTGCGCAAATCTCGCGGGTTGCGCCGACGATCATCGCCTTGCCGTGCGGGGTGGTCGCGGAGTCGCCGTCGCGTAGGGCGGGCTCGACGGTGGCGCGTCGGGCCTCCCAGTGTGCGACGATGTCGGCGGCCAAGGCGTGCAGGCGCTCGGGGGCGCCGTAGATGGCGTTGATGACCAGCACGGATTTCTCGATGCGGCTGCGTTCGGCGTCGTCGAGGCCTTCGGTGGTCTCGTCAGCGATGCGGTCGAGGTCCTCGGAGGTCATGTCGGGGGTGAGTCCGACGTTGATTAACCGTTGCTCGAAGTAGACGGGCACGGTGGCACCGTCGTCGACGGCTCGGCTGAGGTCGTAGACGTCAATGTATTCGCCGAAGACCGCGCGGGTGTCATGGTCGGCGGTGCTGATGGGGGTGCCGGTGAAGGCAATCAGGGTGGCGTTGGGTAGGGCGTCCTTGAGGTGTCGGGCGTAGCCGTCGAGGTCGTCGTAGTGGCTACGGTGGGCCTCGTCGACCATGACGATGACATTGCGCCGGTCGGTGAGCATGGGGTGGTCGAGGCCGGAGTCACGTTCGGCTGCGGAGCGGCCGAACTTTTGCAGGGTGGTGAAGTAGATGCCGCCAGAAGCGGTGTTGGCGAGCCGTTCGCGCAGCTCGGACCGGCGGGTGACCTGCACGGGCGTCTCGGGTAACAGGGTGGAGCGACGGAAGCCGGCGAACAGCTGTCCGTCGAGCTCAGTGCGATCGGTGATGACGACGATCGTGGGGTTGAGTAGCTCGGGGTGGGTCATCACCAGGTTGGCGTAGAGCTCCATTTCCATGCTCTTGCCGGACCCCTGGGTGTGCCAGACGACGCCGGCCTTGCCGGTGGAGTCGATGGCCTTGAGGGTGGAGTCGACGGCCTTGCGCACGGCGAAGTACTGGTGGGGTTTGGCAATGCGCTTCGTGATGTGGCCGGAGTCCTCGTCGAATGCGGTGAAGTTGAGGACCATGTCGAGGAATCGGCGCAGGTCGAACAAGCCGTAGGTGAGGGTCTCCAGCTCGGGGGTGTTAGGGCCGGTCTCGACGGGGGTGCCGAAGTCGTCCACCTTCCACGGCGAGTAGTGGTTCAGCGGGGTGAACGGCGTGCCGTACTGAGCGCTGATCCCGTCGCTGATGACGGTGGTGACCACGCTACGGAAGGCGGTGCCGAACTCTGCCAGGTAGGTTCCGATCTGGGCGTGGGCCTTGGCGATGGTGGCATTGGCTGCGCCGGCCTGCTTGAGCTCGACGACGGCCAGCGGCAGACCGTTGACGTAGAGGACGACGTCGAAGCGACGGCTGTTTTGGCCGTGCACGATGCGGACTTGTTGTACCGCATGGAAGGTGTTCTCGTCGGGGTTGGGGCTGACCAGGCGCAGGGTGGGGGTCTGTTCGGCACCCGAGGAGTCGACATAGGCGAGCCCGTGGAAGCCGTGCGCGAGCAGGGCGTGGAAGGCCTTGTTCTCGGCCAGTGCATCTTGGCTCTTCGGGGTAAGCATCTCGGCCTGCGCCTGGGCGAGGAAGGTGTCAGGTACCCCCGGGTTGAGGCGGTGCAGGGCGTTCAGGAAGACGTCGCTCAGCACCAGGTCGTCGAGGCCCTTCCGCCGGCCCTCGACGGCGGAACCGGTGGTCGGCTCCCAGCCGAGCTCACCGAGCCAGTCAAGCATGGTGGTCTCCCACTCGGATTCCAGGATCATGGGTTGGGTCCTTTCGGCATAGAGGAGAGGGCTGCGACGGCGCGGCGTAGTGACGGGGAGTTCTGGGCGGCGGCTTCGACGTCCCAGTGGTGGGTCGCGAACTCGTTTAGGTGCAGCACGAACAGTTCGCCTGCAGTGGTGGAGTCGTGGGCCACCTCTTCTCGGATGTCACGACTCTTGCTGCGCAGGCATAGTGTCAGCAGAGTGTGCTTGGCGTGTTTCTTAGGGTTCTCGACGTTCCGGGGGATTATGTCTGGCGAGACCTTGAAGTAGTGGGCGAATCCTTCGGTGTCCGCCATGAGCCACGACTCGGTCATGCAGTGGACCAGCCTCAGGGTGAACAGCCGATTGTCTGGGATCCCGTGCAGGAGCTGCTGGCGCAGGGCCACGGGGCATTTGGTGTCGGTATCGCGGAAGACAACCCACGGTTCACGTCGGGCTGCGCGCGCGTATTTAGCGAGCTTGGGGTCCAGCTTGGTCTTACCACCTGCGACATGAACCCGGGTCACGGGGTGGCCCGCGTGTTCAACGACCGCGCGTGCTGCGCCTCCGTCGGAAGGGCCTTCGACGACGATGTACATGGTGGCTACTTTCGGGCTGCCCGCATGAGCCCGGACATGTCGCCGGGGGAGATCAGGTCCGCGGTGATTTCGCTGAGGGGTAGACCCGCCTCGACTTGGTCGATGGCCTCGTCGACCTCGCTGAGCGGTGTGGCGATAGTGCCGTCGTTACCCACCTGCAACACCAACACTTCCTCGGGGCGAATGCCCTCGTCGTCGAGTAGTTCGGGGGCGTGTGTGGACATCACGACCTGCATCTTCGAGTCCCGCTGGGCTAGGGCCAGAAGAGGCGCGAGCTTTCGGACGATGGCACTGTTGAGGGACAGTTCGGGCTCTTCCAGCAGCAGCACGCCACCAGTGGCGGGAGAACTGACGATCGTCCACAGCAGGCCTATCAGGCGGAGGGTTCCGTCGGAGAAGTCTGCTTCCTTCTGCTCGACGGGATGGGACCGCCAGTGGCGGTAGTCGGCGATTAGGTGTGGCTGCCCGTACTTGTCCACTTCGAGTTTTAGGCTTTCGAATCCGGGGACTGTTGACTCCAGAGCCTTCTGGATGCGGCCCAGCCATGCATTCCTTGTCTTCTCGGGCGTGCCATTCATGTCGGCGATCATGGTGCTGCCGAAGGCTCGAGTGGTGGCCGTATTCATGGGCTGCGGCTGCCGAATCAACTGCGGCACCAGGTGGAAGTAGTTCGCCTTCGCGAAGTGCTCGGCTACAGGGCGGAATGCTTGGTTGGCAGAGATTTGTTCCAGGTGCGTTTGGGTCAGGCGCTCCTTATCCGCCTTGTCGGCGTCATCGGGGCGGCTGAGCAGTACTGTGCCATTACGGGTGACGGTCTCCTCGGCGACGATGGGGCGGTTGCGACCGCTGCCTTCGCCTTTAACCGCGAGTCGATAGGTCCAAGTGATGTCGTCGTCGACGAGTCTTGTCTCGACTATCAGCTGGCCTTTGGCGTTGTTGTGGGCGAACAAGGAGCGTGCGTTCGAGAGCCCGCCCCGGTCGGTGAGTGCGGCAGACAGGCCACCCCCTGGGCGAGAGATGTCGGCGAGGAAGCGGAACAGGTCGAGCAGGTTCGACTTACCAGCCGCATTGGGACCCACGACGATGAGCCGATTACTCAAGTCGAAATCCAGGTTTTTGAAGTTGCGCCAGTTGTGGGCCGTGATGTGGGTGATCCGCATGGGCTCAATCCTTCCATTGCGTTGTTGTCAGGGTCGGGTTATGGGGTGCGGTCATAGTGCGTCCTCTGCAGCTTTCTCAGCATCCTTAACGCGCAGCGTTCCGTCCATGAGAGCGGGGAGCAGGGTGTCGCGGAGAGCGGCGAGGGTGGCGGACTCATTGATCAGCGAAGTCGCATGCTCAATCCCAGCGATCGCGGCATCACCAAACGCAGCTAGTGCAGCCGTGTCCTGGGTGATGTTGATTGCGAAGTCTGTGAGATCGTTGGCCTTTAGCCGCTGCCGACCAGAGCTGCCCACCATGCGTTGGATTGCTTCTGCTCGGAAGGCCTTCTCGGTGGCGACGAAGTAACTCAGGGGGAGGGGAAAACCTTCCTTCGAGCGCAGTACGATGTATTCCGTTGATCCAAATCCCACTTCTCCGTCGGTAAGGTTGCTTACATATCCAGTCTTGCCATTCTCGAGGCAGGGGGTGATGCGTGCGAGAAGTGTGTCGCCATTGGTGAATCGAACACCACCGTTGGGCTCGGCGTAGGTGGCCTTGGGGATTGCTATCCCGGGGCTGGGAAGGTCCTGCATGGTGATTTGTGGCGCTTTTGATTTTGTGATCTTGCGCTTCGGGTTGACGTCCAGGATCTTTGAGATCGGCGTGTCAGGAGCCTCAGCATCGAGGATCTCGTGCTGGTACTGTGCACGCAGTAGCTCCTCCATGGTCGAGACAAGAGCGCGGTTGGCGGCGATCTTGTCGTCTAGGGCGCCCAGGACGTCCGCGATTGCCTGTTGCTCTGGGAGAGGAGGCAGCGGGACTTCCAGCGTTCCGAGAATTCCGAGGTTGATATGGGGGACGCCCGTGCGAACTGCGGAGTGATCGATCTGGCTCATAAAATCCGAAGTCTGAGCGGCGTAGTACACGAACCGCGCCTCTGCCTTCTCGGGGTCGAGTCGGACACGCATCTGGCTCTGGCTAATGACATAGGTGTCGAACGGGCCTGCGGCGAGGGAGGTCTGTCCTAGAGTGCCCCGCTGCGTGAGAACGAGATCTCCGGGCCGTGCAACGTTTCTGCTTAGATCCCGCTCCACTTTCTCTGCGGTGACGTATGTGTAGGGACCTCTTACGAAGCGATCGCCCATGTTGGACCCCCGTATGACAGGAACACCGCTGGAGACGTAGTCAGAGCCCACAAGCGATGACCCGAATGGGCCTCCAACGATTCCGCCCGGTGTGGCTAGATCAGCGAGACTGACGCGCTCCATCACAACCTCCCCAGTTGCTCACGCACAACCGCTTGCAGGCGGTCGGACTCGGCGAACTTTTCCTGGAGCTGGGCGGTGAGGCGGGCGATCTTCTCGTCGAGCGGCTCGTCGTCGGCCGCGGCCTCGGCCATGCCGACATAACGACCCGGGGTCAGCGCGTAGCCGGCCTCCTTGATCTCGGCGAGGCTCACCGAGCGGTAGAAGCCCGGGATGTCGCGGTAGGCTCCGTCCGGGAAAGTGGTCTCGACAGGCTCAGTACCTGTTCCCGTCCCCTCGGCGGACTCAGGAGCCGGGGAGGAAGACTCGGTCGCCGTGGCGTCCTTGGTGCCCAGATCGAGCACTTCCATGCCGCGCCACAGGTGGTAGGCGTCGGCGATCTGCTTGATGTCGGCGTCGCTGAAGGCGCGCTCGGCACGGGTAACCATGTGGCCTAAGTTGCGCGCATCGATAAACAGCACCTCGCCACGGCGGTCCACGGAACCACCCCGACCGGCCGACTTGTCCTTGGCAAAGAACCAGATGCACACCGGAATCCCGGTGGAGCGAAACAGCTTCTCGGGCAACGCCACCATGCAGCTCACCAGGTCGTTTTCCACCAGCTGGGCGCGGATCTCACCTTCGCCGCCCGACTTCGATGTCATCGACCCATTGGCCATCACCACGCCCGCCGTGCCAGTGGGCTTCAACTTCGAGATGATGTGCTGAAGCCAGGCGTAGTTCGCGTTCTTAGCCGGTGGTACGCCGTAGGTCCAGCGGCTGTCCGACTCCACCCGGTTCCAGTCCTTGATGTTGAACGGCGGGTTGGCCATGACGTAGTCCATCTGTACGCCCTGGTGCAGGTCCAGCGAGAAGGTATCGCCCCAGCGCGGCCCCAAGTTGCCGTTCAGGCCGTGAATGGCGAGGTTCATCTTCGCCATCCGCCAGGTGCTCTCCACGTTCTCCTGCCCGTAGACCGACAGCTTCATCGGGTCGTCATCGTGCGCGGCCAGGAACTTCTCCGCCTGCACGAACATGCCGCCCGAACCACAGCACGGGTCGTAGACCCGGCCTTCGCGGGGCTGCAACACCTCGACGATGGTGCGCACAACGCTGGCCGGTGTGTAGAACTCGCCACCCCGGCGTCCCTCCGACAAGGCGAACTTCGCCAGAAAATACTCGTACACCTCCCCCAGCAGATCCCGCGCCCGGCTAGCACCCTGCCCGCTGAACCGCAGCGAGTTCAGCAGGTCCAGCAGTTCTGCCAGCCGACGCTGGTCGACGCTGGAGTTGTTGAAGACCCGCGGCAGCGTGCCCGCCAACGACGGATTGTCTGACATCAACAGGTCCATCGCCTCGTTGAGACGCTGGCCGATCGTCTTGACATCGTTCACCTTCGCCATCTGCACCAGATGGGGCCAGCGGGCATCCTCGTCCACCCAGAAGACGTTCGAGGCGGTGTACTCGTCACGGTCTTCCAGAGTCTCGGCGATTGCCTCGGCGTCATAGCCTTCCTCGGTCAGCTCGGCGGTCAGCGCGCTAGCCCGCGCCGTGAACGCATCCGAGACGTACTTGAGGAAGACCAGCCCCAGCACCACGTCCTTGTACTGAGAAGCATCCATCGAGCCGCGCAGCTTGTCGGCAGCCTTCCACAGGGTGTCCTTCAGCTCCTTGTCGGTGCTGGGTAACAGTGCGTCCTGTTTCTTCCTGGGTGCCATCACTGGCCCTCCTTCTTCTCGGTCGTGGTGAGCGTCACTGCACCACAGGGCACGCAACGCATCACCACGCGGCGGAGCTCGTCCACCACATTCTGTCGGTCCTGCAACTGGCGCTCGCACCGCTCCAGCAAAGCCAGCGTGTCGTCGGTAGCCCTGCGGTCCCGGGCTATGGGGACCTGCCAAGTACGCCACGCACCGCACCCGGCAGGAAGCTCATTGATGACGGCCGCGACGGACCGCGGTGAGATGGGCGCACGGGAATCGAGACGGAGTACCCGCGCTGGATAAGCGACGACTGCGCTACCTTCGTCGTCCACCTGGGCGACCGGCTTCCCGGTCGAGCAGAAGACCACGTCGCCAGGCTGGGTCACCTTCGCCTCGGGAGCCTGCCGGGTCAGCTGCAGCATGTCGACGGGTTGCGGTGCGCGGCGGGCTAACCCGGCAGCGGTCCACAGCCTGGACGACCCCTCGGGGAGCGCCTCGACGTTGAGGCGCGTACCGGACACCACCTTCGCCAGCCGCTGCTGGGCCAGCTCACCCAGCACCACCAACGATGGTGTGCGGCCGGTGGCCACCCGCGCCGTGATGCCCTCCATCGGACTCGGCTCGGAAACCGTGAGCCTGGTGAGCAGTTGCTGGATTTTGGCCGCGTCATCACCGGGGGCACTGGGCAGCCCCACCGGCACGGTCTGGCCCAGCGTTACCAGCGACCTGGAGCGCGTTAGGAGGGAGGGGAGTGCCACCGGGTGCAGCAACTCGATGCAGCGGCGACTGTCTTGCTGGGCCACAGCCACCAGATCATCCAATAGCCGCTGGCGTAAGGCGCTGTTCAACGGGGTGCCACTGAGGTCACCGACGAAGGGGCGGGCATCCGCCGTTCCATCCATCAGCCACAACGCCAGATGCCCCCGCGCCCCATCGGCCAAGAGACCCTGGGGGAGTCGCACCACAGCGCGCACCAAGTGGTCACGCAGGACAGCGTCGCGACGGCTCGTGGAGCTGCCCAGCGGGTCGACGAGGATCTGGGCTGGACCAATCACGAGGGCACGTGTGCCCGGCGCGAGTTGGAGCGAGAGCTGGTCGAGGTCATCTAGTGCTGCGTGCACGTCGGACTCCAAGCGGGCGAGGATGACGCTGCCTTCGGCTAGCTGCCAGTCGTCGTCGAACGAGGGTGTGCGCGCGACGAGGTGGCGCACCGCCAGACGCTGTCGCGCCATCCGATGACCGGCACCCTCGCCGGGCAGGACTAGCCCGACATCCTGGAGGTCCTCGTCGCGCATCAGGTTCACCAGCACGTCGTTGGCGGTCCCGTTAACGTCCACGAGCTCCCCGCCCGGGGACAGCAAGGCCTTGGCGGCTGTGCTAACCAGGGCGACGAAGTCTTCGGCGAGGCGGGGTGTGTTCGCGGTCCGACGCGTCACCTCCTGCACCAGCCGGTCGTGGGCGTCGGAGGTTGTCCAGGCTGCCTCGACTAGCGCGTCAGCCTCATGAGAGAGCCTCTCGACGTCGAGCGCCTCGACCTCCGACCAGAGCCAGTCATCGTCGGGGTCGGCCTCCTCGACGGCATCGAGGAGATCCTCGGTGTCCATGCTCGCCAGCGGGCAGTCGACGATGCTCCGGGCAGCCACCATCGCGGTCAGGGCTTGCATTTCCTTCGTGCCACGGCCCGCGTTGAAGGTGGTTTCGAGGGCGAGGTCGAGTCGGGGCTGGGGATTGTTGCCCCGGCCGGTCCGCTCCAGCCAGTCGAGCACCTCGTCGGCTGCATAGCGGCCCGTGGGGGACGGGGAGGGAAACGGGGCGCCGGCGACAGGGCGCTTGAGCCACATCGTCGCCACGGCGCGCTTGACGTGGCACAGCCGGGCGATCTGCCCCAGAGACAGCGTCTGCTGAGTTGTCATGGTTCCTCCTTCCGCTGCAAGCAGCTTACTGGAGTAGCCGCCTTTGATATATGAAGTAGCTGATAAGGCGACTTATCAAAGTGATGTAAATTGAAATAAGCACAGGCTGTATCGACGTTCGGACATAGCCGCAGCAGCTCGCTGAGGGGCCGTGTCACACAAGCAGAGATGAAAGAGTTCGCTGCGTTCGACGGCGAGAATCAGGGCACGCCCCCCATGGCCACACAGAACACGACGAGGCCCTCGGAAGAACCGGGGGCCTCGTCGTGTCTGCGGAAACCGAGGATCAGGAGATGCGCTCAGTGGTCTCCTGGCTGAAGACGTGCACGGCGGCCGGGTCGACACCCAGGCGCACCTGCTCGCCACGCTGCGGAGGACGACGAGACGAGATACGAGCGACGACCTGGTGGGCCTCACCATCCTCGATCGAGGCTTCCTTGCCGGAACCGACGAGGGAGCCGTAGAGGTAGGCGTCAGCGCCGAGTTCCTCGACGACGGCAACGTCGAGTCCGATGCCCTCGCTGGCGAGGGTGAAGGCCTCTGGACGGATGCCAAGGGTGAGCTTGGTCTCGTTCGGGGCCTTGGCTAGGACCTCGCGGGAAACCGGAACGACGTAGTCACCGAGCTTGACGCCACCATCAACGACGTCGCCCTCCATGAGGTTCATGGCAGGGGAGCCGATGAAGCCGGCGACGAAGAGGTTCTTAGGAGTGTCGTAGAGGGCCAGCGGGGAGTCGACCTGCTGCAGGATGCCGTCCTTCATGACGGCAACGCGGTCGCCCATCGTCATGGCCTCGACCTGGTCGTGGGTCACGTAGACGGTGGTGACACCGAGGCGCTGCTGCAGGGCAGCGATCTGGGTACGGGTCTGGACACGGAGCTTGGCGTCGAGGTTCGACAGCGGCTCGTCCATGAGGAAGACCTGAGGGTTACGAACGATGGCGCGACCCATGGCGACACGCTGACGCTGACCACCGGAGAGAGCCTTCGGCTTGCGGTTGAGGAAGTCCTCGAGACCGAGGAGCTTGGCAGCCTCGAGAACGCGCTGCTGACGCTCAGCCTTCGGCACGTTCTGCATCTTGAGGGCGAAGCCCATGTTGTCGGCCACGGTCATGTGGGGGTACAGGGCGTAGTTCTGGAAGACCATGGCGATGTCACGGTCCTTCGGGGGCAGATCGGTGACGTCGCGGTCTCCGATCCAGATGGAACCGGCATTGACCTCTTCGAGGCCGGCCAGCATTCGCAGGGAGGTCGACTTACCACAGCCAGACGGCCCGACGAGGACCATGAACTCACCATCGCCGATCTCCAGGTTGAGCTTGCTGACGGCTGCGCGATCGGTGCCCGGGTAAACCCGAGTCGCCTCCTTGTACTGCACGGTTGCCATAACCGTTAATCCTTTCCACGGGCAGGTACGTGCCCGACGATCCGTTGTGGAAATCCGACGACCAAGGGTGCCGCCGGGATCCCCGCGGGTATTGCGAGGACCTGGTGTCGATCATAAGGGACATTGCCCGCGATGGTGGCAAGAGGCTGGCTGGAAGAAGTGTTTTGCCTTGTCGGCTCGCGCACCTCGGGGCTGAGCCGTGGGCCACCCTGCGTGTGGGTGCGGCCCACGGCCCGGTGGGCCGCACCCATATCGGGCTACGAGCTGGGGGTCAGGGCTGCTCCCACAGCGGGCCCCTGCACTTGAGCCCCGCAATGATCGTGGCGTCGTACCACCAGCACATCACTGCCAAGAGGATGACTTCGACAATCAAGATGATCATTATTTTCTTTGACATTTCACAGCCTCACTGGAGCCGTTGTCCAAGCATGAGCCAATTCCATTGACTTGGCCCCAGAGGGACAATACAAACAATACCATGACGACCGTTCCCAGAACCCATGCGAGAATGGTCCAGTTCTTTTCATTCTTCATCCGAGCACCAACTTGGCTTTATATGATGATTTTATGGAGCGCCAATCTGTTATGAATGTCATCGGTCCATGCAATGTGGAATTCTTGTGTCCTTGGACAATGCCTGTGACCTTGACAGTGTTTCCGAAGTTTGCGAAGACCGTTCCCCCGGAGTCTCCGGGGCGCGATGTAGTTCCTCCTGTAAGGGCAATGACATTTCGAACGCATTTGCTGCCTGTTGGTGTCCAGCCACACGTATTTGCATTGTACATATGAACTTGGTTTCCGCAGTTTTCACCGCTGGTGATACCTACAAAACAGACGCGGTTGCCAACGCCGGCAGTTGGAAAGTATTCCCCGCGCACCGGTTTGGTTTTTGTTGATTGATTGCCTCCAGTAAAGATGCTGGCGGAGTATGTTGATCCAGAAATGAATTCTGCATCGACATTTGGGTAGGTGTACGAATGGGTGACGGTTCCGGCGTATGAGCCAGATCCGGTCAGGACTCGTTGTCTCAAGTTGAAGCAGTGTGCCGCTGTGAAAACCCCTCTGGTTCCCTTGGTGTTCGTTGCCACGATTCCAGACGTACAGCTGAATTTTGATGTCTTCAGCTTTCCGCCTCCTCTGACGGGAGTTCCCATCGTTAGGCGGCCCTTGGTTGGGCTTCCGGATGATGGAAAAACTTGGTGTGTGTCAGATGGTAGCTGGGCGGCTATTTGGTTTGCGATGTCCGGGTCAGCGTAGACGACGATCTTATCTAATGAAGGCTCGTACATGTATGCGATGAAGTCATTTTCGTGTGCTGTGTTGGTGTAACTATTCTCTACGTCAATCAGTCCGCTTTCTAGAGACTTCTTGGTGAATTGAGATGATATTTCATTTACATGAAAATTCGATATCTGATCGGCGAGTGATTTTTCGGATGTGCCGTCTGGCGGTGTGGTGTCTGTCGCTGCTCGTTCTGTGGCTGCAATGGACGGGCTCATCTTGGGGTAGGAGGTGACGGCTCCGTGGATAGTTGCAATGGTTATGGTTCTGTTGGTTGTATCAACGACATAGGGAAAGCCATTTTTCATGGCGTCAATTAACTGAGTGCTCGCGGGCTGTGTCATCTCACTCGGGGGCGGGGATGCGTTGGTCTTTGGTGCTAGTGCAGCACTGATAACCAACACCCCCGCTACGGCCGCAACTGTTGTCTTTCGTCTGCTGGGCATCGTGTCCTTCCTCTCCAACAGAGCACGACATCAGGTTGAGCAGGCAGATCGTCCTTGCTCAATCTAGGCGCTGGGTGATGCCATCACGCTACTGCGGTGCCCCAGCTATTGATACGGTGCATCGCGTTTTCTTAGGAGATTTTCATTTCTCTTGGACAATTTTAGGGATGCGCGTCAAGAATTGATGTGCGCAGTCGTCAGCACTCGACGATATTGACCGCGAGGCCACCCCGTGCCGTCTCCTTGTATTTCACCTTCATGTCGCGCCCGGTCTCCATCATCGTCTTCATGACCTGATCCAGGCTGACGATCTGGGAGCCGTCACCTGCCATGGCCAGACGGGCGGCCGTCACGGCCTTGATAGCACCCAGGGCATTGCGCTCGATACACGGAATCTGAACCAAGCCACCGACGGGATCACAGGTGAGACCAAGGTGGTGCTCGAGACCGATCTCGGCGGCGTTGCAGACCTGGGCAGGCGTCCCGCCCATGACCTGAGCCAGACCGGCCGCCGCCATGGAACATGCCACGCCAACCTCGCCCTGGCAGCCCACTTCAGCTCCCGAGATGGACGCCGACTGCTGGTAGATCTCGCCGATGGCCCCGGCAGCCAGCAGGAAGTCGACGATGAGGTCGTCGTCACCGGTGTTGACGCCGGGAGTACCCGAGTCAATGTCGGAACCGGGGGAGAGGAACTTCACCGCAAAGTGCAGACAGGACGGGATGATGCCGGCTGCGCCATTGGTGGGAGCGGTGACGATACGACCACCCGCGGCGTTTTCCTCATTGACCGCCAAGGCCCACACCGTCAGCCAGTCGACTGATCCGAAGGGTTCTGGCTTGCCTGGGGTGATGCGCTCCCGGGTAGCGAGATCGCGGTGCATCTTCATGGCGCGGCGACGCACGTGCAGTCCACCTGGGAGAACGCCGGAGCGGGAACAACCACGCTCGACGCAGGCGTGCATGACGGCCCAGATGTCCAGGAGTTCGCCGCGCACGTGTTCCTCGTCGCGGACAGTCATCTCATTGGCCATGGTGACCTCGGGGATGCTCATCCGGTAATCAGAGCACTGTTCCAGCAGTTCCTTGCCTGTCTTGAAGGGGTAGGGGACCGGAGCCGAGTCACGGACGATGGCGGGATGCTCGTCCTCACCGTGTTCGACGACGAAGCCACCGCCGATGGAGTAGAAGGTGCGCTCGGCGACGACCTCCTGACCCGACCACGCCGTGAATGTCATGCCGTTGGGATGGAAGGGCAAGGACCGGTTGCGATGCAGGATGAGGTCCGTCGTCACGTCGAAGGAAATCTCCCGGCCGTCATGGATGGCATCGAGGGTGATGCGGCCGCTGTTGGCGATAGTGGCGGCCCTAGCTGGGGTCTGGTCGGTGTTGACGGTGGCGGGGTCTTCTCCTTCCAGGCCCAACAGGACGGCGGCCTCGGAGCCATGTCCGTGCCCGGTCGCCCCCAGGGAACCGAAGAGTTCGGCGCACACCCGGGTGACCTCGGGCCACACCGGTGATTGAGCCAGATCAGTCACGAAGATCTGTGCGGCTCGCATCGGGCCGACGGTGTGGGAACTGGATGGGCCAATGCCCACCTTGAAGATGTCGAAAACACTGACTGCCACGGCATTGATTTTGCCAAAGACCGAGGCGCAATGTCAGTGAAGCACAATGATGCCGTGGCACTGGGTTGTCCGCCGCTGAAGGGGCCACCGCAAGGCATCGTGATGACGAGTTCCGACAAACCCCTTGACCAACTCGCCGTGGTGGTCCATTCTCTTTCCAACAAGAATTGAAACCATGTTTTGAAATATGCCTTTACAAGGATCGTGAGGGCATGGACCCACGGTGACCTTGGTCGCGGAGAAGGAGTGGTGACGGTGGCGAAGCGTGATCGACGCAGTGAGAGAGCCGACGACATCCTGCTCGAACTGCGTGCCGGAGAGGCCATGAGCGCGGCCGATCTCGTCGAGGGCACCGGGTTGTCACGTCCGACCGTCATCTCAATCCTCAATGACCTCGAGTCGTCCGGATGGGTGGTCCGTGGCACCTCCGATGGTGGCGGTCTGGGGCGCCCTGCCTCGGTGTGGTCGTTGGGTGAGGACGTCGGAATCGTCATCGGGGCCGACATCCTCGTCGACTCGATGCTCCTGGTGGCGGCCACTTTCGGCGGGACGATCCTCGACGCCCGTAGTTCTCGGCTCGACCAGCACCGACCCGAAGCCCGTCTCGACACCGTCGTGAGCGCGATCGAGTCATTGCGAGATGCGTGCGGGGACAAGGGGCCGTTGCTGCACCTGGCGGTCTCGACGACGGGCGTCATCGACGGCGATGGTCGCATCGTGCGAAGCGACCTCGTGCCGCAGTGGACCGGGTTGGACTTGGGCCGAACGCTCTCCCGGCGCCTTGATGTCCCGGTCACCGTCGACAACGACATCAACATGGCTGCTTATGGCGAGTTCTGCCAGCGTCGTCAGCGCGGTCGCCTCGACACCGATGCTGACATGCTCCTGGTGCGGATGACCCGCGGACTGCACACCGGACTGGTCCTCGACGGACAACTGCATCGCGGACGTACCTGGAACGCCGGTGAGATCAGCGACGTGCTCGATCTTCGCCTGGACGGCGACGAGATGCCCGACGACGACTGGATCGATCGAGCAGCCCTGACGACCGGTTCGGTCGCGGCCGTCATCGACCCGGACGTCATCGTCATGTCTGGACCCACGAATGCGTCGGTCACGGTGATTCGCCGCATCATCGCTCGGCTCATGGCTCGGCGTCCTCTCGACTCGGAGGCGATGACCGCCGAGGTCGAGGAATTGGGGCAGGCTGCATCGGTCGTCGGGGCCCTCAACACCGCACTGGAACTGGTGACGAGGAAGGCCCTCGGTACCGGACACCCGCATCCCGTGGCCTTGCGTGGCATGGCCAAAGTCGTTTCCGAAGTCGAGAAAGGACAGCACAGCGTCATGACGACAACCCATCGAGAAGGACACACTGGCGATCGCATGAGGGTAGGCGTCGTCGGCGTCGGCGCGCGCTCGCGCCTGGCTCTCAACGCCGAGCTGGAGGGCAACGACGGCCTCGTGACCGCTGTCTGCGAGCCCCATCACCTGGCCCGCGAGCGGGTGGCCGACCGGCTCGGGAAGGACCCCGACTCCATCACGATCACCTCTGACGTTGCCGGGCTCATCGCATCGGGAATCGACGTCGCTTTCGTCACCTCCCCTGACGACACCCATGCCGAGGTCACCTGTCAGCTGTTGGAGGCGGGGATCCCGGTGTACCTGGAGAAGCCCCTGGCCATCACGATGGATTCGGCGACCAAGGTTCTCACCACCGCCTACGAGACCGGGACGAAGCTCTACGTCGGTCACAACATGCGCCACATGAACGTCGTGCGGTCGATGCGCGATCTCATCCGCTCTGGCCGGATCGGCGAGGTCAAGGCCATCTGGTGTCGTCACTTTGTCGGGTCGGGCGGTGACTTCTACTTCAAGGACTGGCATGCCACTCGCGAGCATGGCACGGGTCTGCTGCTGCAGAAGGCTGCCCACGACATCGACGTTATGCACTGGTTCGCCGATTCCCACACCACTGACGTCGTCGGGATGGGCGGGCTCACCCTCTACGACCGGATCACTGATCGTCGCGACAATTCTGACCAGCTCATGGGCGACTGGTACTCCCTCGACAACTGGCCTCCGCTGACCCAGAAGGGACTCAACCCGGTCATCGACGTCGAGGACATCTCGATGATGCTCATGCGGATGGAGTCCGGCGTCTTCGCGTCCTACCAGCAGTGCCACTACACCCCGGACTACTGGCGCAACTACACCGTCATCGGCACGGAGGGGCGCATCGAGAACTTCGGTGACGGTGAGGGAGGTGTCATTCGACTGTGGAACAAGCGAACCCACTACAACGCCGACGGTGATGAGACCGTCCCGATCATCGGGGACGCCAATGGACACGGTGACGCCGACGTGTTGACCGTCACCGAGTTCCTCAACTTCGTGAGGAACGGAACCCGTACGGATACTTCGCCGTTGGGCGCCTGGTATGCGGTCGCAGCGGGGATCGAGGCCACTGAGTCGTTGCGTCAAGGGTCGACGCCGCGCCAGGTGCCGACGCTGGACGAGGGGATCGTCCAATACTTCAACAACAACCAGGTCAAGTGATCACAACGAGACAGAGAGGTCAATCATGGATCGCAGAGGTTTCATCATGGGAGGGGCGGCCCTCGCCACCCTGACCATCGCCGGATGCTCGTCGTCGAGCAAGAACGACAAGACGGACGTCTCGCCAAGCGTCGACTCGAACACGTCCGCTGAGCTGACCCTGGCCTACTGGGACAAGAACCAGACGAAGACGATCGAGGAGAACCTCAAGTCCTTCGCCAAAAAGTACCCGAACATCAAGGTCAAGACGAACCTGGCCGGGTTCAAGGATTACTGGAACAAGCTGCGCACCCAGGCCCAGGGCAACGAGCTTCCCGACGTGTTCTGGATGAACGGTCCCAACATCCAGCTGTACGCCGCCAACGGTATGCTCGCCCCGATCGACAAGATCACGGATGCCGGCGTGAAGTGGTCGGACTACCCGAAAGCCCTTGTCGACCTCTACACCTACGAGGGCAAGCATTACGGAGTGCCGAAGGACTTCGACACCATTGGCGTCTTCTACAACAAGAAGATCTTCAAGGAGGCCGGAGTCGACTTCCCGACCGCTGACTGGACCTGGGACGACTTCCACAACAAGGCCAAGAAGATCTCCGACTGGGGCAAACCCAGGGGCATCTACGGATGTGCGACCACCATAAACGGCGACGGACAGGGCACTTATTACAACACGATCGCCCAGGCCGGTGGTTACGTCATCAAGGACAACAAGTCCGGATTCGACGACCCCAAGAGCATCGAAGGACTGCAGTGCTGGGCTGACTGGGTCAAGGATGGATCGGTCGCTTCCCCGAAGGTCGTCACTGACACCAAGCCGTCCCAGATGTTCAAGAGCGGCAAGTCCGCCATGTTCTGGACTGGTGACTGGACGGCCTCCGAGCTAGCCGAGGAGTTCAGGGGCAAGGAGGACGACTACGACGTCATCGACCTGCCTAAGAAGGAAAAGAAAGGCACCATCATCCACGGTCTCGGATGGGTTGCCTCCGCCAAGAGCGAGAACAAGGCAGCAGCCCTAGCCCTCATTGCTCACATGTCAGGCAAAGAGAGCCAGGAGGTCGAGGCGAAGAACGGCACCGCCATCCCAGCCTTTAACGGAACTCAGGACGCGTGGATCAAGAGCTACCCGAAGTGGAACTGCAAGATGTTTGTCGCCGCCGCGACGAGCTACGCCGTGACTTACCCGGTTAGCCGTAACACCGACGCCTGGGTCAACCGTGAGGCTGATTTCCTCAACCCGGCCTTTGCCGGCGAGACCCCGGTGCCTCAGGCTGCCAAGAAGCTGGCAGCCTTTATGAACGACGCTCTGAGCAAGGAGAAGTGATGCCACGGCCCGGTGTGCGAGGCAGTCAGGCGGCTGCCTCGCCCTCCGGGTCGGGATCCCACCGGCCCGGACGACCAAATCCGACGAGCGTCGGAGCGTGGCCCATCCTCTTCATCGGTCCGCTCATGCTCGGCATCGCGGTGTTCTACTACTGGCCCATCGTCAAGAACATCGTCGCCTCGGTGCAGCAGACCAATGCGTTCGGAGGAAATCCCGAGTTCGTCGGACTGCAGAACTACAACGACCTGTTCTCGAGTCCTGATCTGGGCTCGGCGATGCTCAACACTTTGCTGTATACGCTCATCGTCCTGCTGGGGATCCCACTGTCGGTCATCATCGCGTCGATGATTGAACTGCCAGGCCTGAAGTTCAAGGGGTTGTATCGAGCGCTGTACTTCATGCCTTACCTGGCCATGCCGATGGCTGTCGCCCAGGTCTGGAAGATCGTGTACAACGGCCAGTTCGGTCTCCTCAACCAGATACTTCGTGGACTTGGTGCAAGCAATCCTCCCTATTGGCTCGTCACCCCGGGATGGGCGCTGTTCGCGGTTGCCCTGTTCGGGCTGTGGGCATCCATTGGTTTCAACGTCATCATCTTGTCGGCAGGTCTGAAATCGATTCCTCGAGAGTTGTACGAGGCCGCATCCATTGACGGTGCCTCGAGATGGCGCCAGTTCCGGTCAATCACGGTTCCGCTGTTGTCACCGTCGATCTTCTTCCTGGTGATCATGACGACGATCAGCGGATTCCAGCTCTTCGATGCCTTATACGCCATGATCGGTACCGGCAATCCGGCTGAGCCCAGAACGAGGTCCTTGGTGTCCCTGTTCTACCGGGAGGCCTTTGTCAACAAC
Source organism: Cutibacterium nasicola (assembly GCF_051303185.1). GTDB lineage: Bacteria > Actinomycetota > Actinomycetes > Propionibacteriales > Propionibacteriaceae > Cutibacterium. Next base: position 147,610 of record NZ_JBPPGE010000002.1, on the reverse strand, counting down.
GACCAAGGGGTAGGCGCTGCGATCGCCATTGTCATCTTCCTCTTGGTCGCCATCGTCACCTTCATTCAGTTCCTGGGTCAGAAGAAGTGGGTCAACTATGTCTGAGATCACGCAGGCTGGCGAGGGCTTGAGTGAGCAGGAGATCGACCAGCTCGTCAAGAAGGGCGACCGAAACTCCCAGAAAGGCCTGGTTGGCGTCCACATATTACTGATCATTGGCGGCATCTTCATGGTGTTCCCGTTCGTCTACCAGGTGCTCATGTCCTTGTCGACGAACGCTGAGATTCAGGCCGTTCCGCCCAAGTTCATCCCGGACGAGTGGCAGTTCAAGAACTATGCCGACGTTTTCACGAGGTTGCCATTCCTCAAGCAGTTCGGTGTCTCGGTGACGATCACCGTCCTGCGAACCGTCGCGCAGTTGATCCTGTGCGCCATGGGTGGATACGCCTTCGCCCGGATGAAATTCGGAGGCAAGTCCATCCTTTTCGGGTTCGTGCTGGCCATCCTCATGGTGCCCGGACAGTCCTATCTCATTGGCCAGTACCAGATCATTCGTGACCTTGGCCTGCTGGAGACCCCGTGGGGCATCGTGTTGCCAGGTTTCTTCTCGGCCTTCGGCGTCTTCCTGATGCGGCAGTCGTTCATGAGCCTGCCCGTCGAGTTGGAGGAAGCAGCCCGCCTTGACGGGTGCAATCCGTGGCAGACCTTCTGGCGAGTCATGGTCCCCGTCGTCAAGCCAGGCTTGTTCGCCGTCATGATTACGACCGTGTTGTGGTCCTGGAATGACCTGCTGTGGCCACTCATCGTGACCACGCGGGAGGAATCCATGCCGTTGAGCGTGGGTATAGCCACCTTGGCCGGACAGCACTCCAGCGAGTTCGCCCTCATGATGGCCGCCTCCGTGATGGCCATGGCACCGATCTTCCTGCTGTTCTTCTCGATGCAGAAGAGGGTCATCGAAGGGCTGGCCAGCTCGGGTTTGAAGGGCTGAGCCCCGGAGTTCACCACCCGACGTGCAGCACTGTTCGGGTAGTGGCACAGTTGTGTCGTCACAAAGATGTGGTTGAGGGGGTCACGCCCCGGAAAGGTGAGGGGCCATGAAGGCCTTGGCGAAGACCCGGCCGGAACCGGGGCTTGAACTCATTGACATTCCCGACCCGACCCCGGGGCCGAACGATGCCGTCGTCAAGGTGTTGCGCAGTGGTATCTGCGGCACCGACGTACACATCGACAAGTGGGACGGATGGGCTTCCAAGACGGTGCACACCCCGCTGGTCCTCGGACACGAGTTCTGCGGCGAGATCGTCGAACTCGGTTCAGAGGTCAATGACCTGGAGATTGGCCAGTTCGTCTCCGGTGAGGGCCACTACGTCTGCGGGCGCTGCCGGGCCTGCCTGGCCGGCAAACGACACCTGTGCCGCAATACCCAGGGCATCGGATATGCCGTTGACGGGGCCTACTGCCAGTACTTCGTGATGCCAGCCAGCAACATCTGGGTCCATCACATCCCGAACCTCGACCCTGATGTCGCGGCGATCTTTGACCCCTTCGGTAATGCCGTTCACACGGCGTTGCAGTTCCCCTGCTTGGCTGAGGACGTCCTCGTCTCGGGAGCCGGGCCCATCGGGATCATGGCGGCCCTTGTCGCTCAGTTCCAGGGGGCGCGTAACGTCGTCGTCACCGACCTATTCGACGAGAGACTCGAATTGGCCCAGAAACTCGGCCTGGACAACACCGTCAATGTCTCCTGTGAAGGGCTGGAGACGGTGTGGAACCGCGTCGACATGAAGGAGGGCTTCGACATCGGCCTGGAGATGTCCGGGTCGGGTGCCGCGTTGACCTCCATGATCGACAACATGACTCATGGTGGCCGTATCGCCCTGCTGGGAACCCCGAGCCGGGGCATCACCCTCGACATGGCCAAGATCATCTTCAACATGATCACGATCCAGGGAGTCACCGGTCGTCAGATCTTCGAGACCTGGTACACCATGGCCTCCCTCATCCGTTCCGGTCTGGACATCTCCGGGGTCATCACGGACCGATTCCCCATCACGGAGTTCCGCGAGGCATTCGACGTTGCCGGCTCGGGGCATGGCGGCAAGGTCGTCATGAACTGGGAATGCCTCGACTGACGAACGAAGGAAGGACAAGCACCATGTACGGATCCATGAAGGACGAACTCAGCGCCAAGATCACAGCCCTCAAGGAGGAGGGGCTGTACAAGGCAGAGGCCCCGTTGACCGGCCCGCAGTCGGGCGAGATCACCGTCGACGACGGACGCGAGGTCATCAACCTGTGCGCCAACAACTACCTCGGTCTGGCCGACTCCCCGGTGCTCATTGACGCGGCCAAGAAAGCCCTTGACGAGTGGGGCTTCGGTATGGCCTCGGTGCGATTCATCTGTGGCACCCAGACGTTGCACCACAAGCTGGAACGGGCCATCACCGAATTTCTGCACCCCGACGACCCTGACGACTGGGACACCGTGCTGTACTCGTCCTGCTTCGACGCCAACGGTGGTCTGTTCGAGGTGTTGCTGGGACCCGACGACGCCATCATCTCTGATGAGCTCAACCACGCCTCGATCATCGACGGTGTCCGGCTGTGCAAGGCACAGCGTTTTCGCTATCGCAACCAGGACATGGCCGACTTGGAGACCCAGCTCAAGGACGCCCGGGCCAAGGGTTGCACGCACATCATGGTTGCCACCGATGGGGTCTTCTCCATGGACGGTTTCGTCGCCCCGCTACCGCAGATCTGTGATCTTGCCGAGAAGTACGGCGCGATGGTCATGGTCGACGACTCCCACGCCGTCGGATTCGTGGGCGAGACCGGTGCTGGCACGCCGGAGCGCTGGGGAGTCCGCGAACGTGTCGACGTGCTCACCGGCACCCTCGGCAAGGCGTTGGGGGGAGCCTCGGGTGGCTACACCTGCTCCCATCGCGAGGTCGTCGAGATGCTGCGTCAGAACTCGCGTCCCTACCTGTTCTCCAACTCGCTGGCACCGTCGATAGCCGGTGCTGCCCTGGCAACCCTGGAGCTGCTCAAGTCGAGCTCCGACCTGCTGGATCGTCTGCGCGACAACACCGCGTACTTCCGTGCCGAGATGACCAAGCGTGGATTCGACATCCCGGAATCGGATCATCCGATCTGCCCGGTCATGATCGGTGACGCCGTCAAGGCCGCGAAAATGGCTGATTCCATGCTGGCCAAGGGCATCTACGTCCGCGCCTTCAGCTACCCGGTGGTTCCCCGCGGCAAGGCCCGTATCCGTACCCAGATGTCTGCTGGGCTCACCCGTGAACAGCTCGACAAGGCCATCAAGGCCTTCGAGAAGGCTCGCGAGGAGATCGGCTGAGAATCCTCCAGGGGAGGGGCTGGCGATCAGGCCAGCCCCTTCGTGTCCAACCAATCCTTGGCAATGGTTGACGCCGAGGCCTTCTCCTCCCCCTGAGCTCGCTGGTTCATGGTGATGAGATCGTCGGTGGTCAGCGACTTCGAGACCCTGGCCAGCTGATCGCGGGCCTTGTCGTTGACCTTTGTGTTCATCAGCGGGACGACGTTCTGCGGCACGACGAGGTGTTTGGGGTCCTTCAGGACGACGAGGTTCTGTTCCCTGATCGCCGGAGTCGTCGTGTAGAGGTCGACGAGGTCGACCGTTCCCGACGTCAACGCCTTGACGGTGAGCGGGCCCGAGGAATCCGAGAGGGCGGTGAACTTGATCTTGGATGCCGGAACCCCGTACTCCTTCGTCAGCCCCGTGGGGCCGTAGGGGCGTTCCTTGAGCTCAGGATTTCCACCCACCTTGACGGTGTCCAGCGTGGCCAGATCTGCCAGGGACGTGACCCTGTGCGCAGTGGAGAACTCGGAGGTGACGCACCAGGAATCAGCGTCCTGAGCCGCTGATGGTTCGCCCAGCGACATGCCCGACGGCACCGTCTTGCGCAGGGCAGACATGACGGACTCCTCGTCAGAGGCCGTCAAGGACCCCTGGAAGAACTGAAGGAGATTCCCGGAGTATTCCGGGACGAGGTCGATGGAGCCGTCCTTGAGCGCCTTGACGTAGACGTCGCGGGCGCCGATCTGCATCCGACGTGTGACGGTGACGCCGGCTTTCTCGAGGGCCTGGGCGTAGACCTCGGCGATGATCTCGGACTCGGTGAAATTCGCCGAACCGACAGTCACACCTGCTCCGCCGGAACCGGAGTCGTTCGACGCGAGAGGATCGTGGGAGGAACACGCCGCCAGGCCGGTCAGCAATGCTGCTGTGACCAGTGTTCGGCGAGTCATCGTGGTCATGCTTGCTCCATTCGACGAGGGGTCACTGTGGGTTGAGGGCCAGGGCGTGTCGTACACCTGAACTGGTGAGTAGACGCGTTGCCAGCGCGAGCAGGCCGTCGATGACAAGGGCCAGTCCGATGATGACGATGGACCCGGCGAGCATCTGCGGGTAATCGGAGACCGCCAGACCGTCAAGGACAAGACGTCCAAGACCACCCATACCCAGGTACGAGCAGATGGTCGTCGTCGCGATGACCTGCAGGGTGGCCGACCTCAACCCGCCCAGCAGCAGGGGAGCAGCCAGCGGCAACTCGACGCGGCGCAGGACCTGCATCCCGGTCATGCCGCAGGCTCGAGCTCCGTCAGTCACCTCGTCGTCGACGGCTTCAATCCCGGAGTAGCTGCCGGCCAGCAGGGGCGGGATCGCCAAGATCGCCAGCACGATGGTGGCCGGGACGATGGGACGCTCGATTCCCATCGTCGTCGAGATGGCCAGCAAGGTGAGCAGCCCGAGGGACGGCAGTGCGCGCAGAGCCCCTGAACAGGTCACCGCGACGGTCCTTCCGCGGCCGGTGTGGCCAATCGCCAGACCAGCGGGGATCGCGATGACCGAGGCGAGGAGGATGGCCAACAGGGTGTACCAGAGATGCTCGCCGATCCGGACCCCGATGGCTCCTGGGCCACTCCAGTGCGACGAGGTTGCCAACCAGGTGAAAGCGGCTGCAATCTGATTCATGTCGTCACTTCCTTGCGACGCTGCCACGGCGTCAGCAAGCGACCGACGACGACGATGATGAGGTCGAAGACAATCGCCAGGAGGAGGGTTCCGATGACCCCGACCCAGATCTCGGTCGGGAAGGAACGCTGATAGCCGTCGGTGAAGAAGTAGCCCAGAGAGGGGACCCCGATGAGGGCACCGACGCTGACCAAGGACAATGTGGACGCCGAGACCACCCGCATTCCCGCGGTGAGGGCGGGTACTACCAGTGGCAGGGCCACCCGCCAGAAAACCTGGGGATCGGAGTGCCCCACGGCGATGGCGTCACGACGCACCGAACGTCCCACCGAGTCGAAGGCGTCGGTGGCTGTTCTCACCAACAGGGCGATGCCGTAGAGGGTGAGGGCGACGATGACATTGATCGGATCGAGGATCTTCGTGCCGAGGATGAGCGGTAACAGGACGAACAGTGGCAAGGAGGGAAGGGCGTACAGGATGGAGGCGCCGGGTACCAGGAGGCGGCGTGCGGTCCGAGAGCGGTGCGCCCACCACCCCAGCGGGACTGACAGCACGAGGCTCACGACCACCGGAATGATGCCGAGCACGGCATGGTGGCTCGTCAATTGCCAGATTTGGTCCCGGTTCTCGTCGATCCACCGGGTGTTCATGAGTTCTCCTCGGGAGTTCCCGTGAGACGACCGACGAGTCGGCCACCGGCGTCGACGACGGTGGGAGGCTCGTCGCGCAGTTCGACGTGGAGACTGCGACGATCTCCACCGATGAAGGAGGAGACGAAGTCGTCGACGGGGTGGAGCAGGATCTCATCGGGGCGGCCCCGCTGGGCGACCTGGGCACCGCGTCTCAGCACGAGGACCTCGTCGCCGAGCAAGAAGGCCTCGTCGACGTCATGGGTGACGAATACGATCGTCTTGGCGAGATCCTCCTGGATACGTAGAAGACCCTGCTGCAACTCGGCACGCACCACCGGATCGACGGCGCCGAAGGGCTCGTCCATGAGGAGGATGTCAGGGTTGGCGGCAAGGGCCCGGGCCACTCCGACCCGCTGGCGCTGACCGCCGGACAGCTGGGTGGGGTAGCGGCGGGCCAACGAGGAGTCCAAGCCGACCCTCTCCAACAGATCCATGGCCCGCGACTGGGCAGCGCTCCGAGAAGTCCCGGAGAGAAGCGGCACTGTGGCGATGTTGTCGACCACGGTTCGGTGGGGGAGCAACCCACCCGATTGCATGACGTATCCGATCTGACGACGCAGCTTGACCGGATCAACCGTGGCGACGTCGGTGTCGTCGATGAGTATTCGGCCCTCGGACGGATCGACCATTCGGTTGACCATCCTCAGCAGGGTGGTCTTTCCGCATCCGGAGGACCCTAACAAGACGACCAGGTGGTGGGATTCCACCTTCAGGTCAAAATTCTCGACGGCGACAGTGTCCTCGTCGAAACGCTTGCTGACGTGGTCGAAACGGATCATGCGGTCCTTCCCCGCCCGGCCAGTTCGCGTGTGCTGTGGGTGACGCCGGTTGAGAGATCACGCTACCGTCCGTACGAGGTTAGGAGAAGTGTGTTCCCCTCTCGGCAGACATCGCAGCTGCAGGACTGTCACCTGCACTGGGTATCCTCGACGGCGTGCAGGACGAGATGAGTACTGCGGCTGCGGGGGAGAAGGATTCCTTCGCCGTTGCCGCCACCGCCCTTGCCGCGGCCGAGAATGAACTGGAGAGGTCCGCCGCCGGTAACGACTCCGCCGAGGACGAGGAGTGGTGGAAGGCCGAGGGCATGCCCTGGAACCACAAGCCAGGCCGCTCCGATTACTGGTGCATGGGGTGGATCGGCTTCCTTGGCATCTTCTCGTTGGCCATGCTCCCGCTGCGTGGTTGGCTGCTCGGCCTTGATCCGCCGATCCTCGTGGGGCTCACGGGATCCCGTACCGGTGCAGCGGCGACCGGAGCTCTGGCATCGGTCAATCAGGCCCCGCACTGGCTGTGGTGGTTGCTGTTGGGCTCGATCATGTCGATCAAACTTGACTGGGTCTACTGGTGGGCCGGAAAGCTGTGGGGCCGAGGGATGATCGAGGTCTGGGCCGGACGATCCGAGCGGTCCCGACGCCGTTACGACCAGGCGGAGAGGTGGGCTCGCAAGCTCGGCTGGCTGGGTGTTCTCGTCGCCTATGTGCCGATTCCGTTGCCGATCATGCCGGTGGTCTTCGTCCTGACGGGTGCCTCCGGGATGAAGGTGAAGTGGTTCGTCGCGCTGGACTTCGTCGCCGCCACAGTCTGGAACCTGGGCTACCTCACTCTGGGGTGGGGAGTCGGTGATCCCATCGTTGACGCACTGAAATACTATGCGAAGATTGCGAACTGGGTGGCCATCATCCTGCTCGTCGTCATCCTCGCCCCCCTCTTCTTCAAGTCCAAGAAGAAGGCTTGATCCCGGCGTGACACAGTGGAAGGCATGACAACCTTCCGCGCAGTGAATATCCGTGACGACCTCAAGGCGGGCCCGGCCAAGGGATATCGGGTCCTCGTTGATCGCATGTGGCCGCGAGGGGTCAAGAAGGACGATGCTGAGCTCGATGAGCGTCGCACCGATCTGGCCCCTTCCTCGGAACTGCGCACCTGGTGGAACCACGACGCTGACCGGTTCGACGAGTTTGCAGGCCGTTACGAGGCTGATCTCGACGAGTCGGGAGCAGCGAAGAAGTTCGTTGACGAGTGCGCCGACCACGACGAGGTGATCCTGCTCTTCGGTGCCGGCGACCGCGAGGTCAACCACGCCGTCGTGTTGGAGCGAATCCTCAACGATCTGGCTGGATGAGAATTCCGATCATCCGTTTCCAAGGGCGCAGCGGTATCCCGCTTCGGCCTCGGCGTTGAAGGCGACGAGGTAGATCGTCTCCACCGAGGTGTCGGTCTCCTTGCATGTTTCGACGGCGATGCGGGTGGCCTCGTCCATGGGATAGCCGTACACCCCTGCCGAAATCGTCGGGAAGGCGACGGTTTTCGCACCGATCTTGTCAGCCACCTGCAGGGACGTGCGGTAGCAGGAGGCGAGCTGGTCAGACTTGTCGATGGTCTTCGCCCAGACCGGACCGACGGTGTGGATGATCCACTTGGCAGTCATCTTTCCCGCGGTGGTGGCCACCGACTGCCCCGTGGGTAGGCCGTCGGGCAGGGTGGTCTCGCGGAGCTTGCGACAAGCCGCCGACAACTCAGACCCTGCAGCCCGGTGGATGGCGCCATCGACCCCTCCGCCGCCAGCCAGCCGACGGTTCGCCGCATTGACGACGGCGTCGACATCGAGAGTGGTGATGTCAGTGCGAAGGACCCTGATCTCGGCCATGACCCCATTGTGCATGACCGGCGATCACCCTCCGCGGAATCTGCTGGTCTGGTGGCATGAGGCGTGCGATGGTCGAGATGTTGACCGGCGTCGAGAGAGGAACACTCCCATGAGCACCACCCATCTGACTTCCACCCGCGCTGTCCATCTCGCATCCCGACCACACGGTGCACCGACCGAGGACAATTTTCGCATCGAGGAGATCCCCCTTCCCGAGCTGGCCGACGGGCAGATCCTCGTCGCCAATGAGGTGATGTCGGTCGACCCGTACATGCGCGGCCGGATGAACGACGTCAAGTCCTACGTGCCACCATTCCAGGTCGACCAGCCCCTCGACGGCGGAGCGGTCGGCACCGTCATCGCGTCGCGCAGCGAAGGCATTCTGGAAGGGATGCACGTCGTCCACCAGCTCGGATGGCGTGAACACGCGGTTCTTGACGCCTCCGATGCGAGGGCCATCGACGTCGACATCGCACCCGCCTCGGCCTACCTTGGTGTTCTGGGCATGACCGGGCTCACCGCTTACGCGGGTCTGACCCGCGCCGCGGAGATGAAGGCCGGAGATGCCGTCTTCGTCTCCGGCGCCGCCGGGGCCGTCGGCTCGATGGTCGGCCAGTTGGCAGGCCTGCTCGGGGCGACTCGGGTCATCGGCTCTGCCGGCACCGATGCCAAGGTTGCCCGACTGCGTGACCTTGGTTTCGACGCTGCTTTCAACTACCACGACGGCCCGGTGACCGACCTGCTCGGGCAGGCCGCTCCCGACGGCATCGACGTCTACTACGACAACGTCGGGGGAGACCACCTGGAGGCCGCCATCAACCACCTCAACACCGATGGTCGCGTGGCCATGTGTGGGGCGATCTCCCAGTACAACTCCGTCGAGCCGCCGTGTGCCCCGCGCAATCTGGGGCTGGCCATCGGCAAGCGGCTGACGCTGCGGGGTTTCGTCATCGCCAAGTACGCCGAGGAAGTCCGTCCGGAGTTCCAGCAGAAGATGGCCCAGTGGTTGGCCAACGACGAGATCCACTGGGACGAGACCTACCGGGATGGCCTCGACGTGGCGCCCAAGGCCTTCATCGACATGCTCGAGGGTGCCAACACCGGGAAGATGCTCGTGAGACTGTGAGATTCCCCGGCACGGAATCTCACAGGTTCGGAAGGCTCTCCACCAGCTCGTGCAGGTCGAGATCCCGGTACATGACGATCCCATTCGTCAGCGCGAGGGAGTAGTCGCAGTCACGGTGGGTGCCTCCGGACAGGGCCGACAGCATGACGCGCAGGGTGTCCCCGTGACTGACCATGACGACGGCCTCGGGGGGATTCTGGGCAAGCTCGTCCAACAGATCGCGACAGCGTCGCCAGACGTCGAGAAGTGACTCCCCGCCACCCCAGCCGACCTCGGCAATGTCGGCATCCTCGGGGATCGGCATCTCGTGCAGTTCACTGGACAGCTTGCCCTCCATGTCACCCAAGTACTGCTCCCGCAGCCGGGCGTCAGCCTGAGGTGTCGACCCGATCGCGCAACCCACACGTTGAGCGGTCTGCAGGGCACGTTTCTGGTCCGAACTCAGCAGTGCGGTGTGACGAGGCACCAATACGGCGACCTTCCGTCCGGCCTCACCGGCCTGACGATGGCCTCTCCTGGTCAGGGGGACCTCCATCGTCTGTCCCTGGACGCGGTGCTCCAGGTTCCAGGTGGACTGGCCGTGGCGTACCAGGACGATTCGAGTCATTGCCGTAGCCTAACCCCCCATGACGAATGTCATGGCGAAGTCGTGACGCCGGACCATGGGCGGAACCACGCCTGGTGGGGTGTCATGGAGGCATGAACGAAACAGCGGTGGTCGTCGAGGATCTCGTCAAGGCCTTCCCTGCCAAGGGAGGACACCTGACGGCCGTCGACCACATCAATTTCACCATCAAGCAAGGGGAGGTTGTCGCCTTCCTCGGCCCCAACGGCGCCGGCAAGACGACAACCATCGACATGTTGTTGGGGATCACCGACCCGACCTCCGGCCGAGTCGAGTTGATGGGCCGGAACGCCGAGGAGGGGGCCCGATCCGGCCGGGTCTCGGCGGTACAACAGACCCGTGGCCTGCTCGACAACTTCACTGTCCACGAGACCCTGCGAGTCATCGGATCGACCTTCAAGCTCCCGCGCTCCCGGATCGATGAGCAGATGCGGGTCTGGGAGCTGGAGGATTTCGCCTCCCGGAAGGTCGGAAAGTGTTCAGGCGGTCAGCAACAGCGGTTGCGCTTCGCCCTGGCGATGCTGCCCGATCCGGATCTCCTGGTTCTGGACGAGCCGACGATGGGTCTCGACGTCGATGGACGGCGTCACTTCTGGGCCCAGATGCACAAGGCCGCTGACGACGGCCGCACCATCATCTTCGCCACCCACTACATTGCCGAGGCGGACGAGTTCGCCGACCGGGTCATCCTCATCAACCACGGCCGCATCATCGCAGACGGACCGATCGCCGAGATCCGTGCGTCGGTCTCCGGTTCGACGGTGACCGTCGTCTGGCCCGACGTGGATCCCGCGACCCTCGATCGCCTGCCCTACGTCAACCACTACGACATCAAGTCCGACACCGTCACCTTCACCACCGACGACTCCGACGAGTTGGTGCGCCATTTGCTCAACCACACCGAGGCCCACGACGTGCTGGTCGCCCGCACCACTCTGGAGGACGCATTCCTCTCACTCACCAGCGAGAGCATCGACCGGGCGGAGAGTGCCTCATGAACATCACCTACTCCCTTCTCGACATCCGGCGGATGGTTCGCACCCCGTCGATCATCATCTTCGCCTTCGTCATGCCGGTCGCGATGTACGTGCTCTTCGGTGCAATCCAGGACTACGGCACCATCCTGGTGGCACATGGAAACGTCAATGCCGCGGTGATGGCGTCGATGGCCCTCTATGGCACTGCCACCGCCGCCTCAGGTCTGGGGTCGTCGTCGGCTCTGGAGCAACAGGCGGGATGGGGACGGCAGCTGGCGACCACCCCGATGACCCAGTGGAACTACCTCGTCACCAAGATCGTCTCGATCCAGGTCGTCGCGGCCGTGCCGGTGGCCCTCGTGCTGCTCGTCGGCGCCCTCTCGGGTGCGCGTATCGACGGCATCGGATGGCTGTGGACCTTCCTCCTGGCATGGGTGTGCTGCGTTCCCTACACCATCTTCGGTCTTGGAATGGCGATACTCATCCGCAACGAGAACGCTGCCTCCCTGGTGTCCTTCTTCGTGCTGGCCTTCGCTTTTCTCGGCAATGTCTTCATGCCCTTGGGCGGGTTCATGCTCAAGCTCTCCCGCTTCACCCCGCTGTGGGGTGTCAACCTGCTGCCGCGGTGGCCGATCATGGGAGGATACGAGATGACGACCCAGGGGCCGGTCGAGGTCGACCTCTTCCGTGCCATCATCAGCGCAGTGGCGTGGGCTGTTGTCTTCGTCGTGTTGGCATGGCTGGTCTCCCGCCGTCACAGGGACTGCTGAGAGGCCAGTTGGGAGGAGAACAGGCCGATGCGCAAACGCTCCAGACGCTCGCTGTCGATATGGGGCGCGCGCGGGACGCAGACCTTGTACGCCGGGATTTGGACGATCTTCCTTGCTTACCCCATCGAGCACATAGCTGCCAACCCCGAGCTCGTGAGGTCCCAGCGGGTCACCGGGTTCGTCCTCATCGGCCTCTTCGTGCTGGTCTACCTGTTGGGATTCTGGCTGGGGGTCGACACGCTGGAGACCTGGCTCTCGCGACGTTGGATGCCTCGCTGGCCCTGGGCATTTCTGGCCGTGATATGCCTGCTCAACGGCGGGGTGGCCCTCGTCGATCCGCCGGCGGCCGTCGAGATGTTCGCCTTTCCGCTGGCCTTCACCCTCTTCCTAATGTCGACATCCGCAGTCCTGATGATCCTCGTGCTCGAGGTCGCCGCGCTGTTGGTGGCCCGGATCATCGACGACCAGCGACAGTGGTGGCTCATCGGACTGCCGTCAATGGCCATGATTCTGCTGGCCGGATGCATCAGTCGGGTGTGGAGCAACAACCGACTCGAGCAGAACAAGCAGCACAAGATCGAGGCCACCTATGCCGAGCGGGAGAGGATCGCCTCCGACGTCCATGACCTTCTCGGCCAGAGCCTGACGGTGATCTCCATGAAAGCCGAACTCATCGGCAAACTCATCGACATCAACCCGGAGGCTGCCAAGGAACAGGCAGCGGACACGCACAACCTGACTCGCGAGGCCCTGGCGCAGGTTCGAGGCCTGGTCAGTGACCTCAACGAGGCTGACCTGGACTCCCAACTCGCCACCGCGGCGACAGCCCTGACGACAGCTGGCATCTCCCTTCGGGTCCGCGACGAGCGGACCGGTGAGTCCGACCATGACGCCGTGTGGGGATGGGTGGTGCGTGAGGCCGTCACCAACATCATCCGCCACTCTCAGGCCAGGTGCTGTTGGATCGATCTGTCCGACGACCGGATGTGCATCATCGATGACGGCATCGGTGTCGGCGACGCCGAGGAAGGTTCCGGTCGGGCGGGGATGAGGCGTCGGGTCGAGGGCGTCGGTGGGCAGCTGGACATCGGTTCGGGGGACAATGGTCGGGGAACCAAGGTGGTGGTGTTATGACCGACGAGTCGATCAAACTCGTTCTCGCCGATGATCAGGCCTTGGTACGCGGTGCCCTTGTCGCTCTGCTCTCCCTGGAACCCGACATCGAGGTGGTCGGCCAGTGCAGTCGTGGCGACGAGGTCGTCCTGACGGTTGAGAAGACCCGTCCCGATGTGCTGCTGCTCGACATCGAGATGCCCGGAATGGACGGCATCGAGGTGGCGGACCGCTTGGCTGGGGCTGACGTCAAGATTCTCATCGTTACCACCTTCGGACGCCCCGGGTACCTGCGCCGGGCGATGGATGCCGGGGCGGCGGGATTCGTCGTCAAGGACACCCCGGCCTCCGAACTGGCCCAGGCAGTGCGCAAGGTTCATCAGGGAGGCCGCGTCATCGACCCATCCTTGGCCGCGGAGTCCCTGCTGGAGGGGTACAACCCGTTGACGGAGAGGGAGCGAGGTGTGTTGCGGGAGGCGGAGTCGGGGGAGCCGATCGCCGTCATCGCGAGGAAGCTCTCCCTGTCGACCGGAACGGTCCGTAACCACGTGTCCTCAGCGATCGCGAAGACCAACAGCGTCAATCGGGCCCAGGCAGTTGCCGAGGCCAGGAGACGCGGCTGGTTGTGAAGGCGGAGGTGCTCCCAGCTTTTGGAACCACCGATTGTCCAGGTCCGTGGCAGGCAGTTCAAGGAGGCACCGTGAAAGCGCCCGACACCCACTCCCCGCGTCGAACCAACACCAAACCTCCGACTCGTGGCTGCTCGTGTGGTGCGGTCCCGGTGCCCGTCACCACATGCCGTCAACCCAGAGCCCCGCATGAGGTGTCGGTCGGCTCCTGCTGGATTGGGCCGCACTGGTCGGTCCTTTCGTGGGGCGGGTACCAATCCCCTCTGGACCCTTCATCAGCGACTCCTCTCCTCATCAGTCCGGGCCGCTGCTCTAGGGTGTGGGCATGCTGTGTCATCGTGACCGTCGTCGTGGGCTCGGGTTGGCCGCCCGGGCAGTGGGGCTGGGAGTAGGTGTCGTCGCCGATCGGTTGTTCGGTGATCCGCAGGAACACCACCCGGTGGCGGTCTTTGGCAATGCCGCCGCTGCCCTCGAGAAGCGTGACTGGGCCGACTCCGTCGCGCGTGGCGGTGCTCATGTGGCTGCATGTCTCGTCCCTCTGGCCCTGTTGGGGGCAGGGGTCGAGAAGGTCACCGCGAAACACCCGATGCTGCGCGTGATCACGACGGCTGCGACGACCTGGGCGGTCATCGGGGCGACCTCGCTGGCCGACGAAGGTCAGCGAATGTACGTCCGGCTCGACGAGGACGACCTGGCCGGGGCCCGCGAGCAGCTGTCCCACCTGTGCTCCCGTGACGCCGACCAGCTCGACGAGCCGGAACTGGCTCGGGCGACCGTGGAGTCCATGGCCGAGAACACCGCCGACGCCGCCGTGGCATCCCTGTGGTGGGGAGCCGTGGCCGGAGTACCGGGAATGCTGGTACATCGAGGGGCGAACACCCTCGATGCCATGATCGGACACCACAACGAGCGTTACGAGAACTTCGGGAAGGTTGCCGCCCACCTTGACGATCTGCTGGATCTCCCTGCCGCCCGGCTGACCGGACTGTTCGCCTGCCTGCTGGCGCCCACCGTCGGGGGAGACCGGCGTCGGGCAGTGCAGATCATGATGCGTGATCATGGCCATCACCCCAGTCCGAACGGGGGATGGTGCGAGTCGGCCTGGGCGGGCGCCCTCGGGGTGCAACTGGGCGGACGCAATGTCTACTACGGCAATCGTCACGAGGATCGTCCCCTGCTGGGAGACGGCGCACGCCCGGACGGTCGGAAGGTCGCGGACGCTGCCGACCTCGTCACCGGGGTCACCGGGATGGCGACGGCTGCCGCCTGCCTCGGCGTAGCGGCCATCGCCCACCTCAGGTTCTACGGCGGCATCCTGCCTCGTCGTTACGACTCGAGCGCGAAGGAGAAGTGAGATGAGTGGAATCCTCGTCGCCGGAACGTCTTCTGACGCCGGGAAGTCGCTGGTCGTCACTGCCCTCTGCCGGGCCGCGTGGCGTCGTGGGATCGACGTCGTTCCTTACAAGGCCCAGAACATGTCGAACAATTCGATGGTCTGCCCCGACGGGTCCGAGATCGGCCGGGCGCAGTACCTGCAGGCCAGCGCCGCCAGGGTGACTCCGGAATCAGCCATGAATCCGGTGCTGCTCAAACCTGGCACCGATCGTCGCTCCTTCATCGTGCTGCGTGGCACGCCGGGAGGCGTGCTGGAAGCGGGACAGTACGCCACCGGACGACGTCACCTCGCGGAAGCCGCATGGGCCGCCTACGACGAGCTCTCCGCCGCCCACGACATGGTCATCTGCGAGGGTGCGGGCTCCCCGGCCGAGATCAACCTGCGTGCCGGTGACTACACGAACATGGGACTGGCAAGGGAGAAGAGCCTGCCGGTGGTGCTCGTCGGGGACATTGACCGCGGCGGGGTGCTCGCCAGCCTCTTCGGCACCTGGGCGCTGCTCGACGACGCGGACCGTTCCCTGCTGGCCGGGTACGTCATCAACAAATTCCGCGGTGATGAGTCCGTTCTCGCTCCTGGTCTGGAAGAGATCACTCGTCGCACCGGAATGCCGAGTTTTGGGGTGCTGCCCTGGGTCCCCGAGGTGTGGCTCGACGGTGAGGATGCGTTGGAGGTGGGACGCTGGCGTCACGACGGGAACTCCGTTTCCACCGACGATCTGCGGGTTGCCGTCGTCCGGCTGCCGAGAATCTCCAACGCCACCGATGTCGACGCCATGGCCGCCGAGGCCGGGGTCGACGTCCAGGTGACGACCAACCCCAACACCTGCGAACTGGCCGACGTGCTCGTCCTGCCCGGATCGCGGTCCACCGTGCGTGATCTGGAGTGGCTGAGGTCCACCGGAATCGCTGAGGTCGTGGCCCGCCGTGCCCGTCAAGGTCGCACTGTGCTGGGCATTTGTGGCGGCTACCAGATGCTCACCCGCCTCATCCTCGACCCCGAGGGTCAGGAATCGCCGACCGAGCGAACCGAGGGACTCGGGCTACTGCCGGTCGAGGTGACCTTCGGTGCCGACAAGACCCTGGCCATCCCGAGCGGATCCTGGCGGGGGATCGAGGTCGGCGGCTACGAGATCCATCACGGCCGAATGGATGTCGACCTGTCGGCGGGGGAGCCCTTCCTCGACGGAGTCCGCGTCGGAAGTGTCTGGGGGACGATGTGGCATGGTGCCTTCGAATGTGACGATTTCCGGCGCGCCTGGCTGGCCGAGGCTGCCGAGCATGCCGGATCGGCGTGGCGCCCGGTGGAGGGTGCCATCGGGTATGGGCAGCGCCGCGAGCAGATGATCGACGTGCTGGCCGACGCCGTTGAGGAGCATCTCGGTCTTGACCGTCTGTTCTCCCTGGCAGGCGGGAGCTGACCCCGGCCGTGTCGTGGTGTGGTGCCACGATGTGGGAGGATCGATACAACGACCGATCTCGAGGAAGCCGGTGTGAGTCCGGCGCGGTCCCGCCACTGTGACCATCGCCGCGGTGATGGCAGCCAGACACTCGAACGGTTCGTTGCGCACGTCATCGGGCGAGGACACCTGAGGAGGCCGTCATGAGCTATGCCCCTGTACATCCTGACCACAAGTCGGGACGAACCCTCATCGGGGTCGGAGTGGGGCCGGGTGACCCAGAGCTGGTCACCCTGAGAACCGTGCGCATCCTGCGCGAGGCTGATGTCATCCTCGTGCCCTACACCGAGGCCACCACCGACGGTCCCGGACGTGCCGAGACCATCATCACTGCCGTCGCCCCGGAGATCGTCGAGCGCATCAAGCGCATCCCCTTCTCCATGCGGGAGAGGTCTGGTGTCGGCGAGAAGCGCAGGGCCTCCTGGCAGGTATCCGCCGATGCGGCGATCACGGCCTTCGACGAAGGGGCTCGCACTGTCGCCCTGGCCACCGTCGGCGATCCGACGGTCTTCTCCACCTTCACCTACCTGCGCGCCAATGTCGAGGAGAGACTCCCCGACGTCAGCGTCGAGCTGAGCCCAGGTATCACCGCCATGCAGGCCCTGTCGGCGGCGTCCGGGCGCCCGCTGGTGGAGGGCAAGGAGGTCCTGGCCCTCGTCCCGGCCACCGTCGGGATGGAAAAACTTGGCCAGGTCCTCGACCTCGTCGACTCAGTGGCGATTTACAAGGGGGGACGCAAACTCCCAGACGTTGTCGAGCAGCTGCGGCAGCGGGATCGTCAGGCTGTCATCGGCACCGACGTCACGCTGGAGTCCGAGCAGATCGTCACCCTCGGTGAGGTCGCTGATACTCAGGCTCTGCCGTACTTCTCGACCGTCCTCACCACTCCAGAGCGCACCATCACGGGAGGAAAACTGTGAACGAACCTCAAGCTGCACGACCCACTCAGCACGCCTCTGAGAGGGTCTTGGAGGATCTGGACCACAACGCCATCGAGCCGCCTCCGGTACCGTGGCGGGAGATCCCCGAGGGAGCAGGCAGGGTCGTTTTCGTCGGTGCCGGACCGGGCGCTCCGGACCTGGTGAGCCTGCGCGGAGCCCGTGTCATCGAGACCGCTGACATCATCATCTGGGCCTCCAGCCTCGTTCACCCCGACATGGTGGCCCGTCACAAGGCGGGAGCCGAGCTCATTGACTCCGCCTCCATCCCGCTGGAGGACCTCGAGCCCCTCTACACCCGCGCCCGTGACGAGGGGCTGGTGGTGGCGAGGGTCCACACCGGTGACCCGTCCATCTATGGCGCCACCGCCGAGCAGCGCGACCTGTGTCGTCGCATCGGTATCGACTTCGAGACCATCCCGGGCATCTCGGCCTTCTCGGCCGCTGCCGCCCGGATGGACGTCGAGATCACCGTCCCAGAGGTATCCCAGTCACTCGTCCTCACCCGACTGGAGGGCGGGCGGACCCCCATGCCCGACGGGGAAACCGTCGCCTCCTTCGCCCGTCACGGTGCGACAATGGCGATCTACCTTTCCGCGGCCCGTAACAAGGCTCTTCAGGATGCCCTGCTGGAGGGAGGCTACCTGCCCGAGACTCCCTGCATCATCGGGTACGCGGTCAGCTGGCCCGAGGAAATCATGTTCCGCTGCGACCTGGCCCACCTCTCGGAGACGATGCGCAACCACAAGCTGTGGAAGCACGCCGTCGTCCTCGTCGGACCGGCCCTGGCAGAGGGCCCGATCAAGACTCGCAGCCACCTCTACCACCCCGGTTTCCGTCACGAATACCGCGGAGCTGACGCCCAGGCCCGCGCTGACCTCAAGGCCCACGGCACTCGCGGCGTCTACGACCAGAACCCCACGAACTCCGACACGAAGGACAATTCATGATTCGCGTCCACGGATATCTCGGTACCATTTCCGACTCCTTGCGCCAGGAGGTCGCCGATGCTGACCTCGTCGTCGGAGGTCAGCGTCACCTTGACGCCCTCAACGTTCCCGACGAGAAGCGTCAGAAGCTCGGCCTCATCGGCCCTGCCGTCGAGCGAGTTCAGTCCCTGCCCGACGACGCCAACGTCGTTGTCATCGCCTCCGGTGACCCGCTCTTCTTCGGTGTGGTGCGACGTATCCGCCAGGCCGGTCTCAAGGTCGAGGTCGTGACGGCCCCGACCTCCTTGCAGGCTGCTTTCGCCGCCGTGGCCTTGCCCTGGGACGACGCCCAGTTCGTCTCCTCACACTCCAAGGACATCGAGACCGCCATCCGGCTTGCCAAGATCCATCCCAAGGTGGGCGTGCTGACAGCCCCCAACCGAGGCCTGGCGGAATTGGTCGACGGGCTCGCGGGTCGCGGCAAGACCTTCGTCCTCGCTGAGAAGATCGGTGAGGAGGGCCAGCGGGTGCGTGTCCTCGACGAGGAAGCAGCCAGGGCCGTCATTGCTGACGCGGACATCCTCAGCCCCAACGTCGTGCTGGTCCTCGAGCATCATCCGGACTCCCCGGCGGCCCTGGGCATCAACCCGGAGCTGGCCGGTGACGTCAACGTCAATGCTCCCGAGGCCCCCCAGCCCGGCGTCGACACCAACCCGGACGGCTCGGACCGTGACCCGATCATCGGACAGATCATCAATTCCGACGCCGCGGCGGCCCACGCCGAGGCCATCGACCACGTGCTCAAGCGCGAGACCAAGAAGTACGTCGGACCGTCCCGCACCGGGCTGGCGGCGGCCTGGGGCGAGTGCGACCTCATCGTCTCCCACCTGGCCCTGGGTGCCACGACGCGCATCATCGCCCCGCTGCTGGAGTCCAAGAAGACCGACCCGGGTGTGGTCGTCGTCGACGAGGCCGGCCGTTTCGCCATCCCATTGGTGGGTGGCCACGTCGGTGGGGCCAACGAGCTCTCCCGCACCATCGCCGAGGCTCTCGGCGGCACCGCCGTCGTGTCCACCGCCACCGACTCCCTCGGTGTCCCGGCCCTCGATCAGCTCGGTTGGGCCTACGAGGGTGACGTCGCCGGGGTGACCGGATCGATCATCGCCGGACGCCCGGTGCTGGTCATCCGCGAACAGCCCTGGCCGCTGCCCCCACTGCCCAAGAACGTCACCGAGGATGCTGAATCCCCGGTCGCCCGAATCATCGTCTCCGAGCGGGTCGCAGAGCGAATTCGGACTGACCATGGTGACGACCTGCCCACCGTCGTCCTGCACCCGAACTGCCTGGTCGTCGGGATGGGATGTAACAAGGGCACCGAGGTCGAACCGCTGCGAGAGCTTCTCGAGAAGACCCTCGCTGACAACGGTCTGGCTCTTGGATCGGTCACTCGTCTGGTCTCCCACGAGGTCAAGGCCGGTGAGCTCGGTCTCGTGAAGCTGGCGAATCAGCTCGGCGTCGATTACCGCACCGAGTCCGCGGAGGAGCTGGCCGCCCAGGATGTCCCGACTCCCTCCGACGTCGTCGCACGCGAGGTCGGCACACCGAGTGTCAGCGAGGCTGCCGTGCTGTGCCAGGGAGCCGAGCTGCTGGTCCACAAGACCAAGACTCCCGAGGCCACCTGCGCCGTCGGTCGCATCCCGGCTCGTGGTCACCTCTCGGTCGTCGGCCTCGGGCCCGGCTCGCGAGATCTTCTCACCCCGCGCGCCGTCGATGCCATCCGCAATGCCACCTTCATAGCGGGTTATGCCCCCTACGTCCGTCAGATCCGCGACCTGGTGCGTCCGGGTGCCACAATCCTGGCCACCAAGATGGGCACCGAGGAGGAGCGCACCCAGGCGGCCATTGACGCGACCCGCGACGGTCGCAACGTGGCTTTCGTGTGCGGCGGCGACCCGGCCATCTATGCCATGGCCTCCCCGACCCTGGAGATGGGCACCGATGGCATCGACGTCGAGATCGTTCCCGGTGTCACCGCCGAGCTCGCCATCTCGGCGATCCTCGGTGCTCCGCTGGGCCATGATCACGCCACGATCAGTCTCTCGGACCTGCACACCGACTGGGATCTCATCCTCAAGAGGGTGAGAGCGGCTGCCGAGGGGGATCTCGTCACCACCTTCTACAACCCGCGTTCACGTACCCGAACCCATCAGCTCCCCGACGCCCTGGCGATCATGGCTGAGCACCGTCCGCCGTCCACCCCGGTGGCGATCGTCTCCCATGCCGAGCGTCGTCAGCAGGAGGTGATCATGTCCACCCTCGAGGAGTTCAAGCCCGAATGGGTCGGCATGACGACCCTTGTCGTCGTGGGTTCGACGACGACCAAGTACGTGAGCTCCGGAGACGGACGACGCCTCATGGTCACCCCACGTGACTACCACTGGATGGACGGCCACGTCACCGGTGAGGCTCGCAAGAACTACACGCACAAGGACCTGCCCAAGGCTGACGAGAAGACCTACCTGTCCAAGCCGCCGGTCCACTCGACCCGCATGTCCGGGTCCGAGAAGAACGCCGAGACGAAGGAGTCGAAATGACCGATCCACTCGCCAGTGGGACCCCGCTGGTCATCGCAGCACATGGCACCCGTGACGAGTCCGGCGTGGCCGAGTGTCGCGCCCTGGCCGAGCGCATCGCCGGCAAACTGCCCGGCATCCCGGTCGAGCTGGGGTTCGTCGAGCTCGCCGAGCCCAGCATCCCGGACGCCGTCCGTGCCGCCGTCGCCCAGACACCGGAGGTTCCCGAGGGCGCTGACGGTGACGAGGACCCGGCAGCCGCCGTCGTCGTTCCGTTGATGTTCAACACCGGCGGTCACGTCCGGGAGGACATTCCAGAGGCCATCGACGAGGGCCGTGGGGACGCACGCGTCATGTATTCCGCCCCATTGCTGCCGGACGTGCGGATGCGCAAGGCCCTCAACCGTCGTCTCGCCGAGACCCTCGCTGCCGGTGAGGGACGCGAGGAGTGGCGTTCCCGCGACACGGCCGTGGTGTTGGTGGGACGCGGAGCTCTCGTGCCCGATGCCAACGCTTCCCACTACACCCTGACGAGGATGTTCTGGGAGGAGAACGACCTTGACCGGGTTGAACCGGCCTTCATCCAGGTGACCCGTCCGTCGGTTCCCGAGGCCCTCTCCGCCCTGGCTGCCCAGGGTGCCGATCAGATCGTCGTGCAGGGCAATTTCCTCTTCCCGGGGCTGCTGCACGTGTGGATGACCGAGCAGGTGGAGGCCTGGCAGGCCAGCCATCCCGGCGTCGAGATCCGCATCGCCCCGGTCATCGGTGACTGTGACGAGGTCGCTGACGTCGTCGTCGATCGCTACCGAGAACCCCTTGACGAGGTGGGCCTGGGGGAGGGAGCCCCGGTTTACATGACGGGTCTGCGTCTGCAGGGCCGCAAGGTTCTGGTCGTCGGTGCCGGGCACGTTGCCGAACGCCGCGTCGTGAGGCTGCTCGAGGCCGGGGCCGAGGTCCACGTCGTCGCCCCGAACTCCGGTATCCAGCTCACGCGGATGTCCCGCAAGGGATTGGTGGACCTGGAGCGTCGCGCCTTCCAGGTCGAGGATCTTGACGGCGTCTGGTTCGTCCAGGCCCTCACCAACGATCCCGAGGTGAACGCCTTGGTGGCCGAGGAGGCCGATAAGCGCGGCGTCTTCTGTGTGCGTGGTGACAAGGGACGCAAGGGCAGTGCCTTCACCCCGGCCACCGAGAGGGCTGGTGGCATGACGGTCAGCGTCGTCGGCGACCGTACCCCGCGTCGCTCCGCCAAGCTGCGTGACGAGGTGCTGCGAGCCTTGCAGGGCTGAATCTGTCGAGGAGGGATTCCCCGACGATGACGGTTCAGGGCTTTCCTGCCTATCATCGTCGGGTGATCTCCCATGACCTACATGCCCTGGGCTTCGACGCCCCCGATCTCGACGTCCTCGTCAATTCCGCGGCTGAGGCTGGTGCTGTCGGGGTGGAGGACGTCGGAGGGTTCGACCTGCTGGCTGCTTACACCGATCCGTCCGGGGCGCGGCTGGCGCTCATGAAGCAGAAGGATCGCGACGAGATCGAGACGATGGCCTCCCTCGTCGCCCCGACGACTCACCCCGCCGATCTGGTGCGGTTCAGCTCGACGGTGGCACTGGTCGACATCTACTCCCACGCCAACTTGGCATCCATGCTCACCGGGGAGTCGGTGCTCAAGCTGCCCGCCGCCAACCGCAAGCACCTGGCGCGCTTCCTGGCCAATGTTGACGACCCGGTTGAGATACCGCTGTGCCCCGAACCCGGTGACGACACCCCACGCTTCATCGAGCATCTGAGGGTGGGCGCCGTCGCCAATCAGATGCTGCGGGTTTTCGAGTCCGAGGAGGAGTACGGACGCTCTCACGAGGGGTCTCTGGGCGGTACCGGTGATCTGCAGTTCGCCGTCGGAACCCTGATCAGCCCGTGGCTGATGGAGATTAATGCCGGTCGCGCCACTCGCGGGGAGGCCAGCGCCGTCGCCGAGATGACGATGGTCTGCAAGCGGGTCGAGAAGCGCACCAATGAACTCACCGACGTCGATTGGTACCGGATTGTCGGTGACACCTCGATCCCGATGACGTTGGCCGCCCCGGCGAACCTCCCACGGGTTCCCCACGAGGGGTCGATCATCTCCGGTCAGGTCGTACCGGTGGTATCGCTGGGAACCTGGGAGGGTGAATCCTTCTGGGGCTGAGGCCGTGTGCCGGTCCCCCCATGTGGCTGGCCCGTACGGTCAGCGATACTCCGTCCCCCGTGGCACCCCCCAAGCGTTGGGGGTGAGCCAGCTGCAGGCGCCCCCGTTTCCCGACTGTGTCTGTTCTGGTGCCCAGCTCCACGCCGTTCACATGTGTTCCAGGCCTGGCGGGTGGGTCGCCAGACTGCAACTCACACTGCAAGCGTTGCAGTGTGAGTGAAGGTGTGGATGGTTCAGCATACGGTATGGATTCGGTAGCAGGTCGTCCGGGCACCTTGGCGGCCATCCATGACGACGAGTCTTTCCTTGAGCGGCAACGCCAGAGCGTAACGCACCTGACCAGTTGTCAGTCCCGCGTAGTCTGCAAGTTCGTGGATCGTCAGTGCTCTCCCCTGCGACGAGTGTAGCGAGTACGTGCTCCTCGTTGCGGGTTGGGACCGAAGATCTTTGGGGCCCGGTGAGGGCCTCGCTGTCTTCGCTTCGTAGTCGTCATGTTGACGCCACATGAGCGCCGGGTAGTGCCCCTGCGGATAGTCACCCAGGGCATACAGTCCTGCCAACGTTGGTTCTCCCTGATGCTGTCAGCATGTTCGTCGTCCGCAGGATTCGCTCGTCAGCATGGTCGCGCAATCGTCGGTCACTGGTGCGTACTGTCGTCAGATACGACTCCACCAGCTCAGGTTCCAGGTCGTCAACGACACGTCCCCTGGCAGCGGCCAAGTCGTAGTCGATCTGTTCGTCCACATGGAGAACCTCCACCTGTCTGCCGTCAATGGTGAATGTCTGAAAATCCAGATGCGGTGATGCTTGGACGGCATCCCTGGCCTGTGTTGCGATACCCGCCTCCGTTGTTGCGATGTCCTTGACGCCCACCACGTCGAACCGACCGTTTGCTTCGTCCACCCCGAGGATGACTGTGCCGCCATTGGGCATGTTCGCGAATAGCGTCTCCGCCATCTTTGGCACGTTGCCCGATGTTCGTTACTTGCACTGTTGTTTGCAGTGTAAGTGAGAGTGTGCGCGGGCCCGGGTGAGGTGGTGGTCCGGTCTGCCGAGCGGGTCGTGGTCCAGCGACCCCGTGGCAGATGTGCCAGGGATCGTGGGGTTCGCCACCTGGCGTGGCACGAGGTGCCTTGCCGAACCGAAATACCGCACTGAATCATCCGCCGCCCCGCTGTGTTGGCTCATGTTGTCTCAACATGCCAGCCAGTTGTCTCCCCAATCGTGAGGGGACGTCAGATCCATCGAAAATGTGTGCGCACTCCTCGTCGCTGAGCTTGATCATAACTTTTCAGTCATAAAGTTATACTCAATGTCTGGACTGGATGCCTGGTTAAAAGTTTCTGGGCACAAACTTGTAGCTGGAAGTAGACTGCTCACATGGGAACAACTTTCGGGCCAGACCCGATTGCAGTTGAGATCGACGCTGCGCTGGAGCACTTGGACGCAGGGCACCGGGTCCCGGAATGCAAGTATCTTGACTTCAAGGAGGATTCCAGTCGACGAGGCAAGCACGGTGAGTTGCTACTGGGTCGACGTGAGGATGAACGAGCCGCTGAGCAGCTTGCCGGTGAAGCCGCGTGCATGGCCAACACCCCTGGGGGTGGTGCTCTGATCGTCGGAGTCAATGACAAGGATGATGGACCATTGCTCATCGGTACATCCTTGGATACCGAGTGGTTGCGGAGGAAGATCTATGAGCACACCTCTCGCGCGTTGACTGTTGACGTCCGAGAAGTCCACGTTCACGATGCCAGGTTGTTGATCGTCAGATCACCCACCGCGCTGGAACCGATCAAGGTCAAGGGAAAGATCCGCTGGCGGATTGGTGATCATTGCGAGGAGATCGACGCAACGTCATGGCACCACCGCCATCAGTACTCTATCCGCTACGACTGGTCGGCGCAGTTCTCAAACGTGAGCCTGGAGGAAGTGCGACCTGCTGCCCTTGACGCAGCACGCGCCTTCCTCCAAGCCAGCACCGACGAGGCGGCGGTGGAATTGGCCAACTGTACGAGTCGTGAGTTGCTGTCCCGGTTGAACGCCATTGATGGTGAGGGCAAGCTCACCAATGCTGCTGCTCTGGTCTTTGTGGGGCGTCCCGAGCCATGCCTTGACTACATACGTCGTGACATGCCCGGTCAGGACAGCGGTGACCGAGTACGTATTGGTGGGGTATCACTGCTTGAGCAGCTCCAACGGGTGTTCGCCGTCGCGCGGGCGTACAACCCTTTATCGCATGTGTCTTCGGGACTTGTCGAGGGGCAGGTCCGCCAGCTGCCGGAACGTGCCATTCGTGAGGCCATCGTCAATGGGTTGGCTCATCGTGAATGGGGGCTGCCCGATGCAACGCTCATCGAGCACAATGGAGCCGTCTTGCGAGTTACCAGCCCCGGAGGATTCTTCGGAGGTGTGACGGCTGAGAACATCATCACCCACCCATCGACGTCCAGAAACGTTGCTCTCACTGAGCTCTTGGCATCACTTCGAATTGCAGAACGTGAAGGTATCGGAGTTGACCGTATGGTTGGTGATTTGCTTCGCCGGGGGCTTCGCATGCCGACCATTCGGGAAATTGACGGTCCCTATGTGGTGACGACGCTTTCCGGTGTCGATCCTGACGTGGCATGGACATCGTGGCTCACTGGTATGGATGTTCCCGAGCTCATGCAAAATCTCCGCACTTTGATGGTTATGCGTTTCCTCACTGATCATCTCTGGATCGACGAGGACATTCTTGCTCCCTACCTGCAAGTCCCCGTCGAGGAAGTTCACGAAACTCTTGAGCTTCTACGGCAGACGGAGTGTGATGGCGAACCCTTGCTGAAGCCCATCCGCGGCGTTCCCGACGAAGTCCTCCCCGCGTTTACCCTCTCCAAGAGAGCAAACAAGCAGCTGGACATGGAATATGCGAATCGCGGTTTGAAGCGTTCAGTGCCTAGTAGAGCAGTGACGGCTCGTCAATATGCCCGGCATCGAGGGCGTATCAGTACGACAGAATTGGGCGTCATCCTGGATGTGTGGGCTTCCAACGTCGGACAGGTCCTCAAGGATCTCATGGCTGACGGAGTACTGCAGCCTTCGTCAGAGGCAATGGCAGGTCGCGGATTTCACTACCTGTGGACAGGTGACGAGGCATCCTGACTTTTTCAGTCCTTATGATCCATCTCGCCAAGTTCCTGGTCAGGCAGAGCGTGTTCCGGTACACCGGAAAGCTAAGTGCACTTCCCCTTTCGGGGCGGTGGAGCACAACTTTTTGACCGAAAGATTGTACTTGCACCCTCGGATTGGGTGTCTGGGTGCAGTCTTCGAGGCTGCTCCCTGTGGTTCTGGCTGCTGAACCAGTCGAGAAAATTGTGCTTACCCTCGCGCTTGTGCTGTTGAGCAGAATTTTTCAGCCACAAAGTTGTACTCCAGGCATGAAGCGGCGGCGGGAGCACAACTTTTCGCAGTGTGGGGAGCTCTGCGCGGTATGGAGATCCTGTCGGTGGCGGTGTTGTGGTCCGTTCGTCTCTGTGGCAGATGTGTCAGGAGTCGTGGTGTCTGTCACCTGGTGTGGCACGAGGTACCTTGCCGAACTGAATTACCACGCGGGTGCGAAGTACCCCGTCGATTGCGCTCGGTGGGTTCCGAGGCGTGTGCCGCACGCGATCCGGCATGTCTGTGACAAGGGGCTGGCGGACGGCACGTCGCGAAGTGCGTGTCACAGGTGCTAGCCTGTCTCGCATACATGGTGCGGCCCCGATGAGGCCGCAGTGAATCCGGTGAGAATCCGGGACTGTTGCGCAGCGGTGACGGTGACGACGTCGGCAAGACCACTGGGAGTGATCCTGGGAAGGGCCGACCGAGAGTGATCCGAAGTCCGAAGACCCCATGTATGACTTGTGTCGTTCGGGCCTCGCATCAAGGTCCTCGCACCCAGAAGGAACAGCTATGCCTTCCTCGAGACGGTCGGCCGAGCGTGACCGCCGGTTGCGGGTGGCACCCCTGGTGATCATCCTCGTCGTGCTCATCGTCGTCAGCGCCGTCGTCTCGCTGACCATTGGTTCGGAACCATTGCCAATGCGTGGCGTTCTTGACACGGTTGGTGCCAGGATCACTGGTGAGCCGGGCCCCGACCCGACGATCGATGTCATCGTCTGGGACCTGCGTGCCCCCAGGGCACTGCTGGCGATCATCGTCGGAGCCGGACTCGCCCTGGCCGGAAGCGGTATGCAGACCCTGGTGCGCAACCCGCTTGCCGACCCCTACCTGCTGGGTGTCTCGGCCGGTGCGAGTGTGGGGGCCACCGCGGTCATCGCCCTGGGGATGTTTGCCTCCTGGGGCCCTCACCGGCTCACCATCGGAGCCTTGGTGGGGGCATTGGGCGCCGCCGGTCTGGTGTACCTCATCTCCATGGCCCAGGGCGGCATGACGCCGCTGCGGCTGGTGCTCTCGGGCGTCGTGCTCTCTGCGGCATTCTCGGCACTGGCGAGTTTCCTCGTCTTCCGCAGCTCGGACCCGCGCGCGGCGCAGTCGGTGCTGTACTGGATGCTGGGATCGGTGTCCGGTGCCACTTGGGACAGTTTGTGGGTGGCAGCCATCGTCACCGCTCTGTCCGTGGTGCTCATGATCGCCTTCTCGGGTTGGCTCGATGCCCTGGCGGCTGGCACCGACGTCGCTCGATCCCTCGGCATCCCCGACACCAGGGTGCGTAAGGCGTTGTTCGTCGGCAACTCGGTACTCGTCGGGGTGCTCGTGGCGGTCTCGGGCGGCATCGGATTCGTCGGACTCGTCATTCCCCACATGTCACGGCTGCTCGTGGGAGCCAGTCACCGGTCGATGCTGCCCGTCGCCGCCGCCATCGGCAGTCTCTTCCTGCTGTGGGTGGACGTCGGCGCCCGCGTCATCGCGGCACCACAGGAGGTGCCTCTCGGCGTCGTCACCGGGTTCATCGGCGCTCCCATCTTCCTGTACCTCATGGGGCGCAGCCAGTACCGATTCTCGAGTGAGTCATGACACGTCTCGAAGTTTGCAACGTCCAGTGCCGCATCAACGACCGCATCATCGTCGACGACGTCAGTTTCACCGCCGAGCCGGGGGAGCTCACCGCCATCGTCGGCGTCAACGGAGTCGGCAAGTCGACTCTGCTGCGATCCATCGCCGGGGTGCGTCAGTTCAATTCCGGAGACGTCCTGCTCGACGGCACCTCCGTCACCGACTACACCCCCATGAAACGTGCTCGGCTCATGGCCTTCGTCGGGCAGGAGGAGTCGCCATCGCCAGACCTCCTGCTGGGTGAGATGGTTGCGCTGGGACGTACTCCGCATCGCAAGCCGTGGCAGGTGGGGCAGCGTTCCGAGCGAAGGATCATCCGGGATTCCCTGGCCTTGGTCGGACTTGACCACCTCATCGATCGTCGCTGCGACCACCTGTCCGGCGGTGAACGGCGTCGCGCCGTCATCGCCCGTGGCCTGGCCCAGGGTGCAGACCTCATCATGCTCGACGAGCCGACCAATCACCTCGACGTGCGCCACCAACTCATGCTGCTGGACACGCTGCGCGCCAGCGGTCGGACGGTGGTCGCCACCATCCACGATCTGGGCATGGCCGCAGCCCACTTCGACCACGTCGTCGTCCTGGCGGATGGCGGAGTGCTCTCTGCAGGTCCGGCCCGTGAGGCGCTCAGCCCATCGAACGTCGCGACGGCATTCCACGTCGTCGCACACCATGTCACCACCCCCGATGGCAGCCAGGAGCTCGTGTGCACTGCGCCGCTGCCTGAACTCATCAGAGAGGAAAACTGAAATGTCCACCAAATTCCTACCCGTCGTCATGGCCGCCTGTCTGGCCGTGGGACTCACCGCCTGCGGCAGTGGGTCCACTCCCAAGAGCGGCGACTCCGCCAAGGACTCCGGCGAAGTCACCGTGACCAACTGCGGTAAGAAGGTCACCTACCCCAGGAATGCCGAACGCCTCTACGTCAATGACGGCAGCATCATCGCCATGACGCTGAGCGCCGGGGCACGCAAACAGATCGCCGCAGTGAGCTCGATGGGCCGGGACAAGGAGATCCTCACTGCCAAGTACGGGGCCGACACCATCAACAGTCTGCACGAGGGCGTCAAGGGTTACATGACGCTCGAGTCGATCATCGCCAACAAGCCCGACGTCGTCGTCGCCGGCTGGGACTACGGATTCTCCGAGGCGAACAATCTCACCCCCGACAATCTGCACGGCAAGGGCATCAACAGCTATCTGCTCACCGAGTCCTGTCGACAGAAGGACGGCCAGAGCGCCCGCGGCGTCATGGATCCTTGGAATGCGGTGCGTACCGACATCACCAATCTCGCCATCCTCACTGGGCACGAGGACACCGGCAAGAAGGCCGTGAAGGACATGGATGATCGTCTTGGTGCCCTTCAGAAGGCTCCGAAGGCCAAGAAGACCCCGACGGTGCTGCTCTTCGACTCCGCCAAGGACACCGTCTTCACCAGCGGAAGCAAGGGCGGCCCACAAGCCATCATCAACGCGGCGGGTGCGCAGAACGGCGCCCATGACGTCAATGACACCTGGGTGCGCATCGGCTGGGAGAAGGTGGCGAAGATGAACCCGGACGCCATCGCCTTCGTCGACTACGACGCTCAGCCTTACAGCGAGAAGATCAAGATCTTGGAATCGAATCCGGCGACCAAGAACCTGGATGCGGTGAAGAAGAAGCGCTACCTCAACCTTCCCTACGCCATGTGGACCTCTGGTCCGCTCAACATCGATGCCGCCGAGCACCTGAGGGTCAGCCTGGAGAAGTGGGGGTTGGAACCCCAGTCGTCGATCAAACCCCAGCTGAAGATTCCGGCCTCCGTGCCCGGGCACGAGGGCTGAGAGGTAGCTGCGCCGCTTCGGTACCCCTTGGCTTCACAGGTGCGGTGTCTGTGACGTTGACGTGGTTGTCGTTGACCATGACGACGGCGAGCAGGGGTGCAGATCTCCGGACAGGCGAGTTACGGAGCCTGGCTGGGATGGTGAGATGCGGCTGCTGGGCGACGCCGGTTTCAGCCCCACTGCGATGCTCTGGTGAGGGGCTTCTCAGCGATGGTTGTTGGTCAGCTCGTCGGTCGATGCAATGGCGTTGACGGCGGCCACTGCGATCGCTGAGCCGCCACGTCGTCCCAACAAGGTGAGGTATTCCAAGTCCAGGGGCGAGTCGACAAGGGCTTGCTTGGACTCGGCTGCACCGACGAACCCGACAGGGATGCCGACGACGGCTGCCGGGCAGGCACCCGTCTCCTCGCACACCTCGAGCACCCGGTACAAGGCGGTGGGGGCGTTGCCGATGGCGACGATGGCCCCGTCGAGCTTGCCCTCCTCGGCCCACAGGTCCACCGCGGCGCAGGTTTTCGTCATGTTCTTGGCCTTGGCGATGTCGGCCAAGCGGGGATCCTTGATGTAACAGATCGTCTCGTTGTCACGGGGCAGACGGGACCGGATGATTCCGGTGGCCGTCATGGAGGAGTCGCACAGGATCGGGGCACCGTTACCCAAGGCCTTGCGGGCGGCCTTGACCACACCTGGTGTGAAAGCGATGTCGTCAGCGATGGCGGGATCCGCAGCAGCGTGAATCATCCGGACGACGACTCCCTCGACGTCGGTGGGGAAGCGATCCAAATTCGCCTCGGAACGAATGATGCGGAAGGACTCGCGGTAGATGTCGGATCCGTTGTTGACGTACTCGTGGGTCACGGCTGTGCTCCTATCGATGACAAGGGGTGATGACGACTTATCGGGATGTTCCCACACTACGCAATCAGCCACACGGGCATGCTACCTTGGTTAGGCAACCCTTTGATGCAACCCTGCAGTGGCTGTGTTTGACTGGCCATTGAACAACTCAAGAATGTCCTGATGACGTGATTGAAGCCGGGAAACGCCGGCACGGACGCGCCACTGTGGACGATCCCATGTGGATCGGAAGTCAGATCTGTCGCGCACATCAGGCCTTTCCAGGACGGGACGCGAATCCCGAGAAAGGAGATGACACCTCATGCATATCGCTGAGGGGGTTCTCTCACCAGCTGAGTGTGCAGTCTGGTATGCAGCTGCTGCTCCGTTCGTTATTCACGGCGGCTACCGAGTCGTCAAGGAGGTCAAGGAGCACCCCGAGAACAAGCTCCTGCTTGCCACTGCCGGCGCCTTCACCTTCGTCCTCTCCGCCATCAAGCTCCCCAGCGTCACGGGCTCGTCCTCCCACCCCACGGGAACCGGCGTCGGGGCAGCCCTCTTCAGACCACCGGTCATGGCGTTCCTGGGGATGATCGTGTTGATCTTCCAGGCCTTGCTGCTGGCTCACGGTGGCATGTCCACACTGGGGGCCAATACCTTCTCGATGGGCATTGCCGGACCGTGGGCCGGTTACGCCTTCTACAAGCTCACCAAGAAACTCCACGGGCCCGACGCGTTGGCAGTCTTCCTCTGTATGGTCTTCGCCGACTTCGTCACCTACGTCGTGACCAGCTTCCAGCTCGCCTTTGCCTTCCCGGATCCCACCGGTGGCTTCTGGGGGGCTGTTGGCAAGTTCCTCGGCATCTTCGCCGTGACCCAGATTCCGCTGGCCATCGCTGAGGGCTTCATCGGAATCCTGCTGTTCCGTTTCCTTGCCAAGGTCGCCGCCCCGCAGCTTCAGCAGCTCGGCGTCCTCGCTCGTACCCCGGAGGTGGCAAATGCCTGAGAACACTGCAGTCCCGACCCGTGCCGATCGTTCCCTGACCGGCAACAGCAAGTGGGTGACTCCGGTTATCGTCGTCCTGTTGATCGCCCTGTTCGTGCTGAGCATGGTCCTCGGCGCCAAGAAGGTGTCCGGAGACGAGGAGGAGGGCTTCGGCGGAACTGACGACGCAGCTGCCACCGCGGCTGAGGAGGCTGGCGCCAAGGAGTGGATCAAGCCGATCTTCGAGCCGAACTCGGGTGAGGTCGAGTCCGGTCTGTTCGCCATGCAGGCTGCCCTGGGTGCCGGCATTGCCGGGTACGCGTTGGGCCGCATGTCCGGCAAGAAGAAGGGTCGTGAGGAGGCCGAGCACGCCTCTGACCTGCACAGTGTCGACGACGTGCCCGAGGCCGCCGTCACCTCGTCGGAAGCCACTGCGACTGCCAAGTCATGACAATCACCTCTCTCGACGACGCCGCCTGGGATTCCCCCTGGCGGCGTCGTCCGGTTGGTGAGAAGGTCGCCCTATCAGCATCCTTGCTCCTGACCGCTCTGTGTACCCCGTCGATGGAGTCATCGTCGTGGGTGAGCCCGGTGGTCGGCTCCGGCATCTGGCCCGGGGCGCTACTCGCCGGGATCATCAGCGTCATCGTCATCCTCGGCCCGGCGCGCATCCGGGGGCGAGTGCTGTGGCAAGCCATGGCCGCCCCGATCGTCTTCCTGGTGGTCGGCGGGATCTCGGTCCTCATCAGCCTTGGGTCGTCCCCCATCGGGACAGTCTGGTGGCATGCCGGGGTGTTCAGCATCGGGCCGGTCACCACCGCCC
The DNA here is from genome assembly GCF_051303185.1 of Cutibacterium nasicola. Classification (GTDB taxonomy): domain Bacteria; phylum Actinomycetota; class Actinomycetes; order Propionibacteriales; family Propionibacteriaceae; genus Cutibacterium. The sequence continues at coordinate 115,022 of NZ_JBPPGE010000002.1, read as the reverse complement.
AGGCGATGTCACTGATTGAACATGGCGTCTGCGGCACCCTCACCCTCATGGTGCTGGCCGTCACCACCCCCATGGTCGATCTGCTCACGTGGTTGCGGAAGTTCCACATCCCTGACCCGTTGCTCGAGATCGCCTCCCTGACCTACCGGCTCATCTTCGTGCTGCTCGACACCGTCGTGACGGCCGGTGAAGCTCAGCACGCCCGCCTCGGCGACGCCCCGGAAGGGAAATTTGGCGGGCTCAACCGGCGCATGAGCAACACCGCAGCGCTGCTCGGATCGGTCGGAATTCGAGCCTGGACGAGGGCCAACCGCCTCAACGACGGCCTGGTCAACCGCGGATTCGAGTCCGCACTGGTGACCCTGCCCGTCAAACGCGTCGGATCAGCGCGGTTCAAGATCATCGTCGTCATCGTCATCGCCGCAGTCTGGGCGATCAGCTGGTCGACGACCGGAAGGATTTTCAGATGAGTGACGAAGCCCTGTTGTCGACCGAGCACCTGTACGCCACTCACCCTGGCCGGCCCATGGTGCTCACCGACGTCAACGTGTCCTTCCGCGCTGGAGTTCGGGTGGCGATTCTGGGAGCAAACGGATCGGGCAAGACGACGCTGATGCGTTGCTTGTCGGGCTCCCTCAAGCCCGTCAAGGGCAAGGTCAAGAGAGGTGACACCGTGCTCGGTCACGGGCGCACCCAGCTTCGTGAGCACCGTCGGGCGGTTCAGCTCGTCCTTCAGGACCCCGACGACCAACTCTTCAGCGCTGACGTGAGCCAGGACGTCTCCTTCGGCCCGATGAACATGGGGCTGGACGTGGCGGAGGTGCGCGACCGCGTCGCCGAGGCCCTGCAGCTACTCGGGGCCAGCCATCTTGCCGAGCGTGCCACGCACCAGCTGTCCTACGGCGAACGCAAGAGGATTGCTGTCGCCGGTGCCGTCGCCATGCGCCCGGATCTGCTTCTCCTTGACGAGCCCACCGCCGGACTCGACCCGGTCGGCGTCACCAAGATGCTGGAGGCTTTGGACCGTCTGCGCGACCACGGTACGACCGTGGCGATGGCTACCCATGACGTCGACCTGGCCCTGGCCTGGGCTGACGAGGCGCTCATCGTTGTCGACGGGGGAGTGCAGCAGGGGCCGATCGACGAGTTACTCGCAAATGTGACCATGGTGGAGAGGGCCCATCTACACCTGCCTTGGCCCCTCGAACTGGTCCGGCGTCTTGGGATGGATGAGCGTCCCCGAACGATGAGCGAGGTCGTCGCGATCCTGTCACACCTGGCACCGAGCAGTCCGTGTTGACGTCATCGTTGTGACATCAGCGGCACAAGGCACTCTTGATGGGGCGGCCACAGTGCGGCGGTTCGATGGTCATCATGAACAGGTCAGCGCTGTCGGTTTCGGCAGTGCCACACCATGTGCGTTTCGCTGCCGAGCAGACCTGGGCTGCCTGCCTGCTGGCCTCCCAGATCAGCTGAGTCCAGGATCAGACAACTGTGCACACTGGGTGGCTCGTCGTCACTCAGTGTGCTGCCAGGTCCACGCCACGACGGTGCGGGCCGGTTTCCAGCCCCGCAGCCGGCCGATGCTGTCGGCGGTCTCGACGCCGAACCTCATGAGGTCACCGCCCAGATCCCGGTGCAAGGACTCCACGAGCATCTCGGCCTCCATCGTCACCCCATGGACGACGAGCCGTCCCCCGATGGGCAGACGTGGTCGACACTGGGTGACGAGAGTTTCCGTCGCACCGCCGCCGATGAAGATGGCATCCGGGTCGGGCAGTCCCTCCGGCAGCCCCTTGGCGAGGTCGGCGTCGATGACCTCGAACTGGCCGGGCAGAGTGAGTTCTGCGGCATTCGTGCGGGCATTGGCGGCCCGTTCTGCCTTGCGCTCCACCCCGATGGCTCGGCAGGTCGGATCGGTGCGACACCACTCGACACCGATCGACCCGGCGCCGGTGCCGAGGTCCCACAGCAGCTGGCCCGGCATGGGTCGCAACGCTGCCAGAGCGACGGCCCTCACCGGATGTTTGGTGATGAGGCCGTCATGGGCGAAGTGCGTCTCGTCGAGGCCAGGCGTGCGTCCGAGGAGGGTGGCGTCAGGATCATGGGTCATGAGGGAAGCTTAGGGCAGTGCCGGGTGAGGACAACCCGACCCGTGTGACACAATCGACGATGGCCCTCGGGGAGGAATCCGGTGTGAATCCGGAGCGGTCCCGCCACTGTGAGCGCCTCAGCGCGAGCCAGGTCGATCCTGCGGGTCAGGTCACGGAAATCCCGTGACCCGACGGGCGCGGACCCGCAAGGAGGTCGTTCATGCCGCACGCGCGCAGTGGCGCCACACCAGACGACGGGCTGTCCACCAGACAGCGACGATTACGGCCAGTTCTTGCTGTGAACACCGGCGAGGGCAAGGGCAAGACGACAGCGGCGATGGGTACCGCCCTGCGCGCCTGGAACCAAGGGTGGAAAGTCGGCGTCTTCCAGTTCGTGAAGTCCGGACGATGGCATGTCGGCGAGCAGGACGCCCTGCAAGCTCTCGGGAAACTCCACGAGGAGACCGGTGCCGGCGGTCCCGTCACATGGGAGGTCATGGGGACTGGATGGTCCTGGGCACGCTCCTTCGATGCCGCCGATGACCCCGAGGCCGCTGCCCGCGAGGGGTGGCGACACGTGTCGGAACTCCTGGCCAGCGAGGCGCTTGATTTCTACCTTCTTGACGAGTTCACCTACCCGCTGGACTGGGGATGGCTCGATGTCGACGAGGTCGTCGACACACTGGTCAACCGCCCCGGCACCCAGCACGTCGTCATCACTGGCCGTCGCGCCCCGGCAGCCCTCGTCGAGGCCGCAGACCTCGTCACCGAGATGACCAAGGTCAAGCACCCCTTCGACGCCGGTCAGCGTGGTCAGGCGGGAATCGAATGGTGATGCGCATTCCACGAATCCTCATCGCCGCCCCGGCGTCGGGAGGCGGTAAGACGACCGTCGCGACAGGTCTCATGGCAGCCCTGCGTGCCACCGGCCGGACGGTGGCGCCGTTCAAGGTCGGGCCGGATTACATCGATCCCGGTTACCACTCGATGGCCAGTGGTCGTCCGGGCCGCAACCTGGACTCCGTCATGTGTGGTGACGAGCTCATGGCTCCGCTGCTGGCCCATGGTTTCGTCACCCCCGATGCGGCGGACATTGCGGTCATCGAGGGAGTGATGGGCCTCTTCGACGGCCAGCTCGGGACCGGACGCGGGTCCAGCGCCGAGATCGCCACCTCGACCCAGACCCCGGTGGTCGTGGTCGTCGACACCGCTCATGCGTCCCTCACCCACGCCGCAGTGGTGGCAGGTCTGGCGACGTTTGATCCGAATGTCACGATCGCCGGTGTGATCCTCAACCGGGTCGCCTCTCCTCGTCATGGTGCCGAGGTCGTGCGCGGACTCGACCGACTCGGCATCCCGGTGCTGGGGCGGATTCCGCGCACCGAGTCGATCTTCGTGCCGTCTCGCCACCTGGGCCTGGTCCCGGCGGGGGAGTGGGAGCACTCCGCCTCCAAGGTCGCCGGCCTGGGTGACCTCATCGCCGAACACGTCGATCTCGACGCCGTTATGGACCTGGCCGATTCCGCACCCGACCTCGACGTCGAGCCTTGGGATCCGCGAGCCGCTCTGCAATCAGCTGGCTGGCAAGGCCATTCCTTCGACGAGCCGCCGGTGGTCGGAATCTTCGCGGGGCGAGCCTTCACCTTCCGTTACCCCGAGACCACCGAGATGTTGCGGGCGGCCGGGTTCCGGGTCGTCGACGTCGATCCCCTCACCGATCGACGTCTTCCGGACGGCATCCAGGGCCTGTACCTGGGCGGTGGATTCCCGGAGATGCACGCCACGGATTTGGAGGACAACACCGAGCTCGCGGCAGATGTCCGCGCCCATGCCGAGGCCGGGATGCCGATCGTCGCGGAGTGCGCCGGGCTTCTCTACCTCTGCCGTCACCTCGACGGGCGCGACATGGCCGGCGTCCTTCCGATGGACGCGGCGATGGCGACGAGGCTGACGATGGGGTACCGGGTCGCCACCCGCAACTCCATCAGCGTCGTCGGCCACGAATTCCACCGCACCACGACGACGCCATTGGCTGACGTCGACCCGGCTTGGCACATCGCCATGCCCGACGGCACCGATCGTGCCGAGGGAGCTCTGGGAGACCCTGCTTCTCTGGGGCGTCCCACCGTTCAGGCCTCCTACCTGCACCTGCACTGGGCCGGTCACCCCTCCCAGGCGGCGTGGTTTGCCCGTGAGGTGGCGAGGTTCCACGAGGGGAGAGGGGCCCAGGAGGGCGAGCCTGACCTCAATCACCACGGGGACAGCGACATTGCCGACGGTCTAGTCGACCTGGCCGTCAACGTCCGCGTCCTCGAGCCGCCGCAGTGGCTTCGCGACGCAATCACCTCCACCGAGCACGACTGGGCGCGTTACCCTGACGCCGCCCCGGCCCGGGACGCCCTGGCCACCATGCACGGTGTGGGAACCGACATGGTTCTGCCCACCTCCGGAGCAGCCGAGGCCTTCCCCCTCATTGCGACCACGCAGCCGCACCACGCTGCGGTCATCCATCCTCAGTTCACCGAGCCGGAGGCAGCTCTGAGATCAGCCGGGATTGACGTCGACCGAGTCATCCTCAATGCCTCCGACGGGTTCGCACTGGATCCGGCCCTCGTCCCGGAGGATGCCGACCTCGTCATCGTCGGTAACCCCACGAACCCCACCGGTCGGCTGCACCCGGCGTCCGACCTGCTGACCCTGCGCCGCCCTGGTCGGATCCTCGTCGTCGACGAAGCCTTCATGGACGCCACTGACGAGTCCCAGTCCCTCATCGGCAACGACATGGGCAACCTGCTGGTGCTGCGTTCCCTGACGAAGACCTACGGCCTGGCCGGAATCCGTGCCGGATACGTCGTCGGGGATCCGCGACTCATCTCACGTCTGGCGGCTCACCAGACCCCATGGTCGGTGTCCACCCCGGCCGTCGCGGCCATGGTCTCCTGCACCTCCGAGGAAGCGTCTCGGTTCCGCAACCAGCTGCGTGACGAGATTCCCGCGGCCCGCGCCGACCTCGTCGGACGCCTTCGAGAACTCGGTCTGACCATCGTCGATTCCGAGGCTCCCTTCGTGCTCGTCGACACCTCGTCAATCAGCGGCGAATCGGTGCGTCTTCCCCTGGCTGATCGCGGGTTTGCCGTGAGGCGCGGGGAGACCTTCCCCGGTCTCGGTCCCAGCTGGATCAGACTCGCCGTCCGTGACACGAAGACACATGCTGAGCTCGCCCGAGCCATCTCCGATCTGACAGCACACCAACCCAAGGAAAACTGATGTCCTACTCCCCAGAACTCGTTCCCGGCACTGTCACCCTCGTCGGAGGTGGCCCCGGTGATCCCGGGCTGCTGACCGTTGCAGGGCTGGAGGCAGTGCGTCAGGCCGACGTCATCCTCCACGACCGTCTCGCTCCGGTCGTCGTCATGGACGAGAATCCGGACGCCGAGAAGATCCCGGTCGGCAAGGTGCCGCGCGGGCCCTACGTCCCGCAGGAGCGAACCAACGAGCTGCTCATCGAGCATGCCAGGGCCGGGCGCAAGGTGGTGCGCCTCAAGGGTGGCGACTCCTTCGTCTTCGGACGTGGTGGCGAGGAGTGGCAGGCCTGCGCCGCAGCCGGCGTCCCGGTGCGCGTCATTCCCGGAGTCACCTCCTGCGTGGCCGGCCCCGAGCTCATGGGAGTCCCACTGACCCACCGTCACCTGGTCCAGGGATTCACCGTCGTCTCGGGGCACGTCGCCCCCGGCGACACCCGGTCCGAACTCGACTGGGCACAGATCGCCAAGACTGGCACCACTCTCGTCATCCTCATGGGCGTGGCGCACATCGGTGACATCGCTGCACGCCTCATGGAAGGTGGACTTGCCGGTGACACCCCCGTCGCCGTCGTCGCGGACGCCTCACTGTTCACCCAGCGATCCCTGACGACCACCCTGGAGAACGCCGCTGAGGACATGGCCGAGGCTGGCATCAAGCCGCCGGCCATCACCGTTGTCGGAGACGTCGCGGGCCTGGACCTCGACGAGACCCAGGTCCACGAACCGTCTGATCACTGAGATTTCACCGTCGCGAGGTGGGCGTTGATCCACTGCACCGCCTCGTCGACCTCGCTGAGCTCGTCCCCCCAACCAGGGGCCGGGCCGCGTGACACCATGACGATCTGGACGTCGGTCTCGGCTGCCAGACGGAGTTTGGGGTCCAGCTCGGTGCCCCCGGAGTCCTTCGAGACGACGGTCTCCACACCCCCGGAGAAGATCTCACGCTCCCGGGCTATGGTGAAAGGGCCACGCTCCTGCAGCACCGTCCAGCCCTCGGGAAGCTCCTCCTCGGGGGCGTCAACGCAGCGCACGATGACCCGACGCGGGCCAAGGCGCAGGTAATGGCTGATGGGTTGGCGTCCCACCGTCAGCAGGACGACATCAGGCAGGTCCGCAAGGGCTCGTGCGGCGGCGTCGTGATCGTCCACCCAGTGCCAGGTTGCGGCTTCGGGTTGGGTACGCCAGCTCGGCGGTGCGAGCCGGGCCAGCGGCAGGTTGAGATCGAGACACGCCTGTGCGGCGTGGCCGTGCATGGTCGCGGCGAAGGGGTGTGAGGCGTCCACCATGACCTTGACCTCGTTGGCGGTGAGGAAGTCCTTGAGACCGTCGACACCGCCGAACCCGCCCAGTCTCGTCGGTCCTGGGACGGGTCGTGGGGACTTCGTGCGTCCCGCCAGGGATGTGCACAGGTCGATCCCGTCATCGACCAGTCGAGTGGCCAGCTGCCGGGCCTTTGTCGTGCCGCCAAGAATGAGGACGTCCATGACTCCATCAAAGCAGGCTGTGGGACAATGATCCTCGACCGCGGTGGAACACCGGTGTGAATCCGGGACGGTCCCGCCACTGTGACGCCATCGAGGCGAAGTCAGACCAGAACCGCGCACACCTGCCCCGACCGGGGTGGGACCACATTGCGACGCACGTGCGTGGCGTCCGGGACTGCGAGGACACAGGCCCGGGGGATGCGGCGGCGTCCCCGACGATGGAGCATGATGGCCCGACTGTCTGAATCCGTGTCCGCTGAGAGCCTGCTTGCCCGTACAGTGCGCGGCATTCGAGGAGCTGACGCCAAGGCCCTGGAGGCTGCCCGAGCCCGTCAGCAGGTGCTCACCAAGCCCGAGGGTTCGCTCGGGCTGTTGGAGGATCTCTCGATCCGGCTGGCGGGAATGTACGGACAGGTACCGGTCCCTGTCCCGAGCCACCCGGTCGTCGGGCTGTTCGCAGGCGACCACGGGGTGTGGGCCCAGGGAGTCTCCCCGGATCCTCAGGAGATCACCACCCAGCAGATGGCCAACATGGCGGCCGGCGGGGCAGCGATCAGCGTGTTGTCGCGGCAGATGGGTGCGCAGCTGTGGATCACCGACGTCGGTGCCCTCCACGAGGTCGACGCGCCCATTCGCCAGCGTTGCGTGCGACGAGGCACCGATGACATCTCCCAGGGCCCGGCCATGAGTGCTGACGAGGCCGTCCAGGCCCTTGAAGTCGGTATCGAGACCGGCCTGGAGGCTGTCGAGGGGGGAGCAGACATCCTCGTCACTGGCGAGATGGGCATCGCGAATACGACGCCGGCCTCGGCACTCATCAGCGTCTTCACCGGGTGCTCTCCTGCTGAGGTGACGGGTAAGGGCGCTGGGTCGGACGACCGTCGTCACCAGCACAAGATCGGTGTCGTGTCCCGCGCACTCCAGGTCAACCGGCCCGACGCCGACCACCCGGTTGAGGCATTGGCGAAGGTGGGAGGTTTCGAGCACGCCGCCATGGCGGGGTACATCCTGGCCGCGGCCTCCCGGCGTGTCCCGGTGCTCATCGACGGGGTTATCGCCTGCTCGGCAGCTCTGACGGCCACCGCGATCTGCCCGGAGGTACGCGACTTCGTCATCACCAGCCATGCCGGCGCCGAGCCGGGAATCACCGCGTCCACCAGCGCACTCGGTCTTCCGGCCCTGCTGGATCTGGGGATGCGGCTGGGGGAGGGGTCGGGGGCCATCCTCACCCTGCCAATCGTTCAGGCCAGCGCCCACATCCTCAACGAGATGGCCACCTTCGAGGACGCCGACGTCACCGACATCAAGGTGACTGGGGAGACCGATCTTCCCGATGCCCTCGATACGAGCGCTCCCCCTTGTCGAGTCCTGGTTCTGGGGGGTGCGCGATCCGGGAAGTCGACCTTCGCTGAGTCGAGGTTGCCCCGTGACTCCAAGGTCACCTACGTCGCCACCTCCGAGCGGAATCCCGACGATGCCGAGTGGGAGGAACGAGTCCGACTACACCAGGCCCGGCGCCCGGCGACCTGGAAGACCGTCGAGACCCCGGATATCGCGTCCGTGCTGCTGGCTGACGACGACTCTCCGGTACTCGTGGACTGCCTCGGGGTGTGGATCACGCGGGTCCTCGACGAGGTCGGAGCATGGGTTGCTGATCCCGGGGACGAGTCGTGGCAGAGGTCCTTGAGAAATCGCGTCGATGAACTGACCGACGCCATCCGTCGTACTCGGCGCGACGTCACCTTCGTCTCGAATGAGGTGGGGATGGGCGTCGTGCCTGACACCCCGGCGGGACGGCTTTTCCGCGACGAGCTGGGGCGCCTCAATGCGGCTGTCGGGGATGCCTGTGACGAGGTGTGGATGTGCGTGGCTGGAATCCCGAAGAGGTGGGCATGAGCGACGAACAACATGCAGATCTTGGGAAGCTGGGACCCCTGCGTGGAGTGGCCGAGGCCCTGTCCCTCTTCACGATCCTGCCTGGGCCATACCTGAACGACATCGATCGTTCGCTGGCTCGGCGGGCCATCACGGCTTTCCCCTGGCTGGGACTGTGCCTGGGAGTGGTGGCCGGCGGAATCGTTGCCCTGGTGCTCGGGTTGGGGGCTGGGTCGTGGTTGGCCGGGGTGCTCGCCGTGTGTTGGCTGGCGGGAGCGACCGGAGGCTTCCACCTCGACGGAGTCGCCGATACTGCTGACGGTCTGGGCTCGCGAGCAGCGCCTGACAAGGCCCTCGAGATCATGAAGAAGTCCGACATCGGTCCGATGGGTGTCATCAGCATCGTCCTGGTACTGATCGTGGACGCGGCTGCCGTGGTGAGCCTGGCCGGAACGACCGTTTCGGGGGCATGGTGGCGTGTGGCGATGGTGGTTGCGCTCGGGCCGGCCATCGGTCGAGCTGCCATTCTCTTCGCCACGATGACCGGCGTGCCCTGCGCTCGTCCGGGTGGATTCGGGTCCCTCGTCGCCGGGGTGACGACTCCTGAATCAGCCTCGATCAACCTGACGGTTCTGGGAGCTGTCATGGCCTTGGCGGGTTTTGTCGCCGGAGGCTGGCGGTGGTGCCTGGTCGCCCTGTTTTGCGCCGCATTGGCCCTGCTCATAGCGTGGGCCTGGATTCATCACCTGGTGAGGCGTCTGTCCGGGATGACGGGGGACACCTTTGGAAGCATCAATGAGGTGACGCAGATGAGTTTCTGGGTGCTGTCCGCCCTGGCCGTGGCGGTGGTGTCATGATCGACGATCTTGGTGCCGACGTGCCGGTGAGCGGACGAGTGCAGCGGGTGGTGAGCCTGGTGCCGTCAATCACCGAGGCGATTGCGGCGACGTGTCCGCAGACTCTGGTGGGATGCACGGATTACTGCATTCGGCCTGCCAACCTGGACGAGGCTGTCGGCCACGAGGTGGCGCGAATCAGGGGGACGAAGAATCCTGATCGGGCAGCTATCACCGACCTGGAACCAGATCTGGTCGTCGCCAATCAGGAGGAGAACCGCGAGCACGACGTCACCTTGTTGCGGAAGGCCGGTGTGCCGGTGTGGGTGACGCGGATCGACACGGTGTCCGAGGCGATCTCAAGCCTGACGAGGCTTTTCATGGAAGGGTTCGGCGTCCGGCGACCGCGGTGGTTGCGCGATGCCGACGAGGAGTGGAGCCAGTCGTGGACCGGCGAGGTGCGCAGTGCCGTGGTTGCGGTGTGGCGGGATCCGTGGGTGTGCGTCGGACAGGACACCTACATCGCCGACGCGCTGAGGCATGTCGGGGTGGAAGTGATCGATCTACCGGGGGAGTCCCGTTACCCCCACGCCGAACTGGCCGACCTCATCTCCGCCCGTCCAGACCGCGTCATCCTGCCCGACGAGCCCTACCACTTCGGCCCTGACGACGTCCCAGCTTTTCCGGGCCTTGACGTCCGTCTCGTCGATGGTCAGAAGCTGGCTTGGTACGGGCCCGCGATGGTCGGTGCGCGTCGGTACCTCGCACAGGCGTTGGCCTGACGACACTGTCGGCACATGCGTCAGTGACGTCTTGGGGGCGATGTGTGCCACAATGTTCCACGTCGTCGTGAGGCGACAGGCCTCTGTAGCTCAGTTGGTAGAGCGCCGCTCTTGTAAAGCGATGGTCGCGGGTTCGAATCCTGTCAGAGGCTCCACAACAGCCACGAGCTGGACCCGGTTGTGAATGGTTCCCCATTGACGCCGCACCACGCACCATCGCTTCGACCTGGTCAAATCGGCGGGACTGGGTGTGCAAACCGTCTATTCCGGGATCTCGAGTGACCGACCACCAACCGGTCGAAGGGCGACGTGAACGGTGAGCCCTTGAGCCATGATCACCTTCTCAGGCCATCACCCGTTCCCACTGGTCACGATGATCCAGCATCCGTCGGGCGGCGTCCTGAGCGGCTTCGATCGAATGGTTGGTTCCCCAGCCGCACTGCACCTCATTGGCCGCGGGGGTGGCGTCGAGCTCGAGGATGTCGCGCAGGGTGGTCTCGACGAGCTCACAGGTGGCCGGGACGTCCGGCTCGCCAACCATGATGAGGTAGAACCCGGTCTGGCATCCCATCGGCCCGAAATCGATGACGGATTCCGAGTGATTGCGCACGCACTCGGCGAAGGAGTGCTCGATCGAGTGGACCGCAGGCATCTCCAGATGGTCCTTGTTCGGCTGGCAGAACCTCACGTCGTACTTGGTGAGGGTGTCTCCAGCAGGCAGGTGCTTGATGTCGGCCACCCGCACGAACGGGGCCGCCACCTTGGTGTGGTCCAGGTTGAAACTCTCGACGTTCATCTTGTGTGCCATGGGTCCATCCTCTCGTAAGCTCGCGAATTCCACACGGGGTCGCGTCACACCCCAGCAGCAGCGAGGAATCCGTCGCAGTTCCCGTCCACCTGTACCTGTTCGCCAGCGGGAACCCAGACGGCCTGTCCATGCACGATCTCGTCAGTGCCCTGGGAACTCGAGCACACCGCGTACCCACCGGTGATGAGCAGGATTCGGGCCAGATCGCTGGCCGGCAGGATGGCTGGACGGGCGGTGTCGAGGTCGAGTTCCCACAGCCGGAACTGGTCATCGGTGCTCGGGAAGACCCGCAGACCGGGATCTGCCTCCTCGGCCGCCATGACTCGTGGTTCCTGGGTTTGGAAATCCACGATCCCTATCAGGGAGTCGACGTCAATGTGTTTGTCGGTGAGTCCGCCACGCACGACGTTGTTGGAGTCGGCCATGATCTCGATGCCCGTGCCTGACAAGTAGGAATGCATGAGACCGGGAGGGACTGTCAGCGATTCGCCGGGCTTGAGATGGATCCGGTTGAGCATGAGTGCCGCCAGGATCGACGGATCCCCGGGGAAATACTCGTCGAGCTCGACGGCCGTGCGAGCGAACTCACCCAGCGGCGTGTCCTCTCCAACGTGGTTGACGGCCCCTGACACCACCTCGGTGACGATCTGTCGGCGCAGGTCATCCCCGGTGATGCAGTCAAGGAAGGTCTCAGCCAGCGCCGCCGGGCCGGAACGCTCGGTGAGCGACCCCAATACCGGGTCCGTCGGGGTGTGCACGTCAAGCCCATCGAACAGCTGGCGTGTCTCATGCGGATCGCGGAACCCGCACAATCCTTCGAAATCGGTGAGGGCAACGAGGAGTTCCGGCTTGGGCCAGTCGTCGACGAAGGTGCGCTGGGGATCGTTGACGTCGACACCGGCCTGGTTCTCGCGCGCGAACCCCTGTCGCGCCATGCGTGCGTCAGGATGGGCCTGGAGGCTCAGCGGGCGGCGAGCCGAGAGGATCTTGAGCAGGAAGGGCAGCCTGGATCCGAAGGCATTGCGGCTGCGCTCACCCAGCTCGTCGGGGTGAGCCTTGAGGTATTCGGTGAGGGGAATGCCGTCAAGGGTCGACGGTGAGGTTCCATGGGCTCCGAGCCAGTACTCGGCCCAGGGCTCGCCGTCGGCTTCTTTTCCCAAGATGTTGGGGATGGCGTCATAGGAGCCCCAGGAGTACGTCCGGACCGTACCGGTCAGGCGTTTCATAGTGTGCCTCTCGTCAATGGTGGCGCATCGTAGACAATGCCGCGTGTGTCATCCGAGCAGCTGTGCGCTGCGGTTCCTGCGCTGTTGATTGCGGATTCGTTGCAGCCTCCCGATGAGGGAAGGCGCATATCGCGCGGCCGGCTCATCGTCGATCAGCTCGTTGAGCCGTAAGTGGTAACGGGGGGACGACATGCCGAGCTTCTCGCGGATGACGGTCTCCTTGTCAACACTCGGATTCCCGGCCTGCCAGGATTCCTCGAGATCCAGAATCGCGCGGTCCGATGCACTGAGTTCGCCGGACGTCACGGTTTCGGAAGTGGGGGAATCTGACACAGACCCAGTGTAGGACCCGTACCACACACATCATCTGGTGACGGGGCTCAATCTGTCTGAGGCCATCGTCAACACCACAATCGGCCACCTTCCGCTCGTCAACCCTTTGCACTCGCCGGGTGCGAGTGCTAAACATGATACTGGCACTCGGCAAGCGAGAGTGCTACTGCCCGGGTCGGTGTTGCGAGCGCCGAACGAGGGTGGTCATCCCGGTGATGAGATCACCAGATCGTCCGTCGCGGGCATCACGGGGAATCAGAACGCGGGGTCGCTCCCGCCACATCATCTGACGTCCACGGGCTGCCAAGCCCACCGGAGCGGAGGAATCCCCTAAATATGGCAAAACTCATCGAATTCAACATCGAGGCCCGCCGCGGACTCGAGGCGGGTATGAACACCCTCGCCGACGCGGTCAAGGTCACCCTCGGCCCCAAGGGCCGCAACGTCGTTCTCGAGAAGTCGTGGGGCGCTCCCACCATCACCAACGACGGTGTATCCATCGCCAAGGAGATCGAACTCGACGATCCGTACGAGAAGATCGGCGCTGAGCTCGTCAAGGAGGTCGCCAAGAAGACCGACGACGTCGCTGGCGACGGCACCACCACCGCCACCGTCCTGGCTCAGGCCATGGTTCGTGAGGGCCTGCGCAACGTCACCGCCGGCGCCAACCCGATGGGCCTGAAGAAGGGCATCGAGACCGCCGTCGAGGCCATCAGCGCTCGCCTGTCCGAGATGGCCATCGACATCGAGACCAAGGACCAGATCGCCTCCACCGCCTCCATCTCGGCTGCCGATCCCACCGTCGGTGAGATCATCGCCGAGGCCATGGACAAGGTCGGCAAGGAAGGCGTCATCACCGTCGAGGAGTCCAACACCTTCGGTCTGGAGCTCGAGCTCACCGAGGGCATGCGCTTCGACAAGGGCTACATCTCGCCCTATTTCGTCACCGACACCGAGCGCATGGAGGCTGTCCTCGAGGATCCCTACATCCTCATCGTCAACTCCAAGATCTCCTCGCTGAAGGATCTCCTGCCGGTCCTTGAGAAGGTCATGCAGTCCGGCAAGCCGCTGTTCGTCATCGCCGAGGATGTCGAGGGTGAGGCCCTCGCTGGTCTCATCGTCAACAAGATCCGCGGCACCTTCAAGTCCGTCGCCGTCAAGGCTCCGGGCTTTGGCGACCGTCGTAAGGCCATGCTCAACGACATCGCCATCCTCACCGGTGGCCAGGTCATCTCCGAGGAGGTCGGTCTGTCCCTCGACGCCGTCACCCTCGACCTGCTGGGCCACGCCCGCCAGGTTGTCGTCACCAAGGACGAGGCCACCATCGTCGACGGTGCCGGCGACTCCGAGCAGATCGCCGGACGCGTCGCCCAGATCCGCAAGGAGATCGAGAACTCCGACTCCGACTACGACCGCGAGAAGCTGCAAGAGCGTCTCGCCAAGCTCGCTGGCGGCGTCGCCGTCATCAAGGTGGGTGCTGCCACCGAGGTGGAGCTCAAGGAGCGCAAGCACCGTATCGAGGACGCCGTGCGCAACGCCAAGGCTGCCGTCGAGGAGGGCATCATCCCTGGTGGTGGTGTCGCCCTCATCCAGGCTTCCAAGGCTGCCAGGATCGAGGGCCTGGAGGGTGACGAGCTCACCGGTGCCCAGATCGTCGTGACCGCGTGCTCCGCCCCCCTCAAGCAGATCGCCATCAACGCTGGTCTCGAGGGTGGAGTCGTGGCTGAGAAGGTCGCCGGCCTGTCCGTCGGAGAGGGCCTCAACGCCGCCACCGGCGAGTACGTTGACATGGTCAAGGCCGGTATCATCGATCCGGCCAAGGTGACCCGCTCGGCCTTGCAGAACGCCGCCTCGATCGCGGCTCTGTTCCTCACCACTGAGGCCGTCATTGCTGACAAGCCCGAGCCCGTGAAGGCTGCTCCGGCTGGCGGTGACATGGACATGGGTGGCATGGGCGGAATGATGTGATCCAGTCCACCTGACTAAATGGGGCGGCTCCGATTGGAGCCGCCCCATTGTTTTTGTCGGTGACAACGGTTCAGAGGTGATCCGTGGATATCCTGCGCGATGGTGCCGGTGTTCGGACGAGGTGAATGATCGATACTGCCAGTGCTGCGACGAGCAGCACCATGCCGATGATGACGCCTGCCCCCATGTTCACACGCAGTTGGTCCGGTGTGCCCGCAAACGCCTTGTTGAGAGCGTGCATGGCGTTGGCGGTGAGCACCAGCCAGATCAAAGCCATGCATCCGGAGGACACAGCGGCGATGACGTCACCGAGTTTGCTGGTTGTCAGAGCGGTGACGACCCCGGCGGCAATGAGGATTATTCCTGTCCAAATGAGCATGGTGTGGATCGGATTGGTAACTGCCGGTAACCATGAATTGATCAAACCAAGTGTCTGGATATCGTCACTACTTTGATCCTCGACGGAACTGATCGAGATGTGACCCATGCCATTCATGGTGGCGCTGCTGTCAGTAGCGCTCACAGAGAGCCATGTGAACATGGGGATGAAGAAAAGCAGTATTCCCACAAGTACCAAGGCCCCGCTGAATAGGAGTGACGCCTTGTCCTGCTTGAGCCACATCGTGAAATGGTGGGATGACTTTGGTGTGTTGGATGATGCGCCCGGGTAATACGGGCCAGACTGCCTGTATTGCTGGGGGTTGGATTGGCTGTACTGCCCGGGATTGGGCTGGCCGTATTGCTGTCCCGTGGGATACGGCGTGGGAGGCTGTTGGTGGGGGCGTGAGCCGTCAGGGTGAGGGGCTCGTTGAGGGCCAGGCCGGTTCGGGGATGGCGTCCACGATGGCGCAGGGCTGATGCGGGTCTTGTCGAAATCGCCGTTCTCACTCATCGAATGGCCCCCTTCATGGTCTTGGTTCCGTGGATGATGATCCAAGCAGCGATGACAATCAGAGCGACGACGGCAAGAATCTCCGAAACGATGATGAAATTTGTTCCGGCTCCGTTCTTTATCGAGATCGATGACAGGATCTGTGAGAATTCGGTGATCTCGCCTGAATCATCATCGTCAAAGGCTGCAACACCGAGCATCTGTGTTAACGATGACGTGACTCGTTCTGCCAGCCCCGTGATGATGCCAGCGGGGATGCGTGCTGCTACGCACATGTAGACTGCGCCGACGGTCATTCCAGTTGTGACGAGCACATTGCGACGGAGAAGAAGAAGGATGCCTGTGGCGATGAACAGCAAGGCGGCAAGCAAAGACGTGATGCCGGTGAAGTTTGTCATAGATGACACTGCGTCGAGGAAGGCCTTGGTGTCAGCGTCAGCTGTCATCGCTCCCAGATCAATTCCCTCGAACGGTTTGACAGACGCATCATGTGGAATGCCGTCTGGAACATTGGAAGCGTGCAATGTGACCATGGACAGCATGAGGCTCAACAAGGTGAGGATGCCACACAGAATTGCCGTGGCGCCTACGCTGAACCGAATCCAGTCGGCTGCTGGTCGCGACGTTGTGCGGAGTTGTTGCTGTGGGGCTGGGGATAAGGCTGACTCGACCCGTACGGGGACTGCCACGTAGGTTGCTGTGGTTGCGGTCCCTGGGGCCATCCACCGCTCGGTGGCTGCCTGGTCATGGGGGAGGTCCTCTCTGGCATGAAAATGTGCCACGTGAGAAACAATGAGCGCGTACAGAGTACGGCACCTCGACTCATGAATTGGAAGGAGTGTGCAGAATATGGAATGGTCCGCATCGTGCGATTTCTTTGGGCGAGTCCCCTGCGCTTGGGGGTCTCCGGTGGCCATGACGGTGTTGTCCTGGATTAGTATCCCCCTACAGACCTGATCGTTGCAGGCTGGGCTACAAGGTCATGGTCGCGCGGATCCACGGTTTTGGCCGTGCCAAAGGGGTGGTAGGGCGGTTGGCGTGTGGTGTTCTCGTCGTCTTGCCGCACTGAAGTGGTGGTTGCCTGCCGTCAAGTACTCTCGTGTAGTGCACCTGAATACCCGATGCCCGCAAGGAAGCCGGTTCTCCACATTTCTTGCTGGAGCTGGAACTCTCCATCCGCTGTTGTCATTGTTGGCGGCAATGACCATACTCGGGGTGGGACAAGGCGGTTTCGCTTGTGTGCTGACAGCGTCAGTGGGCGGTCCTCCAGACTCTCAAACCT
The DNA here is from genome assembly GCF_051303185.1 of Cutibacterium nasicola. Taxonomy (GTDB): domain Bacteria; phylum Actinomycetota; class Actinomycetes; order Propionibacteriales; family Propionibacteriaceae; genus Cutibacterium. Next base: position 98,138 of record NZ_JBPPGE010000002.1, on the reverse strand, counting down.
CGACAATCCTGCTGTTGGCATCCTTCGCCGGGGTCTGGCTGGCGCTCTGGGCATGGATGCGTTTCGTCGAACAGCGACCTATGAGCTGTCTTGGTTTTCGGGGCCATGGCGACGACGTGTGGATTGGGCTCGTCATCGCGGTCGTGATCCTCGGTATTGACGTCGCGGTCATGACGGCCAGTGGCCAGGCGACGATGTCGTGGGGACGGCCGAGTGTCATGGCGGTGGTGCTCATCGTCGCCGCGATTGTGCTGTTTCTGGTGCAGGGATGCGCCGAGGAAGCCGTGCTACGCGGCTACCTCATGCAGTCAGTAGCCGCGAAATGGGGAGTTCTCGCCGGACTGGCCATTCAAGCTGTCGTCTTCGCCGCGCTGCACGGTGCCAACCCCGGTACGACATGGGTAGCTTTGGTGAACATCGCAGGATTCGGCCTCATGCAAGGGTTGCTAGTGGTGTGGCGGGGTAACCTGCTTGCGGCGATGGCGTTCCATACCGCTTGGAATTGGTTGCAGGGGATGGTGCTGGGTTTCGACGTGTCAGGCCTGCACTTTGATGAGAGCGTCATGACGACCGCGAGGACACCTGATTCTCGCTCCTGGCTCACTGGCGGAACGTTCGGGGCAGAAGGATCCGTCGTCAGCATGATCGTCTTGGTGGCCCTGATTACCGTCCTTGTGGTGACGATTCGACGCGACTGGCGCAACAATTAGGGCTATGCTATTGCTCGAGGTCATATGTCTGCACGAACACGACGCCAAGCGGGCAGCGGAAGGGGGTGCCGATCGCGTCGAGTTGGTTGGCACCATGGACGACGAGGGGCTGGCGCCAAGCCCTGAGCTGTTGGCACGCACCCTCAGCGCCGTCGACATTCCAGTGCGACCGATGCTGCGTCTCGATGGTGGATTTCGGGCTGATCCACGTCGTCAGGACGAGGCCTTACGCCTGGCCAGCGCATACCGTGACTTGGGCGCCGACGGCCCAGTACTGGGATTTCTCGATCCGGCGACTGGAGTTGATGTCAAGACCGTCACCGAGCTGACAGCGGGGTACCAGCATTGGACGTTTCATCGTGCCATCGATAACAGTCTGGAGCCGGACAAGGCGTGGGCGCAATTGCTCGGCTTGCCTGCGCTCGATCAGGTACTGACCGCTGGATCACCACGAGGTGTCGAGCACGGCATCGACGATCTCATTGCCCGAGCGAAGGCGGACCCTCGAGTTGCCAACCTCGTCATGGCTGGCGGTGGGCTGCGTGCTGAACACGTTCCGTGGCTGTACCAGGCCGGCATCCGGGCCTTCCACATTGGTAGCCCAGCGCGGCCTCAAGGGTCGTGGAAGGCGTGGGTCAATGCTGATTTGGTGAGGTCGTGGCGACATCTCCTCGACCGCTTGGCCGGGTGAGGCCAACCTTGCGTCAGTATGCCTGGATCCACACATCTCGGGTTCCCGGCGCCCGAAACTGAGCATGGCCATGGTCGCCCCTGACAGTCTGAGGAGCCGGGGAACCGGTCTGTTGCGCCGACGAGGCTGAGGTGCTGTGCTGATGGCGGGCGATGATTCGTGCCATTCCTTCGATGGTTTCGACGAGGTCGTCCATCGATGCGGTGGCGGAATGGGTGAGCCCCACGGCGGTGTACCCCGTTGTCCCGGTGGAGGCCACTGAATTGACGTGCCAACCATCGTCGCGCGGCAACCATCCATTCTTGACGAAGGGGGACTCCATGCCTGCCGTCATGCCCCAATTCTGGTCATCGTCGACGCTGGACATGAGCTCGCGGGCGTACGCACGCATGGATTCGGGAATGATCGTGTTAGGGCAGAAAATGTGATCGGCGAGCACAACTTGGTCAGCGGCGGTCGTTGACGTCAGGCCCCAACGGTTTTCGGGATCGAAGGTGGTGTGCGTGGCGCCCATGCGGCGCATCGCCGTACGGACCCCGCCAGCCTTGCCAACCTGCTTCCACAGCGTCGTCGTGGCATCGTTGCTCGAGCTTTCGATCATGGGGACGAGAAGGCTCTTCTCGTCCCTGGTGAGTGGGCGCTTGTCGTCAGAAGCCTGGATCAGCACGGTTTCCATGATCGCGAGTTTGATGATGGACGCGGTGATGTATGTGGTCGCGCCGTGATCGAGAACGTGGATGTCGCGCTGCCCGTGCACCCGCATCGCCACGGACTGCTCTCCCCTACGGGCCTTGAGGTATTTCTTCAGCTCATTCTGGTAAGGAAACGGCACATAGGGTCCGGGACCTGCAAGGTTTGCCGCCTTGGCGGGTGCAAGCTTGTGGGGTGCAGGCTTCTCCGGACGATTTTCGGCACGCACCATGGGCACACCGATGGCAGCCCCGCCAGCGACGACCAGGCCCCCTAGCGCTGCACGTCTGGTGATGAGAGCCTTCGCGGACAAGGCGTCCTCCTTCGTGGGCCTAGTGCTTTCACGTCTATTGTCACGCCGCTCAGTCGAGCGCGTCCAAGTCGCCCGCGTCAATGATGCGGTAAGAATACCCCTGCTCGGCCAGGAACCGCTGACGGTGGCTGGCAAAATCGGCATCAACGGTATCGCGCGAGACAACCGCGTAGAAACGAGCTACCAGGCCGTCCTTTGGACGCAGCAGACGGCCTAGACGTTGGGCCTCCTCCTGGCGTGATCCAAAGGCGCCGGAGACTTGGATGGCGACTTCGGCGCTTGGTAGATCAATGGAGAAGTTCACGACCTTGGAGACGACGAGCAGGTCGACCTGCCCCTCTCTGAAATCCTGGTAGATCTCCTGACGTCGAGTTGGCGTCGTTGACCCGGAGATGATGGGGCATCGCAATTCCTTGGCCAGTTCCTCCAACTGGTCGACATATTGGCCGATGACGAGGGTGGGCTGGCCACGATGACGCGCCACGAGGTCTTTCACGACCTTATTCTTGATGGGCAGGGTCGCGGCCATCCGGTAGCGGACGTCGGGTTCTGCCATCGCGCAGGCCATCCGGTCAGACTCAGGCAGGCTCACTCGAACCTCCACGCAGTCGGCTGGCGCAATCCACCCCTGGGCCTCGATCTCCTTCCACGGAGCGTCGTAGCGCTTGGGGCCAATGAGGGTGAAGACGTCGTCCTCATGCCCGTCCTCCCGCACCAAGGTGGCCGTCAGACCGAGACGCCGACGTGCCTGCAGGTCAGCCGTCATTCGGAAGACAGGGGCTGGTAGCAAGTGGACCTCGTCGTAGATCACAAGTCCCCAATCGCGCGCCTCGAACAGCTCCAGGTGAGGGTGCACGCCGTGACGCTTGGTGGTGATGACCTGATACGTGGCGATCGTCACCGGGCGCACCTGCTTGCGCGACCCGGAATACTCGCCGATTTCGTCAGGGGCGAGCGAGGTGCGTCGAACGAGTTCCTCTTTCCACTGTCGAGCTGAGACGGTGTTGCTGACGAGGATCAGGGTCGTGCAGCGGGCGAAGCTCATCGCGGTGGCCCCGACAATCGTCTTGCCGGCACCGCACGGCAGCACGACGACGCCGGATCCCCCGTCCCAAAAAGACTCCGCCGCGACCTTCTGGTAGGGCCGTACGCTCCATCCGTCCTCGTTGAGGGCGATGTCGTGGTGCTCGCCGTCAACGTATCCGGCAAGATCCTCGGCAGGCCAGCCGAGTTGCAACAACGCCTGTTTGAGAGTGCCGCGCTGCGACGGGTGGATCACCGCCGTCTCGTCGTCAATCTGGTCGCCGACAAGACCGCGTACTGACCTTGACCGCAGCACTTCGGTGAGCACGGCACGGTCTGGTGACACCAGCACCAGCCCGTGGGTGGGGTGCTTTTCAATTCGCAGCCGGCCATAGCGTGACATCGTCTCTGTCACGTCGATGAGCAGGCCGGACGCCACGGGGTAGCGTGAATACCGCATCAGGATGTCGACGACCTGTTCTGCGTCGTGTCCAGCGGCCATGGCGTTCCACAGGCCCAGCGGGGTGAGTCGGTAGGTGTGGATGTGCTCAGGGGCACGTTCCAGCTCCGCGAATGGAGCGATGGCATGACGGCACTCCTCTGCCTGCGGGTGATCTACCTCCAGCAGAAGGGTGTGGTCGGACTGGACAATGAGTGGGCCGGGTACGGGAGTCATCACCTCAAGTATCGCCCCATGGCTCGTGTTTGTTCCCGATGAGGTGGGCGGTGTCGGAGCTCGTGTGGCAATCGTGCGCGCAGTGGACATGCCTGCCACCGCACCTGGCAGCGATGGCGTTTTCGGGCCAGATCGCCACAGCCAGGGAGCGGGCGACGACGATGGCACCAATGCTGATGACCCTTGGCTGTGCGGTACAGATTTGTTCAGGCGGCCACCTGGACAACACCCATGCCGGGGCGGACCGGCCTGGTCAGGCAGGCTGGCAGGAGGTGATCCGGGACACCGGGACAATCGCCACCCCGCCGCCACCACGGATGACGCAGCGTACTGCTCCTGCTGCGACTGCCATGATCCGCACCGTCTGACGCACCGCAGTGCCATCGTCGATGACTCGCTCGATCTGCATCCACGCTCCCTCCTGTTGGGCTTGGTGCAATTGTGCGAGAAGCTGACGGCAATCCGAGAACCCGCGGCCCTTGTTGTTGAGCAGCGACGCGGCAAGGCCGTTCGGATCGGCGTGCGGATCCGTTGACGTGGGGGCATCGACCTTGGCACGTGGTGGCGGGGGAGCCGAGAACACGTCGCCATGGGAATCGCGGGCCACCGGGGACATTCCCAACTGGCGCAGGCCTGCCAGTACCTGGTCAGGTTCTGCCTGGGCCACTAGTACCTGCGGGCCGACTCGACGCAGTCCGACATCGGTGGCCAGCGAACTGCGCAACATCGCCTCGACGGCAGCCGGGTCGTCGACCTCCAGCAGGGCACCGGCGGCGGCCACTGACACCCGGCCGTGGTCACGTACGACGTCGTCAAGGAGGACCAGCAGGCCTTGGGGAACATCGCTGAGGGAGTGATCCGTCCACCACTGACGCACGCGTTCCCCAGTCCATCCGGCGTCCAGGGCGCGACGAAGGCTGGTCCGGTTGAATCGCCGTACGCCGGCGATGCCGGTGGACTCCCGGTCAGCCAGCAGAGCCAGGTCAGCGGCGGTGTCGGGGGTCAGCGGACCGGGAGCGACAGCGGTGAGATCGGACTGAAGGATGACCTCGTCGGTGCGCTCCGGCATGCCAGCACAGGTGAGGGAATCGACGAGATCGGTGCGTGCCCCCAGAGCGATCATTCCCAGCACCTGGCACTCGTCAAGGACAGCCTGGACCAAGGAGTCATCGACCGTGGTGCCCGGTTGACGCCACCGGATGCGGTCGGCGAGGAGGCCAGCCTCGATGGGAGTTCCGGGTTCAGATGTACTCAATTCCTCGTGGACGAGGCGTCGCCATGCTCGGGCGGTTGCCGGCGATGGGGCGTCCAGGGTGTTGTCCAGGGTGCCGGGAAGCTGCTGGATGCGTCTCCAGGCATCCCGCAAGCTCACCCACTGACCCCACAATGAATCAGTGCGCCAGCGGTCCGCGAGCGAGGTGGGTAGCCAGCCTCGTCCGTCGGCCCCGATGAATCCGCCAGCTGCTGCGACGGCGAGATGTACCCAGCCATCGTTGCCCGGTGCCACTCGCGACAGCACGGTGCGGGCGTCTCGCTTGGCCATGCCGCCACGGGCCAGCAGAGCACAGTCGTGACGCTCGACGCCCTCCAACAGGGCGGACATCGCGCTGACCGCCTCCAGCGCCGTCCCAAGGCCGGCACGGTTGACCAGGGTGGTCTGGCGGGGCTCAGGCCATGCCGGTGGGGTGGGGCTGGGTTGTTCGGCAAAGAGACGATTCCCGCGCAGGGGTAGGGCCACCTCGCGGGGCAGGATGACGGTGTCGTCGTCAAGGGGACGCAGCAGGCGGTGAGCCAGCGCTGTCTCGACGGGGGTCGTCGCAGTCTCGGGCATCACCGTGCGTCGGGCATTGGGGACGTGCCCGGTGGGGGACCACACCAGACGCTTCACCACGGCGCGCGCCGTGGGGCCTGCGCAAGCCAGTCTCTCGGCTACTTCGTCGGAACCCATGGGCATGGCGGAGACCGGTGCCAGACCGGCCGGGTACTCGGACAGGTGAGTGGTGACGACCTGAATGACGTGCAGGTGGCCGGAGCCTTCCAGGACGAGAGCCATGTCGAGCAGATCGGAGACGCCGTCCGCGACGTCTGCACGGATGGTGTCGGGCTCGGTCGGCCATCCCTGGCACATGGCGTCAGTCAGTTCAGCCAGTGTGAGATCTCCGAGTGCGGCCAAGGCGGTCAGCAGCCTCAGTCGCCACTGGTCAAGGCTGGAAATCGCAGCATTGATGGAGGCATGGGTACCAGCCCGCGAAGAGACTTCAGCGAGGTCACGGGGAGTGGGGTTCGTCAGGTCAGGACGCAGGGTCAGCAGTCGAGAGAGTCCCTGGGTATCCAGATCCCGAATCGTGGAGGCAAGGGTCGTCGGTTCATCAACCGCACTCATCAACGTGACCTCGGCTCTCGAGGTGTCAGCTGACGATCAATGAGGATGAACCCGAGCGCGAGCATCACGACGCATCCCAGGCGAGACATCCATGCGAACTGGGCCAGTACGGTTCGTACCGGCGACTCGATCGCACCACCGATGATGACGACGACCGTCACAGCGGTGAGAGCCTTGTTGAGGCGTCCGGCAGCGAAGGGGTGACGCCATGCCAGCCACCATGCGAGGAGCAGAGCCGGTATCGACAGCGGGGACCACACGCATCCCAGGGCGAGCACGACGATCCACGACCAGCCCAGCCCTCGACACAGGTCCATGAAGGACCGACTACCAGCGGTAGCGGGCATGCGCGGATCAAGCCGACGGGGCATACGAACAGTCTTGAGACGCGGCGGGGGAGTCGTCGAGACGGGGGCTTCCGACGGAGCTGCCCAGGTCGAGGAGTTACTGGTCAACCGGCTGGCGCGGATGGGTTCGCGTGGGTCCCGATGCTCAATGCGAGGGCCAGTCAGTCCTGCCTGGGTGGAGAAGGGCTCATGCGGTTCGTGGCTGCGTCGACGCTGCGGTATCAGCTCGGCTAGCGGACGGTAGTTCCCACTCTGATAACCACGGGGAGCGATCGATGGCTTCCCGGCAGCCGGGTTGGCCGGAATGCTCGGGGTTTCGAGGGGAGCGACCCGCGGGGCTTGGAAGGCACTCGGAGCAGGACGGGAACCGACGACGTCGATGGGCGCTCTCATGTCGGTGCTCTGTGCCATGTCTCCATGGTAAGGGGTAGGGCTCCATGGTAAGGGGTAGGGCTGGCCACGCAGTGTGCTCAGAGTGTGCGCAACGCTTACAGGTGATGATTGTGATCGTCCAGGAATGTTCACCGGGTCATAATCTTGATCCGGACACGACTATGACGCGCGGTGTGGCCGCGCATGTGAGGGAGGGGCCGACATGGAGGTCATCATCTGCGCTGACGAGCAGGCCGTCGGACGGATTGCCGCCGAGCGTATTGCCAAGGTTCTGGCCCGGGCCAAGACACCGGTGTTGGGAGTTGCCACCGGATCGACTCCGCTGACGACCTACTCCTCGCTGGTGGCTCTCGCTGGGGAGGGCAAGGCCGATTTCACCGGTCTGCGCGCCTTCGCCCTGGATGAGTACGTCGGTCTTCCTGCTGATGACGAGCGCTCCTACGCAGCCACCATCCGACACACCGTCACCGAGCAGCTCGGCCTGGACCCGGCTGATGTGCACACTCCCGACGGCATGGCGGACGACCTCGACGCGGCATGCGCGGATTACGAGAAGGCGATCAAGGAGGCTGACGGCGTCGATGTCCAGATCCTCGGTATCGGGGCCAACGGCCACATCGGCTTCAACGAGCCGACCAGCTCGCTGTCCTCGCGGACTCGCGTCAAGACCCTCGCCGAGCGGACCAAGGCTGACAATGCTCGCTTCTTCGAGGAGGGTGAGAAAGTTCCCAGTCACTGTGTCACCCAAGGACTTGGGACGATCATGGACGCCCGCAATGTCGTTTTGCTGGCCGTCGGTGCCAACAAGGCTGATGCCCTCGCCGGAGCCATTGAGGGTCCGGTCTCGGCGATGTGCCCGGCCTCGGTTCTGCAGTTCCACCCCCATGTTCTCGTGATCGCCGATGAGGCCGCAGCCTCCAAGTTGACGATGGCTGACTACTTCAGGTGGGCTGATGGGCAGCGGGGTGATCTCTCCGGCGTCATGTGAGACCCGTCAGCGTGATGCTCCTGACCTGCCGGGAACCTTCCCGTCGGGCCGTGAAAGGATTGTGAGTGGTGGACCGTCGACAAGGCTGTAGCCTTGTAGGGCGGTCCATTGACCGTCATGACCAGAAGGAGTGAGCCAGAGATGCCAACCGGAAAGGTGCGTTTCTACGACGCCACCAAGGGGTTCGGTTTCCTGACGAAGGACGGCGGCGGTGACGTGTACGTCAACGCTTCCGCCTTGCCCGCAGGGGTGAATACCCTGAAACCCGGTCAGAAGGTTGACTTCGGGGTTGTTGAGGGACGTCGAGGAGAGCAGGCCCTGTCCCTGCAGATCGTCGAGACCCCGGCCTCGCTGTCCAAGGTGAGTCGCAAGCAGCCACAGGAGATGGCGGTGATCTGCGAGGACCTCATCAAGATGCTCGACAAGATGGGCAATGGCTACCGGCACGGACGTCACCCCGATCCGCGCACCGCCGGCGCGGTGGCCAAGATGCTTCGTGCTGTTGCCGACGAGTTGGAGCTGTGATGACACAGGTGACGTCGAAGCCGCGCACTGCGACCCGGGCCATCAAGACTGACGCGACGATCGCGAAGGCTGTCGACCAGGCCCGGGAAGCGGCCGAACGTCGGGCGGGTGACTTCGGAGTGGGTGAGCACGTCGGGATGATCGTCGAGGATGAGCGCGTCCTGACCCACCTCTTCGAGTGCCCGCATCCGGGATACCGGGGCTGGCGGTGGGCCGTGACGATGGCGCGCGCCCTGCGCGGACGCAACGTCACCGTCAATGAGGTCACCCTCATTCCCGGCGACGACTCCCTGTTGGCCCCTGAGTGGGTGCCGTGGCGCGACCGAGTGCGTGCCGGGGACATCACCGCCGGCACCCTCATGCCCACCGCCGACAATGATCCACGCCTGGAGCCTGGTCACACCGGTGGTGAGCTCGCCGCCGACGAGGATCCCGCCGAGTGGGCTGCCACCCGAGCCGTGGCATCCGAGTTGGGGTTGGGCCGTGAGCGTGTGCTGTCGCGTGAGGGTCGTGACGTCACTGCTGAGCGTTGGCTTACCGGTGAGGGCGGCCCTGACAATGCCATGAGTCGTCATGCCCCTGCCAGCTGCGTCACCTGTGGCTACTTCGTGCGCCTGCAGCACTCCCTGGGGCGGGTCTTCGGGGTGTGTTCCAATGAATTCTCGCCCTCTGACGGCTCAGTGGTCCACGTCGATCATGGCTGTGGCGGTCACTCCGACGTCGTCGAGAAGCATCGCGGTATCGAACTGCCCGAGCCGGTCTTCGACACCATCTCCATCGACGACTCGTTGTTCGACTGAGTTGTGAGCCTCCGGTGGAGCGGCTCAGCAACGGGATCGTAACCAGCAGTATCCCGTGCCGACGATACCCAGAGCGGTGCCCGTCAGGCAGATCCAGAGCCAGTCGCGGTAGCCGGTTCCGGTGAGGCGGTCGAGCATGATCCAGCAGACGATGGACGCCACAGCGAAAGCGATGGTTCCCACGATGCCGACCGCCACCCCGTTCTCGTCAACGGGGGCGACATTGGCCTGGGTTAGCAGGTGTTCACGCTGGTTCGCCACGATCCCATCGTAATGCCCTGCAACGCTGCCGTGACATCTCATCCCTAGAATGCCCCCGTGTCCAGCAACACCGCATCAGCAAGACTCGACAATTGGTTTCATCTGACAGAACGAGGATCGACGAGACCCCGCGAGGTTCGCGGCGGCATCGTCACCTTTTTCACGATGGCCTACATCCTGGCCCTGAACCCTCTCATCATCGGTACCGCGGCCGACAAGAACGGCAAGCTCCTCAACGGTGCCCCGAAGTTCCTCGACGCCGCTGGCACCACTCTCAACACGGCTGCCATTGACGACAACAAGATGATGGTCATGGCCGTTACCGCCTTGGTGGCCGCGGTCATGACGATAGCCATGGGTATCTGGGGACGATTCCCGATGGGTATCGCAACTGGCCTTGGCATCAACTCTCTGCTCGCCTACGTCGTCGCCCCAACGATGACATGGTCCCAGGCGATGGGCCTGGTGGTCTGGGAAGGCGCCCTCATCCTCATCTTCGTCCTCACCGGCGTCCGGGAAATGATCTTCCGGGCTGTCCCGAACTCCCTACGTTCGGCGATCAGCGTCGGAATTGGCCTGTTCATCGCCTTCGTTGGTTTCGTGGATTCCGGCGTCGTCCGCCGCGGTTCCGGCACCCCGGTCACCCTGGGCGTCGGCGGCAGTCTGGAGGGCTGGCCGATCTTCCTGTGCCTGTTCGGATTCCTGCTTCTCGTCGTCCTGCACCAGCGTCACGTCAAGGGATCCATGCTCATCGCCATCATTGGTACCTCGCTGCTCGGTGTCATCATCGAAGCCATCGCGCACCTTGGACCACAGAGCGAGGAGAACCCCACCGGTTGGGCCCTCAACGTTCCGCGGCTGCCCGGAGCAGCTGACTTCCGCCTGCCCAATCTGGGCCTGCTGGGTCACGTCGACCTGTTCGGCGGCTTCCTGGCTGACGGGCATTTCCGCGTCGGAGTGTTCCTGGGAACCCTGCTGGTCGTCTTCTCCCTCATGCTTGCTGATTTCTTCGACACCATGGGAACAGTCGTCGCCATCGGTGACCAGGCCGGCATCCTTGACGAGACCGGCAATCCCGAGCACCTCAAGGGGATCCTCGTCGTCGACGCCCTGGCTGCCGTCGCTGGCGGTCTCGGCTCGGCCTCGTCGGCCACCGGTTACGTCGAATCCGCTGCTGGCGTGGGGGAAGGAGCCCGAACGGGTATCGCCTCCATCGTCACCGGTATCGGATTCCTGTTGGCGATGTTCCTCGCGCCGATCGTCTCGATCATTCCTTCGGAGGCGGCCGCACCAGTGCTGGTCTTCGTCGGATTCCTCATGATGGCCCAGGTCACCCACATCGACTGGAAGCACGTCGAGGAGGGTCTTCCGGCCTTCCTGGGCATGGTGCTCATGCCGTTCGCCTACTCGATCACCACGGGTATTGGCGCCGGCCTCATCATGTTCTGCATCACCAAGACCATCGCTGGCAAGGCGCGCAAGATCCATCCGCTGTTGTGGGTTGTTGCGGCCCTCTTCGTGGTCTACTTCGCCCAGTCGCTGCTCATGAGACTGCTCGGCCAGATGTGAGGCTGGTGGGTTGAAGCCCACTGACGGTGTCCGGTTGCCAGACCACCAAGAGGCCTGGCGCCGGACGCCCCAGGTCGCCGGCGAGGTCCATCCACCCCGGAATGAGTTGAGGAAACCCAGGACGGCGTCACCTTCACCTTGCCGCTCGACCGGTATTTTGTCGACGACGCCAGTCAGTCCGAGCCGAGTTGTCAGAACCTGCTCGGTGCTCGCATGGCCGATCCTCATGCCGGGTGCCGGTCGTAGCGGAATCCGCGGATCCTTGACCATGAGCCGCTCGATGGCACAGGTGCTGGGCAGGCCGACAGCCGCCAGATCGGAATTGAGCTCATGGAGCCGTGCCACCGACATCGGGATCTCGGTCCATCCCCACGACAGGTGGGTCAGCCACTCATTGACGAGTCGCCAGCAGCGGCCCAGACGATCAGCCTCGATGGAACGGCCACGGACCAGGTCTTCGACGTCATTGGGAGTTGGCCATCCCACCGGCAGCATCGGGTCTTCAACATTGGGCTTGTAGAGCGGGTGGAACGGGCTGTGCCACCCTGATCGACGATGGTGGTGGACGGGCACGCTGAAAGTGGCCTCGGTCCATGTGCGTAGCTTCGTTGCGAGTCCCTCGTCAGCCTCAAACATGTCGCGAACTTCGTCGATCGCGATGGTGTTGAGTCTCAACCCACCCATGGAAACAGGTTATTCGTCACGAGGTCAGCATAAGGTGTAATCCATGAATCCACGCCCCAGGCAGCACACCATCAGCGGGGTTCTCATCATCCTCGTACTGCTCGTCGTGGTGGGATCCCTGCTGTCACAGGTCGATCCGGCATGGCAGGATGTCTCTTCGTGACCCGACGATCCAGGACCCGACGTTCCCGCTGCGTGAGTGCGCTGGTGGCCCTGGGATGTGCCTGGGGGCTTTCGACTGGCCCCGCTGCCGCCGTCGATCTCACCGTCACGACGGACAAGGAGCTCGGCAATCCGGTGGGCATGGCCGCCGACCTCGACAACGACTGGTACTGGGTCACCGATGGTTCTCCGTCGACGGTCCGCTCCCTGCTTGCCCTCGACAAGACGGGTAAGCAGGTCCATCGGGTGAAGTGGGACCCGGCCTTCCACGACGTGGAGGCGATGTCATGGGCCAATGGAGTCCTCTATGTCGCCGACATCGGTGACGAGAAGGCCACGCGTCGCGGCATCCGAGTGATGTCTCCCACCGCGACGGCCGCCAGTCAATCCACCTACTACGAGTGGATGTTCACCTACCCTGACGGCGCCCACGACGCCAAGGCCTTGGCAGTCAGCCCGAAGGGGACCTTCTACATCATCACTGACGGCCCCCACCCGGCGATCTACCGTGGCGGCCCGCAGGTCAGCCGCACGGAGTCCAACCCCCTGGAAAAGGTGGCCGACGCCCCCGCTGGGGTCAAGGACGCCACCTTCCTGCCGGACGGGTCACGGATGGCCATGCTGACCGACCATGAGGTTCGCGTCGTTGACGCCTACTCCTGGAAGACGGTTGCCAACGCGGCGTTCTCGGGTGGGCAGGCCATCACCACCGACACCACTCAGAAGACCTTGGAGGTCGCGACCTCGGGCAGCAAGGTACAGGGAATTGACTTCCCGACGAAGCTGACTTCGATCTCGCCGACCCCCTCGTTGACTCCGAGTTCCAGGGCAGGGGCAACTCAGGCCACCGGAAAGCCCACCTCCAAGGCGCGCTCGGGCACCCTCATCGCGGTGTTGGGAGCGGTCGCGGTGGCGCTGTGCGCCGGCATCGTGACCTTCCTGCACGACCGCTCCCAGGACACCACCTGGCGACACCGTTAGTCGCGGTGCTCCAGGAGCCAATCCAGGCAGGCCGTCAACGCCTCGATGTCGCCCGGCTCGATCGAGCTGAAGGTGGCCACCCGAATCTGGTTGCGGCCCAGTTTGCGATAGGGCTCGATGTCGAGGATCCCGTTCTCGCGGGCGCGGGCACACAGCCGGACGGCGTCGACGGACTCGTCGATGTCGATCGTCACCACCACCGGGCTGCGCAGCGCCGGATCGGTGACGAACGGGGCCGTCAGCGGGTTGTCCTCCGCCCAGCGGTAGAGGATCCCCGAGGTCGACGTGGTGCGGGATGCCGCCCACGTCATGCCGCCCTTGTCCAGCAGCCAGCGGCACTGCGCCTCCAACATGACGAGGGTGGCCAGCGCAGGAGTGTTGAGGGTCTGATCAGCCCGGGAATTCTTCACCGCGACGCTGAGATCGAGCATCTGCGGTACCCAGCGGGCCGAGCCAGTCAGTCGTTCCGAGCGTTCGATCGCTGCTGGTGACAGAATTGCGAGCCACAATCCGCCGTCCGAGGACAGGTTCTTCTGCGGTGAGAAGTAGTAGGCGTCGGTCTGCGCCACGTCTGCAGCAACTCCTCCGGCGGCTGACGTGGCATCGATGAGAACCAGGGAATCCTGGTCAATCTCATCCGGTCGACGGACCGGGGCGATGACCCCGGTGGAGGTCTCGTTGTGAGCCCACGCATATGCATCGATCTCTCCGAGGGCTTGCGGCAGGGCAAGCTTGCCGGGCGGGGCCTGGAAAACTGCCGGATCAGCGAGGAAGGGGGCCCTCTGCAGAGCAGAGGAGAACTTCTTCGTGAACTCGCCATAAACGCCAGTTGCGGCGCGCTTCCCCACCAGGCAGACGGTCGCCATGTCCCAGAAGAGGGTGGCTCCGCCGTTGCCGAGGGCAACCTCGTGTCCGACCGGAAGGTCGTAGAGGGTGGAGAGCTCCTCGCGGATCGCGGCGACCACATGGCGAACAGGTGGTTGGCGATGGGACGTACCCATCACCGATCCCGGCTCGGACAGACTGGCCACCACCTCCCGTCGGATCCGGGACGGGCCACACCCGAAACGGGGGTCCGAGGGCAGGAGGTCACTGGGAATCCTTGGCTCAGCCATGCTCTGATCCTCGCAGATCCTGGGCCGGACGAAGCCCGAGTTCACGCTGTGGCCATGTGACAGTATGTGGAAAAACCCGCTGCCAAGGAGGCATCGATGATCAGCCGTATTGCTTCACACCACGTTGTCGCCCGTGACGGAAGTGAGTCACCGGCAACGATCACCGTCGAGGCCGGACGCATCATCAAGGTCGGCGAGGGCATCGATCCGCAGGCTGAGCTCGTCGACGAGTGGATCCTGCCCGGTTACGTCGACACCCACTGCCACGGTGGCGCCGGTGCTGACTTCACCGATCCTGATCGCGACGCCGCACTGCGGGCCGTCCACTACCACCGTAGTCAGGGCTCGACCACCCTGTTCGCCTCCACCGTGACCGCTGCCATTGGCGACGTCGTCGACCAGATCGGGCGACTCCGCCAGCTCATGGACGACGACGAGATCGCCGGCATCCACCTCGAGGGGCCTTTCCTCGCCGAATCGCGCAAGGGAGCCCACGCCGTCGAGCTCTTGTGTGATCCCGACCCGGCGTCGGTGGACCGACTCATCACAGTAGGCGGGTCTGCTCTCAAAATGGTGACGATCGCCCCGGAGCGCGAGCACGGCTTGGAGGCCGTCGCCACCTTCACCAAGGCCGGGGTGCACGCCGCCATCGGTCACACCGAGTGCGACAACATCACTGCCAGCGCTGCCGTCGACGCTGGATCTGACGTCATGACACATCTGTTCAACGCGATGCCGTCCATCCATCACCGCAAGCCCGGTCCAGTTCCGCCGATGCTCACTGACTCGCGTGTGGTCTGCGAGCTCATCTGTGACGGTGTGCACCTGGCGCCCGACGTCATTCGGATGGCCATCTTGGCTGCCGGACCGCAGCGCATCGCCCTGGTCACCGACGCCATGAGTGCCACCGGTCAGCCTGACGGCGATTACATCCTGGGCAGGTTGCCGGTGAAGGTCGTGGATGGTCGCGCCCGACTGCTGGCCGCCGACGGTTCGCTGGGAGCGATCGCAGGATCCACTCTGACGATGGGCCGCGCGGTCGAGTTCGTCACTGCTGTCGTGGGCCTGCCGCTGGGCCAAGTCGCCGTCATGGCAGCCACCACACCGGCCGAACTCCACGGTTTGAACGAGGTCGGCGTCCTGGAGGAGGGGCACTGGGCTGACATGTGCCTCACCGACGAGAAGGGCCATCTGGTTCGCGTCATCCGTCGCGGTGAGTCCGTCTGACGGTCATCGCAGGTACTTGAGCACTAAACTTCATGACGGGAGGTCACTCGGGCGTGAGCAATGACGCCCCGACCGTTTTGTCAGACAGCCTGTCCGGTGGGCAGGTGGCCAGCGACGCCCCTCGGCTGTGAGGGCGGGGAAGAGGTGCACCGTGAGCAGTGAGCTCGTTGATACCACGGAGATGTATCTGAGGACTCTCTACGAGCTGCTCGAGGAGGGTGTCGAACTGCGCCGAGCTCGTATCGTCGAGCGATTGCACCAGTCGGGCCCCACCGTCTCCCAGACCGTGGCTCGTATGGAACGTGACGGTCTTGTGGTCGTCGGGGCGAACCGCTCGATTTCATTGACGCAGGAGGGCCATGACGTGGCCGAGACGGTGATGCGCAAACATCGTCTGGCTGAGTGCCTGCTCACCGAGGTCATTGGTCTTCGACCCGACTTGGTCCATGACGAGGCGTGCCGTTGGGAGCACGTCATCTCCGGTGAGGTTGAGAAGCATCTCACCGAGATCCTCGACAACCCTGATGTCTCTCCGTACGGTTGCCCCCTTCCTCCCGAGCAGATCGGTCGTCGCCCGGACGACTCCGCGCGTTTCCGCGACGACTCCAAGCCCCTTGACGAGATCATTGCCGAGGCCGGTTGCCCGGTCAGCGTGACCGTCACCCGGTTGTCGGAGTTCTTCCAGGCCACCGAGGGTAATCTCACCGACACCTACGCCGCTGGTTTGCTGCCGGGCAGGAGCATTGAGGTCGACGATGATGCCGACGGCATCCGCTTGACGGGTCCGGACGGTTCGGTCGTCGTCGATCCCGAGGTCCTTTCCGGTCTGTTCGTCGTCCAGAACTGCTGAATCGCGGTGACGATGCCGCGATGAGTGTGCCCCAGACCCTGTGGCCCAGTCAGCTGCCAGATCTGAACCAGATCGTCACGCTCTGTGAGGCGGGTTGGTATGACACCGCCGATTCCATGTTGCGGATGGCGCGGGCGTCCGAATGCGACGATCCCCACCTGGTGCAGGCTGCTGCGGTGACGGCGGTGGCCCGCAGGGTCCTGGCCCTTGATGCCGAGGACTTCGAGGAGATCGGGGATCCTCTGCCTGCTGACCTGCGGTCCCGGCTCACTGACGCGGGTTTTCCGCATCATCCGCGGGCAACTGTGAGGGGAGCACTGGGAGACCTGGTGCCCCTCTACGAGCTCATGCTCGAGGTCCTCGACATCCGAATGCACCGTGAGGAGCCCCAGCAGGTTGTCGTGACCTGCCACATCCTGGGGGAGTACCTGGGCCAGCTGGCCTGGCAGCCGGTGCTCAGAGACGGCGGGGACCCGCTCACCCTGCCCGGTAAGGTGGGGGAGAAGTGGGGAGGCGACGGTCAGGATTGCGCCCACACCTCGGCCATGAATGCAACGGCTCGACGCAGCCTCCATGCTGCTCAGGGTGACCAGGAGGGTTACACCTCGTACCTGGACAAGTTCCATTCCAGGTTGGGCGAAGCCTTGGGTGTATGCGCGATGAACCACGCCACTATTGATGTCGGTGAGCGTCCGGACGTCGGTATCACCTGTCCGCACCCGTGCCAGTGGGTGCTCGCCGGTACATCGGAGGAACGCCGGGCCTTGGACTCCCGGGTGCGTCTGGCCCGTATTTTTCAGGAATCCGGTCTGGTGGCCCTGCGCCATCATGCCCCGGTGGGTCACTTCTTCGGGGTGCCGTCGGGCAGCGAGATCGGCAATGCCTGGGTGACGACCTGGAACAAGCTCAACGAGCAGTGGGCGGACGGGTCCAACCCAATGCTGGACCCCGCGGCTCCCGGCTACGACGTCAACGTCTCCGACGAGGCATTGCCGGGATTGTCCCGTGTGGTGTCGGTCATTGCCGCGCGGCCCGTGCGTGCCGGTCACCTGCTGCGTGATCTGGGAGCGACGGCGATTGCCGAGTTGAAAGGCGCGTGACATCCAGGTGAATACGGATTGGCACATTGGGAATACACCAGCACCTGACGCTGTTGCATCACACATGGGCCGAGGCGCCACGGCGTTGCGGTCGACCGAACCCAAGCAATTACCGGGAGGTACAACGTGGCTACCGTCGCATTGACCAAGGACAACTTCTCCTCGACCGTCGACTCCAACGATGTCGTCCTCATCGACTTCTGGGCATCTTGGTGCGGACCGTGCCAGCGCTTCTCGCCCATCTACGAGGACGCCAGCGAGCGTCACACCGACGTGACCTTCGCCAAGGTCGACACCGAGGACCAGCAAGAGCTGTCCGCCGGTCTGGAAATCACCTCCATCCCGACGATCATGGCCTTCCGCGCCGGGTACCTCGTCTTCCGTCAGTCCGGCCTGCTGCAGGGCCGTCAGCTCGACGAGCTCATCGAGAAGGTCAAGGGGATCGACGTCGAGGATCTCAAGAAGCAGGCTGAGACCCAGAAGCAGGGCTGACATCGGGGTTTCTCATTCCCGCCACTGTGTGCGGGTACGGGGGCCGACGACAGGATGGTAACGTCCTGCCGTCGGCCTTCTTCGTGTCATACGTGATTGAGTTATGGCTGCCGGTCGGGTCGCGGTGCCGAGCCCAGTGGTGCGTCGGTGCGACATCCCGTTCATAGGAGCTGTCCGTGACATCGAGAGCCGAGGTCGCCGAGCTCGTCGAAACGACGCAACCGGCAGGCCCGAAGCGCCGTGTCGGTGTGGTGGCGGCAGTTGCCACCCTGGGCTCCCTGCTCTTCGGCTATGACACCGGAGTCATCTCTGGCGCGCTACCCTTCATGTACCTGCCACATGCTGCTGGCGGCCTGGCCCTGACGGTGGGCCATGAAGGCGCCATCGGGGGAACACTCACCCTTGGTGCGGCCTTCGGCGGGCTCGTAGGCGGCATGATGAGCGATCGCTGGGGACGCCGGCACAACCTGCTGACCCTCGCCGTCCTGTTCATCACTGGTGCCCTCGGCACAGCCGTGGCTCCCAGTATGTGGGTGATGTATCCCTTCCGGGTGGTGCTCGGCTTTGCCGTGGGTGCGGCCTCGGCAACGGTGCCGGTCTATCTGTCGGAGACCTCTCCGAAGCGGATGCGTGGTCGCATCGTCGCTCTTGACCAGTTCATGATCGTCTTCGGTCAGCTGCTGGCCTTTTCCGTCAATGCCGCCATTTCTGCGGCACACGGCGGCCCGAGCCTGACGGTGACCGCCGACCCGTCCGGTCGGCTCGATCCCGGAACCTACTCCTGGGACAAGCTGCAGGCCCTGACGACGTCCCACGGCGGGACGATGAGTGACGAGGCATTCCATGCCTTCCTCGCCCAGCTGTCGGTGTCCGCTGGATCCGGCGGTGCATGGCGCTGGATGCTCGTGGTCTGCACCCTGCCGGCCATCGCTTTGTGGATCGGCATGAGGAAGATGCCCGAGTCGGCTCGCTGGCACCTCAGCCATGGTCAGCTCAGCGAGGCGATCGCCTGCCTCAAGCAGGTTCGCGAGGAGGGGGTCGACGAACCGCTCGTTGACGAGATCACCGAGATGGTCGAGCTCCACGGTGCGGGCGGCAGGCTCACTCATCGTCAGCAATGGGCCCTTGTCGTGGAGTTGCGCTGGACCCGACGGCTGCTGCTGGTGGGGATCTTCCTCGCCGCAGTCAACCAGACCACTGGCGTCAACACCGTCATGTACTACGCGCCGAAGGTACTGGAATTCGCCGGTATGAGCACCCAGGCCTCGATCATCGCCCAGGTGGCCAACGGCGTCATGTCCGTCATCGGCGCCGGCGCTGGCCTGTGGCTCATCGAGCGGTTCGATCGTCGTCACCTACTGATCTTCGACGTGACCGCCGTCGGTGTCTGTCTGCTCGGCATCGCTGCCACCTTTGGATTCGCGACCGCTCCCCAGATGGGCACGGGAGTGCCGAAGTGGGCACCCATCCTCGTGCTCGTTCTCATGAGCTTGTTCATGCTCATCGTGCAGTCCACCAACGGCACGGTGGTGTGGACCATGCTCGGCGAGATGTTCCCGACCCGGATGCGTGGAGCCATGAATGGTGCCGCGGTCTTCTGTGGCTGGTTGGCCAACGCGACGATCACCTGGACCTTCCCGGTCATGCTGGCAGACTTGGGAGGTGCCGGAACCTACCTCACCTACGGCATTGCCAACCTCGTCATCGCGCTCATCCTGGTGAAGGTGATGCCGGAGACGAGGGGACGCTCATTGGAGGAGATCGAGGTCGACATGAAACGGCGTTACGCCTGAGGGCGGCCCCGATAGGATTCGAACCTACGGCACATGGTTTAGGAAACCACTGCTCTATCCCCTGAGCTACGGGGCCCTGCCCACAAAGGGCCACACCAGCCTAGTCCGGTGTGGTGGGAAGGGCCAACCTCACCCACCAACCCCGACCACATCGGGGTGGCATGCTCCACCGTGCCGGTGGAGCCTCCTCGATAGACTGGTGACGTCTGTCTACCAGCAAGGGAGCAACAATGAGCGAAGAAGGACTTGAAGCTGCGCGCCGGAAGATGGCCGAGGCACGTGTCGATCCCGTCGCCATTGATGTCTTCACCTCCTACTATCACCAGCTCGAGACCGGTGACACCGGGCTCATCCGCGAGGACACCATCTCCCCGATGACTGATCCGCCGATGCTCGACGACGTCGAGGTCAGTGAGGAGCAGGCCGCCGAGGCGCTCGACAAGACCGTCATCATCAAGCTCAACGGTGGCCTGGGAACCTCGATGGGTCTGGACCGCGCGAAGTCCCTGCTCGAGGTGCGAGACGGGAAGTCCTTCCTCGACATCATCGCCACTCAGGTGCTGTCGGCTCGCAAGCAGTTCGGCGCCCGTTTGCCGCTGATGTTCATGAATTCCTTCAGCACTCGTGAGGACACCCTCAAGGTTCTTGAGAAGTACCCGGATCTGGCTGTCAAGGGATTGGACCTGGACTTTCTGCAAAATCAGGAGCCCAAGCTCGACGCCGAGACTCTCACCCCGGTCGAGTGGGAGAAGGACCCCTCCCTGGAGTGGTGCCCGCCGGGTCACGGGGACCTCTACACCGCCCTGTTCGGATCCGGTGTGCTCGACAAGCTGTTGGACGCTGGGTTCACGTACGCCTCGGTGTCCAACGGCGACAACCTGGGGGCGGTTCCCGACGGTCGTCTGGCCGGCTGGTTCGCCGCCTCGGGCGCCCCGTACGCCGCCGAGTTGTGCCATCGCACCATCAACGACAAGAAGGGTGGCCACCTGGCCGTACGCAAGTCCGACGGTCAGCTCATCCTGCGCGACACCGCCCAGACCGCCGATGAGGAGATGGAGTACTTCACCGACGAGAACCGTCATCCCTACTTCCACACCAATAACTTGTGGTTCGACCTCGAGGCCCTCAAGAAGGTCCTCGACGAGCGTCACGGCGTGATGGGTCTGCAGATCATCCGCAACGACAAGACCGTCGACCCAAAGGATTCCTCCTCAACCCCGGTCATTCAGATCGAGTCCGCCATGGGTGGTGCCATCGAGGTCTTCGAGGGCGCCACCTGCATCTGCGTGGATCGCTCCCGGTTCCTGCCGGTCAAGACGACCAATGAGCTGCTGCTGCTGCGCTCCGACGTGTACGACCTTGATGATTCCGCTCACCTGGTCAAGATGACTGACGACACCTGCGCCATCGACCTTGACAAGGAGTTCTACAAGAAGGTCAGTGACTTCAACGATCGCATCCCGGAGCCGCCGTCGCTGCGCAAGGCCACCTCTCTCACGGTCAGGGGAGACTGGACCTTCGGGTCGGGGGTCGTCGTCGAGACAGATGCCACCCTCAGCACCGAGAGGCCTCAGAGGATCCCTGACGGCACCGTGCTCACCGGCGAGCGTTCAGGTCAGAAGTGACATCTGATCAGCAATGTTGGGAGGCGGTGGCCGCGGCCCTCACCGGACAGCGGCTTACCGCCCCTGACGGGCCAGGTTGGGAGGCCGCCGACCTGGTGGATTGGCTGGCCGAGCAGGGCTGGCCGGCCTCACGACTGACGCAGCGGCGAGCTGAATGTCAACAGACCGGACGCTCGTGGCCCGACTCGCTCCCCGACGACCTGGCCTCCGGACTTGAGTTCGCCCGCTATGGAGCGGTGCTCGCCCAGACGCGTCGGATAGCCGGGCTGGACGGGTTGAGCTCGACAGTGCATCGCGGTGCGGTGGTCATCGGGCCTGACGAGGCTCGTCTGTTGTCCGAACGACCACCACACAGCGTGTTGCACTGAGTCAGGTCACTGAATCGGACGGGAGCGCAGCTCATCGCGGATCTCGATGAGGAGATCGGCGATGGTGGGGGCAGCCGCCGGCTCCTCCTCGGTGTGGTTGAGTTTCTTCGTTGCGATCTCCACGGGCTTGATGAGCCCGAAGTAGATGACGAAGGACATCACGAAGAAGGAGATGACGTCGGTGATGAAGGCACCGACATGAACCCCGCCCGGGACCCAACCGGAGAAGTTCGGGGTGCCCCCGACCTTGCCGAATAGATCCATGATGACCGCGGTGAATGACTTGACGACGGTGGAGAACGCGCCGCCAAGGATGAATGCCACAGCGAGCTCAATGAGGTTGCCGCGCATCAGGAAGTCCTTGAATCCCTTCACGGGTCTCCTTTCGAGTTGGTACTGCCCCGATGTTCTCGGGCCCGTTGAGAACCGTAACGGGACATCAGAGGTGCGGCTAATACCGTTTCCGCTGTTTCGCCAGATGCGAACTCACTCCACAACCAGTCCCAAGGGCTGCCCCTGGCCAGCCACAGCGATCGCCGCGGCATCGGCCGATCCAGTAGACACCACCACCAATTCCGTGGACGGGGAACCTTGTGCGAGTCCACCGCCGCTGGTGGGCAGGCTACGGATGATTGCGCCACGGGTGAGGATGTGCGGTGTTCCGTCCTCGCTAGGTGAGACGACAGATACCCGTTGGCCTACCTGCAGCATGCCGACCATTGACGAGTCGGCGAGATGAATCCCCACCAAGGCTTTTCCGGTTCCGACGCTGGAGCCGGACAGCACGGCTGATGCCGTCAGGATCGTTCCCTCAGTGATACGAGCTGATGCTTGGCGACCCTCCACCTGCGCGAGGGTCGCTGTTTCATGCGGTAGGACGGCAGGATCCATTCGGACGCTACGTAGGTCGGAACGTTGAATGGTGCGTCCGCCCTCGATGGGATGGGCGGCAACGATGACCTCTCGACCGGAAGTTGTCATGGCCTTTCCGGGGGAGGCCACGAGCAACACGGCCAGTGCGGCGAGAAGGGCCGCCAATCCGCGTCGATGACGGACGACGAGGACATGCAGACGCCGTCGCGCGGTGGTCTTGTGCTTACGGGTCGATTCTCGAGGGGCCTGGGAGTTTTTCGATGTCAGTCTCACACCCACAGTTATCGCCGAAGGAGACGACATCGTTCAGTTGTCCACAGGGCAGTTTTCGTCCACAGGAGGTTCTCGCCCTGCCAGGACCCGTCACTCAGGATGCGTTGTCGGAGGTCTTCGTCGTCGAGGAGGATGACGAGGACGACGTCGACTCGGATTTCGTCGAGGAAGAATCGGAGGAGGACGAACTCCCGGCAGTGGCCGCCGTGGAGCCTGCCTTGGTGTGATTGTCGGTGGAGTAGAAGCCCGACCCCTTGAAGACCACTCCCACCGCGCTGAAGACCTTGCGCAGCTCGCCCTCACAGGTGGGGCAGACAGTCAGCGAGGGGTCGCTGAACTTCTGCACGACCTCGAGGTCACGGTCGCAGTCGTTGCATCGGTATTGGTAGGTGGGCATGATCTCCTCGTTCCGGCCCGATCGGTGTCAGGCGCCTGTCGAATGATAGGCGCGCTGTCGGGTACCAGGAAATTCCGCGTCGTTCACTGGCCCAACAGGTGCAGGCCAGTGGGAGCGAGAGCAGCGGTGATCGGCTCGTCCCATGGATCATGGGGAACCTCGTCGACGATTTCGTCATCATTGACGACCGCCCACACCGGAACCCCAGGGGCTCGCTGGGGGAGGACACGGTCGTACCAGCCGCCTCCCACGCCGACCCGGTAGCCCGTCCGGTCGACCAACAAGGCCGAACACAGCACAACCTCGGCCTCGGCGATGGCCGAGTCCGGCAACACAGCAGCGACCGGCTCGGGAATCTCCCACAGTCCGGTACGCACGTTCATACCGTCGTACCACGCCCACGCTGGTTCATGCAGGGAGTGACCGTGGCCGTCGGTCAACACTGGAGCCAGGACTTGTTTTCCCATCATGACGAGGGTGTCGGCCAGTCCCACGGTGTCCGGTTCATCCCCACGAGACAGGTAGAGGGCGACCTTGTGGGCCCACAGCAGCCGACTCATGGCGTGCTCGGTGCGGCGGTCGTCCCTGCTGATCCTGGTTTGGTGGTCCACGGCTGCCCGGCGGGCCTGGCAGCGCCGTCGGAGCTCCTCCTTGCCGAGCCGAGGATCAGAGGGGTCCTCACTGGCGGGGCTGTGGTGCGTCATCAC
Organism: Cutibacterium nasicola; assembly: GCF_051303185.1. Taxonomy (GTDB): domain Bacteria; phylum Actinomycetota; class Actinomycetes; order Propionibacteriales; family Propionibacteriaceae; genus Cutibacterium. The sequence continues at coordinate 74,122 of NZ_JBPPGE010000002.1, read as the reverse complement.
TCCCTCATGCTACGCCCTGGCCGAGTCGCTGCCGGGCAGACCGCGCCATGACCTCTAGGGTGATGCCATGGCCTTGTTCCACAGGAAGAAGCAGATCGATGCCCCGGAGCCCGAGGAGGAACCTCTCGGCCTTCCGGGAGCGCCCGAGACGGACATGTCCGGGCGTCGGTCAATCGTCGATCATCGCGACTACTTGTGCAGCCTCGTCCAGGCCGTTCCACCAGTCGCCATGGATGTGCCGCGGGCTGTGGGGCTGGCGGTGTGTGAGGACATCCACGCACCTCATGACGTGCCCGTGGTGACGACGGCTGTCATTGACGGTTATGCCCTCGATTCTGCGTCCACCAAGATGGCAGGGCGTTCCGGCTCCGTGGAGATCCAGATCGATCGTCGCCCTCCCACTCCAGTCACCCCGGGCACCGCTGTGCGCGTCATGGCTGGGTCGCTGTTGCCAGAGGGTACCGACTGCGTCCTCCCACCGGACCTGCTCGACGCCGATGGCGACATCGTGCTGTTCTCTCCGGTCAAGAGGTGGGCTGGAGCTCGTCTCGCAGGGTCGGACTACGGAACAGGCGAGGTCCTGGTACGCAATGGGACGATCCTGCATCCCGGAATCATCTCAATGCTGGCCTCAGCCGGTATCGACGAGGTGTTCGTCCGACCGCGTCCCAAGGTCGTCATCGTGGCGGTACGAGCTGATGAGGGCCAGCGTGAGGAGATCGAGAGGCGAGCCCGCGCCAATGGCGCCGAAGAGATTGCCTCCCTTGATGCCACGGCTGCAGCTATCGAATCCGCCACCCGCGCCCTCGACGCCGACGTCACCGTCATCTCCACCAACACCTCGTGCGACAGTGAGTTGACACGGCTGCTGTCCGATGCCGTACGCGGTGCGGACCTCGTCCTGGCCACCAGCGATCGCATGGTCGTTGGTCAGCAGGACGCCGTCTCGTCGGTACTGCCACGAATGGGGGGTACTGACTTCGCCAGGGTGGCGATGGAGCCGGGGGCCAATCAGGAATTCGCCCTCATCGACCCGAGCTTGGTCCCCCTAGTCGTCCTGCCAGCAGGCCCCGGGCCAGCTCTCATCTCGTTCATGGCCTTTGTGCAACCTCTGCTGCGCAAGCTGTCAGGCCTGCCGCCGGCTGATGTATTCAAGGCCGAGACGGATCGGCCGATTGCCCGTCACCCGGACTCCACGACCTTCGTCCCGGTGCGCCTGGCTCGAGTCGGAGGTCGTCCGGTCCTCTCACGAGCGGGAATGGGTGACGTCACCCACGCCGTCGACCTGTCGATGGCTGACGCAATCGCCGTCGTCGGGGCGGGCGATGAGCCGGTTCCGACCGGTATGCCACTGGTGTGCTGGTGGTTGAGGTGACGGCATGACCTCATCTCGTCTGCCGTGGGGAGTGACGATGCCACGTCACCATCACTGGCCGGTGACCCTGCAAGCCGGTGGGGTGGTGTTGCGTCCGTTCCGGCGAGCCGACGAGGTGAGGTGGACAACCACGCGTGAACTCGACTGGCAGTGGCTCGGCCCGTGGGAGGCGACGAAACCACCGGGGTCCCACGAGCGCATTGGCGGGTATCTCACGATGGTTTTGAGAAACCGCAAGCGTGCCAAGGAAGGCAGCAGCCTGCCGTGGGCCATCGGCTGGGACGACGGATGGCCCGATCATCGAACCGTCAACCGTGCCACGACGCCACTCATCGGACAGCTGACGGTGTCGTCGGTCTCCTTGGGATCGGCCATGACATGCTCGATGGGTTACTGGGTGGCGTCCGCCCATGCGGGTAAGGGTGTGGCGCCGACAGCGGTGGCGCTGGCGTGCGACTACCTCTTCCAAGTGATGGGGCTGCACCGAGTCGAGATCTGCGTTCGTCCCGAGAATGCCAAGAGCCTGCGCGTGGTGGAGAAACTCGGCATGGCGGAGGAAGGGATGAGGCCTGCATACCTGCACATTGACGGTGAATGGCGCGATCACCGGGTGTTTCGTCTGCTGGCCGACGACTACCCCGATGGCGTCCTGTGCCACTACCTCGCCAACCACCTTCTTCCGGGGTCGCCGATGGTGGAGGACGAGGACCGAACCACGCCGTTGTAATTCGTTTCTCGACACTCCGCGTGTGGTCCACGCGACACGCCGAGGAGCCCCCGTAGCGTGTCACTCGTGCAAGCCGTACAAGCCGTCCTCATCGCCATCGTCCTCGTGGGATGGATCGCCTATCTCGTCCCGATGGTCGTCAACCGTCGACGTTCTCAAGAGGTGCCCGATGACGCGCACGAGGACTTCCCGGACACCATGAACGTGGTCTCCCGAGGCTCCTGCACAGTTACCCCCGACACGACCGATGACGGCCCCGAGGTGGAGTTGTCCACCCCGTACACCAGGTCGTACGCCCGTCGCGACGTGAGGCGATCCTGGGCGGTGGCCGCCAAGCGTCGGATGACCACGATGTTGGTGCTGTTGAGTTTGACGGTGCTCTTCACGGTGCTTGCCATCGCCGACGTCACGCCGTGGTGGCTGGTGGCGGTCCTCGCCCTTCTTCTGGTCGGATTCTTCGCCCTGGCGCGGTGGTCCGTGGTGGCGATGGCGAAGCGTTTTGATCGTCGTTACGCCCTCATCGACAGGGGATGGGACGAGGACACCGTAGTCCTGGAGGTGAAGACGGAACCCTTTCGCACCGAGGACGAGCCCACCTCCTGGACGATCGACCTCAACCCTCCGGTGACGGCCCCGGAGGGCTCGCTGTGGGACGACGTCGTCGTCACCGCTCCGACTTATGTCTCGACGCCGTTGAGTGCTCGGACCGTTCGCACCATCGACCTGTCCGCTCCTGGCCCGGTTCCAGGCCAGGTCGACACCCCCGTCGTCACCGAGATCGAAGCCTCCGACGACCAGCAGGCATTCTCGCAGGATCGTGAGGGTCCCTCGGGGATTGTTCGAGCCTCCTCGGCCTGAAGCTCGGTTCTGACATAGGCCAGATGAGATGACACAATGGCACCCGTGTTTTCCGGTCTGACGCTGTGCACGGTGCTTGCCGCGGTTGTCCTCCTCGTCTCGGGGGGCAGCAAGGTTCAGTCTCACGACACAGTCAGTGATGCCCTCGACGCACTCGGCCTCCCCGGTTCGCAACTGCCGTCGGGGGTACTGTCCATGCTGCCCTGGGCAGAGATCGTGCTGGGGGCCCTGCTGCTCATCGTCGGTGGGGTGTTCGGAATCGTCGTCGCCTCCTGCGCTGTCGCGCTGTTCTGCCTCTACCTCGGCATCATCATTCGGGCAGTCGTGACGATTCCCGATCCGGTGGACTGTCATTGTTTTGGCGATCTGGCTCCCGGTGACGTCGGGATCCGAACCATCATGCGCAACGTCCTGCTGGTCGCAGCATCGGTACTGGCCCTCATCGCGGCCATTGACGACCGTCGTCCGGCCGTCGAGAGGATCATCAAGGCTTCGGCCGGTGATCTGTGGTGGTGGCTTGCCGCCGTGCTGACCGCCGCTGTCCTCGCGACGGTGCTCTACCGCCCGGTCGACGAGGTGGCCGAGGAGGATGACGACGAGGAGATTGCCGACTACGAGTCTGTGCCGATCCCGCTGGCATCGGTGACGGATGCCGAGGGACGCACCACGACCCTGCGCGGCCTGGTGGGACAGCGTCCGGCCTTGCTGCTCTTCGTGTCTCCCGGTTGCAGCCCGTGTGAGACACTGATGGCGAAAGTTCCACGATGGATGACGCTGTTGCCCGAGGTTGACGTGCGATGCCTGGTGATGGGCGAGTCTGCTCGCGAGGCACTTCCGGAGTCGCTGCGCCCGCTGTCCTTGGTCGACGAGGGCGGGTCCGCCAACTTGGTCTTCGAGGTTCACGGATACCCGACGGCATGGTTGCTGGGCGTGGACGGTCGTGTTGCAGGTGGACCGCAGAAGGGTCCGTCAAACATCGAGACGATGGTCCAGGACATGCGCACAGCCCTTGATGACGTCGCCAAGGAGCAGGAAGAGTCCGGAGCTGACGAGGTCCTTGTCGACTGAGTCGCGCCCGTGGCGCGGGTTGCCCGGATGTGGTAGCGTAACCGCGTTGTTGGGGCATTGGCGCAGTTGGTAGCGCGTCTCGTTCGCAATGAGAAGGTCAGGGGTTCGAATCCCCTATGCTCCACCCCACCACAAGGCCCGAACCCTTGCCATCCTCGATGGTTTCGGTTCGGGCCTTGTTGCTGTCTTGGGCTCAGGTGATCGTGCCCAAGCGCAAGCGCCGTCTGGACGGGATCGATCAGACCGTGCTGTTGGTGACCGTGCGGGTTGATGACTGGTGAGATCGTCACACACTTCGACGAGGTTTGTGGGACGACGGCCTCCACACACACCATCAGCCAGATCACGGAGAAGGCCACCGGCGGAACCCACCCAATGGGCGAGCAGACCGCTGAATGCGATCTATCCGGTGATCTTCGTCGACGTGATCGTGGTGATGGTCCCTGACGGGGCAAGTCCGTAACCCCCGTTCCATGCCGTGAAGGGCGTCACGGTGAATCGGGCCACGCCATCCTCGCCATCTGGGCTGGCGACGGCACAGCGGGTGCTCGGTTCTGGCTGCAGGTGCAGTTGCGCCTCGATTCGGTGCACTGTGCTTGTCAGCACGGTTCAGGGAGTGTCAGCCGTTGACCCTGCCATCGTTTGCGCAGCCACCGGTCGTGTGAGGCAACGACGACGGTGCCAGGGTATTGGACGAGTGCATCTTCGAGTGCGGTGACGAGGCTGAGCGAAAAGTGGTTGGTCGGCTCATCCAGCAGCAGGATCTCTGGCGGGTCAGCCAGCACTACCGCGAGGGCAACGACGTTGTTGGCCGACGCTGAGTTCCTGCACACGTCGGGTGTGGTCTCGACTAGCGATCAGCCCGAAGGTGCTCAGCGGCACCCGTGCCGCACGTTCCGCACCGACCAAATCTGTGTAAGCGTCGAGCACCGTGCGTGTAGGACCGCGATCGTAGGGGTCAGGTAGCGCGGTTTCTTGCGCAAGCAGCCGTACGCGGTCCACCGGGGTGCGCGTGACCTGCCCACTGCTTGGTTTCAGCGTGCCGGCGAGCAGGCCGCGCAAGGTCGATTTCCCTGATCCGTTCGGGCCGGTGATGAGCCATTTCTCGCCTCGGCTGATGCTGAGCGACGTGGCCGGGAACCGATCTTTCAGAGCCGCGTTGACGGTGGTGAGAGATGACCTGCGCGTTGCGGTCAGCGTAGAACTTCTTCGCCATGCGCACCTCGGAACGCGGGCGCCAATCCGAGTGTCCCACCATCTGCTGATCCTTTACCGCGGCACGAAGCCGGGAAAGCTCGGCTTGTTCATCGCGATACCACCGTTCCCATCTCTGCCGTGCTTCAGCTCGTGCGGCGAGGTAGTCGCTGTAGCTGCCGGTGAAGCGGGTGAGGCCGATCCCGGTTCCCGTGCCGTCGTCAACCAGCGGCCCCGCGACCGTGTGCGGGAGTGGCGACGGGTCGAGGTCGAGCAGCGACGTGGCCGTCTCATCAAGGAAAGCCCGATCCTGACTGGCAATAAGTAGCGGCCCTCTCCACGCCGTGAGCACGCTGACGAGATATGCGGTCGCGGCATCGTCAAGATGGTTCGTCGGCTCGTCCAGCAGCAGCACATCCGGTGCGCTCAGCAGCAGCCACGCCAGAGCGAGCCGAACTCACTGCCCACCGGAGAGCGTCCCTATCGACCGGTCGCGGTCGATTCCCCCGAGCCCGAGTCCAGTCAGCATCGCTGAGACCCTCGCCTCGATCTCCCACACCCCAAGACGCTCGGCCGTTTCCAGGGCACACGCATAGGCGTCGGCGGTGACTGGATCATCGGGGTTGTTCGCAGGCGCGGCACCGAGCCTGCTGACCTTTTCGGCTGCGCGTCGCGACGGGGTAACCACAGTCTCCATGGCATTCTCGATGATCTCAGCTGCGGAGAACGGGGACTCCTGATGAAGCAGCCCAATCACTGGTACATCGGCATCCGGTGCATTCACGGCGACCGTTCCCGATGTCGGCTCCAAGAATCCGGCGAGCACCCTGAGCAAGGTCGATTTCCCCGACCCGTTTTCCCCGATCAGCCTCACCCGGTCACCAGCAGGTACGACGAACGACAAATTCGTGAGTACCCGCCGATCAGGGTAGGAGAACGAGAGACCGTCCACTCGCAGATGCGAGCCCGTGGCAGTGAACGACGATGAAGCAAGTACGTGAGGCATGAGCAAAATCCCGAAGACGTGAAAGAACCTGCCGGGCAGACGGCCTCGGACGCAGGTCAGGGAAATGCTCAAATGATCACGACTCGACTCTACCGAGGTTTGTCATCGGATCAACCAAGCCGGAACCCGTGGGCGGTGCGGACCATTCCCGACGCCAATTCCGGTGATCGGCGGTTCGCAAGGTTGGTAGCTGGGTTCGGTCATCGCTGCCCTGGGGCATGGTGGACTCGCGCTTGGTTTGCAGGTGTCGGACGCGCATCGTCAGCCGTTGGTTGGTATGGGTCGCGATCCCGATCATGGGTGATCTGTTGGGGCGCGTATCCGGTGTACAACTCGACGGCTGATCGCGTTGCGCTGGACCTGTCGCCTGATCCTGAGCGGGGTCGCGACGTGCGGTCGCGGGGTTTGATGTGACGCCCAGTGTGCCGAGTCGGCGTTGGTGTGGCAGGCGGTTGCAGGTGCGGGGACACAGGTGTTGATTGCGCAAGTCCATCATGAATCGGTTGCGGCGCAAGTGCTGGCCGGCGATCTGGGGATCGTCACGGAGAACACCGCCAAGTGGTGGACCACTCACCAACACACCGGGGCCACCTTCCGGTCTGGGCAACTCGTCATCATCGACGAAGCCTCCCTCGCCGGCACCCTCTCCTTGGATCGCATCACGCAGGCTGCGCAGGAGGCGGGGCCAAGGAGCTCATGGAATTGATCTGCAAGTTCGTGCGGGAAGAGCAGATGATGCTCCCGACAGGGAACATCGACTTCGAGCTGCTGCTGCACCTGGCGACGAGAGCTGCACGCTTCGCCTGGCCGTGAGGTTACGTAACGTGTCTTGGCGTGCGTTGCTCTTCAGCAATGGTCCTGCTGTGCCTTCGGGGCTGTTCCACGACCGTGCGGTCGCGCAGCATGACGCCAGCGGTGATCAAGTGCTTGCGAACTGATCCCACTGTGTAGCCAAACTTGTCGCCCACGCATTCCAGGGAAACCCCCATACTCATGCATGGAGCGCATCGCCGAATCTCGCTGGTCGATGGTGAGTGGTTGCGGAGGTTGACGCCGCGTTCTCGCAGGAGGCGAGAGAGTCGCTCGTATCCAAGGCCAACCTGTGTCGGGTCGAACAGTTTTACCTCCGATCCTTGGCGCTGAGAGCGACCCTCGCCTACGGAGCAGCACCGACCCCAAGGGCTTCAGACGTGCGGATTTGGCGGATCGGGGCAGTTTCTGACGGTTGCTGGTCCGTCAGGGGTGATCCACTGCCAGTGTGGTCGCCACGGCGTAGCCACCACACTGCCAGCCCGAGGCACGCGACGGCGACTGCAATGGCCAAGGCGATCGCGTGGAGTGCCTCGGCATATGCGGCAGGATGCCTGCTACTCGGTCGCCAACGCGCAGCTCGGCAGGGGCATGGGCGGGTAGTTGTTCCACGGTGCCGACGAAGTCGTAGCCGGGGACGAACCCACTGCGCGGATGGAGGAGGTAGTCCCCATGCGCGGCGAGCGCATCGGTGACTCCGACTGCGGTGTGTGACGTGTACGAGCGCTCGCTGGGCTGGAACTACCAGCGGTTCATGTACGAGGCGCGGTGCTGCGGTGAATTGTTGCACTCGTAGAGCGGTGCGCTCCCGCCGTGGCTGTGATACGTAACATGTCATGTAGTTGATCGTAGTGAAAGTAGGTCACATGTCACATAAATCGACGGTGGTGCTCGAGTTTTCCAGCGAGCTTAAGCGTTTCGTTGCTGAGCTCAATGCGGCACTTGCTGCGTTGTTTCGTCCACTTGGGTTAACCTGCGTGCAGGCTGATGCGCTGATGACCCTCGGTGAGCTCGGTCCGGTGTCGCTCAAGGAACTTGCGGGCTGCTTGGTTGCTGAGTCGGGGCATCCGAGCCGTCTTGTGTCGCGGCTTGTTGATCTTGGTTACGTCACCCGGTCTGCCTCATCAGATGACGGTCGTGCGGTCATCTTGACGCTCACCGAGGAGGGGGCGTCTCTCGCTGCGGCGGCAGCGGACGTGCGGGCACCGCTGCTTACGGCGATAGCCGAGGGTTATGCCGCCCGGCTTGCTGAGGCGACGGCGTTGCTGCGTGAACTCCGTGCGGAGCTGGAAGACGACTCACCTCGGGGCATTGGCGGGTGAGGGATTTGTCACTATGACGCCATGCATGGGCTGCTTCTTCACGGAGTTTTGGGAACGTTCGCGAAGTTTAGGATTTACAAATGTTCCCATTGGTGGTTGTGTGGTTCCTGTCAACGCGATCAAAGGAGAACGCATGCCATCGAAGGCACATCTCATCGACCACACCCTGCTGGCCCCCACTGCTACTCGCGACCAGGTACTCAGCCTGTGCGAGGAGGCCAAAGAGGCCCACTTTGCCAGCGTGTGTGTCAATCCCTATTGGGTTCCCACAGCTCATGACGCGCTGCAGGGGTCTGGTCTAGCTGTATGTACGGTGATTGGCTTTCCGCTAGGTGCGACTACCACTGCCACGAAAGAGGCTGAGACTCGAGAGTCGGTGGCACACGGCGCGAACGAGATCGACATGGTAATGAACCTGGGGCTGGCAAAGGCTGGCGACTGGGAGGGGGTTCAGGATGATATTCGTGCCGTCGTCGAGGCAGCAGACGGCGCACTCGTCAAAGTCATCCTCGAAACGTGTCTGCTGGACAATGGCGAGATCGTTGAGGCCTGCTGTCGATCTGTGGCTGCGGGCGCTCACTTCGTCAAGACGTCGACGGGGTTCTCCACCTCCGGCGCGACGGAAGGCGCCGTCCGCTTGATGCGCGAAACGGTGGGGCCAGATTTCGGCGTCAAAGCCTCCGGTGGAATTCGCACAGCTGAGGATTTCACTCGGATGGTTGAAGCTGGTGCAAATCGGATCGGTGCTTCCGCCGGGCTCAGAATCATCAAGGAAGGCAACTGACATGCTCATCAAGCACAGCGCAGTGCAACAGGATGACGGTTATCTGGATCGAACGCCGATCTTCCAGTACATCCTTCTATCGATCTGCTTCCCATTATGGGGAGCAGCGGCGAGTCTCAATGACATTCTGATTACACAATTCAAGACGATCTTCACTCTCTCGGATGCGGCTTCTGCCTTTGTCCAGAGTGCCTTTTATGGCGGGTATTTTGTCATCGCCATTCCTGCATCGAGAGTGATCAAAAAGTGGAGCTACAAGCTCTCTATTCTCATTGGCCTGACGCTGTACATCGTCGGCTGCATGTTGTTCTTCCCGGCATCGCACATGGCGACGTACTCGGTGTTCCTCGTCGCTCTGTTTGCCATTGCGGTCGGTCTCAGCTTCCTCGAGACGTCCTGCAACACGTATTCATCAATGATCGGTCCCAAGAAGTCCTCCACGCTCCGGTTGAACATCTCGCAGACCTTCTATCCGCTTGGATCTATCTTTGGCATTCTGCTCGGCAAGTACTTGATTTTCTCCGAAGGGGATCGCTTGCAGGGGCGAATGTCCGGACTAGACGCGGAGAAGAAACGGGCCCTTGCTGAGGAGATGCTTGCGCGCACCCTCCTGCCCTACAAGTACATCGTCATGGTCCTCGTCGTGATGCTGATTCTCGTGGCTATCACCCAGTTCCCCCACTGCAAGCCCTTACGGCATACAAACTCAGGAGAGGATCAAGAGGCCAGCGCTAGCATTGGGGAAACGTTACGTTACCTCGTTCGCAATAAGACTTTCTGTCGCGGAATTTTCGTTCAATTCCTCTACGTGGGTTTGCAGACGGCGCTCTGGTCATTCACTATTCGCCTGGCTTTGTCTCTCGATCACACTATGAACGAACGAACTGCTTCTAATTTCATGATATGGGCGTTCATTGCATTCTTTCTCGGGAAATTCCTGGCGAACGTTCTCATGACTCGCATTGGCCCGAATAAAACGATCATCATCTACTCGACGCTGGGCTGTCTCGCGCTGCTGTACGTGATGCTCGTCCCCAACATGAGTGCAGTATGGGCAGCAATCCTGACCTCGGGTCTGCTCGGACCCTGCTGGGCCACGATCTACACCCGTACTTTGGACGCGATCACTGACAAGCGGCATACCGAAACTGGCGGCGCTGTCATCGTCATGTCCATCGTTGGCGGCGCAATAGTTCCACTCCTCCAAGGCATGGTCTCCGATAGGACTGGCTCGATGCCGTTCAGTTTCGTAGTGCCACTGGTTTGTTTCGCGGCTGTGCTGACGCACTTCATTCTCCTGCAGCGCTCCGATTCAGCGGCTGTGGCCGACTAACCATTTATCTGAATAAGGAAGTCTCTCATGTACACAATTCCATTGCATGAATCACTCTTCACCGCTGGGCGTGACACTGTTTTGTTGTCATCTGATGAGTTCACCGTCACCGCAAAGCGTTACGAAAGTGGCGTGGCGTCTGTGACAGTTTCGAACTCCCGTGGGCACGTAGAAGTTCTGCCGTTCATGGGTCAGATCATCTGGGACGTGGTCTTCGATGGTGTCTCACTCACGATGGACAACATGTTCTCCCAGCCTCAACCCGCGGATGTCATCGTCAATACTTATGGCTGCTTCGCCTTCCACTCAGGACTGCTCGCCAATGGCTGTCCAGCCCCTGAGGACACGCATCCTCTGCACGGTGAGTTCCCTTGTTCTCGTTTTGATGAGGGATGGCTGGAGGTCAGTGGTGGCACCATCGCCGTGAGTGGTCGTCGTGAATACGCCCAAGGGTTCGGGCACCACTACCAGGCTGTTCCTCGTGTGTCGCTTGCTACCGGGGCCACGATGATCGACATCGATCTGAGCGTGACCAACCTGTCGCACTACCAGCCGATGCCGTTGCAGTACATGTGCCATATGAACTACGCATGGATTGACGGTGCGCGCATGAGCCAGTCGATTGGTGACGTTTTCCAGCTGCGTCGCAGTGTTCCTGCCCATGTTTCACCCACGCAGGATTGGTTGGCATTTAACGAGGAGATTCTGGCTGGCGGAGTTGATTCTCAAGTTCTCGCTGACGGTAGCCGTTACGACCCCGAGATCGTCTATTTCGCCGATGATCTTCCGCAGTATGGCTCCACGGCACGTTTTGAGATGAGTTTGCCTGAGGGCGGGCGCTTCGTGACAGAGTTTTCGACCGAAGAGTTCACCACTGCTACGCGCTGGCTGTTGCACAACGCCGACCAGAGGGTGTGCGCGTTCGTGCTTCCCGGAACATGTCGCCCTGAGGGGCGCAACGCCGCGGAGGCGTCAGGCACCCTCATCAACTTGGAAGCGGGGGAGACCCGCCACTTCCACGTTCACACAGGAATGGACAAGTAGTCATGGACATCGCTGTCATCGGATCCAACATGGTTGACCTGATCACCTACATCAACCGGATGCCCGTGCTGGGGGAAACCCTCGAGGCGCCCGACTTCCAGATGGGCTGTGGAGGGAAAGGAGCCAACCAAGCTGTCGCCGCCGCCCGGTTGGGGTCTCAGGTGATGATGCTGACGAGGGTCGGAAACGATGTGTTTGCTGAGAACACGGTTCGCAACTTTGCTTCCAACGGCATCGACACTCGCCACGTGATGCGGACCGAGGCTTCCTCCGGGGTGGCCCCGATCTTCGTCGACCAGGAGTCACACAACTCCATTCTCATCGTCAGGGGGGCCAATGCTCTTCTCACACCCCAGGACATCGACGCGGCTATCGACGACATCAAGTCCTGCCGTCTGATCGTTTTGCAGTTGGAGATCCCGCTCGACACTGTGTATCACGCGATTGAGGTGGGGCACGGACTTGGGATCCCCGTCCTGCTGAACCCCGCTCCGGCGACTGCCAACCTCGACTACTCGCGGATCGCTTCAGTCGACTACTTCGTTCCAAACGAGACGGAGCTGGCGCTGCTGACTGGGAAGCCGGTTGACACCCTCGAGGAGATCACCGAGGCCGTGACCGAGCTCGTCGCGAAGGGTATGCACAACGTGATTGTCACTCTCGGGGAACGCGGTGTGTTGTGGGTCAGCGAGAAGGGGACCCAGTTGATTCCACCCGTCAGCGTCGATGCGGTAGACACAACCGGCGCAGGAGACGCCTTCATCGGCTGCTTCAGCCATGCTCTTGTCTCAAGGTGGCCCATCGCCGATGCTCTTGAAATGGCCAACGCGTACGCTGCCGACTCCGTCACCCGGAGAGGAACCCAGTTCTCCTACGCCACTGCCGAGGATTTCACCGCACGGACGGGGGTCAGTATGGACAAGCGGTAATGAAGTACGAGTTTGTGGGCGCTAGTCTCGCTGGTGCGGCCAGCAATCCGCTGGCCGCACTCGGCATCGTGACCGCAAGGATCTTTAGCATGGACGAGCGAGACGCCCAAGCCCTCGACGTGGTCCGCCTCTACTACGAGAGCGGCCTATCGCAAAGCGACATCGGCATCCAGATGGGAATCTCCCGGCCCACCGTCTCGAAGCTCATCCAGCACGCAAAGGACCGTGGCTTCGTCACTATTTCCATTAATGATCCTCGAGAGGACAGTTCAGTGCTCGCCGACGCACTGAGGACCCACTATGGGCTCACGGAGGTTCACGTGGTGGTCCCTCCGGTCGATGATGAGGCAGAGGTGCTCAAGGCTCTGGGACGGGGCGGCGCCCGCATGCTGGAGGATGTCGTCGCCGATGGGATGACCCTCGGACTGTCCTGGGGAGGCACCATGTTTGAAGTGGCTCGCCAGCTTGAGCATCAGGACCGCCGAGGTGTCGAGGTCATCCAGCTCAAGGGAGGGATGTCACAGTCGGACATCCCCACCAACGATGTCGAGACCATCGCCGCTGTATGCGAAGCATTCAACGCTTATGGTCGCTATTTGCCTTTGCCGGTGATCTTCGACTCTTTACAGGTGAAGCAACTGGTCGAGACGGAACGCCACATTGCCCAGATTCTGAACCTGGGCAAGCAAGCTGATGTTGCGGTCTTCACCGTGGGAGCGATGGACCGTGACGCGCTGTTGCTGCACATGGGCTATTTCACTGATGACGAGCTCAACCGGTTGCGCATGCAGGCGATAGGGGACATCTGCTCACGCTTCATCAATGCTGATGGTCAGCCCTGTAGTCCGGAGATCGATGCGAGAACGGTCGGCATTCAGCTGGATGAGCTGCGCCTCATACCAACTCGCGTCCTGGTGGCGGGAGGGCGCCGAAAGACCGAGGCGCTTCACACAGCACTCCGGACTGGGTACGCCACGCATCTGGTTACCGACAGATTCAGTGCACGCCGATTGCACGAACGTATGGGTGGCTGATCCAGGATCCCCGGAGTTTCTGCTGTCCCGTCAGGGGATGTAGTCTGCGTGACACGCTTCCTCTTCCAGATCGATCTGTGTAGGCATCGCTCTGCGTCCTCTCTGTAACGACGCGGGCCTCATCCCACGTGGATCGCTGGTTTGTAGATGTCTCCATCTGCCCCCAAAGATGAGGAAGTGGTCGGAACAGTGTGTGAATAATCCATCATGGGCGGCGGTGAGCGTCGTGCCTTCAAACGCTCTAATGCTTGCTGGAGAGGTTCGAAGGAGACCACGTCAAGGTCGTTGAGGCTAAGTAGGTTATGGGCCTGAGCTAGTTTCGTACGACTTCACCGTCCGGCAGTCTCACGGCCGTGACCGTCATGAGAGCGGTGACGGCCGTGAGCGCGGCGAAGGTGACCGGGTGGATTCCGTCAGTTACCGCGACGAGTAACGCACAAGCCGCGACGCCAGCCGCACTACCGAACTGGGTGGCGAGTCGTCCAGCAGTACTCGCGTGGACGATCTCGTCGGCGTCGAGCTGGTGGTAGGTCGCGGACATACAGAGCACGGTGAGCGCTCCGAGCCCGCCGCCCCGCAACAATAGGCCAGCCACTTGTGAGACGAGCAAGAGTGGCGCGCTGCCGCTTGAGAACGCAAATGGCAGTGTGCCGAGCACGGTGCTTCCGATATACAGATATGCGCAGGTGCGCGTACCCCACCGAGTTGTGAGCGTGGGTGCGAACGAACGGCTCCCGAACGCGCCGAGGCTCTGCACTGCCAGCAACAAGCCTGCGGTCAATGCTGACGTGCCAGCGTTCTGCTGATAATGCAGAGGGATAAGGAAAAGCCCGCCATAAAACACAATGCTCGCGAGTGCGAGTGTTGTCCACGCCGACGTGAAGGTGCCGCGGCGGAAAAGGCGCACATCAATGAGTGGTTCGGTGGTTCGCACTGCCTGGATCAGATACCCCCCGAGCAAGAGCACACCAATGCAGAAGACCCCGAGACTAAACCAGTGCGGGGCAGTACCGACGCTGTTGAGGCCGAACACTGTGATGACGAGCGCAGGTGCGAGCAGTAAGTAGTCGACGATGCTCAGCCGGGCGGCGGTGTTTGCGGGTGAGGGGCCAAGATAATGGAGAGCGAGCGCAATAGCGGCGATGCCGATCGGTAGATTCATGAGGAAATCGCGCGCCAGCCAAGCGTGTCAATGAGCATTCCGCCGAGAAGGGGCGCCACCGCGGCGCAATCACTGCGGGTAACCCGATCGCAGTCATCGCTCGGGTTGCCTGCGCCTTGCCCGCACTGGTCACCAACGAGCGTTTGCATGATTGGTATTGAGAATCCGGTGGCGAATCCCTGAATGACTCGAAAGGCAATAAGTGCTCCGATGCTCCAGGCGCTCGCGCACAGAGCTGACGCCAGTGTGAACACGCTCAGCGCAGTAAGCCATACGCGGCGGGCTCCGAAGCGCCGGGTTGCCCAGCCGCTGAGCGGGATCGCAAGGGTTGAGGCGAGGCCGTAACCGCTGATCACCCACTGACTGACGGCTACGGATGTGCCGAATGAGTCGCCGAGTCCGTGAATGGCGACGTTACTGATGCTCGTGTCGAGTAGCGGCAGGATGGCACCGAATACGAGCGCGACAACGACGTGACGGGTGGCGGGAGTGAGGCGGTCTTGGGTGGACATGTAGCTCCTTTCAGACGGAATCGCACGGAAAATGGGCGCACGAAGCCCACGCTGCGGCGCAGCGTGTGGTTGGGAAGTACTTTCGTTAGTTAGCGAATGGTCCGGTTTGAGTGAGTGCGCTCAGCATCCTTGCGAACTCGGCGCGGGTAGTCGCTGGCCAGCCTGAAAGGAACTCATCGAGCAGCACGACGAGGCGATGGCGCATCTCGTGTACGGCGTCGCGGCCTGTTTGCGTGAGTGTGAGCTGTGTCCAGCGCGGGTCACGCGGATCGGCGGCGCGTACGACGAGCCCTGCTGATTCAAGTGTTGATGCATGTCGCGAAACCACTGAGCGGTCGAGGGTCAACGAGATCAGCGAGAAGCTGATGGAAAATCCTGAGCTCGCCAGCTTGATCAGCGAGCTGTCGACCTCCGCTGATGATGCCAGCGAGCTGGTCAAAGGCCTGCTGCAGGCATCGATCAACGCTGGTCTGCAGGCACAGATGGATGCGCATTTGGGCTATAGCCATTCTGACCGCAAGACCAAAGCCCAAGTGGAAACCGCACAGGCGAACAATTACCGCAATGGGTCGTACACCAAGACCGTCAATTCTGGCTACGGCGCGGTGGAAGTGACCGTGCCCAGGGATCGTGCCGGCACGTTTACGCCCCGGATGGTGCCCAAGGGCGCACGCCGGCTCACAGAACTCGACGACATGATCGTCTCGCTATACGCCGGCGGGATGACAGTGCGCGATATCCAGCATCACCTCGCGACCACGCTCGGGGTGGATATGAGCCCGGATACGATCAGCACCATTACCGATGCGGTGTTAGACGAGGTCATGATTTGGCAAAACCGCCAGCTCGACGAGTTTTACCCGGTGATCTTCCTCGACGCGCTACGCGTCAAGATCCGTGACGGCCACCGCGTGGTCAACAAAGCCTGCTACATGGCGGTTGGTGTCGACATGGACGGCATCAAGCACATCTTGGGATTGTGGATCGCCGACAACGAAGGCGCTGCATTCTGGGCATCGGTGTGCGCGGATCTGGCCAACCGCGGTGTCCAGGACGTGTTCATCGTGTGCTGCGACGGGCTCAAAGGCTTGCCGGAAGCCGTGGGGGCCACCTGGCCGAATTCCATGGTGCAGACCTGCATTGTGCACCTGATTCGGGCTGCGAACCGGTGGGTGTCCTACCAGGACCGCAAACCCGTCTGCCGGGCGCTGCGTGAGGTCTACACGGCCGCAAACGAGGACACCGCCCGTGCCGCCTTGGATGCGTTCGAAGCCAGTGAACTGGGCCGGAAATACCCCCAGTCGGTCAAAGTCTGGCGCGACGCTTGGGAGCGGTTCGTGCCGTTTCTACAGTTTCCGCCGGCGGCACGCCGGGTGCTCTACACCACCAATTCAATCGAGTCGCTCAACGCTGAACTGCGTAAAGCTACCCGCAACAGGGGCCAGTTCCCGAACGATACCGCGGCGCTGAAGACGCTTTGGCTGATGATCTGCAACATCGAAGACAAGCGCGCTGCGCAGCGAGCGAAGAAAGCAAAGCGCGACGTTGAGTGCAACGGCTATATTGAAGGAGCGAAAGCCACCGGGTGGAAACAAGCCATCAACCAACTAGCCGTGGCTTACCCCGACCGATTCGCGGACTACTTGTAAACCAACCCCCCGCACACAAAGAATCGGACACTCTCAGCGCTAGCGCTTCCGCGATCTGTGTACCTGGAGTGTCCATGCCTTCGCTGTAGGCGTGCACAACACACGCGTGCAAGATGCACGAATAGTTTTGTTTTGTTGCTCTGACGAGTGAAAGGAGACCGAGGCGTTTTATCGGCGCCACCACGGTGGCTCTTCATAGGATCTGATCGCCTGACGCGCTCTTCCAAGTTATGGACAACGCCCAGGTATCACCCCACTTGTTGACCGTGTTAGTTAGCGCGGTGTGGAGCACATGTTCGCAGAGTCGTCTCTCGGGGGCCGGTGCCTGCGGTCCGTCGCCCTGCCACGGCCCGGATCCTGTCCAACAGTTTCGTGACCGATGTGACGATCCCAAGTATGACGGTGTGGAGTAAGCCGCCAATACGACATGGGAGCTACAACTATGGATGACGACGTTCTGATCTCCCTCGCTAGCCATGGGCAGTGAAACCGCGTACACGATGAAGCACTGCTCCGCCCCCAATGCCGTCGACGACAACGGCAAGACCCCTCTAGAGGCGGCCGGTGGACATCTCGGCTGAAGACTGACGCAATGAAATCGTCAGTGAGCTGTTGGATCAAGATATTGATGTGCCAAGTGCAAGCCGTGGCTCGGTCGGGGCGATGTCAATCTTCTTCGCGGCGTAGTACACGGATCTCGCGGCCAGCCCTGCGGTCGCGGAACGGCTGCTGAAGGCCAGCGCAGGTAGCGGACAGCTATCCGGCCACGACAGGAGAACCCCTCGATGGAGTTAGCCATTACGCGAATTCCAGAAGAGTGCCTTTCTGTGGTCTTATGGCCTCTGGCTCGCCCGAGACGATCTGCAATTGGGACGCACCACGAGCACCGGGGCCAACGCCCTCGACCAGGCCCGTAAGCTCGGCAAGACCGAGTTTGTACGCCGGGCTGAGGAGTGGCGGCTGCCCACCCTGACCAGGCCGAGTGGTGGACTCCATCCGTCATGCATACGCTGATGGGCCTCACACCGCTTCGTCGTTCGGCAAGGCGTAACAGAACGGGCCCACCTGGATGCGAGCGGATGCCGCCCCTGGCCATTCGTTGATCATCCCCACTAGTGTGCTGAGTCGTTCGGGGCCGGGGCCGTGCGATGCGACGACTCCAAGGTGGTGAACGTGGCCGCGAAGGTATCGAGATCATCGTCGGACGCCTCGTGGATGAAGCCGGCGCCCGGCCCGTTGTCGGGGGTGATGCCGCCGGGATTCACTTAGCGTCCTCTCGGGTCCATTCGCCGCTGCGGCCACCAGCCTTATGAGTAATCACTGCGTGTTCGATGGCGAAGCCACGATCGACACCCTTGACCATGTCGGCCACTGTGAGAGCGGCTACCGTCACCGCGGTGAGTGCCTCCATCTCGACCCCGGTGCGATCAGCGGTGCGCGCTGTGGCGCGGATACGTACTCGGTCGTTTTCGAGCCACAGGTCCACCTCGGCTCCATGCACGCCGATACGGTGCGCCAGGGGGATGAGGTCAGGTGTGTGTTTGATGGCCTGGATGCCTGCGATGCGGGCCACGGCCAGCACGTCTCCCTTGGGGACTGATTCGTTGTGCAGTGCGGACATGATCGGCTCGGAGCACGCTACGCAGCACTCTGCTGTCGCCTCACGCACGGTGGGGGTCTTGTCGGTCACATCGATCATGTGGGCCGACCCGTCACCTCGTAGGTGGGTGAAAGGAGACGCGCTCATGTGCGATCCCTCCTGGTCAACAGGATGCTCAATTCGTCGCCAATGTCGACGTGATCAACGCCGGGGCCGACGATGGCCAGTCCGTCGGTGGCCGGCAGAGCCGTCACCACGTGTGACTGTGAACCCAACGAGTGTACCGGAGCGACTCCTCCGGCGACCCAGCGCACGGGCATGAACTGTGTCTTGGAAACCGGAGAGCGCCACGATGCAGCAGCGGGAGCCCGCTTGATGGGGCGATTCAGCACTGGATCAAGGATGACAGACGTTTCGGCGGGCATCTCGTGAGTACCATCTGGAGGGAGGCCACGTAGCCGGGCCATCAGTGGCACGACGTAGACATGGAAGCTCACGTATGCTCCGACCGGGTTTCCGGGCAAAGCCATTACGGGCGTCGAGCCAATGAGACCTATCCCCTGTGGGCCGCCGGGTTGCTGGGCGACGGGGTGGAAAGTAAGTTCTGGCAGCCCTTGGCGCACGACCTCGTAAGCTCCCATGGAGATGCCTCCCGCCGTGACAACGAGATCTACCTGCCAAGAGGTGATGAGTTCACGCAACCGGGTCGGGTCGTCGGGCACCTTCGCCTGCTCGGTGATGATTCCACCGTATGAGTGCACCAAGCCTGCGAGCAGGACGCCATTGGAGTCCGGGATCTTCCCACGATCCAGAGGCTCACCGGCCTCGCTGAGCTCTGAGCCCGTCGTCAACACGCCGATCCGTGGTGCCGGATGCACCCTCAGATCACCGTATCCAACTGCGGCGGCAGCTGTGAGCGCCTCGGGAGTGAGGCTCGTCCCGGCTGCCAGCACCAGATCCCCAACGGTCAGCGCCTCGCCGCGGTGACGCACGTTAGCGCCAGCTGCGGGGGAGCGCATGATTGTCACCGTTGCAGGGGCATCAAACACGCCGGCGGCATGATCGGTGTCTTCCACCTTGACAACGGTGTCAGCTCCCTCCGGCATGTGAGCACCAGTCATGATGCGCTGGGCAGTGCCGACCTTCAACGGATAGTCGGCTGGAGAACCGGCTGGCACGTCGGCAGTCACCGGGAGAGTGACAGGTGTGTTTGGGGTAGCTGCGGAGACGTCATCGAAGCATACCGCGAATCCATCCATCGCAGAGTTGGTGAACGGCGGCACCTCGAGCCGGGCAACGATGTCCTCGGCTGTGACCAGTCCCAAGCACATGGACAGGGGCAACGTGACCGTCCCCGGTGTGGCGGGGAGGGCGGAGACCAGTTGCAGATGCTCCTCGATGCTCACTCGCTCGGGTGGAGTCACGGGCAGGACGAGACTCGATGTGTCGATCATAAGGCTTTCCTGGACAACCCGGTCCACTCGTGGGAGCCGTCGGCGAGCCACTGGCACTTCCACACCGGAAGTGTCGCTTTGACGGAGTCGACGAGATCGCAGGCTGCGTCGAAGGCCTGCCGGCGGTGTTCCGCAGACACCGACACGATCATCGCGATCTCACCGACGGCCACATGGCCGGTCCGGTGCACGGCGGCGACACCGTGCACCCCCTCTCGAGCACCGTACTGTGTGACCAGTTTTCGGAGGATCAGGTCGGCCTGTGGGTGGGCGCTGTAGTCGATGGCGACGACGGCGTGGCCAGCATCATGGTTACGCACAATGCCGGTGAAGGTCACCACGGCACCGCTGCGGTCGTCACCGCGAAGGCTGACGATGCGGGCGGCGTCGAGCGGCTGCTCGGAAATTTCGGCGTACATTCACCCTCCTGCAAATGGCGGAAGCACGTCGACCTGGGCGCCATCTGGCACCGTTTGGTCACCTCGGGCTGCAAATCCATTGACGAATAAGGTGCACACTCCCAGTACCCGCCCCAAATCGGAATGGAGCTTGCCGAGGTGCTCCAGCACCTGGTCAACGGTGAGGTCAACAGGCAACTCGATCATCTCTTCGGTGGTTCCCGCAGCCTCGGCGGTGCCACCGTAGTAATGCACCAGCACCATCACCCTCCTATGGCAGACATTCGACGTGAGGAATCGGCGAAATCGCCAGCATCGACACCGTGATGAGCATTCTTGCGCCACATCTCACCTTGCCACACCTTGATGACCTCGTCATCGTCGCCACCGGAACGCAACACCGAACGCAGGTCCGCCTCATGGGTCGCGAACAGGCAGCTGCGAATCTGACCGTCCGCGGTGAGCCTGGTGCGGGAACAGTCACCGCAGAATGGTCTGGTCACCGAGGCAATGGCACCCAGCCAGCCGGAGCGTCCATCTGGGGCGGTCACTCGCCATCGCTGCGCGGGAGATGAGCCGCGGGGCAGCTCGTCGGCGGTCAGGGTGAATCCCCCTGCTCGTACCGTGTCGAGGATGTCGTCGGCACTCACGGTGACCTCGCGTCGCCAGCCCGGGGCACCGATGGGCATGAACTCGATGAATCTCAGCTCCAAGCCGCGGTTCAGGCAGAACTCCAGCAGCTGCGGGACGTCGGTGCGGTACGAGTCGGCCTGGGGGACGGCGTTGATCCTCACTGGCAGTCCTGCGGTCAGGGTGGCGTCAATCCCGGCGATGACCTCACCCAGTCGATTGCGCCGTGATACAACAGCGAACCGTTGGGGATCAACGGTGTCCAGGGAGATGTTGACCCGGTTGAGCCCCGCGTCAACGAGCCCTGCGATGCGTCGGTGCAGGCCAATGCCATTTGTCGTCATCGCCGTCACCGGTGGGGCGTCATCTGCGCAGCGCATTGCTGCCGTCGCACGGACGAGGTGCTCCAGGCTGGGGCGCAGCAGAGGCTCTCCGCCGGTGAAGCGCACCTTGGTGATGCCGAGTCGTTCCACCCCGATGCGGATGAGACGGATGAGTTCATCGTCGGTGAGCATGTTGGCTCCCGGCAACCAGTGCATGCCCTCGGCGGGCATGCAGTAGGTGCAACGTAGGTTGCACCGGTCCGTCACCGAGACACGCAGGTCGGTGGCAACTCGTCCGTAACGGTCAGACAGGCGCCGTGAGGTGGGAGTGGTGGGTGGGGCAGTCACTCGGCTCACGGCTCACCGTCCTCCCGGTCTGCGTCTGGTGTCGATCCGGCATCGCTGTGAACATGAGGATATACGGCAGGCGTACCCAGACGAAGTGTGTTCAGTCCTGTCGTGCGCAAGGACGGCTGACATTGTGGGATGGCTTCACTAGAATTACTTCTCAAGTAAGACAGAAAGAGCCGTTTTCCACCGTAGAAACGGATTGAGTGGTGAAGAACATGGAGTTCCCTGACATGAACCCACCCAATTGTCATGCGCCTTCGCACCGAATCTCGGATGTTGCGACATTGCTGGGTGTCTCGGACGACACGGTGCGACGTTGGATCGATCAGGGGCAGGTGCATGCTGCCAAGGACGAGAGCGGTCGATTACGAGTGAATGGCGCCAGCCTTGCGGCCTTCCTCGCCTACCAGCAGCAGGAGCGTCACGGCCTGGTCGACGGCTCCCGTGCGCAGTCGATGCGCAATCACATCCAAGGTGTCGTCGCTGCCGTCACTTCCGACGCCGTGATGAGTCAGGTGGAACTTGTCACCGGTGATCTGCGCATCGTCTCGCTCGTCTCCACCGAAGCCGTACGAGAGCTTGATCTGCAGGTCGGTTCGATTGCTGTTGCTCAGGTGAAGGCAACCAATGTGTCCCTCCAACTTCCACGAACCAGGTGATCATCATGATTCGAGTACGCGCCTTCCTGGCCAGTGTCGCAGCAGCTGCCATGACGGTGTCGACGACAGCGTGCGGCGGTGGTTCCCCCTCGTCCGACCCTTCTGCGGACAGGACGAGATTGACGGTTTTCGCTGCCGCATCCCTCACGAAATCCTATGAGAAGATTGGTGAGCAGTTCGAGAGGACTCATCCGGGAGTCGACGTGCAGTTCTCCTTCGAAGGGTCCCAGGACCTTGTCGCCCAGCTGGCTCAAGGGGCCCCGGTCGACGTGCTGGCCACCGCTGACACCAGGAGCATGACCAAGGCATCCGATCAGGAACTGGTGGGTCCCTCGCGTGAGTTCGCCACCAACGTCCTCACCCTCATCACCCCAGCCGGTAATCCGGCGAAGGTGACCGGGCTGGACTCCTCCCTGGTCGGTGCCGATCTCGTCGTCTGTGCAGCCGAGGTGCCGTGTGGCAGCGCGACGTCGATCCTCGCCAGAAAACTCGGTGTCACCCTCGCTCCGGTAAGTGAGGAGCAGAAGGTCACTGATGTGCGCGGCAAGGTTGAGTCCGGGCAGGCTGACACAGGTATCGTTTACCGCACGGACGCCAAGGCAGCTGGCAACAAGGTGGAGATCGTACCGATCAACCGTGCGGGAGAGGTCGTCAACCACTACCCGATCGCAGTGGCAGCGAATGCTCCCCATGAGGCTTTGGCCAGCGAGTTCATCGACCATGTCATGTCTGACGAGGCCCAGAAGGTGTTGACAGACGACGGATTCTCCCCGGCGCGGTGATCGTGTCGGGTGAGGGGACGGGGGACGCCAAGCATGTCGAGGCGACGCTGGCTGAGGAGAGGCCGACTGTGGGCAGGTCCGGGCGGAAGATCTCAGGATGGCGCTCTTTCGACCCCACCCCACTGCCGGTGTGGACCACTGTCATCGCAGTGGTGGGCATCTGTGCCCTCGCTCTCCCCCTGGTGGGAATGGGCAACCGGGTGCCGTGGACACGCATCCCGCAGATCGTGGCTTCCTCGGAGGCTCGGGACGCCCTGTGGCTGAGCATGCGCACCTGTGTGGCAGCCACCGTCATCGATCTGATCCTGGGGGTGCCGATCGCGCTGCTTCTTGCCCGTGACTGGCCCGGTGTGGCAGCGGTGCGAGTGTTGGTGCTGCTGCCACTTTCCCTGCCGCCGGTGGTTGCAGGCTTGGCGCTACTGGCCACCTTCGGCAGACGGGGCATGATCGGTTCTTCCCTGCATGCAGTGGGGATCACCATCGCGTTCTCCACGGCAGCCGTCGTCATGGCACAAGTGTTCGTCTCACTGCCATTCCTCGTCACCACGCTCGAGTCGTCTGTACGAACCCGCTCGTGGGGTCTGGAACAGACAGCAGCAGCGCTGGGAGCTGGATCCTGGCGGATCCTCACGACGATCACGCTGCCCACCGTGGCCCCAGCCCTTGGCCGAGGTGCGGCTCTGGCCGCAGCGCGCTGCTTGGGTGAGTTCGGCGCCACGATCACCTTCGCCGGATCCCTGCAAGGGGTCACCCGAACGATGCCTCTGGAGGTGTACTTGGCTCGGGAAACCGATTCGGACACTGCCATGGCTCTGGGACTCGTCCTCGTCCTCGTCGGTGCAGTCGTTGTCGGACTCACCCAGCGGGCACCTGGTGGACGTTCCACGCCGCCGCGTGGGCCCGTCTCCAGTACAGCAGTGGGTGGGGCGGTCGGTCAGCGTATCCAGCGATCATCAGCCCAGGAACGGCCCCCGGTTCGTGCCCACGACCACTCCTTCCAGATGTCGTCCGATCCTTCCAACTCCACCACCACGGGATCGACCTCCACCGGTCTGGCCTCAGTTCATGTCGACGGCCAGATGTTGGCCCGCGACTGGTACGTGAGGCTCGACATTGACCCCGGTCAGGTCGTTGCCGTCATGGGGCCCAATGGGGCAGGCAAATCCACGCTCGCAGGGGTCGTCACCGGGCTGCTCGCCCTCGACGGCGGGCAGGTGCGCATCGGTGAGCGCATCGTCGACGCGGGTAATGGCCGTGTGCTGCGACCGGGACGTCGTGGGGTGGCCCTGCTCACCCAGGACGCGCGGGTCTTCGGACACATGTCCGTGCTCGACAACGTTGCCTATGGGCCACGTAGTCACGGACAGGGCCGGATGAGGTCACGGGCCATCGCTCTTCGACAATTGGAGGCGCTCGGGTGTGCCCACCTTGCCGCACGACGTGGCGGTCAGTTGTCCGGCGGGCAGACGGCGCTTGTCGGCCTGGCCCGTGCCTTGGCCGTCGACCCGGCCGTCCTCGTGCTCGACGAACCCACCGCTGCCCTCGACATCGACACGCAGATGCTGGTCCGCAGGCAGCTGCGCTCCCGATTGGAGCAGACCAGCACGACGACGCTGCTCATCACGCACGACGTTGCGGACACAACCTCGGTGGCTGACCGGCTGGTGGTGCTCGAGCGTGGTAGGGTCGTTGAGGATGGCACGGTTCAGCAGCTGCTGAACGATCCTCGCACCCCCTTCACGGCTCAGCTCGCCGGGCTGATGAGATTCACTGGGCAGGTGCCGGGCTGAGGGCCGTTGCCGTTACTCGACATGATTGGCGTTGAGGATGAGTTCACAGTTCATGGTGTCCGCATCCTGACGTATCGTGGCTGTGGCCAGGTTGCCCGCCGTGCATTCCATCACTCGCAGCAACATCCCGCGCTGAACCGCCAGCGCCACCGGGTCAGAGTATCCAGGATCGACGAACGGGCAGGCGCGTAGTACCAGGGCAGTGGGGAGACTCGGATGCGGTTCTGCGGAAAAACCGAAGGCGGTGAGAAATATCCGGATCTTCGTCATGTGGGCTGCCAGGCTGAACTGCGGGGAGGCTGCGAGGGTGGCGTGGTCCGGCACCTTGGCCGCGGCCAAGGCGTCATCCTCCAGATGACGTCCCAGGTCCAGCCCGGCGGTGATGGGATCGTCGCAGGAATTGTGGATCCACGTGATCGTCGATCTTGCAAGGTGACGCAGCAGGTCCACCGGTGAGCCCGGCCCC
The DNA here is from genome assembly GCF_051303185.1 of Cutibacterium nasicola. GTDB lineage: Bacteria > Actinomycetota > Actinomycetes > Propionibacteriales > Propionibacteriaceae > Cutibacterium. The sequence goes on along the minus strand of NZ_JBPPGE010000002.1, from coordinate 48,862 downwards.
GACAACGTCCGATTCACATATCCCCAAGAAGGGCGACCTCGCCCGGTCACCGGCATGCGCTCCCGCTCCACCAGCCTCAGCGACACCAAGACGTTGAGTGGTTCGCGTATCGTGTTGACGTGCAGTCCACACTCACGGGCCAGATCGGTGATCGCCACCGGGCCGCAGTGGTTGGACACCGCACTGAGAACGGCTTGTTGCGCCGGGGTCAATGACGCGATGGCAGACAAGATGTCGTCGAGTCCTTGTACGTTCACGGCCTCACCACTCCACAGGGGCCGGCGGACCCCAATTACTCGCCTCGAGAGCGATACACGACATATGGTCTCGTCACGTAGCCCAGCGGTGCGGATACAGCATGCACGAGCCGGGTGAATGGCCACACGCTGATCAGGACCATCGCCGCCAGAACATGCATTTTGTAGTCCAACGGTACCGATGCCATCAAATCTGGTTGAGGGTGCAACAAGGCGATGGAGCGGAACCAAGGGCTGATCGTCTGTCGGTAATCGTATCCCCCACCTAACACCTGCTGGTGCAGCGTAGCCCAGCATCCCATCACCATTGCCACGGTGAGCAGCACATAGGTGACGATGTCCATTCGCGTCGTCGCCATTCTCACGGATCCCACGACGAGCCTGCGGTACAACAGGCCGAGAAGCCCCACGAAGGCGCACGTTCCGGCCAGACTGCCCAGAACGGTTGCCGTGACGTGGTACCCATCTTCGGTGATCCCGATGGCTGCGGTCCAGGATGCCGGTATCACGAGCCCCAACACATGGCCCAGAAAGACGAAGAGGACGCCGAAATGGAACAGTGGTGACGACCAGCGCAGGATGGCTGGTTCGTTCCACTGGCTGGACCGGCTCGTCCAGCCGAACTGGTCAGTACGGTATCGCCATATCATCCCCACAATGAGCAGAACGATGGACAGGTAGGGCAGTACCAGCCATGTGAGCATGGATCCCGTGTTCATGGTCTACTCCCAGTCGTGGAGTCCAAGGCAGTACGACCCACCAGCTCGAAGGGTGGGCCTTGGCTGATGAGACGCTGGTAGCGGGCGAGGGTCTGCTCGTCCAACGGTGACAGGAGGAGACACAATGCCTGCAGGAGATGTGCATATGGGCTGATTGCCGACCTCAGTGCTGATCGGATGACCTCCAGACCCTCTCGGTTGGCGCGGAGAAGTTCTTCACCGTCATCAGCGCGAGCTGCGAACTCCAAGACTACTGGAAGGTAGTCGGGAAGCTCATGTGGACTGGTCATCTCAAATCCGTTGCGTCGCATCACCTCGCGGAACCCCAGGATCGCAGCTCCTCTTTCCCGGGTGTCACCGGCGGAATAGTAACTGAGGTACAGAGCGCAGCGTCGCCGCTGATCGAAAGTCTCCACGTAGTGCTCCTGGAGGGCGCGCAGTCCCCAGTCCTCGGCGGTACGGCAGAAGATCATGATCTCCTCGCTGATTTGAGCAGGCATGAGATCACGTTCGTGACGCACGGCAGCGATGATGTCGGTCAGTCGTTCATCGGGGTAGTCCAGCAATAGACTCACCGCCATCTGCACGATGCGACGTTGGACGGGGGAGGAGTCCACGTGCGTCCTCGTCGGCATGCGTGCAGCCCCCAGGAAGACGCCCATCTCAGATCACCTCCAGAGGAAGGGTACGAGTCCCAGGTGGGGCAGAAGCCGGGGACGACATGCTGACCGTGTCATCGGTGCACAGATCTGTCGAGCAGCGGGGCACCTGGCTCACAGGGCAGTCGTCCAACTCCCTGATCCCGTTCGGCAGGTTGGTGCTGGTCGTGGGGATGACATAGCGGTCGTCGTACTTGGCGATGGACAGCAGTCGGTACATGTCCTGCATGTCGGCGCCGGTCATTCCGACCGTTGCGGGGATCGCCTCGTCACCTTCGTCGCCCAGGAAGATGTCGCGCATGTAGGAGCGCATAGTGGCAAGACGACGCAGCGAGAGCTCAACCGGGGCGGTGTCCCCGGCGGTGAACAGCCCGGCGAGGTATTCCAAGGGGATGCGCATCTGGCTGATTGCCGCCAGCAGCACCTTGTGGTTCTCACCGTCGTTTCCCGAGGCGGTGACGGTGTCGATGACCGGCGACAGCGGCGGCACGTACCAGACCATCGGTAGGGTGCGGTACTCCGGGTGCAGTGGCAGGGCAATCTGATAGCGGCTGATGAGCTGCCACACCGGTGACATTTGAGCTGCTTTGATCCAGGAGTGTGGGACGCCGTCGGCCCTGGCCTGTGTGATGACCTCGGGGTCGTTGGGGTTGAGGAGGATTTCTCTCTGGGCGGCATACAGGGTATGTGGGTCAGGTTGGGATGCAACCCGGGTGACTTGATCGGCGTCGTAGAGGAGCACTCCCAGGTAGCGCAGTCGTCCAACGCAGGTTTCCGAGCACACTGTTGGCTGTCCGGCCTCCAGACGTGGGTAGCACAGTGTGCATTTCTCGGCCTTGCCGGTGTGATGGTTGAAGAACACCTTCTTGTACGGGCAGCCGGACACGCACATGCGCCAGCCGCGGCAACGGTCCTGGTCGACGAGGACGATTCCATCCTCGGCGCGCTTGTAGATCGCTCCCGATGGGCACGACGACACGCAGGTCGGGTTGAGGCAGTGCTCGCAGATGCGTGGTAGGTAGAACATGAACGAGTCTTCGATGGATTTGCGCACCGTGAGGTTCATCTGGTGCAGCACCGGGTCCTGGTCGAGAATCTCCATGGATCCGCCAAGGTCGTCGTCCCAGTTCGGGCCCCAGTCGATGGTGTTCCGGTACTCACCGGTCAGGGCAGATGTGGCCCGGGCGGTGGGAACGTGTGGTGACGACGGTGTCGACAACAACTTGTCGTACTCGTAGGTCCAGGGTTCGTAGTAGTCGTTGACACCGGGAAGATTGGGATTGGCAAAGATCTTGCCCAAGGTTGCCATGCGTCCACCCTGACGTGGTACCAACCTGCCGGTACGAGTGCGTCGCCATCCCCCCTTCCACCGATCTTGGTTCTCCCAGCCGCGTGGATATCCGACTCCCGGGCGGGTCTCGACGTTGTTGAACCACATGTACTCGGTGCCCTCGCGATTGGTCCAGGCCTGCTTGCAGGTCACCGAGCAGGTGTGGCAGCCGATGCACTTGTCAAGGTTCATGACCATCGCGATCTGTGCCATGACCTTCATCAGAACGTCACCTCCTGGTCGCGACGCCGAATGAGCGTCACCTCGTCACGTTGGTTCCCGGTGGGGCCGTAGTAGTTGAAGGCGTAGCTGAGCTGGGCGTACCCGCCGATGAAGTGGCTGGGTTTGAGCATGATTCTGGTGAGTGAGTTGTGGGTGCCGCCACGCTTGCCGGACCGTTCACTGAGTGGGGTGTTCACGGTGCGTTCCTGACCGTGGTACATGAACACCGTTCCCTCGGGGATTCGGTGGCTGACGATGGCCCGGGCATCCACCGTGCCGTTGCGATTGTAGGCTTCCACCCAGTCGTTGTCGGTCACCCCGATCTTCTCGGCGTCCTTCGGCGACATCCAGATCGTCTGGCCACCACGGGCCAGGGTGAGCATGTGCAGGTTGTCGTAGTACTGGGAGTGGATGCCCCATTTGTTGTGCGGGGTCATGTAACGCACCGACACCACGGCGGCACCGTCGGAGTCGGTGCCCAGGTGTCCGACCGGTGGTTCGTCGTAGATGTGGGCAACGTCGAGTGGAGGTCGGTAGATTGGTAGGTTCTCACCTATGTCACGCATCCAGTCGTGGTCCAGGTAGTAGTGCATCCGCCCGGTGAGGGTGTGCCAAGGCTTGTGTCGTTCCATGTTGATGACGAAGGCCGAGTAACGGCGTCCACCATGTTCGGAGCCTGACCACTCCGGTGACGTGATGACTGGTTGTGGTTGGGTGACGGTGTCGGAGAAGGTTATCCTACGGTCCTGGGATCCGGCTGACAGGTCGGCCATCGTGGTTCCGGTACGCGCCTCCAGCTGCTCGAACCCAGTGGTGGCCAGACGACCGTTTGTGGTACCTGATGTGGCCAGGATCGTGTCGCAGGCCTTGATGGCGGTGTCGAGGAGTGGACGTCCGGCGCCGGGGCCGGTGTCGGCCACGCCGTGGCGTCGTGCCAGTTTGGCAACCTCCTTGTCGGGGTGGAAAGTCACGCCCTTTGTCGTCATGCCCAACTTGTCGGTGAGCGGCCCAAAGGTGTCGAACTTGGCCCCTACCTGGGTGTAGTCACGCTCGACGGTGATGAGTTTGGGCATCGTCACACCGGGTGTCCACTGCTTGTCGTCGCCTTCGTCACATTTCACGGTGCCGGCTGGGGTGGTCATCTCGTCGGGTGTGTCGTGCATGAGCGGGGCTGCGACGACGTCGGTACGGGTCCCCAGATGGGTACGTGCCATCTGTGAGACGAGGTGGGCGAGCGTCCGGAAGGTCTCGAAGTCGGTGCGTGCCTCCCACGGTGGGTCCACTGCCGGATTGAAGGAGTGGATGTAGGGGTGCATGTCCGTGCTCGAGAGGTCGTGTTTCTCGTACCAGGTGGCTGCCGGTAGGACGACGTCGGAGTGCAATGTGGTGGACGTGTTGCGGAAGTCTGCTGTCCACATGAGATCGAGTTTTCCGGCAGGGGCATCGTCGTGCCAGCGGATGCTGGTGGGACGTCTGTCCTCGGGCAGTTCGGTGGCACCGACGTCGTTCTCGCAACCGAGCATGTGTTTCATGAAGAACTCGGTGCCCTTGGCGCTGGAACCAAGCAGATTGGTACGCCAGTTCGCCAACAGACGTGGATGGTTCTGTGGTGCGTCGGGATCCTCACAGGCGAAACTCAAGGTGCCGTCCGCCAGTCTCTCACTGATGTACTCGGCTGGTTTCATGCCGGCTGCGGCAGCCTCGTCGGCCAGGTCGAGTGGGTTGCGGGTGAAGGTGGGATAGCTTGGTGTCCACCCTCGCCGGGCCGAGTCAATCATGCAGTCGGCTGTGGTACGTCCGGCAAGGGATCCGGCACCCAGCGGTGAGGCGATGCTCTCAGCTCGAGCCCCGTCGTAGCGCCACTGGTCGGTGGTGAGGTAATACCAAGCTGTGGCGATCATCTGACGGGCTGGTCGTGCCCAGTCCAGGGCGAAGGCGTAGTTGGCCCATCCCGTGAACGGGCGCACCTTCTCCTGACCCACGTAGTGTGCCCAGCCGCCGCCGTTGACTCCTTGGGTGGCGCACATGTTGGTCAGCGCCAGGAGAGTTCGGTAGATCTCGTCGGCATGGTAGAAGTGGTTGACACCGGCACCCATGAGGATCATGGATCGTCCGCCGGTCTGCAGTGAGTTGATGGCGAACTCGCGTCCGATCCGTTCGGCGGCAGCTGCCGGGACCCCGGTGAGCTCGGCTTGCCAGGCCGGGGTGCCAGGGACGGTCGGGTCGTCGTAGCCGGTGGGCCACTGACCGGGCAGCCCCTCACGATGGACGGCGTACTGGGCCAGCAACAGGTCGTAGACGGTGGTGACGAGATGGCCGTTGATCCTCCGGGCTGGTACACCACGGTGCACAGTCCCGCCCCCCAGACTCGTCTGGTCCGCGGTGGAGGGCAGGTCGAAGCGAGGTAGGGAGATCTTCACCGGCTGCCAGGAGTTGGTGTCCATCATGGTCGTCACCGGGTCGACACCGTCCATGTCGAGGTTCCAGTGCCCGACTCCGGACGTGGAGAACCGATCGGCCAGGGTACCCCCGGGATCCTTGGGCGATCCATCGGCTTCCATGACGAGCGGGCGGAACTCCGGATGCTCCGGACGGGTGTCGAGCTGTACCTTGTCAGCGGTGAGGAACTTTCCGGGGACGAAGGTCGTGGAGTCGTACTCGTCAAGTTCGACGAGGAAGGCTGCGTCGGTGTAGCGGCGCATGTAGTCCAGGAACATGGGTTCCCGACGACCGACGTGGAACTCCGAGAGGATGACGTGGCCCATGGCCATGGCCAGTGCCCCGTCGGTGCCCGAGGCGACGCGCAGCCACTCGTCGGCGAATTTCGTGTTGTCGGCGTAGTCGGGGCTCACGACGACGACCTTCTGGCCGTGATAGCGCGCCTCGGTCATGAAGTGGGCGTCGGGTGTGCGGGTCACCGGTACGTTGGACCCCCACATGATGAGGTACTGGGAGTTGAACCAGTCGCTGGACTCCGGCACGTCGGTCTGGTCCCCGAACACCTGGGGACTGGCTGGGGGCAGGTCGGCATACCAGTCGTAGAAGCTCAGCATGGTGCCACCGAGCAGTTCGGTGAACCGGGAGCCGGCACCGTAGGACACCATGGACATGGCTGGGATGACGGAGAACCCGGCGATGCGGTCGGGCCCGTGGGCCTTGATGGTGTGCACATAGGCCGCCGCGATGATTTGCGTGGCTTCCTCCCATGTCACACGTACCATACCGCCATGGCCGCGGGCACTCTTGTAGGCTCGGGAACACTCAGGGTCGTCGACGATGGCGGCCCAGGCGTCAACCGGATCGCCGAGTTCAGCCAGTTTCTCGCGCCAGAAGTCGAGCAGGACCGAACGCACGTAGGGATGACGGATGCGGGTGGGAGAGTACTCGTACCAGCTGAATGCTGCTCCACGAGGACAACCACGTGGTTCATAGTCGGGCATGTCGGGGCCGGTGGACGGGTAGTCGGTCTGCTGGGACTCCCAGGTGATGATGCCGTCCTTGACGTAGATCTTCCACGAACACGACCCGGTGCAGTTCACTCCGTGGGTGGAGCGAACCACCTTGTCGTGGGCCCAACGCTTCCGGTAGAAGGTGTCGGCCTCGCGCCCGCCTTCCAGGAACAGCTGGCGTGTGTCGGACGACGTCACTCCGCGACGCAGCCAGGTCCCCATCCTCAGCAATGTTGAACCACGTGGACGATTGGTGTCGGGTTGTTCGTCGTGCGTTGTCATCGGAAGTTCTCCTCCGTCAACCGAGTCATGATGTCTGGGTGGGGCTGGCCGGACCATCAGCCTGGATGGGGGGCACCGGGGCGGGCGTAACGGATCCAACAGATGATCGAACAGAGAATGCAGAAAGCGCTGCAGATCCAGAACCAGGTGACAGCTGTCATTGATGACAGGGCGACTCCGATGACGAATGGTCCGAAGCAACCGATGGCGGCGGTGAAACCGATGGCACCGCCAGCTTGTCGAGCAGGCATGATCATGGGCATTTGCTTGAAGGTTCCGGCATTGCCGATTCCGGCGAAGAAGAACATGGCGAGCATTCCCCACAGGAACCAGACGAACTGGTCGGGACTCGTCGGGTTGAGGAAGAAGGCGCAGAACCCCAGTGTCAACGCCATCCCGATGCCGGAGACAAAGGTCCATACCGCTCCCCCGAATCGGTCGCACAGTGGTCCCCAGATGACGCGGATCAAGGACCCGATGAGCGGACCGAGGAAGGCATAACTGGCGCCGGTCGGTAGGTTGGAGAATTGTCCAGCCAGGTTGCTGGTGTCCCCGTAGGTGTTGTTGATGAGCAGTCCGAACTGAGCACTGAACCCGCTGAACAGACCGAATGTCATGACGTACATGAGGGTCATGATCCATGTGTCCGTGTTGGAGAAGATGTCGATCTGCTGATGGAAGTTCGCCTTGACCGGAACATCCTTGAGCATGGTGAATGCCAGGATCCCTGCCAGGATTGTCCACGGCACGAAGACGATGGCGACGTTGTGCACCCACAAGGGGCTGCTGGCCGTGTGCTGCGGAGAGATCCACGTGATGCCAAGCAGTCCAAACCCCATGAGCCAGGGACCGAGCAGTTGGACAACCGACATGCCCAAGTTGCCGATGCCAGCCTGCACACCCAGTGCGGTGCCTTGCTTGCGCTTGGGGAAGAAATACCCCGTTGACGGCATGTAACCGGAGAACGAGCCACCACCGATACCGCACAGGAATGACAGCAGCAGCAGGGTGCCGAATCCGGTGGAGGGGTCCTGCACTGCGAAGAACCAGCCCATCATGGGGATGAGGTAGAGCAGCGAGCTGTATCCCACGAGTCTGCGGGTACCAATCACCGGGGGCAGGAACATGTAGACCAGCCGAATGAGTCCGCCCGACAGCCCAGGCATCGCGGTGAGCCAGTACAGTTGCGACTTCGTCAGGTGGAACCCAATGGCATTGAGCTTGGGCGCGATGGCGCTCACCAAGAACCATACACAGAATGCGATGACCATGGAGAACGTCGAAATGGTCAAGGTCCGCCATGCGATACGGGAATCCCAGCTTTCCTCGGGGTCCCAGTTCTCGATGCGATGGCGGGAGGGACTTGTGCTCACGGTGCCTCCGCGTGGGATCAGTTAATTAGCACGAAGTTTACCAGAGAAAACCGGTGCTGGGATGCTATCGGGCACTGCGTCCCAAGGTCGACATGGCCCAGGTTGCACTAGCGAGCTGGGGGCGGGCGACGAGGGATGTGATGACGTGCCTGGGAAGCACCGCGTTGGTGTGGGTTACATGAGGCTCGGAGACCTGCCAACCGGGTTGTGGAACCGACAAAAGCTTTCCACCTCGATGACGTCACCTTCACCGGGAGACTCGCCCAGTGAAACCAGGTGTCGTTCAGCGACGAGGTGTTGGCCTCATGGGCTTCATGTGCAGCTGGTCCCTCTCGTCATTTGCCAAGGACCGCGACCTGTCAAGACCAGATTTTCATCTTCTAGCGCCTGACAAGTCCTTGTTCTGAGGTTGCCTGCCCGTGGTGAGGCATGATCATGACATGACCGATCATCGTCTGGATGCCGTCATCCTCGCTGGAGGACGTGCCCGCCGACTGGGCGGGGTATCGAAGGCCGATTTGCGTGTAGGGGGGCGTCGTCTACTGGATGTCGTGATGGATGCAGTAGATCGGGCCCGTGAGGGGACGGAAGGCTGTGACGTCATCGTTGCCCGTGAATCGGTCGGGTTGCCTCGACGTGTATTGCGCACCATGGAGGAACCGCCCGGCTCTGGGCCGCTGGCCGGGATCGGCGCAGGATTGCGGGTTCTGCCTCCCGCTCGGCCGGGCGACTTGGTACTCGTCTGCGCAGTGGACTCCCCGGGGATTGGGAAGTGTATTCCGCAACTGTGCCGTGCCTTGGATGACACCTCGGTGAGCCACCTCGCCGGGGCGGTGGTCTTCGGAGGAACCCCGCAGCCTCGTCGTCAACTCCTGCAGGGGGTGTATCGACGAGTATCGTTGGAAGCAACAATGGTTGCTTCCGGCATGGTCATCAACCGCTCGGTGCACAGCGTGCTGGGAAATTTGGATTTACTCGATGTGCCGGTGAGCCCAGAAGTCTGTCGTGACCTCGACACCCCGGATGACCTGGAATGGTGGCGGAACCATGTCGCCGATTGAGCCTCCGGTTGACATGTTCTCGGAAGCCTTACTCGTCTGTTGCCCCGTCTGTTGTCCCGTCCTGGGTCATTCACGTTGGTCGAGGTGTGCGAGACGCTTTCTCTCAGAGAAACAGATGTTGAGCGCCTCTCGTCGCGGAAGGACCGCGCTCGGCCAGAAGCTGGGCATTGACGTGACTCCCAGGTGATGAAGAAGCTTCTGTTGGCGTCGCTGATGTTCGGCTTGCTGGCAGGCCTGCAGGCGATGACAGAATCTCTCCCCGCGCAACGTTCGGGGCATGCTTTCCAGCGAGTATGCGCTCCACTCAGCCGACTGGGGGTTGGTCAACGGTACTGCTGGTGAGGTCCCCGATAGTATTTCCCGCGTGGAAGAGATCAAGGCCCGTGTTATCACCGTTTCGGACCGTTGCGCCTCGGGAGCAGCGACGGATCGGTCTGGCCCTTTGGCCCTTTCGTTGCTCGCTGGCTTGGATTACAGCTGGCTTCGCCCCGAACCGGTGGTTGTCGTGCCCGACGGCATCGACTCGGTGCGTGGCGCCCTGAAGGACGCGCTGGCGCATGGATGCCGTCTTGTCGTCACCACTGGCGGAACGGGGGTATCGCCGCGTGACCTCACCCCGGAAGCTACTGAGCCAATGCTGGTTGCACGTCTGGATGGGTTGGCGGAACAGATCCGAGCCAATGGCGGTCATACTTCCGCCGTAGCGGGGCTTTCGCGCGGGCTGGTGGGAGTCACTTCGCGTGACTGTCAGGGGGCGCTCATCGTCAATGCCCCGGGATCCACCGGGGGGGTGAGCGATACCCTCGCCGTGATCGGTCCGGTGCTCGGGCACATCTTTAGCCAGCTTGCAGGTGGGGGACATTGATGCCCACCACACGCGGGACGGTGCGTCACATCTCGCAAGTCTGCGGAGTACGCTTTAGTTATGTGCGCCCCGTCCTCGGGTTGTTGTTGGGTCATAGGGTGTCTCCAGGACGAGAACAGGTGAGCTACTACGTGTGATGCCCATAAGATGTCAGGAGGAAATCGTGCCGCATCATGACGACAACCCGGAGAAAATGGCCCGGATGCGTGAATGGTTGAAGACCGCTGCCGACGAGCTGAGTGTTGACCCAACCATTTTAACAGATGCCGAGCAGCCCCTGCTCGATATGGTCTCGGCCATCTCTCACGGACCGTCACGCCCGGGGGCGCCGCTTACAGCCTTCCTCGTTGGTCTTGCCACTGCACAAGGTGGCGATGCGACGGAGCTGGCGAAGAAACTGACGCGGATTGCCGACCAGCGAGGCTCGGCACGAAGCTAAGGCCGTGCGAGGGGCGGTCGGATCGAGGCACCGAGCCGTGCGGGCGTTTCCCACTGCCTTGTCAGTGAGTTTGGTACGAGAGCTGTCGTAGCGTTTGACTGTGCTGTTGCACAATGCGGCAGTACGCTGCAACGAGTGTTTCTCTCGCGGCGGTCGTCGCATCCGGTGCCCGATACGGTTTTCCATTGCTGCTGTTAGCTATAGCGGTGTCTTGACCCAGAGCTAGTTGGGGCACGGGTGGGCCATGACGACGCCTCGGGGAAACCCACTTGTCGTTGTGTGGCGCGAACCCTCAGGAAAGCAGGGGCAACCATGCTGTCTGTCTTTGGCCCAACCAGCGCCATTCGCGGGCCCACCCTCGATCAGGCGGGGAAACCGCCGTACTGCAGTCGCTTCGTCGGAACGCCCAAATGTATCGAGACGCCAGAACAGTGCACCAAAATCATTGGTGATGGCTCACCGATCGGACGGGGGAAGCCACGTCACCGGTTCTCGGTCCGGTTCTGGGGCGAAACTGAGGGTGCGGGCGCCCATGTCGAGAGCGTCGACGACGACGAGCTTCCCCACGGAGGGCGCCCCGACCCCAGTGAGCACCTTGATGGCTTCGGCGGCCATCATTGACCCCACTTGACCGACGATCGGGCCGAATGTGCCTCCGACAGCGGCCGACGGTATTGAGTCGGCAGCGGGAATTTCGGGAAACAGGTCACGCAACATCGGTCCATGACCAGGCCAGAAGACCGATATCTGTCCTTGGTACTGCAGAATCGTTCCCCAGACCAGCGGGGTGCCGGTAATCTCGGCAGCATCGGAGACTAGGTAGCGGGTCGTGAAATTGTCCGTGCAATCGAGGACAAGGTCGTGATCCTTGACTAGGTCGAGCGCATTGTCGGTTCCCAAACGGGCGACGACGGCCTCCACCGCCAGCTGCGGGTCCAATCGGTGCGCCGCATCCTTGGCGCTAACGGCTTTGGGCCTTCCCACGTCGGCTTGGCGGTGGATCACCTGACGCTGCAGGTTGGACTCGTCAACGACGTCATCATCAAGGATTGTGAGGTGGCCGACCCCAGCCGCGGACAGGTATAGCAGCACCGGGGAGCCAAGTCCTCCGGCTCCGGCGACGAGTACCCGACTATCTCGTAGCCGCCGTTGGGCATCTTGCCCGAATCCGGGTAGGACGATGTGGCGGTCGTATCGGGTTAGGTCACGGCTGGTCAGCGACGTCTCAGGGGGCAAGTCTCCTACGGCATCGCGGTCACTGGCGGCACATAATGCCGCGTTGCCCACCGGGTTCGGAGCGCTCACAGGTTGTCGTCCTCTCTCGGGTCACGTACCCGTCGGTGACAATACCGTCGAAGGGCGAGCTGCCTCGCGCTAGACGCCGAGGTGGGATGCGTCCCGACCTGCGAGCTGCCCGTCCAGCCGCTTCGGCCATCCTCATTGCCTTGGCCGTGCCCACCGGTATTGTGGGCATGGGTTACTGCCGACGCCAGGAGCACCGCGTCGCACCCCAGTTCCATGGCCAGGGCGGTGATGCGGTGCCGCTGCAGGATCTCAAACACCGACTGACGAGCCCCGGCGACGACTCGACGTATGGCTACGGTCGCCAGTTGGGTTCCCGAAGCCACCAAGGCCCGTTCGAGGGTGACCATGCTCGTGCTACCGCCGGTGCCCATGATGAGTCGGGGTGTCAACTCCAGACCACCGATGCGCAGCGGCTCGTCGGGGTCCGTCGTTGCCCTCCTGTTCACGGCCATCGTAATCTCCAGAGGAGAGCCATCGACGGTCCGCCCGTCGGCTCTCAGCGTCTTGCCGGTACGGGCACTCACCAGATCAAGAATCGTCTCGTTACCGTCGTCGGCGTACGGATCTCCGTTGATCATCGTGGTGGTGCAACCGACATGGCTAGTCGCCATGTGTTCACCATTGTTCGTCGTCATGATGGCTACTTACCGGTTGCAGAATCGGAATGGGCTGACTGCCGTGAGTAGGACCGGGTCATTGTCCTTTTCGGTGTCGCAGATGAAATCTGCGTCAATCATGGAGCCAATAGCGGCCACAAGAATGCCGTGTCGAAAGTACCCCATCGAGACGGTGAGCCCGCCGCTACCCGTCCGATCATGGGCATGTCGTCGGGGAACCCGGGCGGGACTTGGCCGTCTTCTCGTAGATCTCGCAGTCGAGGATTCCGGGCACCAAGCGGTGGGCATCGCGTGGCAATTGATGGACTCCCTCGGCACGCACCCCCACCATGCCATCTTTCCGGGTCGTCGCGCTCAGGACGACGGTGTCATTGACGCGCGGGACAATGTAAACTGCATTGCCCTGCACGACGCCGCGGATGGTCCTTGTCACCAACAGCTGCAAGGCTTCGGGGACACGAAGGCACAGCACCTCACCTCGCACCGGTTTCTATCCCGGTCGCGAATACGACGTGACCGACGTGCTAGCTTCTGCCGTCGGCACCACGCAGACCAATCGCGCGATGATTCTCATCGAAGAGAACCTCACTGGCTCGGGTAGGCACGATCCGGTCACCAAGGATCTCCAGGATGGCACTGCACAGCCGCTGGGGATCGATTTGGTGATCGCCAGGCATGGCGACAGCCTCGACGCATCCTGGGCCCAGTGCTGGTTCTGCCACGCGTGCCTGATAGACGCTGATTCGGTTGATGTCCATGCCCATCCGGTGCTGGAGTTCCAGCAGTTCATTGAGGGTTTGATGATCGGCAGAATCCTCAGCGCAGACGAAGGTGGAACCCTCTCGATACCCGACTCCACCATCAGCGGGTAGCGGGCCGGTTGGTCCCAGACGGCCTCGGAGACCGGGGCGAGCATCCCGGCAGCAGCGAAACTGGTACCGGAGACTGGGGCGTCGCCCAAGATGGAGCCCTCGAGCCCGTGACGACGCAGTCGCCAGGTCGATGGTCCCGGCTTCGACGATGACGGCCGAGGAAGGGCGACCACGCCCCCACGGTGGAGGAATCGAAGCCTCGGGCCTCTGGCGGCTCTTATCGGCGTGACCCGTACCAAGTAAAAGCGGTCGGCGAATATGCCCGCTCAGCCGCGTCTCGTTCCGTGCGACTCCCGCGGAAACTTCTCCCATGATGGATCGTGGTCATGGAGGTATGGCCCGTGGCTCCGTCCTCCAGGCCTACAGCCAATTGTTCCTACGGAAGATGACGTAGAGAATCACACTGCTCGCCACCATGGCGAGTATGGAGTAGAGATAGCCAAATCGCCAGTGCAACTCAGGCATATTGTCGAAGTTCATACCATAAATCGACCCGATCAGGGTGGGGACGACGAGGATCGCTGCCCACCCAGAAATAATTTTGAGGTCCTCGTTGGATCGCTGGTCGACGAGGGTCGCATTCACGGTGAGGATCTGGGTGAGCAACTCCCGGATATCGGTGATTTGCGAGGAGATTCGGGCCAAGTGGTCGGCGACGTCGGCCAGATATGCCTGCAATTCTGGGGGCACTTGGTGCTTGGCCGATCCAGCCCTGAGAGCGGCAATGATGGGAATGAGTGGGTTGGTGGCGTGCTGCAGGTCGATAGCTTCTCGGGACAAGCGGTAGATGCGCTCGGGGGCCGCAGAGTCCCCGCTGAAGACCTGCCTCTCGATCTGCTCGATGTCGAACTGGATGCCACTGATGACGGGAAAGGTCTGATCAACGACACCGTCGAGGATGGTGTAAAGCACTGACTCCGGCCCATGACGCAGCAATTCCGGAGCACTGGGAAGACGCGGGGTCCACCTCAGGCTCGACAACTCGTCAGGGATGCGTTGCACGATGACGACGACGCAGTTGCGCTGCTTGATGACCTCGGCCTCGACGAAGGCCACATCCTCCATTGAGTCGATGTAGAACGGCGGGTGCAACACCAGGAACAGGGCATCCCCGTGGCGTTCCAGCTTGGGACGCTGGTGGCCTTCCACCAGGTCCTCGGCCAGTAGTGGGTCGAGGCGCATGAGGTCGACAAGGCGCTTGATCTGGGTCCGGTTCGGACTCTGCTCGACGATGATTCCCAGTCGCTCGGGGTGGCCGTCCAGCCAGGACAGCGTCGCTTCGATGTCAGCCTGGTGTTCCGGGTCGGCCGGGACTCCCTGCTCGAACCACTTGATGTCGACGATGCCGGGTTTGGTGTCGGCGATCGGTCCGGTCGCCACCGGTGAGGTGCCGCCGTGGGTTCTCGCGCTGGTTGGCGTGGTGTTCCTTGGCTGGGGTGTTGCTGCCATCGATCGCCTCCTCCGTCATCTGGGCCGCAAGCCTACTGCGTACGGCGTCGATCTCCCCTCACGACGACGACGGTCGTCGGGGGTGTCGTCGTCAACGTACATGCCAGGAGTGTCGAGGATGATGTTCGTGCCTCCGGCCGCGTCGGACAGCTCGTTGGGTGCGAGCCACTTGGCGAGGTGATAGACGCCGACTGTGACGATGGTGCCCAGGGCGATGCCGCCCAGGGTGAAGGAGTCGCTGAACTTCAGCGAGACGTCACCGACGCCGATGATGATGCCGGCTGCCACCGGGACGAGGTTCACCGGATTGCCGAAATCGACGTTGTTCTCCTTCCAGATCTTGGCACCCAGCAAGCCGATCATGCCGTAGAGGACGACGGTGATGCCGCCCAGTACCCCACCGGGAGTTGCCGAGATGACGGCACCGAACTTGGGGGAGAAGCCGAACAGGATCGCCACGACCGCAGCCACCACATAGGCGGCTGTGGAGTACACCCTCGTCGCTGCCATCACACCGATGTTCTCCGAGTAGGTTGTCGTCGGGCCCGCGCCGAGGAAGGTGGCCAGCATGGAGGTCGCACCGTCAGCGGCGACCGCTCGTCCGACCTGGTGATCGAGGTTCGTGCCGGTCATCTCGGCAACGGCCTTGACGTGACCGGTGTTTTCGGCGATGAGGGCGATGACGACCGGCAGGGCCAACAGGATGAAGGCCAGGTGGAAGGTCGGAAGGTGGAACCCGACGACGTTGGTGGCTGCGTAATGGGATCCGTTCTGGGCTTGGGGCAGATACTTCCACGTGTCCAGGTTCGTCACCGGGGGCAGGCCGAACCATGCCGAGTCATGCACGACCGACCAGTCCACTCGCGGTGCGACGCCGCCGTCGGCATGATGCAGTGGACCGAACACCAGATCTTCGATCCACGACAACACGTAACCGATGACCAAGGCCAGGAAAATGGCGATGCGGGAGATGAATCCGCGCGGTCCCACCGACAGTGCGATGACCAGCAACATGACGATGAGTGCGGTCCACTGATCGGTGGGCCAGTAGGTCTTGGCAACCACCGGGGCGAGGTTGAAGCCGATGAGCATGACGACGGCGCCAGTCACCGTCGGCGGCAGCACCTTGTGCACCACACGCGAACCGGCTGCCTGGATGATGATGCCGCAGATGAAGAGGGTCAGGCCCACGCACAACAGGGCGCCCGAGACGTCATTGGGTTTGCCGCCGGAGGCGTAGATGGCCGTCGCCACGCCGGGGAAGGCTGCCGAGGAGCCGAGGTAGGACGGCACCTCATGCTTGGTGACGAAGATGAAGACGAGGGTCGCGACACCCGACATCATCACTGCCAGTTGCGGGTTGAGGCCCATGAGGACGGGGAAGACGAAAGTTGCCCCGAACATCGCCACCACGTGCTGGGCTCCCAGCCCGATGGTTCGTCCCCATCCGAGCCTCTCGTCGGGAGCCACCACCTCACCTGGCTCCAGTACACCGCCGTTGTGCAGCTTCCAGATCATGGGCGTCCTTCCGGGTTGGTTCCCTTCCGGACCCTCAGCGTATCTGTTCGACGAGCAAATCCCCGTCGGGCGTCCGATGACCGACTCAGATCCAGGAGCGGAACCACATCCGTGCCAGCCATGCCTTTCGGGTCATGAGGCTGTCGGTGAGGATGGGATAGATGAAGGCGAAATCGGCCGCGACCAGGGCCATGACCGTGCCAACGACGATTGCACCGATGCGGCGTCGGCTGGTGGCCTTGGCCGGGCCAAGGATCTGACCGAGCCAGATCGCCAGGATCGTCACTGTGAACGGAATGATGCAGATGGCGTAGAAGAAGAACAACGGACGGTTGTCGTAGCGGAACCACGGGATCCACGTCGACATCATGGCGACGATCGGCAGGGTGAACCGCCAGTCACGGGCGAAGATCCACCAGATCACCGCGGCCACGAGGGCGAGTGCTGCGAACCACCACAGCACGGGGGTTCCGGTCGCGGAGATGACACGTAGGCAGGTGTCACCGACGGCCTCGCAACCTTGTTGTCCAGGCTTGATGTCGTTGACGGCGTCAATCCCGAGCGGTCGCTGATTGATCAACCAGCCGGATGGATTCGAGGCGTAGACGTGGGTCTGCGTCATCATGTATGAGCCGGTGTGGAAGTCGTACATCTGCTGGTGATAGTCCCACAGCGCGGCCAAGGGCTTTCCGGTCACTTTCGACAGACCCGGATCAGGATTCGGGCCAGCCCAGGACTTTCCGAAGACCATGTGTGGGTAGACCGAGAGCCACCGTGCCCACGTGGCGATGTAGCTGCCCACGGCCACGACGACCATGTAGAGGAAGGCCGGTATCCCGTCGCGCAGGAAGGACCACCAAGCCTTCTTGCCAGCACCGGCCAGTCGACGCGCCGACCAGTCCCAGATGACCGAGACGATGCCCATCGTCGCCAGCACGAACACGGAATTCCACTTGGTGGCGCAGGCCAGACCGAACATGACCCCTGCCACCAGGCGCCACGGCCGCCACCCCAGAGCTGGACCGAACACCCCATCAAGATGGGGTGTGCCGACGGCCCTCAGGTGAGCTGCCAGACGATGACGGAACCAGTCCCGGTCAGCTGCCACCGCGGAGACGCCCGCCACCAGGAAGAAGGCCTGGAAGATGTCGAGCAGTCCGACCCGGCTCATGACGAAGGCCAGGCCGTCGAGGGTGAGCAGGATGCCAGCAATGGCACCCACCATTGTGGATCGGGAGAGACGTCGAGCCAGCCGGATCGTCATGAGGACGAGCAGGGACCCGAAGACCACGGAGGCGAATCTCCAACCGAAGGAATTGAAACCGAACAGGTGTTCCCCGATCGCGATGAGCCACTTTCCCATCGGGGGATGGACGACGAACTCGGCGTCGGGTGTCCAGGTGCTCGTGATCCCGTTGACGATGTCAGCATTGGCCTTCGCGGCGTCGGGCCAGGTGCCCTCGTACCCCTGCTGGAGCATCGTCCAGGAATCCTTGGGGTAGTAGGTCTCGTCGAAGACGAGGTTCCTGGGAAAGCCGACATTCCACACCCGCAGCAGAAAAGCCACTGCGGTGATGAGGGCCGTGACGACCCAGCTCGTGTACTCGTCGGTCATTCGACCGTCGTCGAGACGCTCGATGGTCGACAAGGATCTTCTCGCTGCTGCCACATCGCCATGGTAGAGGGTCGGTGGGACGCCACCGTCGGTCCGGCGTGGGACGATGGTCAGGTGAACCAGGCACAATCGGGACGAGTCATCCTTGCGGGCACTCCCATCGGGGATCGCCGTAGCGCCTCGCCTGCCCTCGTCGAGACCCTGCGTGACGCCCGCATCATCGCAGCCGAGGACACCCGGCGACTACGCGACCTGTTGCGCCGCCTTGACGTCGAGACCTCTGCCCGGGTGGTGTCCTACTTCGAGGGCAACGAAGTGGCCCGAACCTCCGAGCTCATCGAGTGTCTCCTCGACGGTGATGACGTCGTGGTGGCCACCGATGCCGGAATGCCCTCAGTCTCTGACCCGGGATACCGGCTCGTCACCGCTGCCATCGAGCACGACATCGTCGTCACCTCGGTGCCCGGTCCGACTGCCGTGACGACCGCCCTGGCGATCTCGGGAATGCCGACTGACAGGTTCTGCTTCGAGGGATTCCTGCCGCGCAAATCGGGGGAGAGGCGGCGTCGTCTGGCTGAACTTGCCGACGAACCGCGCACCACTGTCGTCTACGAGGCTCCCCATCGGCTCGCCGATCTGCTCGACGATGCCGCTGAGATCCTCGGCACCGACCGACGCGCTGCGGTGTGCCGGGAATTGACGAAGACCTACGAGGAGGTTCGTCGCGGCGGTCTGGCAGAGCTGGCTGAATGGGCTCGTGAGAACGCCCGCGGCGAGATCACCATCGTCATCGAGGGAGCCAGGGGGAACTCCGTGAGTCTTGACGAGGCCGTCGAGATGGTCGCTGACCTCGCCGACGACGGAATCAAGCCGTCCAAGGCCAGCGCCCAGGTAGCACGGGCCACCGGTGTCGACCGACATGAGCTCTACGACGCCGTCCAGAATGCCTCGACCGACCAGGAGGAATCGTGAACGAAGCCATCCGTGAGGTACTGGCCGAGGCTGGCCTGCCGCCCCTGCCCGAGCCATTGGCCGCCCCTCTGGTGGACTCCCACACCCACCTCGACACGGTGGCCGACATCGTCCACCTCGATCCCGCCATCAGTCTGGCCGCCGCTCGTGAGGTCGGGGTAACCCACATTGCTCAAATCGGGTGCGACGTGGAGGGGTCCGAGTTCGCCGAGGAACTGGCGCGAACCCACAAGAACGTCATTGCGGCGGTGGCGATCCATCCCAATGACGCCGCCCGTCTGGGACGCAAGAAGATCGGCGATGCCCTCAAGCGCATCGATGACCTTGCCAGCGCCGGCGACCACGTCCGGGCCATCGGCGAGACTGGCATCGACCACTTCGGCACGACTGACGACGAGGGCCAGGCCCTCCAACGGGAGGTCTTCGCCGCCCACATCGCCCTGGCCCATGAGCACGGTCTCACCCTTGCGATCCACATGCGTGATGCCCGCAACGGTGGTGAGGGAGACGGTCCGACCCAGGGCCGACAGGCCCACGAAGACGTCGTCGACGTTCTCGACTCAGAAGGTTGGCCGGAGCGGGTCATCATGCACTGCTATTCCGGTGATGCCGACCTGGCCCGGATCTGCCTGGGGCACGGGGCATACCTGTCGTTCTCCGGGACGATCACTTTCAACTCTGCCGGCCCTCAGCGCGACGCCCTGGCGATCGCTCCCGACGACCGCATCCTCGTCGAGACCGACGCACCGTTCCTGACCCCGGTGCCACGCCGCGGCAAGCGCAACGGTCCCTATCTGCTGCCGCACACCGCCCGTTTCGTGGCACAGCAGCGTGGGTGGGACGAGACGCGCGCCTGCCAACAGCTCACTGACAACGCCTTTTCCGCTTATGGAGGTGCCTGGTGACCGAAACCGGATTGCTCGATCCCGCGTCGATCCGACGCATTGCCGGTCAGATCGGCCTGAGACCGACGAAAACCCGGGGGCAGAACTTCGTCCACGACGCCAACACGGTGCGCCGCATCGTGTCCCTGGCCCACGTGGGTCCCGATGACCGTGTCATCGAGGTCGGCCCAGGCCTGGGGTCGCTAACCCTCGGGTTGTTGGAGACCGGTGCCCAAGTCATCACCGTCGAGATTGACGAGGTGCTGGCCAACCAGCTGCCCGACACCGTCGCCGAGCGGATGCCCGAGGCTGCCGACAGGCTGGAGGTCATCCTCTCCGACGCCCTCGACGTCGATGCCGTCCCCGGTGCCGATCCGACCGCGTTGGTGGCGAACCTGCCCTACAACGTCGCTGTCCCGGTGTTGCTGCACATGCTGGCGATCTGTCCGCAATGGTCGACGGGTGTCGTCATGGTGCAGTCGGAGGTGGCCGACCGTCTGGTGGCCGTTCCGGGGTCCAAGATCTACGGGGTCCCCAGCGCCAAACTGGCCTGGTATGCCGAGGCGACCCGGGTGGGAAATGTCGCCCCGACGGTTTTCTGGCCGGTGCCCAACGTGGATTCCGGGTTAGTCCGGATCACGAGGAGACGTCCCCCCCAGATCGATGGACGAGCCCCTGAGGCCACTCGCTCCCAGGTCTTCCGCGTGGTTGACGCGGTCTTCGCGTCCCGTCGCAAGATGCTGAGATCAGCGCTGGCCGGGCTGTGCGGCGGATCGATGGCTGCCTCTGAGCTCATCAGCTCTGCCGGGATCGACCCGACGGTGCGGGGAGAAGCCCTTGGCATCGTGGAGTTGACCCGTGTCGCAGAGGCGCTGGCCCAAGCCGGTGTCCTCGGCGATCCGGGTCAGGTGTGAACTTCTGCCGGTACGGTAAGCACATGATGATGGACGATCCGTTCGACCTGCTCCGTCCCACGACTGTGACGGTGCGGGTCAGCGCCAAGGTCAATCTGGCGCTGGGGGTCGGCAGCCTTGCGCCTGACGGTTTCCACCCGCTGGCAACGGTCTTCGAGGCGATCGGGATTCACGACGAAGTGACGGTGACCCGTCGTGACGACAAACGCATCACCCTCACCGTCTCGGGAGAGGATGCCGACCAGGTTCCCACTGACGAGACCAACCTCGCCTGGCGGGCCGTGGAGATGGTGCGTGAGGAATTCGCCCTGGAGCGGGGGGAGCGCGATCATGGCGTCGATATTCACATCGACAAGTCCATTCCTGTCGCCGGTGGCATGGCAGGTGGGTCCGCTGATGCCGCTGGAGCCCTGCTCGCCGCAGCCGCCCTGTGTCGTCTTCCCGATTCTCCTGAGAGTCTGCAGCCGCTGGCCGCGCAGCTAGGCTCCGACGTGCCCTTCTGCCTCATGGGCGGGGTGGCGCTGGGTCGAGGGCGAGGGGACCGTCTGGCTCCGGTGATTTGTCGTGGCCGTCATCACTGGGTCATCGCCACCTCGAACCAGGGACTGTCCACCCCAGCCGTCTACCGACGTTTCGACGAGATGGGCGGGAACCCTGGGGGAGAGTCAGTTCCCAACGACCTCATCTCAGCCCTCACGCGGGGAGATCTCGACGCGGTCGCGGCCACCATGAGCAATGATCTTCAGGCCCCCGCTGTTGACCTGCGTCCCGAACTCGGCGAGGTGCTGGAAGTCGGGAAGGAAGCTGGAGCTCTTACCGCTCTCGTCTCGGGTTCCGGACCCACCTGCGCCTTCCTCGTGCGCGACTCCGCCGGGGCCAAGAAGGTCAGCGGGGCCGTGTCCGCCCTACCGCAGGTCAATCGCACCAGGACGGCCCGCGGCCCGGCCTCCGGCGCTCAGGTGTTGCCGGGGCCGGTGGGGAGCTTCGCATGACGACCTCCCACCAGCACCAGGACCCGAAGGACGCCGTCGACGTCATTATCGCGGCATGGGCGAGGGAGCGACCCGACCTGCCCGTCGAGGTGATGGAGGTGTGGTCGCGCGTCACCAGGCTGGCACGTCGCCTTGATCGAGACCGGTCCAAGGCATTCTCACAATGGGACCTGGAGGGCTGGGAATTCGACGTCCTGGCAGCCCTGCGACGCTCCGGGGAGCCCTATCAGCTCAGCCCCGGGCAGCTCCTCAGCGAGCTTGAGGTCGCCTCGGGGACGATGACGAATCGGATTACCAGACTGTCAGATCGTGGCCTGGTGTATCGTCTGCCTCACCCCAAGGACGGTCGCGGGGTCATCGTCGAGCTCACCGATGCCGGACGAGATCGGGTCGACGGAGCTCTGGCAGCCTTGTTGGAATCCGAGGGACGTCTCCTCGACTCGATGGACCCGCAGGCCGTTGAGCAACTGGGCCGGGGACTGCGCGCGGTGCTGGCTCGTCAGGAAGAGCTGGACTGATCCTCTTCCCGCTCGCTGTGGCGGGTGAGACGTGGGTTTTCCGACACCCGTGCCAGCCCGTTGAAGGCCAGGTCGACGAGGTGAGCGGCGACGATTTCCTTGGCTGGTTCCCGGGTGTCGATCCAGGCCTGTCCTGCCATGCCCACCATCCCGGTGAGTGCCGGGGCATAAAGGGGTGAGAAGGAGGCGTCGAAGCCGTGACGGTTGAAGTTGTCGGCGAGAATCCCTTCCGCCCAGGAAGCGACGTCAGAAAGGATCGAGGCGTAGGAGCCGGTCGTTGATCCGACCGAGGAATCTCGGGAGATGATGCGAAATCCATCGGGGCGATCATCGATGTAGTCCAGCAGGGCCAGCACCGCGGACTCCAGGGTGCGGCGTGGTCCCTGCTTCGGGCGGGTCATCGCGGCATTGAGGGAGTCCTGCAGCAGGCGCACCTCCCGATCGACGACGACGGCGTAGAGCCCGTCCTTGGACCCGAAGTGCTCGTAGACGACGGGTTTCGAAACTCCTGCGGTGGCAGCGATCTCCTCGACGGAGGTGCCCGCGACGCCGTTGTCAGCGAAGAGACGACGCGCCACGCTGATGAGCTGCTCGCGGCGCTGTCCGCTGGTCATCCGAGCCCGGGGGTGCCTGGAAGGTCGGGATGCGGGCGTCGACGTCATGGCATCGAGCCTACTCAGGCCCGTTGCGTGGCCGAATCGCGGTCCATGCTCTAGGGTTGGGGGGACTCGGTTTGCCGAGCGTTCCCCGGTTGGTCTGCCGGCAGGGCCCGCCTGACTTTGAATCAGGATCAGCGACGCAGGTTCGACTCCTGCCCGGGGAGCTCATCTACCCTGTCGTACCTCCTCACGGTGCGGTGCGACCGCGTGACGGCTACAGTTGGCCCTGCATGCCGCATTCGAACTGGGAGAGCACCGTGACGTCCAGCCCGTCCACTGACCGAACCGAGATCGACGGAGTGGCCGCCGTCATCGTGCTGGCTGCTGGCGGTGGCACCCGCATGAAGTCCTCGAAGTCTAAACTGCTCCACGAAGTTGCCGGTCGACCCATGCTGTCGTGGGCCGTAGGAGCGGCACGCGGACTCAACCCAGAGCATCTCGTCGTGGTCGTCGGACATCGTCGCGATCAGGTAGAGGCCCATCTGGCTGATGACGCCCCCGACGTCACCACCGCGGTTCAGGCCGAGCAGAAGGGCACCGGTCATGCTGTCGCGTGCGGTCTTGACGGCCTGGGCGAGCTTCACGGTGAGATCGTCGTCACCTATGGCGACGTCCCCATGCTCACCGGAGAAACCCTCCGGCAGATGGTCGAGGTCCACCGCGAGCGTCGCAATCTCGTCACCGTTCTCACTGCCGAGGTCGATGATCCCACGGGATATGGGCGCATCCTACGTGACGGGGAAGCCGTCGTCGGAATCGTCGAACACAAGGACGCCGACGAGGCACAGCGGGCCGTCCGAGAGATCAACTCCGGCATCTACGTCTTTGACGCCGAGGCCCTGCGCGACGGCGTGTCCAAGCTGTCCAACGACAACGCCCAGGGTGAGTACTACCTCACCGACGTCGCCACCATGGCTGCCGATGGCACCATCGAGGTCCCCGGTCGTGGTCGTGTCGGCGCCTTCCGTATTGACGACGTCTGGCAGACCGAGGGAGTCAACGACCGGGTTCAGCTGGCTCGCATGAATGCCGAGGTCAACCGACGCGTTGTCACCGCATGGATGCGCGCCGGGGTCACCGTCATCGATCCGTCCTCCACCTGGATCCAGCCGGATGTCGATCTCGGCAATGACGTCACCTTGTATCCAGGAGTTTTCCTCAACGGAGCCACGACGATCGCCTCCGCGGCCATCATCGGGCCGGATGTCATCGTCACCGACTCCGAGATTCGGGAAGGGGCCACTGTCACTCGGTCCGAGGTCACACTCGCCGTCGTCGGTGAGGGAGTGCGCGTCGGCCCGTTCTCCAACATCCGCCCCGGCTCCGTCCTCGACCGCGACGCCAAGGTCGGAGCCTTCGTCGAGACCAAGAACACCCACGTCGGAACCGAGGCGGCCATACCCCACATGGCCTACGTCGACGATTCCGAGGTGACTGCAGGATCCTCCGTCGTTGTCGGATCCGTTCTCTCCCGGGAGTGCGCCGCTCCCGCCACCGACTCGGACATCACGTCCGACAGCCAAGACGACACCCTTAGCCCGGAGGCTGACCAGTGAGTGGAACCACCCGTCCGAACAACAAGCACCTCATGATCTGCTCAGGACGGGCCTATCCCGAACTTGCCGAGCAGATCGCCGCCGAACTCGGCGTCGACCTCGTCCCCTCGCGTCAGGTCACCTACGCCAACTCCGAAATCTACGTGCAGTTCCAGGAGTCCGTGCGTGGCTGCGACGCGTTCGTCATCCAGTCCCACAGCGCCCCGGTGAACGAGGCCATGATGGAACAGCTCATCATGGTCGACGCCCTCAAGAGGGCCTCGGCCAAGCGCATCACCGTGGTCTCCCCGTTCTACCCCTACGCCCGCCAGGACAAGAAGCACTTGGGCCGCGAGCCCATCTCTGCTCGCCTCATGGCCGACCTTTACCAGGCCGCCGGCGCCGACCGCATCATGTCGGTCGATCTGCACGCTGCCCAGATCCAGGGATTCTTCGACGGACCGGTCGATCACCTCTGGGCCCTGCCGGTGCTCGCCGACTACGTCGCCTCCAAGTACGACAACTCCGACATGGTCGTCGTCTCCCCGGATGCCGGCCGTGTGCGTCTGGCCGACATGTGGACCGATAAGATTGGCTGTCAGCTGGCCATCATCCACAAGCGTCGCGACCCGAACAAGGCCAACGAGACGACCACCCATGAGGTCGTGGGTGAGGTCGAGGGCAAGACCTGCCTGCTCGTTGACGACATGATCGACACCGCCGGTACGATGTGCCAGGCAGCCTCGGCCCTCAAGAAGCACGGTGCCAAGCGCGTCATCGCAGCCGCCACTCACCCGATCCTGTCGGATCCTGCCGCCGAGCGCATCAACAACTCCCCGATCGAGGAGCTCATCGTCACCAACACCCTCAGGATTCGTGACGACATCAACATCCCCTCGATGACGGTGTTGTCCATCGCCCCGCTCATCGCAAAGGCGATCCAGGAGGTCTTCGAGGACGGGTCGGTCACCAGCCTGTTCCGCTGACATGAGAGCTCAGCCGCCCATGGCACCGCTTGTGCTGTGGGCGGCTTTGCATTTGGGGGACGACGTCGTCGTGCCGTACAGTGGCCTTGCTTGGCGAGGGACCGCAAGGTCCGTGATCGACTGGCCGCCCGATTGGGCATCCTCTCGTCGAGCCGTTTCACGTCAACGAGAAGGAGACACTGCCATGGCAGACATCATTCACCTCAAGGCTGAAGAGCGCGCTGAGTTCGGTAAGGGCGCTGCCCGTCGCATTCGTCGTGACGGCAAGGTCCCTGCCGTCATGTACAGCCACGACCACGAACCGATCCACGTGACCCTCGAGGGCCACGCCACCCTTCTCGCCCTGCGTACCGAGAACCCGCTGCTGTCGATCGAGATCGAGGGCAAGGAGCCCAAGCTCGCCCTGCCGAAGGACGTCCAGCGTGACGTCCTCAAGGGCTTCGTCCGTCACGTCGACCTGCTGTCCGTGCGTCGTGGCGAGAAGGTTGACGTCAACGTCGCCCTGCGTATCGCAGGTGAGTCTGCTCCTGGCACCATCGCCATGACCGAGTTCAACGAGATCGAGGTCGAGGCTGACCTGCTCAACATCCCGGAGTCCATCGAGATCGACGTCACCGGTCTCGAGGCCGGTACCACCATCTACCTCGGCGACCTCAAGCTCCCCGAGGGCACCACCCTCAAGGGTGACCCTGAGGCCGTTGCAGCCACCGTCGTCTTCCCGGAGACCGAACCTGTTGAGGACGCGGAGTCCGAGGGTGAGGGCGCCGAGGGCGAGGAGAAGGCCGAGGACGAGTGAGCCCTTCCTGGCTCGTGATCGGGCTCGGCAACCCGGGCCCGCGCTATGACGGTACCCGGCACAACGTCGGGGCAGACGTCATCGCTGAGTTGTGCCGTCGGGCCGGCGAGAAGCTCTCGTCGGCCCGCGGGCAGGGGGCCGAGCTGGCTCGCACCCGCATCGGCTCGGCTGGTCTCGGTGTTCCGGCCTCGGAGACCCAGACCGTCACCCTGATGCGCAGTCGCACCTACATGAATGAGTCAGGGGTCGCCGTCCGCAAGGTTGCGGACTTCGCAGGTATCACCCCTGACCGCCTCATCGTCATCCATGACGAGATTGATCTCGATCCTGGCCGTCTGCGCCTCAAGTGTGGTGGTGGAGACAACGGACACAACGGGTTGAAGTCCATCAGGTCCCATGTGCACACCGGTGACTTCATTCGAGTGCGGGTCGGCGTCGGGCGTCCTCCGGGCCGTCAGGACCCTGCCGACTGGGTATTGGCTCGTGTCCCTGCCAAGCAGCGCGTTGACATGGACGTTCAGGTGGCCTTGGCTGCCGACGCCGTCGAGACGATCATCACCCAGGGGCTGACGGTGGCCCAGAACCGTTTCAATTCCTGACTCTCACCAATTCGCCGGAGGCTGCATCTGTGGGACCTGCGGCATGAAGGGTAGTTGGCCCAATTTGTCGGGGCGGGTCCGCAGCCATTCCGAGAGCTGGTCACGTCGACGCACCAGTTCGGGACCGCCCTCACCCTTGGCGATGCGGTTCTGCGCGAGCGCGGCCTCCGTGACAGCAGTGATGGTCCGTTCCTGGCTGCGCTTTGCTGCCCTACCGTGCTTGCCCGAATCAGCGAGCACGGCGCGACGCTTGCGCGGATCGGCGACCATCTGCGCCTCGGCAGGAGTCACCAGGCCCGCCTCGACCATGAGCGGGAGCTGGGAGCGAACCGCCTCGGACTCCTTGCGACGGTTACGAGTCGTCATGACGACGGTACCGATGAACACCGGGACGAAGAGCACCACGTAGATGAGGACCATTGCCGTCAGTTGGCCGTTGACACCCAGCCCCATGGCGGTTGCCACGAGCGTCGGGCCACCGTTCCACAGACCATGCAGCAGGCAGGCGACGAGATAACCCAAGATGACCTTCCAGAATCCGTCCTTGTTGCGCCAGGCCCAGACGCCGACCGCCGTCGCGGTGGTGTAGAGCGGGTGGCCGAAGACGCCGAACCCGGTCCGCACCAGGGTCATGACGACGATGTCTCCTGTCCCCTCGGCGGTCGCGAAATACCCCAGGTTCTCCACGAAGGCGAAGCCCAGGGCGCACACCCCCGCGTAAAAGATGTGGTCGGTCAGAGAGGTGAGCTCGAGCTTGCGCACTCCAGTGATGAGCAGCACGAAGACCGAGGCCTTGGCGAACTCTTCGACGAGTGGCGCGACGATGGCGGCGGTGCCGAAGTCACTGGCAGGGATGGCTGCCTCGACGAGCATGGAGAAGATGACGGCCGCTGACCCGCCCCAGATCAATGCCATCACGGTGAGACGGGTGGGCTCCGGCTCCCACTTGTCGAGCCATCGGTAGCACAGCAGGCACATGACGAGGGCCACGGTCGAGGGGATCGTGCCGACGATGAAATATGCCGGCGATCCTGTGCTGATGACGGCCACCATGAGGAGGATGACGATCGCTCCCAGAACCGTGATGATCATCGGCAGGACTCCGCCGCGTCGAACGGGTTTGGGGACGACTGGGTACTGGATCGGTGGGGTGCTCACGTCGTCATGCTATGGGTTGGTGGGCCAGGGAGAACAGCCCAGAACGTGACGGGCGGGTAGCTGTCGGTGCCACCACGTACCCTGTTTTGGTGACTTCTGGCGGATTGATCTCCCTTCTCTCCCGCGAGCCGGTGCTCTCCCAGTCCGTGGAGGATGCTTTGACCCGGCGTATCCCCACTCTCGACCTGCAGGTGGCTCCGTCTGCCCGTCCGGCCGTGGCGGCTGTGCTCAGCCAGGCGCTCACTGGTTCCGGACGGTTGCCGGTGCTGTTGGTGACGAGCACCTTCCGGGAGGCTGAAGAGTCGGTGGCCACCCTGGAGACGTGGCTCGGCCCCGATGACGTCTGTTACTACCCATCCTGGGAGACACTGCCCCACGAGAGGTTGAGCCCGCGCACTGACACCGTTGGTCGACGGATGGAGGTGCTGCGTCGGTTGTGTGGCACTGAGGGAGAGGTGCCGCAGATCGTCGTCGCCCCGGTGCGATCCCTGCTTCAGCCCCAGGTGGCTGGGTTGGGTCGCATCAAGCCGGTGCGCCTGGCCGTGGGGGAGGAGCACGATCTCAGCGTGCTGGCGACCGAGCTCGTCAACGCTGCTTACAGTCGGGTTGACATGGTGGAACGCCGAGGCGAATTCGCGGTACGCGGCGGCATCGTCGATGTCTTCCCGCCGGTGCTGGAGCACCCGGTTCGTATCGATTTCTTCGGTGACGAGATTGAGGAGATGACCTCCTTCGCGGTGGCTGATCAGCGATCTACCGACGAAACCCACCAGGAGCTCATGTGTACTCCGTGCCGCGAGCTCATTCTCACCGATGAGGTCCGTTCCCGGGCCAAGACGCTGCTGCCGAACCACCCCGAGCTGGCGGACATGCTGGAGCGGATTGCCGACGGCCAGGCGGTTGAGGGGATGGAGGCCCTCATGCCAGCCCTGGTCGACGAGATGGAGCTGCTCGTCGACGTCCTTCCCGAGTACGCCATGGTCATCCTCTCGGACCCCGAGATGGTGCGCTCCCGGGCAGCGGACCTGGTCCGCACCTCCGAAGAATTCCTGGGAGCCGGGTGGGCGGCTGCCGCCGGTGGTGGCCAGGCCCCGATCGACCTGGCGGCCTCGGGGTACCGCAGCCTGTCCCACGTGAGGGCCCACTGCCTGGAGCGCGGCATGGCGTGGTGGTCGATGTCCTCCTTCGCCCTGGACGACCCTGCTACGGATGTTCTCGCTGACGACGACGTCACGACCGCCCCGCACACCGTCACCCCGCACTTGGAGGCTGTCGAACCGTGGCGCGGAGACGTGGAGGCGGCCGTCAAGGATCTCACCACCAGACTCGGTGAGGGCTGGACGGTCGTGCTGTGTGCCGAGGGTGAGGGCATCGCCAAGCGCATGGCGGAGCTGCTCGGTGAACATCACGTCGCGGCCAAGCTGGTCGACGAGGTCGACGCCGACATCACCGAGCCATGCGTCCAGGTCGTCCGGCTGCATCAGCGTCATGGTTTCGCCGCGGATTCCCTCAAATTGTTGGTGGCTTCCACCGGAGACCTCGCTGACTCCCAGGACCCAGCCGTCAGTGGCGAGCGGCGCATGCCCCGACGCCGTCGCAATCAGATCCAGCCGCTTGAGCTCAAGTCCGGCGACCTCGTCGTCCATGAGCAGCACGGTGTGGGCCGATACGTGGAGATGGTGCAGCGCACCGTCGGTGGTGCTACCCGCGAGTACCTCGTCATCGAGTACGCCCCCTCCAAGAAGGGTCAGCCCGGCGACCGTCTCTTCGTCCCCGTCAACTCTCTGGACCAGGTGACCCGCTATGTCGGTGGTGATGCTCCCAGTCTGGACCGGATGGGTGGCGCCGACTGGCGCAAGCGCAAGTTTCGTGCCCGCAAGGCGGTCCGTGAGATCGCCGCTGAACTCATCAAGCTCTATGCCGCCCGGCAGGCCACCAAGGGCCACGCCTTCGGCCCCGACACCGCCTGGCAGCGGGAGCTGGAGGACGCCTTCGCCTACGTCGAGACCCCTGATCAGCTCACCACCATCGCCGACGTCAAGCACGACATGGAACAGGTCGTCCCGATGGACCGCCTGGTCTGTGGCGACGTCGGTTACGGCAAGACTGAGATCGCGGTGCGCGCTGCCTTCAAGGCCGTCCAGGACGGCAAACAGGTGGCCGTGCTGGTGCCAACTACCCTTTTGGTGCAGCAGCACTTCCAGACCTTCACCGAGCGATACGCGGGGTTCCCGGTCAAGGTCGCGGCCCTGTCTCGATTCCAGACCGATGCCGAGGCTCGCGAGACCTTGGAGGGGATCAAGCGCGGCACGGTTGACGTCGTCGTCGGCACCCATCGCCTACTGGCCAAGGAGGTCGAGTTCAAGGATCTCGGCCTGGTCATCGTCGACGAGGAACAGCGCTTCGGTGTCGAGCACAAGGAGGCCCTCAAGCGCATGAGGGTCAACGTCGACGTGCTGGCGATGAGCGCCACCCCGATCCCGCGCACCCTGGAAATGGCGGTGACCGGTATCCGTGAGATGAGCACGATCGCCACGCCGCCGGAGGAGCGTCATCCGGTGCTCACCTTCGCCGGTCCCTACGACGAGGGTCAGGTGGTTGCGGCCATCCGTCGCGAGTTGGCTCGTGAGGGTCAGGTCTTCTACATCCACAACCGGGTGCAGTCCATCGAGAAGACGGCGGCCAAACTGCGCGAGCTCGTCCCGGAGGCACGGATCGTCACCGCCCACGGCCAGATGAACGAGAAGCAGCTCGAGCAGATCATGGTGGACTTCTGGGAGCGTCGCGCCGATGTGCTGGTCTGCACCACCATCGTCGAGTCGGGTATCGACATCTCCACGGCCAACACCCTGCTCATCGACCGCGCGGACCGCATGGGGTTGTCCCAGCTACACCAGTTGCGCGGGCGTGTCGGCCGTTCCCGTGAGCGTGGCTATGCCTACTTCCTCTACCCGGCTGACAAGCCGCTCTCCCAGACCGCCCACGATCGCCTGGCGACGATGGCCGCCCATACCGATCTGGGTGCCGGTATGGCTATCGCCATGAAGGATCTCGAGATTCGCGGCGCCGGAAACCTGTTGGGCGGCGAGCAGTCCGGTCACATCGCTGACGTCGGATTTGATCTCTACATCCGTCTGGTGGGTGACGCCGTCGCGGAGTTCCGTGGTGACGCCAGTGCCGCCGACGAACCCGAAATGCGCATCGAACTCCCGGTCGACGCCAACCTGCCAGTTGAGTACGTCGAGACCGAGCGGCTTCGTCTGGAGATGTACAAGAGGTTGGCCGAGGTGCGCAGCGACGAGGAGGTCGACGCCATCGCCGCCGAGCTCGTCGATCGCTACGGTCCGATGCCCGAGCCGGTACAGGCCCTCCTCGGGGTGGCTCGGTTCCGTCTCATGTGTCGCAGGGCAGGTATCCACGAGGTGGTCCCGTCGGGACGTAACATCCGGTTTTTCCCGGTCCATTTGCCGGAGTCGCGCGTGATGCGACTCAAGAGGCTGTATCCGGGGTCAGTGGTCAAGGAGACGGCTGGGCTTGTCATGGTTCCCAAACCGACTACCGCGCGGATCGGGGGGCAGTCTCTGGCAGGTCAGGAACTGCTCGATTGGGCTACCGGTCTCGTGGCCGGGGTGTTGGACACCAAAGACGGGGCTGTGCCACGTTCTTGACCAGTCGAGTTAGGGTATGCTGACATCGGAACACAAGATAAGTCCATGGTTTTCTCGAGGTTGAGAGGATATAGAGATTATGCAGAATAAAATTGGACGGGTCATGTCTGCGGCTGTGATCGCCGGATGTGACTTGGGGTCGATTTCTGTGCCAGCGTTTGCTGAAGGTAGTTTCAAATCGCATCTCGGTAGCGTCAGAGTGGGGTTTGAAACGCGGTCTTGGCACGACAATGCAAACGATAATGCTAAAACGATTGTCTGGCACAATGGTAAGTGTTCCGCGAAATCCATCACTTGGGGTTTGCATAAGGATAGGTGGGTTCTTCCAGATATTGCAAGAGGGAATAAGGCGCTGCTGTGCAAGTATTCAGCTACTCACACGGGTTGGGGAATACAGCCTGCTGGTGACTATCACCTGACGGTGGAGGGGATTGATGGCGGCTCAGTGGTGTCGCTCCCCTCGATGACGATCAGCTATTGATGTTTCACGAGTGCTGAGTGCCATGAAACGCGCACTGCTGGAATCTGAAGTGACGATCGAAGGAGTTTATTTTTCCTATGGTCGACACGGTGAGATTTTCCATGGGTTCGACTGTGAGCTTTATAGCGGGAAAACTGTCCTTCTGGGTCCTAATGGTGCTGGGAAGTCGACGTTGTTTCGAATCATGGCAGGAATCCTTAAACCGTCTGCTGGACGGGTAATCCTGCCTGATTCCCCAGGACCCGTGTCGCCCTCACGGTCACAGGTCGCACTCATGCCCCAGGATGTCCCACCGATACCCGGACTCCGTGTCGATGAACAGGTGGCCTATTCCGGCTGGCTAGCGGGCCTGTCGCGTCGAGATGCGCAGAGTCGAGCCGTGGGGGTACTGGCAGCAGTCAATCTCTCTGACAAGGCGTCCTCGCGGGCCTCGCGCCTGTCAGGAGGACAGCTACGCCGTGTCGGTCTTGCTCAAGCTTTGGTGGTGAACCCGCAGGTTCTCCTGCTGGACGAGCCAACCGCAGGTCTCGACCCAGCCCAACGCCATTCCTTCCGAGAGGTTCTCAAGTCGGTGCCATCTGGAGACCAAGTCGTCGTCGTGTCAACCCATCTGGTCGATGACATCGAGGACCTTTACGACCGTGTGGTCGTCATGAATGAGGGTTGCGTCATCTTCGCAGGAACGCCCGATGAGTTCATCAATCTTTCGGAACCGGGTCCCAATCGCGCCGAACGTTCCTACCTTGGCCTCGTCGGATCGGAGCGGGCATGACCTGGTTGACGCGCATCCGGATCTCACCAGGCATCTGGTTGGCACCGGTCATGGCTCTCACCTCCATGACATACTTCGACGCTCCGGCCGCCCAGGGATACGCCCTCGCATCAGCCACCCGCGACGCCTACAGTCTGCTGCTTGTCGCTGCGCTCTCATGTGCTGCCGGTGCCTGGGAAGGTCATCGACTCCAAACGGGTGGGGTGCTATCCGGAGTAGCGCGTCGGTCTCGGTTCGCGATCATGGCAGCCCCATGGGCCTCTGCGGTGGTTGTTCCCACCGTCTTGGACGTAGTGATCTTCATCCGTGACGGGGCGTTCACCAGCATTGACGCCGTGCCCGTCATCGTGACGACCATCGGCACTGTGTGGGTGTGGGCCTTGGCTGGAATGGCGGTCGGAGTCGCTGTGCGTCCCGCACTGTCGGTGCCGCTCAGTCTCACGGTTCCGGTCTTGTGGCTCATCATGCTTCCAGCCAGCGAAACCTTGTGGATGCGACATTTGACCGGAGGCTGGCCCTCATGTTGCGGCGTCAACAGCACGCTGTCGTGGCGTGCCATTTTAGCGACGTGGACGGTGCTCGCCAGCGTGCTGGCGGCAAGTCTCCTCGTGTTGTGGACACGTGGTCGTGCCGTGGGTCCCGGTCCTCGTATGGTCGCCGGATTAGTGGCCGTTCTGGTCGCGAGTGGCCTGGTGGGTGGTGCCAGCATGGTTCGGGGGATGGGCCCCGATCCCATCGCGCCGCGAACCCATGGTTTGCACTGTGACGTGGTGGCCAAGGTAAAGGTCTGTGTGTGGCCCGAACATGAGCCTGCCGCGGCTAGGTTCAAGACCGTTGTGGCCACAGTGGTTCCGGTCTGGCGTCAGGCAGGCGTTACACTGCCCGAGGTCATCACCGAGGTCAGCCCCCCGGATTCCGCATCATCGCGTTCGCGTGATGGCCGAGACGCGTACATCTATCTTGGGCAACCATCCCCAGCTCCGGACGACCTGCTGGGGGCCTTGACGAGTGATCTTGCCACGGCACCATGTCTGGAACGGGAGAACGCCGAGATCCCGGCGTGGGCTACGGCCGACCAAGGGCGTTACCGAGCGTGGCTGCAGCTGTCGGGTGCACGGGCCTTGGGTCTATCGGAGAAGGACGTGAGGGATGGGAACATTCCCACAGACCAGTGGCACTGGGCGCAGAAAGTCCTTACGCAGCCTGCTGTCCAGCAGACGAAGGCGGTGAACATTGTTGCCACTAGGCTGTCCTCGTGCCGGTGAAGGTGGTTGGGCCAGTTCGGCGGTGAGGTGCCATGATTTGGTGGTGTAAAAACCGCGGCGTCGCAGTTGTGCTGGCGTGCTCGGTCAGTATGGCAGTCTTGGTGGCCCTCACCGGAAATTCGATTCGCGATATTCCGGTCATCTTCGGAGGGGTCGCACTGCGGGCACCACTGGTGTTCTTCGGGTCCCTTGTCGTCATTGTGGCTCACGGCTGGTCGGTGGCCAGGAATCCGGTCGAGTTGGAGTTGAGATCTCGGCGTCCGGTGCGTTGGGCTGATGTTGGGCTTATGGTTGCCGCAGCCCTGCCTCTGCTGGCCACCATCGTGTGTCCCGGCCTTATCGAGGTGGGTTTGGTGATCTCGCGCAATGCCGTGATCGGTATGGGACTGACCCTCCTGTGTGCGCGTTTCATGTCGCGGGGGCTTGCCTCGATGCCTGCTGTGGGTATGTTCCTGATCGGAGTGCTAACGGGACGCGGATACGGCCACGAAGCGTGGTGGAACTGGGTTGTCAGCTCTAGCGCGAGTCCGGTGGGAGCGGCGTGGTTCCTCGGGTCCGTCATCGCCGGGTCGGCTGCCACACTCACGGGTCGGGCGCGGAAGCCGAGAGTCTCGTCGTAGGATGCTGCTGACAGGCTTCTTCGCCGTGCCGAGGGCGCGGCACCGAATTCAGGAGGGTTGCCCCATGGCATTGTCGCGTCCCATGCCGATCCGCATGGTCGCTGTCGCAGTGACCGGATTCCTCGGTATAGCAGGGTTGTCCGGGTGCGCGAGCTCCCCCAATACCGCGGCCACGGTGGGGGGCACAACGGTGTCGATGAAGTCGATCGATGAGGCAGCGGATCACTGCTCGAAGTACATCAATCCCAGCACGGAGCTCACCCCTCGCCAGGTCATCTCCTCGACGGTCATTCGTGGTGCCGTCGCCCAGGAGGTCCTGGACAACCGCGGGGAGAAGCTTTCCAATGCCCAGCGCGACCAGGTCATCGCCCGCAATGGCATGACGGCACTCACCTCCGACCCGGTCTGCCATGCGATGGTCCGTGACTTCGCCGGCCTGTTCCATCTGTTCGACCGCGAGGGTGAGAAGAAGGCCATGGCCGACCTGGCCGCGGTCGAGGTCAAGACGAATCCGCGGTTGGGCACCTGGGACGCCAAGAACCTTGCGGTCCACGGGAGTTCCTCGCTGTCGGACCCCTTCACCTCTCGCTCCTGATCCTGATGGCGTCGGACGACTCCCGACCGAGGGCTGATTTCTCCGACCTCGTCGCCGTCATGGCGAGGTTGCGCGACGAGTGCCCGTGGGATCGCAGCCAGACCCATCGCTCCCTCGTGACCTATTTGGTCGAGGAGACCGGAGAGGTCGTCGATGCCATTGAGGCCGGCACTGACGACGACCTCGTCGAGGAATTGGGCGACCTATTGCTCCAGGTGGTCTTTCACGCGCGCATCGCGGAGGAGGAGGGCGTCTTCAACATTGACGAGGTCGTCGGTGGGATCGTTGCCAAACTCGTGACCCGTCATCCTTATGTCTTCTCGGACGAGGACGTCCCCGAGGACCTCGACGCCGCATGGGAGGCGCGCAAGGCAGCGGCCAAGGGACGCATCTCCAGCCTCGATGGCATCGCGCACTCGCTGTCGAGCGTGGCCCGCAGCGCCAAGGTCATCTCACGGGCTCGCAGCCGTGGCGTGGACGTTGAACTGCCTGAGAAACCCATCACCGCCGAGCAGACCGGAGATGAACTCCTGACCCTCATCGCCCGTGCCCAGGCTAGCGGCGTCGACGCCGACCAAGCTCTGCGCGACCAGTTGCGCAGGCTAGAGAGCGACATCCGGGACGCCGAAGGACGCTGAAGCATACGCGGTATTGTCTGAGGGGAATTCCTGTGTGATGAGGAGAGGAGACCGCGATGGATCCGCGCAGCCTCCGCCCATCAAGGACCAGATGATCGTCGTGGGTATCGACGCTGACCCCGAGATGACCTACACAATCGGCATCGTCAAGAACGCCACCAAGACCTGATGGTCCCTCTACGCCGGGCCTCACGTGGTGTTGAGGTTCCACCACCACTACGGTTATCCGAGACACGGAGGAGGTGAACGAACGATGCGACGAACCCTGGCGACGGTGCTCGTCGCCGTCGTCACCGTGGGTGCACTGACCGGATGCAAGGGCAGCGACAATGATCCCGCTGGCCTGACCGAGATCTCGGACATGCCGGAAGCGCCCGCATCCACGGTTTCGCCGTCCGCCACGGGCCGAAAACCAACTCCTGGGCAGATCAACCCCAACTCCGATGCGACGGCAACCCTGCGCAGGGGAGGTATGAAGGACTACCTGCCAGGCCTGATCGGGATCGTCAGTGATCGCGTCGTCACCGGGACCATCTCCCAGACCATCGTCGTCGAGGCCGGGGCCATTACCGACTACTACTTTCTGTGTGACACCCCTGATGCCCAGATCACGGTGACCGAGAACGATGGCGCAGCCGAGTCCACGCCGTGCCATGAGGGGTACGCCCACATCAGCTCCGGCAAGCGGACACAGCACGAGAAGATTGACCTGCTGATCGAGGTTCCTGGCGACGTCACCTACGAATTCGTCATCACCGAAAACCCTGCTGACGGCCACGACAGGAAGTGACGGGGAGCCCTGAAATGCCGCCGGTTGGCAGGCTTCGATACGCTTTGAGGTGGACGCAAAGATCCTCTCTGAAAGGTTGGTCCATGGCAACCATCGAATTCATCGAAGCCCGTGAGATCCTCGACTCCCGCGGCAACCCGACCGTTGAGGTCGAGATGATCCTCGACGACGGCACCGAGGCCCGCGCCGCGGTTCCGTCCGGCGCGTCGACCGGTCAGTTCGAGGCCGTTGAGCTGCGTGACGGCGACAAGAAGCGCTACTCCGGCAAGGGTGTTCTCAAGGCTGTTGAGAACGTCAACGAGAAGATCGCCGAGGAGGTGCTCGGCTGTGATGCCAGTGAGCAGCGCATCATCGACCAGATCATGATCGAGCTCGACGGTTCCGACAACAAGGGCAAGCTGGGCGCCAACGCCATCCTCGGCGTCTCTCTGGCTGCTGCTCACGCCGCTGCTGACTCGGCCAGCCTTCCCCTCTACCAGTACCTGGGCGGACCGAACTCCCACGTGCTCCCCGTCCCGATGATGAACATCCTCAACGGTGGCGCTCACGCCGACTCCGACGTCGACATCCAGGAGTTCATGATCGCTCCGATTGGCGCTGAGTCCTTCAAGCAGGCTTACGAGTGGGGCGCTGCCGTCTACCACTCCCTCAAGAAGGTCCTCAAGGACAAGGGCCTGGCCACCGGCCTGGGTGACGAGGGCGGCTTCGCCCCGAACCTGCCCAGCAACGCCGCTGCCCTGGACCTCATCCTCGACGCCATCAAGGCTGCCGGCTTCGAGCCCGGCAAGGACGTTGCCCTCGCTCTCGACGTCGCTGCCTCCGAGTTCTTCGAGGATGGCAAGTACAACTTCGAGGGTCAGGCGAAGTCCTCCGCCGAGATGATCGACTACTACGAGGGTCTCGTCGCCAAGTACCCGCTGGTTTCCATCGAGGATCCGCTGGACGAGGAGGACTGGGACGGCTGGTCCGAGTTCACCAAGAAGCTCGGCGACAAGATCCAGATCGTCGGCGACGACCTGTTCGTCACCAACCCGAAGCGCCTCGCCAAGGGCATCGAGACCAAGGCCGCCAACGCCCTGCTCGTCAAGGTCAACCAGATCGGTTCCCTTTCGGAGACCATCGACGCTGTCGAGCTGGCCCACCGCAACGGCTACCGCTGCATGATGTCTCACCGTTCCGGTGAGACCGAGGACACCACCATCGCCGGTCTCGCCGTCGCCCTGTCGACCGGTCAGATCAAGTCCGGTGCCCCGGCCCGTGGCGAGCGGATCGCCAAGTACAACGAGCTGCTGCGCATCGAGGAGGAGCTGGGCGACTCCGCCGAGTACGCCGGCGCTTCTGCCTTCCCGCGTTTCCAGGCCTGAGTGACGTCACAAGGCGCTGCTCGCAGTGCCCGACATGGCATGACCGCCCCGGTACTTCCGGGGCGGTCATGCCATGATGGACCACGATGGCCAGCACACCGAGCAACCGAAATCGTCCGTCCGGGCAGTCCCAGCGACCGGCCGGGGGACGGACGCGCCCATCCTCCCCGAACCGTTCCGGCCCGAGGAACCGAGGTACCTACGAGCGCACCACGCGCACGGAACCGCCGCGACATGACGCTCCCAAGGACGAGCAGCCACGTCGATTCGGTCTGACACTGCGGGCAGTCGTCATGGGAGTTGTAGTCCTGCTGGTGCTCATCATGATCGCGCCCAGCCTGGGTATTTTCTTCTCCCAGCGTTCCCAGATCTCCCGTATCCAGGACGACGAGGCCACAGCGCGGGCCTCCATCTCGACCCTCCAGGGCGAGGTCAAGAGGTGGCATGATCCTGACTACGTACGCGCACAGGCGCGGGCCCAGCTTGGGTGGGTGATGCCGGGAGAGACCGGCTACCAGGTCATCGGGGAGGACGGCAAGGTCATCGGATCCACGACCTCACTGGACGAGAAGGATCCTGCGACCGAGGCCAGCGCTGACGCCCACTGGTGGAGGCGAGCCGCCGAGTCGATCCAAGACGCTGACCATCCCGTAGCGCCCACCTCCACCCCTGGGACGATAATGACACCGACACCCTCGGCGAAGCCATCTTCCGCGAGTCCGTCGCATCGATGAGGTGACCATGCTTGAAGAATTCACTGAGGACGACCGTCAAGCCGTCCGGGACCAGCTTGGTCGCGAGCCACGAGGAGTCGCCGGCGTGGCCTGGCGGTGTGGCTGTGGGAAGCCCGGGGTGATCGCGACCGAGCCCAGGTTGCCCAATGGCACTCCCTTCCCGACGACCTATTACCTGACCTGCCCGCGTGCAGCATCCCTCATCGGCACCCTCGAGTCCTCCGGTCTGATGGCTCGGATGACCGCACGACTTGACGAGGACGAGCAACTCGCCGATCACTACCGACACGCTCACGAGGCCTACGTGGCCGATCGCACCCGAATCGGCGAACAAGCCGGTCTGGATCCGGTCCCCGAGATCGATGGGGTCTCCGCAGGCGGCATGCCAACCCGTGTCAAGTGCCTGCACGCCCTGGCCGGGCACGCCCTGGCCGCCGGGCCAGGCGTCAACCCCTTTGGCGACGAGGTCGTCGAGAAATTGGGGGAGTTCTGGTGCAATCCGTGCTCACCCGAACACCGCGACCCGCAGTGACAGAAGGACGTCATGACTGACAATCGCACCGTCGCAGCCATCGACTGCGGGACGAATTCCATCCGCCTGCTGATCTCCTCGGCGGGCCCAGAAGGTCACCTCGTTGAGCAGGCACGAGACCTGGAACTGGTCAGGCTGGGTCAGGGGGTCGACGCCACCGGTGCCTTCCACCCTGACGCCCTGGAACGCACCTTCACGGCCTGCCGCACCTTCGCCCGGATCATCGCCGAGCACCACTGTGACGAGGTTCGCTTCGTCGCGACCTCGGCCGCTCGTGACGTCTCCAACCGAGACGAGTTCTTCGCTGGGGTGCGTGAGGCCCTTGGCGTTGACGCCGAGGTGATCGCCGGCACCGAGGAGGCAAGTCTGTCCTTTGTCGGAGCGATGTCCGGGATCGAGGTGAGTGAGGAGCCCGTTCTCCTCATCGACTGTGGCGGCGGTTCCACCGAGCTGGTGCTCGGCCATGGACGTCAGATCGAGTCCCGGACGAGCCTCAACATCGGCTCCGTGCGGTTGCGAGAGCGCTTCCTGCGCGGCGATCCGCCCA
This sequence comes from Cutibacterium nasicola, assembly GCF_051303185.1. Taxonomy (GTDB): domain Bacteria; phylum Actinomycetota; class Actinomycetes; order Propionibacteriales; family Propionibacteriaceae; genus Cutibacterium. The sequence continues at coordinate 8,811 of NZ_JBPPGE010000002.1, read as the reverse complement.
CAGCCGAACAGATCGACGAGGCCCGTACCTACGTCCGGGAGATGGTCGCCGAATGCCCTGTCGATGTGGCCTCGGCACACACCGTCGTAGGGGTCGCCGGCACCATCACCAGCCTTTCGGCGATCAACCAGGGGCTGACGCAATACGACCGATCCAAGGTTCACCGTTCAGTGCTGACAGCCGATCAGGTGGCGGACCTCGCCGACACACTGCTCGCGTCGACGGTCGACGAGGTCGAGCAGATGGGACCGTTGAAGCGACGCCGTGCCGAGGTGCTTTGCGGCGGCGCCCTCATCATTGACGAGGTGTGTCACCGGGCGACAGCCGGGGAGCTTGTCGTCTCGGAGAAGGATATCCTTGACGGCATGGCGCTGGCGATGCTGGCCCAGGGGGAGCCAACCTCCTCCCCAGCCCCCGTAGCCCAACGGCAGAGGCAGACGGCTTAAACCCGTCCCAGTGCGGGTTCGAATCCCGTCGGGGGTACCCGGACATGCATCAGCTATGCGGTGTACGACCCCAGTCGTCGGTGTGGTCCGAATGTCGTCCCGCAGTGCGGGGCAGGTTTCACGCTTTCGCGGTGTTGTTTACAGTAGATGTCACCACGACTTTCACAGGAGGATCACATGGCCAACCCGGTATTCAGCCGAGCCGAGGCCTTCCAGCCACATGGCAATCCCTATGGCCAGCCGGCCTATGCCGGCCAGGACTACGGGGCGCAGTACGGCATGTCCGGACAGCCCGGATCCGAATGGGGCGTTCTGTCGCACGATGACATGCACGAGCAACACGCTGAGCGTGCCATGACCTTTGACGACGTCCTGGGCCGGACCGGTCTGGTGCTGCTCATCATCGCCGTCATCAGCGCCGTGAGCTTCACCCTGATTGGTCCGAATGTCGCTGCCAGCCGTGCTGCCCTGCTGGTGGGATCGATCGCAGCCTTCGTCACGGCCATGATTGTCAGCACTCGCCGCAAGGTCCCGGTCGCTGGCGTCATCTTTTACTGTCTGTGTGAGGGTCTCGTCCTGGGTTCCATGTCGGCCATCTTCGAGGCCCTGTACCCGGGAATCGTCGTGCAGGCCGTCCTGGGCACCTTTGCCGCCGCCGGCGTGACCCTGGCTGCCTACAAGTTCTTCAATGTCCAGGTGACGCCGCGATTCCGCCAGATCGTCATCATCTCGACCTTCGGCTTCGCCATCGCGATGCTCATCAACATCGTGCTGATGCTCTTCGGGATCCACCTCGGGCTGGCTAGCTTCGGTCCGATCGGGATTCTGTGCTCAGCCTTGGGCGTTGTGCTGGCTGCCATGAACCTCGTGATGGATTTCGACTACGCCGAGTGGGGAGTGCGCAACCAGGCTCCCGTCTCTGAGTCCTGGCGAGCTGCCTTCGGTATCGCGGTGACGATGGTATGGCTCTACACCGAGATTCTGCGGATTTTCAGCTACCTCCGTGTTGAGTGACGTGAACGGCGGAAGGGGCCCGGTCATGATGACCGAGCCCCTTCGTCATGTCAGGTACTGGGAACATCGCGCAGATGGGTCTCGAGGCACATCCGGGTCGCGGCTCCCCAGGACAGACGACGCCATCGCCACAATGGGATCCATTGGGCCGACTGGGTAGTGCCACCGACGTCAATGACGTAAGGATCGGTGGGGTTCTCGCTCGTAGCCGAGTAGATGATCCGCAGGGCATGGAAGTCTTCCAACACACCCGAGGGGGAACGCCCGATCCAGTGGTCAGACTGTAAGTCGATGATGCGGTTGAGGCGGACTCGCTGCCCGGACTCCTCCATCACCTCACGGGTGACGGCCTGGGCGGGGGATTCCCCAGGCTCCAGACCACCGCCGGGCAGGGCCCACAGACCCGGGACGGCGGTTCGTGGTGAGCACTCGGTGCCCAGCAGTCCTCGACGCGATCGCACGACGGCGTAGGCGGCAATGCGTTGGTAGGGGCGAACCGATTCGCCGACTTGGCGATCGTCCGACAGATCCGGCACGCCGTCCCGGGTGCGGGGCGGCTGGGAGGTGGATGTCCTGGGCCCGACATAAGCCGTGACGACGATCTCGTCGTCCACCCGATCAGCTGACAGGTACTCCTTGACGACGAGGCCATGGCGCCACAGCTCAACGTGCGGATTCATACCGTGACGGACGTGGAAGGCATGGGTCTGCCCACTGCCTGGCGTTCCGACTGCGGTGATGAGCACACTTTCATTCAACCACCTTGCCCCTAGGAAGCGGTCCAGCTCCGTGATGAGCTGAATCACACAAGGGGAGTTCGAGGGGTCATTTGATCTTGCCCGTGACGTCGGCGCCGTTGGTGTCAAAGGCTGTCGAGACGCCATTGACGCTGATGTGCATGACGGGCATGTCGAGCTGTTCGTCCAGTGAGATGGTCCATGCCATGTCCGACGGCTTCTCGCCGGTTCCCACTGCTGCCAGCTCCATGATGTCGACGATGACGTCCGGTGCGAGGAGCGCGGGGCAGAAGGTCGAGGCGGCATCCCCCTTGCGCTGGACGGCCCACGCCGGCATATCGGCTGACCGGGTACGCCGCATGACTATGCCAGGCGTGGCGGTGGGGGTGTCGACCATGACTCCCTTGCCAGGCTGGTAACTGATCTGGCCAACCTCCTTGGCCCCTGCGACGGCGTCAGCCAGGGCCTCAGTCATCCCAGTGGCGGTGGCGAAATCGATATGGCTGATGACTGACCCGTCACGTCGAAAGAAGACCGTCCGGCTCTCGGGCTTGGTCGAGACTGTCATCAGGATGGTGCCTTCGTTGTACTCGACGATCTGCAAGTTCTGGTTCATGTGAGATCCGGATATCTCAGCTGCTTGGCGCAGAATCGTCGGCATCTTTTCGACGGCGAAGTCGTCAGGGTTGAAGGGACGCGACGCCGTCTGTGTGCTCTGGGTCGCGGACGACTCGATCGTTCCGTTCTGCCAGGTCCACACCGTAGGAGAACCACCGGCCTGGACCGTGATGCTCATGGCCTTCTTGGTGATGTCCACCTTGGTGACAGGACCATTGCCCGACGCGGCTACCAGCTCGTTGATGATCGCCCGGGAGTGGGTGCCGTCGAGTGGGGATGTCGAAGGAGTGACCTTTGAGGAGGGGACGAGAGCAGTACGGCTGGGTTCGTCCGAGGGGGCAGGAGGAGACGAGGTGGTACATGCTGCGAACAGACATAGAGTGATCCCACTGGCAACCACGCCAGCAACTCGGCGGCACTCCTTGGCTCGAATCATCACGGGTTGAGTCTATGAGCAAGGTGGATACAGGCTGACGATTCCCTCCCGATGCGATGCTGAGCGGGGTTGTGGTGGTTTGGTTTGCGTTGTGGTTGGTTGGTGTGTAGTGTTCTTCGGGCTGTCGGGGATTGCTTGTGGGTGGTTTCTGGTGGTGGCTGGTTCTGCTGGTTGGTCTCGGTTTTGTGTGTCGGGGCTTGGTGTGGTAGGGTTGGTCGGGTCGCCTTGGGGTGGTCCTGCTTGTTGGTGGGGTTGTTCTGTGGGTGTGATGTTTGAGAACTACTCAACAGTGTGTCTTTGATAGTCAATGATTTTTTGATGCATCTTTTTGGTGTGTCGGATTTGTTTATGGATTCCTTTGTGATTCTGGACATGGACTGGATTTTTTGGTCAGTGTTTGGGGTTAGTGTTTTGGATTCTTCATGTTGACACCGTTGCCCTGTGCCTGTGTGGTGTGGGGTGGGTGATATTTTTTCATTGGAGAGTTTGATCCTGGCTCAGGACGAACGCTGGCGGCGTGCTTAACACATGCAAGTCGTACGGAAAGGCCTCTTTTTGGGGTACTCGAGTGGCGAACGGGTGAGTAACACGTGAGTAACCTGCCCACAACTTTGGGATAACGCTGGGAAACTGGTGCTAATACTGGATATGTGCTCCTGCTGCATGGTGGGGGTTGGAAAGCTTCGGTGGTTGTGGATGGGCTCGCGGCCTATCAGTTTGTTGGTGGGGTAGTGGCCTACCAAGGCGGTGACGGGTAGCCGGCCTGAGAGGGTGACCGGCCACATTGGGACTGAGATACGGCCCAGACTCCTACGGGAGGCAGCAGTGGGGAATATTGCACAATGGGCGCAAGCCTGATGCAGCAACGCCGCGTGCGGGATGACGGCCTTCGGGTTGTAAACCGCTTTCAGCAGGGACGAAGCTTGTGTGACGGTACCTGTAGAAGAAGCACCGGCTAACTACGTGCCAGCAGCCGCGGTGATACGTAGGGTGCGAGCGTTGTCCGGATTTATTGGGCGTAAAGGGCTCGTAGGTGGTTGATCGCGTCGGAAGTGGAAACTTGGGGCTTAACCCTGAGCGTGCTTTCGATACGGGTTGACTTGAGGAAGGTAGGGGAGAATGGAATTCCTGGTGGAGCGGTGGAATGCGCAGATATCAGGAGGAACACCAGTGGCGAAGGCGGTTCTCTGGACCTTTCCTGACGCTGAGGAGCGAAAGCGTGGGGAGCGAACAGGCTTAGATACCCTGGTAGTCCACGCTGTAAACGGTGGGTACTAGGTGTGGGGTCCATTCCACGGATTCCGTGCCGTAGCTAACGCATTAAGTACCCCGCCTGGGGAGTACGGCCGCAAGGCTAAAACTCAAAGGAATTGACGGGGCCCCGCACAAGCGGCGGAGCATGCGGATTAATTCGATGCAACGCGAAGAACCTTACCTGGGTTTGACATGGACTGGGAGTGCTCAGAGATGGGTGCGCCTCCTTGTGGGGCTGGTTCACAGGTGGTGCATGGCTGTCGTCAGCTCGTGTCGTGAGATGTTGGGTTAAGTCCCGCAACGAGCGCAACCCTCGTTCACTGTTGCCAGCACGTTATGGTGGGGACTCAGTGGAGACCGCCGGGGTCAACTCGGAGGAAGGTGGGGATGACGTCAAGTCATCATGCCCCTTATGTCCAGGGCTTCACGCATGCTACAATGGCCGGTACAAAGAGTTGCGAGCCTGTGAGGGTGAGCGGATCTCGGAAAGCCGGTCTCAGTTCGGATTGGGGTCTGCAACTCGACCTCATGAAGTCGGAGTCGCTAGTAATCGCAGATCAGCAACGCTGCGGTGAATACGTTCCCGGGGCTTGTACACACCGCCCGTCAAGTCATGAAAGTCGGTAACACCCGAAGCCGGTGGCCTAACACGTTGTGTGGGGGAGTCGTCGAAGGTGGGACTGGTGATTAGGACTAAGTCGTAACAAGGTAGCCGTACCGGAAGGTGCGGCTGGATCACCTCCTTTCTAAGGAGCGTTTTGTAAGGGCTCATTCAGTGCGTCTCGTGTGGGGCGTTGGTGGATGGGTTGGCTTCTTGTGGAGTATTGGCGTCCTGTGTGTTGTGGCAGGGTCTTAGGCATGCTGTTGGGGTTCTGGGGTATCACACTGTGTGTGGTGGCCTGGTGCGGTGATGCTGCGTCTGCTGTGTGGTGGGTGTGGTGTTGATTCGTGTGGTGGTTGAGAACTGTATAGTGGATGCGAGCATCTTATTATTTTTGTGTTTTGTGTTGTGTAAGTTGTGTAGTGCGATCGGTGGATGCCTTGGCACCAAGAGCCGATGAAGGACGTTGTAACCTGCGATAAGCCCTGGGGAGTTGGTAAACGAGCTGTGATCCGGGGGTGTCCGAATGGGGAAACCTGGAATGTCCGGAGTAGTGTCCGGTGGCCCTGCCCTGAATGTATAGGGGTGTGGGAGGTAACGCGGGGAAGTGAAACATCTTAGTACCCGTAGGAAGAGAAAACAATTGTGATTCCGTGAGTAGTGGCGAGCGAAAGCGGAGGAGGCCAAACCGTGTGTGTGTTCAAGCCGGCAGGTGTTGCATGTGCGGGGTTGTGGGGGCCTTTGGGTTCTGCTGCCGCAGGATCGGCCAGTGATAAATGTTGCGTGAAGGTGAAGCGTCTGGGAAGGCGTACCGGAGTGGGTGAGAGTCCCGTAACTGTAAGCGTGGCACTGGTGAGGGTTGCCCCAAGTAGCGTGGAACTCGTGGAATTTTGCGTGAATCTGGCGGGACCACTCGTCAAGCCTAAATACTCCTTGGTGACCGATAGTGGATGAGTACCGTGAGGGAATGGTGAAAAGTACCCCGGGAGGGGAGTGAAATAGTACCTGAAACCGGTCGCATACAAGCCGTCAGAGCCTTGTGGGGTGATGGCGTGCCTTTTGAAGAATGAGCCTGCGAGTTAGTGATGCGTGGCGAGGTTAACCTGTGTGGGGGAGTCGTAGCGAAAGCGAGTCCGATAAGGGCGCTAGTCGCGTGTTCTAGACCCGAAGCGGTGTGATCTATCCATGGCCAGGATGAAGCGTCGGTAAGACGTCGTGGAGGTCCGAACCCACTTCAGTTGAAAATGGAGGGGATGAGTTGTGGATAGGGGTGAAAGGCCAATCAAACACCGTGATAGCTGGTTCTCCCCGAAATGCATTTAGGTGCAGCGTTGCGTGGTTCTTGTCGGAGGTAGAGCACTGGATGGTCTAGGGGGCCTATCAGCTTACCGAAATCAGCCAAACTCCGAATGCCGGCAAGTGTGAGCGTGGCAGTGAGACGGCGGGGGATAAGCTTCGTCGTCGAGAGGGAAACAGCCCAGATCATCAGCTAAGGCCCCTAAGTGGTGACTCAGTGGAAAAGGATGTGGAGTTGCGTAGACAGCCAGGAGGTTGGCTTGGAAGCAGCCATCCTTGAAAGAGTGCGTAATAGCTCACTGGTCAAGTGATTCCGCGCCGACAATGTAGCGGGGCTTAAGTTATCCGCCGAAGCTGTGGCAGACCCTGTGTGGGTTTGGGTAGGGGAGCGTCCTGTGTGAGGTGAAGCTGCCGGGTGACCGTGTGGTGGATTGTGCGGGAGTGAGAATGCAGGCATGAGTAGCGAATGACGGGTGGGAAACCCGTCCGCCGATTATCCAAGGGTTCCAGGGTCAAGTTAATCTGCCCTGGGTGAGTCGGGACCTAAGGCGAGGCCGACAGGCGTAGTCGATGGATAACCAGTTGATATTCTGGTACCGGCTTGTCACCGTTCGTGTCGAGGTGTGTGATGCTAAGCGTGCGAGCCTGCCATTGTGGCATCGTTGATGTTGTGGTGGTGTGGTGAGTGTGTGAACCGATCATGTAGTAGGCAAGCTGCGGAGGGACGCAGGGAGGTAGCTCATCCCCGGCGATGGTTGTCCGGGGCTAAATGTGTGGACCGTCTGGTAGGTAAATCCGCCGGGTGTGTGGTTGAGGCATGATGGCGAGCCCATGTGTGTGGGTGAGTGAGTGATCCTGTACTGTCGAGAAAAGCTTCGTGAGCGAGGTGGCTGGTCCGCCCGTACCCTAAACCGACACTGGTGGATAGGTAGAGTATACCGAGGCGATCGAGATCATCATGGTGAAGGAACTCGGCAAAATGCCCTCGTAACTTCGGGATAAGGGGGACCTGAGCTGTTGCTGCCACGTGCTGGTGGTTGCGGTGAGGGGCGCAGAGACCAGGGGGAAACGACTGTTTACCAAAAACACAGGTCCGTGCGAAGTCGTAAGACGATGTATACGGACTGACTCCTGCCCGGTGCTGGAAGGTTAAGGGGAACTGTTAGCGTGTGCGAAGCGGTGAACTTAAGCCCCAGTAAACGGCGGTGGTAACTATAACCATCCTAAGGTAGCGAAATTCCTTGTCGGGTAAGTTCCGACCTGCACGAATGGAGTAACGATTTCCCTACTGTCTCCACCATGAACTCGGTGAAATTGCATTACGAGTAAAGATGCTCGTTACGCGCAGCAGGACGGAAAGACCCCGGGACCTTTACTATAGTTTGGTATTGGTGATTGGGACGACTTGTGTAGGATAGGTGGGAGACTGTGAAGTGGCCACGCCAGTGGTTGTGGAGTCATTGTTGAAATACCACTCTGGTCGTTCTGGTTATCTCACTTTGGGCCGTGATCCGGTTCAGGGACAGTGCCTGATGGGTAGTTTGACTGGGGCGGTCGCCTCCTAAAAGGTAACGGAGGCGCCCAAAGGTTCCCTCATCCTGGTTGGTAATCAGGTGGTGAGTGTAAGTGCACAAGGGGGCTTGACTGTGAGACTGACAGGTCGAGCAGGGACGAAAGTCGGGACTAGTGATCTGACGGTGGCTTGTGGACGCGCCGTCACTCAACGGATAAAAGGTACCCCGGGGATAACAGGCTGATCTTGCCCGAGCGCTCATAGCGACGGCATGGTTTGGCACCTCGATGTCGGCTCGTCGCATCCTGGGGCTGGAGTCGGTCCCAAGGGTTGGGCTGTTCGCCCATTAAAGCGGCACGCGAGCTGGGTTCAGAACGTCGTGAGACAGTTCGGTCCCTATCCGCTGCGCGCGGAGGAATCTTGAGAAGGGCTGTCCTTAGTACGAGAGGACCGGGACGGACTGACCTCTGGTGTGCCAGTTGTTCTGCCAAGAGCATGGCTGGTTGGCTACGTCGGGTCGTGATAACCGCTGAAAGCATCTAAGCGGGAAGCATGCTTCAAGATGAGGGTTCCTACAGGTTTCTGGTAAGGTCTCCGGTAGACGACCGGGTTGATAGGCCAGGCGTGGACGCATCGTAAGGTGTGGAGCTGACTGGTACTAATAGACCGAGGACTTACACATTCTGTTTTGAGACGTCAAGAATGGTGTTGTGTCGCATCCACTGTACGGCTCCCAGCCCCCACGCGGGGTTGCGCCAAGCCTGACTGGCCCCATAGTTTTCCGGTGGTCATGGCGGAAGGGAAACACCCGGTCCCATACCGAACCCGGTAGTTAAGCCTTCCAGCGCTGATGGTACTGCATGAGGGATCATGTGGGAGAGTAAGACACTGCCGGA
>NZ_JBPPGE010000013.1:0-2594 GCF_051303185.1 Cutibacterium nasicola | reverse complement strand
GGAGTCCCTGCCGGATGGCCACTTCCGCCAGCGCTTCGACGTCATCGGCCTCGGCGATGCACCGGGCAGGAAGGATCTCTGGGTTGCCGCCGACCGGGCTCGCGGCCACGCCCATTCCCTGCGCGAGGGCGTCGAGGAGGGTGTAGGAGCAGTTGTCCGACTTTGAGGGTTGAACGATGACGTCATGGTTGGTCATCGCCTCGCCGGGACGGACGAAGCCGGGGAAGCTCGCCTTGTCCTCGAGGCCCAAGCGGCGCGTCAGGGTCTTGAGAGAGGCTTCCTCACTCCCGGTCCCGGCCACCGTCAGGGTCGCCTCCGGATGCTCACGGGTGATGTGCTCGAAGGCACGAATCGTCGCGGAGATGTTCTTCTCCTTCGACAGTCGCGCGAGGGACAGCAACCGCAGACCAGGCTCGCGGGACGGCGGGGTGGTGGGACGGTCGATGCCGTTGAGCATGACCGTGATCGGCCCCTTCGCATGCCACTGGTGACGTATTTCCCGTTCTGTCGCCTGAGACACGGCGATGACATGGGCGAATCGGTGCAGCCGGACACGGTGGGCTGTCTCCATGAAGACTGCCGAAGCCCGGTTCGGGTGATACATGAACCGGTCCGTCGGGATGGTGTGCTCGGTCGAGACCAGCTTGACTCCGGTGCCCACCGAAGCCATTGCCGACAGGAAATCGGCCTTGGCCAGGTGGGAATGCACGATTGCAGGTTTGAGCCGCGAGATCGTGGAGCGCAGGGTGGTCACGGCAGTTGTGGTGCTGTTTTCAGTGGGAAGATCAACGACCTCGACGTTCATGTCGCGCAGCCGGTTGGCCAACGGTCCAGCGGGGCACGTGATGACCATGCGCCATCCGGGAATCCCAACCGAGGCGACGTCAAGGACATGGCGAGCTACGCCGGCAAGATTGCTTACCGGACAGACCCACAAGGCTGTCGTGTCATTCATGGACGGGCCTCACCCCCTGGATCGTTGTGATTTGCGTGTCGAGTTCGGCCATCGCCCGTTCAAGGGTCGGTGTCGAGACTCCCATGGACGTGGAAATGTCAGCGATCCGGTGGCGCCAGTCCAGGTGTGTCAGGGCATGGGCTTGCAGGCGACGCGACAGCGTGGGAGTCCACGACGTAGCGGCGTCGGTGAGGAAGGTGATGCCTTCCTCCCGCGAGGATACCGGCATGCGGATGAGGCCTTCCTCAGGAAGTAATTCAGCGGCTTGACAATGCGGGGGGGTTCCTGCCACGAGGGTGCCGCATGCAGCGGCGTCGGTGAATCGCGCCGAGATGTATTCGCGAGTCGGGTGGGTATAATTCGCTGGGCTGGACATGTTTCCAGATGCGAGGACGATCTTTGATCGCAGTAGATGGGAAGTAACGGCTGCTTCATTCGACGCGCTGTCCGGCTGTCCGGGGAACGTCCCCTGAAAGGACAGGCCTGCCGCTTTCAGGACGTCCCGTGAAATGTCGTCGTCCTTCCAGGCGTTGGGCTGACGCCCGAGACGGAGCACGTCAATGTCGCGATCCCTTGGTTTGATCTTGGACCAACGCAGTGCATCGGTCCCCCACGGCGCCCAGGACACCGGAATGTTGACTCTCGTCTGGTAGTCGTCAATCAGTTCCCCATCTGTGATCCACAGGTGGTCGAGGATATGTCCTTGGCGGGCGAAGCGGGGTAGTAGGTGGTCCCAAAAGGAGTCAATGATCCACCCATGAATCGTTCCATATCGGCCGGCGAGAACCTTTGAGCGAGCCAGAGAGAGTAGGTCTCCGGGGTTGGCGCAGATGACAAGGAGAGGATCCTTGCCTCGGTGTCGTGGTGACATGGCCAAGGCCTGCCGCCACATTGGCGTTGCCGACTCGCTGGAAACGATCGTCAGATCGGTTTCCCACAGTTGGGCGACGAGATGTCCTAATTCGGTGACTGGTGCCCATCCCGTTGGCGTAGTGGTGGGGAAGACGCACCAGACTTGCGGTGTATTCAGAACCATTGTTCGAGCCTTTCGAGAGCCGTCCAGAATCCCTCGCCATTGTTGACGTGGCCCTGCCAGATCTCCGGGATGAATGTGACTCCTGGAGCCAGCTCGTCGAGCTGTTTGGCGGTCATCGGCCAGTCGATCTCGCCCTCACCGATCTGCGGGCCCTCCCCGTCGACACCTTCGGCGTCGACGATGTGCAGGTGGTCGCTGAGCGGTGCCAGTTTGGCGATGTACTCGCTGAACGGGATCTTGTTGAAGTTGGCGGCCAACTTGGAGTGGGACAGGTCGAGGGTGAGACGACGTCCGTACTGGTTGCAGAAGTCGACGGTGTCGTTGAGGCCCATGAAGAGGTTGTGGTGCTGCTGGCCACCCATGAGCCACGGGTAGGGCGGCAGGGTCTGCGAGGTCAGACGGACCCCGTCCTCGTCGATGCGCTCGAGGGCCTGGGCGATCCGGGCGTACATGGCCGGGCGCTCCTCGGGGGCCACGAAGGCGTCCTTGGTGAACCCGCCCATGGTGCAGATGACGACCGGGGGCTCCTCGGCGTCGAACCACGTGTCGAGGTCACGGGCGATCTGGATGACCTTCTGGACCTCGACGATCGAGCGCTCCCAG
>NZ_JBPPGE010000012.1:0-4995 GCF_051303185.1 Cutibacterium nasicola | reverse complement strand
TCCCACCTGGCCAAGGCCGATTTCCTGTCGGCAATGGCTTCGGTGGGCACCGGAGTCAAGCTGGTCTCGACCGAGCACACCATCCCGACGGACCGGTTCATGTATCACCCGAACCGGGCTTCGGCAGTCTTCATGGAGACAGCCCACCGTGTCCGGCTGCACCGATTCGCCCATGTCATCGCCGTGTCTCAGGCGACAGAACGGGAAATACGTCACCAGTGGCATGCGAAGGGGCCGATCACGGTCATGCTCAACGGCATCGACCGTCCCACCACCCCGCCGTCCCGCGAGCCTGGTCTGCGGTTGCTGTCCCTCGCGCGACTGTCGAAGGAGAAGAACATCTCCGCGACGATTCGTGCCTTCGAGCACATCACCCGTGAGCATCCGGAGGCGACCCTGACGGTGGCCGGGACCGGGAGTGAGGAAGCCTCTCTCAAGACCCTGACGCGCCGCTTGGGCCTCGAGGACAAGGCGAGCTTCCCCGGCTTCGTCCGTCCCGGCGAGGCGATGACCAACCATGACGTCATCGTTCAACCCTCAAAGTCGGACAACTGCTCCTACACCCTCCTCGACGCCCTCGCGCAGGGAATGGGCGTGGCCGCGAGCCCGGTCGGCGGCAACCCAGAGATCCTTCCTGCCCGGTGCATCGCCGAGGCCGATGACGTCGAAGCGCTGGCGGAAGTGGCCATCCGGCAGGGACTCCGCCTGGACAACCGCCCCACCCTGACCGACGCCATTCCCACCGTGGCGAACATGGTTGAGGGCATCTCGCGGGTTTACCAGCAGGTGATCGAGGGCTCCTCCCGGCGGTGGGGGAGGAGGAACTGACATGACCGTCGCCCTGCACATCATCACCGCCGCCCTGCTCTTGGGCGGCCTGTACGGCCTACTGTGCCTCATGGCCCGCATCTGGACGATAGCCCTGTCCGTCCCCATGACTTTCGCGGCGGCCGCGATACCCGCGATCGCAATCGGGGAGGGACTCTCGGCACTGCACATCCTCACCGAGGTGTGGCTCACAGTCATCGCGTCGGTGTTGTCGATCGCGGTCATCATCACCGCGGTGTTGACGCGCTCCTGGCGGCACCCCGAATACTTCCTCGCCGCCGTCGGCCGGCAGTGGCGTGGCTCGTCGTGGGTCGGACGCCTCGCCCTGCTGTTTATCGGCATCCTCGCGATCGTGACCTTCGTCACCGGGGTCGCGACGGCGCCGAACAACATCGACTCGCTGGCGTACCACTTACCTAAGGTGGAACAGGCGTTCCAGAACAGCACCCTCGGCGACTTCGCAACGCCCTACCCGGCCCAGTACTACCTGCCGGCCGGCGCGGAGATCATGACGGCCTGGCTGCTGGCGATCTTCGGATCCGACCACTTCATGTTCCTCGGGCAATGGACGGCAGGACTGGCCACCGCGCTGGCGATCTTCCGTGCGTCCCGCAACCTGGGGGCGTCGACGACGTCCTCGTGGGTGGCCGGGGCCTTTCTCCTGTCGGCCCCGCTGGTGATCGGCGAGTCCGCGACAACCCAGAATGACCTCGTCGCCACGGCCTTCGTGGCCCTGACGGTCGCCCTCGTCAGCCATCGGGCCGAGGATCACGGCCGCGCAGCTGCCCTAGCTGTTGCCCCGGCGACGGCGTGTGCGACCCTGGCTGTCAAGCCCACCGCGGCCCTCATCCTGGCCCCCGTGATCGTGTGGGCCGTGGCGAGGATCATCCGCCACGGCAAGGAGGCGATCATTGGGGCCCTCATCGTCTCGATCGTCTCGGTGGGAGCCCTCAACGTCGGCTGGGCGATTCGCAACGACGAGACCTTCGGACGCCTGACCGGGCCGGACCTCGGACTGACCGTAAGCGGGAACCCGGGACGCGCGCTGGCAGCCAACTCGATCAAGAATCTCGGCCCCAACCTCGCCCTACCGCTGCCGGAAGGCAAAGGGTCCGCCCTCGGATCGATCAACTCGTATCTCTCCGAAGGCTTGAAAGAGGCATCGGAGGCCGTCTCCGGGGTTGACGTTGACGATCCCCGATACTCCTTCACTCAGGGATACTCACTGGATTCCGAGCGTAACGAGGACCGAGCCGCGAACGTCGTTCAGTTCGTCGTCACGATCGTCATACTGTTCCTCGTCGCCCTCCATCCGAGATCCCGGCGACTGGCATGGATACCCGCGGTCCTGCTACTGGCCAGTTACGCGCTCTTCTCAGCCGTCGTGTGCTACCAGACTTGGATCGGGCGGCTGATGCTCCCGCTGCTGGCGCTCTCCTCCGTCGGTCTCGCCCTGGCCATAACACCCCTAAAGCCCAAGGTACGGGGAGTGCTTGCCCTCCTCGTGGTGGCCGGCTGTGCGCTCCAGTGCCTCCCTTGGCTGGTGGCACAGAAGTGGCGCCCGCTGGTCGGCGGAAGCTCCGTCATCAAAACCGATGACGCTCGGGAGCTCCTCGCGTCAGTTCCACCAGAGGAGAGAGCGGGCTGGATCGACACGGCCGCCCATGTCCGCTCCCACGCCCGGGAGGACAGCGTGGTCGCGCTGGCCGGCGAGCACTCATACGTCCACGAGTACTGGTGGTGGCGGATGGCCTGCCCCGACGAGACATGCCGGATCATCCACATCGACGTCGACAACGCCACCCGGAAGTACGAGGACCGGACCAAACCGGACTTCATCATCGCTCCGACGGACAAAATAAAGGTCCACGACGGGTACCAGGTCTCCAAGTTCGGGACGGTGACCCTTGAGAGGGCTCGATGACACCACCGGCGGGCGCCAAAACCTCCCGAGACCGCAATGGCGCCGTTCAACCAATGCCCTCCGGGTGGCCCCACACCGACACTCATCCACCGTCAACATCCTCATCTCGTACTTGTCTGGAGGTAACTGACACAGTGACCAGTTTCACCATCGCCTCGAACCAAGGCACGATGGGCGGCGGTGAGGTCATGATGCTCGCCATCGCCGAGGCCGCCCGTGAATTGGGACGCGACGTCACCATCATTGCACCCCAGACTCCCGGCGACGTTGTTGAGGAAGCCCGCAAGCGGGGTTTCCGGGTCATCGCCATCCACGGCGACACCACCGGGAAGTACCTGGAGAATCTGCGTCGCTGGGACGCGAGTGAGCGCACCGGGCTGCTGTGGTGCAACGGGCTGCGCCCGGCCTTCGCCACCTCGGGGCACCCCGACCGGGTCGTCCACCTGCACCAACGCCCACTCGGAAAGCTGCGCGCCCTGGCTGTCGTGGCCCGTCATGGGACCCTGGCAACGGTCGTCCCCTCGGCATCGATGGCAGAGGCGGTCTCCGACGCCCGGGTGATGTGGAATTGGAATCCCCCAGCACGCCACCGTGCTCCTCGCCCGGTGGAGGGCACCGTCACAGTCGGATTCCTCGGTCGACTGTCATCCGACAAGGGGGTCCCGCGACTGTGCGAGGCGATGGCCGAGTTGAAGCGCCGGCACCCTGGGCGATTCAGGCTACTGCTGGCCGGGGAATCCCGGTTCGTCGACCCGGCCGACGCCCAACTCGTCGCCCGTCGCATCGCGAGTCTGGGCGACCTCGTCGACCACCGCGGCTGGATGGACCGTGACGAGTTCTTCTCCTCAGTCGATCTCTCGGTCTTCCCATCTGTATGGCCCGAGCCCTTCGGCCTTGTCGTCTCCGAGGCAATGTCGGCGCGCTGCCCCTTCGTCCTCACCGATGCCGGGGCACTGCAGGAGGTCGCCGGCCCCGATCATCCCTTCGTGGCGCGAGCGGACGACGCCACCAGCCTGGCCGATGCCATCGAAAGGGCCGCCGAGGGCTACAACAAGGGTCTCCTGGACGCAGCTCACGACCGCTGGCAGGAGAACTTCTCCCCCGAGGCCGGACGCGCCCGTCTCGCGGAGATCCTGGCTGACGTCGATCCGGAGCCCGACCAGGGCGCCCCGCACGTCGCCATCGCCCACGACTACCTCACGCAACGAGGTGGTGCAGAACGTGTCGTCACCCAGTTCGCCAGAATGTTCCCGGAGGCCCCGATCATCACATCGGTGTATGAATCGGACCTCACCTACCCTGAGTTCTCCACTCATGAGGTCATCACCTCTCCGCTGAACAAGATCGGATGGCTCCGTCGCCACTTTCGAGCCGGTCTTCCGCTCTACGACTGGGCCTTCGACCACACCGAGGTGCCGACGGGGACGGACACCGTTCTCGTCTCGACAACCGGTTTCGCGCACGGGGTCAAGACCCCACCGAACTGCCGCAAGGTCGTCTACTGCCACTCCCCCGCCCGTTTCCTCTACCTGGCCGACGACTACCTCGGCGGACACTGGTGGCGATCTCCCAAGGGGATCGTCCTCAAGGTGCTCACCCCACCGCTACGACGTTGGGATCGCAGGGCCGCCGCGTCCGCGGACGAGTACCTGTGCAACTCGACAGTGGTTCGCGACCGTATCCGTGACGTGTACGGGATCGAGGCAGCAGTCGTGCATCCGCCGTACTCCCTGAATCCCACCGGCCCCCAGGAGCCACTACCGGGACTGGATCATCCCTCCTTCTTCCTGGTGGTCAGCCGCCTCATGCCCTACAAGAATGTCGACATCGTGCTGAATGCCTTCGTGGATCTGCCCGATGAGCATCTGGTCGTCGTCGGGTCAGGGCCATTGCGCGATGAATTGCACGATCTCGCCCCCGCCAACGTATCCTTCTTCGAAGGCATCAGTGACGCCCAGCTGCGTTGGGCCTACGCCCACGCGTCGGCGGTCATCGCGCCGAGCAAGGAGGACTTCGGGTTGACCCCCGTGGAGGGCTTCGCCTTCGGAACCCCCTGCCTGGGGCTACATGCCGGTGGCTACCTGGACACCGTCGTGGACGGCGTCTCCGGACGATTCTTCGACTCCGCAACCCCCGGAGCCGTGACGCAGGCCATCCGCCAGTTCCGCGAGAACCCTCTCGAGGAGCGCACCGTATTGGAGCACGCGGGGAAGTTCTCCCCAGAGACCTTCGCGAGGGCCATC
>NZ_JBPPGE010000011.1:0-8316 GCF_051303185.1 Cutibacterium nasicola | reverse complement strand
TTGTTGACGTGGCCCTGCCAGATCTCCGGGATGAATGTGACTCCTGGAGCCAGCTCGTCGAGCTGTTTGGCGGTCATCGGCCAGTCGATCTCGCCCTCACCGATCTGCGGGCCCTCCCCGTCGACACCTTCGGCGTCGACGATGTGCAGGTGGTCGCTGAGCGGTGCCAGTTTGGCGATGTACTCGCTGAACGGGATCTTGTTGAAGTTGGCGGCCAACTTGGAGTGGGACAGGTCGAGGGTGAGACGACGTCCGTACTGGTTGCAGAAGTCGACGGTGTCGTTGAGGCCCATGAAGAGGTTGTGGTGCTGCTGGCCACCCATGAGCCACGGGTAGGGCGGCAGGGTCTGCGAGGTCAGACGGACCCCGTCCTCGTCGATGCGCTCGAGGGCCTGGGCGATCCGGGCGTACATGGCCGGGCGCTCCTCGGGGGCCACGAAGGCGTCCTTGGTGAACCCGCCCATGGTGCAGATGACGACCGGGGGCTCCTCGGCGTCGAACCACGTGTCGAGGTCACGGGCGATCTGGATGACCTTCTGGACCTCGACGATCGAGCGCTCCCAGGGGTACGGATCCGACGCCACCGTCATGCCCCAGACCCAGGAGCATTTCGGGATCACCACTGTCGAGGCGATGTCGGCCGGCTGCATCCCCGTTGTCATTGACACTGCGGGGCCGCGCGAGGTCGTACTTCCGGTGGATGGGGCTGGACGTTGGTCGACCCCTGAGGAGCTGCAGGCGCAGACTCGAAGGATCGCGTCAATGACTCCGCAGGACCGTCATGAGCTGTCCGCGCGGTGTGTCGACAGAGCGTGCGTCTACGACCCTGACCACTTCAAGGAACGGCTTGCCGACATCGTCCTGATGGACATCAGGACGAACCGAAGTCCCCGACGTTGACAGGAACGAGCAGAGAATGACGACCCTTTCTGAGGCCATTGGGGGAGCCAAGGCCCTAGTGCGCAAGTATGCGCCGAAATCGCTCATGTGGCGTGTCGCGCCGATCAGGCTGTACTGGGCCGGGAGCAACGACGCCAATGCCAATTTCGGGGATCAACTCAGTCCGCTGCTGATCCGAAACCTCTTCGGCGCGGAGGTCAAGTACTCGGGTATCGGTGCTGCGGACATGGTCGCCGTGGGCTCGATCCTCGAGGGGATCCAGAACTTGGCCGAAACTTGTCCATGGATCTGGGGCAGTGGCTTCGTCGAGCCCGGTGCCTCGTGGAACGGGCCTGATATCAAGGTGCTGGCCTTGCGCGGCGCCCTCAGCATGGAACGGTTCATAGAGGCCGGGCACTCCGAAGTACCGCTGGGTGATCCAGGCATCCTTGTGCGTCGGGCGCTACCGCATCTGCAGTGGCAGCCCTCCGACAGGATTGGTTTTGTGCCGCACTTCACCGAGCGAGACAGCGAGAGGAGCCGAGAAATCGCTTCTCACCCGGCGGTGAAGCTGATCGACGTCTGTGCACCGGTCGAGGCTGTGGTGTCCGAGATCCTTCAGTGCAGGCTGGTGTTGTCCTCCAGCCTGCACGGCCTCATCGTGTCCGACTCCTTCGGCGTCCCGAATCAGTGGATCGAGCCGGGGCCGGATATCACAGGTGGTCGGTACAAGTTCGACTACTACTACTCGGCCTTCAGTGTTAAGCGTGACCCCGTCGATCCGGTCGAGATGGTGCGTGAGGCCGACCATGTCGTCTCGTCGTGGCATCCGTTGCCCCATCAGGCAGCCATCGAGACGGGACTCATGAAGGCTTTCCCGATTCACCGTCAATGAGCTCGTTGACGATTCCCGCGAACGCGTCCGCAATGCGTTGCGGTTCGTGAGCTCGGGCAATTGTCGACCGTGCCGTCCGGCCGGCACGGTGAAGTTCCTCAGGTGAGCCGAGTACCCGCTGAAGAGCCTCGCAGTAGGCACCCTCGCTGACTTCCTCAACGAGCCAGCCGGCACCGTCGGACAGCAGCCCGTGAACCCCGGGGGAGACGTCGAAGGCCAGCGAAGGGACACCGTGAGCGGCTGCCTCGATGATGGTCATGCCGAATCCCTCCGAGGAGGATGCCAACAGGTTGAGGGCCGCCCCTTGGTAAACCTCGGAGATGCTCCTCGTCGGCGGCTCGACGACCACACGGTCCTCGGCCCGACAGTCGCGGATGGCCGTACGGATGGCGTCCTCCTCGGGGCCCGCGCCATGGATGTGCAGGGTCCAGCCGCCGTACTGACCGCTGGCGGCCGCTTTGGCGAACGCGCGAACCATGAGCGGCAGTTGCTTCTCCGGACTGAATCGCGCCAGAACGACTGCCCGGCGTGACGTCAGCGATGACTGTGGTGGGTCGATGAGGTCGCTCGGAAGGGCGTTCGGCAGTCCGAAGCAGGGGCAGCCGACCAAGGTATGGAATTTCTGCGCGTCAGCATCGGTGAGGGCTGTGAAACCGTCGACGGACGAGAACTGTGCGGGTATCGCCTCGTACAGCCAGGGTTCTCCGGTGAGGCTCTCGTACTGGGAATGGTGCTGACCGATGTGCAGGCGGGCGCCGTCGGTGGGGAAGTGATGCTGCTGAAGTGCTTGGGCGGCGAGTGCGTGACTGGTGACGAGCACGTCGTGACCGCCGAGGAGTGGCACTGTCAGCCTGAGCCTCAAAATGTCGGCAAGGTGATCGACTCGCTTGAGCGCCACCTTGAGGAGGCTACGCATGATGCTGTGACCTCCACCGTTGCGCAGGGTCGGTCCTCGGTGGAGCTCAGGATCCCGGATGATGGTCCTGGTCGGGACCGGGGAGACACCGGTGCCCGGTTTGACCGACAGGTGCCTCACCTCGATTCCACGGTCCACCAACGCCTCGGAGAGGTTCATGACGGCGGTCGACCCGCCGCTCATCTCGGGCACCCGAGGAGCGAGGAAGACGACTCGGTGGATCTGGTCGGGGAGGTTGACAAGATCAGGGATGTCATCACCAGGGTTGAGTCGCTGCTCCTGCTCACGGACCTGCCGCTGGAGTGCGGTCATCTCGGTTCGAAGCGTCGGCGTCCAGACGCTCAGTCGGTTCGAGATCCTTGCGAACGTGTGGCGCAGGTCATGGGTGAGGTCATCGGAAGGGACCGAACGGGTCACCCACACATGTCCTATGCGCTCGAGATCGTGCTCGGAAACGGACATCACATGGTCCGAGTCGCGGATGACCCAGCCGAACACCTGGCCATGACGTGCCCGGATGGCGGCTGCCAGGTCGGGGAGACTTGTGGCAACCACCAGGGTGATTCGTCGCCGCGCACCTGCCAGGAGCGCATTAGCGCGGCCGGATGACTCGGGTTGCAGCACGGTGGGGCTGGGGACCTCCCACAAACGTGCGGCGAGGGCGGCTGCCTTCTCGCACCGTTCATCCTGTTCAGGGATGCCAGACGGAACCCAGCACACCTCCACGCGTCGGGTCATGAGGGGTGGGCCTTCGTACGGGAGTCGAGATCACCGAGCTCCACCAGTCGCGCGAACGACGGCGATTGCTGCTCGACCTGCGCGAACGTTCCACGAGCGGTGATCTCCCCGTTCTCGAGGAACAGGAGTTGATCGACGTCGCGAACGGTCGACAGTCGGTGGGCGACGATGATCGTGGTCACCTTTCCCTGAAGGCCATTGATCGTCTTGGTGATCTTGGCCTCGGTGGCATTGTCTAGGGCCGACGTCGCCTCGTCGAGGACCAGCACCTGGGGGTCCCGGTACAGGGCACGGGCGATACCGATTCGCTGACGCTGACCGCCCGACAGCCGCGCGCCCTTGGGGCCGATGCCGGTGTTCAGGCCTTCGGGCAGCTCGTCGACGATGTCCCTGAGTTGGGCGGCGTCGATGCACGCGTTGATGCGGTCGTCGTCCCATTCGGACTCAGGTATGCCGAAAGCAATGTTCGCTCGTACCGAGTCGTTGATGAGAAAAACATCTTGTGGGACGTAGGCGATGTTCTCGTGCCACTGGGTTTCGTTGGTGACGATGTTCATGCCACCGAAGGCCACGCTTCCGCCGTTCGGCTTGATGAGGCCGAGCATGATGTTGACCAAGGTGGTCTTTCCCGATCCGGAAACACCGCACAACGCGAGGGAAGTGCCCGGAGGGATCGTGAAGCTCACATCGTTGAGGACGGGCCGGTCCCCGTCCGGATAGCTGAAGGTGATGTCACGCACCTCGATGGTGTGCGGGTGCTTCTCGTACTCCGGGGGCAGATCAGCCGACGGGTAGTCACACTCTGCCGAGGTGTCGATCTGGTGGGACGCGATGAGGGGGCGCAGGGTGTTGACCGTGATCTCGAGACCGGTCTTGCCGTAGTTGATGGTTCCCATCGTGGCGTTGATGGCGGACATGGACGGCAGCAGTTTGATGGCTGCGGCAATGAATACTGAGAACGTTGCCATGAGGGCCGGCGGGTTGGGGGCATTCGCGATGAAGACGAGGATCACCGACAGGAAAATGATGGTGATGACCTCGAGGATGGACTTGGGAAGCCCCGTGTAGAAGTTCGCCTTGCGGACGGTTTCCGCATTGTCCAGGACTGCACGGTGGTACCGATCGACGAAATACGGCTGGGAGTCGTGCATCGACACCTCGCGGAACCCGTCCATGGGCTCGATGAGTCGCTTGCTCACCGTCCACGCCGTCTCCTGTGCCTTGCGGCCAGCGGTCGAGTTGACCGGACTCAGGAAGCGTTGCAGGAAGAACATCGACACGCCGAAGAAGACGATGGCACCGAGGGTTGCAGCCGGGGTGATGAGGAAGAGCAGGATCAGGATTGCGAGGACCGACGTCAACTGGCCAGTCAGTATGAGCACGCCCCCGACGACCTGCATGTGGGCCGCGGTGACGGAGGGGCCGACGGCGCGGATGAGTTCTGGTACGTCCCTCTTCTTGTGATCGAGGTAGTCCTCATTGAGGTAAACCTTGAGAAGGTTCGCTGAGGTTCCCGCCATGAGACGGGTCACCAAACCTGTTTGCCACCAGTTCAGCAGGATGGTTCCAACCGCCTTCACGAGGGATTCCCGAAGATCGACGCCGCGACGCCGATGTACCCCTGATCAGTGGGAGCACCCATGAGGATCTGGGCGACCGGGAGGATCAGCGCGATACCGGCGAAGTCCATCAGTGCTATCGCTGCCTGCCCGATGACAGATGCGACGAGTTGCGGTTTGGTGTCGTCGGGGAAGGTGCTTATCAGGAAGCGAAGCTGCTTGGAAAAGGATTCTTTTGGCTCGGTCATTCAGAAGTCCCTTTCGGCGGTCTCGCTGGATTCGTGGCCGGCGATGCCCGAGGATTCCACGAGCAGGGCGATGGCCTTGCGGGCCACCGGGACCGGCAAGACGGGAAGGGCGGTGTCGAGGGCCTTGGCCAGGGCCCGGGTTCTGTCATAGCTCAGGTGATCGGCGGTCCATCCCACTAGACGGTTCCACGTTGAGTCGTCCGTCGGGCGACCGGGTCCGGAGACTTCCGCGCCATGGATCCGGTCGAAGAGCTGTCTCGCCTGGCCGGAACGATAGGCACGGGGAGCACGGGATGCGGTACTGACAGCGGCGGCGTGATGCCGTGTCGCGAGGGTGGGATCGATCACCACCGGAATGCCGGCCTCGCGGAGTCGCCAACCGTAGTCGACGTCCTCCCATCCGTAGGCTTGGTACCGGGTGTCGTAACTGCCGATGCGGTTCCAGATGTCGCGCGTCACCGAGACGTTGCCCGCCCAGAAACGCCATGTGGTGTCCGCAGAGGCGTTGTACGCACCTGCACGGAACAGCTCGTCCGCCTGGGCCCCGTAGACGGTCGTGTATCGGGTGTCGGGAAGGACATTGAGGCAGATGCCGATGGTGCCTTGGTCCTGCTCAGTGTGGCTGGTCACATGACGTTCGACGTAGTTGGGAGCCGGCTCCAGATCGTCGTCGCACCGGATGAGGACATCCCCGATCGCGGCCTCGTGGCCGGCGTTGAGGGCCGCAACCCTTCCGCGATTCCGTGGGAACACCACGGAGCGGATGGGCAGGTGGGAGTACCTGGCCACGACTTCCTCGGAGCCATCCATGTCACCGTCGATGACGACGATGGCCTCCCAGTCGTCGGTCGGGGCCGCAAGGGCACTCAGCAACCGGGGGAGACGGTCAGCTCCCCGGTACGACGGGATGATGATCGATGCAGTGGTCATCTCAATCCTTCTGGCTGTCGGAGGAGAATTCGACGTGGGCCACGATGGCCCTCGCGAAGGTCTCTGGGGAGAACTTCCCCGCGTGCTCCAATACGGTGCGCTCCTCGAGAGGGTTCTCGCGGAACTGGCGGATGGCCTGCGTCACGGCTCCGGGGGTTGCGGAGTCGAAGAATCGTCCGGAGACGCCGTCCACGACGGTGTCCAGGTAGCCACCGGCATGTAGCCCCAGGCAGGGGGTTCCGAAGGCGAAGCCCTCCACGGGGGTCAACCCGAAGTCCTCCTTGCTCGGCGCGATGACCGCCGACGCGTGGGCGTAGGCCCAACGCAGCTGGGCGTCACTGATGCCTTCGAAGAAGGATACGTTGGCGGGGGCGAGATCGTGCAATTCATCGCGCAATGGCCCTGACCCGACGACGACCAGATGCTCATCGGGCAGATCCACGAAGGCATTCAGCACGATGTCGACATTCTTGTAGGGCATGAGGCGGCTGACCACCAGGAAGAAGGAGGGATGATCCAGTCCCGGTAGTGGCTCCTGGGGGCCGGTGGGATTCAGGGAGTACGGCGGATGCACGACTGCTGCCTCGATCCCGTACACGTCACGGATACGGTCGCGAACCACTGTCGAGTTGCACAGGTACTCGTCCGCGGACGCGGCGGCCCTGCGATCCCAACGTCGTAGCGGTGGGGTGAGCACCTTGAGGACGATCCCCTTGGGAGATCGCCACCAGTGTCCGCCGAGGTAGTCGTCGGCCAGGTAGAGGAAACGGGCGGGGGAGTGGCAGTAGACGACCTTGCGGCAGTTCGGTGGGGTCTTGACCCCGTGCGCGAAACCGGTTGTCGAGACGAGAACGGTGTCCGTCCCCGTCGGCACCTCGGTGTGGTCGAAGGCCCAGTCGTAGAGCGGAAGACCGGCTCGAAAGTGGCGACGGAGCCATCCGATCTTGTTCAGCGGAGAGGTGATGACCTCATGAGTGGAGAACTCAGGGTAGGTGAGGTCCGATTCATACACCGATGTGATGATCGGGGCCTCCGGGAACATTCTGGCGAACTGGGTGACGACACGTTCTGCACCACCTCGTTGCGTGAGGTAGTCGTGGGCGATGGCGACGTGCGGGGCGCCCTGGTCGGGCTCCGGATCGACGTCAGCCAGGATCTCCGCGAGACGGGCGCGTCCGGCCTCGGGGGAGAAGTTCTCCTGCCAGCGGTCGTGAGCTGCGTCCAGGAGACCCTTGTTGTAGCCCTCGGCGGCCCTTTCGATGGCATCGGCCAGGCTGGTGGCGTCGTCCGCTCGCGCCACGAAGGGATGATCGGGGCCGGCGACCTCCTGCAGTGCCCCGGCATCGGTGAGGACGAAGGGGCAGCGCGCCGACATTGCCTCGGAGACGACAAGGCCGAAGGGCTCGGGCCATACAGATGGGAAGACCGAGAGATCGACTGAGGAGAAGAACTCGTCACGGTCCATCCAGCCGCGGTGGTCGACGAGGTCGCCCAGACTCGCGATGCGACGGGCGACGAGTTGGGCGTCGGCCGGGTCGACGAACCGGGATTCCCCGGCCAGCAGTAGCCTGAATCGCCCAGGGTGCCGGCGCTTCAACTCGGCCATCGCCTCGCACAGTCGCGGGACCCCCTTGTCGGATGACAGTCGACCGAGGAATCCGACTGTGACGGTGCCCTCCACCGGGCGAGGAGCACGGTGGCGTGCTGGGGGATTCCAATTCCACATCACCCGGGCGTCGGAGACCGCCTCTGCCATCGATGCCGAGGGGACGACCGTTGCCAGGGTCCCATGACGGGCCACGACAGCCAGGGCGCGCAGCTTTCCGAGTGGGCGTTGGTGCAGGTGGACGACCCGGTCGGGGTGCCCCGAGGTGGCGAAGGCCGGGCGCAGCCCGTTGCACCACAGCAGCCCGGTGCGCTCACTCGCGTCCCAGCGACGCAGATTCTCCAGGTACTTCCCGGTGGTGTCGCCGTGGATGGCGATGACCCGGAAACCCCGCTTGCGGGCTTCCTCAACAACGTCGCCGGGAGTCTGGGGTGCAATGATGGTGACGTCGCGTCCCAATTCACGGGCGGCCTCGGCGATGGCGAGCATCATGACCTCACCGCCGCCCATCGTGCCTTGGTTCGAGGCGATGGTGAAACTGGTCA
>NZ_JBPPGE010000010.1:13093-18529 GCF_051303185.1 Cutibacterium nasicola | reverse complement strand
CTAGGTGTAACCACCACACAGGTTAGGTACATCGGGCTGGTCAGAGACAGCTCTGGCTGGACACGGGCGAGGGCCTCTGGGTGAAGTGTGTTGCTACCACACAAAGCACGACTCCCAAGAGGCCCTCATGACCCACCGTAATGCCCCGTTGTCCGAAACCGGACGTTTGCGCCTGGCCTGCTGCATCGTCGAGGATGGCTGGCCCCTGCGTCGGGCCGCCGAACGCTTCAACGTCAGCGTCACCACGGCCCAACGCTGGGCACAGCGCTACCGCGCCCACGGGCCGGCCGGAATGCGTGATCACTCCAGCCGACCCCACCACCAGCCCCGACGGGTCTGCCGTCGCACGCAACGACGGGTGGTGGGATTGCGCATCACCCACCAGTGGGGCCCAGCACGCATCGCCTACCACCTACGCCACCAACACCTCAGCGTCTCGACCGTCGGCAAGATCCTGCAACGCTACGGATGCCCACCCCTGACCTGGATCGACAAGGCCACCGGCGCCCGGCTACGCGCCCAACCCACACCCGTCCGCTACGAACACGACACCCCCGGTTCACTGGTCCACCTCGACATCAAGAAGCTGGGCCGGATCCCCGACGGCGGCGGCCACCGCATGGTCGGACGCGCCCAAGGAGTACGCAACCGTGGCCGATCCGCCAGCGGGGGTGGGTATCACTACATCCACAACGCCGTCGACGACCACTCCCGCCTGGCCTACGTCGAGGTCCTCAGCGATGAGCGCAAGGACACCGCCGCCGGGTTGTGGACCAGGGCCCAGGCCTGGTTCGCCAGCCAGGCCATCACCGTCAAGCGGGTCCTGACCGACAACGGCTCCTGCTACCGGTCCAAAGCCTTCAACAAGGCACTCAAAGACACCCACATCACGCACAAGTACACCCGGCCCTACACGCCCAAGACCAACGGCAAGGTCGAGCGGTTCAACAGGACCCTGGTCGCCGAGTGGGCCTACGCACGGCCCTACGCCAGCGAGACCGACCGCCTGGCCGAACTCCCCGGCTGGCTGCACCACTACAATCACCACCGCGGACACACCGCGCTCAAAGGCAAATCACCCGCCGACCGCGTACCTAACCTGTCCGGCGATTACACCTAGCCGGCGTAGGCTGCCGGTACATGACGTCATACCACGGCCTGGTGCAGGTGGGTCAGGTGCGCCCCGGCGACTGGGTCGCGGTCTACGGAGCCGGCGGCATCGGGCTCGCGGCGGTGCAGATCGCCGCCGGTGTCGGGGCGCTGCCCGTGGTCGTCGCAAGGCATGACGACAAGCTCGAGCTGGCCCGCAAGGTCGGCGCGGCAGCGGTGATCAACGGCACGAGGACCAACCCGGTGGAGGCCGTCAAGGAGGTCACCGGTGGCGGCGCCGATCTGACGGTCGACGCCGTGGGCGCCCGCGAGACCATGCTCAACGGCATCAACTCGCTGCGTCCCGGCGGCACCCACGTCCAGATCGGCATGCTGTCCCAGGGCCCCGAGGGAGAGGTGCCGCTGACCGTCGACCCGCTCATCATCAACGAGATCAGCCTCAAGGGCTCGTGGGGCATGCCCGCCGTCGAATTCCCGAAGCTCCTGGCCCAGGTGGCCGCCGGAAAGCTCAGTCCGGGAGCGCTGGTGACCGGGGAAATCCCGCTGTCGAGGGTCAACGAGCCGCTGGACGCCATGACCTCGTTCAACACCCTGGGCATCAAGGTGATCACCAACTTCGCGAACTGAGCCGAGCGGCTCACTCGTGAGCGCTGATCCTCCCCAGCGCCTCTTCCAGCACGTCCGGCTCGTGCCACAGCGGAAGCCGCAGCATCGTGCGCTGACCGTCGTGGGGTGAGAAGCTCGGTCCGGGCGCCAGCCTCACCTTCGCGCGTTTCGCCGCCTCCGCCAGGGCCAGGACGTCTCCCCCGGAGTCGATCCACAACCCGGTACCGCCGCGCACCGACTCCCATCTCCATCCCGGGAAGACCTCTCGCACGACCCTCACCGTGCTGCTCAGCCGCGATGCGAGCATGCGGCGCCGCTCCTTGCGCGCCTCCTCGGCCCGTCCCAGGAGCCGTGTGGCCAGCAGCTGGCTCATCACCGAGGTCGCCAGGTCCTCGGCCTTGCGCAGCTCCAGGATCCCCCGGATCCGGCTCCGCCCGGCCCGGATCCAACCGACTCGCAGACCGCCCCAGAACAACTTCGACAGGGAACCGATCATCACCAGGAGGTCGTCGTCGACGTGCCCTGCCAGGGTCCGTGCCACTCCCCCGCCCCTGGTGAGGTCGTAGGAGCAGCAGTCCTCGATCACCGGCACCTCCGCCTCCACCGCACGCGCGCCGATCTCGGCCCGGTGGTCGTGGTCCGTCGTGGTTCCGGTCGGATTGTGGATACCGGTCTGGCAGTACAGCACCGCGGGTCGCTGGTCCAGCGCATGCCCGAGCAGGTTCAGATCCATTCCACCGGGGCCGACGGGCACACCCTGCACTCTGGCCCCGAGCAGCCGCAGCGCCTCCAGACCCCCGCGATAGGTCGGGTCCTCGACGATCGCCAGGTCACCCGGACAGACCAGGGCGCGCAGCGCCAGATACGTGGCCTGCTGGGCCCCGTTGGTGACCAGTACCTGCTGCGGAACGGTGCGGACCCCGTCACGGGTGAGCCGGTCGGCGATCGCCTGGCGCAGCACCGGCAGTCCGGCCGGGAAATAGCCGTCAGTGTCCAGATAGGCATCCAGCCCCGACACTCCGGCAGTCAGCACCTGCCTGGCCACCTCGGAGGCCGGGAGCGCACCCGTCGACAGGTCGATGACGCCGGGGGCCGAGTGGGTGAAGGAGAACAGCCGTCCGTCCGTGGCGGCTGCCGCGCGCCCGGAGCGCACCCGCGTCCCCGATCCCACCGTCGACGCCAGATAGCCGCGTGCCTCCAGATCTGCGAAGGCGGCCCCCACCGTGCCGCGCGAGACCCCGAGCGCCGCAGCGCAGTCCCGCTGGGCGGGCAGGACGCTGCCGGCCGGGGCGAAGCCGGCGTCGATCAGTTCCAGCAGCCCGGCGGCCAGCGCCTCGGGCAGCAACCGCCCGGGCTGAGCCCAGTCGCCGAGCATCCGGCTGAGCTCGGCGGCGTCCATCTTCGCGGGCATGACGTCGAGTATTGCCGACAACAGCCCCTGACCGGGCCACTTGTGCCGAATTGGCCCAGTACATCCGCGCGTCCGCTTCTACGGTCGGCTCAACGACCACGAAGGAGTGCGCCATGACCACTGTTGCCCTGCTGGGGACTCTTGACACGAAGGGGGATGAATTCAGGTGGCTGAGCGACCGGCTCCGTGACGACGGGGTGGACGTCGTCCTCATCGACGTCGGCTCCTTCTCGACGAGCCCGCTCGCCGACGTCACATCCGATCAGGTGATCGCCGCCGCCGGGGCCGACGCCTCACAACTGCGTCGGCGCCGTGACCGCGGCGAGATGATGGCGGTGATGGGACACGGCGCGGCAGCCATCGTCGGAGACCTCGCCGACTCCGGGAGAATCCACGGCTTCATGTCCATCGGCGGGTCCGGTGGTTCGTCCGTGGCGGCCCCGGCCATGCAGGCCGTACCGGTCGGCTTCCCGAAGCTTCTGGTCTCCACGATGGCCTCGGGAGATGTGAAGCCCTACGTCGGAGAGTCCGACGTCGCCATCATGTACTCGGTGGTCGACGTCGCCGGGATCAACTCGATCTCCACCATGGTGCTCGGGAACGCCGCGGCGGCGATCACCGGCATGGCCAGGTCCTACGAGGCCCGCCTGGCCGCCGACGAGGCCGATCACAAGCCACTGGTCGGGGTGACGATGTTCGGTCTGACGACGCCTGCCGCCGACGAGGCGCGCAGGACACTGAGTGAGCTGGGCTACGAGGTGCTGGTCTTCCACGCCACCGGTGCCGGCGGCCTGGCGATGGAGAAGCTGGTGGACTCCGACCTGCTGGCCGGCGTCTGCGACCTCACCACCACCGAGCTGGCCGATGATCTGGTCGGCGGCGTGCTGACCGCCGGACCCCACCGGATGGAGGCCGCCGGAGCCAGAGGCGTCCCCCAGGTGGTCAGCGTCGGCGCTCTCGACATGGTGAATTTCGGGCCGCGTGAGACCGTGCCCGAGAAGTTCGACAGCCGGAACCTCTATGTCCACAACCCCACGGTCACCCTGATGCGCACCACTCCCGAGGAGATGGCTGAACTCGGCCACCGGATCGCCCGCAAGCTGAGAGCGGCACGCGGGCCGGCGCAGCTGTTCATCCCGCTGCGCGGGGTGAGCGGCATCGACGTCGACGGTCAGCCGTTCCGCGACGGGCAGGCCGACGAGGCCCTGTTCGCCGCGTTGCGCGAAGGGCTGGCCGAAAGCCCGGTCGTGATCACCGAGATCGATCTGGCCGTCAACGACCCCGGATTCGGGCGGGCGATGGCCGAGGCCCTTCACACCGAGATCTCACATCGGCAGATCACGGGAAACTGATTCTCAATCCAACTGACAAGGAGAAATGCAATGTCACGTCAAGAGATTCTCGATCGTTTCCGCGCCCAGGTGGCCGCCGGGACGCCGATCGTCGGCGGCGGCGCCGGCACCGGTATCACGGCGAAGTCCGCTGAGGCCGGCGGGATCGACCTGCTGGTCATCTACAACTCGGGGCGCTTCCGGATGGCCGGGCGCGGGTCCCTGTCCGGCCTGCTGGCCTACGGCGACGCCAACGAGATCGTCATGGACATGGCGCGCGAGGTGCTTCCGGTCGTCAATCACACCCCCGTGCTGGCCGGCGTGAACGGCACCGATCCGTTCCGCGACATGCCGCGGTTCCTGACTCAGGTCAAGGACGCCGGATTCGCCGGGGTGCAGAACTTCCCCACCGTCGGGCTGATCGACGGCGTCTTCAGGGCGAACCTGGAGGAGACCGGGATGGGATACGGCCTGGAGATCGACATGATCAGGGCGGCCCGGGAGCTGGATCTGCTCACCTCTCCGTACGTCTTCGACACCGATCAGGCCAAGGACATGGCCCGTGCCGGGGCCGACATCCTGGTGCCGCACATGGGCCTGACGACGTCGGGCACCATCGGCGCACAGACGGCGCTGACCATCGAGGAAGCCGCGGTCAAGGTGCAGGAGCTGGCCGACGCCGCCAAGTCGGTGAATCCGGACATCCTGTGCCTGTGTCACGGCGGGCCGATCGCCAACCCCGAGGATGCCCAGTACGTGCTCGACCACACCGACGGCATCGTCGGCTTCTACGGCGCCTCGTCGATCGAGCGGTTCCCCGCCGAGACCGGCATCAAGAAGCAGACCGAGGACTTCAAGGCCATCACCTTCAGGAAGAGTTGAGCAGCATCCCGGGGACGCCTCGGAGCATTGTCGGATCGGTGCTCGTCTACGAGCACCGACCCCCCCACACCCCCCCAAGAACCCCCCTACGCCAAC
>NZ_JBPPGE010000010.1:0-13083 GCF_051303185.1 Cutibacterium nasicola | reverse complement strand
GGAGGGGTTAGAAAACCCCCGGGGGGACCCCTGGGAGTGTTGGGGGGTGGGTGCTCGTAGACGAGCACCGATCCGACAATGCTCGACCGGGCACCTTCAGATGACGGCGCCCGGCATGGCCCTCAGCAGGTCCGGCATCATTCGCGCTATCACTCCACCGTGAAGCGGACGCCCCACATCTCATAGCTGTTGAGACCGGGAGCCTCCAGCGGCTCGAACCCTGCGCGCGTCACCATTGCCTGGCTGGGCAGATTCCCCGGATGGATCTTCCCATCCAGAAGGATCTCCGACTTCCCGGACTCGCGACACATCTCCACCGCCGTCTCGCGGATCTGGCACATCAGGGCATCGGCCAGGCTCCCGTCCTTACGCCGGTACCCCAGAGCGATCGCCGCACAGGCGATGAACACCTCGCAGGCATCGTCGCCGTCGCTCACATCAAGGCGCGCGACGGCGACGACCTCCTCACCACGACACCCGAGCAGCACCATCTGACCTTCCAGCAGCTTGGGGCTGTTCCGCAGGTAGGACTGGACCTCGATCTCCCAGGGCCTGGGATGCCTGAGCCTGCGCCCCGACGGAGCGTGCGGATAGCCCGTCGTGCAGCAGAAGCTCTGGAGGCAGCGGAGGTCCCGCCGATCGACAACCAGGCTCCGCACCACATCGACGCCACTCACAGACACGTCCTTCCCCCGAAGCCGCTCTCCCCCAGCCCCACTCACAGACTGCCAGAGATCATCTCGGCATAGTGCGCGGCCGCCTCTTCCTCGCTCGGCGGGTCCGGGTAGTCGATCTCGGAGACATCGACATCCAGGACGTCGGCCAGAAGCTGCGGATCGGCATTCCCGGCCTCCACCTGATCCGTCAGGGCCGCCACCAGTGATGCCGGCCAGCGGCGTACCGCGGCCTCCTGCTGGCGCTCGCTGATCGCCGAGGCCCCGGCGAATCCGTCACCGATGGCTTGCGCCCCGGCCCGAAGGAGCTTCGGTGTCGAGAGCTCCAGCGCTTCCTGGATATCCGGCGACACGTCCTGGTGAAGATAGGCGAGACGGTTCCTCAGCGCGGGAGTCGACACACCGGTCTCCCAGACGAACCGTGCGAGACCCTCGACGCTCGTGGCCTCCGACGCCATCTTGAGTACCACGTCCCTGGGCAGCAGCAGATCGGCGGCGAATGCGTCAGCGGCGTCCTCCTGCTCCTTCTCCTGCTCTTCGCGCGCCGCGGCGTCGTCGAGGTCGTGGCTCAGAACCAGATGACCGAGCTCGTGGGCCAGCGACCAGTTGCTGCGGAACCACCACTGGCCGGCGGCGAGGACGACCACCTTGCGTGGGCCGATCGTCAGCGAGTAGTCCGTTGTCAGGCGCGGGACCCTGACGACGTCGATGCCCAGCTTGATCTCGATGCGCTTGGAGAACTCCCGCACGAACCCCTCTCCCAGCAGGTCGCGGATCCCAGCAGGGCCGGCCGGCAGTTCAGGGCTCGCCGGGATCCCGCCGGGGAAGGCCTCCTCGAAGCACCGGGCCACCAGAGCGACGATCGGTTCATCATCACGCGCGCCGCGGTTGGACCGTTGTCTGGTCGCCGGGTCGTAGGCATGACGCGCCGCGACCCTCAACGCGAACGGATCGGGCTGCCCGGTGATCAGCCAGTGAAGGCTCACCCCGAGCAGGCCACCGATGCCCGTGAGCTCGGCGGCGGAGAAGCCCCGCTTCGCGTTCATCGCCCGCGACAGAGCATCGGGGGGCATGTCAACCTGACGTGCCAGTTCGCCCTGACTCATCCCGGCGGGCATTGCGCTGCGGATCCGGCTCCCGATCTCCTTCAGCTGCTCGTTCATGCATCAAGCCTACGAGACAGTTGGGAAAATCCCAATAGCGGATCGAGGCCGGCCCGCGGCGTCGTCGCCCTATCTGATGACGATGTCGACGTGAGTGGAATGACGGGCATCAACTCGACAATGTCTCCCGCCACTCAGGTCCTGCGGCACACTTGCCGGATGAACGACATCAGGTGGGGAATCCTGGCCACGGGCGGCATCGCCCACATGTTCACCTCCGACCTGCGGACCGCGGGCCTGGACGTCGCCGGGGTCGGATCGCGGTCCCAGACCTCGGCCGACGCCTTCGCCCGCGACTTCGAGATCGCCGCGGCCTACGGGTCCTACGACGAGCTGGTCGCCGATCCCGACGTCGACATCGTCTACGTCGCCAGCCCGCACGCCTTTCACGCCGAGCACGCCGCGCTCGCCCTGAAGGCCGGTAAGCACGTGCTGGTGGAGAAGGCCTTCACCCTCACTGCGGCGCAGGCCGCGAGTCTCCGCGACCTTGCCGCCGCCGAGAACCTCCTCCTCATGGAGGCGATGTGGACCCGGTACCTCCCGAACATGATCCGGGTCCGCGAGCTCGTCGCCTCCGGAGCCCTGGGCGAGATCCGCGCGGTCACCGCCGACCACACCCAGACCCTCCCCACTGATCCCTCTCACCGGTTGAACTCCCTGGAGCTGGGTGGCGGGGCACTGTTGGATCTCGGCGTCTACCCGGTCTCCTTCGCATGGGACATCCTCGGGCCGGCGCAGACCGTGACTGCCACCGGGCGCCTCGGCGATACGGGCGCCGACACCGAGGTCGTCGTCACCATGACTCATCGGGGCGGCGCAGTCTCCACCAGCATCTCCTCATCCCGGACGGCCGGCCCCAACGAGGCGCACATCCTGGGCACCGTGGCGCGCATCGACCTCGACCCCGTCTGGTACACCGCCACGACCTTCCGTCTGGTCGGCCGCGACGGCCAGGTCATCGAGTCCTACGACACGCCGATCGCCGGACGCGGCATGCAGTACGAGGCCATCGCCGCCGAGCAGTATCTGCGTGAGGGCCGCACCTCCAGCGAGCTCGAACCGATCGACGAGACGGTCGCCGTCATGGGCGCCCTGGACGAGATCCGACGCCAGATCGGGGTGCGCTACCCCGGCGTCGACTGATGAGTCCGCGCGCCGGCTCCACCCCCCGGGCCGGTCCTGCTTTCCCCGCCGACACGACCCAGCCATTGACTCCCGGAGTCGCCGACGGCTATATGCGCCGGCATGGCCAGCCCGAGGCAATCCACCATTCGCGTGGGTATCGCTGTGCCGGTGCTGTCGTGTTGTTGATCGCAGCGTGATCATCCCCCGGCGGATTCGAGCCTGAACGGTCGTCGAAGAGACCGCAGTTTCCCTGAATTGACAGGACCCATCCCGATGTTCGCACCGACCTTGGTCTCTGCGAGGACGTCCTGCCTCCGGTCTCATGCGTTTCACCCACGGGCGATATCCACCTTCATGCCCCATCTGAACCGGGCGAACAGTCGAAAGAAGGACTCCACCCATGTCACTCACATCCAGGGCTCTCCGGGGTGCCCCGGCTCTCCTCTGCGCCCTACTGCTCGTGGTCACCTCGGCCTGCGGGGCCTCCAACTCCAACTCTGAGGCATCCTCGAGCGGCGGGTCCGGCAAGGGGGTCTCCATCACCATCGGCCAGTTCTCCTGGACCGCGGCCGCGGTCCAGACCCAGATCCTCAAACTCATCGCCGAACAACACCCAGAACTGGGCGTGGGCTCGGTGAAGACCACCCAGCTGGACCCGGCCCCGGGCTGGATCGGCATGCAGAAGGGCGACATCGACGTCATGCCCGAGGTCAACCTGCCCAACCAGCAACCCTTCGCCGACAAGGCCAAGAACGAGACCACCCTGGTCTCCAAGACCTACGGCGGGGCCACCCAGGGCTGGTTCGTGCCCCGCTACCTGGTCAGCCAGGGCGGGGCGGCCCAGGGCCTGACCAGCATCACCCAGCTCAAGGACAAGAAATGGGCCCAGGCCGTCGGCGGCCAGCTCTACGACGCCGACGCCGGCTGGGTCACCACCCAGCAGAACGACAAGCGCATCAAGGGGTTCGGCCTGGCCATCACCCACAAACCCTCCAGCGAAGCCGCGGTACTGGCCCAGATCCAGCGCGCCTACCAGCGCAAGGAGCCCGTACTGGCCTACCTCTACCATCCGCACTGGGTCTTCCAGAAGTACGACCTGGTCCAGCTCACCGAACCCAACCCGTACCAGGCCGGGTGCTTCCAGGGCAGCAAGAATGACTGCGCCATCCCGACACTGAGCGCCTATGTCGGGACCCGTAAGGACCTCAAGGAGCGCGCACCCAAGTACTACGCGATGCTGCAGAAGTTCACCATCAGCCTGCCCGACGTCGAGAAGCTCCTGGCCGACCAGCAGAACACCGACGCCACCCCCGAGACGATCGCCAAGGACTGGGTGGCGGCCCACGAGTCGACCATCAACTCCTGGATCAAGTAACCCCCGTCTCACGAGCCCCGGACCAGCGGCGCACCGCATTGAGCACTTGTCGGGTTCGTGTCCGTCATTGGACACGAACCCGACACACCGCGACTGGAGCCGGGGCTCATCGCACCGACCCCTTGACGCCGCCCCTCCACTCGCCTACCTTTGATCTCAACCTAAACGCTTAGGGAGGTGGTTTCGATGAGGAAGCCCACGATGGCCGACGTCAGCCGTGAGAGCGGCATGAGCCTGTGGACGGTCTCACAGGTGCTCAATGACAAGCCTGGCGTCGCCGACAGCACGCGCACCGCGGTGCAGCAGGTCGCGCGCAGCCTGGGCTATGTCGTCAACAAGGCCGCCGCCGACCTCAAACGCACGCACCGAAGCGGGATCTCGGTCATCACCGCCAGCACCGTCAACGCCTACTACATCGATATGGTCCAAGGCATCCACGCCGAGCTCCGCGGCTCTCGGCACACCGGAATGGTCACCGACATCGCCGCCGAGGGGCGAGTCACCCAAGCCGCGGAGGACCTCACCGTCCAGAGCATCCTGGCCACCCGCCCAGCCGCCGTCATCTCCGCCCTGCCACTGTCGAAGGACAATCTCGAACTGCTGGGCCACTGGGACGTTCCGGTTGTCTTCGTCGACTCGCCACCCCCACCCGGATTCCGTGACGCCGCCAGCGTCACCACCGACAACGCGCGAGCCAGCGAGGACCTCGGCGCTCATCTGGCCGGCCATGGATACACGTCCTGGACGGCCCTCATGTATCCGGACCGCTGGACCACCCGAGAGCCGCGAGAACTCGGCCTGCGCACCGCGGCTCACCGCGCCGGTGCCGAGCTCACCGTCCTGGAGGCCGACAACGACGCGAAGTCCGCCGCTGCCACGCTCAATGCCCATCTGGAGCGCCGGCCTCTCCCCGAAGCCCTGATCGCCGGCAATGCGCCGATCCTCCAGGGCGTCATGAAAGCCCTCACAGACAACGGTCTCCACGTCCCCACCGATACGGCGTTGGTCGCCTTCGACGACTTCGCGTGGGCTCCTCTCCTCAATCCCCCGATGACGGTGGTCGACGAGGATGCCACCACCATCGGCCACCGCGCCGCCGCCATGGCCCTCGAACTCATCGATCGGCAGATGGCGGCATCACGACCGGAAGGAGGTGCCGGCAATTCCATCTACACCCCTGCGGACCACATAGTGACCCAGGCGAATCTGCACATACGGGAATCCTGCGGCTGCCGTCCGGCACGATAGCCCGCATCACCACTATGACAAGGAAGTCATGAACATATCCAGACGCGCCATGCTCGGCGCCACCGCCACACTGTTCGGCTCGATACCACTGTTTTCCGCATGCTCGACGGGCGATGAGGCCGTCAAACCCCGCACCAAGAAGATCGAATCCATCGGCCTCATGGTGCAGGACATGTCGAACCCGTTCTTCGCCGCCATGGAGAAGGGCGCCAAGCAGGCCGCGGCTCAGCTCGGCGCCGACCTAAACGTTCAGGATGCTCGGCTCGACCTGGCCGAGCAGTACTCGCAGATCGACGCCTTCGTGCTCCAGGGCATCGACCTAGTCATCATCAGCGCGATCGACTCCGAGGGCATCGCACCCGCCGTCCAGAAGGCCAAGAACAACGGCATGATCGTCATCGCCGTCGACTCGGCGGCCGAGGGAGCCGATGCCATGGTCATGACCAATGCCGTGGAGGCCGGCGAGATATCGGCCAAGTACCTCTTCGACCAGATGGGCGGAGAGGGCCGGATCCTCATCGTCGACGGCACCCCTCTGCAGACCATCCGCGACCGGGTCAAGGGCTGCAACAACGTCCTCAAGAAATACCCGAAGATCGAGGTGGCCGGCCACCAATCGTCCAACAACGACCGCGCCTCGAGCCTCACGGTGACCACCGACATGCTCACCTCGGCACGCGACGTGACGGGCATCTGGGCGATGAATGACCCCTCTGCGCTCGGCGCCACCCTCGCCGTCCAACAGGCGGGCCTGCAGGACAAGATCATCGTCACCGGAATCGACGGCAGCCCCGAGGGAGTCACCGAGTTGAAGCAGAAGAACAGTCCCTTCATCGGCTTCGCCACACAGAATCCGGCCGAAATGGTGCGTCAAGGAGTCAAGGCTGCCCAGGGGATCATCGCCGGAAAACCTCCGAAGAATTCCCAGATCCTGATTCCCAGCAAGCTGTACACCAAGGACACCATTAACACCTACCCAGGGTGGTGACCATCATGTCTTCACAGAACAATTCAGAAATCACAGCCGAACCCCGGACACCCGTTCCTCTGCTCCAGCT
Source organism: Cutibacterium nasicola (assembly GCF_051303185.1). GTDB lineage: Bacteria > Actinomycetota > Actinomycetes > Propionibacteriales > Propionibacteriaceae > Cutibacterium. The sequence continues at coordinate 6,440 of NZ_JBPPGE010000010.1, read as the reverse complement.
GAAGGGCATTTCCAAACGGTACGGCGCAACCCAGGCGCTCAATGCCGTCGACTTCGACGCCTACCCCGGCGAGGTCCATGCCCTCATGGGCGAGAACGGTGCCGGCAAGTCGACCCTGATGAAGATCCTGGCCGGCAATGAGTCCATGGACTCCGGCAGCATCCTCATCGACGGCCAGAACGTCTCCATCTCCTCGCCCTCCGACGCCGTCGCCCACGGCATCGCGATCATCCACCAAGAACTCAACACGGTGCCCGACATGACCGTCGCCGAGAACCTCGCACTCGGCCGCGAACCGCGCGCCTCGCTGGGAACCCTGGACCGCAGGCGGATGCTCACCGATGCCCGCCAGAAGCTGTCGCTGATCGGTTCGGACATCGATCCCCGGACCACTTTGGGCCGCCTGACTGTCGGACGCCAGCAGATGGTCGAGATCGCCCGCGCCATCAGCGAGAACGCCCGCATCCTCGTCCTGGATGAGCCCACTGCGGCCTTGTCGCGCACCGAGTCGGAGCAGCTCTATGCGTTGATCGGCCAGATGCGCGATCGGGGAGTGGCGCTGATCTACATCTCTCACCGGATGGAGGAGGTGTGGATGCTCTCCGATCGGGTCACCGTCTTCCGTGACGGGACGCTGGTTGGCACCCGCGACAAGGAGGCCATCGAGCCGGCCGACGTCGTGCGCATGATGGTCGGTCGCGACGTCGTCGATCTCTACGGGCATCCGGATCGCACACCGGGCGAGATACTGCTCGAGGTCAAGGATCTCGAGGGAACCGCAGCCGGCCCGGCAAGCCTGACGGTCCGCGCCGGTGAGGTGGTCGCGATGGCCGGGCTCATCGGTTCAGGCCGTACCGAGCTGGTCCGGATGATCTTCGGGGCCGACCGCGCTACCGCCGGGACGGTCACGGTCGCAGGAAGAACCACTCCCCCGCGCCGCCCCTCAGAGGCCATCGGTCGGGGTATCGCGATGCTCCCGGAGAGCCGCAAGGAACAGGCGCTGTTCCCCGACCAGTCGGTGGAGCGCAATATCTCCATCAGCACCCTTCCGGCCTATTCCCCCGGTGGCGTCATGCAGGCGCACAAGGCCCGGGCCGCCGCCCGGCAGGAGATGAAGAATCTGAACCTGAGGGAGAACGCGATCGACCTGCCCGTCCGAGCTCTGTCGGGCGGAAATCAGCAGAAGGCCGTGCTGGCCCGCTGGCTGATGGCCGACTCCGACGTCCTGATTCTCGACGAGCCGACCCGCGGCGTCGATATCGGCGCGAAACGCGAGATCTACGACGCCATCAACGCACTAGTCGAGGCCGGCAAGGCGATTCTCGTGGTCTCCTCGGATCTTCCCGAGGCCATCGGCATCAGTGACCGCGTCCTGGTGATGCGCCACGGCCATATCGTCGCCGAACTCGACTCTGCCACCACCACCGAAGAAGACGTCATGCTCCACGCCACTGGCACCGCCGCCACGCGAGAGGAAGAAAAATGAGTACCGCAACAGCAACCCGGACCAGCAAAGAGCGCCAGCCCTTCGACTTCGCCCACTGGTGGGACCGCTGGGGAATCCTGCTGGTCCTGGTGGCCCTGGTCCTGGTGATGGCCGCTATCGCGCCGAACTTCGCGTCGGTCGACAACATCTGGAACATCGCCCGGTCCATCTCGATCAACGCGATCTTGGCGGCCGGCATGACATTCGTCATTATCACCGCGGGAATCGACCTGTCCGTCGGCTCGACGGTGGCGGTCGCCGGCGTCGTCAGTGTTCTGGTGGCCATGGCCGGCGTCCCGGCTCCACTGGCCGTCCTGATCGGCGTGCTGGCCGGCGCAGCGGCGGGGGCCATCAACGGCGTCCTGACCGCCTATATGAAGCTGGCCGCGTTCATCGTCACCCTTGCGTCGATGACCTTCCTGCGCGGACTGGCCTACACCATGACCGGCGGCCAGCCGATCGTCGACGGCAACCTCAGCTTCCGCGGGCTGGGCAACGGCAACCTCCTGGGTGTCCCGGCGCCGGTGATCTGCATGCTGATCGTCTACGTCCTCGCCTGGTTTCTGCTGGAGCGCACCCGTTACGGTCGCCACGTCTATGCGGTCGGCGGGAACCCTGAGGCGGCGCACCTGGCCGGCGTCAATGTCAAGGGCATCCTCACCTCCGTCTACGTGATCGCCGGAGCCTGCGCCGGCCTGGCCGGCGTCATCTTCGCCGGACGCGTCGTCTCCGCACAGCCGACCGCCGGCAACGGCTACGAGCTCGACGCCATCGCCGCGGTCGTGCTCGGCGGCACCAGCCTGGCAGGCGGAAAGGGACGCATCATCGGCACCTTCATCGGTGCGCTGATCCTCGGCGTGCTGTCCACCGGGCTGATCCTGATGAACGTGCCCTTCTTCACCCAGCTGCTCGTCAAGGGCATCGTGATCATCATCGCCGTGTCGATCGACAGCCTCAAACAGCGGAGATTCACCTTCCGTCGCAAGGCCTCCAAGATCGCGGCCTGAGCCCTGCAACCCTGAGCCCTGACACACTGACATTTCTCAGAGAATGAGAGAGCCCATGACCACTCACATCGTGATCACCGACCCACTGACGGGAAGCCGCAGTGCTGAACCGGTGCGATTCACCGTCGACGGGAGTTTTCCCGCACCCTTGTACTGGGCGAGAACAGGAGATGGGAGACAGTTGCTCTGCCAACGGCTCGAGGCATCCTCGGACGAGTCGTCAGCCACCTTCGTCGCGGTCGTCGACCTTGACGGTGACCTGGCACTGGAGCTCGGCGAGGCGGTGGATCCCGACAGCGAGGAGGCCCGAGGTATCCGGACACTGAATCCGGTCGAGAAGGACGCGGTGGCCCGGCTGGACACCGGCTACTTCGACCTGGAACTGTGCTGTGGCACCGGGCAGGGAACCGGCGCCTCCAAATGGGGCCTGCGGCACTTCAGCGCTCACTACGAGGGGGTCGATCTGCTGCCGTCGGGAAACAACGCCATCGGCGGCTTCTACGGCCCATTCTTCACCCCGGAGAACGGCCTGATCAACCCACCCGAGCACTCGGTGGTCTCGGTGGAGACCGTGGAGGCCGGGCCCGTGCTGCACCACTACCGGCTGCACGGGAGGATTCCCGACGGGCTGCTCGACGAGTTGTGCGGCAAGAGCTACACCATCGACTGGGTGTTCACCCTCGGGACGCCGTATTTCGAGCGCCGCTATGTCGTCGATGACTTCCAGACGGTCATCAACGGGCGGTCGATCACCAACAAGATCACCGTCGGCGACGAGTTCGAGGGTGGCCCTGGTGAGCTGGTCTTCGACCGGTTCGCCTCACAGGCGGGCACCAGGTACCGGGCCGGCGACCCCTACGCCATGAAACTGGCCGAGCAGGTCGAACAGACCATTTCGGCCAGTGAGCGCAGCGCGGAACGCTCGGAGAAGTTCGAGGACTTCCGCACCCAGTTGCTGGCCGGCATGGAATCGGCCCACTGGGACCTGTACTGGCGGTTGTTCAGCGCCTGGGAGCAGGCCCTGCCGCGCGAGGAGATCGAGGCCCGTCTGGCCGGGGTGAGGGCATCGGCCCATGTCCTGGCGGATCTGCCGGACCGCCCGTGGACGATCGACGCGGAACCGGTCGATGTGTCCTCAGTCACCGACGAGACGATCTTCACCGGCGCCGTGCAGAAGTCGGTGGAGTTCCACACCATCAAGGACCGTGCCATGATCTGGTGGACCGGCCTGCCGTCGGGAGCCTTCCAGATCGTCCAGCGCAAGCAGTCCGGATGGGTCAACTGGGGCTCCAACGGTGAGAACGAATGCCCGGAGCTGCCCACCGGCGTGCCGATCAAGACGGCGTACGGACCGTTCCGCGAGAACTGGCAGACGGTGGCCGATCAGTTGGCCACGCCGGTGCAGGTGGCAGTGAAGTAGGTCCCTGAAAGAACCGCGGGCCCGGCGGGCGGGGTCTGGTCGCCCCGCCCACCGATCCGTGCTCGGCACCCTGGGCCTGGATCACCGCCTGCTGGATCCTGCCTGCTGGATCACGCTCCGCGATCAGCCTGCGCGATCACGACCGGCGCCGGGCGGCCTCGACCTCCCAACGCAGCCACATGATGCGCCTGCGGAACCGATTGTCCAGACTGTTGCGCAGCCCCCCGATCACATACAGCAGCACCAGCAGCGGCAGGCCCAGCGCCGTGATGAGGATCAGGATCCCCGGCGTCGAGGTCACCCAGTCCCCCACGAAGAACATCAGCACCGTCAGCCCCACCCAGACGATCGTCAGCAGAATGGCGGAGGCCAGCATTGCCCGCCGCGGCTGCCGGCGCTTGTGGAAATCGGCCCGTTGATCGTCGTCGGTGGAGGCAGTCCAGGGCTGGTCAGGATCGGTGGCGAAGTCGTCGAGGAACCACAGCAGCCCCGCCTGCACCGCGGCCAGCTTCTGCACCACGGGCGCCCGGTCGTCGCGACGGTAGAAGGCGGCGTCATCGAGCTGCACTCTGTTGATGTACTCGGCCGGCGGCGGCATGACGCCCTCCAGCGAGCCGGCCATGCGGCGTCTGACCCCGGCCAGGCGCGCCGCATGAACAGTCCCCCACACCAGCGCTGCCACCTGCACCAGAACCAGCAGCACCAGCACCGTGTGATAGATCGACCCCTCGAAGAAGATCGGACCTGACTTGTTGCATTGGCTTAGTGCCCCGCATCGGACTCGATCGCGTTGATGATGGCGCGGGCCTCGGGTGTGGTCTGGGGCTTGATGGTGTGAAGCGAGCCGTTGATCTCCAGGGTCGCTGAGCGTAGTGGGGCGAGGGTATGGACGATCCGTTTGACCGACAGGCCGGTGACCTGTCGTAGGTAACGCGAGACTGCCAGGGCGGCGAATGCCGTGGTCAGGTGGGCCTCGATGGAGTCAGAGAGCCGGTGGAAGATGGGCCGGGCCCGCAGGTCGGACTTGGCCATGCGGAAGGAGTCCTCGACGTGCCAGAGGTCGTGGTAGGCCCCGATCACCTGGACCGGAGTCATCACCGATACTGGAATATTGGTCACGTATCCCTTCAACCCGACCAGTTGGCGGGCCCGGTCGATCGCCTTGTGATCCAAGGACAAGCCGTTCGCCGATGCGCTGACGAACCGTGGCTTGCGGGCCGGTCTGTCACCGTCGACCACGGCTTTGGCGCGGTTCTCCTGAGCCGTCAATGTGGCCGAGTCCCGCACGGCCCGTTTGCGGGAGTACTGCCAGACCGCCCGCCAGCTATCGGTGGACCCGGCTGGATCCCAGACCGGCTCGGCCCGTCTGCTGCGAGGGTGGCAGGTCTTCCTCCTCACTGTGCGGGGTGTGATCGTGTCGATGATCTGCCCGTCATCGAAGGCCGTGCCGTTCCAGTGGAAATGGCCGGCCAGGTCGCTGGGGGCCTTTACCGACCGGGATCCCACGATGAACCGCAGACCCGCACCGTCCAGGGCCTCCAGATTGGAGGCCGACAGCATGCCGGCGTCTGCGACCACCACCATGTCGGCGATCTCGTGGGCCGACCGGTAGGCCTCAACAATCGGGATCAGGGTCGTGGTCTCGGCCTTGTTGCCGGGAAAACAGCCAATCTGGAGGGGAAAGCCCCAGCGGTCCACGAGGAGCCCGACCACGATCTGGGGATCAACCCGGCGTTCCTTCGAATAGCCGACCTTGCGCAGACTGTCCTCGTTCTCAGCCTCGAAGTACAGGGTGGTCACGTCATAGAGCACCAGAGTCACCTCCCCGCCACCGGCCGAGTACCGGTGGCAGGCATCAGTGATCACGGCACGGTAGTCGCGGTCCTGGGCACGAGCCAGGTGCCGGTAGATCGTGGTGTGATGCGGCAGGTCCTGACCCAAACCGGTCAGGACCCGCCCGACAGCCAGTTTCGAGGTGGGTTCGACGATCCGGGCCACAACGACCTGCTCGAACACCTGATCGGCAACCGCGTCGAATCCCAGGCGGCGATAGGCCCTGTCCAGCACAGACCACAACAGGTCCGAGGCCGTCGAGACGACCTGCGCAGGCCTGGCAAGCGCTGAACTCTCATGGCGTCCAGAGTCCTCACCGGTCAACCTGTCCTGGACCACGGGCTCGGTGAACGACTCCTCGACCGCAACCGGGATCTCCACGCCCAGGTCCAAGGGCTCCTGGCCGCTCAACTGCTCGATCCTGGCCCAGGCAGTGGTCTTGAGTACCGCCAGTTCCTCGTCACTGTGAGCCGAGCCCACATACTCCACGATGATGCGCCTGCCCCGTCGCTTCTCAGCGATCTGGACCGCCACCGCACCCGAACCCGTGCGGACCGTCCGGACATAGGTCATGACCCCCACAATACGGGCCCCCAGGACCGTCTTAGTGCCCCAAAACAGCCACGATCGAACACGAAACCCCTAGCCAGACCAACACACCCGACCGAACCCCGAAAAACTGCATCAAGTCAGG
>NZ_JBPPGE010000001.1:737576-787839 GCF_051303185.1 Cutibacterium nasicola | reverse complement strand
CTAGGTGTAATCGCCGGACAGGTTAGGTACGCGGTCGGCGGGTGATTTGCCTTTGAGCGCGGTGTGTCCGCGGTGGTGATTGTAGTGGTGCAGCCAGCCGGGGAGTTCGGCCAGGCGGTCGGTCTCGCTGGCGTAGGGCCGTGCGTAGGCCCACTCGGCGACCAGGGTCCTGTTGAACCGCTCGACCTTGCCGTTGGTCTTGGGCGTGTAGGGCCGGGTGTACTTGTGCGTGATGTGGGTGTCTTTGAGTGCCTTGTTGAAGGCTTTGGACCGGTAGCAGGAGCCGTTGTCGGTCAGGACCCGCTTGACGGTGATGGCCTGGCTGGCGAACCAGGCCTGGGCCCTGGTCCACAACCCGGCGGCGGTGTCCTTGCGCTCATCGCTGAGGACCTCGACGTAGGCCAGGCGGGAGTGGTCGTCGACGGCGTTGTGGATGTAGTGATACCCACCCCCGCTGGCGGATCGGCCACGGTTGCGTACTCCTTGGGCGCGTCCGACCATGCGGTGGCCGCCGCCGTCGGGGATCCGGCCCAGCTTCTTGATGTCGAGGTGGACCAGTGAACCGGGGGTGTCGTGTTCGTAGCGGACGGGTGTGGGTTGGGCGCGTAGCCGGGCGCCGGTGGCCTTGTCGATCCAGGTCAGGGGTGGGCATCCGTAGCGTTGCAGGATCTTGCCGACGGTCGAGACGCTGAGGTGTTGGTGGCGTAGGTGGTAGGCGATGCGTGCTGGGCCCCACTGGTGGGTGATGCGCAATCCCACCACCCGTCGTTGCGTGCGACGGCAGACCCGTCGGGGCTGGTGGTGGGGTCGGCTGGAGTGATCACGCATTCCGGCCGGCCCGTGGGCGCGGTAGCGCTGTGCCCAGCGTTGGGCCGTGGTGACGCTGACGTTGAAGCGTTCGGCGGCCCGACGCAGGGGCCAGCCATCCTCGACGATGCAGCAGGCCAGGCGCAAACGTCCGGTTTCGGACAACGGGGCATTACGGTGGGTCATGAGGGCCTCTTGGGAGTCGTGCTTTGTGTGGTAGCAACACACTCCACCCAGAGGCCCTCGCCCGTGTCCAGCCAGAGCTGTCTCTGACCAGCCCGATGTACCTAACCTGTGTGGTGGTTACACCTAGCGACCTTCTCGCGGTTATCGCCGCTGTGGTGTCGTGGCAGACCAGCAGGAACATGGAGAGAATCGAGAAAAATCGCGACCTGCAACAACAAATCTCTGAAGAACGTCGTCAGGCGGAGCTTATTTTCGTGGTCGGTGTTGAGCTTTCTAATCGTAAGGGTGTTGAGAAATACGGGATCATGGTCGTTAACGGCTCTACTGCGCCAATTTTTGAGGTGGAGATCCGCAGTCAAAAATTGGACCGGAGTGCCGATAACCCCACATTGCGTTTAGAAATAGTGCCTCCTGGGAGGTTTGTCGTTCCTGCCCATCCTGAATTCAAATGGGGTTCGGTAATCGATCGGGAGGTTGTCCAGGAGCCCATTTCTCTATTTGCGAAGGGAAATGCGGGAAAAATGATCACCCATGTAGCGTTTACCGATGCTAGCAAGAGGGGATGGGAACTTGTGAATGGGCGAGTTCTAAAGAGAACTAACTGGTGACGCCGTCAATGAAAAACTACTGAAGAGATGTTGAATGGCGCCTCAATGCTTAGTCCTGCTGGCTGTTGGCGCTGGTCGTGAATGTTGGGTGCATGACCATGTCTTGGGCGAAGGTGGGCTCGGTTTCCCCGAACTAGAGGTCGTGTTTCTTTATCGGCGGGTCTGTGTGGGCGCTGGATGCCGGTATCCGTTGTGCCTCCGCCGGAGCTGGCCATGGTCATGGTGTCGACGGTGGAAGGTGCGCGTTGTCGGCCTTCAGTGTACGGTAACTTTACAATAAAGGTAAGGCTTACCTAAAGCGTACCTAAAGATTGTTCCGTTGCGTTCCAATGCCCCCACGTGGGTGGCCCCGGGCGTCCATCGACAGAGAGATCCCCGTGTACCAACTGCGTCACAGACACCTGACCTGGTCAGCCCTGCCTGTATTGGGGCACGCGGCGTGACCGTCACGCAACAGCGTGAGGCGATCGGCTACGGCGAGGTCTGCTCCCTTGCGCTGCCCATCGCCGGTGTACAACTTGCAGGGGTAGCCCTGACGACGGCGGACGTGCTGATGCTGCAGACCCTTGGTGTGGCCGCTATCGCTGGCGGCGGCTTGGCCATGCAGTTCTACAACCAGATCCGGACGATGTGCGTCGGAATGGTGACAGCCGCAGGCAATCTCCTCGCGGAGGCGGCGGTGCCGTGGAAGCGAGGCGAACACGACGAACGGGTGGCCCACGAGGTCCGTCGGGCAGTGCGCAGTGGCATGGCGGTGGGAACCACGTCGGCCATCCTGGGCGTCATCCTCGTGATCGCGCTCGGGGCGTTCGTGCTCGTCCTCCCGGTGGATCAGAGCGTTGCGCATCTCACCTTCGCGATGACCCTCACCTTGGGCCCTGGTTTGCTACCCATGGTCTGGCTCAACGTCCTCAGACAGTTCGCCGTGGGAATGCGGGGACCCGGCTCATTGCTCGTGGTCACGCTCATCTCCATCGGGGTAAACGCCGGCGCCAACGCCTTCTTCCTGTGGGCGGTCTCGGCCCTGGGGTGGTCCGCGGCCTGGGGCACGGCCGGCATCGGCGCATCCACCGCATTCGTCCAGGTGTTCGCCCTGTGTGCCTTCGCGTGGACGTTGCGCCGCGACAGCGAACTAGGTCAGCTGTTCGCTTTCCTGCCTCGCAAGGGAGACCAGGATTATATTCGCGAACTGGTGCGGCTCGGGATCCCGGTGTCCCTCACCTATGGATCAGAGGCCGCGATCACTACCATCGCTGGCCTCGTCATGGGTGTCGTCGGACCCGTAGCGCTTGCCGCCCACATGGTAGTCAACCAACTCGCCTATATCGTCTACCAAGTGTGCATTGGCTTCTCGCACGGTGGATCCGTGCTCGTCAGCGGAGTCAAAGGCCAAGGCCGCGACAGCGTCTCGCTGGTGACGCGGAGGGTTCTGCTGCCGGTGTGGGCCTATCTCGCCCTCATCGCTGTGATCTGGCTCACCCTGGGTTCGTTCTTCGTGAAGCTCTTTCTCGGCGGTGCCTCTCCGGACACCCTTCGTATCGCCACGGTGCTGCTGTGCATCGCTGTGCTCCAACAATTCGCCAAGGGTAGTCAGAACGTCCTGGTCGGCCTGCTTCGTGGCCTGAAAGACACCACCTCTGGGCTCAAGGCAACCCTGTGGGGTTACTGGGCGGTCGGGGTCCCGGCTGTGGTCCTCCTGAGTTTGGTCGCCCACTGGGCTGCCTACGGCGTGTGGATCGGTCTGATCCTGGGGTTTGGGACGACCACCGTCCTTCTGGCCCGCACCCTCACGAGCCGTATCTCGCAGCTGGACCAACCCGGCGAGACGGTGGTGGCCGCATCCTGAACACCCATCGCCCCCGCTTCTCATCCAACTTTTTCTCAACTCCGTCCAGAGGGTCGGCACATCCCCCACTACCGAAAGAAGACATAGCATGACCACCATCGCGTACCCCTTGCCTCTCCGGTCGAGGACGTTCACAGCTCTCGTCGCCCTCGTTGTGGCGGCTGTCGTATTCCTCTCTGCGTGCACCAGTGCAGGTACGCAGGACACGGGGCAAAACATGCCGACCGAGACGGTGACGGACGCTTTAGGCAGGAAGGTCAAGGTCCCTCAAGACGTCAATCGCATCCTCATGGGTGGCCAAAAGCTGCTGTACACCACAGCGCTACTCAACCTAGACAATCCGACGGACAAGATTGCCGCGTGGCCAGAAGATCTTAAGGAAAACGACTTCGCCACCTATAAGCGTTACTCGAAAAAGTTCCCCACGATTAGCACCATCCCTACTACCGGCGAGATCTACAACAACACGATGTCCCTCGAACAGGCTCTCGAATCGCGTCCCGATGTCTTCGTGGTGAACGCGGGCGTGTTTGACGCCGCCAAGGACGCGGGAATCATCGATGGGCTCGAGAAGGCTGGGGTGCCGACGGTGGCCGTCGACTACTTCATCGACCCCGTGAAAAACACCGTCCCGAGCATCCGTCTCATGGGCAAACTCCTGAATCGCGAAGACAAGGCCGAAGAGTTCATCACATACTACGAATCCAAGGTCTCGACGGTGACCTCGCGTCTGAAGAAGGCGAAGGCCAAGCGCACGCCCACGTTCCTGTGGCGCGCCCCCGGATACTTCGACTGCTGCTCCACTTTCGCCAAATCCAACCTCGCGCAAATTGTCAATCTGGCCGGCGGGGACAACCTGGGCTACAGCATGATCAAGGCGAAGCAGGGCCAGGTGTCCCCAGAGGCTCTCGCCGGCAAAAACCCGCAGGTCATCATCGCGACCGGCGCGGACTGGGCTCAGGGCAAGACCCCGGTCAAGCCCGGCATATATGTCCCGCTGGGCTATGACGAGTCCCCGGAGGCCGCCGCGCGTGACCTGCGCGCGGTCGTCGACAAGCAGGCCGCCGTGCGAAAAACGACTGCCGTCGCGAATAAGCGAATCTATGCCGCGTGGCATCACTACTACGACTCGCCGTACAACTACCTTGCGGTGGAGATGTTTGCCAAGGCGATGCATCCGGAGCTGTTTTCCGACATCGATCCGCACGCGGAGATTCGCGAACTGCATGACAAGTTCCTCCCCGTCGCGGCGACCGGCACGTTCTGGACAGGTCTGAAATGATCATGACGTGCGCTGACGGCGGCACCCGGATGTTCGGCGCAGCCCCGGAGGGCAGCGCCAGCGCAACCGCGCAGTGGTACCGGCACAGGGGACGCCGCAAGACGGGCATCATTGCGTGTCTTGTCGTCCTCCTGGTCGCAGTGTCCCTCGTGGATTTCCTCCTCGGTGGCGGCTCGATGCCAGCTCGGGATGTGCTGGCCACGGTGGTGCATCCGGCACAGTCTCGTCCCATAGATCACGAGATCGTCTTCGATATTCGCCTACCCATGACCCTCACCGCGGTGCTTGTCGGAGGCGCTCTCGCGGCTGCCGGGTCCCAAATGCAGACGATTCTCGGCAACCCACTCGCAGAGCCCTACACCCTGGGTGTGTCCGCCGCCGGTTTCGGTGCCGCACTGGCAACCGTGTCCGGGTTCGCGGCGACCGGTATAGGTGCCGCACTGGGCATGGCGGGCACAGCGTGGCTCTTTGCGATGCTCGCGTGCGGAATCATCCTGTTGTTCTCCCGATTTCGCGGGCCCGGTGCGGAAACTATGATCTTGCTCGGCATCGCCATCGTCTTCTTCTTCGATGCGCTCCTGGCTCTCATGCAGTACCTTGCCTCCGAGACTCAGCTCGAACAGGTGGTTTTCTGGACGATGGGCAGCCTCACGCGCGCAACATGGCCGCAAATCGCGCTGCTTTCCGTGGTGACAGTTGCGGGGCTGGTGTTCTTCTATCGCAATGCGTGGAGCCTCACGGCTTTCCGGATGGGGGATGATCGCGCCCGCGCTCTCGGTGTGCGCGTCCATGCGATGCGGACCCTCACTCTCGTCGTCGTGTCTTTCATCGCCGCTACTGCCGTCGCCATGGCCGGAACCATCGGGTTCATTGGGCTCGTGGGGCCCCACGTCGCGCGCATGATCGTCGGAGAAGACCAGCGTTACTTCTTGACGACCTCGGCCATCGCGGGATCGCTGCTCCTCGTCGGCGCGTCCGCCGTCTCGAAGGTCATCCAACCTGGGGTGATCCTTCCCGTCGGGATCATCACCGCGATCGTCGGTGTGCCCGTCTACGTCCTGATCATCACCAGTAAAAGGGGGACGCTGTGGGCCTCTTAGGTTCAAACTCTGCGACGATCGAGGCCGCTCCGGTACGATCCGGCCAGTCCAGTCGGGACGTGATGTCGGCTCCGGTCCATGCGCCAGCGATTCGTGTGTGTGGGATCGACTTTTCGTACGGCCACGGGCAGGATCCGGTGTTGACCGGTATCACGCTTCCCGACATGGACGCGGGTAGCATCACGTCGCTGATCGGCCCCAACGGTGCTGGCAAGTCGACGCTGCTTCGCTGTATCGCGGGGCTGGAAGAATGCGGCGGCGAAGTCGTCACAGATCGGGTCCTGTATCTGCCGCAGGACCCTCCACCAGCGAGCTCACTCACCGTGTTTGAGAGCGTCATGGTCGCTCGCCAGCAGGTCTTCAAAGGACTCTGTGGTTTGCGCGTCACATCCGCGGCACTACGCGATGTCTCCGAGATCATCGAGGTGCTGGGCCTAGGCTCACTGGCCGCGCGAACCATGGCGCAGCTGTCGGGAGGGCAGCGACAATTGGTGAGTTTCGCCCAGGCTGTGATTCGCAGACCATCGGCTCTCCTGCTTGACGAGCCCACGAGTGCGCTCGACCTGCGAAATCAGCTGTTGCTGTTGGATCGCATCCGTCAGGCGGCCAAGGACGTTCCCGCAGCCGTCATCATGACCGTCCACGACCTGGGGCAGGTGGCCCGTTTCAGTGACCAGGTGGTGGTCCTGTCCGGCGGTCGCGTTCACTCCGTGGGGGACCCTCGTGACGTCATCACGCAGGACATGCTCCGCGAGGTTTACGGCGTCAACGCGACCGTGTACTCGACGGCCGATGGCGGTATAGCGGTCGAGGCTTCCCAGGCTCTGTTGTAACGCGGGCCTACTGAGTAGGTCGCATACCGGCTGGCAGCCCTACCGTTGGCATTCCTCGGGGATGACGTCTGTCACGATACCGTCTCACAACGGCGCGGTATCTGGGGCCACGTTCTCAGCAGTTCTTCGCCACTTCCCGGGCCTGCTTGACCAACAAGGCCTGCAGCGGCAGCCGACCCAAGGAGATCACTTGCCACTTGGGCTCGCGGTCACGCCACTGGCGCGCCATCTCCAGATTTCCGGGGAACACTGCGACGAACAGGGCTCCAGCAGCCCGTCCGCCCAGGCGGCGGGTCCGCGGACATGCCAGCAGGGCCGCCGTCGTCAGTTCGGCAGCGCCGGACCCATACGTCCAGTTGCGTGGCTTACCCGGGATTTCAGGCGGAATGATGCTGTCGAAGGGTTCCGGCTTGAGGAAGTGCAAGGTTCCCGCTCCAGCACACAGCGCCGTCAGGAGGCGAGCGGTGCGATGAGCGTGTGTGGCCTTGTCAGAGGATTTGTGTGCGCACTTGCAGAACATTCTTCAAGGCTACGTCAACGCCTAAGATGCCGCCATCTACCGCGTCAGTATCCGTCAGCTGGCGTCCTTGTACACGAACTCGACCTTGATGTTGGGGTCAATACCTTCCGCAATGCCGCGGTAGAACTTCTCATTGCTGTGGTTGATGAACTTGAACGGGGACACCGTCACCTTGGCGGGGGTGGGGCTCTCGCGCGTGATCTCGACAGCTTTGCCGTCGACGCGAGGGTGAGTGTCATGGGCATGCTGAATGAACGGGGTCTTCTTGGTGCCCCAAGTCTCAGGACCACCGAGGGGCCGGCCTGGCCCTTCTGCAGGATGCGATGCCCTGCATCCGCATGCCGAGCAGGAGGACGTCCCCCCTGAGCTCCATCGACTTCACGACACGAAGATCGGTCTCCTTCGTAGAGGTGCCGACCAGATCGCCGAGCTCGGGCCAGGTCTGATGAGATCCCCAGATGATCGTTCCGCCCCCAGTGAGAAGGCAGGCAAGGAGCCAGATGACAACTCGTTCGAGATGCTGCAGGAAGCTAAGTGTCTCCGGGCCACGACGAGGGCGTGCGGTAGCACTGTGGGCGGGAGGCCTGCTCGTACCGAGTTCGCCGGGGACAACGTCAATTCGAGCCTTGTTGTCAGAGCATTTGTCGAGCAGGCAAAGGGTTCAAATCGCGTCTCTGATCAGTACACCTGGTGGTGTGGAATAGTTCTTGAACAACGCTGGTAAAAAGAATCAACCCCAGATCTGGAAAATCTGCCCACTTTCAATTCCATGAGCACTACGAACGTAGCCCTGGGCCACCTCGGTGCCAGACACTGGCTTAAAGCCGACAAAAGAGGGTCCGAATGCCTCACGAGCTTCCTCGAGCATCGTCGGACTCACAGCATTAATCCTGATGCTCCGCGGTAAGGACGACACCGCAGCCCTGACGAAACCCTCAACCCCTGCGTTCGCCGCGGTAGCAATCAGGCTCCCTGGGACAGGGTGTTGGGTCAAGATGCCTGTCGTCATGGTAATCGAGCCACCGTCATTGAGGTACGGAAGGCAATAGACCACGGCATTGAGTTGAGCAAGCATCTTGCTGCTGATTCCCGCCTGGAAATCGTCCGCTGTGGCATCCTCGATGGAAACAAACGGGGCCGATCCCATGGTTGTCACAACAGCATCAACCCTACCTACTTTGTTGAACATCTCAGTGATAGAGGATAGATCTACTGATACTTCGGTACTACGACCGACGGTAATTACCTCATCGCCTCGCTCCTCAAATGCCGCAGCTGCCTTGGAGCCAATAGTTCCAGTGCCACCAATGATGAGTACACGCATGGCATCACCCTGTCGTAGGCGAAGCTTACGAACAAGCATAAGTGCTGCTGGTATCGGTCTTTCCTACCGTCACGCTGGTCCTCACGACCGCCTTGGGAGCGGCATGGATGTGCACGCTGAGGCGGAAAACCCCTCAGCAGCAGATGACGTCACCGCCGACACGCTTGCGGTGAAGATATCCTTATCGCATGAGTCGACAGGTCGGTGTCCTCCTTTTCGACGGCTTCGAACTCCTCGACGTCTTCGGCCCGGTTGAACTGTGGAGTCGGTTGTCGGACCGGTACGAGGTGACGTTCTGCGCCGTCGAACCTGGCCCGGTTCGCAGCAGTCAGGGGGCGGTGGTCATGGCCACCGAGGACATGGATGCCTCCGCCGGTCACGACATCGTCCTGATCCCAGGTGGAATGGGGACGCGATCCCTGGTTGACGATCGCTCCTTCCTGACCCGGCTGCGTGGATGGACTGCTCCCGCATCCATCATCTCGGCGGTGTGCACCGGATCCGCCTTGCTGGCCGCAGCTGGCCTGCTGGAGGGCTACCGGGCAACCTCGAACAAGCGGGCCTTCACCTGGGCGTCCTCCCATGGCCGGGACGTCAGGTGGGAGCCACGAGCACGATGGGTGCATGATCGTGACCGGTGGACATCGTCAGGGGTTGCTGCAGGTATGGACATGACCGCAGCCCTCATCGCACATCTGGAGGGCAAGGAGACTGCCGAAAGGGTGCTTCGAGAGGTCGAGCTGGAGGTCCAGACGGACCCCGACCGTGATCCGTTCGCGGACGATCCAGCAGCTCCGTCAAGCTACTGATCGTCGTAGTGCTCGGGTAAGGCTCGGAGGACAGCAGGAATCCCTCGATCCCTGCGGCTCGCGCGGCGTCGATGTCAATGGGACGATCGCCCACTGCGATGACCTCGGACGGATCCAGCCCATGACGCTCCATGAGTACCAGATTCATCTGGGGGTCAGGTTTGCGTGCGAAACCATCAGGGGCGCACACGAGGTCGTCCACCTGCACTCCCAGGGCGTGGAAGAGGTTCTCGGCGCTGGCGCGATCACGATGGGTGGCGACGAGGTTGAGGCCACCACCGCGCCGCACGGCCGCCATGACCTCTGCTGCTCCAGCCATCAGCGGGGCGGGATCGTGCGCCCACTTCTTCTTCAACAAGGTGTAGGCATCGTCGAGCAGCTCGGAAGAGACGTCATACTGTTCGGCTAAGACCTCGATGGCGTGGGCTATCGACTCCGACCTCAGCTGTGCCACCTCTGCTAGTTGCTCCCTGTTCGGCTCGGCCCACACGACATCCGCAAGGGTCTGATCGACCTCCGGGTACGTGTCGATGAGCGTTCCGCCCATGTCCCAGACAATGCTCCGCACGTCGTCGAGTCTTGCAGATGTGTGGCGGTGGCGACGACCACCTTCGCGTCTCGCAGGATCAGGCGAGTAGCCTGCCACGAGTGACCACACCCGCTCACGAACCCGATCCTTGGGCTATGCAGCTGGTATTGCTTCGTGACAAACGCCATCCGGCGCGCGAAGTAGATGCTTGCGAGGCGGCGGCGCGCGCCGTCGTCTCCCTCCTCGACGACCCCCGTGCTCAACCGGGAGGCCCGTGGTATGACGCCGTGCAACAGTGGTCCGACAAGCGCATCCGTAAGATCGTTCGGCGTGCTTCCGGCAAGAGGTGGGACGACGTCCAGGTCCTTGACGGCATCACCGTCTGCCAGGACCCACCCGTTGACGCGCCAGCCGAAACAGGTCCAGCGAAGGTGCGGGCCTTCGTCCCGGCCCGGGTGCACCCCCAGCCCAAGCAGATCGACAAACTTCAGGTAGCTGGCACCCATCTTCCTTCCAATGGCGATTCCGCCACGACTGGAGCCATTGTCACGATAGAAATCAATCCGCGCATCGAGATGACGACCGGTAAGGCATGTGCGCAGTGTGGTCACGCTGGGCAGCTCGCCCATGAGGCCATGAGCTCCGGCAGTGACGATGACCGCCAGGCCTTGGAGAGCTGGCGCCGTGACGGGTTCCGAGTTCGCGTCGTCACGCCCACAGTTGAACATTGGGACGCCGATGTTGCTCGTGTGAGGGTTGTTGACGCCGGTTTCACAGAGTTTGACGGCCCCACTGCCACCACCAGGGCCCGCTGGTGACCGGGGTCGCGTAGACTTGAGCCATGACTCAGCTCCTTCTCACTGCGGTCGGCGCGGACCGTGCCGGGCTTGTCTCCGATCTGTCAGAAACCATTGCCAACTACGACGGTAACTGGCTCGATAGCCGTATGGCCCGACTCGCCGGCGCCTTCGCCGGAATCGTCCTCGTCGACGTCGACGCGTCCAAGGTTGAGCCCCTCAAGGCTGATCTTGGAAGCCTGGAGGCCAGGGGTCTCCGTCTCACCGTCACCGACACCACCCCACAAGACGACGAGAACGAGGCCATCTTGGTGGTTCATCTCGTCGGTCACGACCATCCAGGAATCATTCACAAGGTGACGGCCACCATGGCCCGTCTCGGTGTCACCATTGACGACATGTCCACAGGCCTGCGCGAGGCCCCGATGGGTGACGGAATTCTCTTCGAGGCGAGGGTGCAATGCCGAATCACCAACGCGACGACCCTTGAGGACCTACGCTCGGAATTGGAATCCATTGCCACCGAGATCATGGTCGACATCGATCTGGTCGACCGTTCCTGATCCCGGGGCCGACGAGGAGGCCTCATGACTCGCATCCCTGGCACCGATCTGGACATCAGGCCGCTGGTGTTGGGAGCCAATACCTTCGGCTGGACTGCCGACGAGCACGACTCCCACGCCATCCTGGACGCCTTCCTCGGCGCCGGGGGCTCGCTGGTCGACACCGCTGACGGCTATTCCCACTGGGCCGAGGGGAATGTGGGCGGTGAATCAGAGACGATCATCGGATCATGGCTCGAGAAAGGCGGCCATCGCGACGACATCCTCATCGCGACGAAGGTGGCCACCCACCCCGAGTTCAGGGGGCTGTCCGCTGAGAACATCTCGGCTGCTGTCGATGCCTCCCTGGTGAGGCTCCACACCGACCACATCGATCTCTACTACGCCCATTACGACGACGACAACCAGCAGATCGAGGACATGGCAAGGGCCTTCGACAAGCTCGTCAAGGCCGGCAAGGTGCGTTGGGTCGGTCTGTCGAACTTCTCGGTGAGCCGGGAGCAGAAGTGGCTCGAGGTGGCCGAGCATGAGGGACTGGCGAGTCCGGTAGCCCTGCAGCCTCAGTACAACCTGCTGCACCGCGCCGACGTTGAGGCCCCTCAGGGTTACGGCCAGCTCGCCAGCGAGTACAACCTGGCTCTCTTTCCGTACTTCTCGCTGGCATCGGGCTTCCTGACGGGCAAGTACTCCACTCGTGACGATCTCCACGGCGTCGCCCGGGAATCGATGATGGCGGCCTATCTGCCTGACGACGAGCATGCGCAGGCGGCCTTCGCGGTCCTCGATCAGCTGCGAGAAATCGCCGGTGACCACGGCGTCGAGGTGGCGTCGGTCTCGCTGGCGTGGTTGATTGCCAAGGGGGTCACCGCCCCCATTGCCTCGGCGCGCACCGTGGATCAGCTTGGGCCACTGCTCGCGGCCACCGATCTCACCTTGTCCCATGATGAGGTGTGTGTCCTGGATGCGGCGTCGGAGTTGTTCACTCGGGACTGAATGCCTCTCAGAACGTCGTGGTTGGGGACGGTATCCGCATAAAGTGTGAATATGGCCACTACTGCTTTCAAGGGACAAACCGTCAACACCGTCGCCGACCTGCCTCGAGTTGGATCCGATCTCCCATCGTTCACCCTTGTCAAGACCGATCTGTCGGAGCTGACCAGCGACGAGCTCAAGGGTAACAAGCTCGTCCTCAACATCTTCCCGAGCCTCGACACTGGTGTCTGCGCGAAGAGTGTGCGCACCTTCAACGAGAAGGCTGCCGGACTCGACGACACCACCGTGCTGTGCGTGTCCCGTGACCTTCCCTTCGCCCAGGCCCGCTTCTGCGGCGCCGAGGGCATTGAGAACGTCGTCGTCGCCTCGGCCTTCCGCTCCCATTTCGGCAAGGATCTCGGCGTCACCCTCGCCGACAGTCCGATGCGTCATCTGCTCGCCCGCGCCGTCATCGTCGTGGACCCCGAGGGTAAGGTGACCTACACCCAGCTGGTGGACGAGATCACCACCGAGCCCGATTACGACGCTGCTCTCGAGGCCGCCAAGAAGGTCTGAGCCACAGCCCATTCCAGGGGGTGTTCCGACGAGATGTCGGGCGCCCTCTGCTTTGTGTCATGTACCAACATACGGAGTATGGGGCATGGGGGCGTCTGAGGGCGGTACAGTGACCAAAACCGCGTCCAGAAGGGCGGGGCGCTCCTAACTGAGGACCACCATGGACGGCGAATTGAAGCGCGGGCTCTCCTCGCGTCACATGAACATGATCGCGATTGGCGGAGCCATCGGCACCGGGCTCTTCGTGGCATCCGGTGCCACCATCTCCCAGGCGGGTCCAGGAGGCGCCCTCGTGGCTTACCTGGCCATGGGACTGATGGTCTTCCTGCTCATGCAGTCCTTGGGGGAGATGAGTTCCTATCTTCCGGTACCGGGCGCCTTCGAGACCTACGCGACCAGATTCGTCTCACCGTCCTTCGGCTTCGCGCTGGGCTGGAACTACTGGTTCAACTGGGCCATCACGGTGGCCGCCGAGCTCGCTGCCGCCTCGATCGTCATGGCGTATTGGTGCCCGAATGTGCCGTCGTGGATATGGTCAGCCGGATTCCTGGCCCTACTCTTCCTGCTGAACGTGCTGTCCGCGCGGGCCTACGGCGAGGGAGAGTTCTGGTTCGCCATCATCAAGGTGACGGCAGTCCTCGTCTTCCTGGTCCTCGGCATCCTCATGATCGCGGGGATCATGGGGAACTCCCCGGGAGTCTCCAATTGGCATCACGGTGATGCCCCCTTCGTCAACGGCTTCGGCGGCATCATGACGGTGTTCCTCGTTGCTGGATTCTCGTTCCAGGGCACCGAGCTCATCGGCATCGCGGCGGGGGAGGCGAAGGACCCGGGCACGGCAGTTCCCCAGGCCACCAAGCAGATCTTCTGGCGAATCATGATCTTCTACATCGGCGCCATCGCGGTCATCGGTGTGCTGCTGCCTTACACCGATCCGAACCTGCTCGCCGGTGAGGTCACTGACGTCGCCGTCAGTCCCTTCACCCTTGTGCTCAAGCGAGCCGGAGTGGCCGCGGCTGCAGCCGTTATGAACGCCGTCATCCTCACCTCGGTGCTCTCGGCCGGAAACTCCGGCCTGTACGCATCGACGCGGATGCTCTACGCATTGGCGCGAGAGGGTAAGGCTCCACACGTCCTCGCCACCACGAATCGACGCGGTGTCCCGGTCCCGGCACTCATCGTCACCACGCTCGTCGGTGCGGCCTGCTTCGCCACGTCTTTGGTCGGGTCTGGCCAGGCCTACACCTGGTTGGTCAACATCTCCGGGCTGTGCGGATTCATCGCGTGGATTGGCATCGCGGTGTGCCACATGCAGTTCCGTCGCGCCTTCCTCGCACAGGGACATGACCTGTCCGAGTTGCCATATCGGGCGCGCTGGTACCCGGCCGGTCCGATCGTTGCGGGTGTGCTGTGCGTCATCGTCACCCTGGGGCAGGGCCGTGATGCCGTCCTCAGCGGCGATATCACCGGGATGGTTGTCGCGTACATCACCATTCCGGCATTCCTGGCACTGTGGCTTGGTCACAAACTCGTCACCAAGGCGCCTCGTGCAGACCTTTCCACCGCAGACTTCGACCACGACTGACATGATGGAACAGTTGCAGTCGAACGGCTGTGGTGACGGCGAACGGAGGCATCATGGCTCAACGTCCCGGATGGGTTGACCATCTCATTGGTTGGCACGTCTATCCCCTGGGATTCGTGGGGGCTCCCATGCGACTCGAGTCCGACGAGGTGAGGCATCGTCTCGGACATCTGGAGGCCTGGCTCGATCATGCGGTGTCGCTCGGGTGCTCCGGCCTGGCCCTGGGGCCGATCTTCGCCTCGACCAGCCATGGTTACGACACCTTGGACTACTTCGCCATCGATCCTCGCCTTGGAGACGACGCCGACTTCGACCATCTTGTTCAGGCCGCCCACTCCCACGGTCTGTCGGTGCTCCTCGATGGAGTGTTCAACCACGTCTCACGTCGTAGTCAGATCGTGCAGGATGCCTTGACTGCTGGCCCGGACACCGATGCTGGACGGATGGTCCGGTGGTGTGACGGCCAACTCGACGTGTTCGAGGGCCACGATGACCTCGTCGCGTTCAACCACGGGGACCCCGCTGTGCGTGACCTCGTTGCCCGGGTCATGAACCATTGGTGCGACCGGGGCGTGGATGGCTGGCGTCTCGACGCCGCTTACTCCGTCACTCCGGAGTTCTGGGCAGAGGTTCTGCCGTCGGTACACAAGAAGCACCCCGACGTGTGGATCTTCGGTGAGGTCATCCATGGCGATTACGCGGGGATCGTCAAGGCCTCCGGCATGGATTCGGTGACCCAGTACGAATTGTGGAAGGCGACGTGGTCGTCCATCGAATCCCGTAACTTCTTCGAACTTGATCATGCCCTGGGGCGTCACAACGAGTTCTCCGATTCCTTCACCCCGATGACCTTCGTCGGCAATCATGACGTCACCCGCATCGCCTCGAAGGTGGAGCAGGATGGTGCGATCGTCGCGACAGCGGTGCTGGCCACTACTGGCGGCATCCCGCTCATCTACTACGGGGACGAGCTGGCCTACCGCGGGATCAAGGAGAAGAGGCTCGGAGGCGACGATGACATCCGTCCGGTGTTCCCGGCCAGCCCGGCGGAGCTGTCCAACCTGGGCGCCGAGACCCTGCGTGCCCACCAAGACCTGCTCGGCCTGCGCCGCCGTCATCCCTGGCTCGTCGACGCGCGTACCGAGTCCCTTGACCTGACCAACGAGCGTTACGTCTACCGTAGCGGTGTCCCCGGGGCCGAGCCCCTCATCGTCGAGCTCGACGTGCGTGATGGCTGCTCGGCCCTCATTCGCGAGGCTGGTGAGGTCATCTGGTCCAGCCGAGCCTGAGGCTCAGTCACCGCCGAAGAGGTCTCGGGTGTAGACCTTCTCGGCGACGTCAGCCAGCTCGAGCGACATTCGATTGGCGATGATGACGTCGCAGCCGGCCTTGAACGTCTCGAGGTCTTTGGTGACCTTCGAGTGGAAGAACTCGTTGCCCTCGAAGGTCGGCTCGTAGACGACGACCTCAATGCCCTTGGCCTTGATGCGCTTCATGACCCCTTGGATCGACGAGGAGCGGAAGTTGTCCGAGCCAGCCTTCATGACCAGACGGAAGATGCCGACTCGCCTCGGATCCTTGGCGATGATGTCCGAGGCGATGAAGTCCTTGCGCACCGTGTTGGAGTCAACGATGGCCTGGATGAGGGTCTGGGGGACGTCCTGGTAGTTGGCCAGCAGCTGACGGGTGTCCTTGGGCAGGCAGTAGCCGCCATAACCGAAGGACGGGTTGTTGTAGTGGCTGCCGATGCGGGGGTCCAGGCAGACCCCGTCAATGACCTGACGGGTGGACAGCCCACGCTGAGAGGCATAGGTGTCGAGCTCGTTGAAGAAGGAGACCCGCATCGCCAGGTAAGTGTTGGCGAACAGCTTGATGGCCTCGGCCTCGGTGGCCCCGACGAAGAGCACCGGGATGCCGGTGTCGACCGCCCCGGCGGCCATGAGATCGGCGAAGAGGTGGGCCTTGGCCGAGTCCGACCCGACGACGATCCGTGACGGATGGAGGTTGTCGTAGAGAGCCTTGCCCTCGCGGAGGAACTCCGGAGAGAAGATGACGTCAAGGCCGGGGCGCTCCTTGCGAATCCCCTCGACGAAGCCCACCGGGATCGTTGACTTGATGACGATCGTCGCCTCGGGGGCGAGCTCCTGCACCAGGTCGAGCACTCCGTCCACGCTCGAGGTGTCGAAATAATTCTGGTCAGGGTCATAGTTCGTCGGGGTGGCGATGACGACGAAGTCAGCATCGTCATAGGCCTTGTGCGGATCAGTCGTGGCCGTCAGATCCAGCTCGTGGTGGGCCAGGTACTCCCCGATGAGGGGATCGACGATCGTCGTGTGTCCGGTGTTGACCATCTCGACCCTCTCGGCGTCAATGTCAATGGCGACGACACTGTTGTGCTGGGCAAGCAACACGGCATTGGCCATGCCGACATAGCCCAGTCCTGCGACGGCGATCTTCACGAGACGTCCTTTCGGTGGGTCCCCATGAGTCTAGGGCGGTGACCTTACGAGACGGTGACGTGATGCTCGCGAACCTGGTAACGCGGCGCGTCGCGGGCATGGCGTTGACCTCACTACACAGCGTCGGGCCTGAAGAGGCTCGTTGTTCTGCTCGTGTTCTCCCTGAGCGAGAACAGGATCATGGTGATGTGGGCGCTTCTTCCGCGATGCCGAGATGCTGGCTGGGAGACCTCAATATGCTGGAACTACGACCCCGGGAGGATTCATGGACACCATCACGATCACCGCTGACGACGGAGCCGACCTCGACGTCCTTGTCTGGCGTCCGGAGGCTGCGCCGGGTCGCCCCACCAAGGGATTGGTGCAGTTGTGTCATGGCATGGCCGAGTACGCGGCCCGCTATGACGAGGTGGCCCGGGCGCTGGCGGACGACGGCTGGCTCGTCGTGGCGAATGATCACCGTGGTCACGGACCGCGCGCTGCTGCCACCGGACAACTTGGGACCACCCCTGATCGGGGCCACCACCAACTGCTCGACGATCTCTCCGCGGTTGCTGACCACTTCATGGCCGAGGTTGAGGGGAAGCCGTGGTTCCTCGTCGGACACTCGATGGGATCGTTCCTCGCCCGTGTTCTGGCCGCTCGCCGGGGACGCGAGATGACCGGCCTGGTCATCATTGGCACAGGCTCCTCCTTGGGGCCGTTGAGCACCGTCGCCACCGGGCTTGCCCGTTCCCAGGTGCTCATGTTGGGGGAGGACTCCCGCAGTCCGTTGCTCAACACCTTGTCTTTCGGGTCCTTCAACCGGGCCTTCCAGCCGGCTCGCACCGACTACGACTGGTTGTCTCGAGACGTGCGCGTCGTGGACGCCTACAACAACGACCCGCTGTGCGGTTTCGTCTGCACCGCAGCCTTCTACCGCGAATTGGTACGACTCATCGAACTCGCCAATTCCACCGAGGTTCTACGTGCCACTCCGCCTGCTCTGCCTGTTTTGCTCATGGCCGGTGCCAAGGATCCGGTGGGCGACTCCGGTAGGGGAGTGCGTCGCGCAGCTTGCCAATTGCGCGATGCCGGGTCCCAGGAGGTGGACGTCATCCTGTACCCGGGTGGGCGCCATGAGGTTCTCAATGAGGTCAATCGCAGGCACGTCCATGCCGACCTACGAGAGTGGATCGACTCTGTCGCAAACCGGCCTCAAATCCCCCAGGTCCGCAAGGCACGGTAAACGTCTGTTCACAGCACGGTCGCACAATCGTGCACATGCACCCCCGCTGTGCCAAGTCGATCGTGCGCAGCCTAGTATCATAGGTGCTGGTGCCAAGGAATCCCGTCCGGGGGTTTCAAGGCGGTAAGAGGGAATCCGGTGCAATTCCGGAACTGCCCCGCAGCGGTGAGTGGGAACGACATCACCATCGACGTCCAGTTGGTCTTAGGTCCGACCGGATGGCGATCAAGCACTGGGCTTCGGTCTGGGAAGCGGTGACGTAGGACTTGTCGGCAGACGAGGTGCCCATGAGTCCGAATACCTGCCAGAGCTTGCGACGTACCCTGCGTGCGCCGCAGCGTCCGAGGTCTCGAGGGCCGACCGAGGTCGTCCACCCATCCGCAGCGAAGCAGGAGTCTGACGAATGACTGATGCTGACAACCTCGCATCCAAGTCCGTCGAGGACAGGATGCCCGAGGAGTTGAGCCTGGCCGGGGACTTTCCGAAGATCACCCACGAACAGTGGGAGGACGCGGTCCTCAAGGTCTTGAACCGGGGACGTCCCGAGGGCAAGGAGCTCAACATTGAGCAAGGAATGAAGCGCCTCGAGCCGAGCACGGTCGACGGCATCAAGATCGAGCCGATGTACCGGCGTCAAGATGCCCCTGAGAAGCTCGGCGCCCCGGGTGTGCCGCCCTTCACCCGTGGCGCCACGATCCGGACTGGCGTCATGGACGCATGGGATGTGCGGGCCCTTCACGAGGATCCGGATCCGCAGTTCACCAGGAAGGCGATCATCGCCGACCTCGAGCGTGGTGTGATGTCCCTGTGGCTGCGCGTCGGTGCCGACGCCATCAAGCCGGAGGACATTGCCGGGGACCTCAAGGACGTGTTGCTCGACCTGGCCAAGGTTGAGGTCTCGAGCCGTGACGACCAGGAGGCCGCTGCACAGGCCCTCCTTGACGTCTATGTCGACTCCGACATCGATCCCGACAAGCTGTCGTTCAATCTCGGTCTGGACCCGATCGGTTTCGCCGCTCTCAACGGCGGCACCCCGGATCTGTCCACGATGGCCGAGTGGGCCAAGAAGACCGACAAGTACAAGAATTCTCGTGCCTTCGTCGTTGATGCGACGGTCTACCACAACGCTGGTGCCGGCGACGTGCACGAGCTCGCCTGGGCCATCGCCACCGGCGTCGAGTATGTCCGTGCGCTCATGGAACAGGGGCTGACTGCCGAGCAGGCCTTCGATTCCATCAACTTCCGGGTCTCCGCAACCCACGACCAGTTCCTGACCATCTGCCGTCTGCGTGCCCTGCGTACCCTGTGGAACCGCATCGGTGAGGTCTTCGAGGTTCCGGCTGCCAAGCGTGGCGCCCGTCAGGAGGCCGTGACGAGCTGGCGTGAGTTGACCCGCGATGATCCCTACGTCAACATCCTGCGTGGCACCATCTCGACCTTCGGTGCTGCTGTCGGTGGCGCCGAGGCCGTCACGACCCTGCCCTTCGATGCCGCCATCGGCCTGCCGAAGAGCGACTTCTCCCGTCGTATCGCCCGCAACACGGGCATTATCCTCGCCGAGGAGTCCAACATCGGCCGCGCCAATGACCCGGCGGGTGGTTCCTTCTACGTCGAGGCCCTGACCAAGAAGCTGGAGGAGGCCGGTTGGGCCGAGTTCCAGGCTGTCGAGGCCGCCGGTGGCATGGTTGCCGCCCTCACCGGTGACCACGTTCGCACCGAGCTCGACAAGCTCAACGCCGAGCGCGCCAAGCGTCTGGCCACCCGCAAGCAGCCGATCACGGCCGTCAGCGAGTTCCCGCTGCTCGACGCCAAGACCGTCGAGACCAGGCCCTACCCCGAAGCTCCCAAGCGCAACGGTCTCGAACAGCACCGTGACGCCGAGGTCTTCGAGGCCCTCGTCGATCGTTCCGCCACCTGCTCCGAGCGTCCGAAGGTGTTCCTGGCCTGCCTGGGAACCCGTCGTGACTTCGGTCCCCGCGAGGGATTCTCCGCCCCGGTGTGGCACATCGCCGGCATGGAGACCCCCGAGTGCGAGGGCGGCACCACGGAAGAGGTCGTCAAGGCCTTCAAGGAGTCCGGTGCCGAGGTCGCAGACCTGTGCTCGAACGCCAAGACCTACGCGGCCCAGGGCCTCGAGGTCGCCAAGGCCCTCAAGGAGGCCGGCGCCAAGCTGGTCTACCTGTCGGGTGCCTTCAAGGAATTTGGTGATGACGCTGCCGAGGCCGAGAAGGTCATCGACGGTCGCATCTACCTCGGGATGGACGTCGTTGACGTCCTGACCACCACTCTGGACACGTTGGGAGTTGCCAAGTGACCACCCTGCCCCGTTTCGATTCCATCAACCTGGGAGACGCTCCGGTTCCCGCGGACGCTCAGGAGCAGTTCGCCAAGCTGGCTGCCGCTTCCGCTGAGCAGGAGCCCTGGACCACTCCGGAACAGATTTCGGTTGGTCATTTGTACTCCGAGGACGTCTACGCCGACATGGACTGGCTGGACACCTACGCCGGTCTGCCTCCGTTCACCCACGGCCCGTACGCCACCATGTACGCCTTCCGACCCTGGACGATTCGTCAGTACGCCGGATTCTCCACCGCCAAGGAGTCCAACGCCTTCTACCGCCGTAACCTGGCCGCCGGCCAGAAGGGTCTGTCGGTCGCCTTCGACCTGCCGACCCACCGCGGCTACGACTCTGACAATCCCCGTGTTCCCGGTGATGTCGGCATGGCCGGCGTGGCTGTGGACTCCATCCTCGACATGCGTGAGCTCTTTGCCGGCATCCCGCTGGATCGCATGTCTGTGTCCATGACGATGAACGGCGCCGTGCTGCCGATTCTGGCCCTGTACGTGGTGGCCGCCGAGGAGCAGGGTGCCAAGCCCGAGCAGCTCGCCGGAACGATCCAGAATGACATCCTCAAGGAGTTCATGGTTCGTAACACGTACATCTACCCGCCGCTGCCCTCGATGCGGATCATCTCCGACATCTTCGCCTACACCAGTGCGAACATGCCGAAGTGGAACTCCATCTCGATCTCCGGCTATCACATGCAGGAGGCTGGCGCGACCGCCGACATCGAGATGGCCTACACCTTGGCCGACGGTGTCGACTACATCCGTGCCGGTGAGTCGGTGGGTCTGCAGGTCGACCAGTTCGCCCCGCGTCTGTCGTTCTTCTGGGCCATTGGCACCAACTTCTTCATGGAGGTCGCCAAGATGCGCGCGGCCCGCATGCTGTGGGCCAAGCTCGTGCACCAGTTCGGGCCGAAGAACCCGAAGTCGATGAGCCTGCGTACCCACTCGCAGACCTCCGGCTGGTCGCTGACCGCCCAGGACGTCTACAACAACGTCATCCGCACCTGTGTGGAGGCCATGGGGGCCACCCAGGGGCACACCCAGTCCCTGCACACGAACTCCCTCGACGAGGCCATCGCCCTGCCGACCGACTTCTCCGCTCGTATTGCTCGAAACACTCAGCTGTTCATCCAGCAGGAGTCGGGCACCTGTCGCGTCATCGACCCCTGGACCGGCTCGGCCTACGTCGAGAAGCTCACTCTGGAGCTGGCCCGCAAGGCCTGGGCCCACATCCAGGAGGTCGAGAAGGCCGGCGGTATGGCGAAGGCCATCGAGAAGGGCATCCCGAAGATGCGCATCGAGGAGGCCGCTGCCCGCACCCAGGCACGCATCGACTCGGGCCGTCAGCCCCTCATCGGCGTCAACAAGTACCGTCTGGACGAGGAAGAGGATCTCGAGGTCCTCAAGGTTGACAACACCCAGGTGCTCAAGGAGCAGAAGGCCAAGCTGGTGCAGCTGCGTGCCAACCGCGACGAGGAGGCCTGCCAGGCCGCTCTCGAGAAGCTGACCTGGGCTGCCGCCAACCCCGATCCGAGCGATCCCGATCGCAACCTGCTCAAGCTGTGCATCGACGCCGGTCGTGCCAACGCCTCCGTCGGCGAGATGTCCGACGCGATGGAGAAGGTTTTCGGGCGCTACACCGCCCAGATCCGTACTATTGAGGGCGTGTACAGCAAGGCAGCCGGTAGTTCCGAGTCGACGGAGAAGGTCCACGAGCTCATCAAGAAGTTCGAGGAGAAGGAAGGTCGCCGTCCGCGAATCATGATCGCGAAGATGGGCCAGGATGGTCACGACCGTGGCCAGAAGGTCGTCGCGACCGCCTACGCGGACCTTGGCATGGACGTCGATGTCGGCCCGCTGTTCCAGACCCCTGAGGAGACTGCTCGACAGGCTGTTGAGGGTGACGTTCACGTTGTCGGTGTCTCCTCGCTGGCCGCCGGACACCTCACCCTGGTGCCCGCCCTGCGCAAGGAGCTGGACAAGCTCGGTCGCTCCGACATCATGATCGTTGTCGGTGGTGTCATCCCGACCCAGGACTTCCAGGAGCTCCAGGACGACGGCGCGGCCGCCATCTACCCGCCTGGCACCGTCATTCCGGACGCTGCCCTTGAGCTGATGGAGAAGCTGCTCGCCGCTCACAACGACGACTGAGTCTGGCAGGCCACGAGCCTGATGTCTGGCCCCTGGAACCTTGCAAGGTTCCAGGGGCCAACGTTTTCGTTACCAAAATCCACCGGGTATGAGCCCTCAGGCGTAAACGTCGTCCGTGGACGGTACGGTGGACATACCCACCCGATGAAGGAAATGGTGATCATGCCGATCGACGTCCCCGAACTGGTTGAGCAAGTCCTGGCCGGGAGCCGCCAGCACATTGCCAAGGCGCTGACTCTGGTGGAGTCGAGCAAACCGGCGCATCGCGAGAAGGCGCGCGAGATGTTGCGCTTGTTGGCTCCTCACACCGGTGACGCCATCCGCGTCGGTATCTCGGGTGTCCCCGGTGCCGGTAAGTCCACCTTCATCAATGCCATGGGCACCAAGCTCATCGACGAGTTCAGCTACAAGGTTGCCGTCCTCGCTGTCGATCCCTCCTCGACCCGCACCGGAGGCTCGATCCTCGGCGACCGCACCCGGATGGGAGACCTGTGCAACCGTGACGAGGCATTCGTCCGTCCGTCGCCCTCTGGTGGTCATCTCGGTGGCGTTGCCAGAGCCACACGCGAGGCCATGATCGTCATGGAGGCTGCCGGCTATGACGTCGTCCTCGTCGAGACGGTGGGCGTCGGGCAGTCCGAAGTTGCGGTCTCCGGGATGGTTGACACCTTCCTCATGCTCACCGTCGCTGGTACTGGCGATCAGCTCCAGGGCATCAAGAAGGGCATTCTGGAACTTGCTGACGTCGCCGCGGTCAACAAGGCCGATGGCGACAACGAGGGTAATGCGCGAGTCTCGGCTCGGGATCTCTCCATTGCCATGAAGCTTGTCTCCTCCGACGCAGACAAGCGTCGGGTTCCGGTGCTCACCTGCTCCTCGTACACCAAGGAGGGGCTGGACGACGTCTGGCAGGCCGTCGTCGACCACCGCGCCTACCTGGAGAAGGATGGTTCCCTCCAGGTGCGTCGTACCGAGCAGCAACGGGAGTGGCTGTGGAACATGGTGCGCAACGAGATTTTGGAGTCGTTGGATACCGACTCCAGCGTCCAGCAGACTGCCGCACGGATTGAGGCGGGCCTGGGCACCGAGGCCACCAACGCCTTGGAAGGTGCTGAGGAGATTTTGCGAGCCTTTGCTCATGCCGTTCCCACGCTGCCATGGGCGCAGGGGGAGATGACCAGCAGGTCATGAGTGTGAGTGAGGGCGACGGGACATTGAATCTTCCTGACCTCGCTGTCCCGGACTCAATCACTTCGCTACTAATTTGGTCCTGATTCAGGGATGTTTCATCATCGCTATGTGAGAGGCTTTCGAGTCATGTCTAGGCAGTGACCCTTCGTCGCCGTAGGTTCGTTTTGTCTTTAGCAGAGCGAGAGGAATGGACTTTTGTGGCATCACGTCGTACGTGTCGGGTGTCGTTGCTCTCACGCCCGCGAAGATTAAAGAGTTCGGTGAACCCGGCGAAGTGCATATCCGCATGCGGCACTGGCATCGTTGATGCTCGCATGACGGTCGAAGCGGCGAAATCGGCCCAGGAAAGCTCATACCTACATGACGGGTGGCCTGAGCATGAGTTCAGGCCACCCGTCATGGTGACACGTCGCATTACCAGGGGACGTCGGGCTCGGTGAGATCGACTGTCTCGGTGACGGTCTGGCCACCGCTGGTGACGCTCACCTCGTCTCCGGGATGGAGTTGACGCCCCCGCCGGGTCTCCACCTCGCCGTTGACGCTGACCATCCCCGAGGCGATGAGATCGCGGGCCTGCCCACCAGTCTCGGCGAGATTGGCGAGTTTGAGATACTGGCCGAGCCTGATCATCTGATCGTCATTCACGCTGTCACTGTGTCATGAAGCCGCGACATCTCACAGCACTGAATCGATGAACCCGCGCAGCCGATCAGATTTCGGGTTGTCAATGACCTGATCGGGTGATCCGGCTTCGACGACGACGCCGCCATCCATGAAGACGACATGGTCGGCGACCTCCCGAGCGAACCCCATCTCGTGCGTGACGACGATCATCGTCATACCATCGCGGGCGAGATCCTTGAGGACGCTGAGCACCTCACCGACGAGCTCGGGATCGAGTGCTGAGGTCGGCTCGTCGAAAAGCATCAGTTCGGGTTTCATGGCCATCGCGCGGGCAATGGCGACGCGCTGTTGCTGACCGCCGGAGAGCTCGGCGGGGTAGTGGTCAGCGCGATCAGCCATTCCGACTTGCTCCAACAGGGACATGCCCAGCGGCTCGGCCTCCTCCTTGGACAGCCCGGACACCTTGATGGGTGCTTCCATGACATTGCTCAGGGCAGTCATGTGAGGGAAGAGGTTGAATCGCTGGAAGACCATGCCGACTCGTGCCCGCTGAGCAGCGATGTCCTTGTCAGAAAGTCGCTTGAGGCGGCCGTCCGGCAGAGGGTCGTGTTCGTAGCCGACGCGCTCCCCGCCGACCCAGATCTCACCAGCCTCGAAGGTCTCCAGCTGGTTGATGCAGCGCAACAGCGTGGACTTTCCGGAACCGGAGGGGCCGAGGAGAACGCACACCTCGCCGGAGCCGACGTCGAGGTCGATCCCCTTGAGAATGTGGAGTGGCCCGAACTCCTTGTGCAATCCCTTGATGTGCACCATTGGTTCGGTGCGTGCAGACTTTGGTGCGGATGTACTCACTGCTCGACCTCCAGGGCGATGTTCTTGTGCGTGGTGTCGGCTGCCTGGATGGCGGCCTGGCGACGCAGTCGCTTCGACGAGGACTTCCCGTTGACACCACGTCCGAAGTACTGCTCTAGGAAATGTTGCCCGATCATGAGGACACTCGTCATGACGAGGTACCAGAAGGCGGCGACGATGAGCAGCGGAATCGGTGCGTAAATGCGGTTCGCGATCGCGTTCGTCGCGTACTGGAGGTCGAGGGTGAAGGGTACGGCCAACACCAAGGAGGTCGTCTTGAGCATGCCGATGGTCTCGTTGCCCAGTGGCGGGATGATTACCCTCATGGCCTGGGGGATGATGATGCGGCGCATGATGAGCGATGGCTTCATGCCCAGGGCTTTTGCCGCTTCCGTCTGGCCGACGTCGACGGATTCCAGCCCGGAGCGGATGATCTCGGCCAGGTAGGCGCCCTCGTTGAGGCCCAGACCAATGATGGCCGCGGCCAGGGCGGTGACGACCTTCTCGGTCTCGACGCTGGCCAGCGTTGGGCCGCCGAAAGGCACCCCGACGGACAAGGTGGGGTACAAGACCGCGAGTAGCCCCCAGAACACCAACTGGGTGTACACCGGGACGCCACGGAAGACGAAGATGTAGGCCCAGGAGACACCGCGCAACACCGGGTTGCGTGACTGCCTCATGATGGCCATGAGGAGTGCCACCGCCGTTCCCAACAGCATTGCTGAGAAGGTCAGCAGAATGGTGTAACCGATACCGGTGATGACCTTGACATCACGCAGGTACAGCCACACCATCGACCACTGGTAGTTGCGGTTCGTGACGAGCCCCTGGACGAATATCAGTACCAGGAGGGCAACGATGACGGCCGCGATCCAGGTGCCCGGATGAGCGACATCGCGGGTCCGGATGCGATTGGGGATGTCGGCGTGGTGGTTGGCCACCTTGGATGCCTTTCGGTTGGTTGTATCAGGACTCGGGATTGACCTCGGAGGTCTCGGTGAGACCGTCCTCGGTGCCCCACGAGGCCAGCAGCTTCTTCATGGTCCCGTCGTTGATGAGCTTCTGGGTTGCGGCCTGGATGGCCTTGGACAGTCCGCCGTCATTCTTGGCGGTGACGACGCCAAACATGGATGCATCGGTGATGTTGCCGAGGGCTTCGAGCTTGGATGTCTGCTTGATGGCGTACCCGGTAATCACTGAGTCGGCGTAGAGGACGTCGGCCTTGCCACCGACGACGTTCGTGGTGGCGTCGGACTGGGAGGCGTAGGACAACAGGTCAATGGGCTTCTTGCCTGCCTCGGTGCACTCCTTCGACTTCTGCTGGGCAGCGGACTCCTGGGCAGTACCGGTCTGCACCGCCACGGAGTGGCCGCACAGGTCATCGGGGGAGACCTTCTTCGGATTTCCCTTCGGGACGGCCATGGAGAATCCGGCCTTGAAGTAGGAGGTCATCGTGACCTGCTTCTGACGCTCTGGGGTGATGGTGAAGGAGGAGACGCTGACGTCGTACTTGGAGCCGACGGCGGGGATGAGGCTGGGGAAGGCTGCCTTGGCGGTCGTCACCTTGAGGCCCAGGATCTTTCCGACAGCGGTGATGTAGTCGACGTCGTGGCCGACAACGGTGGAGCCGTCGGTGTCGATGAACTCCGCGGGTGCGTAGTTGGCGGCTGCGCCGTTGCGAAGGGTGCCCGACTCCTTGATGTCGTCAGGGACCATCGCGGCGATGGTGGGATCAGTCTTGATGGAGTCGATGAGCTGGGCATTCGACGGGGTGTCGGATTTGCTGGAATCCGCCGTGGGGGACGCGGACTCCTCAGAGGCATAGGTGCAGCCGCTCACCGCTAGAGCGACGACGGCCAGTGAAGTGCCGGCGGCGTGACGCAGAGATTTCATGTGACGTTCCTTCGCAGGTGCGGTGTCGGTCAACACCGCATGATACATAATTATGCATATCAGAGCATAAGTTCAAGTCGAGGGGGTAGGGGCGCTAGAAGCGAGAGGCTATCTG
Organism: Cutibacterium nasicola; assembly: GCF_051303185.1. Classification (GTDB taxonomy): domain Bacteria; phylum Actinomycetota; class Actinomycetes; order Propionibacteriales; family Propionibacteriaceae; genus Cutibacterium. Next base: position 760,640 of record NZ_JBPPGE010000001.1, on the reverse strand, counting down.
TAGATGGGGTTCTCTGGGGTCAGTTGTACGAATGGACAATGTGCTGCAGACGAAGGAATTCAATATCGAAGAACTTGTTTGTGTTTGGGTTATGAGAGTTATAATAATATGCGCTGAATATAGTGAGTAGTCGAATCAAGAGTGGTGTGTGGAATTGACAACGGAGGGGCTGTGGTGAAGCGACTTGCAGGTGTCGTCGGGGTTACTGTGGTATTGACATTCGGAATGGCTGTTGGTGCGTTTGCTTCCACTAGTGGGAATATAGGGATCGATACGGGACAAAATGTCAGTTTTCATGGTCGATACACCTACGGAGTGACACATCGGGGCTGGGTTGGCAAGGCTGTGAGGGTCACCGGAACCTTGGCGTCAACTGGTTCTAACTCAGGCCATGTCAATGCTCGCCAGCAAGGGTACTCGTGGAGGAGAATCGGGCACGTAAACATTGGCGGCAAGGTGGGTGTCAATTCTGATGTGAGCCCTGGGGATACTCTGCGTGCAGCAGATCTTCGTGTCCAAGTGTGCGCCGAACATTGGTATCGTGACCACTGCGTCGAAAGACTGTACCGCGAGTGATGACCGCGCTCTGGCGCCCATGGATCGGACACCTGATGGTTAATCGATGTTCATTGGCTTGTCATGGCTTGTTCATGCAGTTCCCCCATTCGAGTCGACCCGCAGTGGACGATGTCTCGCTGGTCATGTCTCCGGAATCGGTGAACGTGGTCGTCGGTGCTTCTGGTTCGGGCAAGTCGACATTGTTAATGTGTCTTGCCGGTTTGGAGGCGCCGACCAAAGGGCGGGTCGTACATGGGGATGTCGATGTGTACGGGCTGGATGACAGACAACGTGCGGCGTGGCGGTTGCGAACGATCGGCTTGGTGTTTCAGAACTCTGGGCTGGTTCCCGAGCTCACGTTGCGTGACAACATTGCCCTGCCTCTTGAGCTCCTTGGCACTGGGCGTCGGGACGCACTGAGGCGCGCCGACCGCCTTGCCGAGATCCTTGACCTCGGTGAGAGCAGCAAGCGACGGCCCAGCGAAGTGTCAGGAGGCCAGGCGCAGCGTGCTGCCGTGGGGCGTGCCCTCGCCCACCATCCGACGGTCGTTCTGGCCGACGAACCTACTGGAGCCTTGGACACTACGAACCGCCATGCCGTGATCGGTCTGCTGGATGATCTGGTTCGCGCTGAAGGTTCCACTTTGGTGATGGTTACCCATGATGAGCACACGTTGCCGGAAAATGCCCGGATCATTCGCCTGGCCGATGGACGGATCGTGGGAGGCGCGGCGTGAAAGGCTTGCGTCTGGCGTTGCGATTGAGCCGTGGAGCGAGCCGTCATGAGCTGATTCGATCAGTGGTGATGGTTGTGGGTGTGGCCCTGGCAACACTGGGGTTAGCGGTGGGTATCACCCTGCCCCGCGTCACCGTCCAGCAGCAGGAGGTACGTGATGCGCGGACCCCTATCCTTGCTCCGGGTAGGCCGGCAAGCGGGCATGCCGGTTTCAAGGTGCAGGAATTACAGGTCGACGGCACGCCCTGGACGAGTTTCGTGGTGAACCACCCCGCTGACTGGCTGCCTCCGGGGCTGAAGCACTGGCCCCAACCGGGTCACACCATCGTTTCCCCGCGTCTGAAGTCGCTGATGGACGCCGGGGTCGTGAAAGTTTCCAGCTTAGGCACGGTCGATCCGGTGGTGGTGGATCGGGCTGCCTTGGCTTCACCCGATGAGTTGTTCTCGGTTACGACCACCCCCGATCAGGCTGGTTGCCGCGAGCTGAAGGGCTTCGGCTTGACCGGGATAGATGATTCTGGGGTGTCGTCACGTACTGCGTGGATCGAGGTGATCGGACTGGTTGGGCTGCCGGCAGCCATGTTGTTGTGGACGTCGCTGAGTCTGTCGGCCGCCTCGCGTCGCGACCGGTTCACGACGTTGGTGCGCATGGGATGCGACCCCGACTGGTGTGGCCAGGTCTTCGCCGCCGAGGTTTCCGGGACCGCTGGCCTGGGTGCTCTGCTCGGATTGGCGTTGTTCGTTCCCGTTCAAAACGTCCTCGGAACCAGCGGGGTGCTCGGGCTAACCTGGTGGCCTTGGCAGGCGAGGCTGAGATGGCCGGCGTGGCTGGCTATCGTCGTCATCATGGTGATCGTGAGTGGTCGGTTAGCCCGTCGCACCCTGCGAAGGTTGCTGGCTTCACGCCGCCCCCCGCGCTGCTGCGCCCGGCTTGGGACGGTGCGTCATCTGCTCGGGATCGTTGGTCTTCTCCTCGTCGTGGCTGCGATCGGTCTGGAAGGCTGGATTTGCCTGATGATGGCGTTCGCTCACGACGGCCAGCGCCTGGGGGACCGAGGCGCTGGATACATCATGGGTGGGGCTGTGCTTGGAACTCTCGGCGCCGTCATGTCAGCCCACCTCGTCATCGTGTGGTGCGCCGGTCGTGAGCAGCTGAGACTGCCCACTCGTCTCGGTTTGGCCCTGGCCCGGGCCCACTATCCGGATTCCGCTGCGATGGTGGTCGCATTGACGATCATGGTCGGCCTGGCCGGATTTGGATCGGGATTCCTCATTTCTGGTACCCACGACACCGAGGGGGATCCCCGCCATGTCCTCGTCCAGGTCCCTTTCACCGATCGGACCGCCACCGAACAGCAAGCCCTCCGGCGCATCACCCGGCCCCGACGCATGATCTACATGACCACCGATGGCCATACCCTTGTTGCCGCATCCTGCGCCGACTTGGCCGCCTTCGATCCCGATCCGCAACCCTGTCCAAGGATGCCGGCAATGAGGCGAGACGCGCCATCGACATGGACCTTTGGTTACGACAAACACACTACGGCCCGTACCATCAAGCCCGTCAGCTACCTACCCGTCACCTACGGTGATGACGCTCTCCTCGCTCGCAGCGACCCGAGGCTGGCAGGCCTCACTCCAGACTTCTTGGAGTTCACCGCAGACTCCACAACTGGCGATCTTGATCGGCTAGTGGATCAACTCCACGCCGCCGCGCCGTCCTATGCGGCCCATGCCGGGGCTGAGAACCCCGACACCCTACAGGCGTTTATCCAACAGCATGGAATCGTGCGTAGCGGCCTGGCGGCCGGATTCCTGCTGATCCTGGTGGCATGTACTGTCGCGTTTGTCGAACTGCGATGGGGAATGCGACATACCATTGCTGCTCAACAAGCCGTGGGTACCCCCGCCCATATCCTGCGAAGGTCCTTCTTGGTGCAGATGATCGTCACGATCCTGCCGGCCCAGTCGATGTCACTGGTGGTTGGAGTTCTGGCTGGTTGGGCGATCAATGCCGCGATCGGATCGACCGACGCGAATCAATCCTTCGACCTTTCCATTGCGGCGCTACCCGTCGCCATGTGGGCAGTCAGTGTGCTCGCCATCACAGTCACTGCTCTTGCGACCGGTGCGCCCCGTTTTCGGTTGTCGGTTTTGAGGGATAGTACGTAGACAAAGGAGTGATAGCCATCCGGCTGGCTGCTCAAACCGCCATCGATGCTCCGGCAACCTTCGTCTGGTACGCCATCGTTCAGACGCCGGTGTGCGGCAAGCCGTGACCGTTGTTGTCAACCGGGGCTGAAGTGCTCGGAGCAACAGCCGTTGAAGCCGAGAAGAATCCCTCAAGGGACTCGCCGTTGATGAACAGGCCACCCTTGGCGGCGTCATAGGTCGCCCCCCGGGACCGACTTCGCGTCGTTGACAGTGGTCGCCTTCGACAGGTCAATCTTGTACAGGCGCTTGAAGGTGCCCTTGCCCGGGTCGCCGTTACGCTCGTCGACGAGCAGGATGTGGTTTCCCAGGGCGGTGATCTCTGAGACGGAGGTCTTGGCCTGGCTCAGGTGCAGCTGGTACAGGTACTGCCCAGTGGTCCTGCCGCTCGCGACGTCGATGGTGACGATGCGCACGAAGGGGACCTTCTTGGAGCTGTCGGACAGATCCGGGGTCTCCAGGGCCGACTGTATGGTTCCGACCAGGGTCTTGCCGTCGAGGGTCAGGGTGAGACCTTCCATGCCACGGCTCGGGGTGCGCTCGCGAGGGAGGGTGCCGTCGAAGGGCTTGAGATGGGAGATCTCGCGTCCCTGGGCATCGAAATGAACGACATAGGGGCCGTACTCGTCGGAGACCCAGAAGCTGCCGTCTGGGGCGACGACGAGACCTTCGGAGTCGATGCCGGCCTTCGAAGGAGCGATCGTCCAGCCGTTGATGTAGACGATCGCCTCCCCGGTGGAGGCCTCCGGATTGACGGCACCGTTCATCGGTGTGCCGTCCTTGGTCGCCAGACCAATCCTCTTGACGAGCTCCATGTGGCTGTTGACCAGACGGAGCTTGGCAATCGAGGGCTGGAACTTGACCGGCTCGATCTTCTCATTGTCGGCATCGGAGTCAGTGTTCGGGCCGCGGTCGGTCAGACCGTAGTAGACGTCGTCAGGATCGCCGCTGCGATGGGCAAAGGCCGAACCGAATCCGCTGTCGGTGATCTTGACGCCATTCGGCGTGGTGGACAGCACCGGAGCGCCTCCGGTGTACACCTCGATGGCGTCCGTGATCGGTCCGGCGGAAGCAACCCCTGGTGCCAGCGGGCAGATCAGGGCAGCGGCGCAGGCGGTGGCGGCCAGGCCTCGGGCCGGGTGGCGATGCATGAATCATCCTCTCGACGGCGTACCGCACCAGGTCACAGTGCCCAGTTGATATCACGGTGACGTCGAGATGACAGCACAACGTCTTGTCGACAACAGTCGTCGACAAGACGTTGTGCGAGGAACGACGGTTCAAGCGACCCGACGGCTCCAACCGCGGCGCTGACGAATCGCGCCGAGGACAAGGCACACCAGATAGATGAGGAAGCTCACCGTCGTCACGTAGGGGCTGATCGGCAGGCCGGGCCCCAGGGACAGCAGGATGCCGCCCACCGCGGAGACCGTCGCGAAGATGATCGACAGCAGGGACATGGCCAGCGGATGTGCCGTCACCTTGGCGGCGGAAGCTGTCGGAGTGATGAGCAGGCTCAGCACCAGCAGGGCACCGACGAGCTGTACTGCCATAGCGGTGGTCAGACCGAGCAACAGCATGAAGACGATCGACAGGAACCGCATGGGGACCCCGCGAGCCTTGGCTGCCTCGGGATCCACCGACGCGAAGAACAGCGGTCTCCATATGATGCCCAGGCACACTGCAACGAAGATCGCGACGGCGACCAGGGTGCTCAGCTCGGTGGTGTTGACGGCGACGATCTGTCCGGTCAGCAGGCCGAACTTGTTGGACGATCTGCCCTTGTAGAGGCTCAGGAAGAGCACGCCAATGCCCATGCCGAAGGGCAGCATGATGCCTATGGAGGCGTTGCGCTCGGCGGCTTTGACGCCTAACAGCCCCAGGATGAGGGCGGCTACCAGGGATCCGACGACAGCACCCTGGGTGACCGATGCATCGAAGAACAGGGCCACTGCGGCGCCCGCGAAGGAGAGCTCCGAGGTGCCGTGAATCGCGAAGGCCAGGTCGCGGGCATGGATCATCGGCCCGATGAGACCTGCCAGGACCCCGAGGATGACACCGGCGATGATCGAGCCGTGAACCAGGGGAATGAGCTGGCTGAAACTGTCGAAGTTGATGATGGTGGAGAAATCCATGTCAGATCATCTTCTCGTCCTCGGGGGTCTGCGGACCGTGCAGGTGCGACGGTCCCTCGTCGTCGGCCAGCACGATGATCCGGTCGTCGTGACGGAAGACCTCGACGGGGGAGCCGTAGAGCTCGGTGAGGACCTCGGACCGCAGTACCTCGTCGGGGGTGCCGACGCGAACCTTGCCGCCAGCGACATACACCACTCGATCGACATAGGGCAGAACCGGGTTGATCTCGTGGGTGACGAAGAGCACCCCGAGCTCTCGGGTTCGACGCGCGTTGTCGATGAGTTTGGTGACCTCCTGCTGATGACGCAGGTCAAGGCTGGACAACGGCTCATCACACAGCAACAACTCAGGGTTGGTGACGAGGGCCTGGGCGATGCGCAGGCGTTGCTGCTCGCCACCGGAGGTCATCGTCAGCGGGGTGTCTGCGAACGCGGTGGCACCCACTGAGGCGATGGCCTCGTCAATGCGACGACGTCGAGAGCGACTGAACCAGCCGCATCCCCACTTGTGGCCGTCGATCCCCATGCCCACCAGATCGCGGCCGCGAATCGGAGCCGTCGTCTCCAAGGAGCGTTGCTGCGGAATGTAACCGATGCGGGTCGAGCCACGACGCACCGGACGACCGGCCACCATCGCGGTGCCGGCCGTCAGCGGAGTCTGCCCGAGAAGGACCCTCAGCAGGGTGGTCTTTCCCGCCCCGTTGGGCCCCAGAACGGCGATGAACTCACCGGGTTCCACGACGAGGTCGAGCCCCGACCACAGCACCCGGTCCCCAAAGGCGACCTTGGCGTCGGTGAGTCTGGCAGGCTCGATCCTCGTCGTCCCGGAGTTGTCACAGCGATGTGATGCCACGGGTGTCAGGCCAGGCCATTGTCAATGTCGATGATGGCCTTGCCAATGAAGTCCTGGTAGGTGACGACACCCTCCGGGAAGGTCTCCCATACGCCGACCTGTTGGATTCCGGCGCCCGTGGCAGCCTTCTGCAGCTCCTTCGTGACGGCGTCACTGGTCTGGCCGTTGACGAGGAGGATGGAGGCCTTCTTGTCAGCAATCAGCTTGGTGGTCTCGTGGACAACCTTGGTCGACGGGCCTGCCTCGGTCTCGGACTGCTCGATGAACTCCTCAGGAGTGATGTTCTTGATCTTCATGTCCTCGAGCAGGTAGCCAACCACCGGCTCGGTGGCAATGGCGGTGCTGTTCGGGTGCTTCTCGCCGACCTTGGCAGCGTGAGCCTTGAGATCGTCCAGCGTGGACTCGAAGTTCTTGAGGCCCGACTCGAAGGTGGCCTTGTTGTTCGGGGAGGCCTTGACCAGGTCGGACTCGACGGCCTTGGCAACTTTGCGAGCGCTGTCGATCGAGTAGAAGACATGCTCGTTGAACTCCTCCTGGCCGGGCTTCTTGAGGCCAGACGTCTCGACGGCGTCGATGAGGGTTGCCTTGGAACCGGTGCTCTTGAGGAGTTTCGGAGCCCAGTCGTCGTAACCGCCACCGTTGGCAATGGCGATCTCGGCCTTCGAGAAGGCGAGCTTGTCCTTGGCGGTGGCGTCGTAGTCGTGCGGGTCCTGATTGGGGTTGTCGATGACGGAGTGGACGTTGACCTTGTCTCCACCGATGGCCTTGGCGACCGAACCCCAGACGTTGGTCGAGGCGACGATGTCAACCTTGTCAGTCGCAGCGGCGGCCGAGGAAGCGCCCGAGGTGGAGGATCCGGGACCAGAGTTGCCGGAGCAACCAGCCATGCCCAGGGCGCAGGCGCTGATGGTTGCGATGGCCAGAAGACGACGGTGCATGTGGTGTTCCCCTTTCCAGTACGCAAGTGAGAACCATTGTCGTCTCCGGGGAGTGCATAAACAAGGCAGGGTACCCAAACAAAAGGACGATACAGAGCATTGGGAGCGGCTTGAAAGCACCTCACGACTGGTGGCGCCCCGAATCCGCGGAGAGTACAGATCCATCACCGTCAAGGCTGACTCGCGGTTTTCCACCGAGCGGCCCCTGCCGAAGGTGATGGGGTCGGTGGTCGGCTGTTCCAGCTATGGCTTGCTCATCGTGACTCTTGGCGACGCACTGTGCCGCGTCGGGCAATGAGGGTCACGACGTACCCGAGGACGAGGGCCTCGAGCACGCCGAGGTTGGCATAGGCCCAGTCACCCTCACGCCCTCCCAGGCCGAGAGGGCCGAGGAGGAAACCCTGCCAGTTGTTCCAGTTGACTCCCTCATAGGTATTGACGACCAGGCCCCAGCCCAAGATCGTCACGACGATGAAGGTGATGATCGAGGTGAGGTCGAAACGGTCGTATCGCCCCGCCCCGTCGAACAGATCGGCCTCGTCATAGGGCCGACGGCGAAGAGTGATGTCAGCCATCATGATGCCGGTCCAGGCTGACAGCGGCACACCCAGGGTCACCAGGAAGGACTGGAACGGGGAGATGAAGTTGGGTGCCACGAAGACGACGTAGAGGGTGCCCATTGTGAGGATCGTCCCGTCGATGAGAGAGGCAGCCGGGCGCGGAACGCGAATACCCAGGGTCAGCAGGGTCAGCCCGGAAGAATAGATGCCGTTGATCGCACCGGCCAGCAGGGAGAGGATCGCCGCCAGCAGGAATGGGATGAGGAACCACGTCGGCAGGATGGTCGCCAGGGCGCCGATGGGGTCGTCACCGATGGCGTCAGACAGGTCCTTGGAGGAGGCCGCCAGCAGCAGGCCACCAGTGATGAGGATGATGAGTGGCAACGACGCCCCGAAGACATTCCAGAAGGCGATGGAGAATCCCGAGGACTTGCGCGACTGGTACCGAGACCAGTCGGCGGCAATGCTCGTCCATCCCAGACCGGTGCCGGTCATGATGAGGGTGAGGGTGCCGATGAAGGCCGGGAAGGAGGCTGAGGGCAGACAGATCGCGGCATGCCAGTCGATGTGTCCGACGGCCATGATGAGATAGATGACGGTCAGGACGCCGGTGATCCACGTCAGGATGGCCTGCAGCTTCATGATGATGTGGTAGCCGGCCACAGCACCGCCCACGATAAGCAGGGCCACGACGATGGCGGCGACGATCTTGACGGAGTTCCCGGAACTCCACCCCAGCCGGTGGAAGATCGTGGTCGTCGCGAGGACGGCCGTGATGGCCAAGGAGGTCTCCCAGCCGATCGAGGTCATCCATGCGATGACGCCGGGAATCTTGTTTCCCTGGGTGCCAAAGGCTGCCCCCGAGAGGACCATGGTCGGGGCCGAGCCTCGCTTTCCGGCGACGGCGATGATCCCGCAGAAACCGAAGGAGACGATGACGCCGATGAGGGTGGCGGCCATGGCCTGCCAGAACGACACCCCGAACCCCAGCATGAAGGCTCCGTAGCTCATGCCAAAGACCGACACGTTGGAGGCGAACCAGGGGAGGAAGAGGTCCCGTGGGCGCGCGGTGCGCTGAGACTCCTCGACAACCTCGATTCCGGTGGTTTCGATGCCCTTGTGGGTCGCCGCGCTCGATTCGGTGGCGGTGTGCGTCATGAGCTGCCCTCTCGGATATTTTGCGGCGGCATTCTTGCACCATCAGAAGATCGGTGAATCTGCACGCCCTTGTGAGCGGCGTGTTGCTGCCCTGACAAGAATATGGTCGTGCCATGAGTATCGACGCTGATACCTGGGCATCCCCGCGCCCTGCTGAGCTGGTCACCGAGGCCGTCTAACAGGTCCACACCTGGCAACAGGACATCAATGGAGTGTCGAAGCACGGATGAACCGCGACCAGTCTGGCTGTGCGGGCCGACGACGTCACCAGCGTACCGCAAACTGCCGCCGTTCCCACGGGGGCGCTCGGTCTCGGTGGCGACCCACCGATTCGGCAACCCCGACACCGGGGCCGGCTCGGTGAAGCTGTGAAGTGATGCGGCTCAGTGCCGCGGATTGATGGCGATCTTCACCCCGGCGTGGCCGCGCACCGCGTTGACGGCCTCAGCCCACTGGGACAGGCCGAAGGTGTGAGTGACGATCGGGGTCTCGTCAATGTTTCCGCGCCCCAGCATCTCGACTGCTCGGTGGACGTCCGCGCGTCGGGCATTTGATCCTCCCGAGACCGTGAGCTCCTGATAGTGCACGGTGTTGGGGGTGATCGTCGCCGTCGATTCCTTGGGAAAGCCGGCGAACCAGCTCACCCGTCCGCCGGGCGCAGCGAGGTCAAGGGACTGCTCGGCCAGTTCATTGTGTCCGATGGCGACGATGACGAGGTCGGCACCAAGACCGTCGGTGCGTTCGGCAACGTCCTCAACCAGGTGGTTGGGGGAAGTCGGCACAGCTCCCAAGGCAGTGGCCCGGTCGCGTCGATCGGCGTGCTTCTCGCAGAGGATGACCTGTCCGGCTCCGCACGCCAGGTCGAGTTGGGCGTGAAGCAGGCCGATGGCTCCGCCACCGATGATGACCACCGTCTCTCCGGGATTGACCCCTCCATGGCGACGATGCCCGTTGAGGACGCAGGAGAGAGGTTCGGCCAGAGCCAGCCGGTTGGCTGGCATCTCGGAAGCCACCGGGACGACGTTGCCGCGAGAGACGGCTCGAGCCGGCACGCACAGCCAGGGAGCCAACCCGCCGTCGATCCGGTAGCCGATGAGCTCGCAGCGGCTGCACAGATGTTCGCGTCCTGCCAGGCAGGCTCGGCAGGTGCCGCAGGAGACGACGATGGAGACGGTCGCCTGCTGCCCGACGGTCAGTCCTTCCACTCCTTCGCCGAGGGAGGCGATACGTCCTGCGATCTCGTGGCCGAGGGTGACCCCAGAGCGTACCCCGGTGGTCTTCTCGCCGGAGATGATGCGTAGATCGGTGCCGCAGATCGTCGTCGCCTCAACGGCCAGGACCACCTCGCCGGGGCCCGGCTCAGGAACGGGTTTTTGGGCCAGATGAACGTCTCCGGGGCCGTTGAGGACCAGGGCAGGCATGGTGTGAGGCATGTGATCTCCTTCATCGGCTCCATTGTCCCATTTTCGGCACACCGGGCACTCTGTGGTGACACCAATTATCATGGATTATGGGAAAACACCATCAACGATGATGCGATGACAGGAGAGTTCCAACCATGACCCGACTCGTGAACAGCCCCGATGGTTTTCCGTCCCAGGCAGTCGCTGGACTCGCCAGCGCCTTCCCGAACCACCTGAGGCCGGTCTTCGGTGGAGTCGTTCGTGCCGTCCGTACAGATCGCAAGGTCGCCCTCGTCGTGGGCGGCGGATCAGGTCACTACCCGGCCTTCGCTGGCTGGGTCGGCCCGGGATTCGCCGACGGCGCCGTCTGCGGCAACATCTTCTCCTCGCCCTCGGCCTCACAGGCCTATTCAGTCTGCAAGGCAGCGGATCGGGGGGCCGGAGTCCTCATCGGGTTCGGCAACTATGCCGGCGACGTCCTGCACTTCGGACAAGCGGCTGAACGGTTGCGCAGCGAGGGCATCGACACCCGATGCCTGCTCGTCACCGACGACATCGCCTCCGCCGGCCCGGAGGACCACCTCAAGCGTCGTGGCATCGCCGGGGATCTCCCGGTCTTCAAGGTGACGGCGGCTGCCTGTGAGGAAGGCCGCGACATCGACGAGGTCGTCAAGGTCTTCGATCGTGTCAACGGACGCACCCGTTCCTTCGGGGTGGCTTTCGCTGGCTGCACCTTGCCGGGAGCTGACGACCCGCTGTTCCGTGTCGAGAACGGACAGATGGGTGTCGGCATGGGTATCCATGGTGAGCCGGGTATCCATGACGAGACCCTCGGCACGGCTGACGAGGTGGCCGCCATGCTCGTCGACGGCTTGCTGGCCGACCGCCCCGAGGACTCCGGATCCCGCGTCGTCCCGATCGTCAACGGTCTCGGGTCCACCAAGTACGAGGAACTCTTCGTGTTGTGGAATGACATCAGCCGTCGTCTCGAGGAGGCCGGACTGACGATCGTCGACCCGCAGGTGGGGGAGTTCGTCACCAGCCTCGACATGGCAGGTGTCTCCTTGACCTTGGTGTGGCTCGACGAAGTCATCGAACCGCTGTGGCTGGCTGCGTGCGACACCCCCGCCTATCGTCGTGGGGCTGTCGGTCAGGTTGATCTCGACACCACTGCGTTGCCCCAGGAGGCAGAACATGTCTTGGTTGCCGCTCCCGGATCGCAAGAGTCCCAGGAGCTTGCCGACGTCGTCGTCAGGGGATTGGAAGAAGTGGGGAGGACCCTGTCGGAGCGCGCCGATGAGCTCGGCCGACTCGACTCGGTTGCCGGTGACGGTGACCACGGCATCGGCATGACGCGTGGATCCCAGGCTGCACTCACCGAGGCAAAGCGGGTGAGAGGGGATGGCGCCGGCGCCGCCACCACTCTCAACGCTGCCGGTTCAGCCTGGGCCGAGCACGCTGGCGGCACCTCGGGTGCGCTGTGGGGAGCAGTGCTGACCGCATTCGGTGCGGTCCTGGGGGACGAGGATCCTGCCAGTGACGGCACCATTCGTCAGGCTGCTCGTGCTGCCCTCGACGCCGTCACCAGGTTGGGAGGGGCGAAGGTCGGCGACAAGACCATGGTCGACGCCATGGATCCCTTCGTGGCGACCTTGGAATCGTCAACGGATCCGTTGCCGCAGGCATGGAAGTCCGCATGTGAGGCTGCGAAGAAAGGGGCTCAGGCCACTTCCGAGGTGACCGCCAAGGTCGGTCGGGCGCGCCCATTGGGTGAGAAGTCCCTGGGCACGCCCGATCCGGGAGCGGTGTCCTTCCATGACGTGGTCGTCGCGGCGGGGTCGATGCTCTGACTCAGCGTTGACCGACAGGAGGCTTCACACTCCAGGGGAACACGATCCACTTGTCAGTTGCCTTCCACACGAAGTCCGGGTTGATGACGGTGGTCGGCTTGGCGTAGAGCACCGCCGAGCGGACGTCGGCGCCGAATCCGCGCAGCAGCTTGAGCACGAGTGCCAGGGTGCGGCCGGAATCGGCGACGTCGTCGACGACGAGGATTCGCTTGCCGCGGATGGAGTCGGTGTCGAGCATCGGGGCCAACAGCACCGGATCAGGCAGGGTTTCCTCGACATTGGTATAGAATTCGACGTTGATGGCGTCGGTGAGCTTGACGCCGAGGGAGTAGGTGAGAGCTCCGCCCGGGATCATGCCGCCGCGAGCCACCGCGATCACGATCTCGGGATCAAAGTCCGAATCGTGGATCTGGGTGGCGAGTTCGTCGGTGGCGGCACCGAAGGTTTCCCAGGTGAGGATTTCCTTGCACTCAAGGTCACTGGCGTCAGCATGGTACGCGGTCATGGAGCAACCCTAGCGACCCCGTAGAACCCGCGTCCGAGTACAAGCTGAAGGTACGCTTCAACGGGGGAGACATCATGGCTGAGCCCAGTGGGCAGAAACGCGACGAGAGGCCGAGCTGGACGGGACGGGCGATCCTGGCAGGAATCGGGTTCTTCGTGGTGGCATGCCTGGTTTCCTGGGTCCGGCTCGAGTACTACTCTCAGGCGGTTGGCATCGTCGGAGCGGCCCTCTACACGCTCCTGTTGTGGTTCTCGGCTGGTTCCTTCGTTCTTGCCATTTGTGGTGTCGGGCGACCACGGCTTGCTCTCGGTCCCCGGTCGCTGCGGGCTCCGGTCATCGTCGGTGCGACATGTCTTGTCGCCGGTTTTGTTGTCCAGTCCGCCGCGGCCCAGTTGATTGCGCACAGAGGGGGCATTCGGGTGACGGTGTTCTCCGAGGTCTTCACCAACTTCGTCGTTCTCATTCAGGAGTTCGGGATCGTCTGCCTCGCCGCGAGCCTGGTGGTGGCGTGCATCCGCTCCCGTGACCGTTGAGGGACAGGCTGATCATCGCGGCGAGCCTGCCGCATGAGTTCGGTCATGAGTGCGCGCCCTACCCCTTGCTCCCCCCCTGCTGAGGTGTCGAGCCAGATGGTCGCCTCCGCTGTGACGTCATACCCGCCGCCCCGCGGAAACGGTGGCAAGTGGCGTGACCCACCGTCGTTGCCACCGTGTGTTCGTTGTAGATGCCGCTTGCGACGGGAGGGGTACCATCGCTACGTTTTCGGGTGCCGTGACGATCGACGGTAGCCAGAGAGGTTCAAGAATGACGGACACCACATCGCCTCAAGGCCCCGAATGGGGCCGACCGGTACCTCCTCGGCAAGGGCCTGTTCCACCACAGGGGCAGGGATATCCACCACAAGGTCCATTCCCTCCCCACAATCCCAACCCGTGCACCCCCAACCCCCAATAGGGATTTTCCGCATACCCGCCGCCGGGATTTGCGTCCCAGCCGAGGCAACCTGATCCCATCCTCGGGCTGATTCGAGGCACGTTGGGCAATGTGCGTCGCGTTGCGGTTGTCGTAGGGCTGTTGCTGAGCTTCGTCGCTCTTCTGGCCCCGTGGGTCAGTCTCGGTCTCGGAGCCGGCCTCGAAATATCGCTCAATGGTCTCGGAACGCTGAATCTCAACGGTGTCACCTCTGACGGTATGGGCGAGTGGGCGGTGAGAGTCCGGCTGACGGTCCTGCTGATGGTGGTGTACCTCGCCATGGCCGTCATAGCGATGATGGCTGATCACCTCCGCTCGCGCACCTACGAGATCGTGCTGACGGTACTGGCGGCGGTGCTTGTCCTGTTCATGATCTGGGGGGGTTATCAACTCGACCGGCAACAACGGTAACTCAAGGGCGGGGGTGTGGTTCTTCCTCGTCTTCGTGCTGTTGACCGCAGCAGCGCAGGTGTGGCAACTCGTTCTGACATTAAGGGCTACGTCTGGCATCGCTGGTTACCGACAGCCCGGAGTCCCTGCAGGTCCGCCTCAGGGGCCATGGGGGCAACCCCCCGCGCAGCAGCCCTGGAATCCTGCTCCTGGCCCGAACGGGCCTCATCCGGGCAACTGACGACCTGATGGGGCACTGCCAATCGGCGGTGCCCCATTTCTCGTCAGAGATGACCCCCAACATGGGGAAACGTGCAACCCCGATGTCGTATCCAAGGACGTTTGGCCGTAAAGTCACCATCATGATCATCGGAATCCCACGGGAATCACTCCCGGGTGAGAATCGGGTCGCCGCGACTCCGACGACTGTTCCCGCCCTACTCAAACTCGGCTACGAGGTGGTCGTCGAGTCCGGAGCCGGCGAGCACGCCGCTCTGCCTGACCACGTGTACGAAGAGGCTGGTGCCAAGATCGTCGGACCGGGGCAGGCGTGGAACGCTGACCTCGTGTTGGCCGTCAACGAGCCCACCGACGACCAGATCGCCCTCATGCACACCGGAGCCGTTCTCGTCACCTTCCTTCACCCGCGTCAGGACCTTGCCCTCACCGAGAAGCTTGCTGCTGCCGGTATCACTGGCCTGAGCATGGACATGGTCCCGCGCATCTCGCGTGCGCAGTCCATGGACGCTCTGTCCTCAATGGCCAACATCTCGGGTTACCGGGCCGTCGTGGAGGCTGCATTCGCGTACGGTCGCACCTTCGGTGGCCAGGTCACCGCTGCTGGCAAGGTTCCGCCAGCCAAGGTCTTCGTCATCGGCACCGGTGTGGCCGGTCTGGCTGCCCTGGGCGCCGCCAACTCGATGGGCGCCGAGGTGTACGCCACCGATGTCCGTCCCGAGACCGCCGAGCAAGTCCAGTCAATGGGTGCCACCTTCCTGCACGTGCGCACCGGCGACTCCGATCAGGGCGTCAGTTCCGATGGCTACGCCAAGGAGACCAGCGACGACTACAACGTCCGCGCTGCCGAGCTCTACATGGAGCAGGCTGGAAAGGACGACGTCATCATCACCACGGCAGCCATCCCTGGCAAGCCCTCTCCCAAACTCATCACCGCCGAGATGGTCGCTGCCATGAAGCCCGGTAGCGTCATCGTCGACCTCGCCGCCCTGGGTGGCGGCAACTGCGAGCTCACTCATCCCGGTGAGTCCTACGTCACCGAGAACGGCGTGACGATCATCGGCTACACCGACCTGCCGTCCCGTCTGCCGGGCCAGGCCAGCCAGCTCTACGGCACCAACCTCGTCAATCTGTTGAAGCTGGCCACCCCGGAGAAGAACGGTGAGCTCGTCCTCAACTTCGACGACGAGGTCATCCGCACTATGACGGTTTGCCACGAAGGTCAGGTGGCCTTCCCACCGCCGCCGGTGCAGGTCGCCGCTGCGCCCAAACCGGTCGCCAAGGCCGAACCGGCCACCCCGGTGGCTCCGGAGAAGGAGCCGCGTCCGTGGCCCCAGACCTTCAGCATCGTCGCGGCGTTGTCGATCGCCCTCATCGCCCTGCTGACCTTTTCCCCAACCGAGTTCGTCGCCCTCTTCGGTACCTTCGCGATCGCCGTGGTCGTCGGCTACTACGTCGTGTGGAACGTCACCCACGCCCTCCACACCCCGCTCATGAGCGTCACGAACGCCATCAGCGGCATCATCATCGTCGGCGCCATCACCCAGCTCGGCAGCGAGTCGTGGGGTATCCGGATCGTCGCTGCGGTGACCGTGCTCATCGCCAGTATCAACATCTTCGGCGGTTTCACAGTCACCCAGCGCATGCTCAAGATGTTCAGGAAGGCCTGATCCATGACGTCAACACTTCTCATTGCCCCGATGGCCGGGTCGTTGGTGAACTTCGTCAACGCCTCGTTCATCGTCGCGGGCCTGCTGTTCATCTTCGCCCTCGCCGGTCTGTCCAAATTCGAGACCTCCAAGAAGGGCAACGCCTACGGCATCCTCGGCATGGTCATCGCGATCGTCGCGACGATCGTCGCGCTGGTGAAGCTGCCGGGATACTCGCCGGTGTCCATGGTCCTGCTCTTCGTCCCGATGCTCATCGGTGGTGCCTTCGGTGTGTGGAAGGCCCTCAAGGTCGAGATGACCGGAATGCCTGAGCTCATCGCTCAGCTGCACTCCTTCGTCGGTCTGGCCGCCGTCCTCATTGGTTTCAATGCCTTCGCCGAGGAGGGGACCGGAGCCAGCACCTTCCAGCTCTCGGAGATCTGGATCGGCATCTTCATCGGTGCCCTGACCTTCACCGGATCCCTGGTGGCCTGGGGCAAGTTGTCGGGCAAGGTTCCCTCGAAGCCGCTGACCCTGCCGGGCCGCAACTGGATCAACCTCGGTCTGCTGGTCGTCATCATCGGCTGCGGCATCTGGTTCTCCAACGTCTCCGGCGGTATCGCCTGGCTGCCGCTGGCCCTGTTGACGCTGGCCTCGCTGTTCCTCGGCTTCCACCTCGTTGCTGCCATCGGTGGTGCGGACATGCCGGTCGTCATCTCAATGCTGAACAGCTACTCTGGTTGGGCGGCCGCCTTCTCCGGGTTCAGCCTCCACATCCCGGTGCTCATCGTCACCGGCGCCCTTGTGGGCTTCTCCGGCGCCATCCTGTCCTACATCATGTGCAAGGCCATGAACCGCTCGTTCGCGTCGGTCATCCTGGGCGGTTTCGGCGATGCCCCGGCTGCTGAGGGTGATGGCCCTGACGGTGAGATCACCGAGATTAAGGCTGACGAGCTGGCCTCCCAGCTGTCCGATGCCTCCTCGGTCATCATCGCTCCCGGTTACGGCATGGCCGTGGCCCAGGCCCAGTACCCGGTGGCCGAACTGGCCAAGAAGCTGCGCGACAAGGGGGTGGACGTCAAGTTCGCCATCCATCCGGTTGCCGGACGTCTGCCCGGTCACATGAACGTGCTGCTTGCCGAGGCTCATGTGCCCTACGACATCGTCATGGAAATGGACGAGATCAATGACGACTTCGCTGACGCCGACGTCGTCCTGGTCATCGGAGCCAACGACACCGTCAACCCGGCTGCCATGGATCCCGGCACCCCGATCTCGGGCATGCCCGTTCTCCACGTGTGGGAGGGCCACGAGGTCGTCGTCTTCAAGCGCTCCATGAAGCCTGGTTACGCCGGCGTCGAGAACCCGCTGTTCTTCGCCGACAACACGCGGATGCTCTTCGGTGACGCCAAGGCTAGTGTTGACGCCCTGGTCGCCGCTCTCTGAGGCACGCTGACAACCTGATTCCGGCGCCCACGGCCGTCCGACGGTCGTGGGCGCCGGTGCATGTCGAGGGATGCATGTCGCGGCGCGGCACTATGATGACGGTGAATGTCTATCAGGCCCCTTGCCAGGGCCGGAACAAGGAGAAGACGTGACCTACGTCATCGGTCTGCCCTGCGTGGACGTCAAGGATCGTGCCTGCGTTGAGGAGTGCCCCGTCGATTGTATCTACGAGGGCGAGCGGAGCCTCTACATCCATCCTGAGGAGTGCGTCGACTGTGGTGCATGCGAACCCGTCTGCCCCGTCGAGGCCATCTACTACGAGGATGACCTGCCCGGTGAGCAGGAGCAGTTCCTCGACATCAACGCCGAGTTCTTCAACGAACTGGGTTCCCCGGGCGGCGCTGCCCGTCTCGGCCCGACCCACAAGGACCACCCGGCCGTCGAGGCCCTGCCCCCTCAGGGCGAATGAGCCGCCGAATCGTCTCGGAGAGTTTGCCCACCTTCCCCTGGGACACCATTGCCGGCGCCAAGGTCAAGGCTCAGTCCCATCCCGGTGGCATCGTTGACGTGTCAGTGGGCACCCCGGTCGATCCAACTCCCCAGATCGTCACCGAGGCCCTGACTGCCACCAGTGACGCCCACGGCTACCCGCAGGTGTGGGGGACACCCGCACTGCGAGTCGGCATCCTGGACCACATGAAGCAGGTCTGGGGGGCGCCCGCGCAGCTTGGTGAGACCAGCGTCCTGCCGGTCATCGGAACCAAAGAATTGGTGGCCTCGCTGCCCAGCCAGCTTGGTCTGGGCCCGGACTCCACGATCGTCATTCCGGCCTGCGCCTACCCGACATACCAGGTTGGCGCCCAGCTTGCCGGAGCCACCGTGCAAGCCGTGAACGAGCCTGATGAGGTCGAGGGCCATCCCGACCTCATCTGGATCAACTCTCCGGCCAATCCGTCAGGACGCATCCTCGACCTCGACGAGATGAAGGCCTGGGTGGAGTTCGCCCGCAGCACCGGAGCCGTTCTGGCCTCCGACGAGTGCTATGGCGAGTTCGTCTGGGAGGGGGAGTGCGTCTCCGTCCTCAACGAGAGGGTCAACGGCGGGGACGTCACCGGCCTGCTGGCCTGCTTGTCGATGTCCAAGCGGTCGAACATGGCCGGATACCGTGCGGGATTCGTCGTCGGTGACTCCGCTCTCACCAGCGAGTTGCTCACCCTTCGCAAGCACTCCGGACTCATGCTGTCGGCTCCGGTCGCCGCGGCCATGCAGGTCGCTCTGGCCGACCGCTCCCACGTGTGGGAGCAGGTGAAGCGCTACCAACTGCGTCGTGAGGTGCTCAAGCCAGCCCTCGAGCAGGCCGGTTTCCGAATCGATCATTCCGAGGGTTCGCTCTACCTGTGGGCGACCGAGGGCGAGGACTGTCGGGCCACCCTGGACAGGTTGGCTGATCTTGGCATCCTGTGTTCACCGGGTGATTTCTACGTCGATGGTGGCTCTGACCACGTCCGTATCGGGCTGACGGCCACCGACGAGAGGATCAACGCCGCGGCCGAGAGGTTGTCCGAGGCTCGCTGAGAGTCAGCTGTGGGCGGTGACGGTGCCGGTGACTCGGCCCGCGCCGCTGGTAGCGGGACTCGCGGACGGGCCGGTGGCTGCACGCCACGAGGCGTAGTGCTCCGGGTCAGCGGTCCAACTCGTCGTCGCCACGGTAGCGCGATCAATCGGCCCCAGATTCGTACTCGCCATCGTCAGAGCCACTGCCGCTCGGGCCAGCACAAGATCCGTCGCGGTGAAGGACACCGTTGATCCCTTGGTCTGGATGGCGATCTTGTCCGCCAACCCCGTGCGCACGGTCTGGGTGAGCTTGTTGATGATCGCCTTCTCGGGCGACCTGTTGACACAGGACAACGCCGAGGGGGAGTGCCCTGTCAGCGTTGAGGCCCACGCCTCGGCCAGAGGCTCATGCTTGCGGTAGGCCTCCGGGTAACCTGAGCGTTGCACCTGTTGGGCGGCGTCGTTGACGCTGATGTCCTTCCAGTTTCCGAACTTCACCAGCTCCTCGTAGAACTTCCCGGAGGAGTACCACGGGTCCATGATCTGCGTGGGAGTTCCCCACCCCTGGGAAGGACGCTGCTGGAAGAGCCCCAGGGAGTCGCGATCGCCGTAGTCGATGTTGCGCAGCCTCGATTCCTGCATGGCGGTCGCCAGGGCGATGGTGGCCGCGCGGACCGGCATCCCGCGTCGAATCGACTCGGCGGCGATGATGGCGGCATTCTGGGACTGTTCCAGATCGAGGTCGTAGGACTGGCCGGACACCGTCACCCGGCAGCCCTCCGGCTCGACCGTGCCGAATGGGTCGACGGCTTTCCACACCTCGTGGCCTCCCCAGCCCAGTCCCGCCAGGATCGCCAACACGACGACGAGTGCAGCTGTCGACCTGGCCGGACTGGTGGAAAGGCGCTTACGTCGACCCCGGGGTCGTCGTGTGGAGGCAGACCGGGCCCGGCGCGGGGAGGACTTCGTCATGTCAGTTCTGGTGCAGATTCGTGTTGAGCTCGATCTTGTGGTCCCCACGTCCGAGAGCTTTGACGACGCCGGTCGTCGAGTCGCGGATGTAAAGGATGTCGTCGGCACCAGAGAGCTCTGAGGCCTTGACGGTCTTGCCGTCGGGCAGGGTCACCTTGGTCCCGGCAGTGACGTACAGGCCCGCCTCGACGACACAATTGTCGCCCAGGGAGATGCCGATTCCGGCCTCGGCGCCCAACAGGCAACCCTTACCGATCGTCACCTGTTCCTTACCACCGCCCGACAAGGTGCCCATGATGGACGCTCCGCCGCCGATGTCGGTGCCGTCGCCGACGACGACGCCCTGGCTGATACGTCCCTCGACCATGGAGTGCCCCAGGGTACCGGCGTTGAAGTTGACGAACCCCTCGTGCATGACGGTGGTTCCCTCGGCTAGGTGAGCTCCCAGGCGAACGCGATCGGCGTCACCGATGCGGACCCCGGTGGGAACGACGAAGTCGACCATACGTGGGAACCTGTCGACGAGGAGGACGGTAAAAGGGGCATGAGCGATGCGCGCCTGCATGCGGGCCCTGTCCAGATCGGCCACCCGGATCGGACCGATGGTCGTCCATGCGTTGTTGGGAAGCACACCGAAGATACCGTCGAGGTTGATGGTGCGTGGCTGGGCCATGCGCGACGACAGCAGATGCAGCCGCAGGTAGGCGTCGGGGACGTCAGCCGGTGCCTCGTCGAGATTGATAACGGTGCGCACCACCTCGGTGTGCACGTTGCGGATGGCGTCGCGACCGGTTTCGGTGACCCGGTACAGGTCGTCAGGGGCCTTGGACTCGTCGGGGGTGCCCAATTTGGGTTCGGGGTACCAGGTGTCCAGGACGTCGCCGCCCTCGTGGACGGTGGCCAGTCCCCAACCCCATGCCTGACGGTCGGCCTGGACGGTCTGTGAAGTCGTCGTCTGCGTCATGACCATGAGTTTAGTTGCAAGGTCCGACGACCTGGAGGTGTCAGCGCCGTCCACGTGGGGTGACACATCGTGGACAAGTGCCGCTCATGGTCTTGGTCCTCGTCGGGTTGGCGGTTGGTCTGGTCCTCGCCCTCCTGGCCGATGAGCCGACGCCGTCCCTGGACACCGAAAAGGTTTTCGACGTGGCTGAGAGCCTTGCCGATCAGACTCATCCCCGCGGCACCGGCACCGAGGTGGTCCAGACCCGGATGCCAGACGGTTCAGTACAGTGAAGACCATGCAACTCGATCTCGCCGGTGATCTCCGCGACCTGTTTCGCGACATCGTGGACATTCGCTCCGAAAGCCTCCATGAGGATCAGCTCGCCGACGCCGTCGAGGAATCCCTGCGAGGTTTCGACCATCTGACGGTCACCAGGATCGGAAACTCGATCGTGGCGGCCACGAACCTGCACCGGGGCTCCCGCGTCCTCGTCGCTGGTCATTTGGACACCGTTCCGGTGGCCGACAACCTTCCCAGCCGCATCGAAACCCGCGACGACGGTGACTACCTGGTCGGCAGGGGAACCTGCGACATGAAGGGGGGAGTGGCCGTCGCACTGCATCTGGCGGCGACCCTCGCCGCGCCCAGCCACGACGTCTCCTGGGTGTTCTACGAGGCCGAGGAGATCGCCGCCGAACACAACGGGCTGCTCAAGTTGCGGTCCCATGACGAGAGCTTGCTCGACTGCGACCTGGCCATCCTCATGGAGCCCACCGACGCCGTCATCGAGGGAGGCTGCCAGGGAACGATGAGGTTCACCCTGACGACCGAGGGGCAAGCTGCCCACTCCGCCCGATCCTGGGCGGGCCACAATGCCATTCATGACCTGCTGCCGATCCTCCAGATCCTGCAGGACTGGCAGGCCGACGGCGACCACCTCGTGGAGGTCGACGGTTTGACCTACCACGAGGGACTCAACGCGACGATGGTGCAGGGTGGTCTGGCCGGCAACGTCGTCCCCCCGGAGGCCACGGTCCAGATCAACTACCGGTTCGCCCCTGACAAGACCGCCCCGCAGGCCGAACAGATGATGCGCACCATGTTCGCCGGATGGACGATGGAGATCCTCGATCTGTCCTCCCCGGCGCGACCTGGCCTGGACAAGCCTCTGGCCCAGTCCTTCGCCCAATCGGTCGGCACGACCTCGATGCCGAAATACGGCTGGACGGATGTGGCTCGGTTCTTCGAAATGGGGCGGCCAGCCCTCAACTTCGGTCCTGGCGACGCGATGTACGCCCACAAGGCCGATGAGTGTTGCAAGTTGTCCAGCCTCGACGATTGTGCCCGAGCGCTCGAGTCGTGGTTGTGTGAACGTTCGGAAGGAGACCACTGATGGTGTGGGCGTTGTGCGGGCTCGTCATCGTCATCATCGGGCTGGCGGTGCTGGCAGCATCTGGCAAGTTCGGGCAGGTGCCAGCGGTCGTTGATGATCGTCCCGTCCCCGATCTGCCCGAGGGCGATCTGAGCGCCGATGACCTGCGTTCGGCCCGCTTCGCGGTGGTGCCGAGAGGCTATTCCATGTCTCAGGTGGATCAGCTGCTCGACCGTATGGCAGCACAGGTGGAGGCATCCCAGAAGGAGGGTTCTGCGGACTCTGAGGAGCGCACCTTTAACGGAAAGGCCCCGGATACGGAATAATAGGAGTTGCACCACTGCCCAGTGATTGAGGAAGAGTGACATGGCAGCTATGAAGCCCCGTACCGGAGACGGTCCCATGGAGGTCACGAAGGAGGGCCGTGGCATCATCATGCGCGTTCCAGTCGAAGGCGGCGGTCGGCTGGTTGTTGAGCTCACCGGTGACGAAGCCCAGGAACTGCTCAAGTGCCTCCAGGGTGTCGCCAGCTGACGCAGACGGCTGAGAGATGGTCGTGGGGGGGGGGGGGGGGGAGGGGGGGGAGGGGGTTTGGGGGGGGGGGGGAGAGGTTTGTGGG
>NZ_JBPPGE010000001.1:0-737566 GCF_051303185.1 Cutibacterium nasicola | reverse complement strand
CTTCTCACTTGTGTATCCCAACACACCCCCCCCCCCCCCCCCCCACCCCCCCCCCCCCCCCCCCCCCCCCCCCACGACCGTGTTCATACGGGGTACTTACGCGTTGTGACGTGTGATGGCGGCCTTGTAGACCTCAACGGTCTGCTCGGCTATCCGCGCCCAGGAGAACTCGTCGATGCAGCGCTGACGTCCAGCGGTTCCGAACGCCTCGGCGCGTTCGAGATCGCGGGTGAGGTCGTTGATCGCTGCGGCGAAGGCCGACTCGAAGGCGGCGACCTGCTCGGGGGTCGAGGAGTCGGTCGGGGCCCCGTCGACCAGGTGGCCGGTCGTCCCGTTGACGACGACCTCCGGGATGCCACCGACCCGGGAGGCGACCACCGGCGTGGCGCAGGCCATGGCCTCGAGATTGACGATACCCAGCGGTTCGTAGACCGAGGGGCACGCGAAGACCGTGGCAGCCGAGAGAACCTGACGGACTGACGGGCGTGGCAGCATATCCTGAACCCAGATGACCGGGGCCTGACGGGACGCTCTCACCTCGTCGAACGCCTTCTTGAACTCCTCACCGATCTCGGGGGTGTCCGGGGCCCCAGCCAGCAGGACGAGCTGGGTGTCGGGGTCGAGTTCGGCAGCGGCGCGCACCAGATGGATCAGGCCTTTCTGACGGGTGATGCGTCCCACGAAGACTACTGACGGGCGTTCCGGATCCATGCCGATCTCGCGGCAGACGTCGGTCCCGGTGACGGGGTGGAACTCCTCGGTGTCCACGCCGTTGCGTACCACGTGTACCTTGTCCGGGTCGAGCTCCGGGTAGGCCCGCAGGACGTCGTTGCGCATGCCATCGGAGACCGCAATGATGGCGTCGGCGGCGTCGTAGGCCGTCTTCTCGGCCCACGAGGACAGCCGGTATCCGCCACCCAGTTGCTCGGCCTTCCATGGCCTGTCGGGCTCCAGGGAATGGGCGCTGATGACATGCGGGACGTCATGGAAGACGCCGGCCAGCAGACCAGCGAGATTGGCGTACCAGGTGTGGGAATGGACGAGATCGATTTCGTCAGGGATCGCATCGACCATGGACAGGTCAGCTCCGAAGGCCCGCAGCGCGCCGTTGGCGCCCCCCGGGTAGTTCTCGGCATGGGCGGTGGCTCCCTCTCGTGGTTCTCCCATGCACTGCACATCGACGTCGATGAGGTTGCGCAGATGAGGGACGAGTTGCGCGACGTGGACGCCGGCACCTCCGTAGATGGTAGGAGGGTATTCGCGGGTCAGAACGGACACGTACATGACGTGATCGTCCCACAAAGACGGCGTTGATGGGTCAATGGGGTGACCTTGTCGTCAACGAATCAGGAACCCTCCACGACATTGGCCGTTCAAGGCCCGAACCATTGCCTCTCAGAGGCTCGGTGGCGGTAGATTGAGGGCCATGGCAAAGACGCGTCCCAAGGTTCTGTCCGTCGTCCTCGCTGGCGGTGAGGGCAAACGCCTCATGCCCCTCACGATGGACCGTGCCAAACCAGCCGTGCCGTTCGGTGGTACCTACCGGCTCATCGACTTCGTGCTGTCGAACCTGGCGAACTCGGGCCTCACCCAGATCGCGGTGCTGACCCAGTACAAGTCGCACTCCCTCGACCGTCACATCTCCATCACGTGGAGGATGTCAACGATGTTGGGGTCGTACGTTACCCCGGTCCCGGCTCAGCAGCGTCTCGGACCTCGCTGGTACCTCGGCAGCGCCGACGCCATTTACCAGTCCCTCAATCTCATCAACGACCAGGATCCCGATTACGTCGTGGTATTCGGTGCCGACAACATCTACCGGATGGACGTTGACGCCATGCTGCAGTACCACATTGATTCCGGTCTGGGATGCACCGTCGCCGGGATTCGGGTGCCCCGCAAGGAGGCCTCGGCCTTCGGAATCATCGATGCTGACGAGAACCACAGGATCACTGAGTTCCTCGAGAAGCCCGCTGATCCGCCTGGCCTGCCGGGCTCCCCGGACGAGTCCTTCGCCTCCATGGGTAACTACATCTTCAGCCGCGAGGCCCTGGTGCAGGCTCTGCACGACGATTCCCACACCGCCGATTCGCGCCATGACATGGGCGGAGACATCATCCCCAGGTTCGTCAACGCCTCCGATGCTCAGGTCTATGACTTCCGCGACAACGAGGTTCCGGGTCACACCGGCAAGGACGCCGACTACTGGCGCGACGTGGGCACCATCGACGCCTACCACGACGCGCACATGGACCTGGTGTCGGTCGAGCCGGAGTTCAACCTGTACAACCCTGACTGGCCGATCTGGACCATGCAGGAGCAGGCCCCTGGTGCCAAGTTCGTGATGCGTGGTTCCTGCGATGACACCCTGGTCTCGGCTGGATGCATCATCTCCGGAACCGACATCTACCGCACGGTGCTGGGTCCACGCGCCCGCATCGAGAGGTGGGCTCGTGTCGACGAGTCGATCGTCATGAACAACGTGACGATCGGGTCCAACGCCACCATCCATCGCACCATCCTCGACAAGAACGTCATCGTTCCCGACGGGGCTCAGGTGGGTGTGGACCACGACCACGACCGCGCTCGCGGATTCACCGTCTCCCCGGGTGGTGTGACAGTGGTCGGCAAGGGAATCACCGTCCCCTACTGATCGGGACGATTTACAGGACGCACGGAGTGGCTCCCCGGTGATCCGGGGGGCCACTCCACTTCGTCGTGGTTGATGGGATCATCCCTTCATCGCCAGCAGCAGACCTTCGCCCACCGGCAGCAGGACAGGG
This sequence comes from Cutibacterium nasicola, assembly GCF_051303185.1. Classification (GTDB taxonomy): domain Bacteria; phylum Actinomycetota; class Actinomycetes; order Propionibacteriales; family Propionibacteriaceae; genus Cutibacterium. The sequence continues at coordinate 734,783 of NZ_JBPPGE010000001.1, read as the reverse complement.
GTGAACTCCTCGGTCTCCAGCACCGAGTCGAGGGTCTCGCGGATGATGAGGGTGTCGTCGTCCTCGTTGTCAGGGTCAGCGACGTGATTGTTGGCCAGTGCGGCATTGACGATGACGACTCCGCTCTGACGCAGCAGACGTAGCGCCTGGGAGACGTACTCGACGTATTCCAGCCGGTCACCGTTGATGAGGACCATGTCGTAGGCGTCGTCGCGCAGCTTGGGCAGCACGTCCAGTGGGGTGCCGGTGATAAGACGCACCTGGTTGGAGTGGATTCGTGCCAGTGAGAGGATTTTGCGGGCGGCAGCCTGGTGCTCGGCATCGGGGTCGATGCTGGTCAGCACGCCTTTGGCAGTCATGCCCTCCAACAGGGCCAGGGCTGAGACGCCCACGTCGGTACCGACGGTGACGACGTTGCTGGCTTGCATCGTGCGTGCCAGGAAGGTCAGCAGGGCAGTGGTGCCGTTGCCGAGCACCTCCCACTGATCGGCGCGTGCGGCCTCGCGGGCCTCCTGCAAGGCAGGGGAGGGGGCGACGAAGCCGTCGGCGTACTCCCACGACCGGGCGTCTGGGACTTGATGTCTGGGCTGTGCTGGACTCACACGAACAGCCTAGCCCGCCGGGGCCATCTCGTGGCTACCATGGGCACCAAGTACACAAGGAGGTCTCGCATGTCCGCTCCCGTTTTCGGCCGTCTGCTCACGGCCATGGTGACTCCGATGACGTCCGAAGGGGTGGTCGACCTGCGTCGAGTCGGCGAATTGGCGCACAAACTCGTTGACGAGCAGCGCAATGACGGCCTCGTCGTCAATGGCACGACCGGGGAGTCCCCGACGACCACTGATGCCGAGAAGGCTGACGTCATCAGGACCGTCGCCGAGGCCGTCGGGCCGGGGGCCACCATCGTCGCCGGGGTCGGGACCAATGACACCGCCCACACCGTCGAACTGGCCCGCCAGGCTGCCGAGGCTGGCGCGGACGGCCTTCTGGCCATCACCCCGTACTACTCCAAGCCCTCGCAGGCTGGACTGATCGAGCACTTCACCACCGTTGCCGACGCCACCGACCTGCCGATCATGCTCTACGACATTCCCGGTCGCACCGGGACTCCGATCGAGACGGAGACCCTCATCGAGCTGGCCGACCATCCCAACATCGTGGCCGTCAAGGACGCCAAGGGGCAGGTCGTCGAGTCGGCCACGGTGATGGCCAACACCGCCTTGGCCTACTACTCCGGCGATGACGCCATCACCCCTGCCCTGTTGTCGGTCGGTGGAGTCGGAGTCGTCGGGACGTCGACTCATTTCACCGGCAAGCGAATGCACGAGGTCATTGACGCCTATATCGAGGGACGGATTGACGAGGCCCTGGCGATCTACCGCGAAATCCTGCCGGTTCTCATCGGAGTCTTCGCCGCCCAGGGCGTCACCATGGTCAAGGCCGGACTGGCGCACCAGGGATTTGACGTCGGTGGGGTCCGTCTTCCCCAAACCATGCCGACCACTGAGCAGACCGAGACCTTCTTCGATCTGCTGGATCGCACTCGGCTGTGACAGCTCTGTGGCGACATTGGAAGGTCAAGTTCCGGGGTAAGGTATAGGGCATGTCCACAGCAGGTCCAGCGGAAATCGCGGTACTCGTCATCATTGCTGTGCTCATGTTTGGGCCGGACAAGTTGCCCGAGATGGCCCGCAAGGCGGCGCGCGTCTACCACTACCTCAAGAACATCGCGAACAGCACGAGGGATCAGCTCCGTAGTGAGCTGGGGCCGCAGTTTGCTGACCTCGACTACCAAGACCTCAAGCCGCAGAACTTCGTGCGGAAGTACGTCCTGGACGGTCTGCAGGATGACATTGACGAGATCAAGTCTGACCTGTCTGACGTTCGATCCGACCTTGACCTGGGCCTGGCGGACATCCGCAACTCGGAAGGGCTGCCGGAGGCGCCGTCGGGGTCGAGTCCGGAGGCGGTGCATGACTTCAGCCAGCCGGTGCCCTTCGACACCGAGGCGACCTGATTTTGCCTCGCAGATGATCCAGAAAAGAATGGGTCCCCGTCAGTACTGACGGGGACCCATTCTTCGTGATGGTTGATCAGACTGGAGAAACTCCCAGGTTCATCCCGGCCAGTCCACGCGGGCGGGAATCGATGGTGCCCGCCAAGTCGTGGATGGCCTTGGCAGCTGGGGACTCCGGGTGGGCGAGGACGATCGGGTCTCCTCTGTCGCCGCCGCTGCGTAGATCGACGTCCAGCGGAATCTGGCCCAGTAGCGGGACCTCGGTGCCCAGACGCTCCGACAGGGCCTCAGCGGCCTTCTGGCCACCGCCGCTGCCGAAGAGATCGACGCGGAAGGTCTCGCCCGACTTCGGGGCGGTGACCTCCAACCAGGACATGTTCTCGACGACGCCCATGACGTGCTGCTGCATGATTCCGGCCATCGTTCCGGCGCGCTCAGCGACCTCGGAGGCAGCCTGCTGCGGGGTGGTGACGACGAGCACCTCGGCATTGGGCAGTTTCTGGCCCAGGCTCATGGCGACGTCGCCGGTGCCGGGCGGAAGGTCGATGAGGAGGTAATCGAGGTCGCCCCAGTGGACGTCAGCCAGCAGCTGGGTGAGGGCGCGATCGAGGATCGGGCCGCGCCAGGCGATGACGTCGGACTTGTTGGGCTTCATCATGCCGATGCTGATCGACTTGATGCCCAGACCGGGGACCGGCAGCAACATGTCGTCGAGGGGAGTGGGGTGGGCCTCACCCAGGCCAAGCATGTCGGGCACTGAGTGGCCGTAGATGTCAGCGTCCAGCAGACCCACTTCGCGGCCCAGCCGGGCCAAGGCCAGGGCCAGGTTGACGGTCACGGAGGACTTGCCGACGCCACCCTTGCCGGAGGACACCGCAATGACCTTGGTGGTGTTACCGGGCTGGGCGAAGGGGATGACGCGCTCGGGGACGCCGTCGCGCAGCTGCACCTTGAGGGCGTCACGCTGCTCGTCGGTCATGGTGCCGAGTTCCACGGAGACGCTGGTGACCCCGTCGACACCGCGGACGGCTTCGGTCACCTGCTCGCGCAGCTCAGTCTTGAGGGGGCATCCGGACACGGTCAGCAGGACGCGGACGAAGGCACGCCCCTGGTCGTCAACGGTGATCTCATCAACCATGTTGAGATCGGTGATGGGGCGTTTGATCTCGGGGTCATTGACGTGCGTGAGGGCTTCGGCAATGGCCTCGACCAACGGGTTATCGGTGCTCATGCTGACTTGTCTACACACCGTTGGGCCCCTCGGACAACTCGCCGGTCGCGAACCGATTCCGATCAGCGAGATCCGGAGGGCGCCGGAGTGGCCTCAATCTCCTCCAGGAGGGAGCGCAATTCGTCGCGCAGTTCGGAGCGTAGGTAGTCGCGGGTGGCCAGTTCGCCCATCTGCATTCGGATGGAGGCCACCTCCCTGGCCAGGAACTCCATGTCGGCGCGGGACTGGGCAGCCACCCGGCGATCCTCGGCCATCGACACCCGGTCACGGTCCTCCTGACGGTTCTGGGCCAGCAGGATGAGAGGGGCCGAGTAGGACGCCTGGGTGGAGAAGAACAGGTTGAGCAGGATGAACGGGTACGGGTCGAAGCGCAGCTTGTAGATCGCAACGAGGTTCCAGATCACCCAGGTGAGGACGATGACCGTCATGTAGGCGAGGAATTTCGCGGTTCCCATGAACCTGGCGGTGGCCTCGGCGAACTGGCCGAACTTCTCGGAGTCCAGCTGCACCTTGGGGCGTTTGGCCTTGCGCGGTCCCGGAATGTCGAGACGATCGGCATCGTAGGTCCTCTGATCGCCGTCAGCCATGGTTCACCTCCAAGAGTTCACCGTCCATCTGGTCGCCTCGCCAGTCAGCGGGCAGCAGGTGGTCGAGCAGGTCGTCAACGGCCACGGCCCCGACGAGCTGGTTCGTCTCGTTGACGACCGGGACCACGACGAGGTTGTAGGTGGCGAAATATCGGCTCACCGCACCCACCGGGGTGTCGGTGCGCATGGGCTCGAGATCAGTGTCAATGATGGCCGAGACCATCGTCGAGGGTGGTTCGCGCAGCAGGCGTTGGACGTGCACCGCTCCCAGATACCGACCGGTCGGGGTCTCGGTGGGAGGACGACACACGAAGACCATGGAAGCCTCGGCAGGGGTGATGTCCTCGATGCGGACCAGAGCCAGGGCGTCGGCAACGGTGGCATCGGGGGCGACGATGACCGGCTCTGGGGTCATCATGGCGCCGGCGGTGAACTCGTCGTAGGCCATCAGGGAGCGGACGTCCTCGGCGTCGTCAGGCTCCATGCGGGCCAGCAACTGGTGAGCTGTGGTGTCCGGCAATTCCTTGATGAGGTCGGCGGCGTCGTCGGGGTCCATCTCCTCGAGGATGTGAGCGGCGCGGTCACGGTCCAGGATGGTGATGAGGGAGACCTGCTCGTCCTCTGGCAGTTCCTCGATGGCGTTGGCAAGTTGGTCGTCGTCGAGGGCCATGGCCACCTCGGCGCGACGACGAGGATTCATGTCGTGCAACTCGCGGGCCATGTCGGCCGGTTTCATCTCGTGCATCTCGGCGATGGTGCGCTCGGTGGACTGCCGGGAGGCCAGTACCAGGGAGGGCACTTCGCGCCAGTCGACGATGGTCGGGTTGCTGGGGGTCTTGCGGATGAATCGGCCCCGTCCGGACTCGGCGAGAGCCACCTCGTTGATCTCCCACTCGCGACTGCGCACCGGGGCCATCGAGACATCCATCACCCACACCTGTATGCCATTACGGGTGAAGGTGCGGTCGAAGAGGTCCTCGACGACGAGGTTCTCGGAGACGCGGCGGGAGAACACCCGTGTGTTGACGGTTCCCGAGATCATGATCTGCACCGCGTCGATGGCGTGCACTCGGGCCATGGGCACGAATATCCGCCGACGGGCGAAGAGCTCGACGACGAGGCCACGGACGAGTGGGGCGCGGCCAGGGATACGCATCTGGACGACGACGTCCTTGGCCTTGCCGACCTGATCGCCACTGGCATCCATGACGGGAAGGCCACGAATCCGAGAAATGAATACCGACTGGGACCTGTTCACCTCGCACAATCTACCTGGAGGGCCAGCGACGATGCGTGACCTGACGACTGGGGACTGTCGCTGGCTGTCCGTACACTGTGGTCCAGATCAAGGAGGTAGTTGTGACGATGAGTGTGATGCCGGGCAGGGCAAGTGCCATGTTCACTCTTGAATACCCGCAGTCGGTCGTTGTAGTCGACGATTACGAGACGGCCCAGAAGATTGTCGATGAGCTGTCCGACAAGGAGTTCCCGGTCGAGAACTTGTGCATCGTCGGAACCGACCTCAAGACGATGGAGCGAGTCACCGGTCGTCGTACCTGGGGTTCGGTGCTCGGCCAGGGTGCCGTCTCCGGACTTGGCATGGGCCTGCTGGTCGGCCTCATGATGATGTTCTTCACCACCGGAGAGGCCATCTTCGTGGTGCTGCTGACGGGTCTTCTCGTGGGCGTCATCATCGGGATGATCACGGCTGCCATCACGTACGCGATGTCGGGTGGGGAGCGCGATTTCAACTCCGTCCAGCAGGTTCTCGCCACTCATTATGAGGTGCTGGCCGAGCACAAGGTGGCTGCCAAGGCCCGGGAGATGGTTGCCGAGATGCCCTTCATGAGGGCCAAGGCATTCCAGGGCTGATCCCCGTCGGGATCACTGCGCATCGTCAGTGCGTGTGACCAGCGGCGGGTGCTGATGATCAATGGGAGACGCGTCCCCAGATGTCGCCCATCCAGGCCTCGACCTCGTCGATCTGACGGGGGCAGTCCTTGGACAGCCACTCGGGCTCACCCTCGGTGATGCACAGGTCGTCCTCAATGCGAACACCGATGCCTCGGAACTCCTCGGGGACCAGCAGGTCCGTCTCTTTGAAGTAGATGCCCGGTTCGTCAGAGATGCACATGCCCTTCTTCAACGGTCCGGAGTAGTCCTGACGACGTGCCTGGTTGCAGTCGTGGACGTCCATGCCGAGATGGTGAGAGGTGCCGTGAACCATCCAACGACGGTGCTGGCCACCTTCGGGCGAGAGGGATTCCTCGACGCTGACCGGCAGGATTCCCCACTCGTGCAGGTACTCGCAGATGACGCGGATGGCCGCCTGGTGGATCTCTGCGTGGTCGTGTCCGAGCTTGGCGACGGCAGCAGCAGCGTCCTGGGCCTCCAGGACGGCCTGGTAGACCCGACGCTGTGCCGGGGAGAACGTGCCCGAGATCGGCAGGGTACGCGTGATGTCGGCGGTGTAGAGGGAATCGACCTCGACACCGGCATCAATGAGGATGAGCTCACCAGGACGCAAGTCGCCGTCATTACGCACCCAGTGCAGGGTGTTGGCGTGGTCACCGGCAGCACAGATCGAGCCATAGCCGACCTCATTGCCGAGGTGACGGGCGACCCGTCCGAAGGTGCCCTCCATCCAGCGCTCACCGCGTCCCTTGCGAACGGCCTCCGGAATCTCGGCGATCATGGATTCGAAGCCGACCTTGGACTTGCGGCAGGCGTCGCGCAGCTGCTCGACCTCCCAGTCGTCTTTGCAGAAACGAGCCGCTGAGGAGAACTCGTAGAGTTCCTCGTCGGCTTCCTCGCAGCCTTTGGTACGCAGGGAGTCGACGGTCGCGGTGACGTTCTCGTCGGCGTCACGAATGACACGAACCGTCACGTCATCGGTCGACAGGGCGTCGTTGAGCTGGGAGATGTCGCGGCAGGTCAGCCCAGTCATGGCCGCCATCTCCTCCAGCGACTCACGCTTGCCGACCCACATCTCTCCGTAGGTCGAATCGGCATAGAACTCCCGGTCGGTGCGCGGGGCACGGGGCTTGAAGTACAGCACGTCGCGGGTCTCGGCAGTGGTGTCAACGACGAGCACCGCATTGGGCTCCCGGTCGGTACCCAGGCCCGAGTAGTAGGCGAAGGTGGTGTTGGGTCGGAAGGGGTAGTCGCAGTCATTGTTGCGGCGCACGAGATGTCCGGCCGGAATGACGAGTCGGCCCCCGTCGAAGCGGGCGGCCAAGACGTCACGGTGGGCAGCCGCCGAGGGCACGGAGCCGAGGGCCTCAGGGAGTTCGTCGGGGTAAGGGGCCCAGTCCGTGGGGATGAAGTCGACGAAGGCCTTGGAGAACGGGGTCTGACGCTTGGGGACCTTCTGTTCCTCGGCGTGCTCCGTCTGTTCGTTCAGATCTGACGACTTCGTCTCGGTCATGTGTGTCAGGACCTCCGCTGGTTGATGGGTGTGACTTCCAGTGTAGGTGTCGATGACATGGAAGTGCTGGCAGACGACGACCGTCTCGTCCGTGATCTCGATCAGGATCACCGAGATCTTCGATAGTATGTCGGCGAGGTCCAGAACTCCAGGTGAGCTGAATGTCACTCCTGACGGTTGGCGAAGTCCTCTCCCCCGCTACGGGCGTACTCCTCCACAAGACATGAGGTGGCGGTCGTGTCTCCGGCGAAGGATGACTGTCACGAGACAGTAACGCAGCGGACCGGGACACCATATTCGCTGCTGGGCAGGTTGTCGTCCATGCGCATCACCTAACCGACGAGAGGTAGGCTGTGCCTCACATGTCAACAGGGCCTGCTCACGCTCAACGGGTACAGGGCCCGGAACCTAGGAGGTCAGCGTGAAAGCCGCGGCACAGGATCAGTGGAAGCTTCTCGATCTTGCACGGACCGACCGTCTGATCGCCCAGGCCGAGCACCGTCGCCAGACCCTGCCGGAGTTGGCCGAGCTCAAGGACCTCGCTGTCCAGCGCAGGACCCTAGCGGAGGAGGTCGTCGCCAAGTCGACCGCGCTGTCGGACGCCAAGATGGAGCAGGAGCGCATCGAGGGTGACCTCGAGCCGGCCCGTGCCCGCATGGAGCGCAATCAGAAGACCGTTGACTCCGGTTCCATCACCGACCACAAAGCTTTGAAGGGGCTGATGGAGGAGATCGAGCATCTCGGACGACGCATCAGTCTGCTGGAGGACACCGAGCTCGAGGCCATGCAGGCCGTCGAGGACGCAGCAGCCGCCCACGCCGACGCGGATCGTCGTCGTATTGAGCTGGATGGCCACATCCGCACCGTCCTGGCCTCTCGCGATGTCGGCCTCAAGGGGATTGACGACGAGCTCGACGAGTTGCGCCGGTCTCGCGAGACTCAGGCGGGGGGTATCCCGGCCGACCTGCTCAAGGTCTACGAGTCGCTACGAGAGCGCACCGGGATGGGATGTGCCAAGCTCGTCCACGGGGTATGTGAGGCGTGTGGCATCGCTGCGAATGGGACCGATCTGCGCGCCTATGCCGCAGCAGCCGAGGACGACGTGGTGCGGTGCGAGGAATGCGACCGGATCCTGGTGCGTACCGGGGAGTCCCTCTGAGGGGTGCGTCGTTGCCCGGGTGGCGGCGATGACCGTAGAATCAACGGTTGGACGAGCCATCCGGGTGATCGCGGCAACCTTGAGTTGTCGAGGAAAGTCCGGGCTCCGCAGAGCAGGGTGGTGGGTAACGCCCACCCGGGGTGACCCGCGGGAAAGTGCCACAGAAAACAAACTGCCGGCTTGTGGGCCGGTGAGGGTGAAACGGCGGGGTAAGAGCCCACCGCGTCATCGGTGACGGTGACGGCACGGCAAACCCCACTTGGAGCAAGGCCAAGAAGACCGTGAGGTCGCGGACGTGTTCGAGGGCTGCTCGCCCGAGCGTCCGGGTAGGCTGCGCAGCCGAAAGGCTGGAGGACGCCAGTAATGGCGTTCACAGATGGATGATCACCGGCCCTGATGGGCCACAGAACCCGGCTTACAGGATGGCTCGTCCCTCTATTGCCGCTATGACTAGGGGTTTTGTCTGTTTTGAGGCGATCGTGCCGCTGTAAAGGGCCTAGTAGATCCGGGTAGGGCCGAGTGCGGAGCGGCAAGAGAGCGGCACAGTCGGGCTCGCCATCGGCTGGGAACATCATCGGTGATGGGCTCGATCATGCCGGGGTCGTCGTCGGGGATCTTCAGGGCGTCGGTGATTCGCCATTTCTTGCCGGTGACTGGGTTCTTGACCCAGGTGATTTTCTCGATCTGTTCGCGCAGTTTTCCGTTTTGGGTCTGTACTACGCCGATGTCGTGGTGGAGCTGATTATTGGCTGCCTTGATGAGATTGGTGAGGGTGTTGACGTCGGACATGGTGAGGTCTCCTGGTGTGGCGGGTTTTCCTTGGACGAGTGCCATGAATCGGTCCCACGGGAAGTAGGGTCCGGGGTCGTCGTGATCGGATTGGTGGAACGCGTCAGAGACGTTGTCGTGGCCGCAGATGCCGGCCATGCCATCCCTAACCTGGGCGGTGGACAGCTTGCGGGTGGGAATGCGCTGGCGGCGGCAAATCTCTCGAGCCAAAGTGGCGGCGCGCTCCACGGCGGGCCATACCTGTGGTGACAGCCATTGTTCACGGGTGTAGGCGTGAGCAGGGTTCGCAAATGAGGTGCGGGAGCCGCCGCCGGAGCAGATTTCGATGCCGATGGAATGAGCGTTGGGTGGGGCGTGGTAGCCGATGGTCTCCTCGGGCAGGCATTGCACCGTAGTGGAGATGTCGCAGATATGGTGCGCTGATGCCGATCGCGGCGTGGACGCGAAATACTTCGCCGTCGAGACGGCCCTGCCTGCCTTGGAGGCGGACGGGAATCCGACATCTGGGCAGGTGGCGTGGATGACCAGCCGGGTGACCGGCGTGTTGGACTTGCCGCCATGATGAGCAGCAACTTGTCGACGCCGCCAGCCTGCACACATGTCGACGCATCCGATGCGCAACGTGCCGTCACTGCAATCGACAACCGCTCCCTCACTGATGCGAAGATGAGCCTGACTGGGAAAACCGCCACGGTCGGCAATCGCCGAGACCTCGAGCTTGAAACAGCTGATGGTTTCATAAAGGTCAACTGGGAAAGCCTTACCGAATACACGATCGAGGTCATCGAACACATGTCCGATGGTCCAGGCGGTCAGGTCATCACATTCGAAGTCATCCAGATTCACATGTGACTATGATTAACCTGTTCTCGTCCGCCAGAGAGCATCCTCTTCGACATAGCCATCGCTGCCACGGCCATGCTGAACACGACGAGGCGGGCGAAGAAAACCAAGACCCCGGCGGATGGGCCGAGGTGTGAGGAGGTTGCCGTACGGGCACCCTCGAACAGATTGGACAGGGTTATGGAGTGGCTAATTGTAGTCATTGTGATTGTGGTAGTGATCGTACTAATTATTAACTTTTGGTATGTATTCGCCGCTATCGTTGGTGCCTATCTTGTTTATCGAATCATCCGGTACACCATGATGGTCCATTACTTCAAGTCGGACAAGTTTGTCTCCCGCGCCAATCAGGTTGAGGAAATCGTCAATGAGCACAATGACATCGTTCAGTATGCTTCTGAGATCAGCGGAGATGGTTCCCTTGAAATCGGGTACTCGAGGACTGGCGGGAACGCTCATCTTGCCACGACCGAAAACACGAGTCGCCATGCATACCGGCGCGACAGGAACGTCGCTCACCTGACTGAGGTGAACGTTCACAACTGCTCTCTCCAGGTCGTCAGGAAGGCGGCCGAGGACCCCATCAAGTACCTCATCAAGTATTTCGGGATTAGCACTACCGAGGACGAAGTGAAGCGCTTGGAAGGAATAGCAGATCGCATGTCCAGGCTGGAGAACGCTGTCGACAACCTGCACGAACGTGAGCGAGCGATCGAGACTGACCTCACGCCTCCGAAGTTCATCCTCAAGCACTACCATGAAAAGTTCATGGATAAAGTAGGCGTTGATCTATCTTCAATTGACGTCCCCTATCCTAAATACAGGTTTGAGTATGTCAGCGCTGGCGGGAACAGCAGTCAGAAGACTGACATCAAAGTGACCACCGATGTCATGGATGAACTGATATCAACGGTATCGGATAAAGTGAAGTACAGGGCGAGTGCAGCTGGCCAGCGAGCCTTGATGACATCGGCGGTCCGTGAGCGTATTAAGTCTCGTGATAACTACACATGCAGGAGCTGCGGAGTCTCGCTCAGTCAAGAGCCTCACCTGCTCCTTGAAGTTGACCACATTTTTCCTGTGTCCAAGGGCGGTCTGTCGGTTGACGAGAACCTCCAAACGCTGTGCTGGAGATGCAACAGGTCGAAATCGAACAAGCTGCCAGTAATTGAGAGTCGCCAACTGGCTGGTGTCGATGATGGGGAGACATATCCGGCGTGAATCAATGGATTTGCCTGCATTAGCAGCTCAGTGCAGCCAGGCACACTCGAGTAGTCAGGGACCAAGCGGACATGACCACTTGGGCCCTGACTACGTTGTTCGTCTCCATCGGCGGAGATGTGTCCCACCCCATGGTCATGATCGAGGTATGGATCATCCATGGCCGAGATTGAGACCCCCTCGAGGGCTGGTGCGTGGCATGGGAGCCCCCGCTAGACGGTGTCGCTGATGGCGAGGTGGGCATGAAGGCATCGCGACGGCCAGCCGAATGTCTACCCCTCCTAAACGCACGTGTCTAGGAGGGGTAGACTGTCGGTTGTGGTCAAGCCGATGAAGTACCGCGAACTCGCCAAGCTCCTGTCCCGCGCCGGATTCACCTCGACGCCGGGCAAGGGTGACCACGTGAAGTGGACCAACGGCTCGCACACGGTGATCATTACACGCATCCGCGAAGTTTCCCCGGCGTCGTCCGGCAAGCCCTCGCGGCTATCGAGAGGAGCAAAGCATGACCAGCCAACTCACTGTTCACGCCATCCGCTGGAGTGGAGGATGGGAACTCCACCTCGACGACGACAATTGCACCCAAGTTCGCACCCTCGACCAGGCAGACCGGCAGGTACGCGACTACCTCGACACCCTCGACGAGGCCACCAGTCATGACGATTGGGACATCACCATTATTCCCGAGATCGGCGGATACGATCAGGCGATGGCTGCGCGGGCACAAACCCGCGCAGCCATCGAGGCCCAGGCAGCCGCCGCTGTCGCCTCACGCGAAGCTGTGCGGACGCTTCGCGCGCAGGGGTTGACGATGGCTGAGTGTGCGTCCATTCTCGGTGTCACCCGGGGCAGGGTCGCCCAGCTTGCCCGCTGATGGGGAATGTGCGGGATCGATGGAACGACGCCAACCCTAACGGCGGTAAAAGGGTGCGCAGTGCACGTTGGAGCCGTGGGAAGCGTTGGCAGGTGGTCTGGGTGGACGACCGGTTGGCGCCATTGGCGCTCGTGTGCCCACAAGGAGGCGGCGGCCCTGATCCGCGAGCATGAGGTCAGTCCGTCAAAGCTGCCGGTGTGACGCTGGATGAGTGGATGCATCGGTGGATGACGGGGCGGTTGGATTGGCGCGAGTCGGCGCGACAGGTTGTTGATGACGAGATCATTGAGGTCAATCCGCGCGTGGGGGTCCGCCTGCCAGCTGTGTGGCCGTCGAAGCTGGCGATTCTTTCAATCGACCAGGTGGATCACATCGCGACGGTGATGACACCACGTCAGCGGTCGATGGTCGTGGTGGTGGCTGCGACTGGCATGAGGCAGCGGGAGTTACGCGGACTGACATGGGATCGAGTCGCTGGCGATCGCATGAGGATTGATCGACAGCTGTTGTCCGGCGGCGCTGATGCCACCTGGGGGCCTCCGAAGACTCCCCGGGCGGTGCGCACGATTGCGCTGGGGCGGGTCGCGAGACAGGCCCTTGAGGGGCGGCGCGAGAGCTTTGGCGGGGGCCTGAGGGGCTGGTGTGGGCGACCAGGGTGGTCTGGCGTATGGCCGGGCGGATCTGGGGCGATCGTGACGTCGCGCCGTGGAGGGCCTCGAGCTGTGGCCGAGGTCGGGGTGGCATGACCCGAGGCATTTTCACGCCTCGCTGCTCATTCACGCGGGGATGTCTCCGCATCCGACCTGGCTTACAGGATGGCTCGTCCTCCAGTCATCGGGTCGATGAAGTTCGGAATTCGCACTCCCAGCCTGTCCAAGTCCATCTCGGACAGGATGCGTGGCCGAGTCACGAGGACCGTCAAGCGCACCCTCGTCCCCGGTACGGCCGCAGGGGAATGGGATGGCTGCGGGACCCGCGTCGAGCCGCCTACAACAAAGTTTTTACCGGAAGACGACGATTCGTTTCGGTGATCGGTTCAAGTGAGGTGAATCACCCCTGACGGAGGGTATACGAAGGGGGTGATAACATCCTCGGGTCAGGTTGCTGGTGCCCCCATCAGCGCTGGAATCCGGTGAGAAGCCGGAGCTGACGCGCAGCGGTATGACTGATCTGCCCCGGCCGACGCCACTGGTGCCGTGAGCACTGGGAAGGAGCCGGGAACGGAGACGAGGTCGAGCCCGAAGACCACCTGACGACGCCCTGTCGGTACTCGGCCGCGCACGCCGGACACAGAAAGTTGGTTTCCTCATGCCCGTCACCTCGTCATTCCTTCGCCGCGCCCTCGTGGCGTCGGTGTTTTCCACCCTCCTGCTCGCGGGATGTGCCGGTGCCCCCAAGGATTCCGCGTCCTCACCATCGGCTTCCGCCTCCGTATCGGCTTCTGGATCGGTCACCATCACCAACTGCGGTCAGCAGGTCACCCTTGACAAGCCTGCCACGCGGGCGGTGACCCTCAACCAGGGAGCCACCGAGGACGTGCTGGCCATCGGCGGTGAGTCCAAACTCGTCGGCACCGCGTACCTTGACAGTGACATCCCGACGAAGTGGAAGAAGGCCTATGACTCGGTCGAGGTGCTCTCCAAGGAATACCCGTCCAAGGAGACCTTCCTTGCTGCCAAGCCTGATCTGGCACTGTCGTCGTATTCCAGTGCCTTCACCGACAAGGCTGTCGGTACCCGCGATGAGCTGAAGAAGCAGGGAATTGCCACCTATATCAGTCCCTTCGGCTGCCCGAAGGGCACGCCGTCAGTCGAGGCGACCTGGGACAACGTCTGGAAGGAGATGCGCGAGGTCGGAACCCTGATCGGCGCCAAGAAGGCTGCTGACAAGGCTATTTCCGAGCAACGCGATGCCCTCGAGGAGGTCACCGGGAACAAGCACGGCACCGGTACGTCCATCGTGTGGTTCGACTCCGGGGACAAGACCCCGTTCATCGGTGCCGGTCATGGCGGTCCGCAGCTCCTCATGGATGCGGTGGGTGCCAAGAACCTGTTCGCCAGTCTGGACGGCGGTTGGTCAGACGGCTCCTGGGAGAAGATCGTCGCATCCAATCCTGACGTCATCGTCGTCGCCGATGCCAGCTGGTCCACGGCGACGTCGAAGATCGACTATATGAGGAAGGACCCCGTCCTCAGCCAGATGAAGGCCGTCAAGGAGAACAAATTCGTCACCGTGCCGTTCTCCCAGAGCACCCCTGGTGCCGAACTCGTGGACGGTGCCAAGACTCTCAATGACGGTCTGGCGAAGATCGCCGGCAAGTGAGTCGCTGGCGCAGCTGGCTGATCGTCGCCGGCTTCATCATCGCCCTGGTCGGTAGTGTCCTCGTGGTGCTGGGAATCGGGGCGGTGCACCTTCCTGTCCATGACGTCGCGAAGGTGATGGCCCGACGATTCCGCCTCATCGAGGGTGCCGACGTTACTATTCTCGACGATCAGATCGTCTGGCAGCTGCGGGCCCCGCGTGTCATCGGGTCAATGGCCGTGGGTGCCCTGCTGGCGATGTGTGGCGCGGTGTTGCAGACCCTGACGGGTAATGACCTGGCTGATCCTTATCTGCTCGGCATCTCCAGTGGAGCCTCGGTCGGTGCGGTCTTCGTCCTTATCGTCGGGATCTCCAGCGCTCTGGGGCAGTCCGTCCTCATGGCACTGGCCTCATTCGGTGGGGCGGTCGGAGCCCTGATCATGGTGCTGGCCATGGCCACTGGCAAGTCCGGGGAGTTACCCGCCAGCCGGACGATCCTGGCTGGGGTGGCCGTCGGACAGTTGTGCGGGGCGGCGGTGTCCATGATGATCATGGTGTTCGGCGAGTCGAACGCCGCTCGATCAGCCTTGTCCTGGACCCTCGGGTCGTTCACCGGTTTGAGATGGGGATCGACGATCACCCTGGCCGTCGCCACCGTTCCGGCCCTCATCGCCGGGATGGCGTTGTGCCACACCCTTGACGCTTTCGCCTTTGGCGACGTCAGCGCGATGTCCCTGGGAGTACCGGTCAACGCTGTGCGCTGGATGATCATGGCGGGCACCGCGTTGCTGACCGCTCTCAGCGTCGCCTTCGTCGGTCCCATCGGCTTCGTCGGTCTGACGGTTCCGCACATCGTGAGGTTCTGGACCGGGCCACGGCACGCGCGGCTGTTGCCGGCATCTGCCCTCGCCGGGGCTCTGCTCATGGTGTGGTCAGACACCGCAGCGAGGTGCTTGCGCCCTGACACCGAGATCCCGGTCGGGGTCGTCACGGCGGCTGTCGGAGCCCCGGTGTTGGTCGTTCTGCTACGTCGTCAGGCGTCTCGATCATGACATCGACGGCAACCGCTCTGCGGGCCGAGAACCTCGGGTGGGACGTCGATGGCACGACGATCCTGTCCGGGATCAACGTGGAGATTCGGCCGAATACCGTGACGATGGTCATTGGACTGAACGGATCTGGGAAGACGACCCTGCTGCACCTGCTGGCGGGGTTGCGGAAGCCCAGCGCGGGACGGGTGTGGCTGGGGGAGCGGGACCTGGCGAAGATCGGTGCCAAGCAGCGCTCCCGGACGATGGCCCTTCTCGAGCAGAATCCTTCGGCCCACGTGGAACTGACGGTGCGCGACGTCGTCCAGCTGGGTCGTATCCCGCACCTGGGAGGTTGGGGGATCGGCAGCGTGAATCGTCGGAGGGGGCGTGACTGGGAGGTCGTCGAGAACGCGATGGCGTCGACCGGGATTGCTGATCTTGCCGATCGAGCGTGGTCGTCCCTCTCAGGAGGAGAGAAGCAGCGGGTCCAGTTGGCCCGAGCCCTCACCCAGGAACCTGAGATCCTGCTCCTGGATGAACCCACGAACCATCTCGACCTGCGTCACCAGATTGACCTGCTGGAGAGAGTGCGCGGGCTTGGTCTGACAACGGTGACCGTCATCCACGATCTTGACCTGGCCGTTGCCTACGCAGATGACCTCATCGTGCTGGACTCGGGCCGGATGGTCGCGGCAGGGCCGACCTCCGAGGTATTGACCCCTGACCTCGTCCGCGACCATTTCGGGGTTGACGGCGAGGTCTGGTCAGATTCCAGACGTGGATTCACCTGGCGGAGGTTGCAGCCGTGACGACGCGCATCGCTGTCTCGCTGCGCTGGGAGGATGCCTGTGACGAGGCCAGCGCGGAAGTGGTGGCCCGTCACGTGGTTGCCGACCGGAGTGCATGCTTGCAGGGCCCTGGCCCAGCGCTCGCAGATGTTCTTGACGCCGTTGACGACGACCGGGTCGAGCTTGTCGGATGGAGTCGCGGCGACGGACCGGTGCCGCTGTCCTGGCTTCGGCGGGTTGCTGGTCAATGGGTGCGTGGTCATGAGAACGGGCCAACCGTTGTCGTGCACGTCGGGGTTGTCCGTCCGAATCAGGAACTCCGTGGCCAGTGGCGAACCGTGACAGGCGCCGAAGCACCGTTGCACAGCCCGGCCTGGCAGGATTTCCCCTCTTTCCGACATCATCTGCTCACCTGTCGAGGCCCTCGCTGCAGCGCGGCCGGCGCCGCTGACCTACACGCACGTCTTCAGGAGAAACTGGCACAGGCACACGCCCTGGACACGGAGGTTCTCGTCACGGTGACGGGGTGCATGTTCCCATGCAATCATGCCCCTCTCATAGTGGTGTGGCCGGATGGTGAGTGCATCCAGGTGACCGAGGACAACCTTGATCGCATCGTGTCGGACCTGACCGGGCCCTCCCGTCACTGACACGAAAGCCCGGTGGTAGGGGTCAGCAGCATCGTGCCTGGGGATTGCGGTCCTGACGGTCACACTGGTCACGCCAGAAGGCCTTCTCCGGCATCGGCTCGTGACCCGTGCGTCGACACCACTCGAGGTAGTTGTCGTAGGCGTCAGCTCCGGTGACCCCGCGCACCCACCACCGCAGCGACGACCAGCATCGTCGCCACAGTGGATCGGTGGGCAGATGTCGTGGTGCGTCGGTCACGCATGCTCCTTGTGAACGTGCTCCAGGTCAAGCTCGGGATGAGTCTGGTAGAACTTGTCCCACTCGGCCTGAAGATCCTTTTCGACCTTGTTGGCGACGAGGCCACTGGGTGCGAAGAGTTGGGACGGCCTGGCCGGATCCTCGGTGTTGATGATGTTGTGGCCGCGCAGTGCCTGGACGGTGCGGATGCAGGCCACGATCATGACGATGAGAGCGCAGATGACGAAGACGATCGACATCGTCCCCTGGATGGCGGTGTTACCGACCACGGTGTGCATCTCGTTGATGTTCTTGGCCTGGCCGAGCGAGGTCTTGCCGGCGGCAATGGCTCGCTTGTACGTCATGTGGTTGGCCCAATAACCGATCTTCGGGTCGGGGGAGAAGATCTTCAGCCAGGAGCCGTACACCGTGATGACGGCGGTGAAGAGCGTCGGCACGAAGATGATGAGCAACCTCCACGTGTGACCGGCGCGGGCGAACACGACCAGGCAGATTGACAGGGCGACGGCAGCCAGCAGCTGGTTCGCGATGCCGAAAAGCGGGAAGAGGGTGTTGATGCCGCCCAGCGGGTCATTGACTCCCATGAGCAGAATCGATCCCCAGCCGGCAACCATGATCGCGGTTGTGAGCCAGGAGCCGACCTTCCAGGAGTGGTCCTTGAGATGCGGCCAGAAGTTGCCCAGGGCGTCCGAGAGCATGAACCGGGCGACACGCGTACCGGCATCGACTGAGGTGAGGATGAACAATGCCTCGAACATGATCGCGAAGTGGTACCAGAAGCTCATCATGGCCGGGCCACCGAAGAGCTGACGCATGATCGTCGCCAGGCCCACTGCAAGGGTCGGTGCGCCACCGGTACGACTGATGATCGACGTCTCGCCGACGAGTTTGGCCGTCGTCGTCAGGGAGGTGGCATCGGTGTGCACACCCGACAAACCGAGTGAGTTGACGTAGGCCACCGCGCTCTGGACGGTGTTGCCCGTCGCTCCGGCGGGTGAGTTCATGGCGAAGTAGATGCCACGGTCCACCGACAGGGCAGCCACCAGGGCCATGATCGCGACGAAGGACTCCATGAGCATGCCGCCGTAACCGATGAAGCGTGCCTGGGACTCCTTCTCGATGAGCTTCGGGGTAGTACCTGAGGAGATCGTCGCGTGGAAACCAGACAGGGCGCCACAAGCGATCGTCACGAAGAGGAAGGGGAACAGTTTTCCGGAGAACACCGGGCCGGTACCGGTGTGGGCGTACACCGTCATGGCTGGGACGGTGATGACCGGTCGGACGACGACGATCGAGACGGCCAGCATCGCGATGACGCCGACCTTCAGGAAGGTCGAGAGGTAGTCACGGGGAGCCAGCAGCATCCAGACGGGGAGTACTGCGGCGATGAATCCGTAGAGGATGATGGCCCAGGCCAGGAACAGCTTGCTCAGGTGGAGTGTGCTGGCGATGGCGGTGTTTTCGATCCAGGCTCCCGAGGCGATGGCCAGTACCAGCAGGACGATGCCGATGAGGGAGACCTCGAGCACCTTGCCGGGGCGCAAGTGACGCAGGTAGAAGCCCATGAGAAGGGCGATCGGAATCGTCAGACCGACGCTCCACACTCCCCATGACGAGGCGGCCAGCGAGTTGACGACGACCATGGCGAGGATGGCCACGATGATGAGCATGATCGTCAGAGTGGCGACCAGGGCAGCGATGCCGCCGACACGTCCCAGTTCGTCCTTGGCCATCTGGCCCAGGGACCGTCCGCCACGCCGCATGGAGATGACGAGGACCAGGTAGTCCTGCACGGCACCGGCGAGGATGACGCCCACGATGATCCAGATCGTGCTCGGCAGGTAGCCCATCTGAGCCGACAGCACCGGGCCGACGAGAGGGCCGGCACCCGCGATGGCCGCGAAGTGATGGCCGTAGAGGATGCGGCGATCCGTGGGCACGAAGTCCCGGCCGTTGTAGTCATACTCGGCTGGGGTGGCTCGTTCGTCGTCGGGATGGACGAGTTTGTCCTGGATGTACTGTGCGTAGAACCGGTAGCCGATGAAGTACGAGCCGACGGCGGCGAAGACGAACCAGATGCCGTTGACGGTTTCGCCCCGGTGGATGGCGAGCATCCACCACCCGAGTCCGGCGATGAGGCAGATGATCACCCAGAGGATGACCTTGCCGGGCGTCCAGGCGTCGTGCTTGGCGCGATCCCCCGCGCTGATGTGTGTTGGGGGTCGATCGTCGCGACTGTCTGCGGTGGCTGGGTGAGTCTGTGAACTCATAGGTTGACCTCTGTGTCGATTGGTCGTGGCACCGCGCAGTGCCATTGGCATCGGTGAGGTTACCTTAATGTTTACTCATGGTGGAACAGCGCACACGAGAACACGATCGAAGCCCCGGGACCATGGCTGGTTCCGGGGCTTGTCAAAGAGGTATTGGGTCAGTCGAGGGTGGTGAGGATGCGCCCTCCAGCCTTCTCGATGACGAGAGTTTGTTCGAATTGGGCGCACCTGGAGCCGTCATTGGTGAGGACCGTCCAGCCGTCGTCCCACTGATGATTGGACTGGTCACCGAGAGTGAGCATCGGCTCGATGGTCAGCGTCATGCCCTCCTCGAGGGTGACGTCGTAACGCGGCTCGTCGTAATGGAAGACGACAAGGCCGGAGTGGAAGGCACTGTGGACCCCGTGCCCGGTGTAGTCGCGCACCACGCCGTACCCGAATCGCTTGGCGTAGTTCTCGATGATGCGACCGATAATGGAGATCGAACGACCAGGCTTGACAGCCTTGATGGCGCGGTTCATGGACTCCTCGGTGCGCTTGATGAGGTCGAGGGACTCCTGATCAACGTTGCCGCACGGGAAGGTGTAGCAGTTGTCGCCGTGTACGCCGTTCTTGTAGGCCGTGACGTCGATCTTGACGATGTCGCCGTCCTCCAACGGGCGGGTGTCGGGGATGCCGTGGCAGATAACCTCGTTGACGCTGGTGCAGCAGGACTTGGGGTAGTTGCGGTAGTCGAGGGTCGACGGGTAGGCGCCGTGGTCGCACATGTACTCATGGGCGATACGGTCGAGCTCGTCGGTGGTGACTCCCGGTGCCACCGCCTTGCCGGCCTCGTGCATGGCACCGCACGCGATCCGACCGGCCTCCTCCATGGCGGCGATCGTCTCTGGGCTCTGCACGTGGGAGCCGTCGTAGGTTTCCGAGACGTCGCCCAGACCCACGTATGGGGGACGGGCAATGCTGCCGGGGACGTGACGACGGGGGCTCTGGGGATACGGCTTGATGGCACTCACATCAATTCAGTGTAGGTCGTGCAGCCAGGATCTGGGCATCAGCGATGAGTGCTGGCTCTCTTCTGGTCTTCGGTGATCGCGTCGTCTTGTGCGTCGAGGTGCCGGGCAATTCCCGATGTCACATATGCTCCCCGGGGCGGTGCAGGGCAGCGAAAATCTCAGCCGAACTTGGGTGGGTGAGCTCCTGGTCATGACGTCCGTGCGCGAGCACGATCACCCGGTCCGCTGTCGCGGCAATATCAAGATCGTGGGTCACCATCACCAGCGACGTCGATGGGGTCACCGTGTGCTGTAGCAGCTCCAAGACGGTGTCTCGGACGGTTACGTCCAGCGAGCCGGTCGGCTCGTCGGCGAACAGGACCTGGGGTTTGCGCACCAGGGATCGCGCGATGGCTACTCGCTGACGTTGGCCACCGGATAGCTGATTGGGGTACTTACCGGCACAAGACGTGAGTCCGACTGTTTCCAGGGCATCCATGATGTCGCGCCTACGGGGTTTCATCCCGGTGAGACGGGCCGGCAAGGCAACATTGTCGCGTACGTTCAAAGAACTGATGAGGTTGAGGTCTTGGAAGATGAACCCGACATGGTCGCGGCGGATTCGTGCCAACCGTGATCTGCCTGCCGAGCCCAGATCATTTCCGGCCAGGCTGATCTGACCGCTGTCGGCTGCGACGAGTCCACACAAGCAGTACAAAAGGGTCGATTTCCCGGCCCCTGAGCTACCGACAATGGCGACGAATTCGCCTGGATGGGCATCAAAATCGACGCCTTTGAGAACGTCTACACGTTGGGAGCCGCGACCAAATCCTTTGTGCACGTCGCGTGCGCTAATCAGTGCCGTCATGAGCGCGATCCCAAGACGACGGCGACCGGCTCCCGGCGCATACCAGATGTCGTGATCATGAGGAGCATGACGAGGGTCAGGGAGATACCAAATGCCACGACGGCGGCGGCCTTCCAGTCAGGAGCCTGAATTGGTACTGAACCTGCTGGTCCAGCAGACAAAGCGGTTGCCATGGCGATCTCGTTGGTGATGACGATTGCGTACGAACACACCAGGCAGATCACGGCATAGATTGCGGTTTCGACGAAGATCTTGGTCCGGATGTCACGAGTCGTGGCTCCCGATACGGCAAGCAGTGCGTTGTCACGGCGTCGGTGGGACGCGGTAGCGAACACGATTGAGGCCGCGCATACGCACGCCACGATGAGTGGGCCACCGAACAACAAGGCCATCAATCGTGGTGGGGCTGAAACTGAATCCGTCCCGGGGGCGCTGGTGTCCATGACCGTTGCCACCACCTTGATCCAGCTGGACATGACGCCAACGGCGGCGGCTGCCAGGGTGATGGGCACGATGAGGGCACGAGTGAGTGCCGGTCTGGCAGCGGCTTCGCGGGAGGCGAGGAATCCAGGGATTCCAGCAGGGACAGCCTTCATCGTCACCGTCAGGAAGCGCGTCACCGGCCCGGCGACCACTGCGAATATCAGGCAGTCCAGTAGGCCCATTCCCGGATAGGACGTGAGGAGTTCGGCCACCTGCTCGGGGTTGGTCACTCGATCCGTGCGGCCAATCACAATGTAGAGCGTCACTGCCCCGGCGGTGAGCGTGAGCGCTGCCATCGCAGTAGCAATTTTGACGCCTACCGTGGTGTGCGCCGGAGTGTCTTGCTGGGAACTTGCGACCAGATTCGCGCGAACAGTCTTCTTTGCCGATCTGAGTCCTGACAACAGGCTTACAACAGCCGTTGTCGCCACTCCGATGACCGTTGCCGGGGCAGGTAGCGGTCCAGCGAGCACATCGCTGTGCGGCAGTCCACTGCCATCAACGAGGCTGGCATAGCCGGGCCAGAGCGCCACGGCGACTAACGCTCCGATCAGCCCCGAGATCACCGTGACGAGCACGACCTCGATAGCCATGATGGCCAAGGCGGCGGCTGGCATGACGCCGACGATCTGCCACAATGCGACGTCCCGACGTTGCAGTCCGACACAGATGCTTACCACGAGTCGGAAGGATGCCAGCCCAGTAAGCACGGTGAATCCCAATGAGACCCCTCCCATTGATGCATAGGCTTCTTGGGCCTCTCCCTGGGTGCTCGCCCCGGCGACGACAAGGCCGAGGCTCAGCGTCACTACCACCATGAGCACTACCGAGGCCACGATGAGAGTCAGCCATGATGTCGCGCCTTTGATGACCGAATTCATGGCAATTCTGAAGGTCATGAAGCTTCACCAATCGAAGGAAGGGGCGTGTGGGGCTTGAATCGTATCAATCGGGGGTGAGGAGAACTCATGGCTGACGGGCAGGAAGGCTTCTGGTGCTCATGGCACCACACCGTTGAAGGGGCTGACCACTGTCAGGCTGCCGATCGCCCCGGCCGATACTCGAACCTGCAAACGGCGGCTGAGGCATTGGAGACAATGGAAGCGCGCGACGACGTCTGGGACAATGATCCGCAGTTCAACGATCTGGAAGATGAGTGAGTTCTCAGCCCACTGTCAGTGATTCTCTGGCGTGATCGACTTGAGCTTGGCGGGCGGAGTCCCCGATCGTGGCTGAATTGAAATACATGCCAAGGAAGTCGGTCTCGTCGGTGTCGACAACCACCACGTCGACAACGTCACCACGCACTTGTGGCAGATTCGGCAGCGTCACGTAGATCTCGTTGCGCTTCCACCAGGCCGAATGACCATCAATCGTGAGGGCTTCCGAGCGAAGCTCCTTCTCACCGGTGTAGCCCATGTAGTAGTCAGAGCTGGCGAAGCAGTCCATCATCATCGATGCCGCGGTCTGGGGATCGGAGAATCCCTCTGCGACCGGCAGGCCACCGACCCCGGACACGCTCATCCAACCGGGGTAGACGTCATCAATCTGCGCCGACTGACCCATCACCCACGGCAGAACCAGGTTCTGGTGACGCCAGTTGGGGATGGAGTCCACCGAGACGCCACCACCATGCAACCGGCCGTCAGTGGTGTCCGAGTCCCCGGGGTGCTGGCCTTGCGGACAAGTGACCGCCGAGGAGCTGGCCGACGGGGTGCTCGACTTCTCGTTCCACGCCGAGATGGTCGGTGAGGAGGAATTGAGATCGGGTTCTGCGTGGTGCTCGGATGCCGTGTGTTGTCGCAGACCGAGAGCAGCAATGACGGCGACGATGAGCACCACGACGATGAGTGCCCACACCCAGCCCGAACCGCGGCCACCATTGTTGCCAGGCTTCCGCCTTCCGCTGCGTTGCGGAGAAGGCTCTGGGGAGGTGGCGGTGCGGTCCGTCCAGCGCTCGCCGTCGAACCAGCGATAGCGATCTGGGGTGCCATCAGGATCTCGATACCACCCTGCCTGAGGACCCGAAGCCATGTCGGTAGTCTACCGAGACGTTTCAGCGCGCTTGTTACCCGCTCGAAACACGCGCCATGCACACTGGAGGGGTGAGCAGGCAGAATGATTTCGTCCTGCGTTCCATGGAGGAACGCAATATTCGTTTCGTGAGGCTGTGGTTCACCGACGTCCTGGGATCACTCAAGTCCGTCGCCATCGCCCCCGCTGAGGTCGAGGGTGCTTTTGCCGAAGGCGTCGGTTTCGACGGTTCGGCTATTGAGGGTTACGCCCGCGTCTACGAGGCAGACATGGTGGCCCATCCTGACCCGGCCACCTTCCAGGTGCTGCCGTGGCGCTCGGGCACCGGCACCGCTCGGATGTTCTGCGATATCACCAATCCCGACGGCACGGCCTCGGCAGCAGATCCGCGTCACGTCCTCAAGAAGACGATGGCCCGGGCCGCTGACATGGGGTTCACCTTCTACGTGCACCCGGAGATCGAGTTCTACCTGCTCAAGGAGGAGCACCAGCCTGGTGGGGCTCCCGTCGCCCTCGACAACGGCGGCTACTTCGATCACACCACCCTGGGCGCGGGCACCGACTTCCGTCGTGACGCCATCAACGTTCTGGAGCAGATGGGTATCTCGGTGGAGTTCAGTCACCACGAGGCCGCTCCCGGTCAGCACGAGATTGATCTGCGTTACGCTGACGCCCTGACGATGGCCGACAACATCATGACCTTCCGCGTGGTCATTCGGGAGATCGCCTCCCTCAAGGGCATCAAGGCCACCTTCATGCCCAAGCCCTTCACCAACCACGCCGGATCGGGAATGCACGCCCACGTCTCCCTGTTCGAGGGCGACACCAATGCCTTCTACGACGTGGCTGACGAGTTCCGCATGTCGCCGGTGGCCAAACACTTCGTGGCGGGCCTGCTTCACCACGCTCCGGAGATCACCGCCGTCACGAATCAGTGGGTGAACTCGTATCGACGGCTCTCGGGCGGGGGGGAGGCCCCCAACTACATCTGCTGGGGACGTAACAACCGCTCGGCCCTCGTCCGGATCCCGATGTACAAGCCGGACAAGGCGTCGGCGGCGCGGGTTGAGCTGCGCTCCATTGATTCGGCTGCGAACCCGTACCTGGCCTATTCCTTGGTACTGGCTGCTGGTCTGGACGGTATCGAGAAGGAGCTGCCGCTTCCAGAGGAGGCCTCCGACGACGTCTGGCAGCTGTCGGCTCGGGAGCGCCATGCCCTCGGTATCAAACGGCTGCCACAGAGCCTGGGTGCCGCCATCCGGTGCATGGAGGAGTCCGAGCTGGTGGCCGAGACCCTCGGCGAGCACGTCTACGACTTCTTCCTGCGCAACAAGCGGGCGGAGTTCGAGGAGTACAACCGACAGGTCAGCCAGTTCGAGTTGGATCGTTATCTGCCCCACCTGTGAGCGAGAGGCCGATCAGTCCTCGGCGAGGATCTTGTCGAGAACTCCGGCCATGTTCACCACCGGCAGGATGTCGGCGACGTCGTCGACGTGGGACCCGGAAGCCTGGACCCGTCTTGCCTCGCGCATCTCTTGCCAGTGGGAGAAGCCAGTGGCCAGCTGCAAGAAGGTGACGGGATCCATCTCGGCAACATTGGGAGGGGTCCCACGGTGATGGTTCGGTCCCGACTCGGTGGCCGCCAACTGGACCGCACAGGCCGGGGGCACCCGCAGCTCGATGGTGCGTCCGCCGTGGGACTCGTCAAGGACGGTTGCGAGCGTCCGGCAGCTCTCGGTGATGGCGACCGACGCGACGTCGCCCCCGTCGTGTAGGCCCATGGCAACCATGGCAAGCAGGGTTGCTCGCAGATGGTCAGTCACACGGACCGGGCCGACGAGGGACTCCACCGTCGCCGAGGGGCCCGGAGAGGCCAGCAGAACCGATTCGACCTCGCTGAGAAGATGCTGGCCCTGACTGGCAAGGCGGGTGGCGGTGTCGTTGGCGACGACGTCATCGCCGATTGTCGTCAAGGTTCCAGCGGCCTTGCGACGTTCGTCGACCACTCTGGCCAGGGTGATCGGCCTGATCGTCGTCGGGGTGGTGACGGTCTGCAAGGTGTCGGTGAGGATGACCATGAGGTGGGCGATGTGGTGACGTCCCCACAGTCGCGCATCGGCAGGACCGGGAGTCCCGCTCGTGGCCGGCGGCAGCAACGAGCGGGCGGTGGCCACCCATGTCGTCGCCAACCGCCTCACGCCGCGTTCTGTGCGTGCTGCCATGATCGTCACCTCAAGGACACTAGGAGAAGCTAGTTGCAGGGACCGTACACCCATTCGACACTGACGTAACGACTGAGCAACACGTCAGTGTCCCTCGTCGGCTAATGTGCCCTCAAGGGGGTGGTCACGGTGGATCGCAAGCCGAGTGTCAGGGTGGACTTATTGCGCTTGGGAGTGATGGACGCTGAGGCGGCCCTGACCCACCACCGTCGTGTGACAGAAACGATCGGGGCTGACCCCAACCGACTGGCGGGATGGGAGCATCATCTCGAGACGTCATGTGACCCTGATCTTGCCCTCGACGCCTTGGCAGATCTTTCACGGCAATCCCCGCACCGTGTCATCGACCTGCTTGGCGCCGATGACTCGGCATGCCGACTGGTGCGCCTCCTGGGAGCCTCCAGGGAGTTGGGTCACCACCTCATCACCCATCCGGACGACCTGGACGACATTGCTCATGATCCCGTGCGCCACAGTCGTGACCAGATCCGCGAGGATCTTCTCGAGGTCGTCGGAGCTCACCAGGATGGTGAGTTCCTGGTGGCCGAGACGCCCACCGGCTCGGCAGCAGATCGGCTGAGATTGGCCAACCGACGTCATCTGGTGCGGATCGCCTGCCGAGACGTCGGCGCAGCCGACCCGACCGAGATCATCGAGGACATCGCCGGTGAACTGGCAGACCTGGCTGATGCCATCGTCACCGCCGCACTGGCTTTGGCGCGCGCTGACTGTCCGGACCACGCCGACGCCCGGCTGGCCGTCATCGCAATGGGAAAGTGCGGGGCCCAAGAACTCAATTACATCTCCGACGTCGACGTCATCCATGTCGCTGAGCCGGCCCGCGAGGGCATCTCAGGAGCTCGGGCTGTTGACATCGCCACCACATTGGCAGCCTCGGTGGCACGGATCTGCTCGGCTCATTCCGCAGCGGGCTCGATCTGGCAGGTCGACGCTGCCCTGCGTCCCGAGGGCAATGCCGGCCCACTGGTGCGAACCATGGACTCGATGTCCACCTACTACGAGAAATGGGCGAAGAATTGGGAGTTCCAGGCACTCCTCAAGGCTCGCCCGATGGCCGGTGACCTCGATTTGGGTCAGAGATTCGTCGAGATGGTCTCACCGATGGTGTGGCAGGTCGGAGAGGCCGAGGGCTTCGTCCCGGAAACCCGCGCCATGCGAACCCGGGTCGTCTCCCTCATCGCGGCCAAGGAGAAGGGACGCGAGATCAAGCTGGGTGCGGGCGGATTGCGGGACGTCGAATTCACCGCCCAGTTGCTGCAGCTGGTTCACGGACGTCACGACGAGTCGCTGCGGGTGAGAGCCACCTTGCCTGCTCTGCGCGCACTGGCTGCTGGTGGTTACATCTCCCGAGGCGCAGCTGAACGTCTCGAGGAGGCCTACCGGCTGGAACGGGTGATGGAGCATCGGGTGCAGATGTTCCGGTTGCGTCGTACCCACCTCCTTCCTGATGATGAGTCAGGTTTGCGCAGGCTGGCTCGGGCAGTCGGGCTGCACACCCCCGACGAGGTGCGCGGTGTGTGGACCGCGACCTCGAAGGCAGTCCTGCGGACTCACGGCCAGGTGTTCTACTCACCAGTGGTGGAGGCTGTTGCCCGGATCCCCACCGAGGATCTGCGGATGAGCCCGGAGGCTGCCAAGGTGCGGCTGAGTGCCTTGGGATTCCATGACGAGGACGCCGGTCTGCGTCACATCGAGGCCCTCACCAGTGGTACCAGCCGAGCAGTGCGTATCCAGACAGCCCTCATGCCGGCCATGCTCGCCTGGCTGGCCGACGGCCCCAGTCCTGACAATGGCCTGCTGGCCTTCCGCCAGGTCTCCGAGGCTCTGGGAGAGTCACCGTGGTACCTGCGCGCAATGCGCGACGAGGGGGCGATGGCTCAACGACTGGCAACAGTGCTGGCGACGTCGAGATATGCCGTCGACGTCCTCACCCGCGCCCCCGAGACCGCACAGGTACTCGTTGACGATGACTTGACCCCGCTAGACCGCGATGACCTGACTCGCCAGATGAATGCCGTCGCCAGACGCCATCACGATGTCGAGGAGGCGGTCGGGGCGATCCGAGCGGTGCGGCGTCGTGAATTGTTCCGGATTCTGGTGGCCGACACTCTCGACGTCACCGACACCCTGCGCATTGGTCAGGCCCTCACCGATCTGACGGGAGCGACGATCGACGCAGCACTGGGCGCAGTCTCGCGAGGAGTTGAGGATGCCCCCCCGATCGGGATCGTCTCAATGGGCCGCTGGGGCGGCCGGGAGTTGTCCTACGGTTCCGACGCCGACTGCCTCTTCGTCGTCGGGGACGGTCCGGGCGCCGTTGAGAAGGCACTGCGCATCGTCACCAGGTTGCGCAACCTGCTCGGCAGGAACGGTGCAGATCCAGCTGTGGTGCTCGACGCGGACCTACGTCCGGAGGGTCGCTCCGGGCCGATGGTTCGTAGCCTGGAGAGTTATCGCACGTACTACGGGAAGTGGTCGAGCACCTGGGAGTCCCAGGCTCTCTTGCGGGCGAACCACGGCGCCGGAGACCCAGAGCTGACGACTGCGCTGCTCCAGTGCGTCGACAACCTGCGTTACCCGGCCAATGGCCTGACGTCCAGCCAGTTGGCCGAGATCCGTAGGCTCAAGGCACGAATGGAGTCTGAGCGGATTCCGCGTGGGATCGATCCGAGACGTCATCTCAAGCTCGGGCCGGGGGGTCTGTCCGACATCGAGTGGACTGCGCAGATTCTTCAGCTGCAGCATGCTGGCACGGAGCCTGCACTGCGCACGACGTCGACGATCGAGGCCCTCGACGCTGCACTGGCTTCCGGATACCTTGACAGCGGGCAGCATGCAGAACTGCGCGATTCCTGGTTGGCAGCCAGCCGACTGCGCAATGCGATCACGGTGGTGCGGGGGCGTCCCAGCGACGTCATCCCCTCGGACTCCATTGATCTTGACGTCATCGCACGGGTTCTGAGGATGGGCCGAGGAGCTTCTGAACAGCTCATCGAGGACCACCTGCGGCACTGTCGGCGTGCGTCCAAGGTCGTTGACGCCGTGTTCTGGAACCAGTGATCAGTCCTGATCGGAGAACTTGAAGGCGTGCGGGCTGGGCACCGGAAGGTTGCGGGCCCAAGCCGGGTCGGTGCACATCCGGGCTACGGCAAGTCCGCAGGCGATGAGGATGACGGTGAGGACGGCGTCAGCTCCGAAAGTAAGGGCCTTCGTCATGTCCTCGCCGTTGAGCCAGTAGACGGTGCGGTACATCGCAGCCCCCGGGACCATGATGACGCAGGCCGGGACGGTCAAGGTGATACGTGGCAGTTTCGTCCTGGCTGACAGCGGGCTGGCGAGGAAGCCGATGACGAGACCACCGACACCGGCTGCCAGCTGAACTGGTAGATGGACGTTGACCAAGGCCAGACGGCACAGGTTCCCACACACTCCCAATGCTGCTGCCCAGGCGACCATGCGCGGCGACGAGTTGAAGAGGATGGCGAATCCGGCAACTCCGCACGCCGTTGCGAGGGCATAGGCCAGCCAAGCCCAAGGATTCGGGAAAACCGTCTGGGCCGGTAGCGGCTGCAGCCCGGTGGCAGCCGAGAACACCCAGGCGGACATCGTCGCTGCCAGAATCAGGCCGACGGAATAGGTCGCTCGGCTCAGACCGGCCGTGAAGTCCATCCTGACCATGTCGAGGATCGAGGTGATCATCGGGAACCCAGGCACCAGGAACAGCAACGAGGCGACGTATCCGGGACCGTGGATGGTGTGCAGGCCGGCCCCGGTCAACAAGTCAGCGAGCAGTAGGTAGACCAGGCAGGCCGCGCTCGAGGCGAGAGCCGCCACCCCGAACTGGTTGAGCCAGCGTCGGTTGAGACGACCACGCACGAACTGTCCGACCGAGGCCGCCACCAGGACGACGAGGGAGTCGGCCAGCGAGAACTTGTTGAGGATGGCGAATCCGGCGCACGCGACCCCGCCTGCCAGGACGGTCTGCCACTCGGCCCATTTCGGACTCACGGTTCGTGAGATGTGGTCCAGCCGTGATTCCAAGTCACGTCCCGTGGTGCCTGCCGGCAGATGATGGGCCAACTCCTCCAACGATGATATCCGGGAGGAGTCGACGCGAACCCGGTACACCTCGCGGGCGACGGTGCGGAAGTTGTCTCCGCGGTGGGCGGTAGCGGTGATCTCGGTGAGTCCGACGGTGGCGTCGATACGGTCCATGCCGAGGGCCTGACCGGCGTCCGACATGGCCCTCTTCACCCGGTAGGACCCGGTACCGGACGACAGCAACATTGATCCCAGCCGGATGACGGCTTCGGTGTCATTGACGAATTCGTGGTCGTGTCTCAGGTCGTCGGTGGGGCTCGGGGAATCAGTGCCTGTCACGTCCCTTTATTGTGCCACTGCGGTTCCAATGGTCCACGGGTCGGTTCGGATGCCCAGATCCCGACAGGGCAGACCAAGTTCCGCGTGGAGACGTCGTGCCACATCTGCGCACCACGGCGACTCGGAGGCCCAGTGAGCGGTGTCGACCAGGGCTGGTCCTCCGACGCGTAGATGTTCGTCGGCAGGGTGATGGCGCAGGTCGCTGGTGAGGTAGACATCAGCGCCGCTGGCTGCCGCGGCGTCGAGGAGGGAGTCTCCCGCTCCGGAACACAGCGCCACGGTGGTGACGGGTTGGTCCGGGTTTCCGGCAGCCCGCACTCCCCAGACGGTGCGGGGGAGACGCTCGGAGACCCGCTGGGTGAAGGAGCGCAGCGTCATCGTTTCATCGAGGTGGCCGATGCGACCGATTCCTGGCGTGGTGGGGCCGGGGCGGGTTCCGGAGTCGATGGCCGTCACGTCGTAGGCAGGCACCTCATAGGGATGGGCATCAATGAGAGCTGAGCGCACCGCGGAGCGTGCCGAGGTGGGGGCAACGACGTGGATGCGCACCTCCTCAACGGTTTCGACCTCATTGGTCGTGCCGAGGGTGGGATGGGAGCCATCGAGCGGGCGGAACTGGCCGTGCCCAACCGTCTCGAAGCTGCACTGGTCATAACCGTCGAAGCGCCCGACGCCAGCATCGAAGAGGGCATGACGCAGCGCCTTGGCACAGTCGACAGGCACCTGAACCCCCCACAGATCCACGGTCTGGGTGACGGGTTCAAGGGGTCGTACGACGATGACGCCGAGGAGCCTTGCGAGGACGTCGTTGACACCGCCAACGGCAGCGTCGGCGTTGGTGTGAGCGCTCATGAGGGCGATGCGGTCAAGGATGAGGCGGTGGATGATGCGTCCCTTGGCGGTGTCGGCGGCCACGGATGTGGCTCCCCTCATGAGAAGTGGGTGATGGACGACGAGCATGTCCGCATGGGCTTCGATGGCGGCATTGACGACCTCGTCGGTCGCCTCCAGTGCGCAGACGATCTTCGTGACGGTGTCGTCGGGGTCTCCACACACCAACCCCGGCGCATCCCACGACTCCGCCAGGGATGGCGGGTACCACTGGTCCAGCACGTCACGTACTCGACCAACGGTCACACGGGCGTCAGAAGGGGAGGCGGTGTGGGATGTATCAGCTGCCATGGGTTCACGGTAGCTTGGAGGTATGACTGCTCCCCGACCAGTGACGATGTTTGTGTGCCTGGCTGCCGTCATGGCTGCAGCAGGGTGCGCCGAGAAGCCCCCAACCGTTTCCGACATGGCGAATCAACCCGGGGCAACACCGATTGCCAACTCGGTTCCTCCTCAGCCAGCGCAGCCGACACCGTCGAAGGGAGCCTCCGGCGCAAGTACTCTGGCCGTTCCGGCGTGCAAGGGGTCAGCACCGGTCGTCCAGATGTCTCCGATGAAGGCGAAGGAGGGAACCAACTCCGTTGAACTGATCGTCCGGAACTGCACTGAGAAACCCTTGGCCGTGCCTGCCGTGCCGACGATCGAGGTGACGTCCGCCGGTTCGCCCGTCAAGATCGCATGGGACTCGTACGGTGTCATTCCGGGAGAAGTGCTCACCGGAATGTGGCGCAAGGTCACCTTGTCGTGGCCTGGGCAAGGCAGTTGTGGTCCCCACCTCCAGGTGATGTCGGTTGAGATTGCCGGCAAGGTCGTGAGTGGCGAAGGATGCTTCATCCCCACGGTGAAGCCACCGGCCACGCCGAACCCCGAGCACGCTGGGAACCCCGACCAGCTGGAATCTCCCAAGCCCGTCCACGGATCGGTAGTGTGGTCAGACTGATGCATGTTCTGCCACTGCAATGCCACGACGGGGAAGGTGTGATGGATGATCGCCGGTCCGGCGACATGCCTCGCGATCTTCGCTTTGTACGCCTCGTTGGTGGTCCTCATGGCGTGGTGCCTGAGGTCCGTCTTCTCCCGGCTCGAACCGTGGGCCGTGGCGGGCGTTTCCCCGGCGATGATCCTGGGGAGCGTTAGAATCCATCGGTGATCGTTGTGACGAATCCGTATCACGCCGTGCGTGCAGCCGTGGCTCAACGTCGTCATGCTGGTTCTCGTGCTGGTGTTCTGGCCGATGGCGGCGGTGGTGTTCGAACGAGGATCTGGTGTCTGATAGCTGGCGCAATCGCGGCAGCGGTCGTCGTTTCTGGGTGCTCGCGACCGATCCCAGCGGTTCCCGAGGCTGTTGTCCCGACCTCGTCGGTGACCTCGACGCCGAGGTATTCGCCGCATCCTCGTCCCCAACCCAGCACATCCCCACAACGGGTGACCAGCGTTGGCGGCGGTGGGGGCGCTCTGACGTGTCGGCAGGGCGAGAAAGTGGCAATGGGGTTTGACGACGTCGGGGCGGCGCTGGGAGCACGAGTGACCCGGCTCATGATCCGTAACTGCGGCACGTCGACGATGAGCCTGCCCGCCATGCCGAAACTTCAACAGGCCACCGAGACAGGAGAGTTCGTGCCGGTGGCGTGGCAGCTTGATGACTCCAAGTCCATACCGAAACGGCTGGCTCCCGGAAAGGTCTCGGGCTGGGAACTGTCCTGGCATAGCAATGGTGACTGTGAGCACCGCGGAGCACGACGGCTCGTCGCAACGGTAGGGACGACGACGGCCATCCTCGAGGGCTGTCTGGACCTAGGCGACGTCCACGCACTGACAGATGAATCCTCGACTGGGCCGAATGGTTCTGACGCCATCCCGATCCCTCAGGGGACCGTGCGGTTTCTGGACTGAAACGAACCGCGCCCCACGGTTCGCACGCTCTTCGTGTATCGGGCCCAATTCTCCACGACGTGACGAGGGGGACGACCGAAGTCGTCCCCCTCGTCACGGGATCACGTCAGGTCGACTCAGATGTCGTAGTACAGGTCGAACTCGTAGGGATGCGGACGCTGCTGCAGGGCAGCCAGGTCGCCACGCTTGAGCTCGATCCAGGTCTCGATGAGGTCCGGGGTGAACACGTCACCGGCAAGCAGGAACTCATGGTCGGCCTCGAGATTGTCGAGGACGGCACCAAGGCTGCCCGGGACCTGATCCATGACAGCGTGCTCTTCCGGAGGCAGCTCGTAGATGTCCTTGTCGACCGGGGCCGGCGGCTCGATCTTGTTCTGAATGCCGTCCAGACCCGCGAGCAGCAGGGCGGCGAAGGCCATGTACGGGTTGGCCGAGGGGTCAGGGCAGCGGAACTCGACACGCTTGGCCTTCGGGTTCGGGCCGGTGATCGGGATACGCATGCAGGCGGAGCGGTTGCGCTGCGAGTACACCAGGTTGACTGGGGCCTCGAAGCCCGGAACCAGGCGATGGTAGGAGTTGGCCGACGGGTTGGTGAAGGCCAACAGCGACGGGGCGTGCTTGAGGATGCCGCCGATGTAGTAGCGAGCCATGTCGGACAGCTGTGCGTAGCCGGACTCGTCGAAGAAGAGAGGCTCGCCGTTCTCCCACAGCGAGGAGTGGACGTGCATGCCCGACCCGTTGTCACCGAAGATCGGCTTCGGCATGAAGGTCGCCGTCTTGCCGTGCTGCCAGGCGACGTTCTTGACGATGTACTTGAACTTCATGACGTCGTCAGCTGCGCGGGACAGGGTGTTGAAACGCCAGTTGATCTCAGCTTGGCCAGCGGTGCCGACCTCGTGGTGGGCGCGCTCGACCTGCATACCCAGACCCTCCATGATGGTGACGATCTCGTCGCGCAGGTCCCCGAAGTGATCGGTGGGGGCCACCGGGAAGTAACCACCCTTGTACTTCACCTTGTAACCGCGGTTGCCGCCGTCCTCGGTACGTCCGGTGTTCCAGGCGCCGGCCTCGGAGTCGATCGAGTAGTACGAGGTGTTCTGACGGGTGTCGAAGCGGATGTCGTCGAACACGTAGAACTCGGCCTCGGGAGCGAAGAAGGCAGTGTCGCCGATGCCGGTGGAAGCGAGGTACGCCTCGGCCTTGAGCGCGATGTTGCGCGGGTCGCGACTGTAGGCCTCCTTGGTGATCGGGTCGTGGACGTTGAAGTTGACGATGAGCGTCTTGCGCTCGCGGAACGGATCGATCCAGGCGGTCGTCGGGTCGGGCAACAGAGCCATGTCCGACTCGTTGATCTTCTGGAAGCCCCGGATGGAGGATCCGTCGAAGGCCAGACCGTTCTCGTACTGGTCCTTGTCGAACTCTCGGGCGGGTACGGTGAAGTGCTGCATGACACCGATGAGGTCACAGAAGCGGACATCGATCATCTCGATGCCTTCCTTCTTGACATAAGCGAGCAGGTCGTCGGGACCTTCGAACATCTTTCCTCCATCGACACGACTGGTGATGTGTTCACGGTAGTCCGTACGGGTTGCTCAGCCGTCACCGTTGTGTTTCGAGCGTGTAACAGCTGCTGCCGGTAGAATTCATCGGGTGAGTGGGATCGAGGCAGCACCAGGCACCCCGATTGGGTTGCCCGCGGAAGGGTGTGGATCGCCGGCGAGTCGGGACGAGCGCATCGGTGCGCTCATCGTCGGCCTGGGAGCATCCGTGGTGCTTGCCGGATCGATTGTTGGGCAGACAGTGATTCGAGGCGGCGATTGGCCCATGTGGATGCCGATGGCGGTCTTCTGCCTTGAGTTCCTGTTCTTCACGACAATGGCAGGCGGGTCCTTCGGCCAGATTGTCGCTCGGATGGCCGGCGTCCCGCTTGGTGCCCTTGGCCTCATCAGGGGGCGGCGAGCGATCGTGCATACATCTATGACAAGCCTCGTCGTTCCCACTCTCGTCATCAGAGCCGAAAGGAGAGGTCCCGACGACCTCGTGCACGGCACCGTCGTCGTCGATCGCAAGTGAGTCATATGCGTGTCATGGTTTTGTCTCGGGGGATTCCGAGCCCGGAAGCTCCGCTGCGAGGACTCTTCGAGTATGACCAGGCAGTGGCGCTACGACAGCAGGCCCACGAGGTCGTGCTGGCTGTCCTCGACGCGCGGTCCATTCGGCATTGGCGCAAGTTTGGCACGCGTGTCGAGCACGCCGCGGAACGCAATGACGGCATCACGGTGGCGAGGCTGGACGTCCCGCTGGGGGCGGTGTCCGCACGCGCCGATCACCGGGTGCACGCCAGAGCAGCCCGACGGCTGCACCGGACCGTCATCGCGGAGTGGGGGACACCTGACGTCGTCCATGCTCATTTTGCACGATTTGCCGCCGCTGCGGCACGGGCCGATTGTCCCGGACCGCTGGTGTGGACCGAACATGATTCCCATCTGGCGAACCCGGACCAACGTCTCCAGGAGGACATTTCCGTCGCCGGGGACCGGGCTGACGCCGTCATCAGCGTCTCCCAAGGCCTGAGTTCGAGGTTGGCCGGGTACGGGGTCACCTCGACGGTCGTGCCCAACATCGTTGATGTCGACCTCTTCGACCGTCCGGCACGGCGCCATGAAGGAACGGTGGTCGTCAGCGTCGCCACCCTCAATCCTGGCAAGGGAGTGGTCGAACTGGCCCATGCCGTCGAGCAGTTGCCCGGAATTCAGCTGCGCATCATCGGGGATGGACCACAACGTCGGCCCCTGGAGGCCATTGCGGCCAACAACACGAATGTCGTCCTGCTGGGTACCCAGCCGCGAGAGCGCATAGCGGAAGAGCTCGCGGGTGCTGACGCCTTTGCCCTGGCCTCCCACTCCGAGACCTTCGGGGTCGCCTGTGCCGAAGCCTTGGCGGCTGGCCTACCGGTGCTGACGACGGCCTGCGGTGGTCCGCAGGAGTTCATCGACGACAGCAACGGCGTGGTCGTCCCGGTGAGGGACGTCGATGCGTTGGCAGATGGTCTGCAACAGGTGCTCGGTCGGTCATGGGACCGCGAGGCGATCGCATGGCAGGCTCGCTCCCGATTCGCGGCTGGTCCCGTCGTTGATCAGCTGGAGGCAGTCTACCGACGGGCGATCTCCCGCCATGCGACGACCTATTGAGCCCGGGTGGAAGACTGGCAGACATGGATCTGACCGCATGGATGGCGAGCGTCAACGGCGTCATCGCGGCCAACGCCTCCCACTCCTGGGTTGTTGCGGTGCTGTGGGGACTGTGCGCCATTGACGGGTTCTTCCCACCCGTCCCGAGCGAGTCCTTCGTCGTCGCCCTGGCAGCAATAGGACATCCGCCGTGGTGGCTAATCATCCCGGTGGCAGCATTCGGTGCGATGTGCGGGGACAACATTGCCTACTGGATTGGGCGTCAGCTCGGACACACCAAACTTTTCAACGGTGGGCCGAAACGGCAGAAGACCGTCACCTGGGCGACTCACCAACTGCGAGTGCGCGGGCCGTTGTGCATCCTGGTCGCCCGATACATTCCCGGCGGGCGTGTCATCGTCAATACCATGGCGGGGGCCACCCGCTTTTCCTATCGCGTATTCTTTCCTGTTGACACGTTGGCCGGGGTTCTGTGGGCTGGATATGCCACCGCGATTGGTGCTGGCGCGGCAAGTTTTCTGGGCAACAACCATATCCTCGCCGCGACGGTCGGGATCACTGGTGCAATCGTCATTGGCGTCATTCTGGATCAGGTCCTGCGGCGAGTGATGCCCGCTCCGCAGAACGACTGAGGGCAAATGGGTACGACGCCTCCGGCGTGCAGGGGGCGCCGTCATGCGATGGGAGGGGGTGGAATCAGGCCCGGCCCTCCTTCTGGGCGTTCTCCTTGCCGGTGGACTTGGTGGCGGCGAGCTGGGCCTCGTCGAAGACGCTGGTCCCGGCGTTCGACTCGTCACCGTCCTCCTCACGGCCAGGGGTGCGCAGGTTCCACTTCGTGATGGCGAATCGGAACACCACGTAGTAGATGGCGGCGTAGACGAGACCGATGAGAAGGAGCAGCAGGACCTTTCCTGCGCTGCCGGACAGCTCGGCAGCTCGTCCGAAGTTGATGATGTAGTCGGTCAGGCCGGCCGAGAATCCGAACCCGTCCTTAATGCCCAGAGCGTTGCACAGGGCCAAGGACGAGCCGGTGAGCAGGGCGTGCACGAGGTACAGCGGGAAGGCTACGTAGGCGAACGCGTACTCGAGGGGCTCAGTGATACCAGTGAGGAAGGCGGTCAGGCCGACCGACAGCATGACGCCACCGGTGATCTTCTTACGCTCCGGCCTGGCGGTGTGGTAAATGGCCA
This sequence comes from Cutibacterium nasicola, assembly GCF_051303185.1. GTDB lineage: Bacteria > Actinomycetota > Actinomycetes > Propionibacteriales > Propionibacteriaceae > Cutibacterium. The sequence goes on along the minus strand of NZ_JBPPGE010000001.1, from coordinate 697,192 downwards.
GGGCAGCACCGGGCAGGGCAAACATCATGATCGGGAAGAACCCGGTCATGAAAGAGCCGGTCCAGGCATTGGTGCCGGCCGTGCCACTGAAGAAGCAGGTGATGTCGCCGTGCAGGGTCTCGCCGGCGGCATTGGTGCAGCTACCGAGCTGGAACCACGGCAGGGAGTTGAGCAGGTGGTGCAGGCCGAAGGGAATGAGCAGACGGTTGATGGTGCCGAAGACGAATCCGGTGGCCGGGTTCGACCCGTGGGTCATGATGAACCCGCCGACCTGCTTGTTGAACAGCCAGTCAAAGGCTGGATAGACAAGGGCCATGATGACACCGGCGACCACCGAGGCCGCAGCGGTGACGATCGGAACGAAGCGACGCCCGCCGAAGAAGGCCAGGTAGGTCGGCAGCTTGGTGCGGCGGTATTTCTCGTACATCTTGGCGGCGATGATGCCGATGACGATGCCGCCAAGGACGCCGTAGTTGATGACTCCGGTGTCCTTGGCGAAGTATGGGGCCAGTGCGTGCAGGACCCCACCCTGGGTCTTGTCGGAGGTGCCCGCGCCCGTGAAGGTGAGGTAGCCGATGAGGGCGGCCAGTGCGGTGGAACCATCGGCCTTCTTGGCGTAACCGACAGCCACGCCGAGCGCGAAGATGAGGGGCAGGTTGTCGAAGATCGCGCCACCGGCGCCGGCGAGCACATCAGCGACCGGCTGCATCCAGGATGCGTGCCTGGCCACGCCGTCCGCGCCCAGCACATCGGCCGCTCCGAATCGCATGAGCAGTGCTGCGACCGGCAGGGATGCGATGGGCAGCATGAGGGAGCGTCCGATGCGCTGCATCTGGGAGAACCCGGGTATCTGCCGTTTCTTCTTCGTGCTGGTGGTAACAGCGTCTTTCGCCATGGAGTTCCTCCGCAGTGAGTTCTCATGTCCGACGCCTTTGCCCACATCGGTTCGGCATCAGGTGGTCCATGGTGTGGTATGGACCACCTGATGAAGTGTAGGCCGCCGGTACTGCCACCTCAAGAGGGTGCGCAGAATGTGTGAACGTGAACATTTCGGTCGGGTTGGATCTCCCCTCGGTGGTCAACCCTGCATCCGGGGCATAATTCACGCATGAAGTACGTGACCGTGCGGGATTATCTCGTCGAGCTCATCGACACCCGCCTGTCGGTCGGAGATGTCGTTCCCAGTGAGCGTGAGCTTGCCGAACGTTTCGGAATCTCACGGATGACGGTCCGCCAGGCGGTGGATTCGCTGGTCAACAGCGGACGGCTGGAACGTCGCCGCGGGAGTGGGACCTATGTCCGGGCTCCGAAGGTTGACGTCCAGTCACGGATCTCGTCCTTCAACGAGGAAATGCGTCAACGTGGCATGATTCCCGATACACGGGTGCTGCGCGGGGAAGAGTTGCCGGCGGCCCCGGACGTGGCCGTCTGGCTGGGGATTGAGCCCGGTGAATCCGTCCACTTCATCTACCGGGTGCGGTTGGCCGACGGGGTTCCGATGGTAGTCGAGAGAACCTGGATCTCCACACGAGTGATGCCGAATCTACTGGCGAATGGCGTACCCGCGAGCATTTACGGGGTCTTGGCGAACGCTGGTCTCGTCCCCACCTGGGGGGAGGATGCCATTGAGGCCGTCAGCGGGGATGCGGTGATCTGTGAGCTGTTGCACATTCCGGTGGGATCGCCTCTGCTGGCCATCAACCGCCGTACCTATGCCGATGATCTTGCCGTTGCCTACTCCCGGTCCTGGTACCGGGGAGACCGTTACAAACTGTGGGTGCCGATCTCCGGGCCGCGCAGGACCCTGTATCCACCTCGAGGAGGCTCGTGATGAAGCGTGTTGAACACATCTTGGCAGCGTTGGGGGGAGTCGACAACGTGGTGTCGATCGAGCCGTGTGTGACCCGTTTGCGCTGTCAGGTCCGAAACTGCGGGCAGGTCGACGAGCAAGCGCTGCGTCGTGCTGGCGTCCATGGTGTGACGGTGCAGGGACAGGGCGTCCAGGTGATCGTCGGACCTGACGCGGACCTGCTTGCCTCCGACCTGGAGGATTTGTGGGGAGAGGATCACGAGGCCTGACCGCCTCTTGACATCCGGCGGCCCGATGGAGTTCAGTGTTAATTGTCTGGACCACTTGGAAGGTGGGTCAGTATGTGTTCGGGGATCCTCCACGGCGGAGTGCACCTCGAGCCACGACAAGGAGACATCATGAGCAAGGCAGAACAGATCCTGACGGCCCTCGGTGGCGACGACAACATTGGCGACCTCGAGGCCTGCATCACCCGGCTGCGCGTTGAGGTTGACGACCCCGACCTCGTCAACGAGGCCGCTCTCAGGGCTGCCGGTGCATTCGGCGTCGTCCAGCAGGGAACGTCCGTCCAGGTGGTCGTCGGACCCGAGGCTGACACCCTTGCCGAGGACATCGAGGACCTGCGCTGATGACCTCGGTCCTCTCTCCTCTCAATGGCACCCTGGTGGCCCTGCCCGAGGTCCCCGATCCGGTGTTCGCACAGGGCCTAGTGGGTCCCGGTGTCGCCCTGCATCCCTCCGGCGACGGCGATGTCACCGTCGTGGCGCCGGTGTCGGGGCGCCTCGTCAAGCTGCACCCGCACGCCTTCGTCATTGAGGCGGACGGATTCGGGATGCTGGTGCATCTTGGCATCAACACCGTCCAGCTGGGAGGGGAGGGATTCACCCTTCACACCGAGGAGGGCGCAGAGGTTTCCGTCGGAGACGAGCTCATCACGTGGAACCCCGCCCGTGTCGCCGAGGGAGGGCGCAGCGTGGTGTGCCCAGTCATCGTTCTCGACACCGCCCCTGACAAGCTCGGTGATGTCGCCCCTGTCGGCCAGTCGGTGAGCAGTAGTGATCACTTGTTCACAGTGGCGTGAGTGAGCGTTACGGGTGGGGCGGGCCGGATGACGGTCCGCCCTCCTCATGCCGTGCGACTGATGCACGGTGGCTCCAGGCCAAGGCGAGGAGGGACCCGGCACCCAGGATCTCGTAGGAGTCGGTGAGGACTTTCTGCCACCAAGGCGCAGCAACTTCTTGGTCATGACCTGCTGGGAACCACCAGACCATCCATGTCAGGGTGGCGAAGGCCCAGAGTAGGGCGAGACAGTGGCGGGCTCGGCGTCGATCTGCCAGTCCTGCGACGATGATCAGCGCGGTCCACACCCAGTGATGGGACCATGACACCGGGCTCACGAGGCATCCGCAGATTCCCGCGCACAGCAGGGACCACACCCGATCGGCCCCTCCTTGCTGCCACAGCCGACGAGACGCGATCCCGGCTAGCAGACAACAGAGGACGACCAGAATGAGCCAGACTGGGGTGAGCTCTCCTCGTCCCAGTCGTAACAGCATCCCTGACAAGGATTGGTTGCCAGCCCAGGTCAGCCCGCCGAGCCGCTTCGGGGAGACCATGTAGTGGGTCCAGTACCTCCACGACGCCGTCGGTGCGATGGCGAAGCCGAGAGCCATTGTTAACACTCCGACAGCAGCGGCCCGCAGTGCTGCCTTGAACTGGCCGGTGACGAGGTACCACAGCGCGAAGATGCCGGGGGTGAGCTTGAATCCGGTGGCCACACCAACGCCGACGCCGCGCCATGCGCGTGGAAGAACGAAGACGTCAAGGATGACCAGGAGAGCCAGCTGAAGATTGACCTGGCCGTAGGAGAAGCTCTTGGCGATCGGTTCGCTGGCCACCAGGATTGCGGCGACAGCGGCCGTCACGATGCCCGATGGTCGACGTCCGCAGTGCCGCCACGTCACGTCGATCATGATGACGAGAGCGGTCGCGCTGACGGCACAGTGGAGGATCGTCGCGGCGCGGAACGGCAGGAGGGACAACGGGACGAGGGCGATTGCGGCGAAGGGTGGGTACGTGAATCCCAGACCACTGACCGAGGTGGCAGTGTACAGCTTGTCCGGGTCGTCCAGCATGGCTCGCACGCAGTCCCGGTAGATCCTGAGGTCGGTCGGATTGGGCATGATGAGCGTCCACGCCACGGTGATGACCAAGACAACGATCGTGGGCCACATCCCGGATCCTCGGATCCGGGGACCATCACCGCGTGCCATCACTGATTCTCCACGACGTCGGCAGCCTCCAGCCATTGCTCCTCCAGACTCGACATCTGCTCGTCAAGGTCATTGGCCTTCGTCTGCAGGTCGGCGAGGGTATGGTAGTCGTCGGCCTTGGTAGCCATCTCCTCGTGCAACGAGGCCAGCTTGTCGCGGACCTTGCCCATCTTGCGGTCAATCCGGTCCATGTCCTTGCGAGCCTGCCTCAGAGCAGCGGTGTTGACCTTCTGCTGGGAGCTCTCGGTGCCCACGCGGCTCGACTTCGACGGGCCGGTCGCACGGTTGCGACGGTGCTCCAGATACTGTGAAATCCCTCCGGGAAGCAGGGCGACCGTCCCGTCGCCCATGAGGGCCCACACCACGTCGCAGACCCTTTCCAGGAACCAACGGTCGTGGGAGACGACGATGAGGGTTCCTGGCCAGGAGTCGAGATAGTCCTCCAGGAGACGCAATGTGTCGATGTCCAGGTCGTTGGTTGGCTCGTCGAGGAGTAGGACGTTCGGTTCATCCATGAGGAGACGCAATAGTTGAAGACGCCGGCGTTCACCACCAGAGAGGTCGCCGATACGGGTGACGAGTTTCTGTCCGGTGAACCCGAATCCTTCCAACAGGTCCGCGGCAGAGGCGTCGCGCCCGGTGGCAAGCTTCGTCCTCGCCTTGACATCGTTGACCGACTCCAGCACCGTCGTCGTCGCGTCGAGGTCGTCCACCTCCTGACGCAGATGGGCAAGCCGCAGAGTCTTGCCCTGCTTGACGCGGCCGGAGTCAGGCTGGCGGGATCCGTCGAAGAGATTCAGCAGAGTGGTCTTGCCGGCACCATTGACGCCGACCAGGCCGATTCGGTCGCCTGGTCCGATCGACCATGTCACGTTGTCCAGCAGGGTGCGCACGCCCAGCTCGTCGGAAGCGACGGTTACGGTGACGTCCTTGAGATCCAGCACGTCCTTGCCCAGCCGGGCCGCGGAGAACCGCGCCAGTTCCAGCTTGTCGCGGGGCTCGGGGACATTGGCGATGAGGGCATTCGCGGCCTCGACGCGGTAACGAGGTTTGGAAGTGCGGGCGGGGGCGCCGCGACGCAACCATGCCAGCTCCTTGCGCGCCAGATTCTGACGCGTGGCCTCGTTGCTGGCGGCGATGCGGGCTCGCTCCACCCGGGCGAGGATGTAGGCGGAGTATCCGCCCTCATAGGCCTCAACAGTGGCGTCGTGGACTTCCCAGATGTCGGTGCAGATCTCGTCAAGGAACCAGCGGTCGTGGGAGACGACGAGCATGGCCACACCGCGCTCCTGGAGGTGGCGCAGCTGCCCCGCCAGCCAGGCGACGGCCTCGACGTCGAGGTGGTTGGTGGGCTCGTCGAGGACGAGTAGGTCGTGGTCACCCAACATGATCGAGACCAGGGCAACCCGACGGCGCTCACCACCGGACAGATCGGCCATGGGACGGTCGAGGTCAATGTCGGTGAGCATGTCCTCAACGATCGGGCGAGCCTTGCGATCCGCCGCCCAGGCATGGTCGGGACGGCCACCGACGACAAGGTCACGGACGGTCTCGTCGCCCTTGGGGAATTCGGCCTGGGCGAGCACCCCGATGGAAATCCCATTGGTGCGCGTCACAGTCCCGGAATCGGGTTTCAACGAGCCGGTGAGAAGGGCCAGGAGGGTGGATTTTCCGTCCCCATTGCGCCCCACCACGCCGATGACATCTCCCGTCGAGAGTCCCAGGGACGTCTCCGAGAGGACCGTCCGTGTGCCCCAAGACTTCGAGATGCGATCGGCGTTGACGAGATTCGTGCCGGCCAACGGAGGCTCAGCGTCCCCGCATGGCGGCGCGGGCGCCCTTCATGGAATTGGGCATCGGGCCCTTGGGTAGCGGCACTTTCGGACGCATGGCGTCGAGGGCATTGAGACGGTTGACGACCTCGTCCACCTGGGAGGCGTTGAGGGCCTTGGGCAGCTTCTTGATGTGCCTGTCGAGGTCCTCCAGCGGAACCTCACCCTTGCCGTCGCCCATGATGAGCGAGGTCACCGGGGTACCGTAGGCGACCTGTTCGTGACGCTTGGTCTCGGTGGCCAGCAGATTGCGCAGACCGTTGCCGTGGCCCTCGCCGATGAGGACGATCCCGGCCGGTCCGACGGCGCGGTGCACGACGTCCTGCTGTCGGGTGAAGGCGATCGCCGGGGTGGAGGTCCACTTCTTCTTGTCCAGCAGGGAGAGAGCCACCTCGGCTGAGCCGGTCTGGCCTTTGAAGCGGGTGTACATGGAACGCTTGGCGCGCGCCTGGAATACCCACATGGCGGTAGCGGCGCCAGCGAAGATGCCGACGATGAGCCAAGCCCACCACAGGTCAGTGAAAATGAGACCGAGGACGGTGATCGCCACGACAACAAGGGCGAAGGCGCCAATGACCCACCAGAGGAGCTGGGGATCAACCTGGCGGGTCAGCTTGAAAGTCTCGACGAGCTGCTTGCCGGTGCTCCAGTCCTTGGGATTGTCGGAATTCTTGCGACGCTCCTTCTCGGCCTTGGCCTGCGCCTTCTGTTTGGCGGCGAGTTCCTTGGCTGCCTGGCTCTTGGGCATTGACACGCTCCCGACGACGTTGATGGACGGACTCCGCGGCATTCTACCGGTTTCGTGACGGCGACCCTACTTCGACGTGGTTCCTCCGTATGTACCCGGGGCACCGCCGCCTGGCGTCACGGCCGGGGAGGAGTTGCCGTGGCCTTGTTCGTTGTCGCGTCGATCATCCTCATTGACTTTCGGGGTGGTCGTCATTGCCCCTCGTCAAGCTGATCAAGCTCCTCTGATTACTCCTTGGCGGCAAACGGAGCCGGTTTCTCCCCGTCCCGGTAGCCGGTGACGATGGTGACCGGCTTCTCCCCGCGAGCCTCCATGGCCTGACGGTAGAGACGTCCGGCGCGGTAGGAGGAGCGCACCAGTGGGCCACTCATGACACCGACGAATCCAATCTCGCGGGCCTCCTCGGCCAGCTCGTCGAACTCCTGCGGGGCCACCCAGCGGTCGATCGGGTGCAGGTAGGCGTTCGGGCGCAGGTATTGGGTGATCGTCAGCAGGTCGGTCTTGACATCATGCAGGGCCTGCATGGCCTCCGAGATCTCCTCACGAGTCTCTCCCATGCCGAGGATGAGGTTGGACTTGGTGATGAGACCCGCCTCGTGGGCCGAGTTGAGGACGGCCAGTGAACGGTCGTAGCGGAATCCGGGGCGGATGCGCTTGAAGATGCGTGGGACTGTCTCGAGGTTGTGCCCAAAGACCTCCGGGCGGGACTCGAAGACGACGTCAAGGAGCTCCTGCCTGCCGGAGAAGTCCTGGGCCAGCATCTCGACGCCGACTCCCGGGTTCAACTGGTGGATCTGGCGGATGGTCTCGGCGCACAACCAAGCTCCCTCGTCCTCGAGGTCGTCACGGCAGACCGAGGTGACGGTGGCGTAACGTAGGCCCATTTGCATGACCGACTCGCCGACACGATGTGGCTCGTCCTTGTCGTAGCCCTCCGGCTTGGCCGACTCGATCTGGCAGAAATCGCAACGGCGGGTGCAGTGATCGCCGCCGATGAGGAAGGTGGCCTCGCGGTCCTCCCAGCACTCGAAGATGTTGGGACAGCCAGCTTCCTGGCACACCGTGTGAAGATCACCGTCTATCATTCGGCGTCGCATGTCGCGGTATTGCGGACCCATCGTAGCCCGGGTACGAATCCAGCGAGGTTTGTCCTCGATGGGGGTCTGGGAGTTCTTGACCTCGACTCGGAGGAGCCTTCTGCCGTCTGCCTCGACACTCACGTCGGCCAGTTTAACTGTGTGCACCAACGTTGCGAAGCCTCAGCGAATGGGTGACGACGAAGAGGCTGGACAGGCTCTTGACGAACCATTCAGTGGATTGAGCTGCCCGGAAACCGCGATCATCATGCCGGTGGCGGCAGGGGCTCCTGAGTCGGTGGCGAAGTCATGATGGGGACCCACCGAGATGGCTCCGGTCATCGGTATCGGCGGGGCAGGCAGAACTGTCACCAGCATCTCCGGTGCGGTGGGGACCGTAGCCGGGATGACGGACAGGTTCACGACATGGGGTGAAGGAACGCCGGGTGCTCCGGACGCGGGATGTCCGGGCTCATCTCATAGGGCTGGAAGGACATCATCTCGGTGAGGATGGGCTCGAGCTTGCCTGCCACTTCCAGGATGGAGGGCACCTCGGCGTCGGGGCCATGCAGACGTCGCAGTTCGCGTCCCATGCTGGTGACGTCAGCGTCGGTGATACCGCAGGGGATGATGTTGTCGAACCAGGCGGTGTCGGGGTCGACGTTGAGGGCGAATCCGTGCATCGCCGTCTGACGAGAGACCCGGATGCCGATCGCGCAGACCTTGCGCTCCGGGCCGACGCCATCAGAGGGAAACCAGACGCCGGTACGTCCGGGGACCCGTCCGGCCTTCAACCCGTACTCGGCAACGAGGCGGATGATCGACTCCTCGACCCGACGCACGTAGTCCACGACACCGATGCCGCGCTGCAGGAAGACGATGGGGTATCCGACGAGCTGGCCCGGACCATGCCAGGTGATCTCACCGCCGCGATCCACCGGGATGACAGGGGTACCGTCGAAGGGATAGGCCTCCGGGCGGGTGCGTCGGCCCGCAGTGTAGACAGGGTCGTGCTCGACGTAGATGACCGTGCTGGGGCGCTGATGGCGCGAGACTTCGGCGTGCACCTCACGCTGGTGGGCCCAGCACTCGTTGTACTCGGTGCGTACCGGGGGGTTGTCCGCGATGCCCAGACATTCGAATTCCAAGCCAGCGGGATGATCCACCCATCCCCTGGGAACTACCCCGTCAACGACCTGGGGTGTGGTGGGCTGTGGGGTTGCCTGGGCGTCTGTCACGCTGACCCATGGTAGTCCGGATACATGGCGGGGCCCGGTGCGGAATTCCACACCGGGCCCTTGAGGTGTCGAATCAGAACTCTCCGGCGAAGTCACCCTCCTCCAGGCGGGCCTTGATGCCTGACAAGAAGCGAGCCGCCACGGCACCGTCGATGAGACGGTGATCGTAGGACAGCGAGAGGTACATCATGTCGCGAATGGTGATGGTGTCCTCACCGAACTCGTTGGTGACGACGACCGGGCGCTTCACCAAGGCACCGGTGCCGAGGATGGCGACCTCGGGCTGATTGACAATCGGGGTGTCGAAGAGAGCACCAGCCGAGCCGTAATTGGTGATGGTGAAGGTACCACCGGCCAGCTCGTCGGGAGTGACCTTGTTGTCGCGGGCGCGAGCAGCCAGGTCGCCGATCTGGTGAGCCAGTCCAGCGATGTTGAGGTTGCCGGCGTTCTTGATGACCGGAACCAGCAGGCCACGCGGGGTGTCGACGGCGATGCCGATGTTCTCGGAGGCGCCGTACGTGATCGTTCCGGCCTCGGTGTCGATGTTCGCGTTGAACTTCGGGTTGGCCTTGAGGGCCTCGACGACGGCCTTGGTGATGAATGGCAGGTAGGACAGGCCAACTCCCTCGCGAGCCTTGAAGGAAGCCTTCTCAGCCTTGCGAACGCGGGAGATTGCGGTCATGTCCACCTCGACGGTGGCGGTGAGCTGGGCCGAGACCTGCAGGGAGTCCACCATGCGGGAGGCGATGACCTTGCGCAAACGGCTCATCTTCTCGGTGGTACCGCGTAGAGCGACGGCCTCCGGGGAGACCTCCTGGGAGGCCTTGCGAGCTGAACCAGCGGGTTTCGGGGCGGCTGGAGCAGGAGCAGAGACGGGAGTCGGCGCGGGGGTCGGGGCCTCCTCGGGCTTGCCAGCAGCAGCCAGCACGTCCTGCTTTCGGATGCGGCCACCGACGCCAGTTCCGGTGATGATGGACAGGTCGACGTTGTTCTCCTTGGCCAACTTGCGGACCAGCGGGGTGACGTAGACGTCGGAGGACGGGTTGGTGGCACGTGGGGCGACCGCGTTGGTGCCAGTCGGGTTCGGAGCCTCAACGGGTTTCGGAGCAGTCGGCGCGGGGGCCGGGGTCTCCTCGGTCTTGCTCTTCACCGGCTCGGGAGCAGACTCGGCGACCGAGGGGTCGCCGATGATAGCGAGCACGGCGCCGACCTCGGCGTCTTCGTCCTCGGGGACCTTGATTTCGATCAGGGTGCCGGAGGCGGGGGAGGGGACCTCGGTGTCGACCTTGTCGGTGGACACCTCGAGCAGGGGCTCGTCGGCCTCGACGGTGTCTCCGACGGCCTTGAGCCAGCGGGACACGGTGCCTTCGGTGACGGACTCGCCCAGTGCGGGAAGAGTCACCTCGACGCCCTTGGCCGCGCCACCAGTGGCGGGACCAGACTTCTCGTCGGCTGCGGGTTCAGGCTGAAGCTGCGGTGTGGGGGCATCATCATGTCCACCGGGGGCCTCGGCTGGAGCGGAGTCGGACTCGGAGGGGTCGCCGATGATGGCGAGCACGGCGCCGACCTCGGCGTCTTCGTCCTCGGGGACCTTGATTTCGATCAGGGTGCCGGAGGCGGGGGAGGGGACCTCGGTGTCGACCTTGTCGGTGGACACCTCGAGCAGGGGCTCGTCGGCCTCGACGGTGTCTCCGACGGCCTTGAGCCAGCGGGACACGGTGCCTTCGGTGACGGACTCGCCCAGTGCGGGAAGAGTGACTTCGGTCGACATGTGTTGGAGCTCCTTTGCAGACCGCGACGGATTCGTTGCAAGCCTAGCCGGACGATGGGTAAATGTGCAGTTGTCCCCATTCCTGGAATCAGAAAAATCTCGTCCGAACACGCCGAGGGGCAGAACCTCCAAGTCCTGCCCCTCGCGGCGATGAAGGTCGTCAGTCAGCCAGATTGGCGGCGAGCTGTACCAAGGTGCGCACTCCGAACCCGGTTCCCTGGATCGGGGTGTAGTCGTGCGGCATGGCGTTGTTGTATGCCGGGCCGGCGATGTCGAGGTGGGCCCAGTCGACGCCCGGCGTCACGAAGTGCTGCAGAAAGGCCGCGGCGGCCATCGCACTGCCTTCGCGGACCCCCGAGGACTTCACGTCGGCGATGTCGGAGTGCAATCCGTCGCGCACCTCGTCAGTTATCGGGAGTTCCCAGAAGTCCTCACCGGCTGCCTCAGAGGCATCCAACAGGGTGTCGGCGGCTTGGGCGCCGGAGGTCATGACCCCGGCAGTGTGGTTGCCGAGGGCGACCATGCAGGCGCCGGTGAGGGTGGAGATGTCGACGAGGTAGTCCGGCTCGTCCTCGCAGGCGCGAGCCAGGCCGTCGGCCATGACGATGCGGCCCTCGGCGTCGGAGTTGGCGTTCTCGACGGTCTTGCCGCCGTACATGGTGACGACGTCGGAGGGTCGCCATGCCGATCCGGAGGGCATGTTCTCGGCCATGCAGCCGTAGGCAATGACACGAATGTTGAGGCCCAGGTGCGCGACCGCACCGACAGCGGCCAGGACGGCGGCAGCACCGCCCATGTCGCACTTCATGGTGTACATGCCGGCAGCGGTCTTGATGTCCAGGCCACCGGAGTCGAAGGTGATGCCCTTGCCGACCAAGGCCAGGGTGGTGGTGGCGCCCTCCGGGGAGTACTCCACGCGAACCAGGCGGGGGGAGTGGGCCGAACCGCCACCGACGGCCAGAATGCCACCGAAACCGCCACGAACGAGAGCCCTCTCGTCAAGGACTTCGACGGTGACGTCCTTGAGGTCCTTGCACCACGACCGCACCGAGGCGGCGAAGGTCTTCGGGTAGAGGAGGTTGGCAGGAGCGTCTACCCAGTCACGGGCGGTGTAGACGGCGTCGGCAAGGATCCGGGCCTTGTCGAGCTCGGGTTTGGCGCCACGGGCATTGGAGACGATGGTTACGGTGGAGACCTCGGGTGCACCCGCGTTCGCGGTGATGACAGGCACCCTGTAGCAACCGAGCAGGGCACCCTCGGCGGCGACACGGACCTGCTCGGCCGAAGCGGTTCCGATGTCGACGGCCACCTTGAGGGGTGTGCCGTGGGAGAGGGCAGCGGCAGCGCGCGCACCGGCGCCGGCAGCCTTGCGAAGGACCTCAGTATCACTTCCCTCAGTCCCGCAGCCGACCAAGACGAGGCTGTTCCCGGACCAGGGCAGCACCACGGTGGACCCCAGCTTCGTCGAGCCACCAGCGCGGATGGCAACCTCGGCCAGCGAAGCACCGAAAATCTCCTCGGCTTCGTTCACGGCTCGCGGTGCAAGCCCCTGGACGGCGGGGCCCTGGGAGCTCTCGACCAGGCCGGCGATCACGACGTCGGCGCCGTTGGCATTACGGGAGACCTTGAGATCGGGACGCGGACGGATGGGCAGCTCGGTGCTGTTGGCCACGAGGATTCCTCTCATTCAGGGGTCGGTTCAGGATGGGGCCCGGGCAGACCCGGGCCGACGCCTCGTCGTGAAGCCTAGTCGAGGCGCCTCGGGTGCGAGACGGCGCGGTGCCCGTGCCGCGTACGGTGTGTGAGTTCCGCCACCTCTCAGGACACCGACGGCGTCAATTCATTCCTCGGACAGCCCCATCGGACCGTAGACGACCTCATCGTCCTCCATGAGGGTGACCGCGTCGACACCGGCGTCCTGCAACTCGGGCCAGGTTCCGGAGAGCCATGCTTCGGCCTCCTCCTGGGACTCGAACTGCTGGCCGGCACCGAATTCACCAAGGTGCTCTGCCCCCTCGACGGTGACGCGAGGCTGTGTGAAAATCCACGAGTAACTCATATCCACAAGACAACCACGTCCGTGCCCCGAAAGGGACACGGACGCATCAACGTGGGGTTGCAGGACCGGGAGGCCTGGGATCAGTCGATCTTCTCGCCGCGTTCGATGCGTGGTTCCGGGTTGCGCCAGCGACGCACGGTCATGGCTCGGTTGTTGAGGTAGGCCCACAGACCGCGCAGGGGAGCGTTGGGGTAGCGGGCGCGGATGCCCTTCTTGGCACCGTGCCACAACCGCCAGGAGTCGACCAACCACACCAGCATGACGATGAGCATGCCCAAGGACATGGCATTGATCGCGCCAACTGCGGTGGGGGCGATGAAGAGCATGGCCAACCAGATCACCATGACGGCCAGGAAGATCGGCATGATGAACTCGCTGAAGGTCCAGCGGGAGTCGACGTAGTCGCGGATGTATCCCCGCTCCGGGCGGTGCTCGGCCGCCTTCATGGCCGTAGCCTGACGCTCGCGTTTGGCCAGCCGCTCCCGCTTGCGGGCCTCCCTCTTGCTCAGGGTCGGGTTGAGACGCTCCCGACGGGCAGCCTCGGCCTCGGCGCGGGACGGGGTCGGTCCCTGTTTCGCCACGTGGCGGGCCTGGGTCTTCGAGTGGGTAACTGGTGCTTCAGAGGCAGCTGGACGACGCTCCTTGTCGACGCGGTGCCGCTTGGTCGACTGCTGCTCCGTGCTGGAGCTCAACGCCTCGGAGGCGGGCTTCAGAGCTGCTGCGGTCGAGGACGGGGAGGACTCGGTGCTGGACACCGGCTTTGTCTCGACGGTCTTGCCCGCCGTTCCGGCCTTCTTGCTGTCTCCCTGTTCATAGGGGCGGAACAGTCCCACGATCCATCCTTTTTGGTGTCGTACTCGTGCCCGCGGTGGCCTGTTCCAGCCGGGGCGACCCTGTCTGGGCTGAGAAGATTGTACGGGTATTGCTCTGGGCCGTGGTTGCGCAGTCCCGTACGCTAAGGATCAGGCAACCGTAACGCTGACGACTTCCCGGAGTCATCAAGCACCGAAGGGGAAGGATTCGACTCCACCTATGGCTGGCATATTTGCACGACTTTCGACGGTGTTCCGTTCCAAGGCGAACAAGGCCCTCGACAAGGTCGAGGACCCTCGCGAGACCCTCGATTACTCCTACCAGCGTCAGCTCGACATGTTGCAGAAGGTGCGCAGGGGCGTCGCCGACGTCGCCACGAGCCGCAAGCGCGTCGAGCTGCAGATGAACCAGTTGCAGGCTGACGTCGACAAGATGCAGAACGCGGCTGCTCGTGCTCTTGAGCAGGGCCGTGAGGATCTCGCTCGGGAGGCACTGACCCGTAAGGCGACCCTGCAGGCTCAGCTCAACGACCTGCAGACCCAGCACGCCACCTTGCAGGCTGAGGAGGAGAAGCTCATCCGCGGCTCCCAGCGTCTTCAGGCCCGTGTGGATGCCTTCCGCACGAAGAAGGAGACCATCAAGGCCACCTACTCGGCGGCCGAGGCCCAGGCCCGTATCAATGAGGCCTTCACCGGTCTCAACGAGGAGATGGGCGACATCAGCATGGCGATCACGCGTGCCGAGGACAAGACCATGGAGCTCCAGGCCCGCGCGGGAGCCGTTGACGAGCTCATGGCCAGTGGGGCCATCGAGGATCCCACCAGTAGCTGTGGAGACGACATCACTCGCGAGCTCGACAACCTTGCCAGTGACCATTCCATCGACGCTGAGCTGTCTGCCCTCAAGGCACAGCTGGGTACCGGCCACGACAACTCAACTCCGGAGCTGGAGCCCGGCTCCGATATGGGGATGAACCCGGAAACTGGATCGCGTGCTGTGCGGCGTCAGGAGGACCAGTCATGATCATTCGTATCGTTGGTGAGGGCCAGTGGCAGGTGCCCGACACCGAGATGGACCATCTCAACCGCATCGATTCCCGCGTCGAACACGCCATCGAGACCACGTCGCAGAGCGAGCTCACCGAGGCTCTCTCGGAATTGGTGACGATCGTCCGCACTGCTGGCACGCCGATTGTCGACGACAACATCGTCGACTCGGACCTCATCGTCCCCGATGTCTCGGCGACGATCGAGGAAGTCTCGGTCTGGCTCTCGGAGAACCCTGCTGGAGACGGCCTCATCCCCGGCTGACGAAGGTGAGACGTCCCCGTTCAGCTGCACGCTGAATTGCCACAGTTCGATGTCGACGGTGCGCGGCGGATAGAGTGGACGACGCGACGGGACGACATACCCGCCCGATCCACCTGGATCGACCGCCCGGGTCATCTCCCCGGGACCGTCCACCACACGTTCTTGGAGTCCACATGACCGACACCGTCAACGCCCCCACCACCGATGGAATCATCCTCACCGACGCCGCCGCGGCCAAGGTGAAGTCCCTGCTCGATCAGGAGGGACGCGACGACCTCGCCCTGCGTCTGGCCGTGCAGCCGGGCGGTTGCTCGGGTCTGCGCTACCAGCTCTTCTTCGATGAGCGCCACCTCGACGGTGACGTCGTCAAGACCTACGGCGGGGTCAACGTGGTGACCGACCGGATGAGCGCCCCCTACCTGGCTGGCGCCACGATCGACTTCATGGACACCATCGAGAAGCAGGGATTCACCATCGACAATCCCAACGCGACCGGTACTTGTGCCTGTGGGGATTCCTTCCACTGAGTCGCTGACTACTGGGATCACTTCCCGGGCATACCCTCGGAGGTCTTTGAGCCGTCCCCGTCAGTCCAGCTGGACTGACGGGGACGGCTCAGTTTCGCTATTGCTCGGTGCAGCAGCCACAACAATCAGCTGTCCCCACCGGGTCGGGGCGGGCGTTCAATGGGGAAGGATGAGCAGGGGACGCTGATTCAGCTGTCGACACGACCCTGACCGGGACGTGCCCCGAAGTGTCAGAAGTGGTCCTGGACGTTCAACCACATGGAGCAGAAGATCCCGGATGTCGACGGAGTCGTCATCCATGAGGTGGGCGCCATTGGGAGGAGCCCGGATCTTAACCAGTTGGACCCCACTCCGACGAAGATCGGTGTCGGTCGAGGACGACACCACGTGCCTCCAGCATGCCGGTACCTGGGCGTTGGAGTTGTCGGGGATCATGGCCCTGAGGGTGCTCTTCTCCGTCCTTCGTCGGAGGATGCTACGCGGTTCTGGCTCAGATGGCCTCTGCGATGGGCTGGGAACCGTCGCGGAAGCGAATGAAACGGCCAACCGTGGTCTCGTCATCCAGACAGGCAAGAGCGGTCTGAGCAACGGCCTCGCGGGACACTGTGGCGTCCTCGTACTCCTCGTCCTCCTCCAGCACATGGATGCCGGTGGCGGGATCATGGCTGAGGGTGACCGGACCAAGGATCGTCCACTGCACCGTCGAGCTCATGGTGTGACGGTCGGCATCTGCCTTCGCGTCGGCATAGGGGAAGAAGTCGTTGTCCGAGGGAATGCCGTGGTCGGGACTGCCACACCACGAGATGAGCACGAACCGCGGCCCGCGGGGGGAGCGCGCGATGGCGTCGACGAGATGCTTGCAAGCATCTCGGTCGACGGCATAGGTGTCCTCGGGTCCGCCCTTGCCGCCCGCCCCGGCTGACCACACCACGGCGTCGTGGTCGTTGACGAGATCGTCCCACTGGGAAGGCCGTAGGGAGGTCACATCGGCGACGATGGGATTTGCGCCCCACATGACGACATCAGCAGCCTGGTCCTCACGCCGAATGACGGAATCGACGTGGCGACCCTTCGAGGTAGCGTGCTGCGCGAAGTGCTTGGCCACGTGTCCGTGGCCACCGATGATGAGGATTCGATCTGCTGTCATGCCCCTCACCCTAGAACCGACCAAGGTCGGGTCAAGGTGAGTGACGGTGACAGTTCGCCATCAGCTCAGGTCCAGCTGTGTTGCAGGGCGCGTCCCTCCTCATATCCCGAGGGGGACTGCACACCGATGACGGCCTTCTCGTGGAACTCCTTGAGGTTGGCCGCTCCGGCGTAGGTGCAGGAGGATCGCACCCCGGAGGTGATGAAGTCGACGAGGTCCTCAACCCCAGGACGCTGGGGATCGAGGTACATCTTCGACTGGGAGATCCCTTCCTCGAACAGAGCAGCGCGGGCCCTCTCAGAGGCGCTGCGCTGGCGGGTGCGGTGGCGCACTGCGCGGGCCGAGGCCATTCCGAAGGATTCCTTGTACAGGCGGCCGTCGTGATCGACGAGCATGGCTCCGGTGGATTCGTGGGTGCCGGCGAACCACGAGCCGATCATGACCGATCCGGCTCCGGCTGCTAGGGCGAGGGCGACGTCACGGGGGTGGCGGACGCCTCCGTCGGCCCAGATGGCCCCGTCGACCTCGGCGGCCGCTTCAGCACACTCCAGAATCGCGGAGAATTGCGGACGCCCGACGCCGGTCTGCATACGGGTGGTACACATGGCACCTGGCCCGACACCAACCTTGATGATGTCGGCCCCGGCCTCCAGCAGGTCCAGGGTGCCGCTCCGGGTGACGATGTTGCCGGCCACGATGGGGATACGGCGTCCGGTCCTCTCCTGGAAGGTGGTGCGGGCCTCGTCAGCCACGCCAATGGCCCGGATCATCTGGTCCTGGTGGCCGTGAGCGGTGTCCATGACGAGAACGTCGGAACCGGAGCCCAGTGCGTTACGGGCGCGGCCGGCGACGTCGCCATTGATCCCGATGGCAGTACCGATCATGAGGTGACCGTCGGGATCGACGGCAGGACGGTAGATCTCAGCGCGCAGGGCGCCACGCGATGTCATGATGCCGACGAGGACGCCGGTCTCGTCGACGGCCACAGCGACCTTCTGGTGCCGCTCCGCGAGGACTTGGAAGACGTCGTCAGGGCTGGCATCGGGCCCGACCAGGGCGAGGTCGGTGGTCATGACCTCGTGGCACTGGGCGAAGCGGTCCACTCCCTCCGCCTCGGCGGGGGAAACCAGACCAACGGGGCGATGGTCCTCAATGACGAGCACGACGCCGTGGGCGCGCTTATTGAGCAGGCTCATGGCCTCGCCGACGGTCGTCGTCGGACTGACGGTGACCGGGGTGTCGAAACGAGTGTGGGCAGCCTTCACCCGACGGATGGACCTTGCGACGAAGTCGGCGGGAATGTCCTGGGGCAGGATCGCGATGCCTCCACGGCGGGCGATGGTCTCGGCCATTCGCCGTCCGGAGATTGCGGTCATGTTGGCCACGACGACGGGTAGGGGAGTGCTCAGTCCGTCGGTTGACGTCAAGTCGACATTCATCCGCGACCCAACCGAGGAACGGTTCGGGGCCATGAAGACGTCGTTGTACGTCAGGTCGTAATTCGGCTGCTCATTGAGAAAACGCACGTCCTCATTCTCCCACGTCGTCACCTTGCGGTCATGTCTTGACGAGTCGCGGCACACTGGTGTCATGAGCTCGATCGTCGATGACGTGCTGGCGGCGGTGGAAGCCCTGCCGCCGAGAACAGTGGTGTCCTACTCAGACGTTGCCGAGCTCGTCGGAACCTCCCCGCGCCGGGTCGGCTCAATCATGGCCAGGCACGGTCACGAGGTGGAGTGGTGGCGAGTTACGAGTGTTCGCGGAACCCTGCCGGACCACCTCATGGCTGAGGCTCGCTGTCACTGGGACGACGAAGGGTTGGATGGGGGCCCAGGAATGCTGCGCGTGCATGTCCCCGATCCGCAGGAGTGGGAACGCAACTGGCAGAGGTTGCGCATCCAGGCATGACGGCCCCGGCCGAGGAGCCTTCACAGGGTTCAGACGGGATCGGCAGGATGTGCACCTGACAAAAGCGGTCCTTTGCCCGCCGAGGTGATACCGGTCATCTCAGTAGTCAGGACGGCCTCGGCCCAGTGAGGCCCGGCAGGCTGTAGCATCAACTGTGGTGCATCCGGCCCACTACTGGTGGCCGGCAGTTCAGTCAGTCCCACGTCGTCGAGGGAAAGGGCCGCTCATGGGTGACAAACATGGGGAGCCGTCACGCGCTCTCAAGATTCTCGTTTACTCAGATGATCACACTGTTCGTGAGCAGGTGAAGGTCGCGTTGAGCGGGATGATCGCCTCGGATCTTCCACGTGCCGAGGTCATCGAGACAGCTACCGAGGCCTCGGTCGTCGGTGCTGTGAGCAGTGGGCACCACGACGTCCTGATTGCGGATGCCGAATCGACCCCGTACGGCGGAATGGGGGTGTGCCATCAGCTCAAGGATGAGGTTGAGGACTGCCCTCCGGTAGTTCTCCTGGTGTCACGCATCGCCGATGCCTGGTTGGCGTCCTGGTCCCATGCTGACGCCATCGCCACCCATCCCGTCGATCCGGTGGCCCTGCCCCAGACGGTTGCCGCGGTTGTTCGTGCGTCTCGCGGCGAGGCTGTGAAGCCCGACGAACAGACCGGCTGACTCAAAGGAATGTCATGTCCGAGAATCGCATCGACGAATTCACCTGGGCCGACCTGCTGACCGATCTTGTTGCGAGGCGCGACATGGATCGTGGCACCGCCGCCATGGCAATGGAGAGGGTCCTGTCCGGTGAACTGACTCCAGTACAGGTTGCCGGCTTCGCAGTGGCACTGCGGGCCAAGGGTGAAACCGCCGACGAGATCGCGGGCATGGCGGAAGGAATGATTTCCCGGGCCACACCGCTGGAATTGGATCGCGATGCTGTTGACATCGTCGGTACCGGTGGCGACCGCGCCAATACTGTCAACATCTCGACGATGGCGGCCCTGGTTGCTGCTGGCGCCGGGGCCAAGGTCGTCAAGCACGGCAACCGCGCTGCCAGCTCCGCCTGCGGGACGGCAGACTGCTTGGAGGCTCTCGGTGTCGGGGTCGACATTGACCCGGATCGCCAGGCGGACGTTCTTGACGAGGTGGGCCTGGCCTTCCTCTTTGCCCCGCGCTACCACGCCTCTTTGCGTCATGCCGCTCCGGCCCGCAAGGAGCTCGGCATTCAGACCACCTTCAACCTTCTTGGCCCATTGACGAACCCGGCCCGCCCGCACGCTGCGGCGATCGGTATCGCGGATGGTGCCATGGCTCCGCTGATCGCGGACACCTTGGCCACGCGAGGCACTCGGGGACTGGTCTTCTATGGCGAGGATGGTCTCGACGAGCTGACGACCACGACGAGGTCGCAGGTCTGGGTCATCTCTGACGGACAGGTTGCCCAGAACGAGATTGATCCGGCGGCCCTGGGCCTGACACCGGCTGCTCCAGCTGACCTGGTGGGAGGGGACCCGCAGTTCAACGCTGGTGTCGTCCACAAGGTGTTGGCGGGAGAGCGCGGTCCGGTGCGCGACATCGTCCTGCTGAACGCGGCGGCAGCCCTGCTGGCATATGACGGTCCCAAGGTTGATGACGACGTCGCCCCGCAGCTGGCACACGAGTTGGAGCGTGCGGCCCAGTCCATTGATTCCGGGGCCGCCAGCGATCGCCTCGATAGCTGGATCTCGGTCACCTCAGACTGATCGCGAGAGCTACCCACGGCCCGGCCCACAAGGCCGGGCCGTATGCGAATGTTGATCCCCATGGCGAGGGTCGGTGTCGGCGAATGAGTGTCGTCACGATCGCGACTACTGCTCCCAGCATGGTTGCGGCAAGCAAGGTCGTCATGCCAGCTTGGAAGGTGTCTGGGTGAGGGGCAAGGATGCCCGTCGTCGCACCGAGAAACCCCGTTCCGGCGGACAGCCTGACGTCCCCATACCCGAGGGAGGAAGTCAGCCGCCACATCAGCCAGAAAAAGCCGGTCGCTACCGCTGCCGTGGCAACACATCCGGCCAGAGTTGGTAAGTGTGGTGGCCACGTGACGACCAGGCCTGCGATGAGTGCGACTGCTGATTCGGCGACACAGCGGCGCCATAGCCTTACCGGCAGGAAGGTGGTGGCTTGATCGACGGCCACGAGGGTCGCGACCGACCCGGACCAGACCCACCAGAGTCCCCAACTCCACCTGGGAGCGGAGGTCGAGGAAAAACCACATACGGCGGCTGTAGCCATGACGACGAGGGTCCGAATCGGCGTGGCAAGGGAGTCATATCGCGGCTTGATGCCCAGGACCCCCTCACCTACCTCATCGACAGTTGGTTCTGTCAGCCGGGGTACGGTGACGAGGAGATGCCACAGCGCGAGCCCGCAGGAGACTGCGATCCCGAGGACGGCCCACATGGGGGTGGCTCACAAGGACGTGAGGGGCTCGGCAGTGGCGAGCAGCCCACGAGCCTCACATGCCGCGCGGCCCCGAAGCCGCGTCATCTCGGTGCACATGTCCGCCGTTCCGTCAAGGAGGGCGTGAGCCTGGGGAATTGTCACGTCGAGCATGGTGGCGATGTCCTCGACGTCACAACCAGTTTTCTGGAGGGCGAGAGCCCTGGCCCGGGTACTTCCGGCTGGTACGCCCCTGCCTCGTGCTGCCTCGACGTCATCGACACTGACCGTGAGGATGCGCATGGCATCGATGGCACGAATCCGTTGCAGGGGACGGTCGCCCTGTCCGGCGAGTCGTCGCACGGTTTGGCTCGGGACGTGCGCGAGGAGGGCGATGACTCGCCACGGGACGCGGCACTCATGAACGAGGGAACGGACGTGGAGGGAGAAGTAACGGGCGTCGACCCATGCTGTCGGCGTCGTCGAGGACTGGAGATCGGGGCTGGTCATGTGACAGGCCTTTCTGTCGGTGGTGTGTCCTCCCAAGGGGTATGGAACACTCTTCTAATAGGCATAAGTGCCATCACAGACGCCGAATGTGACATCAAAAATGTATTGTTACAGGACTGTAACATTTCAGGCTGCGCAACGAGACTTAGGTCACATAAATCGGGGATGCGAGGGGAGCCATGTCATCTCCACGAAACGGTCGCCACACACCACGACGGGGCCCGTCGAGTGACGAGCCCCGTCGAAAGTGGGGAGTGAGAACCTCAGCGCTGGGCCTTGGTGAACCCGGCAGCCTGGGCGGCCTCCTCAGTAGCGAACCACACGTCGGCGATGGTGCGGTCGTAACCGCCGGAACCGGGGACGTGGTACTTCATCGAGCGGTCATTGCCCTTGATGACGTATTCCTTTGGCGGATTCTCGCCGACGTACGAGGTGGCCTTCGAATTCTCGTCCTTCGTGCCCTCCTCGGGAGCCTCGGTGGTCTCGGCGGTCGTCTCGGGAGCAGCGGCAGCGGGACCACCCTCGTTGGCCATCGCGGCGACGGGGTCGGCCGGAACCGACGTGCCGTCCGTCTTCGGCTCCGGCTTGTCGCCAGACTTCGGAGCGGGCTTGTCGGTCGCCTTGCCCTTGTCCCCCGGAGTCCACGAATAGGTGACCTTGGGCTCGTGGGCAGTCCAGCCATCGTCGGAGGAACTCATGAAGCGTCGGCCGGCGACGACGGCAGCAGCCGAGATTCCGCCGAGGACGGCGAGAGTGCCGAGCACCTTGCCGAGCTTGCTGCGGTGCTTGGCCTTTTTGACCGACGTGGTCTCGACGCCGGCCTTGGCGGCCAGCTCGGTCGACTCACCCTTGAGGGCGGAGACGGCGGCCTGTCCACGGCGGGTGGCCTCCTCGACGGCGGGCATGGCGGCAACCCTCTCGGCGCGTTCCTCGAGGCCAGGAAGAACATCCTTCTGGAAGGTGTCATAGGCCTGGTGGAGGGCCGGGACGACCTTGTCCTGGGTGTACTCCTTCGAGACGTCAAGTGCCTTCTTGCCAGCCTCGACAGCCTGGTCGGAAATGGGTCCGAGCTTCTCGGAGATGGGGCCAATCTTGTCCGAGAGCTGGTCTGTCAGCGGTCCGATCTTGTCATTGACCTGCGCGGCCAGCGGAGCAGCCTTGTCCTGGGCGGCTGTGAGGTATGCGGCGGCGATCTCCAGCGCCTGTGCACGCTGCTCCTTGAGCGTGCTGGGGCTGCTTGCGGCGGCGGTCTTGCGGGAAGCCTTCTTCTTGCAGGACACGGTTCCTCCAATTCATATGGGATTAAGCTCGTGATCGAGCACCGTCCACGGTATCCGTCAAATGGCTCGCAGACCAGGGATTCGCAGTTCCTGGTGTTCACCGGAGAGCCAATCCCAGCCAGTAGGGCGGGAGAGTCAGTAGTCTGGAACTGACCACATCGTTTCTCACAGGAAGGCAGGCAGGTGGCCTCTACCGCGACTCTGCACACCAACCACGGCGACATCGTCCTCAATCTCTTTGCCGATCAGGCCCCCAAGACCGTCGAGAATTTCGTCGGACTGGCTGGCGGCACCAAGGAGTACGTCGACCCGCACACCGGTCAGCCGACCACTGGCAAGTTCTATGACGGCTTGACCTTCCACCGTGTCATTGACGGCTTCATGATCCAGGGTGGTTGCCCTCTCGGTACCGGAACTGGCGGTCCCGGCTACCAGTTCGCTGACGAGTTTCACCCCGAGCTCGTCTTCTCCAAGCCCTACCTGTTGGCCATGGCGAATGCTGGTCCGGGCACCAATGGTTCCCAGTTCTTCATCACTGTTGCCCCGACCCCGCACCTGAACCGTCGCCACACCATCTTCGGCGAGGTAGCGGACGAGGAGTCCCGCAAGGTCGTTGACGAGATCGCTCAGGTTCGCACTGGCCGTATGGATCGTCCGGTCGAGCCGGTCGTCATCGAGAGCGTCGAGCTTTCCTGATCCTTGAGCCCCGAGTCTCGCGGAGTTGTTCGCGGGGCCGGGTACCTGCCCCGAGGTGGCCGCACCTCGGGGCGTTTCCACCACTGTGGCCTTTCCGTCGTTGACGGCCTTGTGACCAGAGGAGATTCATGCCTGACCGCTGGAGTGAACACCCCGTCCGTCCTGCCCCGGCACTGTGTCCGGCCTCGCTGGCCCTGGCCGTCGCGACCGTGCTGGCGACGATCGCGGCACGATTCACCCCTTTGTCATCGATGCTGGCATCCGGAGCGGTGAAGGCCTATGACTTCCAGGTCTGGCGACCGCTGGTTTTCTCCTTGACGGCGTCATCCGTCTTCAGTGCCGTCCTGAGTGGTCTGCTCCTGGTACTCATCGGCCATCAGATCGAGCCGATGATCGGTTCGGTGCAGTTCGCGTTCTTGTACCTGCTGTGTGGGGTCGGTGGATCGACAGCCATCAGCCTTGCGGGAGTGCCGTACTGCGTCGAAGGATCCATGTGTGGCTTGTTCGGCTTGATGGCGGCATCGGCAGTCGTCAAGTACGCCCAGAAACAAGACATTCGCGCGGACATCATCTTGCTGACGATGTTCATCATCTGGGCCATCGTGATCGGGTCGAACACCTGGATCGCCGATATCGGTGCGGTTGTCGTTGGAGCGGTGTCGGGCTGGGTGTGGCTGCAGACCCGGTGGTTCTCACGGCGTCGCCGGACCGGGGCGGGGTTGGCAATCCTCGCAGTGTGTCTCGCTGCCCTCATCGTCACCTGGGTGGTGTGAGGCGGCTACTCGCGCGGCGAGTTCCTCGGTGGTCACGCAGCAGTGAGCTGGCCATGACCATTCCCCGGTGATGTCGACGAGCCGGACTCCGGGTTCTTCGAACCATGATGCGACCAACTCGGCTTCCTCGACGGTGCATGCCGGTAGACCTGGTGGGGGAGTGACGACGGTCTCGGCCGTCGCACAGATCGCATCGATGACGGGCATGGGGTCAATTCCTGCGCGGCATCGTCCTGCTCCGGTCAATCGTCCGTGTCGGATGACGTGAATCTCCCAGAAAGCACCTTCCCGCCGGGCCGCCACAATTTGGCGGCAGGACGCCAAGGACGCCAGCCGGGCACGTCGGCGGGTGGTCCTCAGCACTTCGCGAGCGTCCTCGGTGTATTCCGCGGCCTCCTCGAAGCGCTCGGCGTCGGACAGGTGGGCGATTCGTTCCGCAAGCCGATCTGTGAGGTCCCGGACGTCCGAGATCATGGCCATGCGAGTGCGGTCGATGAGTGCTGAGTACTCGAAGGCGGGATTCAGGCAAGGAGCTGAGCATCGTTTCATCTCGGCTAACGGGCAGCCGTCAGGATGACGTGACAGTGGGCCGCTGCACTGTCGAAGGCCAAACGCTTCAGCGAGGACAATGGCGGCGCGAGTTGCCGCGCGACGACTCGTGAACGGTCCCCAGGGCGGCTGTGATCCGCGATCAGCACGTCGCACCACAGAGGTACGGGGATGAGTCTCTTTGGTGAGGGTGACCCACCACACCGATCCCTGGTGACGCGAACGACGGTTGTACCGCGGTTGGTGGGCATCGATGAGACGTAGTTCTCGCACTCCCGTCTCAAGGCGAGTTGAGCATTCTCGGGCCTTCACCCCTGTTGCAACCCGAATCATCTCGTCCATCCGGCGCCGCGTCTCGGAGGCTGTGAAGTACTGCGACACCCGGCGTCGAATGTTGACCGACTTGCCCACGTAGAGCACCTCGGGTGGGGAAGGCGCCGGTTTGTCGAGGCAGAACCAGTACACACCAGGGCCTTCCGGAAGGTCCTTGGCCCACACCCGGCGGCGCCGCCGAGCTCGGGGGACCCGGTGAGTCATCTCCAGCAGGTCTTCCATCGTGGTGACACCGAGGTTTCCCACCCGTTCGATGAGACCGTGCAGGACATCGACGGTCGCACGAGCATCGGCCAGCGCGCGATGGGACGGCGTCGTCGTGGTCCGAAACAACTGGGACAAGGTGCCCAACTTGTAGTTGCGAACCTCGTCACGGGAGAGTACGGAGCGAGCCAATGCCAGGGTGTCCACGACACCAGGGTTCGCCCACGAGTAGCCGTGCTCGGCATAGGCCCGCTTCAGGAAGCCGACGTCGAAACGGGCATTGTGGGCGACCAGCACCGTGCCCCGACTGAATTCTGACCAACTCGGTAGGACAGCGGCCAGTGGCGGTGCCGTCCGGACCATGGCGTCCGTGATACCGGTGAGGACCTGGATGGAAGCCGGAATTGTCCCGGAAGGGCGAACGAGGGTCTGGAACTCGCCCTCAACGTGACCTCCGCACACCTTGACAGCCCCGATCTCGGTGATCTGGGCATTGTCGCCGGTACCAGTGGTCTCGAGGTCGACGACGCAGAAGGTGACGTCGGACAGAGGAGTGCCCAGATCGTCGAAAGACGGCTGGAGCGATGCGGCACTCATGATGGGGACGGTAGACAGTCCCGGCGACAAGAATGCTGCACATGAGCGAGAACGGTGGAGAACAGTCTTGTCCGAGTCGTGTTGTGCACATGTGTTGACGATATTCGCGCAGTGCTGTGAGCGGGTTGCGCCAACGAGTTGCCCTGCTCCTGAGGACCGCATAAGATTCTCTCAGTTGGCGGGCATGGTCCTGATCCGACGACCACATCGCGGTTGGATGGATGATACGGTGCGTATCGCGTGATGACGCGGTCGGGCCGGACAGGTGATGGTGAAGGGTTGACTGTGGAGCACAAACGTGGAGCTTCTCGAATGAGTGGTGGCACCCATCGACGCGGACACAGCGCCGCGGTGGCGGCCATCACCGGCGCGATCGTCCTCGGCACGGTGGCGTCTGTCGAACCCGGAGCCAATGCAACACCTGATCCCATTAATCAGGCGAAGACCCGCCTCGCCCAGCTCGATGAGCAGGCTGCCAAGGTGCAGGAGAATTACTCCAGGGCCCAAGCTGCCCTCGTCAAGGCGCAGAAGGACCTCAAGCGGTCTGAGAAGGATTTCAAGGCTCAGTCTGCGAAGGTCGCGACGATGCGCCGTGCTCTCGGACGTGTCGCCCTGAACGACTACCAGGGTGGCGGCGGGGTCTCGACCACCACTCAGCTCGTGACCAGCGGTGAGTCCGGCGAGTTCCTGTCCAAGTTGGCAACCGTCCAGAACGTCACCGATCGGACCACTGAGCAGTTCCAGGCCTTCCAGGCCCAGCAGGCTCGGTTGGCCTCCCTCAAGTCGCAGGCAGAGGCAGACCGCGCGACCATCCAGGCCCAGCGCGACCAGCAGGCGAAGCTCTTGGCTGACGCCAAGAAGAAGGAGCAGGAGGCAAAGGCTGTCGTCGATCGCCTCACCGCGCACCAGCGCGAGGAACTGGCCAGACGTCAGGCCGCTGAAGCCGCCACCAACGCTGTCTCCCGGGCTGCGGGACGCTCGGCCGTTCAGACCTCCGCGACCGCCAAGGACATGGCGATTCCCACCCCTTCCTCGACCTCGTCGGCTCGTGCTCAGGCCGCCTTGGGCTTCGCCCTGGCGCAGGTGGGCAAGCCTTACGTCTGGGGTGGTACCGGACCGAACGGATTTGACTGTTCAGGGCTCATGATGGCCGCCTGGGCGCGGGCTGGCCTCAGCATTCCCCGTACAGCCGCTGAGCAGTTTCGGGTCGGTACCCCAGTTCCGATGTCTGACCTCCAGCCGGGTGATCTCGTCTTCTTCTACCCCGGTATCAGTCACGTCGGCATGTACATCGGTGGCGGTAGGTTCGTTCATGCCTCCAACCCGCGTACCGGCATCAAGATCTCCAATCTGTCGCGCCACATGTCCTACCAGGGTGCGCGCCGTCTCGGCTGACCTTCCTTGCTTAGCGTTGGTATAGACATCGGCGGCACGAAAGTTGCCGCCGGTGTCGTGGATGACAGTGGCCAGATCGTTCGGCGTATCCAGCGTCCGACCCCCTCTCGCAGCCCGGAGGCCGTCGAGGACGCGATCGTCGAATCAGTTCGTGAACTGTCCCACGACCATCCCATTTGCGCCGTTGGTATTGGTGCCGCCGGTTGGATAGACACCGAGCAAGCCCTTGTGCGATTCTCCCCGCACCTGGCATGGCGCAACGAGCCCTTGCGCGATCGGTTGTCCGAGCGCATCACCGTCCCCGTGCTCGTCGACAACGACGCCAACGCAGCCGCCTGGGCCGAGTTCCGCTTCGGAGCTGGTAAAGGGTCGCGAGTCATGGTGTGTCTCACCCTGGGAACTGGCATCGGTGGGGCACTGGTCATCAACGGGCGGATGTTCCGTGGCCGTTATGGCATGGCCGGCGAGTTCGGCCACATGACGGTTGTCCCGGAAGGTCATTGGTGCCCGTGCGGGAACCGTGGCTGCTGGGAGCAGTACGCGTCCGGGAACTCTCTCGTGAGGGATGCTCGTGCCCTTCTAGCGGAAGGCGCTCCCGGCGCCCAGGGCCTGTTGTCCTATGTCACCGATGGCGATCCTGAGAACCTCGTTGGCCCCGATGTCACCCGTGCAGCCGTGGACGGCGACCGGCTGGCCATCGAACTCATTGCGGACATCGGTATCTGGCTGGGCCGTGGCATGGCCAACCTTGCCGCCGCCCTCGACCCTGACCTCTTCGTCATCGGTGGTGGCGTCAGTGCTGCCGGGGACCTGCTGCTCGAACCCGCCCGTACGGTGTACGCCCGTACCCTCACCGGTCGCGGTTTCCGGCCCATGGCCGACATTCAGAAGGCTCATTTCGGCAATGACGCAGGGCTGATCGGCGCGGCTGATCTGGCTCGCCACTCCATCAATGAGCCACCGGGCCCGGCACGCGGTTTCTGGCCGCGTCGGCGTACTGCTCGCAAGCCACGGCGCACACTGCGTCAGAGCCTCACCGAGACCCTTACCGGTCCCGTCGTCCGGGACAGGTGAGCGGCTACAGCCGAGAGTGATTGCCCCACGGGCCATCGTCGTCGCGTTCCCGTCGGGTGATGGCCCGCCAGATGAGCAGGCTCATTCCGGCTCCTCCCGACGTGATCGCCAGGATGAGCGCCGTTGTAGGGACGTTGATCCCTCCCATGGACAGCAGCACCGTGACGATGCAGATCGCCACCAGGATGAGTCCGACCTTCGTGGCTGCGCTGGTCGGAGATGGCGGTTCGACCGGTAATGGTTCATCGATCTCATCGGGATCGGGTGTGGGTTCAGGGTGAATGGGGATCGGGACACGCCGTACCGGTCGGTGTTCGGGACGAGGGCGAACCGGGGCGGTGACAACCTCCCCGAATTCGCGAGCTATGAGCTCCTCGAAAGCGGCATCGACGTCGTTGTCGTCGCTTTCCATCATCCCTCCACCTGTCAGGGAACTCGAGGTGCCGCTAGGCTTGATCGCCGAGGAGGCCCCATGTGGTATGAGTTCTTCAAGTATGCGCTCTTCGGACCAGGAGTGCGAGCCCTGTGGCACCCCCGTGTCATCGGTGAGGAAAACATACCCACCGGGGGTGGGGTGATCCTGGCTTGCAACCACATTGCGGCGCTGGACCCCGTGATCGTGGCGTCCATGATTGATCGCAAGCTCACCTATCCGGCCAAGAAGGAACTCTTTGCCGGGGACCGCGGATTGGGGTCGAAGGTGGTCGCATGGTTTCTGCGTGCTGTCGATCAGGTGCCGTTGGATCGCGTGGGTGGGCGCACCAGCGTCAATGCCATGGGCCCGGTGGAACGCCGACTTGCCGAGGGCGGCCTGGTCGGCATCTTCCCGGAAGGAACTCGCTCTCCCGATGGGCGACTCTACAAGGGTAAGACGGGTGTTGCCCGAATGACGCTCGGTTCGGGAGCTCCCGTCGTGCCGGTGGGCATCAGCGGTACCACGGTGAGGCGCAAGGTTCTCGGAATCCCGTTGCTGGACCACCCGACCATCGTCTTCGGCAAGCCCATGCACTTCGATGTGCTGGCTGATCGCGCCGAGGAGACCGCCGTACTGCGCTGGGTCACCGACGAGGTGATGGGAGCGATCAGTGATCTCACCGGCCAGGGATATGTCGACGTGTATGGCTTCCGGGTGAAGCACGGCAATCTCAAGGGCAAGGATGTCTCGAAGTTCGTCAAGCTGCGACCAGGCAGCAAGCCGGTGCCGCCGCCGCGCGTGACGAAGGCCTGATCGTATGAACTGGTTGCGTCGATCCCATGGCGAGGTGACGGGTCAAGCCCTGCCTGCTCAACCGGTGATCGTTGCGGTTCACCTGCGTCGCCGCGGAGATCTCGCGACCGCCGGGCAGTGCCTGGCGGGAACTCACCGCAAGGTTTATCGGATGTCCGGACGTCGAGCCAGGGGTCAGCAATCCCATGGCGAGGCACGAGAGCACCTGTCCCAGGGATGCGTCGTCGTCATGGCGCCTGAGGGGCTGCACAGCTGGGCAGGTCAGATCCATCGGATCGATGTTGAGGTCGCCCGGTTGGCGCTTGCTGCCGGGGCCCTCGTCGTGCCAGCCCAGGTCACCGACGGAAAGCTCGTCCTCGGGGATCCGGTCGACCTGTCTCGGCATGCCGCCACGCCGCACTCTCACGCGGTCCTGAGAGCAGCTGCCGACGACGTCGCTCTGGCTCTGTGCGATCTGACAGGACTGACCTATCAGGACCATCCAGCGGTTCGGGGAGATCTTCGGCCGCGTCCACTCATCTGGATCTCGCGCGTGCGCAAAATGAGACGGGATTGTAAGAGGCGCCGTCAGACCGAGGGGGAGCAGCTGCGCCAGGAGAGCGCACGCGACGCCGAGGAGCTTGCCCGCGAGGAGGAGAAGGCCCGACTGGCTGCTCAGCTTCAGGCCCGGAAGGCCTCGCTGGCCGATCGGTTGGCAGAACGCGACATTCACCCGGGCCGGTGAACGCCAGGCCGGGCACGGGTCTGAGCGTTTGAAAACTGTTAAGTCCGTCACTGTGTGGAACACAACCACCGATCGCGGTGGCGGGAAGTAAACTCCCGGCCATGTCCCAGAGCGTTCCCAGTCTCGAGGCCCTCAACGCTTTGCCACGGGTCCAGCAACCGAATTACCCAGATTCCCAGGCAACTGCCGAGGTGATCGAACAGCTTCGCGCCCTGCCCCCGCTGGTGTTTGCAGGGGAGTGCGACGACCTTCGCGCCCATCTGGCAGCGGTTGCCAATCGTGAGGCCTTCCTGCTGCAAGGTGGCGACTGCGCGGAGACTTTCGCTGGCGTCAATGCCGCAAATATCAAGGGAAAACTCCGTGTGCTGTTGTCGATGGCGGTCGTCATGACCTACGCCGGTCAGCTCCCGGTGGTCAAGGTGGGACGCATCGCCGGACAGTACGCCAAGCCGCGCTCCAAGGACACCGAGACCCGACGGGGCCTCACGCTGCCCAGCTACCGGGGCGATGCGGTCAACCGGTTTGAGTTCACCCCGGAGGCACGCGTGCACGACCCGAAGCGTCTGGTCGGGGTCTACAACGCGTCGTCAGCGACCCTGAACCTGGTTCGGGCCTTTGCCACCGGTGGCTTCGCCGACCTGCGTGGCATCCACGCCTGGAATGCCGACTTCGTGCGCAACTCTCACGTCGAGGCCCGGTACGAGGCGTTGGCATCAGAGATCGAGCGGGCACTGGTCTTCATGATGGCCTGTGGAGTCGAGGATGACCAGCTGTCGACGGTCGACTTCTACGCCAGCCATGAGGCTTTGCTGCTCGACTACGAGCACGCCATGACGAGGATCGATTCACGCTCCCAGCTGCCCTACGACTGCTCGGGCCACCTGCTGTGGATCGGCGAGCGGACTCGTCAACTCGGCGGTGCCCATGTTGAGTTCCTGCGTCATGTGCGCAACCCGTTGGCGGTCAAGCTTGGTCCGACGACGACAGGAGAGGACGCCGTCGCCATCGCGGACGTTCTTGATCCGGACCACGAGCCTGGGCGTCTCACCTTCATCACCCGGATGGGCAGCAAGGCAGTACGCACCAACTTGCCGAGGGTCATCAAGGCCGTCGAGGCCACTGGCCGCAAGGTGGTGTGGAGCTGTGACCCGATGCACGGTAATACCTTCGAGGCCGACAACGGTTACAAGACGCGGTCGTTCGCTGATGTCTGCGACGAGGTCAATGGCTTCTTCGACGTCCACGAAGAACTGGGTACCTGGCCGGGTGGCGTGCACATCGAGTTGACTGGTGACGACGTCACGGAGTGTTTGGGGGGCATCGACATGCTCGCCGAGGCCGACCTGGCGAATCGGTACGAAACTGCCTGTGACCCTCGTCTGAACCGCAACCAGTCCTTGGAACTGGCCTTCATGATCGCCGAAAGGCTGGCTGACGGTCGTCTCAAGCGCAACGCCGTCAGTCCGTTGGCGAGGTTCCGCAGCATCGACCTGTGATGCGCGATGTGGGCCAGTTCAGTGGCGAATGCCTCTGAACTGGTTGCCGTCGGCCGGCGGCGGCGGAACACTGGAGTCATGAGAATCACGCATCTGGGACACTCCTGCATCCTCGTCGAAGCAGCCGGGCAGCGGATCCTCGTCGACCCCGGCAACCTCAGCCAGTCCTGGCACGGGCTGACCGACTTGGACGCCATCCTCGTCACCCATCGCCACCCCGATCACGTTGATCCTGAGCACATCGGTACTCTGGTCGACGCCAACTCGGGGGCGGTGGTGCGCGCCGAACAGGGTGCGAGCCACGAGGTTCCTGCCCTTGACGCAGACCCCATCGCCCCGGGCGACGTGGTGCAACTCGGCAAGGTGAGGATTGAGGCCGTGGGCGGCCATCACGCGATCATCCATCGGGATCTGGAGCCGATCGGCAACGTCGGGTACCTCATTGGCGAGGGACTCGGCACAATCCTCTTCCATCCCGGTGATGAGTTGGACGAAACTCCGCGAGGAGTCGACGTGCTGGCTTGCCCAGCCCATGGTCCGTGGGCGGCCATGAAGGAGACCCTCGACTTCGCCAAGTCGGTGGGAGCCCGTCATGGGTTCCTCATCCATGAGGGCCTGCTCAATGAGCGAGGCTGGCAGCTGTCCTTCGACCGTCACCAGGAGATGGTCCCGACCACCTTCCACGATCTACGCGATGGCCAGCCCTGGGAAGTTCCCGAGGACTGACCCACGAATTCAGAGCATTCGGTCCATCCCGAACCTCGGAGCCCAGGCCGGATCGACCTGGGGCACCGGGGGTTCGGGATGGTGCTGAGGTGCACCGCGACGACGACGAGGCGGGCGGACGACGAGGGCCATGGCGGCCAGGATCGCGATACCGCCGACAGTGATGCGACCGGTGAGGGTTTCGCCACCGAGGCCGATGGCGAAAATGGCTCCCCACAGCGGTTCGGTACACATGATGACGGCGGCGCGGGCGGACTCGACGCGGGCCTGGCCCCAACTCTGCATGAAGGTCGTCAAGGTGCCGCAGATGATGGCCAGGTAGGCCAGGGCGAGCCAGTCCTCCGGGTGGGTGGGAGCGCCCAGGCCACCGGGCAGGGCCGCGATGACGCAGACGACGGCGACGGTGATGGTCTGGTAGAGGCCCAGCGAGGCGACATTGGACGGGTTGGCGAAACGTCCGGTTGCGACGATGTGGCCGGCATAGGCCAGGGCGGAGGCCAGGGTCAACAGCTGGCCGATACCACCGAACCCACTCCCGAGCGAGGACGGGTCAAGGGCCAGCACTCCCATACCGACAGTCGCCAGGGCAACAGCTCCCCACACGGCACTGGACACCTTCTTGCGGAAGATGACGGCCGCCAACAGCGGGGTGAAGACGACGTACAGGCTGGCGATGAATCCGTTCGTGGCAGCCTGGGTGCTGCTGAGTCCGATGGACTGGAGCAGCTGCCCGGCGGCGAAGAGGACACCGAGGACGACTCCCTTGGTGATGGTGCGCATGTCAGTACGCCAAGCCTTGGGAAAGAGGATTCCGAAGGCGACCGCCGCGAGGGCAAAACGAAAGGCGAGCAGGTTCTCGGGACTCATGTGGGCGTAGACGCCCTTCATGACGACCAGGGTCGATCCCCAGAGAGCAGCCACGAGAAGGAGAGCGGGCACAGCAAGGCGCGAAGAACGAAAACCAACCACGAATCAGATGATACGCGGGAGAATCTTCGCCCTGCAACCCAAAATAGCGTCAAATATTTTGCGTCAAGGTGTGCAGTCCGGATGATTCGCTGTGAACGGTTGTTCGCGCGACCGAATTTGTGCCTGAAGGCTCGCTCGCGGAGTACTGGGAGGACGCGAAGTGGAAGACCAGGTATGCGCACAGCGCTGCCACCACGACGACAAAGACGGTCGCGATGACCCCGCGACGACGACGATGGACGGCGTCCTGTGCCAATCTGGCATGAGAGGCTGGCTGGTTTGTTGGTCGATGCCCAGGCCGAGGCCGGGTGTGCTTGAGGGGTTGGCTCGGCCGGGGAATGGGACGTCGATCCACCGGTGACAACGGGAAACCCGGTGTCGAGACGGGGGTGTGCGGGGACACCGGTGTGGCGCTGTTGCGTGACCACGGCGAGATCGACGCCGTCCTGGGACGGATCGGCTCTCCACGACTGCGAGCGGAACGATCAGTGGATCGTTGGGGAGTGTGGGCCACAGGATCAGTGATGACGACACTGGATCGGGACGCGCGTGACTGCAGGGCATCCAGAACCGGGTCATCAGTGTGTCCCGTCGAGAGAGCGTGGCGAACACGACGCATCAGGTCGAGAAGGTCTCGTCCATTGGAAGGGCGCTTGGCTGGGTCGCGTGAGGTGCATGTCCGCACCAGCCCGTCGAGGTAGCTCGGAATGAGCCAAGCGATGTCCTGTTCAGCACGGATGCCATTGGCCAAGTACTGGGAGGGATCGGGCACGTCCTTGTTGACGTGCGCCCATGCCACCTGAATGGGGGAGTCCCCGGTATGGGGTTTGTGGCCAGTGAGCATCTCGAAAAGCACGATGCCGGCGGAGTAGATGTCCGAGCGCTCGTCGGAACTGCCTCGCGTCACCCTTTCGGGAGGAATGTAGGACACCGTTCCAATCAGCTGCCCGGAGGTCGCCGACATCGTCTGGTTGCCGACCGCACGAGCCAGACCGAAGTCAGCGACCTTGATCTGGCCGCGATCGGAGATGAGGACGTTCTCGGGCTTGACGTCGCGATGCACCAACCCGTCCTCGTGGGCGCTGGCCAGGGCAGACACCACCGGCTCGAGGAGGTCAAGGGCTCGCACTGGGGTGAGGGGCGCCTCCTGGGTGATGATGTGGCGCAAGGTGCACCCAGGAACGTATTCCATGACGATGAAGGGGCGGTCCCCATCCATCCCCTGGTCGAAGACGGACACCACATGAGGGTTGATGAGCCGGGCTGCCGCCTTGGCCTCGGAATCGAATCGTTCCGCGAGTTCCGCGTCGAGCCCCTCGTGCATGACCTTGACCGCGACGATGCGAGGAAGGCACAAGTCCTGGGCTCGATAAACGGTTGCCATCCCGCCACGAGCGATTTTTGACACGATCTCGTAGCGACCCTCGAGGATGTGACCCACCAAGGGGTCAGTGCTCATGGTCATGCTCACGATTACGCCTCACGCACGGTCGGGGAAGAAGGGGGTGCGACCCACCTTGAAGTGTATGCGTAGTCCCCACGAGGGGATCGGAGGATGACTCGGCGAGTCCCTAGGCTGAATTCATGACTGCTGCGCACTGTCTGCGGCTCTGACGTGGCATGCTTCTGGACCGCGGACCACTACTCAACTTTTCACAGGATCATCCGATGACAACCGAGACTGACGCCCAGGCTGATCCCCAGGCCGCAGGACCCATTGGGTCCGGGATCGTGCTCGTTGATCCGGCAAGTGCTTCTGATCCATCCGCGGTTGCACGGGTATGGCGCGACGCCGGATGGCGAATCGTCGACATGGCCGGAGGGGCGGACCTCGACGCCGTCCTGACGGGCTTGGGGAACGCCCTGTCGTTCCCGAGCTGGTTCGGCCACAACCTCGACGCGCTGCATGACTGTCTGGCTGATGTCGAGGGCGACACCGCGGTGTTGTGGACGGGCTGGCAGCCCTTCCAACGTGAGAACCCCCAGGACTGGGGACGTTTGGTCGACGTCATCGGGCAGCGTCTTGACGAGGACGATCTCGACGGCTTCGCCCTCCTACTGGTCTGAGCCAGGTACCTCTCAGAAGCGACGCTCGACGCACTGGCGCGCCAGCTCGCGCAGAGCGATCCTCCCTGCCTTGGTCATCTCGGCGCCGTCCAGAACTGCCACCGCGCATCGGTGGCACTCGTCGATGGTGGACTCGACGGCATCCCTGGCGCCGCTGGTCTCGATGATGCGGCGGGCAGTGGTGACGTCGGAGTCGTCGAGGTCGGCACGACCGAGGAATCCTTCCAATCGAGCGGCGTCCTTGGCATCAGCCTGGTTGAGGGCATGGGCGATGAGCACTGTACGCTTGCCCTCTCGCAGATCATCCCCGGCCGGCTTGCCGGTGAGGTCGGTGTCACCAAAGACACCGAGCAGGTCATCGCGGTACTGGAAGGCTCTCCCGATGGGAGAGCCGAAATCAGCCATCGCCTGCTGGAGGTGATCTGAACCCCCTGCCAGGGCGACTCCGATCTGGCAAGGGCGCACCACGGTGTAAGAGGCACACTTGTATTCCACGACCCGACCGACGAGATCAACCGCTGACTCGGAGTCCGACCCTGCCATTCCTGACTGGGAGGTGACGTCGAGCACTTGGCCGTAGGTGACCTCGGTGCGTATGGCGTCCAGGAGAGGGGTGGCGGCAGCCAGCTTGCTGGCCTCCAGGGATGCGGAGGTGAACATCTGGGCGGACCACGCCAGCAGCAGGTCACCCAGCAGGATGGCGATGTCGAACCCGAATTGTTCGGAAGGGCCGTCACCCGTGGCCGCGGCATGAGCGGCCTCGAAGCGACGATGAGCCGACGGGAGACCACGCCGGGTGTCGGAGTGGTCCATGAGATCGTCGTGGACCAAGGCCGAAACGTGCAGCAGCTCGAGGCTGGCGGCGGCCTGCAACAGCCCGCTCGGTTCTGTGGGCTGTCCCGCGGCAGCCACATGTCCCCAGTAGCAGAATGCGGGGCGCAGCCTCTTGCCGCCACCGGTGAAGTCGCGGGCAGCGTCAAGGACAGGGGACAGCTCGGCGCCGATCGCGTCAACGACCCCCTTCTCGTCCTCGAGGAAGGAGGCAATCCTTGCGCTCACGGACTCTCGGAAATCAGCGCTGACCGGAGCGGACGGGTCAAAGGGGAACATGGAACCAGCATAGAGTGGAATGACGACGTCGAACGAGTCCGTAGGCTGGACAGGAGGCCCACCTGATGGGCGCGCCGCCTAGCCTGACGTCATGCAGACCCAGAAGCCGACCATTGCCGACCTGCTGGCCTCGGGGGATCGTCCCCTGCACTCATTCGAGTTCATGCCGCCGCGCAGCGAGGACGATGTCTATCGGCTCTGGAGTGCCACCGACGCGCTCGTCCCCATGGCTCCTGACTTCATCTCGGTGACCTATGGCGCAAACGGGTCACGACGTGATCGCACCCTTCGCTGCACCCAGCACATGGTCTCGACGGGGTTGCGAACTGTCGGCCATCTCACCTGTGTCGACCAGTCGGTGTCCGACCTCGAACACATGGTCGCTGACTATGCCGAGTCGGGGGTCGGGCACATCCTTGTCATCCGAGGAGACATGCCTGGTGGGGCGGGGCAACCCTGGGTCGCCCATCCCGAGGGTCTGTCCAACGCCACCGACCTCGTCCGGCTCGTCAAACGGGTCCATCCCGAGGCATGTGTGGGGGTCGGGGCCTTTCCGGACGGTCATCCGGAGGCTGCCGACATTGACCTTGACGCGCGCATCCTCGTCGACAAGGCCGAGGCGGGGGCATCCTTCGCCATCACTCAGCTGTTCTTCCTGCCCTCCCACTATCAGCGACTCGTGGATCGGGTGCGCGCCATGAGCTGTGACATCCCGATCATCCCGGGAATCATGCCCATCACCTCGTACGGCCAGATTCGTCGATTCGCCGAGCTGTCCGGCACCGACGTCCCGGCTGAGCTGGTGGCCAGGATTGAGGCCGTCAAGGAGGACAGGGCAGCCGTACGGCGTATTGGCCTGGAGGCTGCCGTCGACATGTGTTGTGAGCTCCTCGACAGCGGCGCTCCCGGTCTGCACTACTACACGCTCAACAGGTCTCGTGCGACCACAGAGCTTCGGACCATGCTCGCCCGGCGTCGGCCGCAGCTGGCTGGTCTTCCTGCAGATTTCGAGGTGACTGAGACTGTCTGAGTCCGACGACCGCGAGCCGTTGGGTCGGGCGGGTGAGGGCGACATAGAGTACCCGGACGCCACCGGTGAGGTTTCCCGTCTCGGCGACGATGCGTTCCGGATCGACGACGATCGCGCCATCGTACTCGAGGCCCTTGGCCTGCATCGTCGTCACTGGGATGATCCGCGGATCTGTGGCGAGGCCACGAGCCTGCTCGACCAGACTGGCTGGGCAGACCAGACCGATCGTCCCATCGACCTCCTGAAGCATCTCGTCGAGCTGGGAGCGCACGTCGGCCCACAGGTCATCGGTACGCACCACGGTTGGTCGGACTCCCACCGAGCGCACGGCCTGGGGAAGGTCGGCATCGGGCTGGACGGTGACGACGACCTCGGCGGCAAGGGTGAAGACCTCCGCCGGGGATCGGTAGTTCTTCGTCAGCGTGAAGGTTCGTGAGGGAGCATTGCCTACCAGTTCGTCAAGGGCAGACTGGGTCTGCTCCGGGTGGGGGAAGGCCGACTGCGCCGGGTCCCCGACGATCGTCCATGAGGCCTGCGGGCCACGTCGTCCAATCATTCGCCACTGCATCGGCGAGATGTCCTGGGCCTCGTCGACGAGGACGTGGGCGTAGGTGTCTCGCGGCTCGTCCTCATCGATCTGACGAGCATGATGGAGGCGGTCGCTCAGAGTGACGAGCTCCTCGGTGTCCCCGCCCTCGATGAAGACGGGGTCCTCCGAGTCAGGTTCGGGCGGAACCGGGCCCAGCAGAGCGGCCAGTTCATCCAGCAGGGCCATGTCTGCCACCGACCAGTCACGGCGTCCGCGCCGGTCGACTCTGGTGGGGATGGAGTTGGTGACGAGCTGACGGGTCTGGGCATCCCAGTCGGGAGCGACCGCCTCGACGACTGTCGGGTCAGCCAGCCGGGCCAGGACGTCCGTGGGTGACAGGGCTGGCCACCAGGCATTGAGGAACATTCGCCAGGAGGCCTGGGAAGAGATCAGGTCGTCGAATTGCTCCTTGCTCAGGTCGTGGGCGCAGATGACGTCGTCAGGAAGGATGCTCCACAGCTGGTCCTTGAGCGAGGCCTCAACAACGTCGCGACCGTCGTTGTACCGGTTGCGTTTGAGGATGCGATGGCGGGTGGAGACCAGGGCGCGGGAATCAAGGGTGAGTACCTCACCCTTGACGGTGACTCGAAGGCGCATCGAGTCTGGGTCGACCGACATCGGCATGTCGACCAGTCGGGTGAGTACATCGACCATGTCAAGGCTGCCCTTGATGTTGGCCGTGCGGGGCTCGTCGAGGCGATCGGAGGAGAACCTCAGGATGTCAGAGGGCACCTGGCCGACGGAACGCAGGGTGACGGAGTCCTCGCCGAGGCTGGGGAGTACCCGCTCGATGTAACTCATGAAGACCGAGGACGGTCCGATGACAAGCACCCCGCCGTTTTCCAACCGGGTTCGATGGGAGTACAGCAGGAAGGCGGCACGATGCAGGGCCACGACCGTCTTGCCGGTTCCTGGGCCGCCCATGATCGTCGTCACGCCTTGGTAAGGGGCGCGAATGGCCTCATCCTGTTCAGCCTGGATGGTCGAGACGATGGAGTGCATCCGGGTGTCGCGAGCCCGCGAGAGGGCGGCCATGAGGGCTCCCTCCCCGACGATCGGCAGGTCGGCCTGCGAGGTGGAGTCCAGCAGGTCGTCCTCAATGCCAAGAACCTTGTCGTCTCGGCAGCGCAGCACGCGACGACGGATCACACCCATCGGATCGGACGGAGTGGCCCGGTAAAAGGGCTCGGCGGCTCGGGCTCGCCAGTCGATGACGAGGGGCTCGTAGTCGGCGTCGCGCACGCCGATGCGCCCAATGTGACGGACCTCGTCATCGTCGGCGAGGTCAAGTCGACCGAAGACCAAACCCTCGTGCTCGGCGTCGAGGACTGCCAACCTCTTGGCTGCGTTGTAGGAGAAGGCATCGCGTTCGAACATCGCCGTACCGTCTTCCTCGCGGACCCAGCTGGTGCGATCGGAGCGGTACATGTCCTGGCCAGCCTCGGCCAACATGCGAGCCTTGTTTTCGTCGATCTCCAGCTGAGCGCGGACCCGGTCGACATGGGCCTGCTCCTTGGCGATCTCAGCTTTCACGACGCGGGGGTCAGTGGTCGAAGTGTCGTGGTCGGTCAAAGTCGTCCTTCACGAGAGTCTGCCTCGGACTCGGTGTCGCGGGGCTGACGGTCAAGTTTACGCGCGGAGGCCCCGTTGGCGGAACCGTGGTCTCGTTGCGGATGACCTGCCGCACCGACCACACGGTGCCGATGCCGGGGTCGGCGACGGGGCGGGTGTGGTCGCGCCCGACCCGGGCCCGTCTCGGGGCCGTGGCCAGAGCCAGGAGTTCGTTCCCGAGGATGTGAACCGTTCCCATGCGTTGTGGGCCACCTGTGGTTGTGGGGTTGAGAGTCCGACCGCAGGTATCGTGCCAGAGGTGAACACGGATCTTCCTGTCGTTGCTGTCCATGGAATCACCAGTTCGCCGACCACCTGGGGTGGGCTGGTACTGGCATTCAACGTCGAGAAAGTCCCCGTCCATCAGTTGTCCCTGCTGGGTCACGGGCCCATCGACACTCGTAGGGGAGGCGGAACTGGCTACCCTCTTGAGGCTTTCGCAGCCGACATCATTGAGCAGATGGGCGCCTGCAAGATCGACAGGTGTGCCCTGGTCGGCCACTCCCTGGGGGCTCTGGTGGCATCAATGGTTGCTCAACGTCAGCCGGAACGATTTGATCGCGTTCTGCTGGAGGACATGCCGGTGCCGCGGCGGGTTCGACACGATCCTTTGCCCATGAGGAGATACGCAGACGCCCTGATCATGGAGGTGGCAGCTCTGGCGGGACGCAAGAGGTTCGACCCCACGATGGTGTGGAAGGTCAGCCGCGAATTACTCAAACCCAATCCGCAGTGGTGGGACGGATGTGCCCGAATGACCATGCCAGTTCTCGTCATCGGGGGAGGGAAGTCGTCATACCTGCGCCAGGACCGACTGCGGGATGTGACCAATGCTCTGCCGGACGCCCGGATGGTCACCATTGAGGGTGGGCATCGCACCCACATCACCAAGGGAGACGAGTTTTGCGACGTCGCAGTTCCCTTCCTCACCAACGGTCGACACATCAATCGGAGGCACAACGGAGTCCAGGACATGTGAGCCTTGAGCGAACTACGCTCAATCCTGATGTTGAGTCGGCGTGACTCATGGTTAAAATTGAGTCATCGCGACTCAAATTGAGTCGATGCAGGAAACTGCTGAGTTCACAGGAGTGTTGACATGGCTCGTACTTTTGACCCGTTCCGTGAGATGGATCGTCTTCTCTCCGACGTCACTAGGACGCCGGCAGCCGTGGCGGTTCCCATGGATCTCTACCGTGACGGTGACAACTACATTGTGGCTGTGGACCTTCCGGGAGTTGACCCGGCGTCCGTTGACATCGACGTTGATGATCGCACCTTGACCATTCGCGCCGAGCGCGCTGCCAAGGTGTCCCAGGAGGTGCAGTGGCTCTCCCGTGAGCGTGCCATGGGCACCTTCGCCCGCCAGCTCACCCTTGGTCACGGATTGGCCACCGATCGGATCACAGCCGAGTACACCGATGGTGTGCTCACCTTGACGATCCCGGTTGCCGAGGCAGCCAAGCCGCGCAAGGTGGAGGTCAAGCATGGCTCGACCACCATTGACGCCACGGCCGACCAGGCCCAGGTCGGCTCGGGTGGCAGTCAGGAGCAATGAGTCCTCAGGAACGCACACGACGGTCGGTTCCCATCATGGGAACCGACCGTCGTGTGGTTTCGGGGTCGTTGTCGGTGCAGGTGAGGTCAGACGATGACGGAGACCAGCAGCACCAGCAGCAGGCCGCAGACCGACAGCACCGTCTCCATGAGGGACCAGCTCTTGATGTTCTCGCCCACGGAGATGCCGAAGTACTCCTTGATGAGCCAGAAGCCGGCGTCATTGACGTGGGAGAAGAAGACCGAACCACAGCCGATGGCGAGCACCAGCAGGGCGGCATGAGTGGGCGGCAATGTGGCGACCATCGGTTCGAGGATGCCCGCAGCGGTGACGGTTGCGACGGTTGCTGAACCGGTCGCCAACCGGATGACGACGGCCACCAACCAGGCCATCAGCAACGGGGAAACGGAAGATCCGGTGATGCCATTGGCCAGCAGCTTCGCGATGCCGGTGTCGACGAGGATCTGCTTGAAACCGCCGCCGGCGGCGACGATGAGGAGGATGCCTGCGATCGGGGGAAGGGAGGCCCCGATGCTGTCGCTGATGGCCTCCTTGTCCATCCCGGAAGCCTTGCCCAAGGTGAAGATCGCCAGCAGAGTGGTCAGCAGTAGGGCGAACATCGGCTGCCCCAGGAAGTCCAGGACGTCACGGACGACGGTTCCCTTCGCGGCGAAGATGTCAGCGAAGGCCTTGCCCATCATGAGGATCACTGGCAGCAGGACGGTCATGAGGGTGACCGAGAACCTCGGGTGGCCGGGGGCGATGCCGGAACGTCCGTTCTCGTCGGAATTGAGGAAGAGGTCAGGGGCGTCGACGGGTACCCAGCGGGCAGCCAGACGCGAGAAGAGCGGACCGGCGACGACGACCGTCGGAATGGCGATGAGGACGCCCAGGCCCAGGGTCACGCCGAGGTCGGCCTTCAACAGTCCGATGGCAGCCAGCGGGCCAGGATGTGGTGGGACGAGGGCGTGCATCGTCGACAGGCCGGCCAGGGCCGGAATGGCGACCCTCATGAGGGGCAGCTTGGACCGGCGAGTCACCAACAGGATGACGGGGACCAGCAGCACCAGGCCGATCTCGAAGAACATCGGTAGGCCGATGACGGCGCCGATGAGGGCCATGGCCCACGGCAGGGTGGCCGGAGAGGCCTTGGACACCAGGGTGTCGACGATCTCGTCAGCGCCACCGGAGTCGGCGAGCAATTTGCCGATGATCGCACCCAAGGCGATGAGGACGCCGACCGAGGCGACCGTCGATCCCACTCCCGCGGAGTAGGCCTCCAACATCTCCGCGAGGGAGAGCTGGGCGATGGCTCCGACGACCAATGCACCGATCGTCAGGGAGAGGAAGGGGTGCAGCTTGAACTTGGTGATGAGGGCGATGATGACGGCGAAGCCGATGATGGCTGCCGCGATCAACTGGCCGGTGCCAGCTGTCGTCTCGAGGATGACGGGCATTGACTCCTCCTTGAGTCCGGTTGTGGTGTCAGTCGAGGTTGGCCAACCAGGTGGCTGCCTCGTTGGTGAGTTCCTCTCGGGATGCGTCGAAATTGAGGGTGACGCCCACCTCGTCGGCGGCAAGGGGTTCGAGGGTGGCGTACTGGGAGTCAACGAGGCTGGCTGGCATG
The DNA here is from genome assembly GCF_051303185.1 of Cutibacterium nasicola. GTDB lineage: Bacteria > Actinomycetota > Actinomycetes > Propionibacteriales > Propionibacteriaceae > Cutibacterium. The sequence continues at coordinate 654,121 of NZ_JBPPGE010000001.1, read as the reverse complement.
AAGTGACCGGCGCGAGCCTCGACTCGCTGGGTGACGACCTCACGGTCGCCCGCGAGGTGGACGAAGACGAGGTCCGGGCAGGCATCCCGCAGTTGATCGCGGTAGATGCGCTTGAGGGCCGAGCACGCCACGACGGCTCCGTCGTCAGTGCGCTCACCGAGCCAGGTTGCGACGTTCGACAACCAAGGACGTCGGTCGTCGTCGTTGAGGGGACGACCGGAAGCCATCTTGTCGATGTTGGCCTGGGGGTGAAGGTCGTCGCCGTCCATGAAGTCCACGTCGAGGCGTTGGGCGAGCATGGCTCCAATGTCCGTCTTGCCAGCTCCAGCTACACCCATGACAACGATTGGTGGCACGCGGCGGCGCGAGTGGATGGCACTCATGAAGGTCCTCTCCGGAAGTCTTGGTCGTCGTTGACCTAACCGAGTGTACGCGTTGAGATCATATCTGTATAGAGAAATATGATTTGACCTCATATCCCGAGAAGAGGGGTCGCGACGTCGTTGCGCGCCAGGTGGGCGGGGTTGGTATCGCTAGGCTTGTGGCCATGTCAGAGTCCTCAATGGCCATCACGGTCGCGAACGTCATCGGAGCTCGGATCGTCAGTGGCGACGTCGTTCCTGGGACAGCCATGAGGCTCGAGGAACTTGACGCAGAATTCGGAGTTTCCAGGTCTGTCACCCGAGAAGCCGTCAAGCTTCTCGAAGCTCTTCACATGGTGCGTGCCCGGCGCCGGGTCGGTATTGTCGTCACGGATGAATCGGAGTGGGACGTCAGTTCCCCGGCTGTCATTGAGTGGTTTCTGACTGGCCCCAGGAGGGATGAGGAAATCACCTGGATCAGCGAGTTGAGGTCAGCTGTTGAGCCGTTGGCGGCAGAGTTGGCTGCCAAGCGCGCCACTCTAGAAGAAGCGACGACGATGGCCCTGGCCGTCACGGGGATGATCGCGGCTGCTGCTGATGGTGATCTCAACGAGTATCTGCGCTGCGACATCGATTTCCACACCACGCTGCTCCAGGCTTCTCACAACCCGCTCGTCGCCTCTCACGTCACGATTGTTGCTGCCGTCCTGGAGGGTCGTACTCACCTCATGCCCTTCAAACCCAGGCAAGAGGCAATTGAGTTCCATCGCAGCATTGCGGACGCGGTTGCCGCCCATGATCCAAAGGCTGCTTCCGGCGCCATGAGGCAGATCGTCACGGAGGCTCACCATGCGATGAGCGCACGGTGATCATCGCCTCGAAAGGCCTTCACCTTCCCATGAAGGTCACAGCTCGGAGAAATCCTGTCTCGAGGATGTGTAAACATCTTATGAATGGGGTGAAAATCATTATCAGAACGGCTTTGACAATACCACTTGGTGCGTTTTCCCAAGGAAAATTGAACCTCGTAGGTAGGCATGCGTTACCGTTCTTCTCATGCCTCAGGAATTCCTCGCTTCATCGGTCGCAAGCCGTTTGGGTGCTCGCATCGTCGACGGTGATCTTCAAGCCGATGCCGTGCTGCGGTTGGAGGACATTGAGCAGGAGTCGGGAGCGTCCCGTTCCGTCTGCCGCGAGGCAGTCAAGATTCTCGAGTCCTTGAACCTGGTGCGCTCCCGACGCCATGTTGGTGTGACAGTGTTGCCACCTCATCAGTGGGATGTTCTGTCGCCCAAAGTAGTGCACTGGCACATGTCCGGTAACAAGCGTGAGCAGGAGATGGGCTGGACGAACGAGCTACGCATTGCGCTGGAACCCACTGCGGCACGACTCGCGGCCCGGCGTGCTGACGGGGCCGACCTCAAATTGTTGCAGGATGCCGTGTCCGGCATGACGGAGGCCATTCGCAATGGTGACTCGAAAGGCTTTGCCCACCACGACCATGCTTTCCACCGTGGCCTTCTCGCGGCCACTCGCAATCCGTTGTACGTCGCTCACGTCCCGATGATGCTCAGTTACCTTGCCGAACAGTATGAGGACCGAGAACTGTCCGAGGAGGATCGCACCAACCTGGTCCAGCATCGTGACATTCTCGACGCCATCACGATGAGCGATCCCGACGCTGCTGAGCGTGCCACCCGTGCCCTTGTCCTGGGGCTCGGCCGGGTCATCTCCCATGCATCGTTCTGACACGACCGGGGCCGAGAGGCTGGCACCGTCCTGACGAACAACTGGTTGGGTCCCGATCCGTGTGGATCGGGACCCAACCAGTTCTGACTCTGGTCCGTCCTCCAACGACTCAGTCGTCGAATGCCTCCGGGGGCGGACACGTGCACACCAGGTGACGGTCTCCGTAGGTGTTGTCGACCCTGCTCACCGGAGGCCAGTACTTGGCCTGGATTCGGGTGAAGGCGCTGACGTTCAACCCACGTTCCTGGTCGCGCCGCACACCCAGGTGCATACCGGGGTAGCATCCCAATTCGCGGGAGTAGGGATGGTTCCACTCGTCAGCTACCAGTCGGGCAGCCGGGTGCGGAGCATTGACGAGCGGGTTGTCATCGGCAGGCCAGTGGCCCGACTGCACCATCCGAGCCTCCGCGACGATCGCCAGCATCGCGTCGCAGAAGCGGTCCAGCTCGGAGAGGTCCTCCGACTCGGTCGGTTCAACCATGAGGGTTCCGGCAACCGGGAAGCTCATCGTCGGGGCGTGGAAGCCGTAGTCGATGAGACGCTTGGCAACGTCGTCAACGGTGATGCCCGTCTCAGCCGTCAGCGGTCGCAGGTCGAGGATGCACTCGTGAGCCACGTAACCGTTCTGACCGGTGTAGAGGACCGGAATCTTGTCCTGAATGCGGTGCGCAATGTAGTTGGCGTTGAGGACCGCCAGCTCCGTCGCGAACTGCAGGCCCTCGAGACCCATGAGTCGCAGGTATGCCCACGAAATGGGCAGCACGGACACCGATCCGTACGGGGCCGCGGACACCGCGGGACCGTCATGGGCCACCGTTCCGCCCCCATTGAGCGGGTGCTCGTTGCGTGGGTTGAGTGGGTGACCTGGCAGGAAGCGAGCCAGGTGCGCCTTGGCCGCCACCGGGCCAACACCGGGACCGCCGCCACCATGGGGGATGGCGAAGGTCTTGTGCAGGTTGAGATGGCTGACGTCACCGCCAATACGACCGAACTGTCCCCACCCGACCAGGGCGTTGAAGTTCGCCCCGTCGATGTAGACCTGTCCGCCAGCCTCGTGGACCATGTCACAGACCTGACGCACACCGTCCTCGTAGACGCCATGGGTCGACGGGTAGGTGATCATGATTGCGGCGACGCGACCCTCGTTCTCGGCGATCTTGGCAGCCAGGGCGTCGCGGTCGATGGTGCCATCGTCATTGGACTTGACGACAACGACCTTGAGACCTGCCAGAGCGGCCGACGCGGCGTTGGTGCCGTGTGCCGAGGCGGGAACGAGACACACATTGCGCTCGGTGTCCCCGCGAGACAGGTGATAGCCACGAATGGCTGCCAGACCGGTGTACTCGCCCTGGGAGCCCGCGTTGGGCTGCAGGGAGACGGTGTCGTAGCCGGTGAGTTCGGCGAGCCAGATCTCCAGGTCGCGGATGAGTCGCAGGCTTCCGGCTTGGTCCTCCACCGGGGCAAAAGGATGCATCTGGCCTAATTCTGGCCAGGTCATGGCCTCCATCTCGGCTGCCGCATTGAGCTTCATGGTGCATGAGCCGAGCGGAATCATGCCGCGGTCCAAGCCGTAGTCACGATCCGCCAACCTCTTGAGATAACGCATCATGGCGGTCTCGGTGTGGTAGCTGGAGAACACCGGGTGAGTCATGAAGTCGCTCGTGCGGCGCAGATCCTCCGGCCAGAACTCGTCCACGGCGATCTGAAGGGTGTCCTCGTCAACGAGATCGAGTGTGTAGCCGCCTTCACGGGCCCTGTTCCACAGCTTCTTGGCACCATCCTTGGCAGTAATGCGGATGGTGTCGAAGAACAGCTCATCGGAGACGTCAAGGCCACCAGCGCGAAGGGCAGAGGTGAGCTGGCGAGCACGATCGTGTACCTGTGTCGCGATCCGGGTGAGTCCTTTTGGGCCGTGCCAGATGGCGAACGCGGCGGCGACGACAGCAAGGAGCACCTGAGCAGTACAGATGTTGCTGGTGGCCTTGTCTCGACGGATGTGCTGCTCGCGGGTCTGGAGGGCCAGACGGTATGCAGGGTTGCCGTCGGCGTCAGTCGAGACGCCCACCAGGCGTCCCGGTATCTGACGCTCGAGCCCGGCGCGCACCGACATGTATGCTGCGTGCGGTCCGCCGTTGCCCATAGGTACCCCGAAGCGCTGCGAGGAGCCGACGGCGACGTCTGCACCGAGTTCTCCGGGCGGAGTCACGAGGGTCAGTGCGAGGATGTCGCACTCGGCGATGGCGATACCGCCGGCCTGGTGGACGGCCTCGAAAACCTCGGAAGGATTCCACAGCCCGCCGGTGCTGTCCGGGTAAGGGGCCAGCACGCCGAAACAGCCAGCCTCCACCTCGGGTCGCCAGGACCCCGGATTGCGCAGGTCCACCTTGACGACCTCGATGCCCGCTGCCTCGGCATGCCCGAGGACGACGTCTCGAACCTGGTCGAAGACGTGGGTGTGGATGAGGAAACGGTTTGAGGCCACCTTGCGGGACGCGCGGCGGGCCAACAGCATCCCCTCGGATGCCGCGGTGGCTTCGTCGAGCAAGGAGGAGTTCGCCAGAGCCAGACCGGTGAGATCGGTGATGAGCTGCTGGTAGATCGTCAGGACTTCGAGACGACCCTGGGAGATCTCCGGCTGGTACGGGGTGTAGGCGGTGTACCAGGAGGGGTTCTCCAGGATGTTTCGGCGGATCACCGGCGGGGTCAGGGTTCCGTAGTAACCACGTCCGATGAGGGCGTGGGTGATGCGGTTGTCCCTCACAATGTCAACGAGCTCGGCCCGGGCAGTCGCCTCATCGGTGGCCGGAGGCAGGCTCGGGGTGTGGACGGAGGAACCATTGCCCGCCAGCTTGAGAACAGAGGCCGGGATGGCGTCGCGAACTACTTGTGCGCAGCTGGTCACTCCGACTGCCTCGGCGATGTATCGCAGGTCCTCGTCGACGGGCCCAACGTGGCGGCTCGAGAAGGGGCGCGACCCCTCGGGGCCGCGCCGATCCTCAGCGTGATCAGTCATCGTCATCACTCGGTGGTGAGCTTGCGGTAGGCGTCGCGGTCCATGAGGTCATCGGCCAGCTGTCCGCCGGTAACCTTGAACAGCCATCCCTGGCCGAAGGGGTCGGAGTTGACGAGCTCGGGGGACTCGGAAATGGCCTCGTTGACCTCGCAGACGGTACCGGTCACCGGGCTGAAGAGGTCAGAGACCGACTTGGTGGACTCGACCTCACCGACGGTCGATCCGGCCTGGACCTCGCTGCCGGTCTCGGGAGTGTCGACGAAGACGACGTCGCCCAGGGCCTCGGCGGCGTAGTCGGTGATACCGACCGTCACGGTGCCGCCGTCAACGGCGACCCACTCGTGTTCGGCGGAGTACTTGAGATCGGACAGTTCCATGTCTGCTCCTCATGAGTTGTTTGGTATGGGGTTGGTGGTCGAGGTCAGGAACGCTTGTAAAAGGGCAGCCCAACGACGGTGACGTCGAGGGTCTTGCCTCGCACGTCGACGCTGAGCGAGGTGCCGTGCTCGGCGACATTGGGATCGACGAAGGCCATCGCGATCGGATGGCCCAGGGTGGGGGAGAGGATGCCGGAGGTGATGGACCCGACCTCCTTGCCCTCATTCATGACGGCGTAGCCAGCACGGCCCGCCCGCCGTCCCTCGCCAGCCAGACCGACGAGAACGCGGTCATCAGTCGTCTCACGGTTCTCGAGGGCGCAGCGACCGACGAAGTCACCCTCCTTCTTGACGTTGACGACTCGTCCGAGCCCAGCCTGGGAAGGATGGATGTCGGTTCCCAGCTCATGCCCGTAGAGGGGCATACCGGCTTCCAGGCGCAGGGTGTCGCGGCAGGCGAGACCACACGGGGTGAGGTCCTCGCCGCCGACTTCCATGAGGAGGTTCCAGAGGTGTTCGGCGGACTCGGCCGGCACGTACAGCTCGTAACCGTCCTCACCGGTGTATCCGGTACGGGCGACGAGGATGGGGGAGCCATCGAGCTCTCCGGTCAGGCAGCGGTAGTACTTGACGTCGCGGACCTCGTCGGGATCGAGGGTGGTGTCGGTCTTCGTCAGGGCTGCCAGCACAATCTGGACGGCCTTGGGTCCCTGCACTGCGACGAGGGCTGTCTGAGCTGATTCGTCAGAGACGGTGACGTCGAAGTTGGCGCACCTCGTGGTGAACTCAGTCAGATCAGTGTCAGCGTTGGCAGCGTTGGCAACGACGAGGTAGTCACCGTCAGGCAAGTGATAGGTCACCAAGTCATCAACGATACCGCCGGCCTCGGTCAGCATGAGGGAGTATTTCGCGCAGCCTTCGGCGACAGCCGAAAGTTTGCCTGCCAGGGCGTGGTCGAGGGCTGCTCCGGCATCGGGCCCGGAGATTCTGATCTCGCCCATGTGGGACAGGTCGAAGATGCCGGCATTCTTGCGGACGGCGTGGTGTTCAGCCAGGTCTGAGGAGTACCGCACGGGCATGTTCCAGCCCGCGAAATCGGTGAAGGATGCTCCGAGGCTCTCGTGTACTGCCGCCAGTGGTGTACGTCGAAGCGTGCTCATGCTTGGAAGTATGGCATGACGTGGGACCGTGTGCTTGCCCGTAGTCAGAACCGAGGAAGTAGACTCGGTGACGTACGACGGAGTCCACCCCCGCGAACTCCGTGGCAGGCCAGGTAGGAGTTCGAGATGCCCTTGTCAGCAGAGGAGCAGCGGCGCCTTGCCGAGCTCGAGGAATACCTGTCCAGCGACGATCCTGCCTTTGCCCGATCGTTCTCCCGGAAGGCCTCGGCGACCGGTCGTCCCCACCCCGCCGAGAATGCCCTGGATCAGCGGCGGATGCGTCGCCGTCAAGCCTGTCGTCGTCAGATCCTCCTTGGCTCGGGCATGGTATTGCTGGGCTTGGCAGGAGTCGTCGGAGGCGCTGTGGTGAGCAGTGGCCTCCTCGCCGTCGTCGGTTTCGTGACCATGGTCGTGGCGGTCGGGGTACTGGTGTCGACGGGCCAAGGCGCCATGCCGGGCAGTAGCGGAATCCGACCGCGTGGGGGGAACTGGCAGACCAATCCTGACTCCTTCACCGCTCGGATGGAGGAGAGGTGGCGTCGACGTCAGTCGCGATGAGGCGCTGTCGTCAGTCGCGATGAGGCGCTGTCGTCAGTCGCGATGAGGCTTACCGCTTGAAGAGGGACGTCGGCATCCAGACAGCCAACCAGTGTGGCTTGGGGGTGCGCGTTCGTGTGAGCCAGTCCTTGACCGCCGTGAGGTCGGAAGCCATCGAGTCATAACGACCTTCCCTACCTGACCAGCGGTCCCTCTCCTCAGCCAGGGCCAGCCGGTGGACGGCTTGACCGGTGGACTCATCCATGTCCTGGGTCAGGGCGGTGGCCTGGCGACGAGGCGTGCCGTCGGGCCAGGGCAATCCATGGTCAATCCACAGGCTACGCAACTCGTGCCAGGTGTCGGCTGCCGAATCGCTCGAGAGTCGGCGTCGGGAGATGAGGATGCGGATGAGCATCGGCACGACGAGCAGGAGCAGGACGATCAGCACTCCGAGGACGATCGGCCAGTTGACACCGCGGTGTTCGGTGTTGCTGACGGGAACCGGGCTGCTTGACGTCGTCGCGGTGCTGGAGGCCGCAGGCGACGGCGTCGATGACATCGAGGCCGACGGTTGGGGCGAGGGGGTCGGGCTGGCCGACGTGGTTGGAGTGGGAGCGGGGTTTGCGGCTGCCTTACGGGTCCAGGCTGGTGCCGGGGCCACCGTGGCGGTTGGCTCGAACCTCACCCATCCGTAGCCCTGGAAGTACAACTCCGGCCATGCGTGCATCTGGTTGGCGCGCACCTTCCAGCTGTCACCTTTGTGGTCTCCGGGGAGGAATCCGACGGAAACCCGTGACGGGATCCCCTCGATGCGGGCCATGAGTGCCATTGATGCGGCGAAGTGGATGCAGTACCCCCGGTGGGTTTGCAGCAAGAAGGTCTCGAGAATCTGGAAGCCGTCACCCTCGGGGGCGTTGATGTCGTAATGGAATCGGGAGCCGTCACGCAGCCAGTTCTGGATGGCGATGGCCTTGACCACCGGGGCGGTCTTTCCCTTGACGACTCGCTGTGTCAACTCCTTGATGCCAGTCGGAACTGTGTCCGGGACATCGGTGTAGACCGTGTTGTCAGGAGTACCGGCCTTCGCATCGTCGAAGGTCGCTGGATCAGGGTCCGGCTCCTGAGCGGAGATGCTGTACTGCATGTCGTCAGTCGCATGATCGTGATCGGCGGAGGTCGAGACGATCGTCAGACTGTCGGGGTCCCAGGCCCAGGTCTGGTCGACGTCGGCGTCGATCGGACCGTAGGGGGCCGGCAGGTACTGCGACGAGAAGCCGTTGATGGTGACGTCGACGGTGCGGGTCTGCGAATGGCCGGTCAAGCCCGGGACCTGTCCGGGAGCAGAGCGCTTCAGGTCGACCGGGATGAGCCCCCATCCTCGATCCGTCATCTTGGACAGGGAGGTTGTGCGCAGGTACTCGCCGTCCGGACTGTTGGTCAGGTAGTCGATCACCGGGGTCGTCGACGTGTTGTGGAGGTTGCGGCGCAGGTCAATGGTGGGATTACGCATGTGCACGGGAGCCGATGGGACTCCTGACGGGCGAGCCGTCTCGACGTGGCCCCATACCGGAGCGATGGTCGTGAGAACTGTCGCGAGAGCGATGGTGATGGCTCCGATGATGACTGCTGACAATCTGGTCAGGTGACCGCCGCCACGCAGCGCGTGATCGACGGCGAGGATGAGAAGCCAGCCTGCTGCGACCAGGACAAAACTCCACCACGGGGCATCATCGGTGGCTGCCAGGACAGCGGCGAGATGCGTGACCAGCAGCGGGGCGAGGGACCATCCTGGGCTCTCCAAGGTGATGGTGAACAGATCCGTCAGGACAGTGAGGACGCCGACCACAGTCGTCGCCAACCAGATGACTCCGATTGATGGGGGCAGCGGGCCGTGGGTTGTCTGGATGAGGGTGATGGTGTCTCGGTAGAGACGCAGGAAGCCGTCTGACGAACCGGCAGCGGATGCGCAGATTCCTCCCATCACGGCGGCGATGACGACGATGACGGCTTGTACACCCTGCACCTCGGCGTGGTCCCAGTGATGACGTCGGCACAGCAGTGCGAGGGCTTCCAGGACGACGATGAAGGCCGTCGGTCCAATCCAGTACCAGGGGTCGGTGGTGAGATCTGACAGCGACAGGGTTGCCAGAATCATGGCAAGGGCCACGGCAAGATGGATCGCCACCTCGTGGGAGTACTCGGGTGGCTGCTCGGCTGGTCCGAGGAACTCCGAGAGTCGGGATTCAGGCTGAGCGGCGCGACGTGGGGTGTTCATGATGCCGCCGTCCTCCCGTCGTGGAACAGGTGGAGCAGATCGTGCCATGCTGACTCGATGGAGGTGCGGGAATCAACGGGAACAACCTTCCACCCGGCATCGGACAGCTTGGTCAGGGCTTGTTGGTGTTCTGCGGCCTGCTCAATGGTTCCTCGGAATCGTCGCGCCGTGAAGGTGTCGGCGTCGAGGACAAGGGCGAGCCCAGCGACACGGTCTCGTCTCAGGTCCACGAGATTCTCGATGTCGGTCGATTCCAACCTGCCGAGGATCGCGATGGCTGGGCCGTCTGTTCCCTGACAGGATTCGACCGTCTCGTCAAGGGTGTTGTCGGGGCGCAGCGGTTCGTCGACGAGAGCTTCGAGTAGATCGCCGGTGAGTGGGCCGGCCGAATCACAGACATGAGTGACGTATCCGTCCGTCTTGAGACGAGTGGCGATGGACGCCACCGAGTTGACGGCCCATTCGAAGGAGGCATTGGGGCCGGTGCCGGCGTGGCGACGAGCGCGGGAGTCCAGCACGACCACCACCGATGGATTCCAGGCCTGTTCCTCACGACGAACCATGAGGTCGCCGCGGTGTGCCGTGGATCGCCAGTGGATACGTCGTACCGTGTCCCCGGTGCGCCAGTCGCGCACCATGGCGTCATCGGGACCGCGCCTACCAGCACTGGTGGCGGGGGATCTGGTGTCGAAACCCTGGCTACCGAGCTCCCCGGAAGCTCCCAGGTCGACGATTCTCGGCGTCACGACGACTTCCGCTGTCTCCCCGAGGTCGGTGTGACGACAGGCCATGCCGAAGGGGTCGACGGTACGCATCATGACTGGCCCGATCATGAATCGGCCACGAGTGGTGGGAACGACGGGCGTCTGAATCATTCCGGACGACCACCGAGCCTGGCCCAGAGCGGCGGGTAGGGCGTCAGTGAATCGCGCCGCTGCCAGTGGCAATCCTCCACGACGCTCCACCGTCACGGTCTCGACGGCCTCGGACCCCAACGGCATCCGCACCGGAGCCAGACTCCGAGCGGTTCGGACCCGTGGACGACACCATGCCACGACAGCAATGGCGACCAGAGGCAGCAGGACGAGGAGTATGCCGATCCGGGCCAGGTCCCGTTGATCAATGCTCAAGCCGATGACCGTCAGGGTGATGCCGACGATTCCGACGGCACGCCCCCGCGCGGTGAGAACCCCCCAGCGGTGAGGGGAGTTGGATGCCGCTGAGGAATTCATCGGTCCTCATGGGTCCGCTTGGGCAACGGCACCTGACGCAGGATCGAGTCGATGAGAGACTCGGAGGTTCGGGCAGTGTCGCGGTTCCCGACCCCGCTTCGTCCTGAGAGCACCAGACGGTGAGCCAGGATCGGTGCGGCGAGGACCTGGACGTCGTCAGGGATGACGTAGTCACGGCCACTCATGGCAGCGCGAGCTCGGCAGGCCCGAATCAGGTGTAGGGCGGCACGTGGAGACGCTCCCAATCGAATGGACTCGTGACTGCGAGTCGCAGCGACGATGTCCAGGACATACCCGTGGATGTCGGTTGCCACGTGGACTTTGAGAACAGCCGAGATGAGGCTCCGAACCGTCTCGGCATCGGTGACCGGGGTGGCCTCGCCGAGAGGTGAGGCTGCACCGTGGTGTTCGAGCATGGCGAGCTCGGCGGAACGAGTCGGGTATCCCATGGTGATGCGGGCCATGAAGCGGTCGCGCTGGGCCTCCGGCAGGCGGTAGGTGCCCTCCATCTCAACGGGATTCTGGGTGGCCATCACCATGAAGGGGGCATCGAGGACGTGAGTCTGACCATCCGCTGAGACCTGACGCTCGGCCATCGCCTCGAGGAGGGCGGACTGGGTCTTGGGGGAGGCTCGATTGATCTCATCGCCGACGACGATGTTGGCGAAGATTCCGCCGGGTTTGAAGACGAACTCCCTCTCATCCTGGTCGTAGACGCTGACACCGGTGATGTCGGAGGGCAGCAGGTCCGGTGTGAACTGGATGCGATGCACGGTGCAGTCAATGGCGCGACCGAGCGCACGGGCGATCATCGTCTTGCCGACGCCGGGGACGTCCTCCACCAGGAGATGGCCTTGGGCTAGCAGGACGACGAGGGCGGTGTCTATGCGTTCGTCCTTGCCCTCGATGACTCCCGCCACGGTCGAGCGGATGGCATTCGTGACGGTCACCACGTCGTCAATCGTCGCTGTTGTCGCCGCGACGGCGTGGAGGGGTTGGGCATGGGCCGGGTTGACCGGCTGCGGTTCCTGGTGGCTCAACGGAGTCCTCCTGACGTGCACGGCAATGACCGGAGTTCATGCTATCCGGACCTACTGATGCTATCTGGACCTTCTGACGGTGATGTCCCCCATTGCTGCTGCCGCCCCCTCGAACAGGGGCGAACGGTCTTCTCAGACTCGCATTGACATTCCTGACACCTACGTCACCGCGTCATCACGCGGTGGGAGTGGGGAGAAGTGGGGGTCGAGGAGTCAGGATGGTGGCTTTGTGGAGCGTTGTGGAGTATAGTGGAGGCAAATGGAGGAGATCGCCTCGATCGTGGAGCAAGGAGGTGCCCGGTGTTCCTGGGTACGCACACTCCAAGGCTCGACGACAAAGGCCGCTTCTTCCTGCCGGCGAAGTTCCGCGACGAGTTGGACGACGGGTTGGTCATCACCAGGGGCCAGGACAGGTGTCTGGCGATCTACCCGACCGAAACCTTCGTGGAAATGACCCGGGAGATCGCCAAGGGTTCGGTGAGCGTCAAGAAGGTTCGTGACTACCAGCGCATGCTGGCAGCCGGTGCCAGTGACACCGCTCCTGACAAGCAAGGACGGGTCATGATTCCGCCGATGCTGAGGCGCTATGCCGGTCTCGACAAAGAGATCGTCGTGGTGGGTGCGATCACCCGTGTCGAGGTGTGGGACGCCGCCGAGTGGGAGAAGTACTCCGAAGCCCAGGAGGAGGCCTTCGCCGACATGAATGAGGAGGTCTTCGCCGAACAGTGATCGCGTGATCCGCGGCTCCGGTCCGACCGGGCACCCTGACACAACTTCCCCTGTGCCAGGTGGTCCAGCCGGAACGGAACCCCGGGTCACGGGTCGTCGACACCGGTCGAAGACGTTGCTGGCAGTCCATGCTGGGGAGGGGATGCTCATGGCGACCGATGCCATCGGCTGCGATGCCGTTCACATCCCCGTCATGCGCGCCCGCATTCTTGACCTTCTCGCCCCGGTGCTGGAGGGCGACAATCCCGTCCACGTTGATGGCACCCTCGGCATGGCAGGCCACGCCGAAGCCGTTCTGAAACGGTTCCCTCACGTGCACCTCGTCGGTGTCGACCGCGATCAGCAGGCCCTGGCCATGGCGGGTGCGCGCCTCGAGCCGTTCGGGAATCGCGTCCACCTCGTCCATGCCGTCCATGACGAGCTCTGCGAAGTTCTCGATGACCTTGGGCTGGAACGCGTGGATTCGGTGCTGCTTGATCTCGGGCTGTCCTCCCTGCAGATCGACGAGGTGGGCCGCGGGTTCTCATACTCCGTGGACTCCCCATTGGATATGCGCATGGACCAGTCCGACGGACGCACTGCTGCCGAGATCGTCAACGAGTCCGCCCCAGGTGACTTGGTGCGGATCCTGCGAGAGTACGGCGAGGAGAAGTTCGCCGATCGCATCGTGCGCGCCATCGTCGTCGAGCGTGACCGTCACCCCATTGAGACCTCCGGACACCTCGTCGACGTCATCACCGACGCGATCCCCGCGGCTGTCCGGCACAAGCGCTCGGGCCATCCCGCCAAGCGCACCTTCCAGGCGCTGCGCATTGCCGTCAATCGTGAGATGGAGACCCTTCCTGCGGTACTTCCGCGCGCACTCGACCGGCTTGCCGTCGGTGGTCGGATGGCAGTGCTTGCCTATCACTCCCTGGAGGATCGACCGGTCAAGGAAGTCTTCCGCGACGCCTGCGCCGATACCGCGCCAGCGGGTCTGCCGATGGTTCCGGAGTCAATGGCAGCCAAGTTCAGCCCTGTCACTCGAGGAGCTGAACGCCCTGACGCCGATGAAGTGTCCACGAATCCACGATCCGCGTCAGCACGGTTGCGGGTCATTGAGCGGGTCCGTCCGGGATCCATCAGCCGTCAGCATGCGACCAAGGAGAGCCGATGAGCGCCGAACCAGCACCGCGTCCCCAGTCGGCCAAGGCTGCCGCAGCGCGTACAGCCCCGTTGCGTCCTGTGCTGCGAGCCTTGCCGCAGAAGGTTCAGCAGCAGCGGATGGGCCGACTCGGCTTCGCCATCCTCATCGCCGTCATGCTGGCTGCCGGACTGGCCGGGCTCCTGGTACTCAACACCACGATCCAGGCGCAGTCCATGCAGATTGCCCAGGAGACGCGCAATCTCGACGTCCTGCAGCATCAGCAGGCCGTGCTGGGCTCTGAGGTCGACCATCTGCGAGGACCGCAGAACCTGCAGGAAGAGGCCAAGAAACTCGGCATGAGACCCAACCCCTATGGTTCTTACATCGACCTGCGTACTGGCAAGGTGAGGGGAACCCAGACGAAGGTCGACGGCAAGGAGGTGCCAGGAGTCATCGGTGAGACGGCCAAGCCAAGGGTGGGTCAGCCGTGAGTGATTCCCGGCGCCCCAGCGGCCCGACTCGACGTCCCGGTTCCGCCCGACCTCCTGTCTCCGGGCATGGATCCACGTCATCACGACCCGGTTCTCGTCCGGGTCCTCCTGCCTCGAGTGCGAGGCCAGCCCCACAGATGGCCTCCCAGCGCGGCCGTCTGACGATCATCATGGCGGCTTTCCTCGTACTCGCCATCGGTCTGGCCAGTCGGGCTCTGCAGCTGCAGGCCATCGAGGCCCCCGCGTACGCAGCCTCTGCTGCTGCGCGGATGAAATACACCTACGACCTGCAGCCTGACCGTGGGCAGATCACTGATCGCAATGGCACGGTCATGGCCCAGACCCAGCCTGCGGTGCTGGTATTCGTCGACCCTCGCATGATCTCGCGCAATGGGGTTGACGAGCACGTCGCCATGAGCCGTACCCAGCGAGACAAAGCCGCTGCTGCTCCGAAGGCGGTCGCCAAGATCCTGGCCAAGCACCTCGGTGGACGTCCGGAGGATTACCGTGAAGCCGTCACGGCCACCGACTCCAAGGGTAATCTCAGCCGCTACTCGGTGGTGCGCCACCACGTCGACAGCTACACCTTCGACCTCATCAAGAAGGACATGAAGGACGGGGAGTGGTACGGCATCTTCAGCTCCAATGATCCGATCCGCACCTATCCCTCGGGCAAGGTGGCGTCCAACGTCGTCGGATTCGTCAATGCCGAGGGCAAGGGCGCTGGCGGCTTCGAGTACACCCACGACAAGGCCTTGGCAGGTGTACCCGGCAAGGAATCCTACGAGGCCTCGACGTGGGGCCGTATCCCGCTGGGATCCAACGCCCTCGTTCCTGCCGTCAATGGCACCAATTACACCCTGACCCTTGACGCCCAGCTGCAGCTCATGGCGCAGCAGGCACTGGGGACGGCCATCAAGAATGCCAAGGCCAAGAGCGGTGAGATCATCATGATGGACGTCACGAATGGCGAGGTGCTCGCCATGGCGTCGATGCCCACCTTCGACTCGAACAAGCCCGGAAAGGCGAACGAGGACCAGACCCGCAACCGAACCATCCAGGATGCCTACGAGCCGGGTTCGGTTCAGAAGATACTGACGATGGCGGCCGTTACCGATCAGGGAATCGTCACCCCCGATACCCACATCGTCGTTCCTCCGGCCTTGTCCTCCGGTGGTGGCAAGATCACGGATGCCGAGACCCACGGCACCGAGCACCTCACCGCTCGCGGCGTTTTCGTGCACTCCTCGAACATCGGGACGGCCCTCTTGGCTCGAAAACTCGACAAGAGGACCACGGTGTCTTACCTCAAGTCCTTCGGGCTGGGGGCGCCTACCGGGATCGGTCTTCCCGGCGAGGCCCACGGCCAGATCCCCAAGCCGGACATGCCCGACTACACCCGTGACCAGATGGCCTTCGGTCAGGGCATGTCGGTGACTGCGATCCAGGAGGCTGCTGCGGTGGCTGGCATCGTCAACGGTGGCGTCTACCACTCCCCGACGATCATCAAGTCAGCTGTTGACGGTCACGGTGAACCTGCTGACATCCCTGGGATGACGACCCGTCGGGTGATCTCCCAGCAGACCTCCGAGCAGGTCCGCGACATGATGGAGAACGTCGTTTCGACGGTCAAGGGTCGACCCATCCCTGATTACCGGATGGGCGGTAAGACGGGTACCGCTCAGCGGGTTGCCCCGGAATGCCACTGCTATCGCGGCTACATCGCCTCATTCATCGCGGTCGCTCCCATCGAGAATCCGCGTATTCTGACCTACGTCGTCATCAACCAGCCCGCCAACAGGCACACAGGTACGCAGGTGGCGCAGCCGGCGGCGCGGCAACTGATGTCTGTCGCCCTGCCGCGCTACGGTGTGCAACCGTCCACCGACAAAGCGCGCAAGGAACCCTTGGAGTACCAGCCGTGAGCCCTGAACCTACTGCCACCCCCACGTCATCTGCAGACGCCGCTCTGCGGCCCTCGCAGGTGAATCCCATTGCGTGGGCCGAGCTGGTGGCCGAGCTCAACGGGTGTCGGGCCGATGAGAATGGTCCCGCGATCAGTGGAATCACCCTGGACTCCCGTCAGGTACGCCATGGTGACCTGTACGTCGGTCTGCACGGACTGCACGCTCATGGGGCTCGATTCGCCGGCTCGGCAGCGCAGTCCGGTGCGGTGGCAGTTCTCACTGACGCCGAGGGTGCGATCCTGGCTGCGGATGCTGGGTTGCCGGTTATCGTCGTCCCGGATCCCCGGGCTGCGATGGCGGTTGTGGCTGCCAAGATCTTCAGCCACCCCGCTGACGCCATGACGATGTTCGGCGTCACTGGCACCAACGGCAAGACCACAACGGCTTTCCTGGTGGAGGCAGGTCTGCGAGCTGCTGGACGCCACGTCGGGACGATCGGGACGATCGGATTCCGACTCGACGGTGCCGAGTTGCCGAGCGCCCGTACCACCGTGACGACCCCGGAAGCTCCGGATCTTCAGGGCCTTTTCGGCGCGATGGCTGAGAGGGGAGCGACTGATGTCGTCATGGAGGTTTCCTCCCATGCTCTTGCCTTGCAGCGGGTCGACGGCACCCGTTTCGATGTCGCCGCGTTCACCAACCTCGGCCGTGATCATCTTGACTTCCACGAGACCCTCGACGAGTACTTCGAGGCCAAGGCTCGTCTGTTCACCCCGGATCTGGCCCGGCTCGGTGTCATCAACGTAGACGACCCGCGTGGACGGCAACTCGTCGAGAGGATGCAGGCCAGTGGCGTCAAGGTCGTGACGACCTCAATCCACGAACCCTCCGACTACCAGGTGACGTCGTGGCATCCCGGACCCCACGGAGCCGTCCTCGAGGTCACGACACCGTCGGAGAAGCGCACCTTCGAGTTGTCCCTGCCCGGTGAGTTCAACGTCCGCAACGCAGCGATGGCTCTGGCGATGCTGGAATCCGCAGGGCTGCCCTTCGACGAGGTTGTGCAGGGATTGTCATCTGCTCAGGTGCCGGGTCGGATGGAGCGCGTCGACCTCGGTCCTGACTCAGCGACCGTCCTGGTCGATTTCGCGCACACTCCGCAGGCGATTGCTTCCGCCCTCGACGCGGCACGGTCCTCGGTCGACGGTGGGCGTCTCATTGCTGTCCTGGGCGCTGGGGGAGACCGTGATGTCGCCAAGCGTGGCCCCATGGGTGAGGTTGCGGCTGAGAGGGCTGACGTGGTCATCATCACCGACGACAACCCACGTACTGAGGATCCGGCAGTGATCCGTGCAGCGGTACTGGAGGGGGCCCACGAGGCAGCCAAGGACGGCGTCATCGTCGTTGATGGCGGATGCCGTCGTGAGGCGATCAACGAGGCCTTGAGAATGGCTGAGGTCGGAGACGTCATTTGCGTGCTCGGCAAGGGGCATGAGACCGGACAACATGTTGGCAGCGAGGTGCTGCCATTCGACGATCGTGAGGTCATCCGAGCTGAATGGCAGACCATGGCTCGGCAGGCCGAGGAGGACCAGACACGATGAGAGCTATCGACATTGTCACCCTTTCCCACTGGGTTGGGGCCGAACCGGTTGATGGCTCTGCACAGGTGGGCCCCGACGTCGTCATCGACACCCGCAAGGTGACTCCGGGTGCCCTCTTCATCGCGCTACCCGGTGCTCGGGTGGACGGACACGACTTCACTAACGCTGCTCGGGAAGCTGGCGCGGCAGCCGTCCTGGGTACACGCACCACCGACGCCCAGTTGCCCCACCTCATCGTTGACGACGGTCAGGCCGGACTGTCTCGGTTGGCCCGGCGTGTCGTGGACGCCGAGCGACGCCGTGGTCTGCGGACAATTGCTCTCACGGGATCCAGCGGAAAGACGAGCACCAAGGACATGCTGGCCCAGATTCTCGAGGCCTTTGGCCCAACGGTGGCTCCGGTGGGGTCGTTCAACAATGAGATCGGTGTGCCCCTGACGGCATGCCGCGTCGACGAGACGACCGCATTCCTCGTCTCCGAGATGGGAGCCCGCGGGCTGGGACACATTTCGTGGCTGACCTCCATCGTCATCCCTGACGTCGCCATGGTCCTCAACATTGGCACCGCCCATCTGGGTGAGTTCGGGTCCCGTGAGGTCATCGCTCAGGCCAAGGGTGAAATTGTCGAGGCCCTCAGCCCTGACGGTTGGGCCGTCCTCAATGCCGCCGATGACCTGGTGACGGGGATGGCCCCGCGGACCAGTGGCCATGTCGCATGGTTCAGCCCTGACGCCGATCACCGTCGCCCGGACGCCGAGATCGAGGTCTGGGCGGAGTCGATCACTTCTGACGATCTGGATCGCCACTCCTTCACCCTGGGGGTTCGCAGAGGAGAGTCGACCTGGACCAGCCCGGTCCGGCTGACGATGATGGGAGCCCATCAGATTGCCAACGCTGTTGCCGCCACGGCCGCCGCGTTGGCAGCCCTGGAGCTCAACGGCGCTATCGACGAGAACACTGTTGGTCGTATTGGCGAGGCCTTGAGCAAGGCTGTGCCGCGGTCTGCCATGAGGATGCAGTTGCGGCAGCGAGCCGATGGTCTGGTGCTGGTCGAGGATTGTTACAACGCCAACCCTGACTCGATGGCTGCCTCCTTGAAAGCCATGGGACACGTCCTCGCGACTCGACGGGCCACAGATCCCCACACTCGTGGAATTGCTGTGCTCGGCGACATGCTCGAACTCGGAAAGGATTCCCCGGAACTCAATGCCGAATCGGGCCGGCAGGCTGCTCAGGCCGGGTTTGACGTCGTCATAGCGGTCGGTGACGAGGCCGAGAACATTGCCGCCGGTGCGCGTGCCGAAGGCGCACATGTGATCGTCACCACGGTGGAAGAGGCTGCTGGGTCGCTAAGTTGGACCTCGCACGATGTCGTTGTCCTCAAAGCATCCCGGGGTCTGGCCCTGGAACGGGTGGGGCGCGCCGTGTTCGAGGAGAGGGAGGCTCAGGCGTGAAGAACATCCTGCTCGCCGGCGCAGTGTCGATGATCGGCACCCTTGTTGGTACGCGGTGGTTCATTCACTGGCTTGCCGCGAGAGGATACGGCCAGTTCATTCGTGACGACGGCCCGACCACCCACAAGACGAAGAAGGGCACCCCGACCATGGGCGGTGCCGTCATTATCGCGTCGGTCCTGTTGGCCTACATCGTCGCTCATCTGGTGACCTGGACCGCCCCGACCCTCTCGGCCGTACTGGTCCTCTGGCTCTTCGCCGGTTTGGGTTTCATCGGATTCCTCGACGACTGGACGAAGATCTCCAAACAGCGTTCATTGGGCCTCAAACCCAGGGGGAAGCTGTGTGGCCAGGCGTTCGTCGCCATCACCTTCGCCATTGGAGTGATGTACTTCCCGGATTCCCACGGAGTCACCCCGGGATCCCCGGCGATCTCATTCCTGCGCGACATCTCCTGGCTTCATCTGCCGATCTGGTTGGGCATCATCTGGGTCATCCTGCTTATTGCAGGTAGTTCCAATGCAGTGAACCTCACCGATGGTCTGGACGGGTTGGCGACGGGCGCTTCCGCCATGGTCTTCGGCGCCTACATCCTGCTGAGCATCTGGCAGTTCAATCAGTGGTGTTCGCGTCCGACCACCGCCGGCAACCATTGCTATGCAGTTCGTGATCCGCACGACATCGCCGTGGTTGCCATCGCCATCGCAGGAGCCTGCTTCGGCTTCCTGTGGTGGAATGCGAAGCCGGCCAAGATCTTCCTCGGCGACACTGGCTCCTTGGCTCTCGGTGGCGCTGTCGCCGGTATGGCCGTCGTCAGCCGTACCGAATTGTTGCTGGTCGTCATCGGCGCACTGTTCGTCATCGAGACGGTGTCGGTGATGCTGCAGGTGAGCGTGTTCAAGCTCACCGGTGGAAAACGAGTTTTCAAGATGGCCCCGTTGCATCACCACTTCGAGTTGAAAGGGTGGGCCGAGGTGACCGTGGTCATCAGGTTCTGGATCATTTGCGGCCTGGCCGTGTCGGCTGGTCTGGGAGTCTTCTACGCAGAATGGGTGGCAGGGCAGTGACGTTCTCCGGAAAGGTTGATCTGAGCGCGGCCGACCGGTTGTTCGACTGGTCGGGAGTACACGTCGCCGTCGCAGGTCTGGGTACCTCTGGTTACGCCGCTGCTGACGCCCTGCTCGAGCTCGATGCCAAGGTGCTCGTCCTCGATGACTCCGACGACGAGGGTCATCGCGACAAGGGCGGGCTGCTCGAGGTGCTCGGCGCCGAGGTGCGGCTGGGGCCTGGGACGGCGGCTGAGCTTCCTGACGGCACTGACCTCGTCATCGTGTCCCCAGGGTGGCGTCCCACGCAGCCCTTGGTGGCCAGTGCTCTGGCCCGGGGGATCCCGGTCTGGGGAGAACCAGAGCTGGCCTGGCGTCTCATGCATCCGGACCGTGTCGTCCCGTGGCTTGCCATCACTGGCACCAATGGCAAGACGACGACCACCCAGATGACTGAGTCGATTCTCAACGCGGCAGGGTTGCGAGCCTGCGCCGTCGGCAACATCGGTCGCCCCATCCTGGAGGCGATGGCCGACGAGATCGACTATGACGTCTTTGCCGTCGAGCTCTCAAGCTTCCAGCTGCACTGGTCGAATTCCCTGTCCCTGCACTCGGCTGCCGTCCTCAACCTGCAGCAGGATCATTTGGAGTGGTATGCCCACGAGGACGATCCCTTTGCCTCCTATGCCGCAGACAAGGCTCGCATATATCACCAGGTGACGAACTCCTGCGTCTTCAACGTTGCCGACCCTGCGACCGAGCACATGGTCGAGGAAGCTGATGTCGTGGAGGGGGCTCGCGCCATCGGCTTCACCACCGGCACCCCTGGACCTTCCATGATCGGCATTGTCGATGGCCTCATCGTCGATCGTGCCTTCGTCGAGCAGCGGGCGACCTCCGCCATGGAACTGGCCCGACTCGAGGACGTCCATCCCTTCGCCCCGCACAATGTTGAGAACGCCCTGGCGGCAGCTGCCCTGACGCGCTCCTTCGGGGTCCCTGCTCGCGCCGTCGGGCAGGGTTTGCGGGATCTCCACCTGGGTGGTCATCGCATCGAGACCGTTCATGACGCTGGTGGCATCACCTGGGTCGACGACTCCAAGGCCACCAACCCTCACGCCGCGAACTCGTCGATGCGCGCCTTTGACCACATCGTGTGGATTGCCGGAGGCCAGGCCAAGGGCACGAACTTCGACGACCTGGTCACCACCCACGCGGAGAAGCTGCGTGGAGCCATCGTGCTGGGAACCGACCGTGACGTCGTTGCCACGTCTTTGGCCGAGCACGCCCCGCAGGTTCCCGTCGTCGTCATCGACGACATGTCGCGCGAGTGCATGGCCAAGGCGGTCCGCGAGGCCGCCACGATGGCCAGTCCTGGGGACACCGTTTTGATGGCTCCGGGATGCGCGAGCCTCGACATTTGGCCCGGGTATGCTGCCCGCGGTGACGACTTCGCCAGCGCGGCACGACAGATTGACAGGCCGGGTGCCGATGGCTGAGAAGTCGGTCGAGACCCGGACTCCTCGGCAGATGAGTCGAGCCCGACGCCGGACCCCCGCCAGCTGGCTGACGCACTTCCTGCGACTCGACAGCGGTGACGGATCCTCAGGTAGCTTGCTGGCTCAACCCTTTCTGAACTACTACGTCATCCTCGCCACCGCCGTGCTGCTGTGCGGGATCGGCGCGTTGATGGGGCTGTCCTCGTCCTCGGTGTATTCCCAGTCGCTCGGACATGGACCGTACCACTTCGCCGTACGACAAATCCTCTTCCTCGTTGTCGGAGCGATTGCCGCAGCAGCGGTGTCTCGGCTGTCGGAAGCGCACTTACGCCAACTCGGTGGGCTGACCTACGCCGTCGTCTGCCTGATGCTGGTATTGGTGCTGACCTCCTTGGGATCGGACGCGGGGAAGGGAAACCAGTCGTGGCTGGCTCTTGGCCCGGTCAGCCTGCAGCCTTCGGAGTTCGCAAAGTTCGCGCTGGTCCTCATCGGGGCCAGCTACATGTCGTCGCGTCGTGACGAGATGGCGACGCCCAAGGGCGTGGGGATTTTTCTTGCGCTGTACGGGGTCATCGGGTTACTGGTTGTCGCTCAGGGAGACCTTGGCACGGCGATGATCATCGGACTAATCATGTTGGCGCAGATGTGGAACTTCGGTGTGCCGAATCGCTACTTGGGCGCTCTCATCGGTCTGGGTCTGCTGGCAGTCCTGATGCTCATCGTGATCACTCCCTACCGGGCTGAGCGTGTGTTGTCCTTCGTGCATCCTGACAATGGCGCGACGACCTCCCAACAGCCCCTCTCGGCGATCTACGCCTTGGCGACCGGCGGCTGGTGGGGGGTGGGCATCGGCGCTTCCCGCCAGAAGTGGGGAGGGCTCTACGACGGTGCGCAGAACGACTTCGTCTTCGCTGTCCTCGGTGAGGAGATGGGTCTGCTCGGCACTCTCGGCGTGATCCTGCTGTTCACCCTGCTCGTGTGGGCAGGAGTGAGGACGGCGATGCGTCAGGACTCTCTCTTCCGTCGTTCAGCCGCATCGACGGCTACTGCGTGGATCGCGGCCCAGGCGATCATCAACATGGCTGTCTCGCTGAATCTGTTGCCGGTCGTCGGCGTGCCGCTTCCCTTCATCTCCATCGGTGGATCGGCCCTGGTGTCAGTGTTGCTGGCGGTCGGCATCATGTTGTCGTGTGCGCGTACCGAGCCAGATGCTCGGCGTAGTGCTGAGGCTTCTCGGCGCACCGAGCCCGCCCGTGTGACGAGTGTCGTCGACGGAGGTAATCGTGGCTGATCGTGACGCCACATCCCATTCCCACGAGGAGTACCCATGGTGAACGTTGTTCTGGCCGGCGGAGGAACGGCGGGCCACACGTCCCCGCTCATTGCCACCGCGAAGGCCCTGCAGGAGCGTGGCGTCACGGTGTCCTGTATCGGGACGCCGAAAGGTCTTGAGGGACGAGTCATGCCTGAGGCCGGTCTTGAGCTCGACATGATTCCTCCGGTGCCACTACCGCGCACTGTGAACGTTGATCTGTTCAAGGTTCCCGGTCGCTTGGCCGGAGCGGTACGCAAGGCCGGCGCGGTACTCACGCAGCGACAGGCTGACGTGGTCGTCGGTTTCGGCGGTTACGTCTCGTTGCCTGCGTACCTGGCTGCCAGGAAAGCCAGGATCCCCGTCGTCATCCACGAGCAGAACGCTGTTCCTGGACTGGCCAATAAGATCGCCGCCCGGTTTGCGGTTTTCGTTGGTACGGCGTTCCCGGACACCCCGCTGCCGAGAGCCACCTTCGTCGGGATGCCATTGCGCACGCAGATCACTGACCTGGCAGACGCCAGCGACGCGGATCGAGCTAGGTGTCGTGCCCGCGCTCGCGCCGACCTTGGGCTGGACGCCGATCGTCCCACCCTGCTCGTCTCCGGAGGATCTCAGGGCGCCGTCGCCATCAATGATGCCGTCATCGCCGCACGTGACACCCTCCTCGCCGACGGCGTGCAGATCCTCCACGTCCTGGGCCCTAAGAACATCAAGGACAACATCAAGGTCGTCAATGAGACGACCGGAGCTGCCTGGCTACCGGTCGGATACGTTGACGACATGGCCACTGCGTACGCGGCTACCGACCTGATGGTGGCTCGTTCCGGTGCCGGAACGGTGGTGGAGACTGCGGTCGTCGGCCTGCCGACGATCTACGTCCCGTTGCCTCACGGCAATGGTGAGCAGGCACGCAATGCCACCCCAACCGTTGACGCCGGGGCTGGCGTCGTCGTCGCGAATGCGGACCTGGACACCCGGCGGCTCCTCTCCGAGACCGCGCGCATCCATGACGCCGACACCCTGGCCAGAATGTCAGCTGCCGGACGGGGGCTCATGCCCGCCCACGCCGCTGAGGAGATGGCGCTCCGAGTTGTCTCGGCCGCCGACTCGAAGTGATCGACCCGACGACCAGCTGAGGAGAACTCTCATGTCATTGCGTGAACCTGTCGAGCTGCTCGACCCCAGCACTATTGGGCCGGTTCACTTCATCGCCATCGGCGGGGCCGGGATGAGCGGGGTGGCACGGATCTATCACGACATGGGAGTGGATGTTCGCGGGTCCGACCAGGTCGATTCTGCCAATCTGCGTTATCTGGCAGCTTCTGGGATCCAGACCTGGGTGGGCCACGACCCTGCCCATGTGGCCGGGGCTCGCACGGTCGTGGTCTCATCGGCGATCCGTCGTGACAATCCGGAGTTGGTGGAGGCCAACCGTCTCGGTCTGCGTGTCTGGCACCGCTCAGCGGCTCTGGCCGCCCTCATGTTGGGTCGTGAGGGTGTCTCAATTGCCGGTACCCATGGCAAGACGACGACCACCGGAATGGTCGCCACCATGCTCGATCATGCGGGAGCTGATCCGTCCTACGTCATCGGTTCGCCGCTGGCATCCACCGGAAAGTCGGCTTACCTCGGTGGAGGAGAGGCCTTCGTCGTCGAGGCTGACGAGTCCGACGGCTCCTTCCTGCAGTATCCCAGCCAGATCGTCGTCGTCACCAATGTGGAAGCCGATCACCTCGACAATTGGGGCACCCCGCAGGCCTACTTCGATGGCTTCGTCTCGATGGCAACCCGGCCCGAGGTGCGCTACGTCGTCACCAATGTCGATGATCCAGGTGCGGCCGAGCTGGCGGCTCGACTGGAGAGCACCGGAACGGTCAAGGTCGTCACCTGTGGTGAGTCGGAGCAGGCAGAGGTGCGGCTCGTCGACCTCGACCTGGAAGGTACGACGGCCTCGGCCACTCTCGTCCACGGGTCCACCCGGGGACACCTTGAGCTTCAGGTTCCCGGCCGCTACAACGTGTCCAACGCCGCTGCTGCCTACTGTGTCGGCTCGCTGCTGGGGATTGGTCATGACGAGCTCTTGGCGGGAATTGGGGCCTTCACCGGAACCTTGCGCCGGTTCCAGCTGGTTGGGCGCGTCGGTGGGGTGGCTGTCTTCGACGATTATGCCCACCACCCGACAGAGCTGCGGGCAACTCTCGGTGCTGCGCGCCGCGCAGTGACTGGACAGGGGAGGGTCATCGCCTGTTTCCAGCCCCATCTGTTCTCCCGTACCAGGGACTTCGCGGAGGAATTCGGCCGGGCCCTCACCCTGGCCGACCGGGTCATCGTCTCCGACGTCTACCCGGCCCGGGAGGATCCGATTCGCGGGGTCACGGGAGAGATGGTGCATGACGCGGTCATCGCGGCCGGTGGTGATTCCCGCTATGTCCCTGACAAGCAGGACCTTCCGGAGGCTCTCGCCGAGGAGGTGCGCCCCGGCGATCTCGTCATCACCTTAGGGGCCGGTGACGTCACCCTGGTGGGTCCGGTCCTGGTCGGATTGTTGAAGGACAAGTCCTGATGCCGGTTTCCGACATCAACGTCGCCATCGGGTTGCGTCGCCGACGCCGACGACGTCGCAATCGGATCATCGCAGGGATTGTCGCTGCGGCGATGGTCCTTGTCCTCGTGGCCGTCTGGGTCGTGCGCAGTTCTTCCGTGTTCAGCGCCGACACCGTCGAGGTGCACGGAACGCATCTGGTGACGGTCTCCCAGGTCGAGCAGGCTGCCAAGGTGCAGAAAGGCCGGCCCTTGGCGCGGGTCAACACTGACGAGGTCGCTGCCCGCGTCAGCGCGATGGGCATCGTCCAACAGGCTGAGGTGCACCGGAAGTGGCCTCACACCGTCGTCATTGACGTCACCGAGCTGACGGTGTCGTATCAGGTCAAGACTCATGGGGGTTACCTGTGGATCGATCCCACCGGGGCGGTCTTCAATCGGGCCGCCAAACCCATCCCGAAGGTGGTGTGGGCCACCACGTCGTCGGGCAATCGTGCTCTGCTGCGTGATGTCGCAATCGTGGCTGATTCCTTCCCCGCTGAGCTGAGACGGCAAGTCGATCACGTCGAGGCCAAATCCCGTGACGCCATCGTCGTGGTACTGTCCGGCAAGCGGACGGTGGTGTGGGGATCGGCGGATCAGTCCGAGCTCAAGGGCAAGGTCACCGCTGCGATGCTTGACGTCAAGGCAACCCGTTTCGACGTCTCCTCCCCGGAACACCCGACTTCTCGTTGAGCAGTCTCAAGCCGGGGTTGAGGGTCGAGGTCCAGGTGGTGCACAGCGTTGGACACCCTTCTGACGTGCTCATACTCTTGCCCCTAGACCGGTCCGTCAGACAAGAGTGAGGCAGAACTCCAGTGGCTATTCCATCCCAGAACTACCTCGCCGTGATCAAGGTCGTGGGGGTAGGCGGTGGCGGTTGCAACGCCGTCAACCGCATGATCGAGGCGGGACTCAAGGGAGTTGAGTTCCTCGCCGTCAACACTGATGCCCAGGCCCTCCTCACGAGCGATGCCGACGTCAAGCTCGACATCGGCAGGGACCTCACCCGAGGACTGGGTGCAGGTGCGGACCCTGACAAGGGACGTCAGGCTGCCGAGGATCACGCTGACGAGATCGAGGAGTCCCTCAAGGGCGCCGACATGGTCTTCGTCACCGCTGGTGAGGGCGGTGGGACTGGCACAGGTGCTGCCCCCGTCGTCGCCAAGATTGCCCGTTCCCTCGGGGCCCTGACGATTGGTGTCGTGACCCGTCCGTTCTCCTTCGAGGGTCACCGCCGTTCGTCCCAGGCCGAGTCCGGTATCGACAATCTGCGTGACGAGGTCGACACCCTCATCGTCATCCCCAACGACAAGTTGTTGGACATGACGGACCAGCAGATTGCCATCCTGGACGCCTTCAAACAGGCCGACCAGGTGCTGATGCAAGGTGTTTCCGGCATCACTGACCTCATCACCACGCCGGGCCAGATCAACCTGGACTTCGCCGACGTCAAGTCGGTCATGTCGAACGCCGGATCGGCCCTCATGGGCATCGGTCGGGCCTCTGGTGAGGATCGCGCCCGTGCCGCCGCCGAGATGGCCATCTCGTCCCCGCTGCTCGAGGTGTCCATCGACGGTGCTCGCGGCGTGCTGCTGTCGATCGCCGGTGGCTCCGATCTCGGTCTGTTCGAGGTCGCCAGCGCGGCCAACCTCATCGAGGCTGCCGCCCACGACGAGGCCAACATCATCTTCGGCACCATCATTGACGATGCCCTCGGCGATGAGGTCCGCGTCACGGTCATCGCGGCCGGGTTCGAGAATGGTCAGCTCACCGGCAGCAAGCAGCCTGGCATCAGCCAGCGTCCTGCCTCTCGTCCGGCAATGAGCAATCGTTCCTCGGCAGGCGTGTTCGGTACCGGGGCAGCCCCGTCCGGATCTGCTTCCAGCGCGAACCGTCAGGGTAGTGGCGACCAGCAGCCGACCCCGATTCGTCCGCAGACCCAGGGCAACCCGTTCGATGATCGTCCTTCCCAGCCGGAGCAGTTGAACCAGCCGGTGCAGCAGCACGACGAGCGTTCGCAGGGTGATGAGCCCGAGGATGATCTGGACATCCCCGACTTCCTGAAGTGACGTGCTCAGATGCGTCATCGACCCCGGCGCCAACAATGGCGTTGGGGTTGCCTTCACAGATCGGGTGGATCCTGCGGGCCGGGGCCTGGGTGGTCATGGTTTCGACGGGTTCAATCTCGGACGTACTGACGAGGATCCCGCTGTTCTCGAGCACGTGGAGGCGCTGCGTGCCCGCCTCGGCCTCGGGCCGGTGATGGTCTGTCATCAGGTGCACGGCAAGGGCGTGTGGCGAGTCGGGGCCGACGACGTCGAGGGGTGGACTCCGCGACGTTACCTCGGAGATCGTGTGACAGGCCAGCAGAAACTTCCCATTGCTGATGCCATGGTCACCGGCCTGTCGGAGGTCGCCCTGGCCATTCGGGTTGCCGATTGCATGCCCGTCGTGCTGGCCGATCCGAAAGCTGGCGTCATCGGGGTTGCCCACGCCGGTCGGGTGGGGTTCCTGGCGGGGGTCCTGCCTGCCACCGTCGATGCCATGCAAGACATGGGAGCCACTGACTTGCTGGCATGGGTGGGGCCTCATATTTGCGGTAATTGCTATGAGGTTCCTGCTGACATGGCGGAGCAGGTGTGGGCAGAGCACCCGGCAACCCGGGCCATGACTCGTCAAGGGACTCCTGCCCTTGATCTGGGTGCTGGCGCCCTGGCTCAGCTGGAGTCTCTGGGGGTGGCAGCAGTGGGGCTTGACCCTTGTACCTTTGAGGGACAGGATTTGTTTTCCCACCGGAGGGATCATGGTGCGGGCCGTCTTGCCGGCCTGGTGTGGAGGACTCCCAACCCTCGGTGAGGACGGATCTCGCCGGTTCATGATGTGTCAGCGTTCGCGTGTCTCATCAAACCGTGGCAGTATCCGTGGCAGGCTTGAATGGTGATACCCCCGTTCCCGGGGACGCACCCACGAGAAGGAGCTCCAGATGGCAGGAATCGGCAGGAAGATCGCCTCGTACGTCGGCATCGTTGACGATCGCCGCTACGACGAGGAGGATCTTCCGGACGAGGAGCTCACCACGGAGGTCTACTCCGACGACGGGTACGAGCCATCTTCGGAGGTGACCCAGTTGCATCATCATGACTCCACCGAGCAGCACGGCAGGGAGCATAAGGCGGTCCAGCAACGTCGCCGCTCGGAGCTCAACGAGCCCAGCATCGCCGACATCAACCGTATCCTGACCGTCCATCCGCGCAATTACAACGAGGCTCGCACGATTGGCGAGCAGTTCCGTGACGGCATTCCCGTCATCATGAACCTCACCGAGATGGACGACGCTGATGCCAAGCGTCTGGTTGATTTCGCCGCCGGTCTCATCTTCGGTCTGCGCGGAACCATCGAGCGGGTGACGAGCAAGGTCTTCCTGCTGTGCCCGCGCAATGTCAATGTCACCCCGGAGGACAAGGCCCGCATCGCCAGCGGCGGGTTCTTCAACCAGTCCTGACGGAGCCATCCATGATCCTGGTCGGGACTGTCCTCACGTGGTTCATCCAGATCTACACGGTGCTGCTCATCGTACGGATGCTCATGTCTTGGGTGCCGCTGTTGGTGCGCGATTTTGAGCCGCACGGCGCATTGGCCGTGGTCTTTGAGATCGTTTACACGATCACGGATCCGCCGATCAAGTTCTTCGATCGGCTCGTGCCGCCGGTGAGGTTCGGCAATGTCGGACTCTCGGTCGGGTTCATCATCGTTTTCGTCCTGCTGGCCATCCTCCAGAGGTTGGTCATTGCCGTCTTCTGGTGATGGGGTACTGGCCGTACCCCAAAGGTGAGGTTGAGCCTCCCGAGTGACGCGAGCGCTGCGGTGGAGTAACCTTGTCGGCATCTCGTGTCCACCTCGGACCACATGGTCCGCCGCACGGGTCCTGACTGTCCCCGACATCTTGGAGTGCACAATGACGCTGACCCTCGAAGAGGTGCGCATGGTTCGTTTCCCGATGGTCAAACGCAACGGCGAGGGCTACCGCGCCATTGAGGTCGATGATTTCGTCGACAAGGTAGAAGCGGCGTTCATGACCCTCACCGACGAGAACGAGCGTCTCAAGGCCCAGGTCGAGGCCCTCAAGTCTGGTGATCAGGGTGAGCAGAAGGCCGACCAGGAGCTCGTCAACGAGAACGAGCGCCTCCGCGCTCAGATTGAGGAGCTGCGCTCTCAGCAGAATGACCGTCCGGTCGACTCCGGCGAGGTTGATCGCGCCAAGGCCGCCCAGCAAGAGGCCGAGAAGCGCGCTCACCAGCTCGAGCAGGAGAAGGCTTCCCTGCAGTCCGAGGTCGAGGAGCTGCGCCGGGCTGCCCAGCGTCCGAGCCAGGACATTGACCCGGCTGAGGTTGCACACCTGCGCAGCGAGAACGAGCGTCTCGGCGCCCAGCTGCGTGACGCTCAGGCCCTCGCCGCCCGCAGCCGTACCTCCTCTGTCGCCGAACAGCAGCCGACGACCACCGGGGGCGACGGCGTCCAGAAGCTCGTCGTGACCACCAGCGCCGAGGCTTCCCCGGCCGTCGTCCGTATGGTCGAGCTGGCCCTCGCCGATGCCGAGCGCGTCGTCCGTGAGGCCGAGGAGGAGGCCGGTCGCAAGGTCCAGGCTGCCGAGACCAAGGCTCACGAGCTCACCGTCGATGCCCAGACCCGTGCCGAGCGTATCGAGTCCAGCGCCCGCGTCAATGCCGAGAAGGTGACTTCGGACGCCAAGAGCAACGCTGACAAGGTCAATTCCGACGCCCAGACTCGCCGTACCGAGCTCTTCCGCGAACTCGAGGCCGAGCGTGACACCTTGGTCGGCAATATCGATCACTTGCGCTCCTTCGAGGCTCGCTACCGCGATGCTCTCACTTCCCATCTGCGTGCTCAGGCTGACAACCTCGAGAAGGGTGTCTTCGAGCCTGCCGAGCTGCCTGAGCTGCTCAAGTCGGAGAACCGCGTCGCTCCGGGTGACTCCTCCACCCCGCGTCTCGACGCTCTCATTGGTCGCGGTCAGCAGCAGAACTGACGCGACACGCACTCTCCAGGACACCGTGCTCCGGTCACATGACCGGGGCACGGTGTCGTTCATCTGATGGTCAATCTCGGAGCGGGTGACCAGGATGACGGGTGAGTGGCATGGGTGTAATGTCTGCCCCCAGTTCATGCAAACCCCACGGAGGTGATGACATGAGCGGCACACACCACCAAGCCGGGGACGATCCCCGCATGACGATGGAGAGTTCCATGTCAGATCATGATGTCGAGGCCATCGCCGCCTCACTGCCGGTGCGCGACGGCGATGAGCCATGGACGGTTGATGAGGTTCGCGAGATCATCGATGCCCTGGAGTCGGATGTCAACAGGATGGGTACCGTCCTCGCCGAAGCTGAGAATAACCTTGCTGATCTCATGAAGCAGGGCAACGACGGTGCGGGCATGGACACCATCGACGTCGGTTCCTCCCAGTTCGAGCGTGACCAGGAGATCTCCGTCACCCGCAATGCCCGTGCCGTCTACGACCAGTCGAAGCTTGCTCTCCAGCTGCTCGACGAGGGCACCTGGGGTACCTGCGAGTCCTGTGGCAAGGCCATTGGGAAGGCCCGTCTGCAGGCCTTTCCGCGAGCCACCATGTGCGTCAAGTGCAAGCAGCGCGAAGAGCGCCGGTGAGTTCTCCCACTGATCCGACCGCGTTGACAGGAGCCCAGCTCAGGCGTTGGCGTCTCGTGATGGTCATCATCGCGATGGCCGGTTACGGCCTTGACCAATGGACTAAGGCGGAGGCCGTCGCTCATCTCGATCCCTACGATCCACCGAGTTGGGTTGGCGGTTTATTCACCCTACGGTTGCTGCGCAACCCGGGTGCTGCCTTTTCCATGGGATCGACGGCGACCGTCCTCATCAGTCTCTTCGCCGTCGTGATGCTCATCGTCGTGTGCGCGTGGGGAGTGCCGAAGGCTCGTCATCGTTGGTCCCTCATCGCCTGTGGGATGCTCGTTGCCGGTATCTGCGGCAACCTCACTGATCGCTTCTTCCGGGCGCCCGGGCCGCTGCGTGGTCATGTCGTCGACTTCATCAGCCTGCCGCACTTCGCGGTCTTCAACGTTGCCGACATCTTCATCACCTGTACGGCGATCCTCGTCGTGCTGGTGTCGATCCTTGGCCACCATGACGGTGAAGGCCATGCGACGGATGACAATGGGAGGGGGAGCGCGACGAGAAGGAGGAGATGTGAGCGTCCTGCTGGTACCTGATGGTCTTGACGGAGAGAGGGTTGACGTTGCTGCCGCTCGAATGAGCGGGGTGTCGCGATCCCGGATTGCCGATCTCATCAAGGAAGGGTTGGTCCTCCTCAATGGGCAGAAGGTGCCCCGGGCATCTGTTCGCGTCGCCACGGGGCAGATGCTCGACATTGATCTCTGCGATCCCGTCGCCACCCCGTCGATCACCCCTCAGATCGTCGAGGGGATGAGAATCGTTCATGACGATTCTGACGTCGTCGTCGTCGACAAGCCGGCTGGCGTGGCTGCTCACCCGTCTCTGGGCTGGGACGGTCCCAGCGTTGTCGAGCATCTGGCGGCTGCCGGGTTTGCGATCTCCACGAGTGGGGCGCCGGAGCGCCGGGGCATCGTGCAGCGCCTTGACGTCGGAACTTCCGGCCTCATGGTGGTCGCCAAGAGTGAGCACGCCTACACCGTGTTGAAGCAGGCCTTTCGGGACCGAACTGTCGACAAGGTGTATCTCGCCCTTGTTCAGGGACATCCCGATCCGTTCACGGGCACGATCGATGCCCCCATCGGTCGTGATCGCCGTCATGACTGGAAGATGGCAATCGTTGACGGGGGGCGTCACTCCGTCACCCACTACGAGACGATTGAGGCGTTCCATCACGCGACCCTGCTCAAGGTGCACCTCGAGACCGGTCGGACCCACCAGATCCGGGTGCACATGGCAGCCGTCAACCATCCCTGCTGTGGAGATCCGCTCTATGGGTGTGATCCGGTGCTGGCCACGGAACTGGGACTGGAACGGCAGTGGTTGCATGCCGCGGAGCTGTCCTTCACCCATCCGGGACGTGGTGAGTGGGTGACGTTCCACTCAGAGCCGTCCGAGGATCTGCAACATGCACTGGATGTGGTGAGGCACGCCTGAGCAGTCGCTCAGTCGGCTGTGGTCATCCGTGCATTATTGATGAACGTCTGGTGTACATCCGGCGGTGAGTGGCTCTTTGAGTCGGGTTCCCGTGATGTTGGGCGGTATCGTGGGGGCGTGCGTAGAGCTAAGATTGTGAACACCCTTGGACCCGCTGTGTCCAGCCATGACGCCATGAAGGAGCTCATGCAGGCTGGCATGAACATCGCCCGCCTCAACATGAGTCATGGCGACTACTCCGAGCACCAGGAGCGTCTTGACCTGGTTCGCTCGGTGTCGGAGGAGCTCGGGCTCAACGTGGCGGCTTTGGCCGACCTGCAGGGTCCGAAGATCCGTACCGGCCTGTTCGAGAAGGCCGAGGGAGAGTCGAACGGCAAGATCGACCTCGAGATTGGTGACAAGTTCACCATCACCACCGACGACATCCTGGGCAACCAGGAGCGCGTCTCCACCACCTTCAAGGGGCTGCCTGAGGACTGCAGGCCTGGCGACGTCATCCTCATTGACGACGGCAAGACCGTCCTGCAGGTTGACTCGGTCAGCGGCAACGACGTCAACTGCCATTGTACGGTCGCCGGCCCGGTCGGTGACCACAAGGGCATCAACCTTCCCGGGGTTGCCGTCTCCATCCCGGCCCTGACCGAGAAGGATGAGGAGAACCTGCGCTGGGCTCTCAAGGCCGGTATCGATCTGGTTGCCCTGTCCTTCGTGCGTCACGGCTCTGACATTGACCGCGTCCACGAGATCATGGACGAGGAGGGACGCACCGTCCCGGTCATCGCCAAGCTGGAGAAGCCGCAGGCCATCGAGAACCTCGACGCTATCATCGACGCCTTCGATGCCGTCATGGTTGCCCGTGGCGACATGGCCGTCGAGTGCCCGCTCGAGGAGGTTCCGCTGATCCAGAAGCAGATCATCGAGAAGGCTCGTCTCCAGGCCAAGCCCGTCATCGTGGCCACCCAGATGCTCGAGTCGATGATCCACGCTCCCCGTCCGACCCGCGCCGAGGCCGCCGATGTGGCCAACGCCATTCTGGACGGTGCCGATGGCGTCATGACCTCCGCCGAGACCAGCGTTGGCGACTTCCCGGGCGAGACCGTCCGCACCATGGCCAAGATCGTGGAGTCAACCGAGGCTCACGGTCTGGACAAGATCGCCAAGATCGACTGGGATCCGCGCACCACCGGCGGTATCATGTCGAAGGCTGCTGCCGAGATTGCCGAGCGTGCCGAGGCCAAGTTCATCGTGGCCTTCACCAAGTCCGGTGACACCGCTCGCCGTATCGCGCGTTTGCGTCCGAGCACCCCGCTCATCGTCTTCACCCCTGATAAGACCACCACCAAGGATCTCGCCTGGGTGTGGGGTGCCCACGCCGTCGCCACCCCGGTGTTCAAGACCGCTGAGGACCTGTACCGCTGGGTCAACGCCTACCTGCGCGACAAGGGATTCGTGCCGGTCGGCGACCGTGTTGTCGTGCTGTCCGGATCCCCGATGGACATCCCGGGCAAGACCAACGATCTGCGCATCCTTCGCATCAAGGAGGACGACTGATCGCGGTTGAACCTCGACTGTTGCGACGTCCCTCTCTCCTTCTGGAGCGGGGGACGTCCCCCTTTTCCCTACGGGATGAAGGCCCGCGCCGCGAAAGGAGCCGACGGGGTAGGAGCCTGGTAAAGTCCGTGATGGCGATGGATCCCGCCTGGCCAATGCCGAACTGCCGAACCGGCTGATGGTTCCTACCCCGTAATGCGGGGGTAGGAGTTTGCCCTCGCGCCGATGAATGAGCGAGATGGTGATGAATCCCGTGCAGACGCGTGGCTCCCGGCGCGAGGGATGGTTATGAGCGGACACATGGCGGCGAAGGATGGCGCAGTGCCCCAGCCGCACCCAGCCCGAATGGTCGAGTTCGAAGGACACCCCATCGTCGTCGCGGTGGTTCCGGGGCAATCGAGCCTGGTGAGCTTGACGGCTGCCTCGCTGGCTCGCGCGACCAAGGCCTCCCAGGTCGTCTTCGCATACGTTGATCAGCGGCGCTATGTCGTCGAGGAGAACACAGATGGGTCGGTGGTGTCTGCACCCGTCGACCCGGACGCCATGGGTGACGACGTCGAGACCGCTCGTCAGCGGCTGGCCGAGGACATTTCGACTGTTCTGGAGGGCAGCGGGGTTCCTTGGCGACTGGAGTACCTTGCTGGTCAGCCAGATCGTGCCTTGACCCATCTCGCTCGAGCCATTGATGCCGCGGCCTTCATCGTGGGAGCCAGGACCCATCGGCGGCGGGTCCAGGACTTCGTGAGTGGATCGATTGCGACCAATCTGTCACACCATCAGCACCGCCCGGTGCTTGTGGTGCCTATCGCCGTCGTCGACTGGAAGGACTCCTCGCCATGGCAGTGAGATCGGGATTCCTCGATCGACGTCCCGTACTGGTGGGTCTGGTGTTCCTGGGAGGATGCCTGGGTACCCTCATGCGAGCCGGGATGACCCACGCCTTGCCGACCACTGCCGACGGCGTGCCCTGGGCGACCTTGGTGACCAACCTCGTGGGGGCCTTCGTGCTTGCGACCCTGCTCGAAGTTCTCGTCCATGCCGGCCCTGACGAGGGGATTCGCCGGGCGGTTCGGCTTTGCCTCGGTACCGGCATGCTGGGCGGGTTCACGACCTATTCGACCCTTGCGGTGGAGACCGGGCAGCGCGTCATGTCCGGGCACTGGCTGTTGGGTGTTGCCTACCTGCTGATGAGTGTCGTGGCGGGCGCCTTCCTGGCCTGGGTCATGATCACCACCGTGCGTGCGGCAGCTGGTAGGTCGTCGTGACGATGCTGTGGATCTGCCTGGCTGGTGGCCTGGGTGCGGTCACACGACTCCTGCTCGACTTGTGCATCAGCTCTCGTCTTTCGGCCCCAGTCCCGGTGGGAACCCTCGTCATCAATGTGGTGGGATCCCTGTTGCTGGGATTCATCACCGCGGTGGCCCTCGGTGACGTGGGATTCTCGCAGCACCTCAAGGGCCCGCTGGGAACGGGATTCTGCGGTGGCTTCACGACCTTCAGCACGGCGTCGGTGGAGACCGCGCGCACCGCTTCCGGCCGGGGGGTGAACGTGGCAGGTCTGCACTGTTTGGGGATGGCCATTGCAGGAGTGCTGGCAGCGATCCTTGGTCTGTTCCTGGGATCACTGGTGTGAGCCGACGGTGCCCGAGAGGGGAGTCGAACCCCTACGCCCGCAAGGACAGCGCATTTTGAGTGCGCCGCGTCTACCATTCCGCCACTCGGGCCGGCTCGCCTATTGTGCCACAGTTGCGCCGGTATGCCGATTCTGCAGTTACTGAGTGTTGCCGATGATCGACGATTCGATCGTCACTGAGGGGGTGTCAATCACGATCAGGCACGGATGTGGGTGCGGCAAGGCCTGTCAGCCACTAGAATTGAACTGAGTTGTCACCGATCGACATGCAAGGAACCACCGTGAGCAAGCCACAAGACCCCACCCGGTCCACCCCTGATCCGGGGGTGGGGACGGAACATCCACGCGTCGTGGTGGCCGAGGACGAGGCCCTTATTCGCCTCGATCTCGTCGAGCTTCTCGAGGAGCACGGTTACGAGATCGTCGGCCAGGCCAGTGACGGTGAGGAGGCCGTCCGTCTCGCCAATGAGCTCGAACCCGACTTGGTCGTCATGGACGTCAAGATGCCGAAGATGGACGGCATCACTGCGGCTGACAAGATCACTGAGGATCGCATCTGTGCGGTCGTCATGCTGACCGCCTTCTCCCAGCGCGACCTCATCAAGCGCGCCAAGGAGGCCGGCGCGATGGCCTACGTCGTCAAACCCTTCGATGCGTCGGACGTCATTCCGGCCATCGAGATCGCCATGGCCCGTTTCGCCGAGATCCGCGGCGTGGAGGACGAGGTCATGGACCTGGAGGAGCGCCTGGAGTCGCGCAAGATCGTCGACCAGGCCAAGGGCATCCTGCAGACCAGCCTTGACCTCACCGAGCCGGAGGCCTTCCGGTGGATCCAGAAGACCGCCATGGACCTGCGCAAGTCGATGCGCGAGGTGGCTCAGGGAGTCATTGATCACGCCGAGAACGAGAAGTGATCTCGACGTGGCTCGTTCTCAGATGACCTGACACGTCATCCGTCCAACAGCGCAGATACGGCCCTCATCGTCGACAATCTCGACGGTGTGGGTCGTCGTGTGTCTACCCAGATGCACTGCCGTCGCGGTCGCAATGACCTGATGGCCGTGGGGTGGGCGTAGATGCGATACCGAGAGTTCAGTACCGACGGCGGAATGCTCAAAGGTGCGCGCGTGGGCCATGGCAGCCAGGGAGCCGGCTGTCTCCACGAGGACACCAGAGCCGCCGCCGTGCCACAGACCCATGGGCTGGGTGTTGCCGTCGAGCGGCGCGGTGACGACACAGCGAGTGGGAGAAATCTCCCGTACCTTGACGCCAAGTTTGTCGTCAAGGGGGCTGACGAGTTCGGCCAGCCACTCCGGAAGCGGATGTTCAGGGATGGAATAGGTCATGGGTGAAGCATGCCACCGTGTGCCGTTCGGTTCTTCAATACTGTCCGTGGTGTCCTCTAGAGTCGAGGACATGAGCGAGACGACGCAGCCCACCCTCATGGTCCTTGATGGGCACTCCATGGCTTTCCGGGCCTTCTACGCCTTGCCGGTCGAGAACTTCATCACCTCGACGGGCCAGCACACCAATGCGGTGCACGGTTTCGTCGCCATGCTCATCAACCTGCTGCGCAATGAGACGCCCACCCACATCGCGGTGGCGTGGGACCTTGCAGGCGGGACCTTCCGAACCACTGAGTACTCCGAGTACAAGGCCGGACGAGCCGCCACTCCGCCGGAGTTTCCCGGCCAGATCGACCTCATCAAGGAGGTCCTCGACGCCCTCCACATCGTTCATCTGTCCAAGAAGAACTACGAGGCCGATGACATTCTCGCGACCCTATCCACCCGGGCGACTGCTGAGGGGTTCAAGTCCCTGCTCGTCTCGGGGGACCGGGACGCCATGCAGCTCGTCAATGACCAGGTGACGGTGCTCTACCCGCGCAAGGGTGTCTCGGACCTTGCCCGGATGACACCGGAAAGTGTCGAGGAGAAGTACCTCGTGCCCCCGGCCCGTTACCCCGAGCTGGCGGCCCTGGTGGGGGAGAGCGCTGACCACCTTCCCGGCGTTCCCGGGGTTGGCCCCAAGACAGCTGTGAAGTGGCTCAACGCCTATGACGGGCTGGAGAATCTCATTCGTGAGGCTGACACCGTCAGGGGGAAGGCGGGCCAGTCCTTTCGCGATCACCTTGACGACGTCATCCGTAACCGTAAGCTCAACGCCCTGGTCCGCGACCTTGATCTCGACGTCGCCTTGGCTGATCTTGCTCGTCAGCCCTGGGATCCGAAGGCTACCCGGGCCATCTTCGACACCTTGGAGTTCCGCACCCTGTGGGATCGTGTGTGTGCGCTGGCCTCCGCGTTGGACGCTGATGAGGTCGTTGAGGTTGACCAGACCCTTGACGTCTGCGGCGCCGTGCTCGAGCCGGGCACCTTGGGTGACTGGCTGTCCAGGGTGGAAGGCCGGGTCGGTGTTGATGTCACGGGCACCTGGGGTGGTGGGTCCGGTGATGTGGAGGCCGTGGCGTTGGGGGCCGGAGAAGGTACTGCGGTGTGGTTCGACACAGCTGAGCTCGGCCCGGATGACGAGAAGTCCCTTGCCCAGTGGCTGGCCGACGAGGACCACGCGAAGGCGATGCATTCGGCCAAGGGTCCGGTGGAGGCGCTGGCCGAGCGCGGCTGGGATGTGAATGGCCTCACCTGCGACACCGAGCTTGCCTCATATCTGTTGCATCCGGATCGCCGTGCTCACAAGTTCGACGACGCGGTGCGCACCCACCTCAACGTCATTCTGGGGGAGGGGGAGGACCAGTCCGGCCAGGGGATGTTCGACTTCGGGGACGACCGGTCCGCCGAATCCATGGAGAGGGCGGTGGCCGTCACCAAGCTTGCCGACGTCATGGAGAAGGAGGTCGAGGCCCGCGGCGGGTCCGAGCTGCTCCACGATGTCGAGATGGGGGTGCAGCGGTGCCTCATGTCGATGGAGCGGGCCGGTATAGCCGTCGACCCCGACGTCTTGGAAGGACTGCGATCCGAATTCGACGGGCGTGTCACCCGTGCCCAGGAGGCTGCCTGGGAGGCGGCTGGTGAGAAGATCAACCTGTCGTCCCCCAAGCAGCTGCAGGGGGTGCTGTTCGACAAGCTCGACATGCCGAAGACCCGGCGCACCAAGTCCGGATACACCACCGATGCCGACGCGTTGGCCAGTCTGTACGAAAAGACCGAGCATCCCTTTCTGGCTCACCTGCTGGAGCATCGTGACGCCATCAAACTGCGTCAGACTGTCGACGGTCTACTCAAGGAAGTCCGTGATGACGGTCGGGTCCACACCACCTACATGCAGACGATCGCTGCAACCGGACGGCTGTCCAGCAAGGACCCGAACCTGCAGAACATCCCGATGCGCACCGAGGAGGGACGACGTATCCGGGAGGGATTCGTCGTCGGTGAGGGGTACGAATCCCTCATGAGTGCCGACTACTCCCAGATCGAGATGCGGATCATGGCTCACGTCTCGGGGGACCAGTCCCTCATCGATGCCTTCCGTTCCGGGCAGGATTTCCACACCGTGACGGCCTCGCACGTCTTTGGGGTGGCTCCGGAGGGCGTCAGCGTCGCGCAGCGTTCCAAGATCAAGGCCATGAACTACGGTCTGGCCTACGGTCTGAGCGCCTACGGTCTCTCCAACCAGCTCAAGGTGAGTGTCGGGGAGGCCAAGGAACTCATGGCCGATTACTTCAGCATCTTCGGGAAGGTCCACGACTATCTCGAGGAGGTCGTCGACCAGGCTCGTCGTCAGGGATACACCGAGACCCTGTTGGGACGCCGTCGCTATCTGCCCGACCTCACCTCGACCAATCGTCAACGTCGCGAGATGGCGGAACGCGCTGCACTCAACGCACCCATTCAGGGATCGGCTGCAGATCTCATCAAGCTGGCTATGCTCGCTACCGACGCGAAACTTGACAAGGCTGGTTTGACGAGCCGCGTTCTGCTACAGGTCCATGACGAGCTCATCCTTGAGATCGCCAATGGTGAGGAGCAACTGGTTCGCGAGATCGTCACCGATGCGATGGGCCACGCCCTGGAATTGTCGGTGCCGCTGACGGTGTCGATCGGCGTTGGACGGTCGTGGTTCGACGCTGCGCACTGAGCTCGGCCAGTGAGACAACAGGGCGCATCGACTGGAGCACTCCTCCTCCCGTCATCAATGGTGACGGTCACTCGATGTCGAACCAGGCTGGGGCGAAGCGTTCGTTCCGGACGGGAGGGTCGTAGGCGCAGCCGGGCCAGATGGCGGTAATTGCCCGTGCGGGTGTCGACGTATCAGGCCGAGCCGCCGTCGGAGGTCCACACCGTGTTGCAGGGGCCACTCGCGCAGCAATCATTTCACGTCTTGTCGGCCTCAGCCGTCGGATCCACCGACTTCTCACCCGTCGCATGACGGTAGAGGTCAGACCCGTACTGATGCTCCACGAACGGGCCATGACCCGCCCCGGGGTGGCCTCAGATGAGGTTGACGATCACGCGACCGGGTCGGCGTAGAACAGCACCCGTGACTCATGACCCTTGCCCTTGACATAGTCCCAGCACACGACAATGACTGCCTGGGCCGGACCGTTGTCATCGTAGAGGATCGTCGAGTTGGGGTCATAGTCCTTGACCCACACCTTCACGTTGTGGGTGTACCTATAGCAGACCGTATTCCCGGACGTGTCAGAGAACCGGATGATGTCTCCCGGCTTGATGCCGTTGTCCCTGCTGTACATCCTGTTCCCCAGCGCCTCTCCAACATGGAAGGTGTGCGAGGTGAGAACGACGTTGCCCCTGTTGGAACCGACCTTGGGACCTTGGTTGAACCAGGCCATCGAGGAAGGATCGTCGCGCGGGGGCGCCCCTGCTGCTCCGGCGCTGTCGAGGCCACGCGAGAGAACCTTGGCGGAGACGTTCAGGTGGTCGATCGAGTACTTGACCGGCACGATGGGCCTCGGGTTCTTCATGCAACCGGCCGGGACGGGGCCCTTCTTCTTGGCGGACGCCGCAGGCGCGGCTGACGTCGATGCAGATGTCGCCGAACCAGGACCACCAGCAGAGTCGTCGCCGTTATCGCGTTGGACGATGACAGCGGCGATGGCGGCGACAACAAGAGCGATGACAACCGCGAGAGCAACAATTCGCCAACGTGGGCTGCCTGACTGTGTGCTGTCGCCGGCATGGGTGGCTGAGCTGCGCGACGACGTCGACTCGGTGGGTGGTTCACCGTGTCGGGGAGACTGATCAGTCATAACTGTGATGTCCTCCAAGGCTTACGAGGGATTCAGTCTCGGGATGTGGTACCCGAATGGGGAAGGATCCGAGAAGGTGGATCCAGAGGCAGATTACCTCGTTGCGGGACAAACCTCGTATCGAACTGGAGGTTGTATCGACCGTGTGTGCCGCGAACTGGGGAAGGACGGTTGACCCTCCTGTGCTGGGGTATTACGCTTGCTGCTGCGTTGTGGTCTGTGCGATCTCGGACGGGAGTAGATCGTGCTCGACCCCAGGGTCGGGGCTGCAACGAGTTTCAAACCACCTGACATCAATCGGAGTCCTACTACATGACCTCCTCCACTGAGGCCTCCACCTCGAACCCGGTCGACATCGACCAGCAGAATGCCGCCAACACCGCCGATGGATCCGTGGCGGTCGACGACCTTGGCAGCCCGGAGGCCTTCCTGGCCGCTGTGGACGCCACCATCAAGTACTTCAACGACGGCGACATCGTCTCTGGCACCGTCGTCAAGGTGGACCGTGACGAGGTTCTCCTTGACATCGGTTACAAGACCGAGGGTGTCATCCCGTCCAAGGAACTGTCGATCAAGCACGACGTGGACCCCTTCGAGGTTGTCAACGTCGGTGACGAGATCGAGGCCCTCGTCCAGCAGAAGGAGGACAAGGAGGGTCGTCTGATCCTGTCCAAGAAGCGTGCTCAGTATGAGCGTGCCTGGGGCACGATCGAGCAGATCAAGGAAGAGGAGGGCGTCGTCACCGGTACCGTCATCGAGGTCGTCAAGGGCGGCCTCATCGTCGACATCGGTCTGCGCGGCTTCCTCCCCGCCTCCCTCGTTGAGATGCGTCGTGTCCGCGACCTGCAGCCTTACGTCGGTCAGGAGATCGAGGCCAAGATCATCGAGCTCGACAAGAACCGCAACAACGTCGTGCTGTCTCGTCGCGCCTGGCTCGAGCAGACCCAGTCCGAGGTCCGCCAGAACTTCCTGCACCAGCTGC
This sequence comes from Cutibacterium nasicola, assembly GCF_051303185.1. GTDB lineage: Bacteria > Actinomycetota > Actinomycetes > Propionibacteriales > Propionibacteriaceae > Cutibacterium. The sequence goes on along the minus strand of NZ_JBPPGE010000001.1, from coordinate 612,059 downwards.
AGAAGGGGCAGATCCGCAAGGGTGTCGTCTCCTCGATCGTCAACTTCGGTGCCTTCGTCGACCTCGGTGGTGTGGACGGTCTGGTCCATGTTTCCGAGCTGTCCTGGAAGCACATCGACCACCCGAGCGAGGTTGTCGAGGTTGGGCAGCCGGTCACCGTTGAGGTGCTGGACGTCGACATGGATCGCGAGCGCGTCTCGCTGTCCCTCAAGGCGACCCAGGAAGATCCGTGGCAGGCCTTCGCCCGGTTGCACCAGATCGGCCAGATTGTTCCCGGAAAGGTCACCAAGCTCGTTCCGTTCGGTGCCTTCGTCCGCGTGGAGGACGGTATCGAGGGCTTGGTCCATGTCTCCGAGCTGGCCGAGCGCCACGTCGAGATCCCGGAGCAGGTCGTCAGCGTCAACGACGATGTCATGGTCAAGATCATCGACATTGACCTCGACCGTCGCCGCATCTCGCTGTCCCTCAAGCAGGCCAACGAGGGCATCGACGTCGAGTCCGACGAGTTCGATCCTTCGCTGTACGGCATGACCGCCTCCTACGATGAGGACGGCAACTACATCTACCCTGAGGGCTTCGATCCGGAGACCAACGAGTGGAAGTCCGGCTACGACGAGCAGCGCATCGCCTGGGAGCAGCAGTACGCCGAGGCCCAGGCTCGCTGGGAGGCTCACCGCAAGCAGGTCATCAATGCCGAGCAGGCCGAGCAGGAGGCCGCTCTCAACGACGGTGGCGCCGAGTCGTCCTACACCAGCGGCCCGGCCGAGGGCTCGCTGGCCTCCGACGAGGCCCTGCAGGCTCTCCGGGACAAGCTGACCCACAACTGATGATCAGCTGATCCATTGCAACGTTGAGGGGCCTCGCCATTGTGGCGGGGCCCTCGTGGTGTGTCAGGCGGCTCGGGGCCGCCGGTCAAACTGTGCTGCGGAAACGCGGGCACGTTCGTCGGTTACGATCCCGGACAGCTCTTCCTCGTCGGCCAGGTCGTCGGCATGGACAAGCGACACATGGTTGAACCGGCGACGACGGGGCCCCTTATGCTGGTGCCACGACTGATGGAGGTGTCATGAGGGCTGCGCGAGCAGCCACGGTAGCCTTGGGCCTGATTGCTGCCGCGGCGATGACTGGCTGTTCACATTCTGACGAAGGGCTCAGGCCAGCAACGACCCAGGCGAGTTCCGACGTCGGGGTGGCGTGCGATTCCGGACTTGCCAAGGGAACGGTCAAGCCCGCCACGGTTACCGCCGTCCGGGGATGGAAGGGCAAGGTCGTCACGGTCTGCCTGATGAGCCCCGACGGCAAGGTCAACGAGTCCATGGAACAGACCTTCAGCGGTGACGACGACATCAATGACGTCGTCCAGGGTCATGCCGAGACCGCCAAGGATCGGCCTGCCACCTGTCACCTGCAGAAGGGTCAGTGGACCATGGTCATTGACCAGTCCGGCAAGGCCTGGCGCCTCACCCCGTTGAACTGTGTCACGGCTCCTGGCGGGTCGGCCACCCCGTCCGACGAGGAGGCCCCAGCCTGATGCCCGGTCGCCCCAAGAGCATCGTCCGGGTCGGCCTGACAGGCGGAATCGCCAGCGGAAAGTCGACGGTCTCCACATTGTTGGCTGAGCACGGGGCCATCATCATCGATTACGACCAGCTTTCCAGGGACGTCGTCGCAGTCGGATCCGAGGGGCTTCGGCAGGTCGTCGCGGCCTTTGGCGAGAAGGTGCTGGCCAACGATGGTTCCCTGAACCGCCCCGCGCTGGGATCGATCGTCTTTGCTGATCCATCTGTTCGACGACGCCTGGAAGGGATCATCCATCCGCTGGTCGAGGAAGCAGCTCGACGGGTGGACGAAGAAGCCTGTGCTGCGGAGGGTCAGGTCGTCGTGGTCCACGACATTCCCCTGCTCGTGGAGACCGGCAGGGCTGACGAGTTCGACACGGTCGTCGTCACTGATGTTGATCCTGCCGAGCAGGTGCGGCGTGTCGTCGAGAGGGACGGCTGTTCCGAGGAGGACGCTCGGGCCAGGATCCGGGCCCAGGCCTCGCGCCTGGAGCGTCTGGAAGTTGCCGACATCGTCATCGACACCAGTCGTCCTCTCGAGAACCTTCCCCACGCGGTGGACCGCGCCTGGGCCCACATCTTGGGGTATGGACACTCGGGCGGCGGCCAGCGGTAGCTCTCACGCGACTGTTCGTGCGAGGATGTGCATCGTGCCACAATCCGTGTCAAAACTTCTGCCAGGTCTGGGACTGATGGCCGTCGCGGCTGCAATTTCCTACGGGATCAGTCACGTCGTACCGCTACTGTCCAGCATGCTCATAGCCATCATTCTCGGGGTGATTGCGCGCAACACCAAGCTCATCCATCCCTCTGCCGAGCCAGGGGTGGCCTTCACCAACAAGGTCGTCCTGCGCACTGGTGTCGTCCTGCTCGGTCTGCGGCTGTCCCTGCCGACGGTGGCGAAGCTGGGTTGGGCGCCGATTGTCGTCATCCTCGTCACTGTGACGGTGACCTGGTTCGCCACCACCTTCCTCGGCCGCGCGGTGAAACTGTCCGGGCCGACCCGCATCCTCACCGCCACCGGTACCGGTATCTGTGGTGCCGCCGCGGTGGCTGGTATGTCGGCTGTCGTACGCCCCGACCTCAAGGGTGAGGAGGGACGTGGTCAGGTCGACGACGCCGCGGCGACTGCGGTGGCATCGGTCACCCTCTTCGGCACCGTGGCACTTCTGCTCTTCCCATGGTTGGCCGGCGTCATTGGGCTCACCCCGCGTCAGACCGGGGTGTGGCTCGGTGCATCAATCCATGAGGTTGGCCAGGTCGTGGCGGCGGGGAACCTTGCCCACGTCACGGATGTTGCCGTGGTGACCAAGCTCGGTCGCGTCGTGCTGCTGGCACCGCTCATCGCCCTGGTGGGCCTGTCCCAGAAACGCAGTGCTCAACGTCACACCGGGACGAAGACAGGGCCGATCATCCCGCACTTCGTCCTCGGGTTCCTCATCATGGTCGTCATTCGCTCCATCTTCGACCTGCCCTCCTGGCTGACCGATGGGGCCGACGTGATTGCCACGATCCTGCTGACGGCCGCCATGGCTGCGATGGGTGCCGGTGTTCGTATCAAAGTCCTTGCCTCCACCGGTGGACGTGCCATCGGGCTCGGTGCGATGTCGGCGACCGTTGCCGCCGGAGTTTCCCTCCTCCTCGTTCTTGCCTTGGTCTGAGTTCCCACTGAGCTGAAATTCGGTGGTCCCGCATCGGGGTGGCACCGAACTAGGGTTGGTCCCATGCGTCCAGTTACCGACATCACTCGCCGTGTTGCGCCCTTCCACGTCGTCAGTGAGTTCGAGCCTTCCGGTGACCAGCCGCAGGCCATTGCGGAACTGGAGAGGAGGGTCAAGAACGGTGAGCAGGACGTCGTTCTGCTCGGCGCCACCGGTACTGGCAAGACGGCTACGGTCGCGTGGCTGGCGGAGAAGCTGCAGCGTCCCATGCTCGTCATGCAGCCCAACAAGACGCTGGCTGCCCAGTTCGCCCAGGAGCTGCGCACCTTCTTTCCGGACAACGCGGTGGAGTACTTCGTCTCGTACTATGACTACTACCAACCCGAGGCGTACATTCCTCAGACGGACACCTACATCGAGAAGGATTCCAGCCTCAACGAAGAAGTCGAGAGGCTGCGTCACTCCGCAACGAACTCCCTGCTGACTCGGCGGGATGTCATCGTGGTGGCGACCGTCTCGGCCATCTACGGTCTGGGTACTCCGCAGGAGTATGTCGATCGGATGATCCCGTTGGAGGTCGGCCAGGAGTGGAACCGTGACGAGCTGTTGCGAGACCTCGTCACCAACCAGTACGTTCGCAACGACATCTCGGGGGAGCGGGGCACCTTCCGAGTGCGCGGCGACACCCTGGAGATCTTCCCGGTCTATGAGGAGAATGCCCTGCGCGTGGAGTTCTTCGGCGATGGGGTCGAGGCCCTCACGACGATGCACCCCCTCACCGGCGAGGTCATCAGCGAGGACGAGCAGGTCTACGTCTTCCCGGCAACCCACTACGTCGCCGGACCCGAGCGCATGGAGCGGGCGATTGCGTCGATCCAGCAGGAACTGGAGGAGCGCTTGGCCGTTCTGGAGCGTGACGGCAAGCTGCTGGAAGCCCAGCGGCTGCGGATGCGCACCACCTACGACATCGAGATGATGCAGCAGGTCGGAGCCTGTGCCGGCATCGAGAACTACTCGCGTCACATCGACGGACGTGCTCCCGGGTCGGCCCCGAACTGTCTGCTCGACTACTTCCCTGAGGACTTCGTGCTCGTCATCGACGAGTCTCACGTCACCGTCCCGCAGATCGGGGGCATGTACGAGGGCGACATGAGCCGCAAGCGGACATTGGTGGAACATGGTTTCCGACTTCCCAGCGCGATCGACAACCGTCCTCTCAAGTTCGACGAGTTCACCCAGCGGATCGGCCAGACTGTCTACCTGTCCGCCACGCCCGGTTCCTACGAGACTGAGCGGGCCCACGGTGTCGTCGAACAAATCATTCGTCCGACCGGTCTGGTGGATCCCGAGATCATCGTCAAGCCCACTCGTGGCCAGATCGACGACCTCATGGCTGAGATCCGTACCCGGGTGGATCGTGGCGATCGTGTCCTGGTGACGACCCTGACCAAGAAGATGGCCGAGGACCTCACCGACTACCTCATGGAACACGGTATCCGCACCAGGTACCTGCACTCGGAGATCGACACCCTCAAGCGCATCGAGTTACTCAAGGAACTACGCATGGGGGAGTTCGACGTCCTCGTCGGCATCAACCTGCTACGAGAGGGACTTGACCTTCCCGAGGTGTCCCTGGTGGCCATTCTGGATGCTGACAAGGAGGGATTCCTCCGCTCGGAACGCTCCCTCATCCAGACGGTCGGCCGTGCCGCTCGAAACGTCAACGGTCAGGTCATCATGTACGCCGACCAGATCACCGACTCGATGCGGGTTGCGATTGACGAGACGAATCGTCGTCGCGAGATCCAGATGGCCTACAACAGGGATCACGACATCGACCCGCAGCCACTTCGCAAGAAGATCGGCGACATTACCGAGATGCTCGCCCGCGAGGAGGCCGACACCGACGCCCTCGTCGAGAAGTTCAACTATGGCAAGGGCCGTCGCGGCTACAACTCGATGATCACCGACGAGCAGCGGGCAGCCCAGGGCAAACGCCTGGACGCCTCGAAGATGGCTGAGGAAGATCTTGGCAGCCTCATCGTCGAGCTCACCAACGAGATGCGCTCTGCTGCTGGCGAACTCAAGTTCGAGGTGGCGGCCCGTCTTCGCGACGAGATCGCGGACCTGAAGAAGGAATTGCGCCAGATGGTGGAGGCGAACCGGTAGTCCACACGAGGTTTCACCTCGCGTCGGATGGCGCGGGTGTGAGAGGATGAAGGTCCTTGGAGGGGAGTACTCCTGAGAAAAGTGTGGTCGTCATCACGATCGTGCCATCACGGTCCGGCCGCACAGCCCCGGTGAGGTGATACCACTCACGCCGGTGCGGACGAGACCTCCGGACCTTCTCGTACCCGCTTCGGAGGCCCGGTTTTGCACGTTCACGCGTATGTCTGGATCATCACCATCCTCGTGATGGGGGCCTTGCTTTTCTTCGACGTCATTATCCTGGGACGAAGGCCTCACGTCCCCTCCACCAGGGAATGCGCCACCTTCGTCGGTGTGTTCGTCGGCCTGGCAGTGTTGTTCGGGTTGGGCGTATGGATCCTGCAAGGGCATTCCGCAGCTGGTCAGTTCTTCGCGGTGTGGTTGACCGAGTACAGCTTGTCGATCGACAATCTGTTCATCTTCCTCATCCTCATGGAGAAGTTCAACGTTCCACGGAAGCTGCAGCAATTTGCCCTGCTGGTGGGCATCATCGTCGCCCTGGTCTTTCGAGGTGTCTTCATTGCCTTGGGCCAGGCGATCCTGGAGGCCTGGGCCTGGGTGTTCTTCATCTTCGGCGCCTTCCTGTTGTACTCGGCGATCGACCAGGTGCGCGACTACCGTCACCGGGACGACGAGGACGAGGACACTGGCGAGGACGGTCGCCTCATGGCGTGGTTCAAGCGCACGGTGCCGACCACCGGTGACTACCGTGGCACCAAGTTCTTCGTCCGTGAGAACGGCAAGATCCTGGCCACCTCGATGTCCATGGTCTGTGTCGCACTCGGCATGACCGACCTGCTCTTCGCGCTGGATTCCATTCCGGCTTCCTACGGCCTGACGAGCGAGGGTTACCTCATCTTCACCGCCAACGTCTTCGCTCTCATGGGCCTGCGCCAGTTGTACTTCCTGATCGGAAGCCTGCTCGAGCGTCTGGTGTACCTGTCCCTCGGCCTGGCCGTCATCCTGGGCTTCATCGCCCTCAAGCTCATCGGCCACGCCCTGCATCACTACGGCTTGGATCAGGCCTGGTTCGGTATCAGCGCCGAGGTCTCGATCGGTGTGTCCCTGGCCGTCATCGTCGCGGCCCTGGTCCTCACCACCGTCGCGAGCGTCATCAAGAGCAAGCGGGATGACGCGAAGGCCAGGATCGAGGCTTGACCCTCATGCGCCCGGGATCACCAGCCGCGGGCACGCCACAACGGAAGGTTGGGACGCTCCTCTCCGACCGTTGTGGCATCTCCATGTCCGGGGTGGATGACCGTGGTGTCGGCCATCGGCGCGAAGATCTTCATGCAGACGTCGTTGTAGAGCCTTTCGAACTCACGGCTTCCACTGGTCTTGCCGACCCCGCCGGGAAAGAGGGAATCGCCTGTGAGGAGGTGGTCGCTCGGATTGCCGCGCAACCGGAGGGCGATGGATCCGCGGGTGTGGCCCACCAGACCGATGACGTCGAGTTCGATGTCGCCGAGGCGGAAGAGATCGCCGTCCCACACCGTGCGGCAGGTCACCCCGGTGCTGGCCTCAATGGCCTCGGCGTCGGGCTCTCCACACCACGGCTGAGCACCCGTGATGGTGACCATCTCCGCGAGAGCCCCGGTATGGTCCTGATGACGATGGGTCGTCACAATTGCTCCCACCTCAGTTGTCCCGATGAGGGCGTTGAGCCGACCAGGATCGGCAGCTGCGTCGACGAGGACGGCAGGCCCAGCACCGGGGTGGATGAGGTAGGCGTTGTTGTCCATCGTGCCCACCGACACCTTGATGAGGTCGATGTCCGCGTTGACCTTGATGAGGGCAGCCTCAGATCCGGGATCGACGTGGTAGAGCGGCATGACGACTCCTTTCTGGAACGGGCAGGCGATCCGCCGGGCCCCGTCAGATGAGCATGGGGACGGCTAATTGGTCGGCCCCGGCGAGACGCGAGGTCCCACCTCTGCCTGACAGCCATCCTGCCAGTGCGCCGTCAGACCCGTGAATCGTCGTCGCGAATCCCACACCTCCGATACGGTCAACCAGTCCGGAATCGGAGACGACACGCATGGCCGGGACCTCTGGACGGTCACGCAGCCGGAAGCACACCCACTCCAACAAGGTTCGGGACGCGACGTCAGGGAGGTCGTCGACGGTCATCCCGAGATCGAGGTCGACGTGATGGAGTGCGATTTCGGAAAGTCGTAGAGCTGGCAGGTCGGTGGTGTCGACACGGATGTCGTCATTGAGCCACACGGCAGTGCCGGGCGCCATGTCCTCAAGGGAGTCGAAGGTGGTGTTGAGGGAGCCAGCCGTGGTGTCCAGGTCGATCTGCAACTCCACCCCAGTGCGTTCTGAGCCACGTTCGATGTCGCGGTCGCGGATCTCGTCGGAGGGATAGAGACGGGGGACCTCATGGTCAGCGACTACGGCCTTCGTCACTGCTTCCAGGGCCTCAGCGTTGCGGGCGATGTGGGTCGCGATGTGCGCGCGAGTCCAGCCAGCCAATCGACTGGGAGCTTGCCATTCCTCATCAGACAAGCCCATGGTGGCCCCGAGCAGACGTTGTGTAGCTTCCCGCTCGGCAATGCGGATTTCGTGTCGGGGAGTGCTCGGACACAGACCTGGCGGTCGTGTGGCTGCGCTCATGCCGTCCAACCTACTGGCACTTCAACGAAGTTGCCAGATGAACGACCACTGGACCGGCCTGCTAGCTTCAGGTTCACAGGGGGTTCGAAAGGCTCATCCGTGTTCTGTTCTGCCGACCGCGCAGAGCCGTGGAACTGTCTTTCGCGGCCTCTACCATGAAGCCTGTGAGTGACCACATCATCGTCCGCGGTGCCCGAGAGCACAATTTGCGCAACGTCAGCCTGGATCTCCCCAGGGACGCCATGATCGTGTTCACTGGCTTGTCAGGTTCGGGAAAATCGTCCCTTGCCTTCGACACTGTCTTCGCTGAAGGCCAGCGTCGTTATGTGGAGTCCTTGTCCTCCTATGCCCGTCAGTTCCTGGGGCAGATGGACAAGCCGGACGTCGACTTCATCGAGGGCTTGAGCCCCGCCGTCTCCATCGACCAGAAGTCCACCTCGCGCAACCCCCGTTCGACGGTCGGCACGATCACCGAGATCCACGACTACCTGCGTCTGCTCTGGGCCCGGATCGGCAAGCCCCACTGCCCGGTGTGCGGTGAGCTCATCAGTCGTCAGACCCCTCAGCAGATCGTCGATCGGTTGATGGCCCTGGACGGGGGTACGAAGTTCCAGGTGCTGGCACCGGTCATCCGTGGTCGCAAGGGTGAGTACGTCGAACTCTTCCGGCAGCTCACGACTGACGGGTTCACTCGTGTGCGCGTTGATGGCGAGGTCCATCGGCTCGGTCAAGTGCCGCCCCTGGACAAGAAACGCAAGCATGACGTCGACGTCGTCGTCGACCGGATCGCGGTCAAACCGTTGGCCAAGCAACGTCTGACCGAGTCCGTGGAGACTGCCCTCAGTCTGGCTCACGGAATCGTGGGTATTGACTTCGTCGATCGCGACCCTTCCGACCCGCATCGCGAACGTCGATTCTCCGAGACGATGGCCTGCCCCAATCAGCATGACATCGACATTGATGAGCTGGAACCTCGCCAGTTTTCCTTCAATGGCCCCTGGGGTGCCTGCCCGACCTGCTCGGGGCTCGGGGCAACTCTCGAGGTCGATCCTGAACTCGTGGTTCCCGATTCGGGATTGAGCCTGTTCGAGGGGGCCATCGCGCCGTGGTCGGGACCGCGAGTGGCCAACCACTACCAGCACGTCTTCGCCGGTCTCGGGGAGAACCACGGTTTCGATGCCACCCTGCCCTGGTCAGAGCTTCCGGCGAAGGCCCGCAAGTTGGTGCTGCATGGTGACGGCGACCCGGTGATGGTCACGTACCGCAACCGGTTCGGCCGGGTGCGTACCTACTCGCAGAATTACGAGGGAGTGCTGCACTACGTGCGTCGTCGTTATGACGAGGCTGAGACCGACTCCGCCCGCTCCCGGTGGGGGCAGTACTTGCGTGAGGTGCCGTGCCGGGACTGCCATGGCAAGCGGCTCAAGCCGACGAGCCTCGCGGTGACGGTTGGCGGTCGCAGCATCGCCGAGGTTTCCGACATGTCCATCGGGGACGCCTCGCAGTTCCTCAATGCCCTGACACTGACGGAGCGTGAGGCGACCATCGCCGAACGGGTTGTCAAGGAGGTTCGGGCGCGGCTGCGATTCCTGGTCGACGTCGGTCTGGACTATCTCACCCTGTCGCGGTCAGCAGGGTCACTGTCCGGTGGAGAGGCCCAGCGCATCCGGCTGGCCACTCAGATCGGTTCTGGACTGGTCGGTGTGCTCTACGTTCTCGACGAGCCCTCCATCGGCTTGCACCAGCGAGACAACCGCCGTCTCATCGACACCCTCGGCAGACTGCGGGATCTCGGCAACACTCTCATCGTCGTCGAGCACGACGAGGACACCATCCGCGTCGCCGACTGGGTTGTCGATGTTGGCCCGGGTGCCGGCGAGCACGGCGGCGAGGTGGTCGTCTCGGGAACCGTTGACGCACTGCTGGCCAGCGAAAGGTCGGTGACGGGCGCGTACCTGTCGGGCAAGAGGTCCATTCCGCTGCCAGCGGCCCGACGCCCTCGTTCCGGACGGCAGCTGGTGGTCAAGGGGGCTCGTGAGAACAACCTGCAGAACGTTGACGTCACCTTCCCGCTGGGTCAGCTCGTCGTCGTCACTGGAGTGAGTGGCTCTGGTAAGTCGACCTTGGTCAATCAGATCCTCTACACCTCGTTGGCCCACCGGATCCACGGCGCTCGGGCGGTCCCCGGCAGGCACTCGACGATCACCGGGGTAGACGAGGTCGACAAGATCATCCACGTCGACCAGTCCCCGATTGGCCGGACACCGAGGTCGAACCCGGCAACGTACACCGGGGTCTTCGACAAGATTCGAGCGCTGTTCGCCCAGACCCCTGAGGCCAAGGTGCGCGGTTACCAACAGGGCCGGTTCTCCTTCAACATCAAGGGAGGACGCTGCGAGAACTGCCAGGGCGACGGCACCATCAAGATCGAGATGAACTTCCTCCCCGATGTCTACGTGCCGTGCGAGGTCTGCCATGGGGCCAGGTACAACCGCGAGACCTTGGAGGTCCACTACAAGGGCAAGACCATCGCCGAGGTGCTCGACATGCCCATCGAGGAGGCGTGCACCTTCTTCGAGCCGATCTCCTCGATCCACCGCCACCTCAAGACTCTCGTCGAGGTGGGACTAGGCTACGTACGGTTGGGGCAGCCGGCAACGACGTTGTCGGGTGGAGAGGCACAGCGCGTGAAGTTGGCCTCAGAGCTGCAGAAGCGTTCCACCGGCAAGACGCTGTACGTGCTTGACGAACCTACGACGGGGCTGCATTTCGAGGACATTCGCAAACTCTTGCTGGTGCTGGGACGGCTCGTCGATCAGGGCAACTCGGTTCTCGTCATCGAGCACAACCTTGACGTCATCAAGACCGCTGACTGGATCATCGACATGGGTCCCGAAGGTGGAAATGGGGGCGGCCTGGTCGTCGCGGAAGGGACCCCGGAACAGGTGGCCACCGTTGAGGGCTCCTATACCGGGCAGTTCTTGTCCGAGATCCTGGCTGGGCATGAAGTGCCCGTCGGCGGCGAGTCGACTCTCATGAAGGAGCCGACCGAGGCCAAGAAAAAGAGTGCGAAGAAGGCTTCCGCTTCCCGCAAGAAGACCCACTGAGTGGTTCAGGAACCGCTGACGATCAAAGACGCCCTCCTTCTCGGCCATTGTGGCCTTGGTGAAGACGAAGTTCGTACCGTCGATGACGGTTCCACCGTCAACCGACGTCAGCGGCCCGGATCGTCGCCGGGCAGGTGTGCACGTCGTCGGAGTTCTGGTCGCTGCTGCAACCGGTGATCGCCCCGCAGGTGGCCAGGACAACGACTCCCCCGGTGGTGCGCAAGATCTCGCGTCGAGTGGTGGGACATGATCGTGTGCCTGCGCTCAGCGGGTGCCGGGGTTGCCGGTGGAGGCGGCGACGGCGCCGTGAACCATGCCTGCTTCGATGAGGTGATCCACCCGGTTGATCCAGTGCACCTCATATCCGTTCGGGTGAAGTTCGATCATCGAGGTGGCAGTGTTCTGCAAACCGACCCAATGGGGTTCGCTGCCGATGGCGTGATTTCGCAGTTCAGCGGCAAGGTGTGGGGCAATGAGGTGGAGCAGGAGCATCGATCCGATGGCCCCGTGGGCCACCAGCGCAATGCACTCGTCGTCATCGTGCGCCTCACGCACCCATTCGGCGATGCGACCGGCACGATCTGCCGCCTCTGCGGCAGTTTCGATGCGGGCCTCGCGCCAGCCCTCCTCGGTGATCGTCTCGGGAAAGACTGCGCGATCGGTGATGGAAGACAGGGTCGACAGCGGCGACCCCGGGTGGCCGATCTCGACCCCGTCAACAACCTGAACCAGACCGGGGCGCTCGAAGATGAGATCGCTGACCGTGATGGGAAGATCGAGCGCTTCGGCGACCGGCGTTGCCGTCTGAATGGTGCGCATCATGGGGGAGGAGTACAGCGTGGTCGGTCGCGGAGAGACCGATCCGATCCATGCCCCCAGGGCCTCGGCCTGGCGGTGACCAAGCTCGGTGAGTTCGGGGTCGGGTTTGCGCCCCTTCCGATACGCCTCGACGGATTTTGCCGCATTGGCATTGTTTTCGGACTGGCCGTGGCGAATGAGGAGAAGATGCACGTGGCCAGCCTACCGGCGAAACTGATCGTGCTGGTGCCTTTGGCATCGGTGCTGAACTCCTCCCCGCCGAGGACGACATCGTGTCCTTCAGACCCATCTGCCTGGAAGTCAGCGGCGGGGCAGAGGTAGGTCCACTCACACCGTGGCCCTGGCGCAGCACGTTCAGGCCACGCTTGATTGCCTGTGCGGTGGTGTGAGACCAGGCCTTGCCGTTGGCGACGATCATGGCGATCCTCATGGGTGCTTGTTCCTCGGGAGTGAGGTCAATTCTGATGCCCCGACACAATCGCGAGGCACTGTGCGGAGTCTTGCTCGGAACAGAACTTCAGTGAAGTAGGCACTTTCATGTGCGATGGCTACCTTGAGGTAACTTGTGCATGAAGAAGCGCAATACCCTGAGGACAACGTCGGGAGAGAAGGTCAGCTGGGTGAAGGCCACAGGGATGGGGGAGATGGCGGAAGCGGATGTACCGGACTGTCCGGTCGAGACGGCATTGATTTTCATCGACTCGAAGTGGCGGGTCCTCATCCTTCGTGACCTCATGGGCGGCAAGATGCGATTCTCCGAGTTTTGGTGGCGTCTCGCAGAAGGTTCTCACCTCCAATCTGCGTGTGATGGAGTACCAGGGTTGCTCACTCGCACGGTGTACGCCGAGGTGCCTCCGCGCGTCGACGACGAACTCACTGATCTTGGCCGAAGCCTCCACGGCGTCCTTGATGCGCTGGAGCGCTGCGGCGCCAGCTGTCAGGAACAGGTTGCATCCTCCGCCAGATGACGCAGCGCCTGGAGTGAGCTGCCACGTCGTCACGACCCCTTAGGCTTGCCACCATGGCCGATCCGTCCACCTACCGTCCCGCCCTGGGAACCATCCCGACCCAACCAGGGGTCTATCGATTCAGTGACGAACACGGGCAGGTCATTTACGTCGGCAAGGCCAAAAATCTGCGCAACCGGCTCAACTCTTACTTCCAGGACACTTCAGCCCTCCACCCGCGCACCCAGCGCATGGTCACCACCGCTGCCCACGTGCAGTGGACGGTGGTGCAGAACGAGGTGGAGTCCCTCCAGCTCGAATACACCTGGATCAAGGAATTCGATCCGCGGTTCAACGTCATGTATCGCGACGACAAGTCCTACCCGTGGCTGTGCTTCACCTGGACCGACGAGTACCCGCGTGTCTTCGTCGGTCGCGGTGCTCATCACAAAGGATGGCGCTACTACGGACCATTCGGCCAGGCCTGGGCGATCCGCGACACCGTCGAGACCCTGCTGCGGGTCTTCCCGATGAGGTCCTGCTCGACCGGCGTCTTCAATCGGGCGAAGAACCAGGGTCGTCCCTGTCTGCTCGGCTACATCGGCAAGTGCTCGTCCCCCTGCGTCGGTCGGATCTCCCCGGAGGCCCACCGCGCGATCGCCGACGAGTTCTGTGACTTCATGGCCGGTCGCACGACGAGGATCGTCAAGAGGCTGGAGTCGGAGATGGCGGAGGCTTCCGAGAATCTGGAATTCGAACGTGCCGCCGTCATTCGTGACTCCCTGGAAGCCCTGTCCAAGACGTTGGAGCGCAATGCCGTCGTTCTCGGTGACGGGACCGACGCCGACGTCATCTCGATGGCCGTTGACCCGCTGGAGGTGGGGGTCAAGATCTTCCATGTTCGGGGCGGACGCATCCGTGGCGAACGTGGTTGGGTAGCAGACCGCGCCGACGACGCCGACGAGGCCGAGCTCATGGAAACCTTCCTCACCCAGCTCTACGGCATCAATTCCAGTGACGGCCAGGTCCGTGACGACGGTCATGGCAACGCCATCCCGCCACTGGTGCTCGTCTCCATCAACCCAGCGAACCCCGACGTCATGTCCACGATCCTCAGTTCCGAACGTGGTTCCCACGTCGAGATCCGGGTACCCCGCCGCGGTGACAAGGCGACCCTCATGGACACCGTCACCCGTAACGCCGAGGAAACCCTGGCCCAGCACAAGCTGAAGCGAGCCTCGGACCTGGCCACCCGCACCCGAGCCCTGGAGGACATCCAGGAGGCCCTCGGCCTGGACCGTGCTCCACTGAGGATGGAGTCCTATGACATCTCCCACATCCAGGGAACCAATGTCGTCGGGTCGATGGTCGTCTTCGAGGACGGCATGCCGCGTAAGTCCGAGTACCGGCGATTCATCATCAAGGGATTCGAGGGGTCCGACGACTTCGCCGCGATGCACGAGGTGTTGTCGCGACGGCTGCGTCGCCTCGTCGAGGACCGCGACGCCATGGCCGAGGCGCAAACCCCTGACGGTGACGTCGGTTCTCTCATCGACCCCACCACTGGTGCACCCCGCAAGTTCGCCTACGCCCCGCACCTCATCGTCGTCGACGGCGGCGCACCTCAGGTTCACGCCGCGCAGGAGGTCCTTGAGGAGTTTGGCCTCGAGGATGAAATCGCACTGTGTGGGTTGGCAAAACGCCTGGAGGAGGTGTGGCTCCCGGACGAGGAGTGGCCGGTCATCCTGCCGCGTACCTCCGAGGGGCTCTACCTGCTGCAGCGTCTGCGTGACGAGGCTCACCGGTTCGCCATCACGTTCCACCGGTCCAAGCGATCCAAGGCGATGGTGGAATCCGTCCTCGACGGGGTCTCCGGGCTGGGGGAGGCCCGTCGCAAGGCCCTCGTCTCCCATTTCGGGTCAGTGCGGGCGCTACGGAAGGCGACCGTCGAGGATATTGCCGAGGTTCCTGGGTTCGGCCCCAAACTCGCAGGAGAGGTCGTCGCGGCCCTCTCGAAGGACAAGGCCGGCGAGGCGATCAACACGGCGACCGGTGAGGTCGTCGACGCCGACGGACTGGCCGATTCTGGTAACAGCACTACCCTTGAATCGTGAGCACCGAGCAGACGACCAAGACTCCGCGAGTTGTCATCATCAGCGGCATCTCGGGTGCTGGCCGTCGTACCGCGGCCCACGCCATGGAGGACCTGGGCTGGTATGTCGTCGACAACCTGCCCCCAGTGATGTTGGGGGCTCTCGTCGACGAGATTGGCGCCAATGACATCGATCGTCTGGCGGTCGTCCTCGACGTTCGAAGCCGGATCATGTTCGACACCTTGGGAGTGGCCGTTGACGCCCTTGACGAGCGTGACATCGAACCCGCCATCGTCTTCCTGGAAGCTTCCGACGAGACCATCGTGCGTCGTCAGGAGTCCAGCCGTCGCCCCATGCCGCTTCAGCAGGGAGGTCATCTCCTTGACGCCGTCGCCCTCGAGCGTCGCATGCTCTCCGACCTGCGTGCCGAGGCCGACCTTGTCATCGACACCACCTCCATCACCGCTCGTCAGCTCGCCCAACGCATTGACCACGCGTTCGCCGAGGGGATCGACGAGGGCCTGGCCTTCCAGGTGATGTCTTTCGGATTCAAGCGTGGGGTACCGATCGACGCCGACCTTGTCTTCGACGTCCGTTTCCTGCCGAACCCGTACTGGGTTCCGGAACTTCGTCCCAAGACGGGTCTGTCCTCCGACGTCGCCTCCTACGTCATGGCCCAGGCAGGCGCGACCGAGTTCATCGATCGAGTCGAGGAACTCCTGGTTGGCATGGCTCCGGGGTATCTTCGGGAAGGCAAGAAGCAGGTCACGGTGGCCGTTGGCTGCACCGGCGGAAAACATCGCAGTACCGCCATGTCCGAGGAATTGTCCGCCCGTCTGGCGGTTCGTGGACACCGCACCGCCGTCCTGCACCGAGATCTTGGGAAGGAATGACGATGGTGTCAACCCCTTCGACGCTGCCGATTGTCACGGCGTTCGGCGGTGGGCACGGGCTGGCCGTGTCGCTGCGTGCCCTGCGGCGGCTCACGGACCGTCTCACTGCTGTGGTCACCGTCGCCGACAATGGTGGCTCCTCCGGTCGGCTGCGCGAGGAGTTCGACATCCTGCCGCCGGGCGACCTGCGTCGTGCCCTTGCCGCGCTGTGTGCTGACGATCACCTCGGTCGTACCTGGGCCGAGGTGCTGCAGGCACGTTTCAACGGCACGGGGGAGCTCGCCGGTCACGCCATCGGCAACCTTCTCATCGCAGGCCTGTGGCAGGAGCTTGGTGACCCTGTGTCCGGCCTGGACATGGTCGGTCAGCTCCTTGACGTCCGGGGCCGCGTACTGCCGATGTCCCTGACCCCACTGGACATCAGCGCCCAGGTGGTCGGTCTGGACCCGAACCAGCCGGACGAGGAGTACACCCTCACCGGGCAGGCAACGGTCGCCAAGACTCGGGCCGAGGTGCTCAAGGTGAGGTTGGAGCCATCCGAGCCAGGGGCCTGTCCCCAGGCGCTGGACGCGATTCGCGAGTCCGACAACCTCATCCTGGGGCCTGGGTCGTGGTTCACCTCGGTCATGCCACATCTCCTGGTGCCCGAAATCGTCAACGCGGTCCTTGAGTCGAAGGCGCGCAAGATCCTCACCCTCAACGTGTCCGGTGCTGACGAGACGGACGGGTTCACCCCCGCGCGACATCTTGAGGTCATCGCCGAGCACGAGCCACGGATGCGCTTCGACGTCGTCCTCGTCGATCGCGGGTTCGCCGGGCAGGATCCCCATCTGGAATCGTTTGCCCGCAATCTGGGAGCTGAGATCGTCGTCGACGACTTGGCAATGCGTGATGGATCGGCTCGGCATGACCCTCTGCGGTTGGCGTCGGCATACGCCAACATCATGGGCGTCCAGCCTCGCTGATTGTCGCCTATGATCACCCTGTCACCCCTCGTATTCCTTTCCGGAGGCTAGAACCACATGGCGCTCACCCTGCAGGTGAAGAACGAACTCGCGACGGTGCCGGTGCAGAAGCTGTGCTGCCGCCGGTCCGAGATCGCCACCACCCTTCGCTTCGCAGGTGGCATTCATCTGGTGCAGCATCGCCACATCACGATCGAGGCCGAGGTCGATACCGGGGGAGCGGCGCGACGACTTCGTCAGTCCATCCAGGAGGTCTTCGGTTTCGACACCGACCTGGTCGTCGTCAACGGCGCTGGTTTGAATTCCAACACCCGGTATCTGGTGCGGATGGTGCGTGGCGGCGCTGATCTGGCGCGCCTGACGGGTCTGATCGATCGTCGCGGTCGCCCGGTGCATGGGCTTCCGGCTCCGGTCGTCGGTGGTGGACGGTGCTGCCAGGCTGCCGCGTGGCGTGGTGCCTTCCTCGCCCGTGGTTCCCTGACCGAGCCTGGTCGTTCCATGGCCATGGAGATCACCGCTCCCGGTGGGGGGGCCGCCATGGCCCTGGTGGGTGCGGCTCGCCGACTGGGGATCCACGCCAAGCAGCGGGAGTCCCGACACATCAGTCGTGTGACGGTCCGGGACGGTGACGCCATTTCCGCGATGCTGACGCGGATGGGTGCTCACGAATCCGTGCTGGCATGGGAGGACCGTCGTCTCCGTCGCGAGGTGAGGGCGTCGGCGAATCGTCTTGCCAATTTTGACGACGCCAACCTGCGACGTTCTGCCAGGGCGGCTGTTACTGCCAGTGCCCGGGTGGAACGCGCGCTGGACATTCTCGGGGACTCTGTTCCGGAGCATCTCCGGGCCGCTGGCCAGCTTCGCCTTGAGCATGGAAACGCCAGCTTGGAGGAATTGGGCAAGCTGCACGAGCCTCCGCTGACGAAGGACGCCATTGCCGGACGGATTCGTCGTCTGCTGGCCCTGGCCGACAAGACGGCCCGCAACAACGGTGAGCCCACCACGTTGGAGAGTCTTCCTCCCGAGATGCGCGACGACCGCGCGTGATCGCCATCCCGGCGCCCACAACTGGCCTTTGCTGCTCCCCACTAGGGGAGGGATTCGCGCAACCACATGGTCATGTGTGCGTCGATCTGATCGACGCTCGTGATCGTTCGCCCGTGACACTGCCACAATGCGGGCCCAGTGCTGTGTCCATTGCCCTTGGTCGCTATGCTTGGAGATGTCCGAGTGC
Organism: Cutibacterium nasicola; assembly: GCF_051303185.1. GTDB lineage: Bacteria > Actinomycetota > Actinomycetes > Propionibacteriales > Propionibacteriaceae > Cutibacterium. Next base: position 593,954 of record NZ_JBPPGE010000001.1, on the reverse strand, counting down.
TGAACGCACAAACCTCATCCGGAGGAGATTCCTTAATGACCGTCAAGGTTGGTATCAACGGTTTTGGCCGTATTGGCCGTAACTTCTTCCGCGCCCTCTCCGAGCAGGGTGCTGACCTCGAGATCGTGGCCGTCAACGACCTCACCGACACCAAGACCCTGGCCCACCTCCTGAAGTACGACTCCATCATGGGTCGTTTCTCGGGTGAGGTCAGCTACGACGATGACTCCATCACCGTTGACGGCAAGACCATCAAGGTCCTCGCCGAGCGCAACCCCGCTGACCTCCCCTGGAAGGAGCTCGGCGCTGAGATCGTTGTCGAGTCCACCGGACTCTTCACCGATGGCGAGAAGGCCAAGGGCCACATCGAAGCTGGCGCCAAGAAGGTCATCATCTCCGCTCCTGGCAAGAACGTTGACGGCACCTTCGTCATGGGCGTCAACAGCGACGACTACGACACCGAGAAGCACAACATCATCTCGAACGCTTCTTGCACCACCAACTGCCTCGCCCCGCTGGCCAAGGTCCTCAACGACGCCTTCGGCATCGAGCGCGGCATCATGACCACCGTCCACGCCTACACCGGTGACCAGCGCCTGCAGGACGCTCCTCACAAGGATCTGCGTCGCGCCCGCGCTGCTGCCCTCAACATGATCCCCACCAAGACCGGTGCTGCTCAGGCTGTGGCCTTGGTCCTGCCGGAGCTCAAGGGCAAGTTCGACGGCCTCGCCGTCCGCGTCCCGACCCCGACCGGCTCGCTGACCGATCTGACCTTCCAGACCTCCAAGGAGACCACCGTTGAAGAGGTCCAGGCTGCTGTCAAGAAGGCTGCTGAGGGTCCGCTGAAGGGTATCCTGGCCTACACCGAGGATCCGATCGTGTCGAAGGACATCGAGGGTGACTCGCACTCCTCGATCTTCGACGCCACCGAGACCAAGGTCATCGGCAACCTCGTCAAGGTTCTCTCCTGGTACGACAACGAGTGGGGCTACTCCAACCGTCTGGTTGACCTCACCAAGCTCGTCGCCAGCAAGCTTGTCTGATCTCACCATCGTGAGCTGATGACGGCCCCGTGCCCATGCGGGCGCGGGGCCGTCATCCGTATCCGGGCCGCGGCGCCCGTGAAAGATCGTTCACGACCATCACCTCAAGAAAGGGCTTCCACATGAAATCTGTTGAAGATCTCGGAGACCTGCGCGGTAAGCGCGTCGTCATCCGGTGTGACTTCAACGTCCCGCTCGACGGGGACAAGATCACTGATGACGGCCGTATCAAGGCCGCCCTGCCCACCCTGACCCAGCTGCACGAGGCCGGCGCCCGCACCACTGTGCTCGCCCACCTCGGTCGCCCCAAGGGTGCCGTCAACCCCAAGTACTCCCTGGCCCCGGTTGCCAGGCGTCTGGGCGAACTTATGAACCTCGACGTCAAGCTTGCTGAGGACGTCGTCGGCCCCTCCGCCACCAAGACCTCCGAGTCCCTCGCCGACGGCGAGATCGCTCTGGTTGAGAACGTCCGCTTCGAGAAGGGCGAGACCAGCAAGGACGAGGTTGAGCGCACTGAGCTCGCCAAGAAGTATGCCTCCTTCGGTGAGATCTACGTCTCCAACGGCTTCGGTGTCGTGCACCGCAAGCAGGCCTCCGTCTACGACGTCGCCAAACTGTTGCCGAGCGCTGCGGGCTCCCTTGTCGCCAAGGAAGTCGAGGTCCTCGAGGGCCTGACTGCCGATCCGAAACGTCCGTTCGTCGTCGTCCTTGGTGGCGCCAAGGTTGCCGACAAGCTCGCCGTGATCGACAACCTGCTCAAGGTTGCCGACACTCTCATCGTCGGTGGCGGCATGCTCTTCACCTTCCTCAAGGCCCAGGGCCTGGAGGTCGGCAAGTCCCTGGTTGACGATGACTCCATCGAGGCCTGCAAGAAGTATCTCGAGGCCGCCAAGGCCGCTGGCAAGCAGATCCTGCTGCCGACCGACGTCCGCGTCGCCTCCGACGTCGACTTCGATGCCCACACCGTCGGCCACGTTGACGTCGTCCCCGTCGATGCCATTCCTGCCGACAAGATGGGTCTCGACATCGGCCCGGAGACCGAGAAGGCCTACGCCGAGGCCATCAAGGGCGCGAAGTCGGTGTTCTGGAACGGCCCGATGGGCGTCTTCGAGATCAAGGGCCTCGAGCTCGGCACCAAGGCCGTTGCCCAGGCTCTCACCGAGGTTGACGGTCTCTCGGTGGTCGGCGGTGGAGACTCCGCCTCCGCCGTTCGCGCCCTCGGCTTCGCCGACGACCAGTTCGGCCACATTTCCACCGGTGGTGGCGCCTCCCTCGAGCTCATGGAGGGTAAGGAGTTGCCCGGAATCGCAGTCCTTAAGGAGAACAACTGATGTCCCGTACCCCGATCATGGCCGGCAACTGGAAGATGAACCTCGATCACGTTGCCGCCACCTCCCTCGCCCAGGATCTCGGTGAGGCTCTCAAGGCTGCCGGACACGACTCCTCCAAGTCCGAGGCCGTCGTCATCCCGCCGTTCACCGACATCCGCACCGTGGCCACCATCATCGATGGCGACAAGCTGCCGATCGCCTACGGTGCCCAGGACATTTCCGCTCACGACGATGGTGCCTACACCGGTGAGGTCTCCGGTAGCATGCTGTCAAAGCTGGGCTGCTCCTACGTCGTCGTTGGTCACTCCGAGCGTCGCGAATACCACAACGAGTCCGACGAGGTGGTCAACGCCAAGACCAAGAAGGTCATCGAGAACGGCATGACCCCGATCATCTGCTGTGGCGAGGACCTCGAGGTCCGCAAGGCTGGAAAGCACGTCGAGCACACCGTCGCCCAGATCAAGGCTGACCTCGACGGCATCTCAGCCGAGCAGGTCGCCAAGCTCGTCATTGCCTACGAGCCCATCTGGGCCATCGGCACCGGCGAGACAGCCACTGCTGACGACGCTCAGGAGGTCTGCCAGGCCATCCGTGAGGCCATCAAGGAACTCTACGATGCCCCGACCGCCGAGGCCGTGCGCATCCAGTACGGCGGCTCGGTCAAGCCGGCCAACGTCGCCGAGATCATGGCCAAGCCAGACGTTGACGGCGCCCTCGTGGGCGGCGCTTCGCTCAAGGCTGGCGACTTCTCCAAGATCGTGACCTTCTACCAGGCCTGATCTGCGACACGTTCAACGATGACCCCCGCACCATTCGGTGCGGGGGTCATTTTTCGTCCCTGGGCTGATGTGTATGCACAATTCTCGCATGATTCCGGGTCTCGATGTGGGGATCCGGCGGCCCGTGAGTTACCCTGTACGACGTGATTTCGGCTCCCCTCATGACCTGGCCCGTGCTGACGATGTCGATCATCCTGTGCGTGCTGAGTGTCATCCTCACCCTCTTCGTCCTTCTCCACAAGAGCAAGGGCGGCGGGCTCTCCGACCTCTTCGGTGGAGGTGTGTCGACCTCGATGGGTGGCACCTCCGTGGCTGAGCGGAATCTTGACCGTCTGACGGTCGTCATTGGCCTGCTGTGGCTGGTCTCCATCATTGTTCTGCTGGTGCTCTACAGCCATTCCTGAGCCGGAATCGGACGGCCTTCTGCCGCCCCGGAGCACAAGGGAGGGCTATCCCTCCCTCCTCCCCCCCAACAACGCTGCCCTCAGGCAGCTGTGTGACCCCTCGAGGAGAGTGAACGAATGTCAGGTGGAAGCGCCATCCGCGGAAGTCGCGTCGGTGCCGGCCCCCTGGGCGAGGCTGAGCGCGGCGAGGCCGCTCCTCGCGAGTACATCTCGTACTTCTGCGCCAACCACCACGTGATCCGCCCGGCCTTCTCGGCCGAAGCAGAGATCCCCGACACCTGGGACTGCCCGAAGTGCGGTCTGCCGGCCAACCGCGACCAGGCCAATCCTCCTGCTCCGCCGAAGATCGTGCCCTACAAGACCCATCTGGCCTATGTGAAGGAGCGTCGCAGCGACGCCGAGGCTGCTGCCATCCTTGCCGAAGCGCTGGAGAACCTGCGCCAGCGTCGCCGTGATGGTGAGGTCATCTATTGAGCAGCCACGAGCAGCTCGTGGCAGAGCTGACCGCTCGTTGGCCCGAGCATCGCATCGGCCCGGGCCTTGACCGGGAACGTGCTCTTCTCGACCTGCTGGGCAACCCTCAGCAGGCCTGTCCCGTCATCCAGATTGCTGGCACCAACGGTAAGGGATCGACGGCCATCATGATCGACTCGCTGCTACGGTCAGCCGGTCTGAGGGTGGGGCGGTACTGCTCCCCGCACCTGGTCGACGTCACCGAGCGCATCTGCATCGACGGTCGGCCCATCAGCCACGAGCTGTTCGACGAGACTTGGCACCAGATCGAGCCCATGGTGGCCATGGTTGACGGCCAGCACATCGACGGCATCCATATGACCTTCTTCGAAGTCATGACGGCCATGGCCTTCGCGGCTTTCGCGGATGCCCCGGTGGACGTTGCCGTCGTCGAAGTCGGTCTTGGAGGACGCTGGGACGCCACCAATGTCGTCGACGCTACCGTCGCCGTCGTCACCCCTGTGGCCATGGATCACATGCACATCCTTGGCAACACCATCGACAAGATTGCCGCCGAGAAGGCAGGAATCATCAAGCCGGGTTGCACGCCGGTCATTGCTGGCCAGGAACCGGAAGCCGCACCCATCCTGTTGGCTCAGTGCACCGACGCCGGCGTCAAGCCGCTGCTGGAGGGGCCCGACTGGGGCCTCTCGGACCGCCGCAGTGCTGTCGGTGGTCAGGTGCTGCGCATCCAGACCGTGTCGGGCCCGTTGGGCGAATTGTTCCTGCCGGTCTTCGGTGAGCACATGGCTCACAATGCTGCCCAGGCTGTTGCGGCGGCCGAGGCCCTCACCGGACCGCTCAAGCCCGCCATCATCGAGCAGGGTTTGGCGGCTGTGGAGGCTCCGGCTCGTCTCGAGGTGGTCCGCCGGTCTCCGCTCGTCATCCTCGACACCTTCCACAATCCCCACGGAGCGACGTCTGCGATGGCAGGGGTGCGCGAGTCCTTTGAGGTCGAGCCCCTCATCGCTGTCGTGGCGGCAATGGCGGACAAGGACATCGACGGGGTGCTGGCGGTGTTGTCGGACTCGGTCACTCACATCGTCGTCACCTCGATGCCGGATCTGCCACGTGTTTTGAGTGTCGACGACTTGGCGGAGAAGGCGTCGGCTCATTGGGACGACGACCACCTCACCCGGGTTGTCGACGTCCCCGAGGCACTCGAAGAGGCCCTGCGCATCGCCGATGCGTCCGGGCCGGGGGCCGGTGTCCTCATCGCCGGATCCGTTGTGCTGGCGGGTCGTGCCAGGGCGATCCTGCGTCCCAACGGCACCATGCCTGATGCCCCCCAGACTGCTGTTGTCGAAGCTCCGGAGCTGTCCGAGGAACAGATCGAGGCGATGGAGGGCCAGCGTCTCGACCCGCTGCCCGATGATGACATGAATGACGACGACCAGAGTTGGTGACGATGGCCGTGCAGCCCGGGAACGGAAAGGGCAGCTTCCTCACCCTGCCCGCAGAAAACCCGATGACGAAGGTGTGGTGAGTTTCCTCGCCTTCGAGGCCATCATTTTCGGCCTGACGATCCGCGCTGCGATAGGTTGGGGCCATGACTGACACGGAACGTACCCTGGTCCTGCTGAAGCCGGACGCCGTTGAGCGTCATCTCATTGGCGAGATCATCAGCAGGTACGAGACCAAGGGTCTCATCATGCGCGCAATGGAGCTGCGCACGATTGATGTCGATACCGCATCCAACCATTACGCCGAGCACGTCGGACGCGACTACTACCCTCCGCTGGAGGAGTTCATCACCTCGGGGCCGCTGGTCGCCCTGGTGCTCGAGGGACGTAAGGCCATCCAGGTCGTTCGCGCCATGAATGGACAGACTGACTGCGCCGAGGCTGCTCCTGGAACGATTCGTGGCGATTACGGCACACTCAAGAACCGCAACCTCGTCCACGCCTCTGACTGTTCGGAATCCGCCGAGCGCGAGATCGGCATCTGGTTCCCCGATCTGGTGTGATCTGATTCCGTGATCCAGCACGAACCGCCTAGCATGACCGTTCGTGAGTACCCAGGATCTCCTCGGTCGGATTGAACCACTGCTGGCCCGAGTCAACAAGCCCATCCAGTACGTGGGTGGGGAGCACAACAGCATCGTCAAGGATTGGCAGGACGCTGACGTGCGCTGGGTCTTGATGTACCCCGACGCGTACGAGGTTGGCCAGCCCAATCAGGGCGTGGCCATCCTCTACGAGGTGCTCAACGAACGCGACTGGATCCTGGCCGAGCGCACGTACTCCGTGTGGCCGGACATGGAGAAGCAGATGAGGGCCGCTGGGATTCCCCAGTTCACCCTTGACGGTCACCGTTCGGTTCGTGATTTCGACGTCATGTCGATCTCGCTGTCGACGGAGATGGGCTATACCAACATGCTCAATGCCATCGACCTGGCCGGTATCCCCGTCCATCAGGATGATCGCACCGACGACGACCCCATAGTCCTCATCGGCGGTCATGCCGCCTTCAATCCTGAGCCCGTCGCCGACTTCATCGACGCTGTCGTCCTGGGTGACGGTGAGGAGGCCTGCCTGGAGATCTCCGAGATCATCCGGGAGTGGAAACAGGAGGGCCGGCCGGGTGGACGCGAAGGTCTGTTGGTGAGGCTCGCCGAGACTGGCGGGGTTTACGTGCCCTCTTTCTACGACGTCGATTACCTCGACGACGGAACGATCGGTCGAGTTGCTCCCAATCGTCCGGAGGCGCCGTTCACCATCTCCAAGCACACCGTCATGGACCTTGATCAGTGGCAGTACCCGAAGAAGCCCATCGTCCCAGTGGCCGAGACCGTCCACGAGCGCTACTCGGTGGAGATCTTTCGCGGCTGTACCCGTGGCTGCCGGTTCTGCCAGGCAGGCATGGTCACCCGTCCGGTGCGCGAGCGGTCCATCGACACCATCGCCCAGATGGTTGACGGCGGTTTGCAGGCGACCGGTCTGGAAGAGGTTGGCCTGTTGAGTCTGTCGAGTGCGGACCACTCGGAGATTTCCGACATCACTAAGGGGTTGGCTGATCGATATGAGGGCACGAACGTTTCGTTGTCTCTGCCGAGCACGCGCGTCGATGCCTTCAATATTGATCTGGCCAACGAATTGAGCCGCAATGGTCGTCGCTCTGGTTTGACCTTCGCCCCTGAGGGCGGTTCGGAGCGGATGCGCCGAGTCGTCAATAAGCAGGTGACCGAGGGTGACCTCATCCGCACCGTCGCCACAGCATTCGGCAACGGGTGGCGTCAGGTGAAATTGTATTTCATGTGTGGTCTGCCCACGGAGACCGATGAGGACGTGCTGGGGATCCATGACATGGCCTCTCACGTCGTTGAGGCGGGTCGAGCCGCTGCCGGGCGCAAAGACATCCGCTGCACGATCTCCATTGGTGGTTTTGTCCCCAAGCCTCACACCCCGTTCCAGTGGGCTGCTCAAGCCTCCGCCGACGAGGTCGATCATCGCCTGTCGGTGCTGCGTGATTCCATCCGCGCTGATCGCCAGTTCGGTCGGTCGATCGGTATGCGTTACCACGACGGACGCCCGGGGATCATTGAAGGGCTACTGTCGCGCGGCGATCGTCGTGTCGGCCACGTCATTGAGGCCGTGTGGCGCGACGGGGGAGTGTTCGATGGCTGGAACGAATACTTCTCCTACGAGCGCTGGGTGGCCTGCTGTGAGCAGGAGCTCGAGCCCCTCGGCGTCTCCTTGGACTGGTTCACCACTCGCGAGCGTGATTACGAAGAGGTGCTGCCGTGGGACCACTTGGATTCTGGACTCGACCGTGACTGGTTGTGGGACGACTGGCAGGACGCCCTGGATGGCGAGGCTGTTGACGACTGTCGCTGGAACCCTTGCTACGACTGCGGAGTGTGCCCACAGATGGGCACTGAAATTCAGGTGGGGCCGTCGGGACACCCACTGATCCCTCTGACGCCCGTCGTGCCTGATGTTGCGCCGGCGACAGTTGCACCGTCTGAGGAGGGGTGACGATGTCGAGGCGCGCGCAACAACAGCCAGAACAGCAGGCCCCGCCGCAGCAGCGGCTGAGGATGCGGTATGCCAAGCGTGGTACCGCCAGGTTCACTTCTCATCGTGACTTCGCTCGCGCCTTTGAGCGAGCTTTGAATCGGGCACATATTCCGATGGCGTATTCGTCAGGGTTCAATCCGCATCCTCGAATTTCCTATGCCAATGGCGCAGCGACCGGGGCTGCATCTGAGGCTGAGTATCTCGAGGTTGCGTTGGCTCAGGTATGCGATCCCGGGAAGGTGCTGACGGCCTTGGGCCGGGAAATGCCGCCTGGCATGGAGGTGCTGGAGGTTGTGGAGACTGATCGCACCCCCTTCACGGACCTGCTGACGGCGTCAGCGTGGTTCATCGACCCCGCTGGTGAGGTGGCAGGGCTGGACGAGGCCGTGAACGCCGTCATGGCAGCCGACACCGTCGAGGTGGAGCGGATGACCAGGTCCGGTATACGCACTTTCGACGTCCGTGCTGCTCTCATCGGTCTGGACGTCGCGGACGGGAAGCTGCGTCTCATGCTGCGTCACGTCACTCCGTTGGTTCGTCCTGATGACGTGCTGCGTGCTCTGGCCGAGAAGTGCCCGGCGTTGGACGTCGATGCGGCACGAATGACGCGACTCGCGCAGGGCGCCTGCGAGGAGAACGCCAGCGGAGTGTCGACGACCCTGGTAGACCCATTCACCAGAACTGCCGCGACGGTGTGGTGAGGCCGTCGCCACTGTGCGGTTTCTGGCATCAACCCCGGTGACGTGACATACTGGGGCCAGGTGAAAGGGGTACCGCCCCACTCGACGGTTCATACCGCGACGCCGAGAGGCGACCGCGGGGAACTCGAGGGCTCACCGCAAGCTTGTGCCCCATGCCGGGCAGTGACGCCGTCAGTACAGCGCGAGGCGTTTGCACACGACTGTGGGATTTCCGCAGGGCCGTTACCCGGGTGGGCACTGACCGTGCCGAAAGGCCAAGGAGAGCACAATGCTCGACGAGACTGACAACACCACATTGAATTCCGACGAGAATTCCACCGCTGAGATTCCTGCTGCTCGACGCCGTCGGGCCGCATCGCGTCCTGCCGGGGCTCCTGCCCAGGTCGAAACGGAAAGCGCCCCGGTGGTGATCACCGCTGCCGGTACCGGCAGCTCCGTCGTCACCTCTGACGCCGAGGCGTCTGACCTTCCTCGCCCGCCGATGGGGCGGCGCCGCAAGGTCACCAAGGTTGAGGTCCCCAAGGTCGAGGCACCCAAGGCTGTCGAGCCCAAGACCGAAGAGACGACTCCCGAGGCTGAGAAGCCGCGTCGCGTCCGTAGCCGTCGCACCGGCGACACCGCTGCCAAGTCCACCCGGATGAGGGCCAGGGGCACTCGTGCAGCCGCCGAGGAGGAGTCCCCGGCGGAGGCGGGCAGCACCGAGTCCGCTGCTGAGACGAACGAGGGTTCCCAGACCCGCACCACCCGTCGTGGCGCATCCGAGACCGCTCCGTCAGTCGAGACCGAGCGTGGAACCTCCCAGCGTCGTCGTGCCACTCGTCGTCGCTCCTCCCGGGCTTCTGACAAGTCTGAGGAGTCCGTCGAGGAGAAGGCGACCGTCAAGGCTGACAAGGGTGCCAGGGACAAGGGATTCGATGGCGAGGATCCCATCAATGCTGCCCTGAACAAGGCCAAGGCTCGGGCCCGTGGCCACAAGGTTGAGGGCACCCTGGCCAACCCGTTTGCATCCAAGGATGGCGAGGAGCGATCCACCGTTGACATCCTCGACTCCCTGGCTACCGAGATTGGCGGGGGAGATGCCGGGGTGCCGAAGAAGCGTCATCGTCGCGCCACGCGTCCGTCCGAGGTCGGTAACCACGCTGAGGAGGCAGTCGAGGCCGAGCCCGAGAAGGACAAGGGTGAGGCCAAGGACCGCAAGGGCTCCGGCAAGAAGAATGGGAAGTCCGACGAGAAGACCGCTGAGTCGGTTGAGGAGCAGACGACCTCCGAGTCCGAGGACACCACCTTCGAGGAGGAGGGCCAGAACCGTCGTCGCCGTCGTCGGGGCGGACGTCGTCGCCGTCGCAGCGAGGGCACCGAGGACGAGTCCTCCGAGGACGAGTCAGACAACAATGACGACTCAGGGCACGGCACCGAGAATGGCTCGGAGCCCGGGAGTTCGGATGCCACGCGTCGTCGTCGCCGTCGTCGGCGCCGCCGCGGTGAGGACATCAGCGGTTCTGACGACGATCCCAGCGAGGTCGTCATCAAGGTTCGTGAGCCGCGCTCGCGTCAGTCGGTGGCTGACGAGGTCACCGGCATCGAGGGCTCGACCCGTATGGAGGCCAAGAAGCAGCGCCGCCGTGAGGGGCGTGCCGCCGGTCGCCGACGCAGCGCCGTCATCACAGACGCTGAGTTCTTGGCCCGCCGCGAGTCGGTGGACCGCAAGATGGTTGTCCGTCAGTCCGACGAGTACTCGCAACTGGCAGTGCTGGAGGACGGTGTCCTCGTCGAGCACTACGTCGACCGCGCCTCGGCCACGTCGTCGATCGGCAACATCTACCTGGGCAAGGTCCAGAACGTCCTGCCCTCGATGGAGGCCGCCTTCATCGACATCGGTCGTGGCCGCAACGCCGTGCTCTACGCCGGTGAGGTCGACTGGGCCAAGTATGGCAAGGAGGGCGAGGACAAGCGCATTGAGCACGCCCTGAAGTCAGGGGACCAGGTTCTGGTGCAGGTCACCAAGGACCCGGTGGGTGCCAAGGGTGCTCGTCTGACCAGCCACATTTCAGTGCCTGGACGCTTCGTCGTCTACTCGCCCGGTGGACATCTGTCGGGAATCTCCCGCAAGCTGGCCGACTCCGAGCGCAAGCGTCTCAAGAAGATCGTCGAGAACAACATCCCGTCGGATGCCTCCGTCATCGTGCGTACTGCCGCAGAGGGAGCCACCGAGGAGGATCTCGTCCGCGACATCAACCGTCTCAAGGCTCAGTGGGAGATCATCGAGCGCAAGGCCAGCACCAGCAAGGCGCCGCTCATGCTGTACTCGGAGCCGGACCTGACGGTGCGCATCATCCGTGACCTGTTCACCGCAGACTTCTCCGAACTCGTCATTGCAGGAAACGGTGGCTCGGACGACGCCTATGACACCATCAAGGCCTATGTCGATCACGTCGCCCCGGAGATGGCTTCGCGTCTGACCCACTGGGAGGACGCCGACAAGGATCCTTTCGCCGGGCACCGCATCGACGAGCAGATCGCCAAGGCCTTGGAACGCAAGGTCTATCTGCCCTCGGGCGGGTCGCTGGTCATTGACCGCACCGAGGCCATGACGGTCATTGACGTCAATACCGGCAAGTTCACCGGATCTGCCGGCAACCTCGAGGCCACCGTCACCGCCAACAACCTGGAGGCGGCCGAGGAGATCGTCCGTCAGTTGCGGCTACGCGACATCGGCGGAATCATCGTCGTCGACTTCATCGACATGGTGTTGCCGACCAACCGTGAGCTTCTGGTGCGTCGTCTCACCGAGTGCCTGGGACGGGATCGCACCCGCCACCAGGTCGCCGAGGTCACGTCGCTGGGTCTGGTCCAGATGACCCGCAAGAAGATCGGCACCGGCCTGGCCGAGGCCTTCACCGAGGAGTGCGAGGCTTGTGGTGGCCGTGGCTACCACCGCTTCGACAAGCCGGTGGATTCCCAGGCCCCGGCCGATGGTGGCGAGCGTTCCAAGGGTCGCGGACGCGGCCACAAGGGCTCCTCGGGCAAGTCCCATTCCAAGTGAGGACGGGCCCGGACAAGGGCGATGGACATTCGTTTTTGACCGTCCACCACAGGAAATGTAAAATAAGCAGCCGGTCCGACGTGAGTCGTCGGTCAGGTTTGTCCGGGGCCGTTGGTTCCGGTCCCGGAAATGCACGACAAGAACGAGAGTAGGTCAGGCGTGTACGCGATTGTGCGTAGTGGCGGCCGCCAGCACAAGGTGGCAGTGGGTGACGTCGTCGAGATCGACAAGGTCGCCGACGAGGCGGGCAGCAGCATCGAGCTGACCCCGCTCCTCGTGGTTGATGGCGGGTCCGTCACCTCCGACAAGGACGCGCTCGGAAAGGTCAAGGTCACCGCTGAGGTTCTCGGTGAGACCAAGGGCCCGAAGATCCGCATCCTCAGGTACAAGAACAAGACCGGCTACAAGAAGCGCCAGGGGCACCGTCAGAAGTACACCCAGGTCAAGGTCACCGGAATCGAAGGCTGAGGTAGACAGACATGGCACACAAGAAGGGCGCGTCCTCTTCGCGCAACGGTCGTGACTCGAACGCTCAGCGTCTGGGCGTGAAGCGTTTCGGCGGTCAACTCGTCAATGCTGGCGAGATCATCGTGCGTCAGCGTGGCACTCACTTCCACCCCGGTGACGGGGTGGGCCGCGGTGGCGACGACACCCTCTTCGCCCTGCGTGACGGCAATGTCGAGTTCGGTACTCGTCGTGGCCGTAAGGTTGTCAACGTAAACCCTGTGGAGGTCCCGGCCGAGGCCTGAGTTCCACGAGATCAATGGGATTGGCCCCCGTCTGTCAAGGCGGGGGCCAATCTGTGCCTGTAGCCACCACAAGAAAAATGTGCGATCGACTCGGTGTTCACTGAAAAGTGTGTCGACAATTGCGACCACCGTCGGATCCTCGGCGCGACTGTAGTCGTCACTGCGGCTCAAAGGCTGGAAGTGATGCAGTATCGACCTACTCTCAAAACTTGGTCGTTGTGAACGACGCGATGAGGGGAGATTGGACAATCGTGGGCAACCGGGATCTCAGCGAGGATGAACAGTGGCTGTACCGGATCGAGCAGGGATCGGACGCCCCGACCATCGTGTCGACGGGATCGTTGCCCAGGGTCACCGGACCCCTGACACGGATGCGCTCAGGTCAATCGGCCACATCGCAGGCTCCTGAGGATCACGACGTAGGGGCTGGTCCTCAGCCCAAGGCTCGTAAGGGGCCTCGCCTGTACGAGGTGGCTGCTGGTGCCTGCGCCTCTGCGGCTGCGACTGGCATCGTTGGTGGGCTAGGTATCGGTGGGACGATGATCGGCGCTGCGGTCACCAGCCTCGTCATCGCACTAGGCGGTGCGCTGTTTACCAGGTGGTTTTCGCGGACTCACCGCAGTGTCTCCGGAGTGCGCCAGCGTCGAGGGATGTGGGCCCGCATGGTCGCAGCAGCCCTTGTTGCGAGCGTGCTCACCGTCGTCATCGGGGTGGTGTGGCTGACGCCCTCGGCAGGTCAGGAAGCCGCGTCGTGGGTGCATTGGGCCACCGGCTCGCTGGAGCAGTGGCAGGAATCAGCACAACGCGCCTGGCCATGTCTCAAAGCTGCCTGGTACGCCTTTCGCTGACCTTCCCACACCCTCGTTCACCGAGAGCGTGACGCATCATGCACGAAGTGCAAGGTGTGCACTTGATGCAAAAACTGCACGGGGTGCATAGTTGTGTATGTGACTTCGCCAACAGCAATCCGCACTCAGGGCGTTATTCGCCGTGCCGCCATGGAATTGGCGGTCGAGAAGCCGGTGGACGAGGTCACGGTCGACGACATCGCCGAACGTGCTGGGGTGTCACGACGAACTGTGTTCAACCATTTCCCGTGCAAGTACGATGTCTATCTGCCCCCGGTGATCGCCTATCCGCAGGAGGCCCTCGATACTTTCGCGACGGATACCTCGACCTCACTGGGCGACGCCATTCGCACCCTGATCGATGCCAGGTGGCGGAACTCTGACGTCGACCTCGACGACTTGCGTGAGCTTGTGAGAATCAGTGGGGAGAGCACGGAGCTTCGGATGTCTCTGAAGGAGACAGTTGACTGCCAACTCGCAGCCCTCATGAGCGCAGCCGCGCGCCGGATCGGCCGCTCCGAGGACTCCTTCGAGGTGCTTGCCCTCGTGGGCACCATCCAAGCGATGGAACGTGCGGCCTTTCACGCGGTCATGGTCCGTCCTGGGGCCAGTTCAGCCGAGGTGGTCGGCACCATTGACTGGGTCGTTGACGCCTGGGTCAGGCTGTCCGCGGAGTTGGCCGGCGACCAGGTGCCAGCCACGAGCTCGTGAGGAACGCTCGCCACAACCTGCGCGACAACGCGCCACACGCTCCCATTCAACATCAGAAAGCTGTGACATGTCTGCAACTGCTGCCGCTGCTGAGGCTGCCAGGTTCAAACCAGACCGCCGGTTCTGGGTTGTCTACCTCTGCCTCATGATGGTGATGTTCCTGTCCTCCCTGGACCAGACAATCGTCGCCACCGCTTTGCCGACCATCGTCGGTGACCTGTCTGGCGTCGAACACATGGCCTGGGTCATCACCGCGTACACCCTGGCCGTCACCGTAGGCATGCCGCTTTATGGGCGCCTCTCCGACCTGATCGGTCGTAAGGCCCTGTATCTCATCGCCATTGGTCTGTTCCTGCTGGGGTCTACTCTGTGCGGCACCGCTGGCACCATGATCACCTTCATCTTTTTCCGCTTCATCCAGGGCCTGGGTGGCGGCGGCCTCATGATCTTGTCGCAGGCCATCACTGGCGATCTCATCCCGCCGCGCGTTCGTGCCGCCTACATGGCGCCGATGGGGGCGATGTTCGGTGTGTCCTCGGTGCTCGGCCCGCTACTGGGCGGTTGGTTCACCGACTCGATCTCCTGGCGTTGGGTGTTCTGGATCAACCTGCCGCTGGGTGTGGTTGCCTGGGGTGCCTGCTTCGTTGCACTCAAGCTGCCCAAGCACGAGCTGACGACTAAGATCGACTGGCTCGGGCTCGCCCTCATGGACATCGGCGCCGTGACCATCGTGCTGGTGGCCACCTGGGGCGGCTCCCAGTACGACTGGCTGTCCTGGCAGATCATCGGCCTGGGTGCCGTTACCGTCATCGCGTGGGCCTTGTTGCCCGTCGTGGAGCGCCGGGTCGAGGATCCGGTGCTGCCGTTGACGCTGTTCCACAACCGTACCTTCGTCGTCTCCACGATCATCGGCATGCTCGCCATGGGCGCCATGTTCGGTGTGCTGGCATACCTGCCGACCTACATGCAGATGACCTACGGCTACTCGGCCACGGTCTCGGGTCTGCTGCTCATCCCCATGACGATCGGCATCCTGCTGTCCTCGACGGTGACCGGTCTGCTGACCTCGAAGATCGGTCGCTACCGCATCTTCATCATCATGGGCCCGATCGTTGCCGCCGGGGGCATGGTGCTGATGTCGACCCTGAACCAGAACTCCTCGGTCTGGTGGATCATGGGTGACACCTTCATCCTCGGTCTGGGCATGGGCATGTTCTTCCAGCTGCTCGTCATGGCAGTGCAGAACGACGTCCGCCCAACTCTGTTGGGGACGGCCACCAGCCACAACAACTTCTTCCGTCAGATCGGGGTGTGCTTGGGATCCTCCCTCATCGGTGTGGCCTTCACCACCCGACTGACCGACCGCGTCACCGACCTGTTCGCCTCGCTGGCCTCCAGCAAGGATCCAGCCGTCCTCGAGACCCTCGGCTCGATGAGTTCCCACGGCCACGGTGTCGCCTCGCTGACCCCAGGGGCCGTCAATCAGATGCCTGATGCGATTCGAGAGGGCATCGTTCAGGCATACGTGAATTCGCTGACCCCGCTGTTCCTGTGGATGGCCCCGATAGTTGCTGCCGCTGGTCTGTTGGCCTTCCTGCTCAAGGACGTGCCGCTGTCCCACCACACTGGTATTCAGATGCGTGCCGCGTCCGAGGGCGCCTGAGCTGACGTTTCGGACGGTCTGGCGATGCAGGAATCCACTGCCATCCCACGGCGCGGGGCAGGCGTCGTGAAGGTTGACGCGGCTCCGCCACGTCGAGGCGCTGGACCGGAACAACCAGCACAGGCCTGACAGCTCGGGACGCGCCACCTGGATGGGGTGGCGCGTCCCGGCGTCTAGACTTGTGATCCACCTTGGGCCAGACGGCCCGACCCCATCTGTGAGGAGCAGAACATGGCCATCCCCTCCTTCGTGGACCGCGCGACGCTGACAGCCGTGGCGGGCAAGGGGGGACACGGTTGCGCCTCCGTCAAGCGGGAGAAGTTCAAACCGTTGGGTGGCCCCGACGGTGGCAATGGTGGGCATGGCGGGTCGGTGATCCTGCGCGCTGACCCCCAGGTGACGACCCTCGTCGACTATCACTGGCAGTCCACCCGAAGGGCTACCAACGGTGAGCCCGGACGCGGTGACAACCAGGCCGGAGCCAATGGATCCGACATCATCCTGGGCGTTCCCGACGGCACGGTCGTCTCCGACGCCGACACCGGTGAGTTGCTGGGGGACCTCGTCGGAGTGGGATCCCAACTCGTCGTCGCAGCGGGTGGCCGTGGCGGCCTCGGCAATGCCGCGCTGGCCAACTCGGCGCGCAAGGCTCCTGGTTTCGCTCTCCTCGGTGAAGCCGGTGAGGAACGCAAGGTTCTGCTCGAACTCAAGGTCGTCGCTGACATCGGCCTGGTGGGATTCCCCTCGGCCGGAAAGTCCAGCCTCATCGCCGCGATCTCGCGAGCCAAGCCGAGGATTGCCGATTACCCCTTCACCACCCTGGTGCCGAACCTGGGCGTGGTCGTCGCGGGGGAGACGACGTACACCGTTGCCGACGTGCCGGGCCTCATCCCGGGAGCCTCCTTGGGCAAGGGGCTGGGATTTGACTTCCTGCGCCACATCGAGCGCTGCCGGGCCATCGTCCACGTCATCGACTGCGCCACCTACGAGCCGGGTCGCGACCCTGTCACCGACCTCGACGTCATCGAGGGGGAGCTTGCTGCCCATGGTGGCCTGGAGGATCGTCCACGTCTGGTGGTGCTCAACAAAGTTGACGTCCCAGACGCCGCTGACCTGGCCGACATCGTCTTCGACGATGTCGGCAAGCGTGGCTGGGCGGTCTTCCGTGTCTCGACGAAGTCCGGAGAGGGGCTCAACTCCCTCAAGTTCGCCATGGCCGATCTGGTCGAGAAGGCTCGCGAGGACGAGCCCGAACCCGAGCCGGAGCGGATCGTCATCCGGCCCAGGCCCAAGGAGGAGGGCCCGGCCTTCTCCATCAAGCGTCAGGGCGACGGTGAGGGCGGTTTCCTGTGGCGTGTGACCGGTGACAAGCCGGCTCGTTGGGTCGCTCAGACTGACTTCAACAACCCGGAGGCCGTCGGCTACCTGTCGGATCGCCTCAACCGTCTGGGCGTCGAGGAGGAGCTGCTGGCCATGGGGGCCATTGCCGGTGACGCCGTCGCCGTCGGTGGTGAGGACGCCGTCATCTTCGACTTCGCCCCGCAGATCGAGTCGGGTGCCGAGCTGTTGTCCCGCCGCGGTGAGGACCAGCGTCTGGAGACCGAGCGTCCCTCGGCCACCCGTCGTCGCGAGATGGATCGCGAATATCACCGCGCCCGTGAGGAATACGGCCAGGTCGGCCGCGATCCACGGGGTGAGTCGTGGCGTGCCCGCGTCGCCGAGGATGAGCGGTTCGAGGGCCGTGACTGATCAACGTCGAGTCATTTCCGCGGCCACCACTGTGGTGGTCAAGATCGGATCATCCTCGTTGACCCTGCCCGGCGGCGGGATCGATGTTCGCCGTGTCGACGAGCTGGTCGACGTGCTTAGCGAGGTCGTCGCGGACGGCAAGCGGGTCGTCCTGGTGAGCTCAGGAGCCATCGCCACCGGGTTCCCAGCGATGGGAATGACCCACCGCCCACGGAGCGTGGCCGGCAAGCAGGCGGCAGCCTCGGTCGGGCAGGGAATCCTGCTGGCCCACTACACGTCACGGTTTGCCAGCCACGGGTTGCGGGTCGGACAGGTACTGCTGACCGTCAATGACCTGGTCCGCCCCACCTCCTATCGAAATGCCTGGTCGACCCTGGACACCCTGCTCGAGCTGGGAGTCGTGCCAATCGTCAACGAGAACGACACCGTTGCCACCGGGGAGATCAAGTTCGGCGACAACGACCGACTCGCTGCCCTGGTGGCTGAGTTGGTGCGCGCTCAGGCCCTCGTGCTGCTGTCTGACGTCGACGCCCTTTACACCGCTCATCCGGATTCCCCGGACGCCCGTCGGCTGGATGTCGTCGAGGACATTGACGCGCTGGAGATCGACACCCACAAGGCCGGATCCGGGGTCGGTACCGGGGGCATGACGACGAAGCTGGAGGCCGCCCGAATGGCCACCAGCGCGGGGGTCCCTGTGGTGCTCGCATCGGCTTCGGACGCCCGTGGCGTCCTGGGTGGGGCAGCCGTGGGCACCTACTTCCGACCGACGGCGACGCGGCGGTCCCGGCGTCTGCTGTGGCTGGCCGACGCCGCTACCCCGCAGGGCCAGATCGTCATCGACGAGGGGGCCGTCGAGGCCCTCACCACACGCCATTCGTCGTTGTTGGCGGTGGGTGTCACTCGGGTTCACGGGGATTTCCAGGCGGGTGATCCGGTGACGATCCTAGCCCCGGACGGTCGGCTCGTCGGGCGCGGCATCGCTCAGTTCTCCCATGACGAGGTGCGGGTGATGAGAGGACGTTCGAGCGCCTGGCTGGCCGCGGAAATGGGCCCGGCGGCGTCCCGGGAGATCATCCATCGCGACGCCATGGTGTTGAGCCGTCGTCGAACTACCAAGAAGTGACTCACCGTCGCTGTGGTCACCATGGTGGTGTTGCCCATGCCCACCTGACGAATACCATGTGGCCATGAGCTCGCGAGTCATCGAACAGGCCAAGGCTGCCCGATCTGCTGCCACGGTGTTGCGTCGGCTGCGTCGCATCGACAAGGACGACCTGCTGATGGCCATGGCCGCCGGGTTGCGCAAGAACGTCGACGACATCCTGGCCGCCAACCGTGCCGATGTCGATCGTGGCCGTGAGGACGGGATGGACGAGGCCATTGTCGATCGTCTCACCCTCACCCCGGAACGGGTCGAGGGAATGGCCGTCGGCCTGGAAGGGGTCGCTCGGCTCGACGACCCCGTCGGTGAGGTCGTGCGTGGCTGGCACACCCCGCTGGGAGTCAAGGTCGAGCAGGTCCGGGTGCCACTTGGCGTCATCGGGATCATCTACGAGGCTCGTCCCAATGTCACTTCTGACGCCGCCGGTATCTGTCTCAAGGCCGGCAATGCGTGCCTGTTGCGAGGATCGTCCTCGGCCTTGGAGTCCAACCGTGCCGTCATCGCCGCGATGCGGTCTCGGTTGCCCGAGGAGATCCGTGAGGCGGTGCAGCTCGTCGAGGGCGGCCATGAAGTCACCGATGAATTGATGGCCGCTCGAGGGTACGTCGATCTGCTCATTCCACGCGGCGGCGCCGGGCTCATCAACGCCGTCGTCACCGGCGCCGAGGTGCCCGTCATCCAGACTGGAACTGGCAACTGCCACCTCGTCATTGATGCCAGCGCTGATGTGGGAATGGCGGTCGATATTGCCGTCAATGCCAAGACCCAGCGCCCCAGCGTCTGCAATGCCATCGAGACTGTCCTGGTGCATCGTGGGATCGCGGAGCTGGCTGTGCCTCAGCTGGTCGACGCCATGAGTGATCGTGGGGTTACGGTGCATGGTGATGACGAAAGCACCCGGCTCGATCCGAGGATCGTTCCAGCCGTCTCCGACGAGTATGACGACGAGTACCTGTCCTTGGACCTTGCACTGCGCATCGTCGACGACGTGGAAGAGGCGGTCGATCACATCGCCACGCATGGGTCGGGGCATTCGGAAACCATCGTCACGAGGTCGATGTCCTCGCAGGAGTTCTTCACCTCAAGCGTGGACGCTGCTGCCGTGTTGGTGAATTGTTCCAGTAGATTTGTTGACGGTGGCGAGTTCGGATTCGGTGCGGAGATCGGCATTTCCACTCAGAAGCTGCACGCCCGCGGACCGATGGGCCTGCGGGAGATGACGACGACGACCTACGTCCTGCACGGGGACGGTCAGATCCGGCGATGACCGGTTGTCGGTTGTCGTGGCGTGTTGTGGGATAGGCTGAGGCGCCATGAGTATCGTTCCTCTCCTGATGGAGTCGTCGGCCCCCGCCGTCGGCATCTTGACGCTGGTGGTGCTGATCGCGTCGTCCATCGTCTGGGGTGGTGGTAAGAATCGGTCGCATTCCTGATGCCAAGTGTTGAGTTGGGACTGGCGCGGGTTCACGACGGACGCCGCTACCGGCTTGGGGTGATGGGTGGCACCTTTGATCCCATACATCATGGCCACCTTGTCGCAGCTTCGGAGGTCGCGGCCAGGTTCGACCTTGACGAGGTCGTCTTCGTGCCGACCGGCCTGCCCTGGCAGAAGAAGGGGCGCAAGGTCTCACAGGCTGAGGACCGTTACCTCATGACCGTTATTGCCACGGCGTCAAATCCATCATTTTCGGTATCGCGGGTCGATATTGAGCGTCCCGGCGACACGTATACCGTCGATACCCTCAAGGACCTGCGCCGAGAGCGAGGCAGTGACGTCGACTTGTTCTTCATCACCGGTGCGGATGCGTTGAGCCACATTCTCACGTGGCGCGGAGCCAAAGAGCTGTTCGATCTGGCGCACTTCATCGGTGTGTCGCGGCCCGGGGTGCCCTTGGGGACCAAGGACATTTCTCACCTGCCGGCAGAGAAGGTCACTCTCCTCGAGGTGCCAGCCATGGCCATTTCATCAACCGATTGCCGTCAGCGGGTGGGGGAGGACATGCCAATCTGGTACCTGGTGCCGGACGGCATCGTGCAGTACATCAACAAGCGCGGTCTCTACCGCGACAACATCAAGATCAATCCGGAGGACCATTGAGCGCCACCGAACAGGCCATCGAGCTCGCCCGGGTGGCAGCCCATGCCGCCCTCGACAAGAAGGGCTTCGACATCGTCGCCCTTGACGTCTCGGAGCACCTCGCCATCACCGACATCTTCGTCATCATCTCGTCGGCCAGCGAGCGTCAGGTGGCGTCCGTGGTCGACGCCATCGACAAGGCGATGCACGAGCACAAGGCTCATCGCGCACGACGCGAGGGAGAGCGGGAGAACCGCTGGGTGCTGCTCGACTACGTCGACATCGTGGTGCACGTGCAGCATCAGGAGGAGCGCGAGCTGTACTCCCTGGAGAGGTTGTGGAAGGACTGCCCGGCCGTTGACCTGCAGTTGCCTGAGGAGCAGCTTGACTGGGACCAGATGTGACGACGCGGATCGTCCTGGTTCGGCACGGCGAGACCGAGTTCAACGCCGACGGACGGTTGCAAGGCCGGTTGGACATTCCGCTGTCCCCGGTGGGGATTGCCCAGGCTGAGGCCGTTGCGCCCGTCATTGCCGGGATGACCCCGGTGGTAATCGTGTCGTCGCCGTTGATGCGTGCTCGGGTCACTGCTGAGACCATTGGTCGAGCTGCTGGGGTTGACGTTGTTACCGACGATCGCCTCAAGGAGGTTGACGTCGGTCAGTGGGCGGGCCAGACTGTGCCCGATTTGCACCGCAATGACCCCGATTACACCCGGCTGACGGCGTCGGGGGAGGACTTTCGACGATCTGACGGGGAGACGACCGCCGAAGTCGCTGAGCGGGTGACGTCGGCTATCCACGATGTGGTGCGAGTGCATCATGGGGAGACGGTGTGTCTGGTCGCACACGGATTCGCGCTGCGAGCGGCGGTGGTGTGGCTTCTCGGCGGCGAATACCCGGAATTTCTGCGATTTGGTGGACTGGGTAACTGCTCGTGGACAGTGCTGGACCGGATCGGATCCGGCGAGGCTGACCGACGCGGAATGGGTGACCGCTGGAGGCTTCGTACGTATAACGCCACCGTGATGTGACGAGTGTCGTCGACTGGCTTTGTGGGAGCCGAGTTGGCCATCGATCGGCTGTTCGCATGTCAGCGGTGTCGAGTTGGCGGAATCGGGCAAGGTCCGGTAGTGTCTGGCGGGTCGCCCGGTGACTCGGGTGAACGAAGAAGATGGCTCCTCTGCGGGGTTGTTTTCGGGGCATTGGCGCAGTTGGTAGCGCGCTTCCATGGCATGGAAGAGGTCAGGGGTTCGAATCCCCTATGCTCCACCAGGCACGATGTTCCGATGCGGTGAATGCTGCGGCGGAGGATCGTTGCGAAGACCTGACAAGGTCGTCCGCGGGGCATTGGCGCAGTTGGTAGCGCGCTTCCATGGCATGGAAGAGGTCAGGGGTTCGAATCCCCTATGCTCCACCATCATGTCGGGCAACTGGTCGGCAGATTCGTCGCAGTGAGCGGGCGGTGAGTACTCCTCGAAGGTGGGATCAGGTCCCTCGGTGGCATCTTCGCCGGGACAAGAGCTTTCCGCTTGCGTTCCTCGGTGGACGTCTCGATCGGCCTGGCCCGCCATCCTTGGGTCCGGGGCGATCGTCAAGTCCGAGATTTGAACCGAGGGATACTTGGCTGCACGAGACACGGTTACCGACCCAGGGCATCACCGAGGAGACATTTTTCCACCGCTTGCTTGAGTGACTCAACCCAGTGGCAGGGCCCACAACCTCGACGCCACCGGGCTCACCGTCACCGCGTCTCCGACCATCATGGGCTCGGCGTCAACCCCGATCCGGGCGGTGACCATGCCGTACTCGGTTTCCACCCCAACCAGGTAGAACTCACCGTCGAAGATGTGGCGGACGACCTGGCCATGGCACCCGTGGACGCGTATCTGCTCGTCAGCCCGACAAATGCGGATGCTGCCGGGGTATCCCACCAACACCACCTGTTGCTCAGTACCGGTGAGGTCGTCGAAATGGGGGTGGGCGGCCACTCGGACGACGTCGTCGAAGATCCTGACCTCGGCCATCGGTGGTTGACCAGTGATCCTTGCGCGGCAGGAAATCATGGTCGTCGCGCCCATGTGACGAGCAATGTCCAGTCTTGCCGGGGTCTCGTAGATGTCCTCGGGGCAGTCGTCCTGGACGACCTGACCGTCAGCCAGATACACGATCCTGTCTGCGATCGACAGGGCCTTCCCGACGTCATGAGTCACGTAGATCGTTGCGCAGCCCATCCGCCGATGGACCCTCACCAACTCCTGACGCAGACTCGCCCGTGCCGTGGCGTCAACGTGAGCCAGCGGCTCGTCGAACAGCAACACCCGAGGCCGACGCACCAGAATTCGCGCCAACGCCACCCGTTGACGCTCACCCATCGACATCTGGTGGGGCAGCCGTCCAGCCAAATGCCCAATGTTGACCGTCAGCAGAGCTGCCTCGACCTGATCGGAGACCGTCACGTCACCGCGCGACGCGTTGACGGCGTAAGCGATGTTGTCGCGCACTGTCAGGTGGGAGAACAGGCCGTCGTCGTCGAGCATGATGGCGCAGTTGCGCCGATGCGGAGGCAGCCCAGACACGTCGCGTCCGTCGATGAGTACCTTCCCCTTGCAGCGCTGCAACCCACAAATGGCTCGCAACAAGGTCGTCTTGCCAGCGCCGGACGGCCCCAGCACGGCCACCAACTCACCGGAACCCACCGTCAGCGACAAGTCCCCGAGCACGGGCGCACCGCGACGGTCCACCGACAGGTGGGATATCTCAAGAGCGTGACTCATTCACGACCTCCACGACGGCGAGCATCCAACGTCCACCGGGTGACTACGAGCAGAATCATCAACACGAGAGCACAGGCCGTTGAGATGACGAAGGCCACCGAGTACTGCGCATGGTCGAGCAGCACGAAAAGCCTCGGCACAATCACCGGGCTGTCAGGACTTGTCACCCACATCAGCGGCGCCACCATGACCGATGACGACGCCACGACGACGGTCAGCGTCAGGGCTGCGTCATGGCGAACTTGAGGAAAGATGACAGTCGCAAAAGCCTGGGAGCGGGAATCGGCGAACATCAACGCCGATTCCCACACTTGCCGGGCTGTCCTCATCGGGTAGACCTGCATGGCGAAGTACACCAGCGGCGCGGCTGTTGAGACGTAGGAACCGACGATGAGGATCGTCCCGGATGCCGGGGCCGACCCTCCCGCCAGAAAGAATACGGGGGACCACGCGTGCGGCCCGTATGCCTGCGAATACGCCACGCCGAGGGTCGCTCCCGGCACCGCCAGCAACGCGACGTAACAGGCGAAGATGACGACGCGCGCGCTGCGTAGTACCGACGTCACCCACGTCGACAGGGATACCAGCAACAACGCCACGACTGCGGCGAGCAAGCCCAGACCGATGGTGTTGACGAGGACGTTCGACGGGATGGTGATCTCGTCGTGACGATGGAACAGCGCGTCACCAGCTCGTCCCACCAGGACGGCCAGCACCGTGAGTCCCACGCCGCCCACCACGATCCCGGGGGCCGCTCGCGGCCACACTGTCACCCCGACCGGCACCGACGCCGAGGGTCGTCGTCCCAAGGATCCATCCTTGCTCCGCCCACTCAGGGACTGCCGGGATCGTCCCGCTGTGGCCCCGGCCAGGACACCGCACACCAGAGCAGGGATCATGAGCATCAGCGCAGTTTGGGCAGCCTGGGCGTCGGCGCCGAAAGCTGTCACCTGCAGCCATAGACGTTCGGCGGTGTTGGGGGTCTTTCCTCCGACGAGGTGGGGGACGACCGGGTCGGCTAACACGAGGACGAAAACGAGCAGAAACACCACGGGGGAGACGGCGCGCAGTGGCACGATGATGAGTCCGACGAGCCGGGATCCGTTTAGGCCGCTCACCCGTGCGGTGTCGACGGAGGACGACCCAACACGGTGCAGAGCCACCCGTGACGCGCCATAGGACAGTGGCAGATAGGCGATCGTCCAGGTCAGGACCATCGGCCAAAAGCCGGAGAAGTTCCCTGCGGTTGTGACCTGCCAGAGACCGGCCCGTCCGATTCCTGACCTGACGGCCGTGCCGATGACGAAGGGCGGGAAGAGGATCGGGACGAAGACGGCAGTGTCCAGGATGGCGGCATGACGCCGAGGAATCGTCCGCGCCCCCAGGGCCGCAAATCCTCCCATGAGGGTCGCGCACGCTGAACTCGTCGCGGCTGCCAATGCTGACCATGCGAGGTCTCTCAAGGCACCCGGCGACCTGTCGTGGGCCCGTCCCGCCTGCCCGAACAGCACGGCGAGGGGGTAGAGCCACATCGCCACGAAAGCGAGTGCGAGTATCACGATGGCAGTCGTCAGACCGACTCGCTGCCACCTCGCCACCCTCGTCATGGCTGCCCCTGAATCTCGTGGTCGAACCAGGTCAGCCAGGCGTGGCGGGCATGGGCGGCCAGATTGGCGTCGGGACGCAGCACCTTGATTCGAGTGCTGTCGAGAACCTCCTCGAGGTTACCTGGCAAGGCCCGGGTGATCGGACGCTGGTGAATATTCTCATCGTGGGCCGCGACCTCCTGACCGGCCGGCTCGGACAGCCAGTCGAGGAAGATCCTCGCCTGGTCGGGGTGGCGAGCCCGTCGGATGCGGGCGGCACCGCCGACCTCGAAGGAGGTTCCCTCGCTGGGATAGGCGATCGTCATGGGCCGCCCTGAGGCAACTTTCTGACGGCAGTAGGGAGCAAAGGAAATTGCCACGGCAGCCTCGCCACGAGCCGTGACGTCGGCAGGTGAGGTGCCGGAGTGGGTGAGCCGGGAGGTGTGGGAGTAAATGGTCCGCAAACGCGTGCTAGCGTCGGCCCCAAACACCCCGACCTGGGTCCACAGTGCGGTGTAGGCCGTACCTGACGTCAGCGGTGAGGACGCCGATACCCAGCCGCTCAGGGCGGGGGACTCCAGGTCGTGCCAGGACTGCGGGGCAGCCACTCCGAGCTGCTCCAGTACGTCAGGGTTCGAACACACCGCCAGGATGGATCCGTACACCCCGAACCAGTGACCACTGTTGTCGCGGAATGCGCGTGGGATCTGAGAGAAACCGGTGGGGAAGTAGGGATCGAGAAGGCCTGCTTCCATGGCTGCCACGTAGTTCTCCGAGGGGCCACCGACCCAGACGTCGAACTCTGGCGCCGATGTCGATCCGGAAATCCTTGCCAGGGCCTCGGACGTGGGAAGGCGCAAGAAGTGCGCAGGTATGCCACTGGTCGCCGTAAATTGGTCGACCCACCCTTGGCAGATGTGTTCCTCGTTGGAGCAGACGATGGAGAGTTCTTCGTCGGCGGAACAGGACGTCAGTGTGGTTGCGCCGATGAGCGACAGCAGGATGGCGACAATGGTGACCACCCGACGGTGGGCGCTCGGATTCATGGGGAGCAGTCTACGGAGCATGGAAGTGCAGGGCGCAGCCGCATGGCCACGCCCCGCATTCGTGTTACCGGCGAGTACGTCAGTCGCCAATGATCTTGGCGTGGTGGTTGGCGATGATCTCCTTCTCGTCGCGACCGATGATCGCGAAGAGAATCATGGTCAGGACGGCGAAGATGACGAACACGATGAACGTGGCGTTCCATCCGGCGAATTTGACGATGAGACCAACACCGGTGGAGGCCAGGGTGGCGCCCAGCAGGTAACCGAAGAGGCCGGTGAAGCCAGCGGCGGTACCAGCGATGTTGTGGGGAGCCAGGTCTATGGCCTGCAGGCCGATGAGCATGACGGGGCCGTAGATGAGGCCGCCGATGCAGGCGATGAGGATGACCAGGACGGGCAGTGGGGTGCCGACCGGGACGAGCCAGTAGGCGGCAATGGCGACGGCGGTGAGCGCGGTGAACAAGATGCCGGCGCCGGAGCGGTAGCCCTTGAACAGCCTGTCAGACAGGTAGCCACACAGGATGGTGCCAAGGATGCCGGCGAGCTCGAAGGCAGCGAATCCAACCAGACCACCGTCGATCTTGACGTGGTGCTTCTCGTGGAGGAAGACGGTGATCCAGTTCAGCACGCCGTAACGCAGGGCGTAGACGAACACGTTGGCCACGGCCAGCAGGACGATGGTGCGGTTCTTGAGGACGTACTTGAACAGCAGCTCGCGACCGGAGATGCCGGAGTCGTCCTTGACCTCCACCTTGGCGCGGTCGTTGCGGTACTGCTCAATCGGAGGCAGACCGACTGACTCCGGGGTGTCGCGTACCAGGATGAAGCCAAGGGCGGCGACAATGAGGGCCACGACGGCCGGGACCCAGAAAGCCGAGCGCCAGTCCTGAGCGGTCCAGGCCAGGCCCAGACCTACGAGGGCGGGCAGTGCGGCACCACCGACATTATGGGCGGTGTTCCACAGCGAGGTCTTCCAACCGCGTTCGTTGGTGGAGAACCAGTGCACCAGGACGCGACCGCAAGGCGGCCAGCCCATGCCCTGGAACCATCCGTTGATGAACATGAAGATGGCGAAGATGCCTACCGATGCGGTGACCCACGGCACGAATGCCACAAGGAGGTTCACGATGGCCGACAGCGCCAGTCCCAGCGGAAGGAAGAAGCGCGCGTTGGCCCGGTCGGACAGCATCGCGGAGAAGAACTTCGACAGGCCGTAGGCGAACAGCACTGCGTTGGCGACGATGCCGATGCCGACGGTGTCGATGCCGGTGTCCTTGATGAGGAGAGTGGCTACCGGCGAGATGTTGTTGCGAACAAGGTAGAAGCCCGCGTATCCGAGAAAGATACCCATGAACACCTGAAATCGCAGGCGCGGGTAGCGCTTCGCGATCTCGTCTTCAGACAGGCGCGGAGCCGACGGCGGCGCGCTGAGCCAGGAGGGCAAGGAGAACTGGGCCATGACTGGCACCCCTTCGTGCGTGAGGTTGGAAATGCCCAAGCGGGCAAGGCGGAATCAGCCTGCCAGTCGGTCAGTAACAACGCCCCGACTCAACGGTCACACTTGGTCACAGCTTTGTGACCAAGGGGTCGTGCGGGGGCAGAAGAAGATCAATTCTCATCGTCAATGAGGGATGGAGAACAGGTGTAACCGCGGCCTCTCACCGCGATGATGGAGTCCGGGTCGGCGCCGGCCGCGGCAAGTTTGCGACGCAACCGATAGACCGAGGTCTTGACCATGTTGCGTCCGCCTTCGCTGGCGGTGGTTCC
The DNA here is from genome assembly GCF_051303185.1 of Cutibacterium nasicola. Taxonomy (GTDB): domain Bacteria; phylum Actinomycetota; class Actinomycetes; order Propionibacteriales; family Propionibacteriaceae; genus Cutibacterium. The sequence goes on along the minus strand of NZ_JBPPGE010000001.1, from coordinate 565,984 downwards.
CCAAACCTCGTTGAGGAGTTCTCGAACGGTCCTGACACGTCCGGGGGAGTCGGTGAGGACTTTGAGCAGGGTGGCTTCGGTTTCGGAGAGGTCGAGGAGCGTGCCGCGTCGGAAGACTCGTCCGGTCCCGGTCTCGAAGCGCAGGGATCCGCGGATGACGTCAACCGGAGCACTGGGTGCTCCGCCGAGACGGCGGATGAGGGCCTGGGCACGCAGGCTGAGTTCCTTGGGTGAGAAGGGCTTGGTGAGATAGTCGTCAGCTCCTGCTTCCAGGCCATTGACCCGATTCTCCACGTCGCCAAGGGCGGTGAGCAGCAGGATGGCGGTGGAGGGACAGCGGCTTCGGATGCGCCTGCACAGGGTGATGCCGGATACGTCGGGCAGCATGACGTCGAGGACGACGAGGTCGATCTGCTGGTGGCGCAGGATGTTCCAGGCGGACATCGCATTGTGTGACTCGAGGGTGTCAAATCCGACGGTTTCCAGTGCGTAGGAGACGATGGCCACCATTTGTGGTTCGTCGTCGACGACGAGTGCTCTCACCGGTTCTCCTCGTTTCATGCGACTGATGGTGTGCGCGGGAACTCAACAGCGATGGCTGTGCCGTGGTCGTTGATGGTGTTGACGACGATCCGGCCGTGGTGGAGGCGGACGATGTCGTCAACGATGCCCAGGCCAAGACCGTATCCCTCGGCGGTGGTGGGTGGGGCAGCAGCGTCGTCTCTGGGGGAACTACTCGTAAAGGAGTCGTGGGTGGAGAGGTCAGTGGCGTGGGTGACGAGCGGGGTAAACATGTCGGCGCGATCGGTAGGGGCCATGCCGCGCCCCTCGTCCACGATTTCCATGACGACACCGCTGGCGGTGGGAAAGGTCCGCACCCGAATGGCTTCGGTGCCGCCGTGGCGCCGGGCGTTGGTGATGAGGTTCCACAGCACGTGACGGACAAGGTGGTGGTCGGCCTCGACGATGAGAGGTGCGCCGTCGTCGGTGAGGAGGATCGAGGCATCGTCGATCTCGCGGAGTTCCTGGCAGGTGGTGCGCACCAGGGCGCGGAGATCGAAGGGCTCGATGCTGAGGGGGTAGTTCGGGTCGCCCAGTTTGGTCTGGAGCAGGATCGCCTCGGTCATGGTGAGAACGCGCTGGGTGTTGCCGGTGATGGTCTGGAGGAAGTGACGCTGCTCGTCGTTGAGTGGTCCGGGCCGCTCTGACAGCAGGATTTCGGCGGCTCCTTGGATGAGGGACAGCGGGGTGCGGATCTCGTGGGAGACGACTTGGGATGACGTCGGGGCGCGATCAATGCGGTGGCCTGGACTGTTGACGGCTGCCCAGAAGGCCAAGCCGGCAATGAGAAGTGCTGCGAGGCAAAGGGGAAGCCAACCATCCCAGGCGAGGACAAGCAAGTGGGGCACTGGAAAACTCCTCGAGTTGGGAATGGGAAAAGCCTAGTAGGCGGCGTCCTGTGTATGTCCTCTTGGGTAAAACGCCTGACGGTCGAAATCGTGCGAACGAATGGCACCCCCCCACCACATACCTAACTCGAGTCAGGTATGTGGCCAACCTTCTTGACAGAGTGTTCTTTGCAACCTAACCTAACACGAGTTAGGTACTCAAAGAGGAGGTACTCATGCCAGATGTCACGCGTAGGGTGGTACTTGGCACGGCGCTGGCAGCTGCGGTGGGCGGTGGACTTTCTTGGCGGCGTCTGACGGGGCTCGATATCCCGGGGCGAGGTGACGACGCTCTCACTGTTGCGATCAATGGAACTGCCCAGGATGCGGCCGCAAATGAGGGACTTGTTCAGGCATTCCATGCGGCACACCCGGATATCCGGGTACGAATCACTCCTGTTCAAGGAACTGACTGGAGCGACTTCTTCGCCAAGATCCTGACACTCGTCGCTGCAGGAACTGCTCCAGATGTCGTCATGGTCGCTACCGAAGGGACGCAGCTCTTTGCGGATCGGCTTGCTGAACCGCTGGACGATTACGTGCGTCGTGACAAGGAGGAGATGAAGAGCTTCTTCAACGATGTTCACCCCGCCTTGATCGAGGCATTCATGTATCAAGGTAGTTTGTTTGAGCTTCCGCTGAGCTTCAATGCTGCAAATATGTACATGTCACATGACGCGATGGCCAAGGCTGGCTTGGGGTATCCGGATGTGGACTGGACATGGGATGATTTTCATGACTGCCTCAAGAAATTGAGGAAGAAAATTAAAGGGGAATTCCGTCCTTTTTTCTGGACAAACCGCCTGTGGGGAGGAATTGTGCCATGGCTGTGTACCAATGACACGAATTTCTTGACGCCCAGGCAGTTTTCCGGAGGCGAGTGGCTGTGGGATGAGTTTTATCCTGAGAAAGAGCGTCGCGGTGGTGGTTATCGCTGGGGTGACGCAAATGCACTCGATCCCCGGGTGATTGAGAGCTTCGATTTCATGCGCGAACTTGTGTCAGAGGGGCTTGCCTCCAGTCCTGTTCAAGGTGGCGGGAACGAACTCGTCAACAGGTTCGGTGATGGGCTCATTGGCATGACGCCTGCTGGAGGCTTCTGGGTTTACGGTCTTGACCAGGCAGGCATGAGGCGAAATGACTATGATGTAGCATACTTCCCGAAGAAAAGGACCCAGAAACATTCATTCGGTTCTGCTGGATATGCAATTATGCGCGGATCTAAGCGTAAGGATGAAGCGTGGGAATGGTTGAAGTTCTGCACGTCACCTGACGGTATGAGGATTGCACAGACGCATCCCGATTCAAGCAGTGCTCGACGATCTCATAACAAGGAATTGTATGAAAAATTAGGTCCGAACCACTGGAATATTTTCTACGAAACCCTTGATAGATTCCCCAACTCTGAACCCATACCTGCTCCACCTCGAGGGGCTGCTGTTGAAACTGCACTGACCAAGAATGTTGTCGGTGCCGTCGGCGGTTCTTACTCACGGATGATTACGGCTCTCCATGCGATGCAGCGTGATCTTGAGCTCGCCTTGGGGGAAAAGAAATGATGTTTAATTCGCACAAGAAAAACCAGACGTTGAAAAAAGAACGTCGCTTGGCGATGTTATTTCTTGCACCTACCCTGATAGGTCTAGGGATATTCATGCTGGTGCCGATGGTTGGATCTATCGTCCTGGCTTTCTTTGAGTGGGATATCATTTCGCCCCCAGAATTCGTCGGCATTCGAAACTTCGTGGAGCTGGCAGAAAATCCTACGATACGAGTGTCGTTTGCCAATACATTTGGATTTGTTGTTGCGGCAGTCCTCCTTCAACTTGCGGTGGCGCTGGTGTTGTCAGTTCTGGTTCAGACGAGGATGCCAACGTGGGTGCGATCCTTCTTTCGCTCAGCTTTCTTTTTTCCGCTAATTCTTTCGGCGTCGTCAGTCTCGCTTATTATGTCGTATCTGTTCAATGAGGACTTTGACGTTGTCAATCGGATGCTATTTATTCTTGGCATGAGTCCAGTTCATTGGCTCTCCACGGGAACTGGCGCGATCGTTGTTACCATCCTCATCTATGTCTGGCAGAACTTTGGGTTCACGTTTCTTCTCTTCATCGGGGGCCTCTCATCCATCCCTGCTGATGTATACGAAGCAGCGTCCATTGATGGGGTCTCGGAGTGGAGCCGGTTCTGGCGGATCACTCTTCCGCTCTTGAGCCCTACGGTGCTAGTCGCCAGCGTTATGGCGATCATTTCTGCGCTGCAGATCTTCGATCAGCCGTACGTTCTTACGAAGGGTGGCCCTGCCGACTCGACAAGGACTGCCGTCATGGTGATTTATCAGACAGCGTTCCAAGAGCTCCATTTTGGCTTGGCGTCCGCCGTTGGTCTGGTATTGATGGCCATCATCATGCTAGCAACCTGGTTGCAATTCAAACTTTCCAAGCGCTTTGTCTTTTACATGTGAGGTCGATGATGTCTGAAAACATTGAGAGTACCGCGAGAGTTCGGAAATCAAGACAATTGACACCTGGATTGGTCGGGAAAATGTTTATCCTGATGGTCGCATTATTTTTGACGCTGGGACCGGTGGTGTGGACCGTATTCACTGCGTTCACTCCGACTGATGAATTGGGTCGAAGGGAGCTAAGCATTGCCTCATTCCGGGATGTTGCCAGCAAGGTTGATATTGTCAGGCTGTTTTGGAACTCAACGTTGGTGACGGCATTGGCTGCTATTGGTCAGATGGTTACCTCGGCGTTGGCGGGTTATGCGTTTGCCAAGTTGCGCTTCAAGGGAAATAATGTCCTCTTTGCGCTCATCCTTGCGACCATGATGATTCCGATGCAGGTGACGATAGTTCCAGTGTTCATGGTTATGAGAGGAATGCATCTATCTGATACTCTTCTGGCTCTGATCCTTCCGGCTCTTCCGACTGCGTTTGGTACCTTTCTCATGAGGCAGTACTTTCTTGGCATTCCTGACTCATTGGATGAAGCTGCCCGGGTTGATGGGGCCTCACCGTGGAAGACGTTCAGCAGGATCTATCTGCCACTGGCGATGCCTGGAATGGCCATCGTGGGTATCCTTGCTTTTAACGGCATATGGAATGAGTTTTTCCGACCCCTCATTATGACGATCAGTAACGAGAACTTCACCTTGCCACTCGGCTTGGTGAGTCTTCAGGGGCGACTTGGAACAGGGTCGATGTCCACAGTGCTGGCCGGCGTCGTGCTGTCGATGATTCCAGCTCTAATCGTGTTCGTTGTCGGTCAGCGACCCTTGCGTGAAGGTCTAACTGCAGGAGCTGTGAAGTGAGTGGAAATATGAGCTTAGCGTTCCCGAGGAATCACGTGAGGCCGAATAAGGGCTGGATGAATGATCCGAATGGTGTTTCATATGTCGATGGGGAATGGCATGTTTTTTTTCAGTACAACCCATACTCCGCTAGACATGACCGGGTTTGCTGGGGTCATTGGAGTACCCGGGACTTAGTGTCCTGGCACGAGCATGATCTTGCGCTAGTCCCTCGGGCAGGATGTCTTGACGCCGGAGGATGTTGGAGCGGTTCATTCGTTATGGACGGGGAGATGCCAACGCTTCTGTACACCGCTGTTCCTGAGCATGCTAATGAAGCAGTCGCCGTGACGGCAACTGGGTCCCCAGACATGGAGGTCTGGGTTCCCAGGAACCGATATAGCGCCCCCGCAACGGGTGACGATGTGGAAGAAACACGTGACCCTTTCCCCTTCATCCTTGGTGGCCATCGATATGTCATTCAGGGCTCGGGGAGACCTGGGCCGGACGGGTACGGGAAAGTACTGGTTTACGAAGCCGATGATCTCGAACACTGGAAGATGCTCGGGACGTTCCTTGATGCTCGTGACTCGGTTGCGTCTCGTGTGGCTCCAGCGAATATTTGGGAGTGCCCGAATCTGCTCCACATCGGCGGTGAGTGGGTATTGCTTGTTTCGTTGTGGGTGTGGGAGGGGGGCAAGGGAAACCTCTCTGGTGTGCGCTGGATGGTGGGGGACCTGGCGCAGACAGATGATGGGCCACGGTTCCTCCCGGCGGACGGCGGCATTCTGGACACGGGTCCTGCCTTTTATGCTCCGCAGGCACACCAAGCACACGGTCGCACTTTACTCTGGGGTTGGTCATGGGAATTGCTGGACGACAATGCCGTTGACGCCCAAGGATGGGCCGGTACGTTGACGACACCTCGTGAGCTCACGCTTGTGAGCGGAAGGCTGTGTCAGACACCGATCAAGGAGTACGTGAGAGAGCATTGTCGTGAGCTCGATACATCCTGGAACGCGGCAGCATGCCCATCGTTTGTCGTCAATGCAAAGGAGTCGGCGGTAGTGAGTTGCTCGTCGGTCTGCGGTGATGTCCGCACTATGCGGGTGCCTGCCGGCGGTTCCTTGCTCGTTGATGGTTCATTGGTCGAGCTATTCCATGGCGGACGTAGCTGCACCACTCGAATCTATCCAGAAGAGGGATCCGAGTGGAGCGTCACCAGTGATGATGCTCAGGCCCTGTCCCGTGTGTAAGTGGTCACTGTCAGCGTCTGTGCTGTGTCCTCAGTACTGGAATCGTGAGATACCGGGTGTACCTCCATGACCACCGTGACGAACCGATGTAAGGAGAAGGTCATGTCGAGGGCCCTTGTTACCGGTGAATCATAAATTGATGTTGTCAACGATGCTGGTCAGATCAGCGAACATCCTGGAGGGTCGCCAATGAATGTCGCGGTTGGTTGGCGCGTCTTGGACGCGGTGTCGACCTAGCCGCGTGGATAGGGCGCTTCCTCGTATCGGGATTTCCGGTGACTCCCTGGCCGTTCTACTGGTTCATTGGCTTGCGGTATTGCTCCAGGCCGCGAGGCTGTGGCGAAACGGTGGGCAGAGCACGGTACTCCGCCACGATCACCTCTGGCCGAACGTTCGCCTGAGCTTGCTGGACAGTTCGCATAGTGCCCGCCATGATCTGGACCATATTGTGTTGATGGCTGACGTGGTCAAGGCTTCGGATGAAGACATGACGTGGCTAGGAGAGGGAGTCGATCCCGTCGAGATGCTTGCTGGGTTGCCGGATGAGAACAGGGCCACAAATCGGCATCCTGACGATGGGGAACACTGTGTGGTGGCCATGACAGCCGCTGGCGTCGAAATCCGTGTTCCCGGGAGCGAGCCGGCGCCAATCCACCATGCTGGAACGAACCAGGTTGATCTGCCCTCACGGATGTGATGCCGCATTGTGGATCTCGATCTGACGAGACACACCATTCTTGCAACCTTGCAGACTCACCGATGGTCGACAGGCGAACAGACCGAGGATCGCTTGATCACAGGTCCTTGGACGAGGACCTCGTCGTGATCGACCTGAGAACCTCCGAGTTGCTCGAGCAGTAGATCGATGGCCTTTGCTCCCATGTCCCAGTGAGGAATGCCGACCGTGCTCAATCCCAGTTGGGGAGCAACGTTTGGGTCATCGTCGTATCCGACGATGGATACATCTTCAGGGATCTGCAGCCCCAACCGGGCTGCGGCGATGAAGACGCCAGCGGCGACACGGTCGTTGGCGCACATGATTCCAGTCGGCCTGCCACTCGAAGCGAGAACCGCTGCACCTGTCTCAAGGCCTCGGTCTATTTCCCATCCACAGGTGAGGACTCGTGGACGGATGCCAGCCTCCGCCATGGCGGTGTTGAAGCCTTCCAAACGTCGATGGGTAGCGATGAGGTCAGGCGTCCCAGCCAAGTATGCGATGTTGTGATGGCCAGCCTCAATAAGGATCTTTGCAGCACGATAGCCGCCTCGGACCTCATCGGTAATGACGCACGCCGTTCCGTGCGTGGGATCGATGGCGTTCAGCAGGATGTTGCACTCGGATCGGAATGAGTCTGGGGGAGACCACGGGCTCAAACCTTCCGCCGCAAAGATGAGCGCATCGACCTGGCGATCCTGGAGAGCAGAGATGGCATGCTTCTCCTGGTTCCGATCATTTTCGGTGCCTATGACCAGGAGGAGATAGTCCTCTTGCGCGGCCCGCATCGTTGCCCCGCTGATCATCGCGCCGCCGAATGCCCCCGAGAGGATTGAGTCAGTGACGACTCCAACAGTGTGAGTCGTGGAATTCCTCAGGCTCCGGGCCAGGCGATTGGGCCGATATCCGAGTTGTTGTGCTGCCCTTCTGACAGCTTCTTGATTCTTGACGGACACGATCCCGTCGGCGCGGCCATTCAGTACGACGGAAACAGCGCTCCGTGAAACTCCCGCCAGTTTCGCGACATCGTAAGAAGTGACCCTCTTGTTCATCTACGGACTCCAAGGTCTCGAGCTGTGTTGAAAGTGCAGTGGGATCGACGTGGTGGGGCTTCCTCCCGAGTCCGTGTCTCAGCCAGGTGTAGTGGCTGAATCGTCACTTGGTGAAGTGGCTACCAGTCCCTCGCGAAAGAGCATCTGACATCGCTACCAAGTGATCGTATCAGTGCCGGTGAGCCCAGACGGTTGCGTCAGTGCAGACATAGCCCTTTTGTCGGATCTCACCTCGGTAACGCCTCGTGAGCGTCAAGGAAGAGTTGGCGACGTTTGGAGCTTGCGGTGTCGGCGACTGCCAAGGAACAGTTCGCATCTGCACACCCAACTTTGCGGACGATCACGAGTTAATTGCGGGCATTCGGAAGGGCTTGGGCGAGTGGGCTTCGTCTCGGGTCTTGAGTGCGCTTGATGCGGTCTTCCCCATGTCGTCACCGTGGGCTGTACCTGAATTTGCCAGATGCGTTCGTGGCCAGTGGACCCGGCAACAGCCCTGCTGGGGGCCGGTGTCCTTCAGGGAGCACTGAGCCGACGCATTCGAATGGTGGTGATGGCATCTTTTTGTCTTGGCCCGAGTTTAGTCGCATGGTGCAGTTTTCGCGTGGATGTCATCCTGCATGGGTATGGAGTCGATGGTCACGCAGTAATCGATTCGTATCAGTGAGTAGCGTGGCTCCCAATGCGGATACTCCGGTCGGAAGTGGACAGGTGAGGCCGACCACCTTTTCTCTGGTGGACCACGACGGTGCTCGGCGGGGCAACCACGACCATCGTGGTTGCCCCGCCGACATCTGGGGTAGCGCGTCAGTTCTTCTCGAACGTGAGGGCCTTGAAGTCCTCGGTCTGCTTCTTGATACCGGTCTCGGCGGGGAACCTCTCGATCGAGGATGCACCGTAGAATCCCATGATGCCTTCAGTGTGGTCGAGGATGTATTGCGCATCTTCCGGGTTGGCGATTGGACCACCGTGGCACAGGCAGAGGATGTCGGGGTTGACGGATCTGGCCGCGTCGGCGAGCTCTTGCACCTTGGCAGCCGCGTCCTCGATGGTGAGGGCAGTCTTCGCACCGATGGTTCCGGAGGTCGTCAGACCCATGTGGGGGACGAGAATGTCGGCGCCAGCTCGAGCCATGTCCTTGGCCTGGTCAACGTCAAACACATAGGGCGAAGTGACGAGATCAAGATCGTGTGCTGCCTTGATCATGTCGATCTCCAAGCCGTATCCCATTCCAGTCTCTTCGAGGTTTGCGCGGAACGTTCCGTCGATGAGACCGACGGTAGGAAAGTTCTGGACGCCCGCGAATCCTGCGTCCTTGACCTGAGTCAGGAATCGAGGCATCACTCGGAAGGGATCGGTTCCGTTGACACCGGCAAGAACGGGAGTGTGGGTGACAACCGGGAGCACCTCATTGGCCATGTCCATCACGATCTCGTTGGCGTCACCGTAGGCCAGAAGGCCTGAGAGGGATCCCCGTCCGGCCATGCGGAATCGTCCTGAGTTGTAGATGACGAGCAAGTCGATCCCGCCCGCCTCGGCGGACTTTGCCGTGATACCAGTTCCTGCGCCACCACCGACGATGGGATTGCCCTCGTCGACCTGCTTGCGGAATCTGTCCAGAATTTCAGTGCGGTTCATCGTGATGTTCCTTTCTAGTCAGTACTGGTTGATGAGTCCATGAAGAGCTTCGGCCATCGCCTTTCCGAACCCGGGGTCATTGATGTTTTGATCACGGGTGATGACGGTGGCAGAGGTGCCCTTGAGACCGTCTCGGACCGCCTTGAACAAGGCTTCGTCGGCAATCGGGTCGTGGAAGTCTTCTCCGGCGAGATCGATCCCCGAGACTCCCTGGGCCGGGATGAAGACTTGGACAGGTCCGCGAGCCGCTGCGGCATTCTTTGCGATACGGTGACCGAGTTCCGCCATCTCGCTCTCGTTGGTCCGCATGAGAGTGACCGTCGGGTTGTGCAGGTGCAGTTTACGGGAGATGTAGCGCTGCGGAACAGTGTCGGTGGGGCCGAAATTGACCATGTCGAGAGCGCCGAGGCTGATGACCTGAGGTATTCCTGCTTCGCTGGCAGCCTCCATCCTGTGAGGTCCGGCAGAGAGCACGCCACCGCAGAGTTCGTCGGCGAGCTCGGTGGTTGTGAGGTCGCACACTCCTGCAAGGAGGCCGGACGATGCGAGCTTGTCCATGGCCTTGCCGCCGGATCCTGTGGCGTGGAAGACGAGAACCTCGTATCCGAGGTCGGTCAATGTTTGGCGGGCCTCATCGGCGGCAGGCGTCGTCAATCCGAACATCGTCAGACCGATGACCGGCTTGGCACCAGGAGCGCGGCCTTCCACCCGGGTTTTCTCATAGGCGGTCGCCATTCCTGTGATGGCAGCTGCGGCATTCGAGAAGACCATTCGGAAGACTGAGTTGATGCCTGCGACATCAACGACTGAATACATGAGGGTGACGTCGGTCTGTCCGACGTAGGGGCCAACGTCCCCCGATGCCATCGTGGAGACCAAGAGTTTTGGGAATCCTATTGGCAGAGCTTGCATCACCGGTGCTGCAACGGATGAGCCTCCAGACCCGCCAGCGGACAGCAGTCCATGAATCTTGCCAAGGTCCGCCAGTTTCGATGCGATGGCTGAGGCGCCACGGCCCATGACGTCCATCATTTCTCCACGGTCATGGCGTGCGCGGATCTCAGCTGGTGATTCCCCTGCTGCGCGAATGACGTCATCAGGTGAGTAGTCGGCCATCGGGCTGGTGGAGAATGAGCCAACATCGATGGTGACTACGTGGTCACCACGGGCGAGGACATTCTGGCGTAGCCAGTCGAACTCATCTGCCTTGGTGTCCAAGGTTCCTAGCAAGGCAATTGTGGCCATGAACACTCCTTCGTGATCGTGTGTGTATGACCTTAATTCGGCGTTTTTCACCGGGCCGGGCCACTTGAGCCCAATTGGCCCGTGGGTCGTAGCCCTGCTTGCCCTGAGGAGTGATACTTCGGGTGTGGTCGTCAGAGTTGACCCTGCAAGTCTGAGTCGAATGCTGGGGGACTGGAGTCAGCAGGGAGAGGTTCTTCCGGAGGCACTGGCTACCGCTCTGTTGGAGCTCATCGATGCCGGGTTCCTCCCGGCTGGTGCGGTTTTGCCGTCGCAACGAACGTGTGCTGCGACCCTTCAGGTGTCGCGACATACCGTGGCAGAGGCATTTGGGATTCTTGAGGCCTCAGGCCACATCGCGGCTCTCGTCGGGTCAGGGACGCGGGTGAGGTCGGGCCGTGCGGCAGTGCGGACCGATGGCAGGCTGTTCTCGTTCAGTGACGCCGCGTCCGGGGTGGTCGATCTGTCAACGGGGGCACTACCGGCATCAGAGGTCGCAAGACGACTGCTATCGGAAAGCCAGGTAGGGCTCGACGTCTACTTCGACACCGACGGGTACTTCCCTGCCGGACTGCCCGTATTGCGGGCGGCACTCGCGGACCGGCTCACCCGTGACGGAATTCCGACGACTCCACAGCAGATTCTTGTCACCAACGGTGCTCAGCACGCGAGCCACCTTGCATCGCAGCTTCTGGTCTCCGCTGGTGACATGGTTCTGGTTGAGGAGCCAACTTACCGGGGCGAGCTCTCAGAATTGCGACTGGTTGGGGCCCGTGTGGAGACCGTCCCTCTCACGGAGGGCGGCCTCGATCTTGGGCTCGTCGAGCGTGGATTGCGACGTGCGCCGGTGATGCTGTACTGCCAGACGAGCATCCACAATCCTACGGGGCTGACGATGTTCTCGAGCAATCGAACGGCGTTGGCCGGACTTCTTGAACGTCATGGTGTTCCTGTGGTCGAGGACTGCTGTTCATATGATCTGACCGCATCAGGGTCGCCAGCTCCGATGCTGGCAGGGGAGATGAGTGATGACCTGGTGATCACAGTCGGGACGTTGTCGAAACTGTTCTGGGGTGGTCTGAGAATCGGATGGCTTAGAGCCAGCCAGACGCGGATTCGTCAGTTGGTAGAGCATCGTAAGGCGGAGGATCTCGCCGGCCCCATACCAACCCAGATGGTAGCGGCCAATCTGTTGACGCACGTGGAGGAAGCGCGTATGGAGCGTCGGTCGTTCCTTCAGGCTGGACGCACAGCGACGTGTGAAGTTGTCAACGGTGTGTTCCCGACGTGGGCATGGGCTGAGTCCCAGGGCGGTACAGGGTTGTGGGTTGATACTCATACTGATTCCCAAGCCCTTGCTGAAGCTGCGAAACGGGTGGGAATTCGTCTGGCTCCTGGGCCGGGGTATTCGGCCTATGACGGACAACGGACAATGTTGCGACTGCCGGTTTGGCATGAGCCGGAGATGCTTGAGGACGCGCTGAGAATGCTTCATCAAGCGGCTCCGGGACGGTGGCAGCAATGATATTGCTCGTCGTTGAGTGGACCGGGCCATTCCGACAGCAGAATTTCGACGGCCCCTGGATGAGGGACAGCCGGGTGCGGATCTCGAGGGAGACGACTTGAGGATGACGCCGGGGTTGGCTCGATCCGTTGTCGGTGACCAGTCGCGTGGTGCGGGTGATGCCGTGTGCGGCGAAGAACAGCCGTTCCTAGTGGAGGAACCCGATCGTGGGGAGGCGGTCTTGTCCTCGCAGGCCTCGGTGTAGATCAGTCAGGACAAGCCGTCTTCCACGGAATGGAGGTCAGGTGTACCCGGCCCTCTGCTTGCTGACCGTTGTGCTTGTCCGGGACAAATCAGCGGCTGCGATGGTGGGAAATGCTGCGTCTGAGACGTTGGCCTTCGTTGAGGAGTCGGAATTGCGCCCAGAGGTCCATCAACCCATTCGATGCTGAGGCGCCGGTGGCCCCTACAAGCCGCGAGATCCGATGCCTGACGACTACAAGGGTTTGAAGTGCTGAGCCCGATGGTTCTTGAACGAGCTGAGTTCATCGATGACGGCCATGTCGTACGGTCACCAGGCAGTGCTCGGGCCGATTCATCGAGTCGTTGAGGTTGTCCTCGCTGGTAGGTGGCGGTCGACCTCACGTGCCCACGGTCGCACTCCCCACACCGTCAACAACCACATGAGCCGCAACAGCTAGTGAGAGCTTGGCCGGGATGCTGTAGCTGGACCGACATGTGCGGGTTTTGACGAACTCACCCGCGTGATTGACGCAGAAGTGTTCGACTCTTTCCAGGGCTCCTTCCACGCCGAGGTCGCAGCGCAGCAGGGGAGGGAGCCCTTGCCGTCGAAGACCCGGCCGCAGCCTTACTGACATGCTCGTCCGGCATCTCGTACCTCGTCATCGCGTGCCAGCCTGACCGTCATCGGGAATCCGAGTGGCTCCCCACGCTGGGCTGTGAGGTATCTGGGATGTTTTCAAGCTTTTGCTCACCAGTCGCATCAGTCTGTTCCACTCCGTATGAGCGGTCATGCGGGGCACAGACCGGACCGGACAGCCTGCAGCCCCGGGAGTGGGAGTACACAACACAAGGCTCGTGCGACTGAGCCACATCGGAAACTGCACTGGGTTGCGGTGAGGAGGGCAATAATCTTTCTTCAACGCGTGGGCGGGGTTGCAGTACTCTCGCGAACGATAATTTTTGGTGAGATAATGCGAGCGTCGTGGGTTCCTAAGTCGTTCAATGTAGCAATGCAGAGTCGCCCCAGCGCGGCAAAGTCCTGACGGATTGTGGTCAGGGGCGGATCGAATTGTGCGGCGAACTCGTGGTCATCGAAGCCGACAAGGCTTACGTCCTCCGGTACTCTGATCCCCCGCTTTCTAAAAGCTCGCATAACGCCAAGTGCCATGAGGTCAGAAGCTACGAACACGGCGGTCGGTGGATCCGCCATCGCCGCGATCTTCTGCCCAGCCTCAAAACCGCTTTCGCCCGACCAGTCTCCGAAGATTGGCTCGCTGACCCGAAGGTTTCGGGCCTCCAGCTCAGACTTCCAGCCCAGCAGCCGGGCTCGGCCTTCCAGCCAATCCTGACCACCCGCCACGTGGCCAATACTGTCGTGACCAAGGTCGGCAAGATGCCCTACGGCCATACGTGCGCCCTCGGCTTGGTCCTCGGAGATAACGGTTGCGTGAGGCAGCGAGGTAATGTCTGCTGCAAGAACGACAATGGGAAGTGCGCTGGCCCACCCCGATTCGCCGATCATCTTCAGAGCCTGCTCTGCTTCGTGAACAATTGGTGCTATTACTATTATTCCGTCTACGAACGTCTCTCGGAATGAGTCGAGGGTGGCTTTTAAGGATGCAAATGAGTCCCGTTCCTCAACTGAGAGGAGCAGGTGTTTTCCCGCTTCACGGGCCGCAGTCTCGATTCCGTGCAATACGCCCATGGGGCCATAGCGCCAGGACGAGTGGGTGACCACGCCGATGGCGCCCGCCTTGGCCGTTCTGAGGGCTAGCGCCGCACCATTGCGCCGATAACCCAGTTCGGCAATTGCAGCCATCACGTGTGAGCGCGTGTTGTCGCTGACCGCCCCGGTGTTGTTCACGACTCGCGAGACGGTCTGATATGAACACCCAGCTAGTCGAGCCACGTCGTGCAGCCCTGGGCGGCGAGTATTACCTGAAGGGTCCATGCGATGGACTGTAGCGGTCAGAGCCAGTCGCATGCGTATCTGAAACCCTTGACAAGCTGACAGTGAACGTTCACAATGATGGCAGGAGGGTCCAGACACCCAAAGTTGCGGACCAGTCCAACTCAAAGGAGAGGCATAGTGAAACGACGGAGTTTTCTTATGGCTGCCGGGCTAGCCGCAGCGGCATGCGGTGTAGGGGGATGCAGTGTAGAGACAACTAGCAATGGGACCACCAATAGTGAGGTCGCGAGCAAGGCAGAAACCGCTCTGAAAGAGGTCCAGGGGAAGGTTCTGAGCAAGGGCCCCAACGGTGAGGATCCTTCAAAGGCAAGCACCGTGGAGCTGACCGATGCTGAGATTGCTCAGGTTAAGGACTACGGAGCCACTGCTGCCATCGTCATGCATTACGCCGGAAACGACTGGGCCAGAGCTCAGATCGCTGGACTCAAGGCCGAGTTTGCACGTCTAGGCGTCGAGGTAATTGCTGTCACCGACGCAAACTTCAATCCGGGGCAACAGGTCTCCAATATCGAGACGGTACTAGCCAAGCGTCCGGACATCGTTGTCTCGATTCCCACCGACCCGGTCGCTACTGCTAGTGCGTTCAAAAAGATCACTGAGAGCGGCGCAAAACTTATATTCATGGACAACGTTCCGTCCGGCCTCAAAGCCGGGAAGAACTATGAGTCAGTGGTCAGCGCCGACAACTACGGAAATGGTGTGGTGTCTGCCCACCTCCTGGCGAAGTCGTTGAACGGTTCAGGTGAGATCGGCGTCATCTATCATTCGGCTGATTTCTTCGTCACGAAGCAGCGTTATGAGGGCTTCCGAAAGACGATTGAGCAGACTTACGGCGACATCAAGATTATCAAGGCACAGGGGATTGCTGGCCCGGACTTTGCCGGCGATGCCCAAAAGGTGGCCGACGCCATGATTAGTCAGACCCCGAACCTTGCGGCCATCTGGGCGGTGTGGGATGTGCCGGCGGAAGGGGTTATGGCAGCTGCCCGCTCGGGTGGTCGTAGCGATCTCAAGATCGCCACGGAGGATCTAGGAATGAATGTTGCAATAGCTCTTGCGCAAGATCAGCTTGTGGTGGGGTTAGGGGCGCAACAGCCGTATCAGCAAGGAGTGGCTGAGGCTCGTATCGGTGCGGGCGCCCTGATCGGAAAGAAGAGTCCTTCATACGTCGCCCTCGAGGCCCTGCCCGTCACTCACGAAAATGTACTTGAAGCGTGGAAGCAGGTTTACAACGCTGAGCCGCCAGCAGATCTCCAGAAAGCGATGAGGAAATGAACGCCACCGCGAATCATCGTGAGGCCAGCGATGAGCCGCTGGTCCGGATGGCTGGAATCTCTAAGTCTTTTTCCGGCGTTACGGTGCTGGATTCAGTCGATTTCGAGGTGCTGCATGGCGAGGTCCATGCCCTGGCCGGTGGCAATGGTGCTGGTAAGTCCACGTTGATGAAGATCCTGCAGGGTGTTTACTCGTTGGACAAGGGGTTAATCCAGATTTCCGGTAAGGAGCAGCACTTCGCCAGTATTCAGGATGCGAAGAGTTCTGGCATTGGTATGGTCTTCCAGGAATTTAGCTTGGTGCCAACACTTACCGTCGCCCAAAATATCTTCCTGAATGCGGAGCCTCGATCAGGGGGTGTGATCAATGACGCGGCAATGGTTAAACGTGCGAAAGAACTCTTTCAGAGGATGCAGGTTGCCATCGATCCGACTGCCGAGATGTCATCGTTGCCCACCGCATATTGGCAGTTGACAGAGATTGCTAAGGCTCTTGCCGAGGACGCACAGATCCTCATCATGGATGAGCCAACGGCATCCCTTTCGCAGCATGAGGCAAATTCACTGTTTGAGCTCATTGGCAGACTCACGGATAGCGGGATGGGTGTTGTCTACATCTCCCATCGCATGGAAGAAGTATACCGAATTGCTGACCGCATCACGATTCTGCGTAATGGGAAGCGGCTGTTGACTTCAGCAATGAACGACATCACTCCCGAGAAGATTGTGGAGAGCGTAGCGGGCAAGACCGTGGATTTGGTTGACACCCCGCACCGATCCTGCCCACAGGCCCCAGTTGTACTCGCGGTCGAGGGGATCGCATCCGACAATGGACTGCACGACATAAGCTTCGAAGTACATGAGGGCGAGGTTGTTGGCCTGGCCGGGCTGATGGGGTCTGGTCGTACGGAACTTGTGAGAGCGCTGTTCGGTGTTGACCAGATCACCTCCGGAACGGTTGCGGTTGACGGCAAGTCAGTCTCCGTCAGGAATCCGCAAGATGCGTTGGAAAATGGCATTGCCCTTGTCCCGGAGGACCGGCGGTTGCAGGGTCTCGTCTTGCCCCACTCGGTCAACAGCAATCTTGAGCTCCCGCATCTGCGCGAGTACTCAAAAGCCGGCTGGCTAAACAAGCGTGGACTCGCGACCCTTTCGAGTGATTTGATTGAGAAATTCAACATTCGAGTTGCACGTCCGCACAAGCCTGCTGCACTACTATCCGGTGGAAATCAGCAGAAGATTGTGTTGGCCAAATGGCTTAGCCGAGATCCGCGAGTGCTGCTGATGGATGAACCTACTGCCGGTGTTGATATCGGGACCAAAGCGGAGATCATTGAAATGGTTCGTTCGTTTGCTGCAGCCGGTCATGCAGTGGTCGTTATTTCGTCTGAATATCCGGAACTTCTCGCCATGAGCAACCGGTTACTACTGATGCGCAATTCCACGATCAATAAGGAGGTGGATCGGTCCGCTGTGTCCGATGAGCAGTCCCTTGAGCTTGTCATCCAAGGAGTGACTACCCATGCCTGATTCATCTACCGCCGCCAAGCGCTCGGGGCGATTCACTTTTGACTGGCGACGCGATATTATTTACGTAGGATTCGTCGTTGTTCTCTTGATTTTCTCGATACTGCTACGCGACCAAGGATTTCTTTCGACGGCTAGCTTTTGGAATATCCTGCGGCAGGCCGCCATCGTCTCCGTTATCGCTGTGGGCATGACCTTCGTCATCGCTGCCGCGGAGATTGATCTTTCGGTGGGATCTGTGGCCGGCCTTGCCAGCGTTGTCACGGCGCTAGCTCTCTCGCACTTCGGGCTTATCGCCGGAATTCTCGCAGGAATCCTTCTTGGCGTCGTGATTGGTTGTGTCAATGGTGCACTGGTCGCGTTTGCTAGAATTCCGTCCTTTCTCGTGACATTGGCGATGATGGGGATTGCCTTCGGGGCCGCGCAGTGGGTCACCGACTCTGCGCCTGTACCTATTCTGGACATGACGTATATAGCAAACTTCGGTGGAGGCAGCATTGGGCCAGTCCCGGGACTGATTATATGGATGATTCTCTTTGTCGCGGTAGGTAGTGTCGTGCTTAAA
Source organism: Cutibacterium nasicola (assembly GCF_051303185.1). Lineage (GTDB taxonomy): Bacteria > Actinomycetota > Actinomycetes > Propionibacteriales > Propionibacteriaceae > Cutibacterium. Next base: position 548,260 of record NZ_JBPPGE010000001.1, on the reverse strand, counting down.
AAGATGCGCTTTGGCCGTCAGGTTATGGCCACTGGCGCGAATAATACAGCCGCAGAATACTCCGGAATTCGGACCGCACGAGTGCGCTTTCGCGTCATGTTGTTGTGCTCCGTCAGCGCCGCCATTGCGGGAATGCTCTACGCTGGCCGACTTCAATCTGGTCGCTTCCAATGGGGTGCCGGAGACGAGATGAACGCCATTGCTGCAGTCATCTTAGGCGGCACCGCTCTTTCGGGTGGACGGGGGTCCGTGATCGGTACCTTCTTCGGAGCACTCCTCATGGCAACCATCAACTACGGCCTAATCCTGGCGGGTCTTGACACTTCTCAGCAGCAGATCATTCGCGGCGTGATTATCATCCTCGCCATGGCGCTGGCTCGTAGGGACTAGCAACTTTTCATATTCGTTTGTGAGAGTCGAATTCAGAAGAAAGGAAAAATCATGGGAAAGACCATGAGTAAACGTCCGGTATCTATCGGTGACGGCGCATTCAAGGTCGATGACACCACAGCGTCGCTGTACGGTGGCGCAGTGCATTATTGGCGGCTCGATCGCGATAAGTGGGAATCCATCCTTGACTCGGTTAAGGACATGGGATTCAACATGATCTCGATCTACATCCCCTGGGAAATCCATGAAGTAGAAAAAGGAGTATTTGATTTTTCCGGAAACAAGGATATTGATGCCTTTTTGACTCTTTGTGAGGAGAGGGAACTCAATATCGTAGTTCGTCCTGGTCCGCAGATCAACTCGGAACTGACTTGGTTTGGCTATCCAAAGCGGATTCTGGAGAATGAAAATCTTCAGATGCGTAATGCCAAGGGAGGCCGGACCGTCCTCACTCAGGTGCCGAAGCCAATCCCTGCAGTGAACTACGCCTCGGATGAGTTCTTTGAAGAGACTGCACTCTGGTATGACGCAATCTGTGAGATTCTGGCTCGTCACTGCCATCCCAAGGGCAACATCGTTGCTGCTCAGGTTGATAATGAGATGGCCTACTTCTTCTGCATCAACGCCTACGCGGCTGACTACAGCGACGACTCCCTGTCTCAGTACCGCTCGTTCCTGCTTGAGAAGTACGGCAGCTTGACGAACCTGAACTCCGCTTACCGGACGAATTTCGCAGCTGAAAGTGAGATTGAACCGCCACGGCGATTCGAGGCCATGACACAGCATGAGATTCCTCGGTACGCCGATTGGATTGAATACCGCGAAGAATACCTCATCACGTCGATGGATCGCCTCGCCAGCATGATGCGTGAGCGTGGCTTGGACAAGATCGCTCTGTTCCACAACTACCCTCACCCCCTCGGCCCTGGCGGCGCTGCTTCGGGCTTTACCACCCCGTTCAACATCGCCCGGTTGGAGGAGAAGCTCGACTTTGTCGGTTTCGACATCTACTCGCGCAAGGAGCTCTACAGCCACGTCAAGACCGTGGGTTCATACGTTGTAGGCACGAGCCGGTATCCCTACATCCCGGAGTTCATCGCTGGAGTCTGGCCTTGGTACCTACACCCGGGCAATCTTGCCGACGAAGAATTCGTCACCAAGGCAGCCCTCATGCAGGGCATTAAGGGATTCAGCCGGTACATGCTTGTCGAGCGCGATCGTTGGCTTGATTCTCCAATTCGTCGTGACGGGCGTGTTCGTGAAGACCATGCAGCCATGTTTGGCAGCGCCAACCGTATGCAGTCCGACGGGGGATTCGCGTCGTTGCGCCGGGATGCTCAGGTACTGCTGTTGGCCAACCGCGAATACGATCGCCTCGAGGCCGCGGCTGTGCTGGTTTCCTTCCCCGGTGATTTCCTCGAGACTCCGTCGGGATTCAGTGAGTACGCGAATCCGCTCACCATCAGCGAGGAACCGCTGGGCTTCGATGAGCCGGTTCAGCTCCGCAAGGGTCAGGCTTTTGGAGCTTACTTCGATGCACTCATGAGCAGCGGGAATGACTTTGTCATCTCCGATACGGCGCTTGATCCGGCACGTTGGAAGGGGCGTCGAGTGATCGTCGTGCCCACGCTGGATTACCTTGACGCTGAACTGCAACAAGCACTGGTGGATTTCGTCAGCCAGGGCGGAGTTGCTGTAGTTGGCCCGAAGCTGCCTGAGTTCGACTCGCTCATGCAGCCATGCACCATTCTCAAGGACGCTGTCGAAGCAGCCGACGCAGGTTGGTTTGTCCTGGATGACGAAGCCAACGCGAGTGCTCTTGTTGACGCTGCATGTGCGAAGGCTGGGGTCCTGCCTGTTCGCAGTAACGATTCTCGTCTTGACGTTGTTGTTCACCGCGATCTTGAGTCGGATGACCGTCGGGTGGTCTTTGTTGCGAATCCGACAGCCGAACAGATTGATGCGACGATCGAGCTGCCATTTTCTGTCAACAGCGCCACCGAGCTGTGGTGCAACACTGAAGCGCAGTTCGACGGCAATATATTGACAGTGCCGATGCCGCCTTACTCCATCAACATTTATGACTGCTTCTTGCAGGGATGAAAGGAATTTAGAAATGCTTCATGGCGATGTCTTGATGGCTGACCTTGATGTAGATCAATGGCGTAATGCGCAAGATCTACTGCTGTGTTCAGCAAAAGAATCACGGAGAATTATCTGTCTTCTCGAAAAGGGAAGCGTAGTGAAATGCCGTCACACTCAGGGATTGGAAGTTAAGGAGCCACCGGCTCAAGTCGCCGACTTGCCTAAAGCTGCCAAAGCGCTGTTCGAGGCGAATAAGCAGGATGTCGACTTCGTTCTCGTGGCTGAGCGCGATGCAATGGATGAGTACTTCGCCGAGTACCAAAACGCTTGGTCCGCGGATGAGGATCTGGACGTATACGTGACGCGTAGCTGGACACTCCTGGCCGATAAGTACGTTGATTCCATTTGTACGGCTCCGACGCCTGCTGCGCAAACTCTTGGCCTCCAGTGGAAGCTTGGCGCGTCGCACGACGAAGTTGCCGCCGCTGCTATGTCGTTCGTACGGCCAAACAGTACGGCGGTGCTGGCAGTTCACGATGACAATGCACTGTGGGCCAGTCTGATCCTTAAGTTTGATGGTGACCACAAGATTATTTCAATCGGCACCGCAGACCCGAGCCTCGTTGATATTCACGGAGATCGAGAAAGCGTAACGAATCGTCTGGTTGATTTTGCCAATGAGCGGGAAGGAAATGTCAGCCTCGTCATGAGTGCCACTCGTGATGCCGCAGAACGATTCTTGGCGGCTGACGACAAGGGAGCGGTGTTGTCCGAACTCAGCGACAGCATTTCTGTACAGCGACTACCGCAGCGCTAGTACGTCTACTCGAAGGGGACGTTGGTGGGGATACAGCATGCTGTATCCCCACCAACATTGTGAGCTCATCATCGCCTGTCACCCGAGCCGCTTGATTGGACGGATCGTTCATCGACTCTCATCTTGACGACGGCCTGCCGCTACTTCGCCCCACACAATCGACAACCTCACGAGCCGCAGCATCGAGACTAGCTTCAGCCTGGTGACTCATCAGTCGACGCTGTTCGTATGGCCGGAACGCGATGGTCTCCAGAACTGGTGGAGGGTAGGAATACACTCAATCACGTTCTCCGAAGTACTAGGTGCGCGTGGCGCAGGAGGCTGGCAATGGTTCCCATCAGCAGGAGATGTGACGGGCCGAGCTGAATAGGACGATCTGGCTCGTGGGCATAGAACTGGGCTTCGTAGTCATTTTGGTGCTGCAACACGCATTCGTCTCCTGGATTTCCCAACGGTCAGGAGAACTCACGGCATAGTCCATGCCGACGACCGTGAAGTGCTTCATCGGCGCTGTGATCTTCGCATACTCGCGGAGCGGCTCTCTTTGTTGGATCTTGGCTGGACTTCGTCTCACGCACCAAAGACAGCCGATAGGCGCCGTCCTTGATCCTAATGATCGATGATTGCCCAGCCCGGGTTATAGTCCCCGAGTGGAACGGGGTGCGGAACTTGTCGTCCGGCTCGTGAACAGTTTGACCTCCTCATGGCCATCCAAATAGTTGACGAACGGTTTCTCCATAACCGAGCCAAAGGACACTTGATTGAATATGTCTTCTCCTTGTCAGTCATCTCGTAAAGCTAATGTATCAAGCGGTCCGTCTTCTCGATCCCGTCAGTTTTCAGTTCGCGAAGTTTGCAAATTCTGCCATCAATTGGCTCGTACTGAATCCCATCGATGAGAGTGTAAGCGAGCTCTTTTACAATGCATTCGGTGGCCATCTTGATGTCGTCATTCAAGCGGTTCAGGAACTCACCCACATGCTGCGAGGTCAGAAAAATGTCAGTGGTCGTTCGGGGCAGTGAAGTCGATTCCTGGAGCTTCAAGACGGTGTCTGGCAGCGGATAGCACTCTTTGAGTACTTTGTCACGGAGCCAAAGAACCAAGCCCTTCGGGGCACCACGGGTGATCTTCAGCCCAGCGCGGGGTGACCTGAATGTCGATCGGATCAATCTGCGGGCCTCCTTGATTCGGAGTACGCAGGGCTGCACCAAATCCGTGCGGTCATGCCTCACCCCGGTAGGTCGTGCGCGACATGGTCTTCTCCTAGGACACCTCAAACTCCGGCGTCGAGTACATCCGTTTGTGTAGCGACCGGATCACGTGCTTGACGAATGTTTCAAACGTGCACCGCTCAACCAGGTCAAGAACCGGCTCTTCACAATCCGGGGTGTGGGACTGGTTAGGACCTGTCGGCCTTGAGCAGTGATCGGGCGGTGCAGTGGGTGAGGTCGCGGAAGCCAGGGTTGTGCCGAGCAGATGTTCGAGTTGGCTGCTGAGGGCTGGGGTGGGACTGTTGCTGGAACGGTGGTGGTCGAAGAAAATGCGGATGTCGTCACGCATCCAGAGCGTCGCCGGTCAGCCGGATCATATGGAACGAGTGGTTGGCACCGGTGTCAGTAGAGATGGGGTGAGCTCGATGAGCAGCCGGTGACCTTCGGTCAGTACCGCATCGTTGGCGGTGTTCCACGCGCCCCGAGAGACCTCGGGAGGCGAGCTCATCGCAAAAGGATGACCACCAGGGCTTCCAGGCCCAACGCAGCCGCGCTTGGAGAATGGCGGGGCGCTGACCGAACGGGACATGCGCTAGTTTATGGATCACGCTGTCACGAGGTGATCCGCGACAGTCGCAGCGATGACACAAGTCATCGAGCTCGACCGGTCGGCACAGCAGCGTGGCGCGCTCAGGGCCTGGCTCGTCCGGGAGGCAGAACGTGGTCAGGTCAGGGGTCGGTGAAGGTAGCGTCGTCCATGTCGAGGTCTTTGGTGATGGCTGTGTGAGGATTTTCATCATCCAAGGGCCTCGATCCTTGTCGCCACTCAGCCCCGGCTGTCCACTTACACGCTCATCTGTGAAGAGTCTGTCTCGTGTTCCGAGAGCTGGCCCAGGCTCTGTGCTGGACGGAATAATTATTGATCAGAATTGACCTTTGTGCAGGATTCTCGGATGCGTAGTTCCATTGCCAGGGAATGATTTCGTATATCTTCTCTCTCGTAAAGGTGTCGTAATTCTTCAAATGCAGCTGAAATCATGCCCTCGACGGGTTGTACGACAGTCGTGAGCTTGGGTCTGAGCCAAGCGCCCACTGATATGCCATCGAAGCCGATAATAGATAAATCTTGAGGAATGGAGATGCCATATTGCTCAGCGCCAGAGACGATGCCGATGGCGACGATGTCACTGGCCGCCATGATGGCGGTTGGTTGAGTGTTCAGTCTCTGGATTCGTGTGAGCACATTGATCCCGTACGTCTCGCTGTATGGTCCATGGAACTGCAGCTCAGGCGCTACCGAGATTCCGTGGAACGCGAGTGCTTCTTGATAGCCTCGAAGGCGTTGCCGAGTGGATGACAAATCCTCTGGCCCGCCGGCGTGAGCGATGACGCGATGGCCCTGTTGGATCAAGTAGTTTGTGGCTTGGAAGGCTCCGTCGAAATTGTCAGCCGTCACCAAGGGCATCCTATCCTGGCCTCCGGAACCCACTGGCTCATCCAGCACGACTACTGGCACGTTGGCGGCCACGGCCTCGAGGGCGGGGTTTTCCGCAGTCATTCCAATATAAAGAATACCGTAGATATCATCCATGTGCGCTGCTGCATCTATTAATTGGCGTTCTTGATGTGCGATGCCGCCGGTCACTGAGATGAGTGCTTGTAAACCACGTTCGTTGCATGCCTTCGTTACGGCCTCCGCGACGTTGGCGAAGTAGGGATTTCGCAGTTCAGGCATCACCAGGACAACCTTTGACCCTCGTTTGTGGTCATGCGGCATGGAAAACCCCACCGCATGCATGGCATCGAGGACCACACGCTCAGTTTCTGGTTTCAGTGCCAACTCGCCCTTCACATACCGGGACACCGTGGATACCGATACTCCCGCGGCACGCGCCACTGCTGACAGTGACATGCAACGCCCTCCCCAGAAATTGGTTGACAAGCCGATCTGTGCTTCGTAGTATAAAGCAACACAAAACGTTGCGCAACGATTGCGCAACATGATTGCTCGAGGAGGAGCCACAGATGTCAAAAGTGCTTCTGGCTGGTGAGTCGTGGATCAGTGCGACGACTGACCACAAGGGCTACGATGCATTCCCCCACACTCAGCTGCACATCGGTTGCACCAAACTGCTTAATGCGCTCAGGTCGCGTGGTCACGAGGTGACCCACCTGCTGTCGCACGACGTCGCCGCGAGTTTTCCAACCACACTTCAAGCCCTCGACCAGTATGACGTTGTCATTCTGTCCGACTGCGGGGCCAATACGCTGCTGCTTGCGCCATCGGTGTTCGAGACGGGCCGCCCGATGCCCAACCGACTAAAGCTTTTGCGTGAGTGGGTTCACCAGGGCGGCGGGCTCATGATGGTTGGTGGATACCTGAGCTTTCAGGGCTTCGAGGCGAAAGCGAACTACTCTGGTACACCGGTTGAGGAGATCCTTCCAGTAACGATCTCCAAATACGATGATCGAGTCGAGAGCCCAGAAGGCGTCTGCGGCGAACTGACCGGAGTGCAACACCCGGTCACGCAGGGGCTGTCCTCAACGTGGCCGATCGTGCTTGGGTACCAGCGGTTGCAGGCTCGAGCGGATGCCGCCGTCCTCGCCGTGGTCGAGGGTGATCCCCTACTGACCGTTCGAGAGGTTGGCAGTGGACGGACCCTGGCATTCGCCTCAGATGTGTCGCCCCATTGGGCGCCCGAAGAATTCATGAACTGGCCTGGATACACCGATTTGTTTGACAACGCGGTGGCCTGGCTGGCTGGGAAATGACCCATACGAAAATGATCCATACGAAGGAGATGTTTTTGCAATGACGCAATCATCCTATGATCACCGACCTCCCGGCACAGTAGGGGCCGTCATGGCTTCGACCGGGTTGTTCGTGATCCTCACTGTTCTGGCGGGCATGCTGAGCCCAATGCAGTCCGCCGTCAATGGCCAACTTGGTACCGAAGTCGGAGATGGCCACCTGGCCGCGACGATCTCCTTTGGCTGTGGCCTGATCCTCATGATCCTGATTGTGCTACCTGACCGAGCCAAGAGGCGAGCTCTGTTCGCCCTGCCTCGCCAGGCGCGGCATTGCGACGTGCCGTGGCCTAACTTCGTCGCCGGGTTGTGCGGCGTAGCCGTTGTCCTTTCTGAAGGCATCTCGGCGGGGCCTCTCGGGGTCGCCACATTCCAGACGGCCCTTATCTCCGGAATGGTTATCTCGGGAATTGTCTGTGATCGCATGGGTATTGGCGTCGAATTCAAACAGCCGCTGAGCATTGCGCGCATCATTGGTGCTGCCCTTGCAATTGTTGCCACACTACTTGTAGTGTCACCAAACTTTCAAGCTCCTCACGCGGTGGCCTTGACCATTCTTCCTTTTGTCGCCGGGCTCCTTGCTGGATGGCAGCCAGCCGGAAACTCCAATATCGGTCGTCTGTCCGGTTCAATGCTCGTGTCCATCACGTGGAACTTTTTCGTGGGTTTCACTGCTCTGCTTCTCGTATTCCTTCTCCGAATGGCTGTAGGGCACGCACATTTCAACCTTCCTGGGAGCTGGTGGATGTACCTTGGGGGTCCACTCGGGCTCGCCTCGATTGCACTGATGGCTCTGCTTGTACGCAAACTCGGCTTACTGCTTCTGGCGCTGTCCTCTACAGCCGGCCAGCTGCTCGGATCCGTTCTTATTGACACGCTGATACCTGCACTGGGCAATGAGGTCTACTTCGTCACTGTCCTGGGTGCAGCGGTCGCCCTGATCGCATCTGGCATCGCCATGATCCCCTCGAGGAGATCCGATGTCGACAGTGGGATCGAGGGCACATTGACAATCGATTCCATGACACATGAATCCCGTTGAGCAGGAGGTATTCAAATGACGATGTCGTCAGAGAACAATGTTCTGACTACCGTTACCGGTGATGTGCCGGCCGAGAACATGGGGATGACGCTGCCTCATGAACACTTGTTCAACGACCTGTCGAGCGTCGTTGACGAACCCAGCTATGAGTTCTCCTCAATCCTAGTCGGTAAGCGAGTTGAGCCCTCTCTTATGTGGGCCCTGCGGCAGGACCCCTATTGCAATCAGGACAACTTGCGGGACAAGCCGGTGGACGCTGTCACGGAGGAGGTTCGAGCCTTCGCCGAGCTGGGCGGGCGGACCATCGTTGATGCGACGGGGTCGACGTCGATTGGCCGAGACCCCGAACGACTAGCGGCGGTGGCCCGACGCACGGGGCTCAATATCGTCATGTCCACGGGCACCTACCTTGAGAAATTCGAAGGTGAGCGCATCACCGCAACAGCGATCGACATCCAGACCGAGAACATCCTCAATGATCTCAACGAGGGAGTCGGGAGCACAGGAATCCAAGCTGGCATGATCGGTGAGGTTGGAATATCGCCGAGCTACACGCCAGCTGAGCGTGGCGCGCTGCGAGCCGCAGCTGTGGCACAGACTGAATCGCCACGGACAGCATTGAATATTCACATGCCTGGTTGGAAAAGATACGGAGCCGACGTATTGCACTTGGTCCTTGACGAGGTTGGGGTCAATCCAGCTAAGGTCTCGCTTGCCCACAGTGACCCATCAGGCCATGACTACGACTACCAGAAAATGCTCCTTGATCGAGGTGTGTGGCTAGAGTTTGACATGATCGGCTTGGACATCAATTTTCCGAAGGAGGGTGTCTCACCGTCGGTCTCTGATACTGCTGACGCCGTCGCTCATCTCATTGCCCGAGGGTACGGTCAGCAGTTGATCTTCAGTCACGATCTTTTCCTGAAGCAGATGTGGACCTGCAATGGTGGGAATGGTTTCGCCTTCGTACCGAAGGTGTTTCTCGCTCAACTTCGAAGCCGCGGTGTCTCGGAGGCGCAGTGCCGCAGTCTCGTCATCGATAACCCTCGGCGGCTGCTTACTGCCTGACCAACGTCAAGTGGTGTGGGGTTCACAAGGTCGATTGCCACACCACTCCAACAGACGATGATGGTCGTCGTATGGCGGGCCTGACACCGTCATACGACGCGATCATGTTCTCGAATGTCGGCACGTATGATTTCACGTCGGGCACGCCCCGTCTTGGGTGTACAGATAAACGGGGTTACTGGGTGGGCTCCGGACTGGTTGAGTACGTCCAGCTGTTCGTCATCTCCAACGGCACCCACACCAAGTACTACTTGAACACCACTCGCAACCAGCACCTTAAGGATCAGCAGAAGCGCACGGCCCCGAAGGCCTCCAACAGCTTCGAAGTCACCTCGATCAATTACAAGCAGCTTGGCACTGTCGCGGCCGGCGAATACATCTGGCACACCACCGGATCCGGCAAGACCCTGATCTCGTTCAAGACCGCCCAGCTGGCCACCATGATGCCCGGGATCGACAAGGTCATCTTCGTCGTTGACCGCAAGGATTTGGACTACCAGACCATGCGCAAGTACGACCGGTTCCAGAAGGGGGCCGCCAACTCCAACACCTCGACGACCATCCTCAAGCGTCGGTTTGAGGATCCGAGCGCCAAGATCATCATTACGACGATCCAGAAACTCAGCACGTTCATCCACAGCAACAAGAACCGCGACATCTACAACCAGCACGTCGTCATAGTCTTCGACGAGTGCCACCGGTCCCAGTTCGGCGACATGGACACCGACATCACTCGGGCCTTCAAGCGCTACCACCTCTTCGGTTTCACCGGTACGCCCATCTTCGCTGCCAATCGCGGTAGCTCCGGCAACCCGAAGCTGCGCACCACCGGGCAGGCCTTTGGCGACAAGCTGTACACCTACTCCGTTGTCGACGCCATCAGCAACATGAACGTGCTGCCCTTCCGCGTTGACTACATCAACACCATGAGGGTCGGAAACCCGGAGGACCGCGAGGTTACCGGCATCGACACCGAGAAGGCCCCCATGGCCCCTGAACGCATCAGTCAGATCGTCCGGTACACCTTGGAACACTTTGACCAGAAGACTAAGCGTGAGAGCAGTTACGAGCACTCTGTTGTCGTCAACGTCAGTGAGTCCACCCGCGTCCGTCATGTCGACGAAGCCATCCGCCAGTGCAAACGTGCTCGCGGGTTCAATGCCATCTTCGTCGCGGCATCCATTGACGCCGCTCGTCGCTATTACAACGAATTCCAGCGCAACAGGAAGACCTGGTCCCTGACAAGAAGCTCAAGATCGCCATCATCTACTCCTACGGGACCAACGAGGCGACTAAGGGCGGCATCCTAGACGACGAGGCCTTGAATACCGATGCGCTGTCCGAGGACTCGCGGGTATTCCTGGAGGACGCCATCCAGGAATACAACCAGTTGTTCGGAACGAGCTACGACACGTCCTCTGACAAGTTCCAGAACTACTACAAGGACCTCTCGCAGCGGCTCAAGAACCGCGAAGTCGACCTGGCCGTCGTCGTCAACATGTTTCTGACCAGCTTCGACGCCACTACCCTCAACACCCTGTTCGGCGACAAGCCGTTGAAAGCCCGCAGGCTCCTACAGGTCTATTCTCGCACCAACCGCATCCTCAATCCCGTCAAGACCTACGGCAACATCGTCTGCTTCCGAGATCTTGAGGACGCCACCAACAATGCCCTCGAGCTCTTCGGTAACAAGAACGCTGGCGGCATCGTCCTGCTCAAGCCCTACAAGGACTACCTGACGGACTACGCCGCGAAGGTCAAAGAGCTCCTCGCTCGGTTTCCACTCGGTCAACCCATTGTCGGAGAGGAAGCGAACAAGGAGTTCGTCAAGCTGTTCGGTACTATCGTCAGGCTTGAGAACATCCTCACCTCGTTCGACGAATTCTCGGCCGACGATATGCTTACCGAGCGTCAGAAGCAGGACTATCGCAGTTTTTACCTGAAACGTGGAACGAATCCCGCAGTGAGCAGGACGCTGACAAGAAAGGCTCGACCACGACGACGTCGTCTTTGAGATTGAGCTCATTAAGCAGGTCCCCGTCAACGTCGATTACATCCTCATGCTTGTCGAGGAGCACCGCAAGGAGTGTGGTGATGGCGAGGATGTCGAACTGACCCCGACCATTTACCGTGCCATTAACGCCAACCCGAACCTACCCAACATGAAGGATCTCGTCGAAGAATTCGTTGCGATCATGAGCGTTGACGAGGCCGTTGATTCACAATGGGGACGCTTCATCACCACAAAACGGAACCAAGAGCTCGACGAGATCATCCGGGATGAGGACCTGCGCCCTGAAGAGACGCGTAACTTCATGGGCAATGCCTTCCGCGACGGAGAGGTGCAGACCACCGGAACCGGAATCATCGAGGTCATGAGGCCGATGTCGCAGTTTGGCGGTGCAGGCAGGTCTGGCGGGAACCCTCACGCCGAGAAGAAGAACCGAGTGATCAAGGCCTTGGGGGAATTGTTGAGCGGTTCCGTGGGCTGGGGCTTGGTGAGGAGTTGGAGGACTGAGGATCCTCCGCCACGCGCGGCGACATTGATGGTGCCCGGTGTCTCATCTTCCAACCGGTCATCGAGGTACCGGTTACGGCCTCGGGGCACAGGACTACAGTGCGATGACTGACGTGTCGGATCCTTCCGGCGTCTGACCTACAGAGGTCTCCGATCATCCTCAGTGATCGAAGTGCGGACACCTACAGTCAATATCCAGATTTTTGACTATTGTCCTCTGTATGACACGTCTAGGGGCACTGATGACGAGGGTTGGCAAGGCCGCGATGCTGTTGTCACGCGACCTTGGGGGCCTACAAGTTGGTGACCAGATCCCGACGATGCAGGACCTCGCAAGTCGTTACGGCTACGGAAAAGGAACGATCCAAGCCGCGCTCGGCGTGCTCGCGGAGGTGGATGCGTTAAGAGTGGAGACCCACGGTCATCTTGGTACCTATGTGACCAAGATCGACAAAGCCGCTCTGTGGGACATCTCGGGAAGGGGCACGTTCGTCATCGCGATGCCATTGCCCTACACCCTTCGATATGAAGCATTAGCGACGGGATTCCATGCCGCCTTTGAGGATGCTGGTGTTCCTCTTAGTCTCCCGTATGTCCGAGGAGCATATGAACGCATTAACCTCCTCCGCGACGAGCGAATCGACCTCGCGGTGATGTCAAAAATGGCATCCAGCGAGAACCCGCATCTCGAAGTCATTAGGGACTTCGGTCCAGGGACGTATGTTGGATCGCATCAGATCATGATGAAGAACGGTCGTGACATTCAAGATCCTCACTTGAGAGTCGCCGTTGACCCATCGTCTCCCGACCAGATATTTCTTGCAAGGAAGGCGTTCCCTCGGCTCCGCGATGACATGGTAGTTGAGACAACGTACAACCAGCTATCTCGTGGGTTTGAGGGCGATCTCTTCGACGCCACCATATGGAACGCCGATGAAGCTCGTTCAAAACTGCCGTCAGATGTAGTGATAGTTCCAATGCCTGAACTTGAAGGAATTGGAAACACAAACGCCGTGCTGGTCAAGTGGGACAGTTCTGATGCGATTGGGGATGATGTATTGAAGGTCCTTGGTAGCGAAGACATCATATCTGTAGTGAGGGCAGTAATGGCACACCAGACGATGCCAAGATACTAAAACCAATTTTTGCGAGAATTACATGGCTGAACAATTTAAATGTCGTTTCGAAATCATTAGAGAGACGTCTACTCTGCCAACAGAGTGGATAGATGCGGTAGAAACCGCGATCCGCGACGTGGTGGATGACGACAAGTTGGACAATGAATCGGTGGGGCTGCTGGTGTCGCATGTAGTTGCGTCGCTCGATCGTATTCACAAAGGAAATTCCCTAACTGATGGCCCAGGCTATGAGCTGATGACCGAAATTAAATCCCAAGTTCCCAATGCAGAGCCAGAAGCGGCTCGCATCGTGAACTCAATCGAGGAGTGGATTGGTCTTACGCTTCCGGATAGCGAAAAACAGTACGTAACACTTCATAACGTTCTACTCACTGACGTGGCCCTCGATACTGTGATGTCGGCTGCCCATGACGTGTTGACGGCAGGGAAGAAAGTCGTGGTGCATGCCGACATGATGTCCGGCCTTCATCCGAATTCGGCGGGCCTGTCATTCCTCAAGGAATAGTGCGGCGTCGACACGGTCATCAGCGCGAATGCCCGGGTGATCGAAACTGCGCAAAAATGAGGACTCAACACAATTTTCAGAGTTTTTCTACTGGATTCAATTGCCTTGAAGACAGCTCTTCGAATCCTGGAAAAGCTGCGGACGGATGCCGTCGAGATTCTTCCCGGACCGATGGCCAAGGGTGCCTATCACGCCGTGCGGAACAGCGAGCCGAAGCGCACTCTTCTCGCCGGGGATTCATTCGTTCCCGGGCTGTCGTGGATGACCTCCTTTCAGTCGGCTTCGACGGGGTGACGACGTCATGTCATCAGCTGTGGTGACTGCCTGGGAGCGTTTCGTTCACTTCTCCAGCAAAGCTGCGAGCTCGTTAGTAACCAGGATCCCTTTCTCCATCGCCTTGTCACGACGGCGATGCCTGCTGCGGGCCGGGATGTGATCCCACCCGGCCTGCTCCAGTATCTCGACGAACTCGCTGATCCGGTCGGCATAGGCGTCATTCCCGTCTCGGGTCGGATCCAATAAGATATACAGCTGGCCGGTGCGGAAGGTCGACACGCCTTCTGGGGCTTCTGCGGCTACCTGATAGGAAAACCCTGTACCCGTCAATCCAGTTGCCGTCATCTCGATCATCATGGCGATGAGAGTTCCTTTGTGCTCATCGAAGGGGGCAGGATGTTGCCCTTCTCAAGAATCTCAGACGGATCGTCGGTCTCCTTATCCGCGGTGTCAATACCGGTTCCGGGGCGTCTGATCCGTGTGAGCCATGGGCTGCAGGTCCTCGTGAGAAATTGAGGAAGTCGCAAAGTCGAAGACGAGCGGGTCCTGGCCGGGTAGCGGCGTCGCAAAAGCGATGGGGTTAGTGCTCATAGCGGCCTCGGTTGTGCCCTTGGCCGCTACCGCCAGCTGGTGACCATTCCTAAGCCGATGAACCCCTTATAAGCCCACGGCTCGAGACTGGGCCAGAGGGCACTGAAGTGGTGGGCGTCATGGCCGGCAACGATCGCGGCACCGGCTCCGGTGGGCATCCGCTTGGTGGTCACTTCGGTGGCAGTCGCCGTGGGCTGGGCGAAACTGTTGTGGCCGTCAATACGCAGGTACAGCGGGCCCACGTAGTGCGCTCCGCTGGTGACGGTCCTGTCAGTCCGACTGTTTTACGTATTCCGAGACCTTGAACCACTCCGTGACTAGTTGTGCCATCCCGCTCACATGATGCACAGTTTGTGGCCAACACCTGAGCCACCCCCACACATGTTCCAGTGTCGACCGGCATTTGGCAATGGCCGCGACGAGCTCGTCTGTGGTGATGGTGAGGCCAGGGGCCACAGGAATCCTCCTCGGCTTGAGATACTTCCGACAGTAACAGTGCGTTAGTTACCCCAACCTCAGCCGCGATGATCCAGCACGGCTTTCGCAGTTGCGATGTCAGTTACCAGATCCGTTACCAGATGGGTTCGAAGGATCGCCGATAAAGCTGGCACCTTTTCAGCTCCGAAAGCACTGACGATGACGTGGGTGATTGACGGGATCCGGTCGATCGGTATCGTCATCAACCCGTGGCAGAAGTCCGCATCGACATGACGGCCCTGAGCATTGATGTGGTGCCCACAGATGTGGCCGACCGCTCCCCGCGACAACAACTCGGCGTGAGTTCGTTCGGGCATCACGTGATCGAAAATCGGTGCCACTGAATTCACTCCGACCGCGCCTACCCCCGTCACCAGGATGTCGGCGTGGGAGGCCATAGCGATTGTCATTCCAATGGACTTCTCCGCCTTTAAAGCCGCTGCTACTTGCGGATTCGATACCAACACTGGCGCGGGCATCACTCGGTAAGCGCAGCCAAGTCGCTCCGCCAGTTGACGACACAGTTCGGGGGAGTCTAGGAGTAGATTCCCCCGCGCTGTCCCCCCGATTGCCTGGACCACTGTCGCTTCAGGATGACGTGTCGGGGTCATGGCGCGCACCACCGAAGCTACTCCACGCCCATTCGACAGTGCGATGACCGAGTCCGGGTGCATATATGTAGTCACGAGATCGGAAGCCATCCGTGATACCTCGTGAGCCGCAGAGTCGTCATCTGACATGGCTACGCGCGCGCACGCTAATCCGAAGGTGCGCGTCAGGTCCTGTTCCAACTCAAGTGCTCGTTGTAACGGGTGCTGCACGGTAAACGTGATGATTCCACGACGCCGCGCTTCGTCGAGTAGGCGCGACACCATTGATCGGGAGTAGCCGATCTCATCAGCGATCTCGGCCTGAGTTGCTTCTTCCAACCAGTATCGCTTTGCCACGGTCAGTAGGGTCTGGATGTGTTCGCGGTCATTCATATGTATCTCACAAATGTGAATCTTTATGCTAGAAGCCCCGCTGAAACGCGGTGTTAGGCCATCTTACTGGCGGTTTAGCGCTTAGTGAATTCACATATGTGAGTCCATGGCCTTGCGAAGGATGTCGGGCTGACGGCTGAATGGTTCTCGTCACACAGTCGTGAGAGAGGAATCACCCCAATGGCCGTCGTTCGTACCATCACTGGCGACGTTTCACCCGATACGCTTGGCGTCGTCAACGCCCACGACCACCTCATCCGTGTTGGCGCCGGTGAGGTCTACATCGATCCTGACCACCTGCTCGACGACGTCGACAAGGCCGCTCAAGAGGCCACCTACTTCGTCGAAGCTTCCATGAGCTGGGCCGACGGCGCCACGGTCGTCGACATGTGCCCCGCATCCTCGGGTCGCGGTGTGCTCAAGACCCTTGAAGTTGTCGAGAAGGTCCCAGGCCTCCAGGTCGTCCAGGCCACCGGATTTCACCAGCAGAAGGTCTACCTTGAGTGGCGTCAGAGCTGGGTCAACCAGTACACCGTCAACCAGATCGCGGATTTGCTGATCGCCGATATTGTCGAGGGCATCGACCGTTTCGACTATATGGGCCCGATCGTTGAGCGCACCAAGGTGAAGGCCGGCGTCATCAAGTGGGCTACCGCGTACGGCAAGATCACCGAATGGGAGAAGAAGTCCGGTAAGGCTGTCGCTATCGCCTCCAAGGAGACTGGCTGCCCCATCAACACCCACGTCACCGCCGGCACCTGTGGCCCCGAGCAGGCTCGCTACCTCGTCGACCAAGGCGTCGATCCCGCCAAGATCGCCATCGGCCACATGCAGCGTAACTGGGATCCGTGGGTCCACGAGCAGATCTGCAAGCTCGGCTGCTACGTTGAACTCGACGGCACCAACCGTATCAAGTACGTGCCCGACAACACCCGCGTCAACCTCATCAAGACCCTTGGTGAGAAAGGCTACGGCAAGCAGATCCTCCTGGGCACTGATTCCGGCAAGGCCTCGTACCAGAAGGTTTACGGTTCGGTTTCGGGTATCGACTATGATCCCGCCGTCTTTGCCCCGCGCCTGGTCGAGGACGAAGGTGTTGACCGCAGCTACGTTGACGACCTGCTTATCAACAACGCCGCCGCCTTCTTCGGCTTCGAGCCGCTGGCTGGGTGACGGCAATGCCACGCCTTCAAATCGCTCTTGACACATTCGACCTGCCATCGGCAATCGCCCCGTTGGCTAAGGTCTCTGATGACGTCGACATCATTGAGTGCGGCACTATCCTGGTTCTCGCCGAGGGCATGGGCGTGGTGCGCGCCATTCGGGCGGCCTACCCCGACAAGACCATTCTCGCCGATGTCCGCATCGCCGAGGCTGGGGCCAAGATCGCCCGGATGTGTTTCAAAGCCGGAGCTGATCTCGTCTCCTGTGTCGCCGGGGCATCTCTGACCACCATCGACCAGGTGTGCAAGGTGGCAGAGGAGTTCGGTGGCGAAGTTCAGGTCGAGCTCGCCGACGAGTGGTACGACGCTGATCGTGCCCGCCGCTGGCGTGAGCTGGGCGTTGAGCATGTCATCGTCAAGCGTTCCCGCGACCGTGAGGCCGCCGGAGACCTCTCCTGGAAGCCAGAGGATCTCGGACGGGTCGACGAACTCGCTGAGATGGGATTCACGGTCACCGTCACTGGAGGCATCACTCCCAAGGACCTCCCGGTTTTTGCTAGCCATCCGGTCGGCATTGTGATCGCTGGTCGTTCAATCGTCGACGTCCACGACCCAAAGGCTGCGGCACAGCAGCTACGCTCCACCCTGGACGAGGTGTGGCCGAAATGATTGAGCCCCTGTCAGACGGAGTGACCCTCGGCATCTACGAGAAGGCCCTCGTTGGCAACCCGCTTGAGACTGCCGACGACTGGCGTCGCTTCCTTATCCAGGTGCCTGAGTCCGGCTTCAGTTTCGTCGACCTATCGATCGATGAAACCGAAGAACGAACCGCACGGCTTGAATGGGATCAGAACCAGCGTCGTATGGTGCGCCACTGCATCGAGGAAACAGGGACTACGATCGGTGGTATCTGCTTGTCAGTGCACAGGCGCATTGGTCCCGGTAGCGCCGACCCCACGGTGCGTCAACGCGCCCGCGAAGTGATGGCCGAAGGGTTGCAGCTGTGCCACGATCTCGGAGTGCCTGTGCTTCAGGTGGCGGGATACTACTGCTACTACGAGCAGATGAACGATCAGTCTGAGCAGTGGTACACCGATCTTCTGCTCGACGCCGTCCCAATGGCTGCACGGCTGGGGGTCGTGATGGGTATCGAAAACGTTGACGGCACCGACGTCACCTCGATCCGCAAGGCCATGGAGTTCGTCAAGCTCGCCGACTCACCGTGCCTGCAGGTGTACCCCGACCTCGGCAACATTGCTGAGCAACAGCTCGACGCTGCCACCGAACTCGGGGCTGGACGCGGCCATATGGTCGCGATCCACGTCAAGGATGTCCGGCCTGGCGAGCCTCGACGGGTACCGATGGGGGAGGGGACCGTTGACTGGGACGATGCCTTCGCCATCCTTGCCAAGCAGGGCTGGCGCGGCCGAATGATGATCGAGATGTGGAACGACGATGCCCCCGATTCCAACGATCGCAGTGCGTCGGCGCGTGAGTTCATCGAGGAACATCTTCGAATCGCTGGAATCCCGGTTTGTCGTACCCTGGCCTGATTCGGGACCGGTCGCACCGGCTTGAATCCTGGGTTGACTGACCCCAACCCCAAGAAATTTCTAAACCGCTGTTCAAAGGAGAACGTTCGATGCTCGAAAAGCTCAAGAAAGACGTTTGCGAGGGCAACCTAGAATTGCCCCGACATGGCCTGGTGACTTGGACCTCAGGCAATTTATCTGCGCGAGACCCCGAGACTGGCCTGGTGGTCATCAAGCCCTCCGGAATGCTGTACGACGACATGATGCCTGACGACATGGTCGTCGTCGACCTCGACGGAAAAGTCGTCGACGGACATCGCGGGCCATCTTCGGACACCGCTTCGCACCTGTACGTCTACCGTCGCCATGACGATGTCCGCAGCATCATTCACACTCACTCCACCTTCGCTACCGCCTGGGCGGCCACAGGCCAGGACATACCCTGCGCTATGACCGCCGTCGCCGACGAGTTCGGTGGGCGGGTCCCGTGTGGAGATTACGCTCAGATCGGCACTGAGCAGATAGGTGAGCAAATTGTACGGTTCATCGACGAATCCCCAGCCGTGCTACTCAAGAAACACGGTGTTTTTACCGTCGGCACTTCCATTGAGAAGGCTGTCAAGGCGGCCGTTATGGTCGAGGACGTAGCCCGGACCTTGACTTTTGCCAAGCTCATCGGCGAGATCTCCCCACTCCCACAGTCGGAGATTGACTCCAACCATGACCGGTACACCAATCGCTACGGCACCGCAGCTGCGTCCCAGGGAGTGACGGCATGACTTACGACATCTCGACTATTGGTGAAGGGCAGATCCGACTCACCTGCTACAAGGGAGAACGGCTGGTCAATGCCCAGCAGCTACGCGCCACCGCTGCCTGCTCCGAAGCCAACGTTGCAGGCTTGCTGTCCCAGCTCGGCCGCGACGCCTGCTGGACATCTGTTATGCCAAAGGGCGATCTGACTGACCGGGTTGTCAACGAGTTTCGCAGTGTTGGTGTCGATGTCTCCCACATCTGCATCAAGCCCGAGGGACGCGTCGCACTGTA
Organism: Cutibacterium nasicola; assembly: GCF_051303185.1. GTDB lineage: Bacteria > Actinomycetota > Actinomycetes > Propionibacteriales > Propionibacteriaceae > Cutibacterium. The sequence continues at coordinate 528,607 of NZ_JBPPGE010000001.1, read as the reverse complement.
CTTCATGGAGCCCGGTGAATATCCGATGCCAGCGCGTGTACTCTACGACCGCGAGCACACTCCGTTTCGTGACGTCCGTGTCGAGGATCTCGAGTGGGATGCCATGCTCGACACGAAACTGGTTTTCGTGACTGGCATTACGGCTGCTCTGACCGAGAATACAGCTGCTGTCGTGAGCCATTTCGTCGAGGAAGCCCATTGCCGTGGAATAGCCGTCGCACTTGACGTCAATTATCGTTCCCTGCTGTGGGAGTCGAGGCGGGCCCGAGAGGTGCTCGAGCCCATTGCTCACATATCGGATATCGTCTTTTGCTCAGTGCGTGATGGCAGGGCGGTATTCGGAATTGAATCCGACGGGGAACAGGCATGCCACGATCTGCGCGAATTGTTCGGAGCTCCGACGGTTGTGTCGACTGACCAGATCAGCGGTGTCTATCTATCCGACGACGAGCGCGGTGACCACACCTTCCCAGTGGTTCAGGTGCCTGTCGTCGACCGTCCAGGTGCAGGAGACTCCTTTGTTGCAGGAACATTGCACGGGTATCTTGCAGGTGATGTGGTCCAGGGAATCTATTACGGGCAGCGGACATCTGCTTACGCCCTGACTCATTACGGTGATTTGACTCGTGTGAGCCCCAGTGAGCTCAATATTCCTTCGAACACAGACATCCTGCGTTGACAATAATCGTGGCGCAGACAGGAGATACACCTACATGTCCACTTCTACAGCATCCAAGCAATCAGCCTTAGATCTTATAGACTCGCGTCCCTTGACGCGCAATCAGAAGAATCTTGTCGCCCTTGCTATCGTCGGAAATATTTCCGAGTTCTTCGATATCTTTCTTATTGGTTTTGTCGTATCCGTCCTCACTAAGCCATGGGATTTGACCGGCACTGAGGCGGGCGTCATCCTCGCTTGTTCTGGCCTGGGTACGGTCATCGGTGCTATCATGTGGGGACGCCTCGCGGACAAAATTGGACGCCGTTCATCGTTTTTTTGGTGCGTCCTCATGTTTGTTGCATTCACCGTCATATCAGTGTTCACTCCAGATCGCGGCTGGGTTATGCTCGCCATATTGCGTATCGGCGTGGGGATAGGTGTTGGCGGTCTCAATATCACGTCGATTCCGTATGTTCAGGAGTTTGTGCCAGCTAAACAGCGTGGCCTTCTTGCTGGATTGGCGTCGGTGTTCATCCCGCTAGGTCTTTTTCTGGGGTCACTTGCGCAAAATGCCTTGGGAGATAATTGGCGTGCTCTCATCGCGCTAGGTGCCATTCCCGTCTTCCTGCTTGTGTGGATTCGCCTTGTTCCCGAGTCGCCAAGATTTTTGCAGAGTCATGGGCGAGAAAAGGAAGCTCGTGAGGCTCTGGCATGGGCGCTGGAGATACCGGCTGACGACATTGGAGATCTGCCGTCCGTAGAGCACGTCCAAGACGCTTCGTACTCACTTGTCTTCGGCAAGTATCGTAAGAGCCTCCTCATTGTCAGTTTGGGATCCTTCTGCTTCATTCTGGGGTCATTCACGATTCAGTCGTGGGGTCAGACCCTCCTCAAGACTGGGTTTGGCAAGTCTGCAGAGCAAGTTGGGACCCTGTTTATGTTCGTCTCTTTGGCTGATCTCATCGGGCGCTTTCTTTCAGCATGGCTGGCCGACCGCATCGGTCGGAGGATCACGATGCTGTCATTCGGTCTCATCGGTGCCACTGGAACTCTGATCGTCGCGCTTTCGGCTCATTTGGATTGGGGTTGGCAGGTCTTCTTCGCCGGCGTACTTATTGCAATGGCCTTCGGTGACGGAGCTTTCGGCATTCTGAATGCCTTTGGCGCCGAGCAATTTCCCAACGAAGCACGCTCCACCGGTCTGGGACTCGGTTACGGCATCGGTGCGACTGCCAAAATCATCGGACCAGCGCTTATGGGGCTGATGGTGGGCGGATCTGCGGTCAAACAGAATGTCACCTTGGATGCGGTCTTCCCGGCGTTCATCTTGTTCACTGTGCTGCTCGTTATCGGCGGTCTGACATATACGTTCGCCCGCGAAACTCGAGGCACCTCACTCGACACAATTTGACCAATCAGACGATCCTGACGTCGAGGGCCTGTACCTGACCCAATGGGTTAACTGACGCTGTGACCTGCCGGGTAGCCAGGGGGCCCTCGACCCGCCAGATCGAACGATTCGGGGTGACCTCGACGATGCTGACAGCGGCGTCGGATGACTCCCCAGTGGCCTTGACGGCCTCCGCGAACGCTTCCTTACGTTGATCCAGCGGCAGATCCATCGCCACAGTTGGACTCCATTCATGATCAACGATGGGTTGCGACCATTCGCGAATGACGCGCTCAACATGGGACAGTCGGTCCCGCACCAGCGGGCTCATCGGCGAGGGATGGACGGCGTCACAGGCCTTACGATCCTTGGCCTGTGAGGGCAGCAGCAGATCGGCAGCCCCAGGAGCGACGGTCTCCAAGGCGTGCGCCGCCACGCGGATGGCCGGGTGATATGTCTGGTTGGCAAGCACGACGACGCCGACCCCGGACCGCGGATGCCACATCATCGTCGATCCATAACCGGGATATCCGCCACAGTGATAGACGACATGTTCCTGTCCCGTGACAGCGACGTGAAGGCCATATCCGTATCCTTCGGTGACTGGGCCGTAGCTCGTGAAATACCGCTGGATCTGCTGCATGTCACGCAAGACCCGATCCCAGCCGTCGTCACCCGACCAGGCAGTGATGAAGCGACTGACCCAGACACCAACATCTTTGGCTGAACAGATGAGGCCGCCAATGGGGGAGAAGGTTCCGGGCCCGAGCAACGGCTGGATGCTGCCATCTCTGCCGAGACCCGGGGCGAGCTTTTCCTCGGGCACCTGCGCGACGTCGAGGTAAGACTGCGTCATTCCTACCCGGTCGAGCAAGGCAGTCGTGACCACGTCGAGGAAAGACCGCCCGGTGGCCTGTTCGACGATGTGTCCGAGGATGGCATAATCGAGGTTTGAGTACGCATAACCCGTACCCGGGGCAAAAGTCGTGAGCAACGGCTCGCCCAACAGAGCCTCGAACTCGTCTCGGGGCATGGCCTGCTGACGGTCTGCCCAAGGATCATCGGGTGGCAAGCCGGTCGACATCGTCAAGGCGTCACGGATCGTCGCGTCCGCCACTGGCGGCTGAAGCCGTGGGATCCACGTTTTCAGCGTGTCGTCAAGACTGGGCCGTCGAGAAGCCACGTCAATGAGCCCGTGACAGATCCCGAGGACGCTGGCAGCGGTAAACGATTTCGACATCGACGCAATGCTGTAGACGTGATCGTCAGTGTCGTTACATCGCACCTCACTGTCGTCAACGGCTGCCCAGGACAACAAGGTTCCACTATCGGCAGCTTCTGACGACGCAGCATCGAGAACGTCAACGACAGGGTCAAGATGGGAAGTCATGGCGGCATTGTGTCACTTGAGACTTCGTCGGGAGGCCGGCTTCTTGTATTACTGGACAAGGCCGTTTCCGGTCTCGGCTTCGGATCACGCGGAGGCACGAGTACTGGGCGCGTCGGACACCTTGACCCCTGGCGCAAGGCGATACGGGAGCGGATTCTGTGGATCTCGGCCCGTACCGAAGTGTCTGCGTCATCCCTTCCGTGGATGGTCACCCCGAGGAAGAGGCAACCACCTACCGTCCACCGGCTCCAACCGGGTCGCTCCTTGCCCACTGACGACCATACCGCGGGCCGGGGCCTCAGGTACTGGTAGACGGTCTGCGACCGTGACACCAGAACTGTCAGCCACCCGCCCCCACCGGTCGACGAGCACCCACGGCCCTCGAATCCGTAATCGGTTGGTGGTGTGATGCAACTTTTCCAATCTGCGTAGATGTGCGGCTCGTAAGGCGAACTCGGCCTGCCGGGCCAAGGACGAGGCCAGTGCCACCGCAGTGGGACAAGCACTGTCTGCGGTGAAGGACAAGTCAATGGCTCTGACGATGCGTGAGGTGCGGGGATCCAACACCGGGGATGCCGCGCAGCTCCATTGGTGCTGACGCAGGCGATAGTGCTCAGCGGCATGGATGTGGACTGGAGCCCCGATCTCGAGGGTGGTGCCGATGCCGTTGGTGTCGACGTCGCGTTCTCCCCACACTCGTCCTGGGACGAAACCAATGTCGTCAGCCTGGCCGACGTCACCACCGCGATCTGCAACGCAGGCGGCACCGTTTTCGAGCCGAAGTCGGTACGCACATCCGGATTCGTCGTCAGGTCCACCCTTGACGATTCCACCGTCGAAGCCACCCCGGTGGCCCGACGCATCGCCGAACAGCTCGGCGTCAACCTGCACGACCGCCGTCCCAGCGGAAGCCGGGGCCGGGTCTGTCGGGCTGACGTCGAGGAGGCCGCTCAACGGCTGTCGCTCCTTGAGGAGCAGGTGGCCACCGGGACCCCGCAGGCCGAGGCCCAGCCCAGCAACGAACCCACCGAGAGTCTCCTGTCCGGGATGCGCTCGATCATTGCTCGTCGCCTCCAGGGATCGGTGCGTGAGGCCCCGCACTTCCGAGTCAACCAGGACGTCGTCCTCGACGACGTCCTGGTCCTGCGCAAGCAGATCAATGACTCGGTCCCAGGCGTCCACGTCTCGGTCAACGACTTCATCGTCAAGGCCGCAGCCGTGGCGCTGACGCGGATGCCCGAGGTCAACGTGCAGTTCGACGGGCAGACCGTCCGCAGCTTCCCACACGCTCAGCCCCGACGAGTTCCAGGGTGGCACTTTCACGGTGTCCAACCTGGGCATGTATGGCATCACCTCCTTCGACGCGATCATCAACCCACCGCAGGTCGCGATCTTGTCGCTGGGGGACGGTGAGGAGTGCCCGGTCGTCGTGGACGGCGAGGTGCAGGTCAAGACCGTCGTCACCTTGACGATGGCCTCCGATCACCGCATCGTCGACGGGGCCAAGGCCGCTCAGTTCATCTCGGTGGCTCGGGAGATCCTGGAGTCCCCGGCCCAGATGCTGGTCTGAGGTGGTTACCATGACGAGCAGCAATGCCACGGAACGCCACGACGTCATCGTAATCGGGGCCGGCCCTGGGGGATATGTTGCGGCGATCCGGGCCGCCCAGCTGGGCCTGGACACCGCCATCGTCGAGGGGGGAACTGGGTGGCGCCTGCACCAACCGTGGCTGTATTCCCACCAAGGCCATGCTCCATGGCGCAGACCTCGCCCATGCTGTCCGACAGGCCGACAGCCTAGGGATCAAAGCCGAGCTCACGGGGATCGATCTCGACGCCCTCGTCGGTCACGCCGACTCGGTCATCGGCCAGTTGCGCGCCGGAATCGGCGGGTTGCTCAAGGCCAATGGCGTCGAGATCATCACCGGCACTGCGGCCATTCCCGCCAAGGGGGCGGTCGAGGTCAACGGCGAGGACGGCACTCGCACCCTGCGCGGAGACCACATCATCCTCGCCACCGGTGCCCGACCGAAGTCGATTCCCGGGGTGACACCTGACGACGACCGGATCTGGACCTCGACCGAGGCCCTGCATCCCTCATCCCTGCCGGACTCCCTGCTCGTCATCGGGTCGGGAGCAATTGACGTTGAGTTCGCGAGCCTGTACTGCGATCTTGGGGTCGAGGTGACGGTGCTCGAAGTCTTGCCACGGATACTCCCGACTGAGGATCCCGAGGTCTGCGCATTCATGGAGCATCACTTTGGTGCCCGGGGTATCCGTGTGCACACGGATGTGTCGGACGTTGCGACGGCCCATGGGGTGACGACGTTTACCACCAAGGAGGGAACTGAGGAATCAGTGACGACAGACGTGGTACTGGTCGCCACGGGAGTCGCCCCGAACACCGAGGGGCTGGGCCTGGATGGGCTGTGTGTCGAACGTGACCGGCGCGGATTCATCGTCGCCGACGAGTGGAGCCGTACCACGGTTGCCGGCCTCTATGTAGTGGGTGACGTGACAGGCGGTCCATGTCTTGCCCACAAAGCCAGCCATGAAGCGGTGGTGTGCGTCGAGCATCTGGCCGGGGTTTCGTCGGCTCATCCCCTGCGACGCGACCGGGTTCCCGGGTGCATTTACACCCGACCTCAGGTGGCGTCGGGCGGAGTGTCCGAGGAAGAGGCAAAGAAGAGTGGAGCCAACATTGTGGTGGGGCGATTTTCCTTGTCAGGTAACGGTAAAGCTCTTGCGCCGGGGGAGGCTGACGGTTTCGTCAAGACCATCTTCGACATCGATACCGGTGAGTTGCTGGGGGCGCACATGGTCGGTCCTGACGGCACCGAGATGATCCAGGGTTTCACCGTTGCCCAGGCTTTCGAGGCCACGCCGGAGACGCTGGTTGAGGCGATCGTCGCGCACCCGACGGTATCTGAAGCGATGCACGAGTCGGTGCTTGCGGCTCTGGGGCGTTCCATTTGGCCACCTGGCCACTGACATGTTGGTGTGGCCAAGTGTCCGCTCGGCGTTAAAGTGGACCACAACAACGCGGGAGCCCACCACAAGGGCTGAGAGGGTGCCGAGATGGTGCCGACCGCCTGAACCTGTCCGGGTAATGCCGGCGAAGGGAGTGGTTGACATGACTGAGTTGTCGAATTTGGTGTCGGAGTCCGTGGAGCGGCTGCGTCGGGACAAGCCGCTGGTGCAGTGCTTGACCAACATCGTGGTTGCCAATTTCACCGCGAATGTGTTGTTGGCTGCGGGGGCGGTTCCTGCCATGGTCGACAACCCTGAGGAATCTGAGAGATTCGCCTCGGTGGCTGACGGCGTGCTCGTCAATACTGGTACTCCGTACCGGGAGACCGCCGAGGCCATGGTTGCTGCCGTGCGGGGCGCAGCAGGTGGTGACACACCCTGGGTGCTCGACCCAGTGGGAGTCGGGATGCCATGGCGTACCCAAGTCGCCCTGGACGCTTTGTGCGTCGGCGCTCCAGCCGTCATCAGGGCGAACGCCTCCGAGGTGTTGACACTGGCCGGAACAGGAGCGTCTGCTCGAGGGCCGGAGGCCGGAGATGCCGTCGAGGACGCATTGGGATCCGCAGCTGATCTCGTGCGCACATACGGCACTGTGGTCGCCATCAGTGGCCCCGTCGATCACATCATGGACGTGCACCGGCACGTAACCGTGTCATCGGGGCATGAATGGATGGCGCGAGTGACCGGCGTCGGATGCTCGCTGGGGGCTCTCACGGCGGCCTTTGCAGGCGTCCAGAATGATCATCTCATTGCCGCTGCATCCGCAACCGCCATGGTGTGTGTGGCTGCCGAACGAGCGGCGGATCACAGTGTGGGTCCGGGTGGATTCGCTCAGGCTCTCATCGACGAACTGTTCCTGGTCTCACCCGATGAAGTTGGCGCGCAGGGAGGGCTTCGCGATGTCACGTCCTGACTTCGACCTGTCGGTGTACCTCGTCACAGACACCGCCCAATGCGGTGGTCCAGACGCGGTCGTCGAGACCGTGCGGCGCGCTGTCGCCGGTGGAGTGACTCTGGTTCAGTTTCGCGACCACGATATGCCCGACGACGAATTCGTCGTCGTAGGAAGACGGGTGCGGAATGTGTGCAGCGGCGTACCCCTCATCATTGACGACCGGGTGCATCTGGTCGCCGACATCGGGGCGGACGGCGTCCATGTCGGGCAGTCCGACATGCCGGTAGCCCAGGCTCGAGAGATTCTCGGGGACGATCTGCTGATCGGCTTGTCCGCGCAGATCCCTGCTCACGTGGAGGCTGCGCTGTCTCATGGCCGTGACGTTGTCGACTACTTGGGCGTCGGGGCCTTGCACAGCACGGGAACCAAACCTGAGGCAGGGGAGCTCCGCCTGGCTGCGATACGCGCTGTCGTCGACGTCAGTCCGTGGCCGGTATGCGTCATCGGGGGAGTCACTGTCTGTGATGCTCAGGACGTAGCCCGGATGGGCTGTGACGGCCTCAGCGTGGTCTCGGCAATTTGTCGAAGCGCCGATCCCGAGTCCAGCGCTCGGGAGCTCGCACAGGCGTGGCGCCGAGCGAACGGGCGGTGACCTCAAGGCATGCACAACCGCCCAGCCTTGCTGACAGCTTGTTCAGATGAGCAGCCCCGGTGCGCAGGATCCATCATCAGACACGAGGCACCCTAAGATGATGAGCATGAGCACTTTTGACGCCACCCGTCGCGCCTCCAAAATTTCCGTTGTTGGTGCTGGTTCGGTCGGTTCTTCACTGGCCTACGCTTGCCTCATTCGTGGATCAGCTGACCTCGTTGCCCTCTATGACATCGCCAAGGACAAGGTCGAGGCTGAGGTAGCAGATCTCGCCCACGGCACCCAGTTCACTCCTGCGTCGGTCATGGGTGGCGCTGACGTTCACGACACTGCCGACTCTGACGTCGTCTTCATCACGGCCGGGGCCAGGCAAAAGCCAGGCCAGACTCGTCTGGACCTCGCTGGCGTCAACGCCAATATCTTGCGCTCTCTCATGCCGCAACTGGTTGAACAGTCCCCGAATGCCCTTTTCGTGCTGGTGACCAATCCGTGCGACGTGCTCACCGTCGTCGCCCAGGAAGCCACTGGGCTGCCTGCCAACCGTGTCTTTTCCACCGGAACCATGCTCGACACTTCGCGGCTGCGTTGGCTCATTCGCCAATGGGCCAACGTGGAACAGCGTCACGTCCACGCAACTATCGTGGGTGAGCACGGCGATTCGGAGTTTCCGCTGTGGTCAACAGCCAATATTTCCGGTGTACCGATCCGCGACTGGACCGTCGACGGCGAGTGGGTGTTCACCGAGGAGGTGCTGGCTGACCTGGCTCATGAGGCGGCTTTCGCGGCCTACAAGATTATTGAGGGTAAGGGCGCGACGAACTATGCCATCGGTTTGACAGGCGCCCGTCTGGCCGAGGCGCTGCTGCGCCCAGGCCGCTCCGTCCTGCCGTTGTCGAGCGTGGTGACCGACGTGCACGGAATTTCAGGAGTCGCACTGTCGATGCCCTGCCTCGTCTCTCGCGACGGCATCGAAGGGGTTGTTCCGGTCCTCATGGATACCGAGGAGATCGCGTCTCTCAAGACTTCAGCGGAACGGTTGCGTGACACTTTGTCATCCATCGCGTGAAGTGATGACCATTTGTGCTGCTGACCGCATAAGCTAAGGGATATGTCAGTTCCTTTTCAGTATGCGCACGATGACGACGGAGATCTGCTCAGGATTACGGCTCGTGGCCAGGAGGTGTTGACGAACCCCCTGACCAACCAGGGCACTGCGTTCACGATTGAGCAGCGAAAGGCCCTTGGTCTCACCGGTTTGCTCCCGTCGGGAGTCATGACGATTACTGATCAGCTCAAGCGGGTGTACGCACAGTACTCGGCGCAGCCTGATGACTTGGCGAAGTACCTATACCTCAACCACATGCATGATCGCAATGAGGTGCTGTACTTCCGTCTCTTGGCCGAGCACATTGAGGAGATGCTTCCCATCGTCTACACCCCGACGATCGGTAAGGCGATTGAGGAGTACAGCCACTGGTACGACCGTCCGCGTGGCATCTACCTGTCCATTGACGATCCGGACGGCATGGAGCAGGCCTTGGCGCAGTTGGGCCACGGCCCCGACGATGTCGACCTCATCGTGGCCACCGATGCGGAGGGCATCCTGGGCATCGGCGACCAGGGTGTTGGTGGCGTCGCGATCACGGTGGGGAAACTGGCCGTTTACACGGCTGCCGCAGGAATTCACCCTCACCGTGTGCTTCCAGTCATCCTCGATGTCGGTACCGACAACATGGAACGTCTCAACGACGATGGCTACCTCGGGGTGCGTCACCCCCGTGTGCGTGGCGAGAGATACGACGAGTTCATCCAGCAATACGTCGAGACCGCTCACCGAATGTTCCCCCATGCCCTTCTGCACTGGGAAGACTTTGCGGCCGGTAACGCCACGCGGATTCTCAACAAATACCGCGATGATTACTGCACCTTCAACGACGACATCCAAGGTACCGCGGCCGTCGTCGTCGCAGCGGTTCTGAGCGCCGTCAAGTCCTCGGGTATTCCGTTGAGCAAGCACCGGATCGTCATTCACGGCGCAGGCTCGGCTGGGACCGGAATTGCCAATCTGCTGGTGCAGCTCATGGTGAGCCAGGGGGTTGATGAGAAGACGGCCCGCTCCCACTTCTGGGGGCTCGGTTCACGAGGCTTGTTGCGCGACGGTTTGCGGCTGCGTGACTTCCAGCAGCCCTTCGCTCGCAGCAAGGAAGAGCTAGAAGGTTGGGCCCTCGATAGTCCAGACCAGTACACCCTCGGCGACGTGGTTCGAAACGTTCACCCGACCATCCTCATCGGCTGTTCTGCTCAGACTGGAGCCTTCACCGAGGAAATCGTGACGACGATGGCTGCCCACTGTGATCGCCCAGTGATCATGCCGTTGTCCAACCCGACTCGTAAAGCTGAGGCGTTGCCCTCCGACATCCTCAAGTGGACTGACGGACGTGCCCTGGTTGCCACAGGGTCTCCGTTCAAGCCGGTCATGGTGAATGGCGTGACCTATCAGATTGCGCAAGCCAACAACGCTCTGGTCTTCCCAGGCATTGGTTTGGGAACCATCGCTGTTCGGGCCTCCCGGGTGACCAGTGGCATGATTGCCGCTGCTGCTCAGGCGGTGGCGCTGCACGCCGACAGTCGCTTTGTCGGGGCCTCACTCCTACCGTCAATCAAGAGCCTGAGATCACTGTCGGCGTCGGTGGGCATTGCTGTGGCCCAGCAGGCGATGGAGGAAGGTGTGGCGGCCGAGTCCACCGACAATCCAGTCGAGAAGGTGTTTTCGGCGATGTGGCAGCCACGTTACCCGCGCATTGCGGTTGCCTGAGAAACGCTGAAGCCGGGCTCACGCCTCTTCGTGCGAGGCGTGAGCTACGCCTTGATCGTTAACGCCGAGATGGGCGAGGACATCCCCGACGCGTGAGTGAGCATGACGGTGGCATCGGTGCGCGGGCAGTCGATGGTGACTGTGCCGCGAACCTTGTGGCCCTGGGACACGATGGTGCCAAGAGACCCTGTCGGTGACTGGCTCTCCTGATGAATGTTGGTCGATTCGTTTTCCATGATGAAAAAGCTGTAATCGGCCAGTGAGCCTTTGGTGACCTCAATGGTGACCGTGAGGGTGACAGTGCCGGGCCCCCATGTCACATTGTCGATCGACCACCGTCCCTCGGTGTCGTCATCCTTCGAAGAAAAGGGTGACGACGACGCGACGGCTGTAGCCGATGCCGGGACACGCGGTGGGGTTACGGACGCGGACGTCGCAGTAGCCGATGGTGTCGGCGTGACGGGGCTCGTCGCCTCAGTCGTGACTCGGCGGGCGACGAGCACCAGTGCGACGACGACGGCCGCCACGATGATGACGCCGATCCAACCGCCGTGACGCTGTGGCGGCTGGTACTGGCTGATGTCAGGCGGTTGACTCATGGTGGCTCTACTGTACGTTGTCGCTGACTGATGATGTTGTCCACAGTATGCTCTCGAGATGAGACCATGCCGGTGGGAGTTGTCCACAGATTCGACATTGCTTGGCAGATGTGGGCAGGGTGAGACGACAACTGGGGGTATGACATCACTACATTCCTCCAATACAGATGCCCGTGACCCGCTGACCGTCAGGACCGTCGAACAAGCGGCGACCTTGGCGCCCTACCTTTTGGGGTTTCAACCTACTGAGAGTTTGCTTCTTATCGTCGCTGACGATGGCGCCGCATGTCAGGGCTTTGTCGCTCGAGCTGATCTGGACGGTCTGGAGGCCGGTACAGCTGTGGATGCGTTCGCCTCACGGGTCGTTCCCCTCGCAGGGCAAGGCCGAACGGTGGTCCTGGCATTCAGTACTCATCAAGATCGCGCCATGGCCACGCTGACATCGGCTGTTCAAGCGATGAAAGGCATGAACATTGCTGACGCCGCATGGACCGATGGCGAGCATTGGCGCAGTATCTTTTGCGCCGAGCAGGGCTGTGGCGAGAACCACCGTTTTGTTCCTGATCCAGCCATTGCAGCCGAAGCGGTCTATCGCGGTCTGAGCGCGCTTCCCAGTCGCACTACTCTGGTCGACGCCCTCTCGGGCCCCGGGCGGACATGCGATCCAGATACTCGCAGACTTCTCACGAACGCTCGGCGGCGGCTTGCCTGCAAGGATGATGAGGCCGTGTCAGCCAGGTGTCAGGCCATTGTCGCTTCTGAGCATGAGCGCAGCGATGTCGTTGTGACAGAGTTGGCGGTCGCCGCCCAGCGCCCCGCCATAGCGCGCACGCTGTGGATGTCGGTGACACGAGACGATGCGTCGCGGTGGCTGTCGATATGGAGCCGAGCAGTCGAGATCATCCCAGACCGGATGGCGCCAGCTCCGCTGTCGCTGTGCGGGCTGGCGGGATGGTTGAGTGGTGACGGGGCAGTCGCAGCCGTGTGCGCCCGTCGGTGTGGATCCATGGCGGGAACAGCCGACCTGCCGTCTGCGCTGGCAGTCATCGTCGATGCCTTCATTCCGCCCACACTGTGGGACGTCATGGATCATGACCCGACTGTGATTGCCCACCGGCTTCTGGAAGGACCCTATGGCGAAGAGCTGAACCTGTCGGCATAGCGCTACACGTGGGCACCGACGAGACGACGGCAGCATGTCACGGTACGGTGTACTCGTCGGGCGTGTTCGCGCGGTGCGCCTCGGAGCCCACGACATCAGCTGTGCTCTTGCTCAACGAATGCTCACAAGGCATGACAGAGAACCCTGACGGTAGGTGTGGGGCGCTTTCGCTAAACTCTGGCCCATATGTGTCGCGGGTCGGTGAGACCCGTAGTAGATCCGAGAGGTGTGACGTGAGCGACCAGGTGCGCGAGACGACGGGCTACGACGCAGCCGCAGCCCAGGAGAAGTGGTCCAAGTACTGGGAGGAGAACCGCACCTTCGCAGCCCTTGACGACGGCTCCAAGGAACGTCGTTACGTGCTCGACATGTTTGCCTACCCCTCCGGTGACCTCCACATGGGTCATGCCGAGGCGTTCGCCATTGGCGACGTGCTGGCGCGCTATTGGCGGCTGCGCGGGTTCGACGTCCTGCACCCGGTCGGCTGGGACTCCTTCGGTCTGCCAGCTGAGAACGCCGCCATCAAGCACGGCACCCACCCCGCTGAGTGGACCTACAGCAACATTGACACCCAGGCGGCCTCCTTCAAGCGTTATGCCGTCTCCTTCGACTGGTCGATGAGACTGCACACCTCCGACGAGGAGTACTATCGCTGGACTCAGTGGCTGTTCAACCGCTTCTTCGAAAAGGGACTGGCCTACCGCAAGGACTCCTGGGCCAACTGGTGCCCCAACGACCAGACCGTGCTCGCCAACGAGCAGGTCAAGGACGGTTGCTGCGAGCGCTGCGGCGCCGTCGTCACCAAACGTCAGCTCAACCAGTGGTACTTCCGTATCACTGACTACGCCCAGCGTCTGCTCGATGACATGGTACAGATCGAGGACAAGTGGCCCGATCGTGTGCTGTCGATGCAGCGCAACTGGATCGGACGTTCCGAGGGCGCCTACGTCGACTTCATCATTGACGGTCGCGAGGAGCCGGTGCGAGTGTTCACCACCCGTCCTGACACCCTCTACGGAGCGACCTTCATGGTCGTCGCCCCGGACTCCGCTCTGGCCCAGGAGATCGTCTCCAACCAGGCCCGTCCTGACTTCGAGGCCTACCTCGACGAGGTCAAGAAGAAGTCCGAGATCGAGCGTCAGTCCACCGAGCACGAGAAGACCGGTGTGCCTCTCGGGGTCGAGGCCACCAACCCCGTCAACGGGGCCAAGGTCCCGGTGTGGGCCGGCGACTATGTGCTGGCTGACTACGGCACCGGTGCCGTCATGGCCGTGCCTGCCCACGACCAGCGTGACCTCGATTTTGCCCGCAAGTACGGCATTGACGTCATCCCGGTCATCGACACCGGCGAGGCCGATCCTCGCGAATCCGGCACCGCCACCACCGGTGACGGCGCCTACCAGAACTCCGGATTCCTTGACGGCGTCACCACCAAGGCCGAGGCCATCGAGAAGATGTGTGATTTCCTTGATGACAAGGGCATTGGTGAGCCGACGATCACCTACCGCCTGCGCGACTGGCTGTTGAGCCGTCAGCGTTTCTGGGGATGCCCCATTCCGATCATCCACTGCGGCACCTGCGGGGACGTCCCGGTCCCTGATGACCAACTGCCGGTCAAGCTGCCGGATCTGCGCGGTGACGAGTTGGCCCCCAAGGGCAAGTCCCCGCTCGCCGGGCAGGAGGCTCGCGAGTGGCGCGAGGTGCCCTGCCCCACGTGTGGCGAGGCCGCCCAGCGTGACACCGACACCATGGATACCTTCGTGGACTCGTCCTGGTACTTCATGCGTTACTGCTCCCCGCACTTCGACCAAGGCCCGTTCGACACCGACGCCGTGCGACGCTGGATGCCGGTGGCCCAGTACATCGGCGGCGTCGAGCACGCCACCATGCACCTGCTGTACTCGCGGTTCTTCACCAAGGTGTTGCATGATCTTGGCATGGTTGACTTCACCGAGCCCTTCCAGCGGCTCATGAACCAGGGCCAGGTCATCAACGAGGGCCGGGCGATGTCGAAGTCGCTGGGTAACGGTGTCGACCTCGGCAGGCAGATCGACCAGTTCGGTGTCGACGCGGTGCGCACCACCGTCATCTTCGCCGGCCCGCCGGACGAGGACATCGACTGGGCCGACGTCTCCCCGGCCTCGACCCTGAAGTTCCTGCAGCGTGCCTGGCGCGTTGCCTCCGAGGTCACCAGCGACCCCGACGTCGACCTGGGTAAGGGCAACGGCGACCTTCGCCGCGTGACTCACCGCAGTATCGCCGACATCACCGAGCTGCTCGACGGTGGCCGGTACAACGTCGTCGTGGCGCGCATCATGGAGCTCGTCAACGCCACCCGCAAGGCGATCGACTCCGGTTGCGGCTCGGCTGACCCCGCGGTGCGTGAGGCTGTCACCTTCACCGCCCAGGCGCTCTCCCTGGTGGCCCCGTATCTGGCTGAGGAGATGTGGGAGATGCTCGGCCTCGAGCCGTCCGTCGCCAACTCCCAGTGGCCGACTCCTGACGAGAAGCTGCTCGTTGCCGAGGAGGTGACCATGGTCGTCCAGGTGACGGGCAAGGTCCGCGCCAAGATCCAGGTGAGCCCTGACATCACCGAGGCCGCGGCCCGCGAGCTGGCACTGGCTGACCCCAACGTCCAGCGGTTCACCGAGGGCAAGGAGATCGTCAAGGTCATTGCCCGGTTGCCGAAGATGATCTCCATCGTCGCGAAGTGACCCGCTGAACTCTCGTGATCATGACAGTCATGAGCTGACATCCCGACGATGCGGCGGCGAGCCTGTGGACAGCAGACTCGCCGCCGCATCTCGTTGTCCACAGATGTGAAAAAGATGGCGGATGCCGACGGCGCGCGACGACAACTGAAGGTATGAGCGACGAGTACCGAGAGCGTCTTGAGAGTCTCATGGCGCGGCTGCCTGCCCGAAATCTGGGGCCAAGGCGGTCCGCAACCCCCGTGGCAGAGGAACCCGACGAGGAAGAGCCCGTGAGGCCGAGACGAACAGTGACCCGGGTCCACGCCTCAGCCGTGGGAATCCTGCTCGTGCTGGTGCTGTCGGTGGTGGCCGTCGGTCTGCTGAGGTCCAAGCCCACTGAAGTACCCGCCGGGGCAGTGGTCGTCTCAACGGTGCCAGAAGGTGCGACCCTACCGGGCGCGACCAGCAGCGATGCGGAGACGCCTGAGGCTGCGCCTGTCTCAGCATCGTCGGGCCCGTTGCCGACTCCGAGTGAGGCTCAGAGTGTCCAGGTGCACGTGGCAGGACGGGTGACGCATCCGGGGGTCTACACGGTGCCCTCCGATGCCCGGGTGGCTGACGCCGTCGAAGCCGCAGGAGGCATGGCATCGGGAGCTCATCCGGGACGGCTCAACCTTGCCGCGCCTGTCTGTGATGGCTGCCAGATATGGATCCCGGCACGTGGGGACGGCACGGTGACCCCGCCTGGTCAGACTGGCAGCGCGATTGCGGCCCAGGAGGCCGGACCGAGTGGTACTGGTGGCGCTGCGGGCGGGACGTCGGCGGCTGGCGCAACGATCAATCTCAACACCGCGAGCCAGGGTGAGCTCGAGTCGATCGATGGCGTGGGGCCTGTCATGGCCGGTCGGATCATGGCGTGGCGGCAGGAACACGGTCGTTTCACCTCGGTCGATCAGTTGCGTGAAATCTCCGGGGTCGGTCCCAAGACCTTCGAGAAGATCAAGCCCCATGTCATGGTCTGAGTCCGCCCTTGGCGAGCAGGTCGCCACACCAGACGTCCGCATGGTTCCGGTCGCCCTGACGGCCAGTGTGGCGGCTGCACTGGGGATCAGTGGTCGTCCTCGGCTCATCCTCCTCGCTGTAGCGGGATGCCTTGTCACCGGCATGATCGCAGCCCGGCGCAGGGGATGGTTGGTGGTCGTCACGGCCCTCGTGGGTCTCAGCGTCCTCGTCACTTCCGGAATGCGCGATCACATCGTCCACGGTGTGGGAGTGGCACAGCTCGCCGACGAGGAGGCCATGGCGACCCTGATTGGACGTGTGGCCGTTGAGCCACGGACCTTTGACGGCAACGGGTCGGGCGGATCGACGGTCACCGTCACCGTCGCCGTCAGTCGTGTCGCCACCGAGGAACGGGTCATCACGCAGTCTGCACAGGTCGTCGTCATGGCAACGGGAGCCAGAGCGGCCACCGCTGCGAAGCTGTCCGTCGGGGAACAGATCCAGGTTCGAGGGTTGCTGACCCCGCCACGGCAGGGACGGTCGGAAGCCGCCGTCATGAAGCTGCGCTCCCCGCCCAAGGTGGTCACTCCCGCGGGCCCGCTGGACCGGTCCGTCAATCGTTTTCGCGCTGGCCTCGTGGTGGCGGTGGAAGGGTGCCCCGACGGGCAGCGGGCCATCGTGCCGTCCTTGGTCGTCGGGGATACCTCTACGGTCTCCGAGGAGATGTCGGAGGACTTTCGCGTCACCGCATTGACTCACCTCATGGCCGTCTCGGGAGCCAACCTGGCCTCCACGACTGCTCTGCTGTGGTGGATCGGGGCACGGTGCGGCATGAGGAGACGTGGGTTGCGAGTGCTCTCAGTGATCGGAGTCGTCGGCTTCGTCGTGGTGTGTCGGGCAGAGGCATCCGTGGTGCGTGCAGCCGCCATGGGAGCAGTCGCCATGGCGGCGACCGGAGTGTCCTTCGACCGCCGCGGGGGAGTACGGACGTTGGCAGTCGCGGTGACAGGCCTCATGATCGTTGATCCGTGGCTGGTGCGATCAGTGGGATTCTGGCTGTCCGCCTGTGCCACTGCCGGGATCCTGTGGTGGGCACAACCCTGGACGGCTGCGATGTCATGGGCGCCGACCTGGTTGGCAGCTGCTGTCACCGTGCCATGGGCTGCCCAGCTCGCCACCCAACCTGTTGTCACCTGGATGGCCGGAACGGTATCCACCGTCGGTCTGGTTGCCAACCTGGCTGCGGCTCCCTTCGTCCCGCCAGCCTCGGCGTTGGGAATGGTGGCTGGGCTCGTGGCCCTCATCTGGCCACCCTTGGCCGTGCCGTTGGGACGCCTGGCGGGATGGTGCGTCCAGCCGATCATCTGGATCGCTCACCTGGGAGGCAAGGCGCCGGCTGGTCTGCTGACCTGGCCGTCGGGAGGAGTGGCTCTTGTCGTTCTCGGCGGGCTGTGCCTGGGTCTGGCCTTGATCACACCTGGTGTCCTGGCACGGCCCTGGCTGACAGTGGTGGCCGGCCTCGCGGTGGTTTCGGCCACCGTGGTCCGGCCTCCCGTTCCTGGTTGGCCGGGAGTGTGGCAAGTTGCCATCTGTGACGTCGGGCAGGGCAGCGCTGCGCTGGTGCGTGCGGGCCCCCATGCCGCTGTCGTCGTCGACACTGGTCCTGATCCGAGTCCGTTGGGTCGGTGCCTTGATGACCTTGACGTCGACCAGGTGCCGATGGTGGTCCTCAGCCATTACCACGCCGATCACATCGACGGGCTCGACGCCGTTCGTGATCATGGGCCGACGACGGCTGTCGTCGTGTCCCAGTTGGCGTCTCCGGAACGGGCAGCCAGGAGGGTGAGGCAGGCCGTCGCACGGATGGGGGCACGGGTGCTCCTGGCACACTCGGGCGAGGTCATGACGGTTGGCACGGCGAGGCTCGAGCTGTTCGGCGGAATCCAGTTGTCCGACGCTGGCGAATCGCAGGAGGAGCCAGCTGTCGAGAACAACTCCTGCGTCGTCGTCAAGGCCACGGTCGACGGTCTGAGAGTCCTCCTTCCAGGAGACGCCGAGCCGGGTGAGCAGCGCCATGTCCTGGCAGACCACGCAGATCTGTCGAGTGATGTCCTCGTCGTTGCTCATCACGGATCTGCCCATCAGGACGAGGACTTCTGGGCCGCAACCGGTGCGAGCGTCGCGGTGGTCTCGGCCGGGAAGGCAAACCCCTTCGGACATCCCTCTCACAAGGCCATGTCCCTGGCCAAGAAGATGGGGATGCAAGTCCGTCGCACCGACGAGGAAGGCACGGTCCTGCTGGCTCGTAGTGGCGGTACGGTCCTGGTGCAGACGCGATCGTGACTGATTCGTGTTCCGCGTCGCAGGGAGATTCATCGATGTGGAGGTGTCGGACGAGCGCGCTAACCTGAGCGGTCGGTTCATCCCAAGTGGGCCCTCGCGGGAAGGAGAACAGGTGGCGTCACGGTTCACGACCAAAGGGCCTCGCATGCCGATGCGGTTGCGCACATGGCAGCGAGAGGCCCTGGACTCGTACCTGTCTTCCAGCCCACGTGACTGGCTGGTGTGCGCCACTCCTGGCGCTGGAAAGACAACGTTCACCCTGGCCGTCGCAGCTCACCTGTGGCAGGACCATGTCATCAACCGCGTCATCGTCGTCTGCCCGACCGACCATTTGCGCACCCAGTGGATGGGTGCGGCACGCGGACTTGGCTTCGACCTGCGCGACACAGCGAATGCGGAGGCACTGCCGCCCGACTGCCACGGATGTGTGGTCACCTATGCCCAGGTCGCCCAGAAACCAGCTCTCCACGCTGCCCGGGCGACCAATATGCGCACGCTCGTCATCTTCGACGAGATCCACCACGCCGGCGACGTCATGAGCTGGGGATCTGGCGTCATCGAGGCCTTCTCGGGTGCGGTGCGACGCCTCGGCGTCACCGGAACCCCCTTCCGGTCCGACGAGGCCAGGATCGCCCACGTCCGCTACGAGGAGGTCGGTGACGGCGCCTTCGAGTCGGTGGCCGACTACACCTATGGTTACGGTGACGCCCTGCGCGACGGAGTCGTGCGTCCCGTCACGTTCGCCACCTACACCGGACGATCCACCTGGACCGACGCGCTTGGGGAGACCCACACCGCCATCCTCGGTGACTCCGAGCTCACCAAGGTCAACGAGGAGATGGCCTGGCGTACGGCTCTGGACTCGGACGGCGAGTGGATCGCCCACGTCATGGCCGCGGCATGGGCGCGGGTGAACCAGCTGCGCGATTCCGGGACGATCCCGCACGCCAAGGTGCTCGTCCCGGCCTCGAACCAGAAGGTGGCCAAGGAATATGCTGAGGTCTGGCGAGAGGTCACCGGAAACGAGCCTTCAGTGATCCTGTCGGAGGATTCGGCTTCGGCCAAGAAACTCACCGCTTACCGCGACGATCCGGACAAGATCTGCGCGGTGTGCGTGCGTCTCATCACCGAGGGGGTCGACGTCCCCGACGCCGCCGTGCTGATCTACTCGACGACGGCTTCCACCCCGCTGTTCTTCGCGCAGATGGTGGGACGTGTCGTGCGTGCTCGAAATCGTCGCGAACGTGCCACGGTCTTCCTGCCGGCAGTAGGACGTCTGCTCGACCTGGCCGCCGAGATGGAGGAAACTCGCGACCACGTCATCGGACCCCCGCAGGAACCGGACCTCATTGAGGAGTTCGACACCCGGCAACGCTCCGAGCCCGACCCTGATGTCGGAACGTGGCAGGCCGTCGCTTCTGACGCCATCCTCGGCGAGGTCATCGACACCTACGCTCCCACGTCTGATGGTGGACTCTTCGCCCTCGACGGTCTCTTGAGCCCTGAACAGGAGCGCGCCCTGCTGGCCCGTGACGAGAAGATCCGCGCCGAGCAGGCGCGTCGCGTGGCCTCGGCCCGACGTGCTCACAAGGCATCCAAGGCAGCCGAGGAGAGGCAGGCTCGACGCGACGACCTCATCGCCCTGCAGCGTCGTGGTGGCTCGGTCTACGACACCATCCGTGACCCGCGCGAGATGCGTCGGGAGATTCACCGAGCCCTGCTCGACTACTCCCGCCACCACGACCTCACACCCCAGGCTGGCTGGGGACAGCTCTACCGGGAGGTGCCGGGTCCCAGGAATGAATCGGCACCGATGGATCTGCTGCGCACCCGATTGGAGTGGCTGCATTCTCACTGAGTCTCTGACGGGCCAGAACACCATCTGACGCAATCCCGATGGCATCCTCTGGCATCCTTGGGAAGGTGAGTTCGGTCTACGGCACAGCATTGGTGGTTCACGGGTCGGAGACCCTGCTGTCGGACAGGGCCGTTGACGCCCGCGTGAAGGCGGCCCGACAGGAGGTTCCCGAGGCTGAACTGGTTGAGCTGGCGGGCCGCGAGGTTGACGCCGGACGTTTCGTGGAAGCCACCGGAGGATCCCTGTTCAGCGAGGCGACGATCGTTGTCGTCGACCCCATCGCCGATCTCGACAAGGATCTGTTCGACCTCGTCGCCAACACTGCCGCACAGCCCTCCGATGACTTGTGCCTCATCCTCGTCCATCCCGGCGGGGTGAAGGGAAAGGGGCTCCTGACCAAGCTGTCCAAGGCCAAGATCGAGACGGTCAAGGCAGATCCCCCCAAGCCCTGGGCCATCCCAGACTTCATCGCCAAGGAGGCTCGTCGCGTCCATCTCGATATGGATCATGACGCCGCCGACGCCCTGCACCAGGCTCTCGGAAACGATCTTCGGACCTTGGCAGCGGCCATTGATCAGCTGGCCAGTGATTCACCGGACGGAAGAATCGGTGCCGAGGCCGTCACGACCTATTTCGGTGGCAGGGCGGAGATCTCGGCATTCAGCGTCGCTGACGCCAGCCTCGAGGGACGACTCCCCGATGCGCTGGAAACCCTGCGATGGGGTCTGTCTACCGGAGTCCAGCCGGCAGCGGTGACAGCTGCAATGGCTCGCGGGCTGCGATATCTGGGACTGTTCATGGACATGCGTCGCCAGCGGATGGGGGACAAGCAGCTGGCTCAGGCGATCGGCGTCTCGCCGTGGAGACTCAAGGCGCTCAACACGCAGGCCCGGTTCTGGAGCAAGGCCGGGGTGGCCAAGGCCATCCGGCTCGTCAATACCTGTGACGGCGCCGTCAAGGGTGCTGCGGTGGACGCCAACTATGCCCTGGAGTCGATGCTCATCGACGTCGAGAAAGCCCGCAAACCTGACCGGGGCCCGGTCCGCTTGTAGGATGACCGTGCCCTAAAATACTTGTGACAAACACGTCAAGCACCCCGACCACCCAGTGGGCCGAGGTGCTGTGCGTATCCCCGTAACGGGGAGAGGAAACTCAGGCGGCCAGCGAGTTGAGCTTCTTGGAGATGGCCGACTTGCGGTTGGCAGCCTGGTTCTTGTGGATGACGCCCTTCGACACGGCCTTGTCGAGCTGACGGTTGGCGATCCTGGCGGCCTTGGTGGCGGCCTCAACGTCTCCGGCCTCAGCGGCGCGGCGGAAGTTGCGCACGTAGGTGCGCAGGGCGGACTTGACGGCCTTGTTGCGCTGGCGCGACTTCTCGTTGGTCTTCACGCGCTTCATCTGCGACTTGATGTTCGGCACTGGGCAGCCTCTGATTCCTTGATCGATGTACGTGGAAAGCGCCAGACAGGCGCGACAGAACATGCTACCAAATCAACGCGGTGGCCCCAAATCAGCGGGCGTTCCGCGGTCTCGTTTCTCGTCGTGTCAGGATGCAGATCGAGCGCTCAACCAGAGGCACTCGTACGGGGCAAGACGCAGGTTCATGGGGGTGAGGTCGTAGTCGAACCCGCTCAGCAACTCGGTGACGACGTCATCGAGTTCGGATCGTAGGGTTTCCATCGGGAACCAGACCTCGTGCTCGCTGACGTTGTACAGCTCGATCATCCTGCCCTCTGGATGCGGTCGTCCCCACATGATGACTTTGCGGTTGGGTGAGGGGAGCACGACCGTCTCCACCGACGCGTGGAACTCGGGGCTGCGACGACGGGCATTGATGGCGCGTCTCACCCCGCCCCAGATCCTACCGGGGACGCTGTGCGGCTCGGCCTGGGCCTGCTCCACCAGCGACCAATCCATGACCGGACGGTGAACCCACCGGTTGTCATCAGCATGATCAGGATTGCACTGCCAGTCGTCATTGAGCATCCCGACCTCGTCACCCATCCAGATGAGCGGCACACCGCCGTAACCCAGGATCGCGGTGTGCATCATGACGATCCGGGCGATGGCAGCGTCAATGAGCGCCGGATCCTTGGCCTCCAAAGCACTTTCCAACCCGGCGAGGCTCGCCAGAGACCCACTGATGCGACGGTCCCCGGTCTCCGGGTTGTCCTGGAAGACCAGGCCGCGCGCGAATGACCCGGGGAATTCACCGGAGTAGAAGTCGGAGAGGAAACGACGGTGGGCGGCGGGGTCCAGCCCGGTGTCTCGGGCGTCAGCGTCGTCAACTGCCCAACCGATGTCGTCATGGCAGCGGGCATAGGTGGCCCAGGTCGTCGTCGAAGGCTTGTCGGGAAACCGACTCAAGGCCGTCTCCATGAGACGGACATCGCGGGTGGCCAGGGTGCTCCACAGCTGCACCATGAGGCTGTTGTGGTACGCCATGTCCGAGAGCCTGCCCCAGTGGCGACCTTCTCCCAGGTATCCCACGAGATCATTGGGGCCGACGATCGCCTCAGCCTTGAAGGCCACGGCAGGAGCGACGATCCGCATTGCCTGGCGCAGTGACTGGGTGAGGTCGTGGACCTGGGGGAGGTTCTGGCAACTGGTGCCGAGCTTCTTCCAGATGAAGGCGATGGCGTCCAGGCGGAAGACCTCGACCCCTCGGTTGGCGAGTTCACACATGAGGTCGAGGAACTCGCAGAAGACGTCGGGGTTGGCCCAGTTGAGGTCCCACTGAAACTCGTTGAAGGTCGTCCAGACCCATCCCTGACAGTCGTCGTTCCAGGTGAAGTTGCCACGCGCAAAGTCCGGAAAGACCTCCGGGAGATCGTTCTCCCAAGCATCGACCTCCTCCTGAGTCTTCAGGATGCGGAAGTAATCACGATACTTCTGCTGGCCTTCGCGGGCCCGCTGAGCCCACTCGTGCTCGGCTGCCACATGGTTGACAACCAGGTCCATGACCAAGGAGATGCCGTGACCCCTCAGCGCGCTCGTCAGATCGTCGAGATCGTCCATCGTGCCCAGATCCGTACGGATCGCGTGATGGTCGGCGACGGCGTAGCCCCCGTCGTTGGCTCCTTGTCGTGGTTGCAGCAGGGGCAGGAGGTGCAGGTATCGCACCCCCATCTCGGACAGATGGTCCAGATGATCGTTGATGCCCCTGAGGGTGCCCGCGAATCGGTCGGTGTAGGTGGCGTACCCGATCATGGACGACTGCTGTAGCCAGTCGGGTTGGAGGAGTCGAGCCTCGTCGAGACGCTTGAGGTCATCGGGACGCTCGGCGATCCGAGCCATGAGGATGTCGCGGACCCTCTGCAAGGTCTCGTCGGCGCGATCGTCGTAAACCCTGCTGAGACCGATCCACAGATCAGGCAGATAACGCTCCCAGCGCAGAGTGAAGGATTGGTGGGTGTGCGGATCAAGGCTCGCGTGTCGGAGGCTGTCATCGGCGACCATGATTCGATCTTAGTCGGGTGCGGAACTGACCGTCATGGTTGACGGTGTGGCCGTCGAGGTGAGTACCGGGACAGGCGCTGTGTCGCTGGTGCGTGAGAGACTGGGGGTTGAGCCGGGTATCCCCCGGTACCATCTTCGAGACATGAGGGAGCAGATGTCCGCGCCTCAGCCTGGCAGCACAGATCCGGCCATCATTCGGAACTTCTGCATCATTGCGCACATTGACCACGGCAAGTCGACCCTGGCCGACCGGATGTTGCAGATGACCGGTGTCCTGGACGAGCGTAGCGCTCGCGCTCAGTACCTGGACCGCATGGACATCGAGAGAGAACGCGGCATCACCATCAAGTCCCAGGCGGTGCGGATGCCGTGGGAGGTCGACGGCGTCACCCACGTCCTCAACATGATCGACACCCCTGGTCACGTCGACTTCTCCTACGAGGTGTCCAGGTCCCTGCAGGCGTGCGAGGGAGCGATTCTGCTCGTTGACGCGGCCCAAGGCATCGAGGCCCAGACCCTGGCCAACCTGTACCTCGCCCTGGAAGCTGACCTGGAGATCATCCCGGTCCTCAACAAGATTGACCTCCCGGGCGCCGAACCGGATCGTCACGCCGCTGAGATTGCCGGCATCATCGGATGCGATGAGTCAGAGGTGCTGCGCGTATCCGCGAAGACCGGTGACGGGGTGGGCGACCTACTCAACACCATCGTCGCGGAGGTGCCTGCCCCCGAAGGAGTGGCCGACGCCCCTGCCCGTGTCCTCATCTTCGACTCGGTCTACGACACCTACCGCGGCGTCGTCACCTATGTTCGGGTCGTTGACGGCGCCCTGCGCCACCGCGAGAAGATCCTCATGATGAGCACCGGTGCTGCTCACGAGGTGCTCGAAATCGGCGTCATCTCCCCGGAGATGGTACCCGCCGACGGACTGTCGACCGGCGAGGTCGGTTACCTCATCACCGGTGTGAAGGATGTCCGCCAGTCCCGAGTCGGCGACACCGTCACCAATGCCACCAAGCCCTCCGAAACGGATCTCGGCGGCTACCAGCACCCCAAGCCGATGGTGTACTCGGGACTCTTCCCGATTGACGCCAAGGATTTCCCAGAGCTGCGCGACGCCCTCGACAAACTGCAGCTCAACGACGCAGCCCTGGTCTACGAGCCCGAGACCTCGACCGCCTTGGGATTCGGTTTCCGCGTCGGCTTCCTGGGGTTGCTGCACATGGAGATCGTGCGCGAGCGTCTGGAACGCGAGTTCGACCTCGACCTCATCTCCACGGCTCCCTCGGTGGTGCACCACGTCCTCATGGAGGACGGGTTGACCGTCACCGTCACCAACCCCTCGGAGTACCCGACCTCTGGACGGATCGCCGAGGTGCGCGAACCCGTCGTCGATGCCACCATCCTCAGCCCCGCCGAGTACATCGGCACCATCCTCGAGCTGTGCCAGCAGCGCCGCGGGGTTCAGCAGGGCCTGGACTACCTCTCCTCGGATCGTGTGGAGATTCGGTACCGACTGCCCCTCTCGGAGATCGTCTTCGACTTCTTCGACCAGCTCAAGTCCCGCACCAAGGGGTATGCTTCGCTGGACTACCACGATGCGGGCGAGCAGACTGCTGACCTCGTCAAGGTCGACATCCTGCTCAATGGTGACCCGGTTGACGCCCTCAGCTCGATCGTCCACCGCGACAAGTCCTATTCCTATGGCGTCGCGATGGCCACCAAGCTCAAGGAACTCATCCCGCGCCAGCAGTTCGAGGTGCCGATTCAGGCCGCCATCGGCGCTAGGGTCATTGCCCGAGAGACCATCCGCGCCGTCCGCAAGGACGTGTTGGCCAAGTGCTACGGCGGTGACATCTCCCGAAAGCGCAAGCTCCTCGAGAAGCAGAAAGCCGGAAAGAAGCGAATGAAGGTCGTCGGCTCGGTCGAGGTGCCTCAGGAGGCCTTCGTGGCCGCCCTGCGCACCGGCGAGGCGACGGAGAAGAAGTGAGCTCCCGGCTGCGTGCCCACCGGTTGCAGGTTCCGCCCCAGCTGGCTGATCGCGGCATCGACCAGATGATTGCCTTCACAGTGCCGCTCACGGTGAGGTTCCGTGGTATCGAGGTGCGCGAGGGAACCCTGTTGCACGGCTTGGAGGGCTGGGGGGAGTGGTCCCCGTTCTGGGACTACGACCCGGTCGAGTCCGCATCCTGGTTGCGGGCCGGAATCGAGGGGGCCACCCAACCTGTATTGCCGCTCCGGCGAGACCGCATCCCGGTCAACGTCACCATTCCGGTCGTCAACGCCGATCGCGCCCGGACGATGATGGCCGAGTCCGCCTGCACCACCGCCAAGGTCAAGGTCGCCGATCCCCGCAGCGACCTGCGCGAGGACTGCCGTCGGGTCGCTGCGGTGCGCGAGGCCATGCCAGACGGCAAGATACGGGTGGACGCCAATGCCGCATGGGACGTCGAGACCGCAGTACGAGCCATCATCGAGCTCGACGCCGCAGCCGAAGGGCTGGAGTACGTCGAGCAACCCTGCCCCCAGATCGAGGACCTTGCTCAGGTGCGACGCCGGGTCGATGTCCCGGTGGCAGCCGATGAGTCGGTACGTCGCGCCGAGGACCCGGTTGCAGTGGCACGAGCTGGCGCAGCCGACCTCATCATCGTCAAGGTCCAGCCACTGGCCGGGATCTCCCGTGCACTCGAGGTCATCAACGCCGCCGGGCTGCCCGCCGTCGTCTCCTCGGCCCTGGACACCAGCGTCGGCATCGGACTGGCCACCCACCTGGCTGCTGCCCTGCCCGAGCTCGACCATGCCTGCGGGTTGGGGACCCTCAGGCTCTTCCGCGGTGACGTCAGCGACTCACCCCTCATACCCGTCGACGGCTGCCTGACGCCGCAACGAGGCGTCGTCGATGTCGAGGCCGATGATCCCGACGACGACCTGTGCCCGAGATGGGCCGAGCGGCTGGATCTCACCGTGGCTGCCCTGGCCGACCTGGAACGGAGATGACGGTGAACCCTTCCACCGCAGTTGCCCGTCGATTGGTGAGTGCCCTTGTCGGGGCCGGGGTTGAACATGTCGTCTACTGCCCCGGGTCCCGCGACGCCCCCACCGGTTACGCCTTGGCCGACGCAGAGGCAGCCGGATGGTTGCGGGTACATGTGCGCCTCGATGAGCGTGTGGCCGGATTCGTCGCCCTCGGCCTGTCACGCGCCTCGATGATGGAGGATCTGTGGCGTCCGGCCGTCATCGTGACGACATCCGGAACGGCGGTGGCCAACCTGCATCCGGCGGTGTTGGAGGCCGACGCCAGTGGAGTCCCGCTCATCGTCTGCTCTGCCGATCGTCCCCACGAGATGTGGCACACCGGCGCCAACCAGACCACCACCCAGGAGGGGATTTACGGGACGGCACCGAGGTTCTTCGGTGCCATTCCCGCCGGTTTCCCCGCCGACGATCGTCTCGACGCACTTGTGCTGCGTGCCGTCACTGCTGCCAGGGGGGCATTGTCGTCGGATCCCGGACCCGTGCATCTCAATGTCGGATTCCGTGACCCGCTCGTCCCCGACGAGCCGTGGCATCCCGTTCCTCCCAAGCCTCGCGTCGTCGACGGGGTCGCCAGGCCGGCGACGCCGGTTGCGATGCCTCCTCATACCGTCGTCGTCGCTGGTGACGGTGCCGGACGCGACGCCGTCACCCTGGCTGAGGAAGGATGCTGGCCGCTGCTGGCCGAGCCGAGTTCCGGGGCCCGAGTGGGGCAGAACGCCCTCACCGACTACCAGGGAATACTCGGCACTGATCTGGCTGACGAGGTCGAGGCCGTTCTCGTCCTAGGCCATCCCACCTTGTCACGACCCGTCACACGACTCCTGGCCACTCATCCCGTCACCGTCGTCGCCGACCGCTCTCGCTGGACCGACGTCTCCGGTGGTGCCCGAACCGTCCCAGGACCCATCACGGTGCGCACCGCCAGCCGCGACGAGGCCTGGCTCGCTCGATGGAAACGCGCCGACCGTCCGACCGCCGTCACGTGCAAGGACGAGATCTGCGCGGCTGTCTGGGCCGACGCCTGCCGCGGGGTCGGGCCACTTCTCGTGCTCGGCGCCTCCGCCGTCATCCGCTCCTTCGATCGCTGTGCCGTTCCCGAGCAGCGCGGGCCGGTGGCCATTGCCAACCGCGGATTGGCGGGGATCGACGGCACCATCTCGACGGGTGTCGGCCTGCACCTTGGTCTGGGAATGCCGGTAAGAGTCGTCGTCGGGGACCTCACCGCAGCCCATGACGCGACCGCCCTGCTCAAGGGTGCTGCGGAACGCGACGTCGACGTCCAGGTCGTCGTCCTCAATGACGGCGGGGGAGCGATCTTCGCCGGGCTGGAGCACGCAGCTGCCCCTCGTCCAGTGTTGGAGAGGTTCTTCCTGGCCCCGCAGGAGCTTGATCTCGCGAGTTTGGCGAAGGCGGTGGGAGCTGACTACCAGCGCGTCGAGAGCACGGATTTCCTGACTGAACCCGTCCGCGGACGAAGCATCGTCGAGGTGACCTTGCCCCAGGTGTGAGGAGTCTCAGCCCTCCAACACCGACTTGAAGGCCTCCATCTTGGCCCCGGTCTCGATC
The DNA here is from genome assembly GCF_051303185.1 of Cutibacterium nasicola. Taxonomy (GTDB): domain Bacteria; phylum Actinomycetota; class Actinomycetes; order Propionibacteriales; family Propionibacteriaceae; genus Cutibacterium. The sequence continues at coordinate 500,056 of NZ_JBPPGE010000001.1, read as the reverse complement.
CACTCCTTGTCCGGGTCGGAGCTGGGCATGATCCCGGCACCGGCGTGCACCCGCACGGATCGGTTGTCCTCGGAGAACTGACCACAGCGCAAGGCCAGCGCCCACTGGCCCGACCCGTTCGGTGACATCCATCCGACGGGCCCGGCGAATCGTCCCCGGTCCGTGATCTCGGTCTGCTTGATGAGCTGGTAGGCGAGCTCTCGAGGAGTGCCGCACACTGCGGCCGTCGGGTGGATGACGTCAACGATCTGTGCGGCATTCGTCGTGCCGACCCTGGCGGTGATGTCCGTGGCCAGGTGGGTGACATTGGGCAGTTCCAGAAGGAACGGTCCTCGAACGGCAGGGTCGGACAGGCCAGCTTCAGAAAGCCGATCGGTCACTGAAGCCACGGCCAGCTCGTGCTCGCGGTGCTCCTTGGGATCCTGCAACAGCTCGTGGGACCAGGAAGGCTTGCGGGTACCGGCGAGCACCCGGCAACGGAACAGGCCATCGCGGCAGTCAACGAGCAGCTCGGGAGTCGCGCCAACCAGGCCGTCATGGCAGTAGGTCCAGCAGCCGCTGAACTTGCCCGAGAGGCGGGACGCGACGAGTCCACGGTTCATCGAGGCGGATGCTCGGACGGTCACCGACCGCGAGAGCACCACTTTTTCCAGCTCGGAGTCCTGGGAGAGTCGAGTCGTTGCGGCGCTGACCGCCTGGCGCCAGTGTTCGGCGTCAAGATCGGGAAGTTGGGCGTCAATGACTGCCAGGTCGGAATCCTCGCGATGAATCGGAGTGGATTTCGAGCCGAAGACGAGAGTGCCTTCGCCCAAGTGGCGCCGGACGAGGAGAACAGCGGGGACGACGAGGAATCCCTCCTCGTCACGGGAAAACGGGAACGACCCGAACGCCACGGGAGCTGCCTCAGAGTGCTGAGCAGCCCACGATGAATAGGTGTCGAAGGCCTTCTCGGCAGCGTCAGGCCCGCTTGCGGTGAAGCGGGCCTGCTCGCCCCAACCAACCATGGCAGGGGCGTCATCGGTGTCGGGAGCCACCCAGATCCACGGGTCGACCTCGGGTGGGCAGCAACGACGCGCGGCATCCAACCACCGAGCCCCACTCGCAGCGGACAAGTCGACATCGCAGGACAAGGTGTGCACGAGGGGAGATGCTACCTTGAGCCTGTCAATAGGCCGCGGGGGCGGCACGCTCGCAGGTGATCCTGCATCGGTGATCGCCTGGCCGAACCACTGCAGAAAGGGCTCGCAATGAGGGTCTGGTGCCAGGCGAGTCGTAGCCCCATCATGGAGTCATTCTCGGTCTGCTCATCGACGTGGTGAGCATTGTCGCCGAGGTGGCCTACCTCAGGCGGCAGCCCACCGGAATCCTCGTTGCCACGCTGACGTTGTCACCGATGCGCAGCAGCGGCGACCGGAGTCATCGCGTCCAGGCAGATCCGTCAGCTCTGGCCTGCTCGGCCAGTCGCCTCACCTCGAGGCGATCCACCTTTCCGGAAGCCAGCATGGGAATGGTTTCGGTCGTCACGACGATGTGCGGACGCAGTTCCCGTGACAGATCGACGGCGTCCCGGATGCGCTGGGGCTCCTGGCAACCCGTGACGACGGCTGTGACGACCTGCCCCCACCTCTCGTCGGGCAGCCCGACGGCGACGCAGTCCCTCGCCAACCCGGTTGCGGTGACGGCATGGGCCACCTGACCGGGGGAGATCTTGAGCCCGCCGGAGACGATGAGGTCGTCGGCCCGACCATCGACGACGAGCCGACCGTCCTGCCAGTGGGCGATGTCCCCGGTGAGGCACCAATCCCCGGTTGGCCCCTCGTCGAGATACCCCGACATCACCATGGGGCCCGACAGGGACACCCGACCATCCTCATCCAGGCGTACCTGCACCCCGTCGAGCGGAACCCCGTCGTAGACGCACCCGCCACAGGTCTCGCTCATGCCATAGGTCAGCACGATCGGCATTCCTGCCGCCCGAGCCTCGGCAACCAACTGCGACGAGGTTGCGGCACCTCCGACGAGGATCGTGGAACACCGCGTCAGGGCCTCACGAGCAACCGGATCATCCATGCAGTCGGTCAACTGGGTCGGCACCAGGGACAGATGCACCCGACCGTCCGGATCCCTGCGTACCGCCTCGTCGATGGCGTCGGACAAGGCCCGAGGGGTCACCTTTCCCTCGACGACGACCACCGAGCGATCGCCGACTGCGGCCCTGGCGACAACCTGCAGACCGGCAATGTGGTTGGGGGGAAGGGCGAGCACCCACGTTCCGGCCCCGCCAAGTCGGGCATCCGTGGCGTTGATGGACGCCAGCAGCTGAGCCGCCGAGATACCCACGAGACGCCCGTGACCAGAGGTCGAGCCTGACGTCCGCATCACGAGCCCTACCTCATCGGGCAGGAACACCGTCCTCCTCTCGACGTCCTCAAGGGTGGCCACTGGATTCTCCTGGCTCCCGGTCGGCACGAGAACTGACCGCGTCGAGCCACGCAAGAAACGTGTCAAACGCTCGGTCAACCAGTCGACGTCGGCCTGGGTGCGTTCCACCCTGACGACGTGCACTCTCGCGGTCTCGGCCATCGGGCCTCCCATCGGGTCGTGGTGTCCACAGGTGAGGAATCAGAAGTAGTACGGGTAGCTTGACCAGTTGGGGGAGCGGTGCTCGAGAAAGGCGTCGCGACCCTCCTGGGCTTCCTCGGTCATGTATGCCATGCGGGTCGCCTCACCGGCGAACGCCTGCTGACCGGCGATGCCGTCGTCGACCATGTTGAAGGCGTACTTGAGCATTCGGATGGCCTGTGGGGACTTGCCGGCGATCGTCAGACCCCACTCGATGGCGGTGTCCTCCAGCTCGGCGTGATCGACGGCGCGGTTGATGACGCCCCACTGCTCAGCCTGCTCGGCGGTGTACGTCTCTGCCAGGAAAAAGATCTCGCGGGCCTTCCTGTCACCGATCTGGCGAGCCAGCAGGGCTGAACCGTATCCGGCGTCGAAGGAGCCGACGTTGGCGTCAACCTGCTTGAACCGGGCGTTCTCACGGCTGGCCACCGCCATGTCGGCCACCACCATGAGGGAGTGGCCACCGCCGGTCGTCCAACCAGGAATGGCGGCGATGATCGGCTTGGGAGTGGCGCGCATGAGCCGCTGGACCTCGAGAATGTGGAGACGTCCCAAGCGCCCCTTGGCGATCCGCTCCCGGCGAGCGTCGGTGGCCAGGTCCTCGTCGCCGGCCGCCTCATCGGACTCGTACTGGTAACCGGCTGCGCCACGAATGCGCTGGTCACCACCGGAACAGAAGGAGTATCCGCCGTCGCGGGGAGAAGGGCCGTTCCCGGTCAGGATGATTGCTGCCACGTCAGGGGTACAGCGCGCCGCGTCGATGCAGCGGTACAGCTCGTCGACGGTGTGTGGGCGGAAGGCATTGCGGATGGCAGGACGGTCGAAGGCGATCCGTACCACCGGAAGGTCCTCGCCAGCCGGGGCGTGATCGACCTCACCTCGTGAGATGAGGCGGTGGAAGGTCATGTCGGTCAGCGGATCGCTGGGAAGGCTGATCTCGCGCCAGCGGTCCGCGTCGAAGGTGTCGGAGACGAAAGGAAGGGTGCTCACCCGATGGAAGCTACCACTCCAGGCAGCGCTGCCTCACCTGGGACGACGAGCCAGCCACGACGCCGCGATGACGCCGCCCATCGCACCGCCCAGATGCGCTTGCCAGGACACCCCGGCTTGTCCCGGAAGCACACCCCACAGCACTGACCCGTAGATGAGGAAGACGACTATGGCCACCAGGATGTCGCGCAGTCTCTTGGTGAACAGGCCTCGGACCAGAAGATAGGCCAACCAACCGAAGACGATTCCGGAGGCGCCGAGCGTGATGGTTCCCGGCGCGCTGAAGAACCACGCGAAGAGCCCCGAGCACACCGTGATCATGAGCCCCGAGACGACCCAGGTCCGCGTCGACTCCATGTAGACGAGCATGCCGAGAGCGAAGAGTGGCACGCAGTTGCCCGCCAGATGGGCCCAGCCGTAGTGCAGCCACGGGGCGGTGAAGATCTCCCACAGTCCCTGACCGGTCCAGGAGTGGATCCCGAACTGATCGAGGGTGTTGCCGAGCATGGTGTCGACGATCTCGAGGACCCACATCATCGCGACAACGACGGCCATCACCCTGGCGCTGCTGGCGATGGAGTTCGTGCGGCTCGGCGGTTCGGCCTGACGTCGGCGGACAGGGGTGGACGACGGAGGCAGGTAGGAAGTCATGTATCCAGTGTGGCAAAGAAGAATCCGGAAACGTTTGTGAGTTTTATCACAAAAGACTCGGCAGTGTGGTTCTGCCGTGCCCAACATACGAAGCAGGTTTCCAAGAGCGACAGAAGGCCGAGGGAGACCGCATGACGGATCATCCGGACGTCTTCACGTGGTTCACCGGTGTCAGGACGAACATCGTCACCAACGCGGTGAACCGCTGTCTCAACACCGTCCGTTGTCACACGTCCGCCCTCATCTGCCACTCGGCCCTCATGATGTTTGTCGACGGCGTCGGCAGGGGACGGTGGCGTCCAGGACTCAGTCCATGCCGGAGGTCTCCAGGCCCTGCACCAAGTAGCGCTGTAGAACGAGGAAGACGATGACGACCGGAACGATTGCCACCAGGGCACCGGCGAAGAGTTCGGAATAGTTGACTCCCTGGCTCGTCATGAATCGACTCAGCGTGAGCTGGACGGTTGTGGTGTTGTCTCGAGCAACCAGCAGTGGCCACAGGAAGGAGTTCCAGGCGCCGATGAAGGTGATCGTCGAGATGGCTGCGATGATTCCCCTGGAATTGGGGACGACAATGCGCCACATCGTCGTCCACGGGTTGGCTCCGTCGAGGTTCGACGCCTCCTCCAACTCCTTGGGAAACTCCAGCAGGGACTGCCGGAACATGTAGGTCGCGAAGGCCGAGAACATCATCGGGATGATGAGGCCTCGGTAGGAGTCGATCCACCCGAACTGGGTCGTCATGATGAAACTCGGCACAAAGGTGACGGCGGTCGGCACCATGAGGGTGAGGATTGTCAGACGCAGCACCACCGTCGCAGCCTTGTTGCGGAACCTTGCCAGCCCGTAGCCAGCCATGAAACTGACGATGACCGTCAGCACTGTCTGTCCGATCGCCTGGATGGCCGAGTGGACCATCGCCCCGGGCAAATCGAGGTCAGTGTCTGAGAAGAGATCCCGCAGCACCGAGAAGTCGAGGTTATCGGGCAACCACTTCCAGTCCGCGGCGACGAATGCCTCCGAGCTGCTGAAGGCATTGCGAAAGATGACGTAGAAGGGCAGCAGGAACAGCAGGGCCAGGATGAACAGCACGACGATCTTGAGACCGTGCAGGAATCTCCCGGAGCGGCCCGTGACCATGTGGGAATGTTCCTCAGCCATGGGACACCTCCCTGCGACGAGCCTTGGCAGCTTGCCTGGCGGCTGTCTTCTCGCGGCGCTCGTGGCCGCTCATGAGCCAGTTCTGGGCCAGTCCGAACAGTGCGATGATGGCGGTGAGGATGACGGTTCCGGCACCGCCCATGCCGAGATCCTGATCTGCCCCGCCGACACTGATGAGGTACAGGTGCACCAGCGGGGGACGAGCGTAGGGCGGGTAGGTGCCCGAGGAGGACAACAAGTTGTAGAACTCGTCGAAGGCCTGGAAAGCACCGATGAGCAACAACATGAGAATGGCCGCGCTCACCCCGCGCAACTGGGGCATGGTGACGTGACGCAGGGTGGCCCAGCGACCGGCGCCGTCAATGGCGGCAGCTTCGTAGGTGTCTGTGGGGATGCGGTTGAGACCCGCGATGAGCAGGATCATGTAGTAGCCGACTTGCAGCCATAGCCGCAGTGAGATCAGCGCGATCCAGTACCAGTAGCCCACTCCGGACAACCAGTCGATGTTGTTGCCACCGATCTTGCGCAGCAGGGAGTTCGCCAGACCGAACCGTGCTCCGTTGAAGAAGCTGAGCCGCCAGACCATCGCCGCGACGACATAGGAACACGCCGTTGGAATGAAGAAGGAGGAGCGGAAGAAGGCCCGGAACGTGCCGACGTTGTTGAGGGCCAGCGCGAGGGCCAGAGAACAGGCGTAGGTGAGCGGGATGATGAAGATCGCGAAGACGATGAAGACCAGCATCGAGTTGCGGAACAGGGTGTCCGACAACAAGTTCTGGTAGTTGGCGAAACCGATGAACTTCGTGGGGGACAGGGTTGCCCGGGCATCGAAGAACGACAAGTAGGCGCTCCAGATGATCGGGATGTAGACGAAGACCAGCAGCCCGATCAGGAACGGCGCAACGAACAGGGCAAACCAGAGGTTGCGTCCCTGGTGCCCCCGGATCCGCTGCCAGACGTTGCGGGTCGGGGGCTTCGAGACTGCCGACGAACTCATTTGTTGACGCGCTTGAGTTCGGCCTTGGCCGTTGACTGCACCCCGGCGAAGGCCGACTTCGGGTCTGCCCCCTTCTTGACGACGTTCGTGAGTGCGGCGCTGTAGGCGTCGGAAATCTTGGAGGTCCAGAACAGGGTCGCGGCCTTGCCGTGCTTGTCGACCATCTCGGCAGCGTCCTTGCCAGCGCCACTGTTGATTTGGGAGCACTTGTCGGTGAGGTCAGGCTGCGACGGGATGTGGGTGCCATAGGAGTTGGCGAAGTCGACCTGCTTGTCGGTCTGATCGACCCACAGCCACTTGGCGTACTTCTTGGCGGCCTCGACGTCGTTGCTCGCCCCCTTGGCGGCGACACAGGAGCCGTAGGCACCGAAGGGCACGGTCTGCTCGCCGGACGTGCCGATGGCCGGGAACGGGATGACGTCGAAGTCGTCCTTCCACTTCTTGGAGATGTCGCCCAGCGACCACAAACCACCCCACTGCATGGCGGTCTCGCCGTTGACGAATGGGGAGGCGTCGAACCAGTCCTTGGAGGCGGCGGTCAACAGGGCGCCGGACTTGTAGAAGTCGCGGTAAGCGGCGACGGCGTCGAAGAAGGCCTGCTCCATGAAGGCGACGTCAGTGTGGTCGTCGTTGAGCTGGTCGAAGCCGGAGGCCCAGATGAGGAGGTTGCCGAGCACACCGATGCCACCGTCGTTGCCGGCGAAGAATCCGCCCATCTCCTTGGTTGTGACGGCTCTGGCAGCCTCGACGAGCTGCTCGAAGGTGGTCGGGGCCGACAGCTTGGCCTTTTCCAGGGCCGACTTGCGGTAGTAGAGCAGCTGCATGTCGACGACCTGCGGGATCGCGTAGATCTTGCCGTCGAGGGTCATGCGATCCAGTACCGGCTGCGAGAACTTGGACTTGGCGTCACCGATGGTGTCGGTGAGGTCAACGACCTGACCCTTCTGGATCATGTCGAGGGTGGCCCCGTACTCTGACTCGAAGACGTCAGGAATACCTGATCCGGACAGCAGGGTGGTGGCCAGCAGCTTCATGTAGTCGGTGCCGGGGTTCCACTTCACGGTGACCGTCGCGTCCTTGTAATTCTTGGCATAGCGACTGACGGCCTGCTGGACGCCCTTCTCACCGTACTCGTGGTACCACTGGACGATCTTTCCGGAGCCACTCGAAGGGGCGCTCGACTTCGAATTGGTGGAGACGCCGCCGGTGTTCGATCCGCATGCGGTCAGAACTGCGGCAGTGGCCAAACCGGCGGATGCGGTGAGGAAGTGACGGCGAGAGATAGTCATGGTGGCAGCTTAAACCTCAAACTATTGAAACTTCACACGTTGAACCTGGTGTTCGCCATCCGAATAGCTGTGACCTGTCGTGGCCCAGCCGTAACTGACTCAGGTGGCATCATCCAGGAGCGACATTCGTACCTTGTGACCCAGGAGGATCATGACGCACGCAGATGGCGACCGGCCGCAACTTAGTCCGACCGACGGACCGTGGAGCATCTATCTGCACGTTCCGTTCTGCGCCTCCCGGTGTGGGTACTGCGACTTCAACACTTATGTCCTCTCAGCCATGGACCACGACGCCATCTCCAGCTACCTGGAGGCGGCTCATCGCGAGTTGGACCTTGCTGGGCAGACGTTGGGACGGCGTCCGGAGGCGTCGACCATCTTCTTCGGGGGAGGCACTCCGACGATGCTCGCCCCAGGTCAACTGGGGGAGCTCGTCGATCACGTTCGTACCGTGTGGGGGGTCGACGATGCCGCCGAGATCACCACGGAGGCCAACCCGGAAACCCTTGACGAGGACGTGCTCTCCGGGCTGCTCGAAGCCGGGATCAACCGGTTGTCCATGGGGATGCAGTCCTCCGACGAGGCCGTCCTGACGATTCTGGATCGTCGTCACCGTCCTGGTCATGCCGTGAAGATGGCGAAGCTGGCCCGTCAGGTGGGATTCGACGACGTCAGCCTCGATCTCATCTTCGGTGCTCCCGGCGAGGACCTCGGCTCCTGGCGACGCACTCTCGGCGCCGCGCTGGAGGCTGAGCCCGATCACATTTCCGCCTACTCCCTCATCGTCGAGGAGGGCACCAGGCTGGCAGCGCGCATCCGGCGTGGTGAACTGCCGATGACCGATGAGGACGACCTTGCCGACAAGTACCTCATCGCCGAGAAGGTCCTCACTGAAGCCGGTTACGTCAACTACGAGGTGTCGAACTGGGGCCGAGCCCGCGACGGTCATGACCACCGGTGTCGCCACAACATGGCGTACTGGCTGGGACATGACTGGTGGGGAATTGGTCCTGGAGCCCACTCGCACGTGAACGGGACGAGATGGTGGAACGTCAAGCATCCGGCCACGTACCGGAGCAGGCTGACCGAGGGTCGTCTACCTGTTGAGGACCACGAGGTCCTCAATGCGCGGCAGCGCCACGAGGAGACGGTGCTGTTGCGGCTGCGTCTGGTTGACGGGTTGCCGTTGTCCCAGCTGACGGAGGTGGAACGTCACCGGGCCTACCACGTCGAGGAGCAAGGGCTCGGGGCGATCCAGAACGGTCGCCTGATGCTCAATCTGTCCGGGCGAATGGTGGCCGATCGGATCATCACCGATCTGCTGGTGTGAGGTCATAGTGCGGATGCTCATGCCGAGTGCGTTGTTTCAGCTGGTGATGCGCGGCTTGTCGGCATGGTCATGCGTGGCAATACAGTGGCTACTGTGATCGACCGGTACTCCCACGACGTCCTCGCAAGCGGCTGGCGCACCTCTCACATGAAGAAGAGCGTCGACATGCCGTTGGAACTCGACATGGTTGTCGAGGATCCGTCGAGCGGGTACGTCGGGGCCGTCGTCGCGTGGCAGAACGGTCTGGTCGTGCTCGAGGATCGCATGGGCAAGCGCAAGTCCTTCCCCATCGGTCCGGGTTTCTGGGTGGATGGCAAGCCCGTCAATCTGTGTATTCCCCCTCGTCAAGGCAGTGCGAGCAGCACGCACACCGCGTCGGGGTCCATCGCCGGAGATGCTGAGCCTGCTCGCGTTGCCCTTCCCAGCCGCATCTATGTCGAGGGGCGCCACGACGCCGAACTCGTCGAGAAGATCTGGGGAGACGACCTGCGTCATGTCGGGGTCGTCGTGGAATACATGGGCGGCATGGATGACCTGGTCGGGATCGTCGCCGAGTTCAAGCCAGGTCCAGGGCATCGACTGGGAGTTCTCGTCGACCACCTTGTCGCCGGGACCAAAGAATCTCGCGTGGCGGACGAGGTGCGACGTGGCGGATATGGCGAGTACGTCATGATCACCGGACATCGCTTCATCGACATCTGGCAGGCCATCAAGCCCGAGCGGATCGGTCGTCAAGAGTGGCCGGAGGTCCCGATGGACGAGGATTTCAAGCTCGGCACCCTGAAACGCCTCGGTGTGCCACACTCCACCCAGTCTGATGTCGGCAAGGCCTGGCAGGCCATGCTGAGCAGAGTGCGTGACTGGCACGACCTGGATCCACGGTTCAACACCGAGATGGAGAAACTCATCGACTTCGTCACCTGCGACCACGTCGACGAGTTGGAAGATGAGGAGATGGCATGAGCATCGACGTCGAGACGGTCTGCGACCTCATCCGGGACGTCAGCGCCAGGATCGTTGATCCGCGGTTCCGGTCGCTCCAGGATCACCAGATCCACCAGAAGAAGCCCGGAGACTTCGTCACCGACGCCGATCGCCAGGCTGAGAAGGCGCTTGGTGCGGCGTTGACCGAGCACGCCGGCGGGGTCGTCGTCGGGGAGGAATCAGCCTTCGCCGACCCGACCATCCTTGATGCCGTCCCGGACGCTGACCTGGCTTGGGTCATTGATCCCATCGACGGTACGAAGAATTTCGTCCACGGGTCGGTGGACCACGGGGTCATGCTCGCTCAGCTCAAGCGTGGAGAAACGGTGAGGGCCTGGATCTGGCAGCCTCAGCACGGTCACATGTGGTGCTCCGAGCAGGGTGCCGGGGTCACCTGTGACGGTGAGGCGGTGACCCGGGGAGGGGCCCGCACCCCGATTCGTGCCGCGACCACCCACGAGGCCTACAAGGTCGGCTCCCCACAGGTGAAGTGGCTGATGTCGAAGTGGTGCTGTGCGGTCGACTACCCCCTGATCTGCCTGGGGGAGAACGACGTCACCGTCTATCAGCACTCCTACCCGTGGGATCACCTGCCTGGTGCCCTCATGGTGCGCGAGCTCGGCGGAGTCGTTCGCACCGTGGACGGGGCCGAGTACGGGCCTCGCGAGATGTCGGGGAGACTCGTCGTCGCAGCCGACGAAGAGGCCTACCGGGTGATTGCTGAACTGTTGCGCTGATGTGTCGGACTGGCGGCAGGCCAGCTGGGGGGAATGTGCCGGCCCACCGGGGTGAGCGGGATGTCGACGGGGATCCTCGCGGCGAGCTCACCCCTCTGTGTCATGACGGCGGTGGCGTCAACGGGGTGCCCGTGGCCAGGCACGTAGATGCCTGCACCACCAGTACCGGTGATGACCGAGTCGATGGCTCGCGGCCAGCCCCGGAGGTCGGTCGTCTCGTCGGACTGTGGCTGGCCAGCGGTCTCCACCAGGTCTCCGACGAAGGTCACCCTCTCGTCGCAGATGATGACGACGAGGTCCCCGTCGGTGTGGGCCGGGCCGGGATGGATGACCTCAGCGCCGATCCCACCCAGATCGACATAGGCCATCAGTGAGATGGGGTGATCGACGTCGAGACCAGGACAGTGGGCCAGGGCGGCCTCGTGCATCCAGGCCTCAACCCCGTCAATTCCGGGAAGCCCGCCGCTGTGGTCATAGTGGTGGTGGGTGACGACGACCCGATCAACCGGACGACCCAGCATGCGTGCCGCCGACATCGCCAGGGCGTGTCCCTGCTCGGGAGTCGACCCGGTGTCGATGAGGAGGACGTGATCGTCGCCGGCGACCAGTCCGCAGGTGACGGTTTCCGATTCGACGACGGTCGTCCACACCCGGGCAGTGAGAGCGGACCACTGGGGAGTCTCGGGGTTCGTCGACATGGCCACCAGTGTGGCACGGGAATGTGCTACCAGCGAGAGAGACCGAAGCACTACGGGCGAACGCGATAAGGTGGCACTCGGCACCTGAGAGTGCCAAAGTGGGACTCGTAGCCGACGGGATCGCGTGAGGAGGGATTGTGCTCGACGACCGCAAGCTCGACGTGCTCAAGGCCATCGTCACCGATTTCGTCTCCAGCAAGGAGCCGGTGGGTTCCAAGGCATTGGTGGAACGTCACGGACTTCGAGTGTCCCCGGCAACCGTGCGCAATGACATGGCCGTGCTGGAGGAGGAGGGGTACATCACCCACCCCCACACCAGCGCCGGTCGTATTCCGACTGACAAGGGGTATCGCCTCTTCGTCGACCGGATTGCCACCCTCAAACCGCTGTCCGAGCCTGAGCGTCGAGCCATCCGGGCCTTCATGACCGGAGCTGTCGACCTCGACGATATCGTGCGTCGCACGGTGCGACTGCTCGCCCAGATCACCCACCAGGTCGCCATCATGCAGTACCCGGTGGCGACGACGGCGACGATCCGTCACCTCGAATTGGTGAGCTTGTCGACCGACCGCGTTCTCATCGTGCTCATCATGTCGTCGGGATCGGTGGAACAGCAGGTTGTCGAGCTTCCTGGTCATGACGAGGAGAATCTCGCCGTTCTTCGCACCCGGCTGAATGAGTCTCTCGTCGGATTGACAGTTACTGAGGCGGCCGACTCCCTTACTCGGCTCGTGGAAGATCTGGGGCCGGGCGAAGGCCGACAAGCGGCCTCGGTGATCGCCGCCATTGTCGAGATCCTCGCCATTGACCCGTCCGCCCGGGTGGTCGTTGCTGGAGTTCCCAATCTCACCGCGTTCGGTGCACAGTGGGAGACGACGGTGCGTCCCGTCCTGGAAGCCCTTGAGGAGCAGGTTGTCCTGATGCGACTGCTCGGCGAGGCGACTGCGGGGGAGGCTGGCGAAATCACGGTGCGTATTGGCGCTGAGAACACTGATGTGCCCTTCCAATCGACCTCGCTGGTGGCGAGCACCTATGGTCCTGAGGACGCCTTGTCGGGTCTTGGCGTCGTCGGGCCCACCCGAATGGACTACCCCTCAACCATGGCAGCTGTGCGAGCCGTGGCCCGCTATGTGGGCCGGTTCCTGGCAGAAGGATGATTCTTGAGCAACGACTACTACGAGATTCTTGGCGTTTCCCGTGATGCGAGCGCCGACGAGATCAAGAAGGCTTATCGCCGCAAGGCCATGAAACTTCACCCCGATGTCGCTGGGCCGGGATCGGAGGACGAGTTCAAGAAGGTCCAGGAAGCCTATGAGGTGCTCCAGGACCCGCAGAAGCGCGCCGTCTTCGACCGTGGCGGAGACCCGAACGCCCGCATGGGTGGATTCGGCGAGGGCGGATTCAGCACTGCCGGATTCGACTTCACCAACCTCGTGGACGCCATGTTCGGTGGCGGAACCTCCTTCGGCGGTGGCGGACGTGGGCCCCGCTCCCGGACCCGACGCGGCCAGGACGCCTTGGTGCGGATGCGCCTGAGCTTGGCTGAGGCGGTGTTCGGCGTCACCAAACCGCTGGACGTCGACACCGCGGTGGTGTGTCCGAAGTGTCAAGGTAAGGGAGCACAGTCCGGCTCGGAGCCGGTGACCTGCCACACCTGCCAAGGGCGCGGCGAGGTCATCACGGTGCAGCGGTCCCTCCTTGGTGACATTCGCACGAGCCAGCCCTGCCCGACCTGTCGTGGCTACGGCACGGTGATCCCCGATCCGTGCCAGGAGTGCTCCGGTGAGGGGCGGGTGCGCACCACCCGCACCATCAACGTCAAGATCCCTGCCGGAGTTGCTGACGGCAACCGGATCCACCTGGATTCCCAGGGAGAGGTGGGGCCCGGTGGCGGCCCGGCCGGAGACCTGTACATCGAGATGACGGTCAGCCCGCACGAGGTCTTCACCCGCGAGGGAGACAACCTCGAGATGGTCGTCACGATCCCGATGACCGCGGCTGCACTGGGAACCAATGTCGCGGTGCACACCCTGGAGGCCGATCGCGAGGACTTCGAGGAGTCCGAGAAGTCGGTCAACGTCGAGGTGCCGGCAGGAACCCAGTCGGGAACCCGCATCGTCGTGTCCGAGCGTGGAGTGCCGCGGCTGCGGCGTGGTGGACGCGGTGACCTAGGCGTCACCTTCATCGTTCAGACCCCGACCAAGCTCGACTCCCACCAGAAGGACCTGCTGTGCCAGCTGGCCGAGGCCCGCGGAGAGACCAAGGTGTCGGCGTCCGTCGAGAAGTCGGGTGGACGCGGCATGTTCTCCCGCATCAAGGAAGCCTTCGGCGGATGAGCGACGCCTGCTTCCTCGGAAAGATTGCTGGGGCCACCCTCGAGTCGGTGGTCGAGATCACCGGGGCGGAAGGGCACCATGCTGGTTCGGTGCGCCGCATTCGGGTGGGGGAGACCGTCCTCGTTACCGACGGTGAGGGCCATGCGGTGCGCGGACCTGCCGTCGAGGTGACGAAGGCGTCCGTGAGCGTCAAGGTGATCGAGGTGTTTGAGGCACCTGTCACTGCCCACCGCTGGGTTGCCGTCCAGGCCTTGCCGAAATCAGACCGTGCCGAGCTCGCGGTGGCGACCCTCACCGAGATGGGAGTTCACGAGATCTTGGCCTGGCAGGCAGATCGGAGCATTGTGCGCTGGAAGGGCGACAAGCAGACCAAGGGTGTCGCGAGATGGCAGGCGGCTGCCCGAGAGGCCACCAAACAGTCTCGACGTTTTCGTATACCGCAGGTAGAATTGGCGCAGACTCGTGAGGTTGTTGAGCGGATTCGCAGTGCCGAAGCCGCTTATATTTTGCATGAGTCGGCCACCGAACCACTGGTGCATCAGGAATTGCCGGCATTCGGTGAGGTGATCTTCATTGTCGGCCCAGAGGGGGGCATCACCGACCAAGAAGTGGACGCTCTCGTCGCGGCTGGTGCATGCCCTGTGACGGTATCGGATGGGGTGTTGAGAACTTCGACCGCCGGCGTGGTTGGCTTAGCCCAGTTGCGGGCCATGGCCAACCTCACCGCCTGCCGTTGAGAACGTCGTGGGTTGGGATCAGGGCTCGACCGTTACTTTGATGGCCTCGCCCTTCGCGACGATGTCGAAGACTGTCATGACGTCGTCAAGCTTCACATGGCGCGTAATGAGGTCCTTGACCGGCACCTGCCCCGACGCGATGTACTGCAGGGCACGCTTGTTGTGCTCGGGGGCCGAGCCGTTGGCGCCATGAATATGGAGCTGACGGTAGTGGACCAGGTTCGAGTCGCACGTGATCGTCGGATTCGCCTTCGGCAGCCCGCCGAAGAATGAGATACGGCCATTGCGGGCGGCCATGGCCAAGGCCTGCTCCTGGGTGATGTTGGCCGGGGTTGCGGTAATGATGACGTCGGCACCGCGACCGTTCGTAAGCTCCATGACCTTAGCAACGGCATCGGCTTGAGAGGCGTCGATAGTGATGTCAGGTTTGACGGCAGCGGCGGACATCGCGAGGCGCTCGGCGTTGATGTCGACCATGACGATGGTGCCGGCCTTATGCACGCCACGCGCAATGCGGGTGTGCATACACCCAATCGGTCCGGCGCCGAAGATGACGACGACATCACCGTCGTCGATACCGAGCTGTTCCTGGGCATTGATGGCGCACGCGAAGGGCTCAGCAGCGCTCGCTTCGTCAAAATCGACGGCGTCGGGGACCCGATTGAGGCCGTCCACCTTGAGCACCTGGGGCGGGACGATCATGTATTCGGCGAATCCGCCGTCGTACTGGTAGCCGACGCTGGTCTGGTTCTGACAGACCTGCATCCACCCCTTGCGACACTCGTGGCACTCCCCGCATGGGACGGCCGCGATCGACTGGACTCTGTCCCCGATCTTCCAGTCCCCAGCCGCCTCGGAGCCGATCTCAACGATCTCACCGGCAACCTCGTGGCCCATCGTCGTAACGCCGGTGATGTTCTGGTGGCCATTGTGGAGGATCTTGACGTCAGTGCCACAGGTGGAGCAGTTGCGAACCTTGATCTTAATCTCGTCGGGTTTGCACTCCGGTTCGGGGACGTCCTCCAGTCGAACATCCTCGGGGGCGTGGAACCTCAATGCCTTCATGATGTGTGCCTTTCTGTGATCCGGTGGTTATGCCTGCTGAGAGCCGAGAAGGTCAAGGACCTGGTCGGCGGACATCGCCTCACGAAGGTGTCGAGCGGTGTCGGGATTGGACAAGACTCTTGCGAGGGCCGTCATGATGTCGAGGTGCTCGTCGCTGGACGACGCGATGGGAATAACGATGGTGCACGTGTTCCCGTCCCAGTCAACTCCCTCGGGGAATTGGAGGAATCCCAGGGTGGCCTTACTGATGTGAGTGCGGACCTCATTGACACCGTGGGGGATCGCAATCCCCTCGCCCATATAGGTGGAAATCTCATGTTCCCGGGCGAGCATGCCCTTGACGTAGACCTCGTCTGCGGCACCTTCATCAACGAGCACCTGGCCAGCCATGGTGATGGCTTCCTCCTTGCTGGCAGCGCGCTGTCCCAAACGGATGGCGTCACGAGGCAATACGCTGGTGGCCACGCGAGTGGTGGTGTTGGTAGTCGACGAGTGGGGGAGTGCCTCGTCGACAGGCTTGGTTCCATCATGTGCAGCGCGAACCTCGGCCTCGACCTGGTCGAAAGCCGGATCGTTCATGTAGTTCCTAAAAGGCACGATGCGGGCACCGGGCACACGCTTGTGGGCGCGGTCGACGAGTCCTTCCTGGGTGAGGATGAGGGATGCATCTGCGGGGATGTGATCGACTGCTGTGTGCGCGACCTCAACCCCGTAAGGGGACAACCTCTTCTTCATGGCAGATGCGACCATCACCGACGAGCCCATGCCAGCGTCACAGGCGATGACGACCTTGGAAACGTCAGTCAGCGGAGCCTCGGCGTGGGGCGCGGCAGCAGTGCTCGTGGCATTGTGGTCTGCAGCTTCGACGGCTGCGTCGTCCTTGTCGTGATCCGTGCGAATGAGCAGCATTGCCACGATGAAGGAGACAGCGGTTGCGACGAGGAAGTCAGCAATCATGGCCAGATAGTGACCAGGCTGACACATCAGGAACCACGCGATGATCGATCCTGGGGAGGCTGGAGCGACGAGGCCGGCATGAAGCGCGATGCCAACGGCCAGACCACTCGTGGCACCAGCAATGGTGGCAAGGATCGTCTTGGGCTTCATGAGCACGTATGGGAAGAAGATCTCGTGGATGCCGCCGAAGAGGTGGATGATGATGGCACCGGGAGTGGATTGACGGATCTGGCGGGAACCAAAGAATTGGTAGGCGAGCAGTAGCCCGAATCCGGGACCGGGATTCGACTCAACCATGAAGAGGATTGAACGCCCGGTGGTGTGAGCCTCCTGGGTGCCGAGCGGAGTGAAGATACCATGATTGACGGCGTTGTTGAGGAAGAGCACCTTTGCCGGTTCGACGAGGACAGACGCGAGCGGAAGCAAGCTGTGGTGGACGAGGAAACCGACCCCAGCTGCCATCCAATCCATGAGAGTCGACACGATAGGTTCGACGCCCAGATGTCCAATGATCGCGAGGATCATACCGAGGATGCCGACCTCGAAGTTGTCGACGAGCATCTCGAATCCGGAATGGACTCGGCCCTCGAGCAGCTTGTCGACTTGCTTGAGGAGCCATGCGGCAAGCGGGCCCATCACCATGGCGCCCAGGAACATCGTAATGTCGGCGCCGACGACGACGCCCATCGTGGCGATCGCGCCGATGACCCCGCCGCGGGTCCCATTGACGATCTTTCCACCGGTGTAGCCGATGAGGACGGGTAGCAGATAGGTCAGCGTTGGATCGACGAGCTTGGCGAGGGCCGCGTTGGGGGCCCACCCTGTTTCGATGAAGAGAGCCGTGAGCAGGCCCCAGGCAATGAAGGCGCCGATATTCGGCATGATCATGCCGGCCAGGAAGCCGCCGAAGCGTTGGACGGAGGCACGTACGCCGTGCCCCTGCAGGTCCTTGTTGACCGTCGCGTCGGGTAGTGACATCGCAACTCCAGTGTGCTCGTCTGCCGATCGTCGGCAGGATCCTCATTGATCTGTGAACAAGTCTGAATCTGTTTGTGTATGTTGTCAAGGAGTTGCGTTGTGTTGGTTTTCCGGGGTGAAAAACAACGGGGTCGGACAGATGCCATCTGTCCGACCCCGTATGCGTCGTTGGGGCGAGAGATTACTTGGCGCCATCAAGGGCGACAGCGAGTAGGCCGCCAACAAGGCCAAGATTCTTGAAGAACTGGATCTGGTCGCCTTGCTTCTCGGCGCCTTCCTTCTCCCAGAAAGCGTGTCCAGCAGCGGTGACCGGGACGAGCTGGGCGGCCAGAATGGTGGCGGCCAGGCGCGGCTTGATGCCGAGGGCCAGCAAGGAACCAGCGGTCAGCATGGTGCCTCCATTGATCTTGACCAGCAACTCAGAATCGACCTCAGGGATCTGGGAGCGGGTCGACCCCGGGAGCTTGGCGAGCCGTTCGTTGACGGCCCCGGAAAGCTGATCGGCATTCTTGAATTCCCCAAGGCCGCCGGTGACGAAGATGGTCGACAGCAGGGCACGGGCGGTGAATTTGGCAAAAGACATTGATCCTCCTGATTAGGTTGACGCTACTTCTATCGTGGCTCATGACGGCTCGCCGTGCGCCGTGAGGGGCTTGTTGGTGCGGTGACGTTCGCGTGTAGGTGACGTGAACCCGCTCTCGACCGTCGAGCTCACGTCGGGTTGCCGTTTCACGTCCGTGACACCTCGATGGGGGCAACATTCGGTCGCGGCGGCGGAGACGAGGGTCAAGCAGACAGGGCGAGAGCCAGTGGAAGGACGTGCCCGGCTCCAGCTCGTCGCAACGATCGTGCAGCGACTGTCATAGTCCATCGGCTAGAGATGACGTCGTCGACAAGGAGGACCGATGCCCCGCCAAGATGGGATAGTCGAGACATCAGTTCCGGCCCGACACCAAAGCGGTCATGGACGTCACGGAGTCGGTAGGCCGAGTTGGTGGATGACTGAAGGCGGGTAGCTCCGTCCGCCAGATCGAGCCAGCCAAGGTCTTGCAGCTGGCCAACCCGGGCGATCCCCGAAGCCAGTGAATCAATGAGACGCGGACGGGTAAGTGACGGGACGCGCACGACCGCGGCTGGGCGCTGCTCCCAGTCCCATTCAGCCAACACCTGTAAGCACGCCTGTGCCAACGCCGAGGTGATCTCGGCATCGATGGGGACCCCATCGGCGTCGGAGCGCAGTAGCGTGCGCAGTGCCTCTCCCCAACCAAGATCGGTGAGCCTGGCAATGCCCCGACCCTCTTCAGCAATTTCGTCGGCAGGGATACGCCCTTTCAGCCCAACCTGGAGAGCCTCCATCCCCGATGGCCAGGTGGTGCGTGGCTCTACCGGTACCCCCACCCTCCGCAGGGACTCAATGGCCGTTTCAGAGGCTGACGGATCGACGCCGGTTGGGTACCACTGCCCAGCGCAAACGTCGCAGCGTCCACATGGGGCCGTCAACGGATCGTCAAGCTGCCCAGTGAGAAAGGCCATACGACAGGTCTGTGAGCGCTCATAGGCGAGCATGGCCTGCTGCTCCCCAAGACGTGACAGGAAGATACGCTCGTAACGTTCAGTATCGAGCGTCCACGGCTTGCCAGTGGCCTGCCACCCATCTCGAACTTTCGTAACCGAGCCGTCAACGGCCATGACCTTCAGCAGTAAACCCAACTGGCCACGCCTCATGTTGACTCGCGTCTCCAGCGCCGGGATGGACAGCACTTGGCCGCCGGCTAGTGCTGCGAGTACGCCATCGGCGCGTTCCTGGGTCGGCATCGAAGCGGTGGCGAAGTAGCTCCAGATGTCGGGATCCTCTGGGCCGGGAAGCAACAAGACATCGGCGTTGTCGGTGGCGCGACCAGCACGCCCTACCTGCTGGTAATACGCAATCGGGGAGCTCGGTGCTCCCAGGTGCACGACGAAACCGAGGTCTGGCTTGTCGAAGCCCATGCCTAGGGCACTTGTTGCCACCAAGGCCTTGACCTGATTATTGCGCAGCGCTTCCTCAAGCTCGCCCCGTGCTTCGGCATCGGTGCGTCCGGTGTATGCCTTCACATTGTGACCGGCCATGGCCAGGGCGCGGGCGGTATCTTCGGCCGTTGGCACCGTCAAGCAGTAGATGATTCCCGACCCGGGGAGCTCACCGAGGTGCTGGACGAGCCAACCGAGCCGGCTGGAAGAATCAGACAAATTGAGGACCCCGAGTCGTAATGATGCCCGGGCTAGTGGCCCACGCAGGATGAACACATCATCAGCGCTGGGGGCAATCTGCTCGGCCACATCCTGGACCACACGGGAATTCGCGGTTGCCGTCGTTGCGAGTACGGGGATCGTGAGCGACAAGGCGGAGACCAGTGTGCGAATGCGTCGATAATCAGGACGAAAGTCGTGTCCCCAGTCTGAGATGCAATGGGCCTCGTCAATAACCAGCATGCCCATTCTCCGCACCAACTCGGGCAGTTGCCGACTGGCGAATGTGGGATTGACGAGGCGCTCGGGGGATATCAAGAGGACATCGAGATCGTCGGTGTCGAGGCGGCGGATGATCTCGGCCCATTCGGTGGCATTCGCCGACGAGATCGCTGCCGCCCGCACTCCGGCCCGTGTCGCGGAAGCCACTTGATCGCGCATAAGAGCGATGAGAGGGGAGACGATGAGGGTTGGCCCTGAACCCGTGGCACGCTGAAGCAGGGTGGCGACAAAGTAAACCGCCGACTTTCCCCAGCCGGTGCGCTGGACGACGAGCGCTCGACGATGATGGGCGACGAGAGCTTCGATGGCCTCCCACTGTCCGGGGTGGAAATCAGCATCGTCGCGACCGACGAGACGGCGAAGGATGGCCAGTCCTTGGGCTCGCAAATTCTGTGTATTCTGTACTGCTTCGGTGTCTGCCGTCATGGCCCCTCCTTCTGTCGTCATTCTTTCCGGGACGCATGACAGTTTCGTGGGACAGCTCCGGCGCAACAGGAGAACAGCGTTGTCAGAACGGCAGAGGTAGGTGCTCAATGGCTGCTTGTGCCTGGTCTTGCTGGGCAGTGACGACTCCCGTCAGCCATGCGACGACCTGGTCTCGGGCGGTCTCGTCGAGAGCTTGGACAACGTCGAGGTATTCGGCACCAGCATTGGCAGCCGCGCCGCAGCGGCGTACAACCTCCGCTGGGGCGGGGGAGTCTACCGCGTTGAGGGACGTGAGGAATGCCTCACCATTCTCGACCAGCTGAGCACGCCCGGCATCGGTCGGCTGAACCTTGCCGATGAGGGACTTGAGCCGCTTGACTCGCTCCTTTCGTGCTGAGGTGAGGTTGTCGAGAGCGCCTTGCCAGACCAGTCCTGAGAGGCGGTCACGGGACATGAAGAGACGACGAATCTGGTGGTACCAGGCTTGTAGAGCAGAAAGGTTGCCCAGATAAGTGACGTTATGAGCGATGATGCGATCGAGCTTGGCGTAGCTGGCCGGGGTCACCGGACGCTGCCTACCGGCGGGCGGAGGAGTGAGGACGAGCTGGTCGTCGTCAGTGATGTCGTCACGAAGGATAGACCCAGCCCCGACCACTGTTCCGAATCCGGTCACCACCGGCCCGACCGTCCCGCCCTGACCGCCGAGGAAGATCGGGTGCTGATTGAGCAACACCCCATGCGGGACGTCACCGAAGAGGGATGCCGTCGTCTTGTCGCCGTCGGGAGTGAAGTTGAAGTGAATATATGAGGAACCGACCTCGGAATGGTTGGAACGCGAGGTGCCACCGGTCATGAGAACGTCGCAGAAATTGATGAGACTGCCCAAGGTGACGAAGGGCATGAGGACGGTCTGTTTGAGGCCGACAGTGTGAGCCCCGCCGGCTTCCTCCTCGAGAATCGTGCCCGCTCGGACGTGGGCTCCCGACCCCATGTTCGAACCAGCCAAGAAGACGGCGTCCTGGGCGAAGCCGCCCTTGAGCTTGACCCCGGTGCCGAGCTGGCAGTCCTGGATCGTCATGGGTGCTTCATCGCCGAGCACACACCCGGCGGAGATGACCGTGCGACGGCCACGAATCCGACATCCGGGGCCAATGACGACACCGTCACCGCTGATGTTGTCGACGTCGACGTCGTCGTCAATGTCGACGGTCAACGGATTGGGGATGCGCACCCCCTTGTCGATGAGCGTGGCCACTTTCTCCAGGCCACGCGGTTGCAGCGCAGGGGAGTTGACGTCCATCGATGGTCCTTTCGGGTGGCGGTTCGTACCGACCAGCGTAGTCAGTCGTGTTGACGGCCGCGGGCCATGACGAGCCAGGCCGCTGCGACGACGAAAGCCATGCCAACCATCTGCACCGGGGTGAGGGTCTGGCCCAGGATGAAGAATCCTGCGGTTGCGGCCACGGCCGGTTCCATACCGGTGAAGACGCCATAGACCGTGGTGTCAATGTGGCGCAGGGCGTACATCTCCAGGCTGTAGGGCAGGGCGGAGGACATCAGGGCTACCACGAGACCAATGAGGAGGTGGCGGGGCTGGACGAGGTCAGCCTCCTGGGCAACGAATCCGATCGGCAGCAGGACGACCGAGTTCAGCGCGATGGCCCACCACAACCCCTCGAGCTTCGACCAACTCGCCCCGACGAGTTGTGCTGACTTGGCGTAGAGGGCCCAGAAGATACCGGCGGTGAAGGCCAGCAGGAGGCCGAGAATGCTGATGCTGGCCCAATCGGCATTGAGGGCCCCGGAGACCCCGACGACACCGCCCAGAGCGAGCAGGATCGCCAACCAGTCACGCACTGAGTGGCTTCCCAGGGCGGCCATCCCCAGTGGCCCGAGGAACTCGACGGTCACTGCCACACCCAGCGGCAATCGCTCCAGGGAGAAGTAGAAGGCGGTGTTTAAGCCGCCCAGGGCGATGACCAGAGCCAGCACCCTCATCCAGTCGTCGCGGGTGTGGTCGTGTAGATGAGGTCTGACGACAGGGGCCATGAGAAGGGCGGCCAGCGACATTCGCAACGCAACGGTTCCCAGCGGTCCCACCTGAGGGATGAGGGTGGCAGCCAAAGCTCCCCCGATTTGAACTGAGAGGACAGCTCCTAACATGAAAAGAACTCCGCGCACGGGGCCCACCATAGTGGCGCACCTGCCACGATCATGGCGCTGCTGTCGGCTCGTCGCGCCCTGGAGGGTCTGGATCGATGCCCCACACTCGGTGTATCGGTTCTGTGGCTGACCTCAGCGCGGCACCACCAGGGCGAATCCTGACAGGGTTAGGTCAGAAAATGCACCTCCGGAGCGTTCGTGGGCTTCCTTGGCTGCTGATGAGTCCACTTCTTTGATCATGGCTCCGGTTTCCAGATCGTAAAGGCGGATGGTGGGGGTGTCGGTGGAGGTGTCGATCACTCCGACGGTTTTGCCTTGGATTCGAGGTGGTTTTCCCTGGTCTGTGGCCAGGTGGGTGTTCACGATGAGGCGGGATTTTCCAGTGGTCAGGTCAGTGGCCACGACCTGTCCGGACAGGAGGGTCCAGATGAATTCATGTCCCATGATGACCGCGTCTGAGCCGCCACCGCTGCTGTCTTCACGGACTCCTCCGCCGTCGATCGTATTGAGGGGTTTTCCGTGTTCATCGGTGATCGGGATTTGCCGGGCTGATCCTGTTTTCAGGTTGAAGAATGCCAGGGTGGTTTGAGGATATGTCGCCTTCTTGTTCCATGATGTTGCCCCCAGTCGCACGACGAGTTCCCCGCCGCGACATGTGAGGCCGCTTTCGGGGTGCAAACCCCACTCTGTTGTCAGAAAGGGTCCTAAGTCTATTGTCTTGCGGTGTTGTTGGTCGATGCGGAATAGTTGCACTCTCGTGGGATCTCGGTTCGTGTCCCACGCCATCCCGTAGATTTGATTGTTGCACATGGCAAGGTCGGAAACCCAGTGTGGTATGTGCATTGATGTGCCATCGGTGAATTCGAGGAGGAATGTGTATTTGTCGGGATTTGATGGATCGTCACCCCAATTTGACAAGAATGCGAATTCTCCGTCTCTGAGGGGATAAGGCTGGGTGAAGGCTGAATCCGATACGTAAGGATCTGTCCGGGGTATGATCCTGGTTCCTGATTTCCCTATGACGTACATGTTGGAGAAGTCGATGAAGGCAACGTTCCCGTCAGTATCGGAGCCGACGCTAGTGTATCGGGGTGCGTTGTCCAGTTTTTTGACTGCATGGGTGGTGTCGCCGTCGAGGGACAAGAGCCCCGGACGATTGAAGATGGGGTCATCTGGTTGGCTCCAAGCTGTCGCGATCCTGACATCGGCGGGAAGCGTATCGGTTTCACCGATGGGCGTCGTCTGGACCGTTGCGCAGGCGGTGGTCGTGATGACACAGATCACCGCCACCATGAAGGTCGCAAGCCTCGTGCGCTTGCGACCTTCATGTGCTGATTTCATGATGGTTGATGCGGTTTTCATCTTCAGTAATGCACGAGATAATGACTGTCTCGAATGTCATCAGGGTAAACACCTGGTCCGCCATCGGAATCAAGGTCATATCCGGAGGTCTTGTATGCTGCCCACACGAACTGGGAACAATTGTAATGGGAGTCCTCAACCTTCTTATTGTTCCAGAATTCTTTCTTGTATGGTCTACCGAGGTGGGCATATGCCCAGGTCTTTGCGTTTTCTCGCGCCGACCAGGGTATGCCTTTGAGGCCATATCGCCCCCAATTGCGAGATACACATTTCGATCTTGCGTAAATCGTTCGAGTAGTTTTCCTTAATCCGGGGGCTTCCGCGAGGCGATTAGGATCGGCGTACAGAGCAACATGATTCCACGTCGATATGCCAGCAGGTCCGGCAGCTGTCCACATGATGTCACCACGATGCTTGGCCTCAAGAGGATGGGCGGGGCAGTCTTCGGAACCGCTCGATGACGATCTCGTCGCGAAGCCGCCGAAACCCGACTCGCGGGCTTCGCGAGTGACTTCTGCAACGAGGAACTCAGCAGTCTGTTCCGGTGACTCGTTGCGTTGACCAGCCAAGGACTCAACGCCTTTGATCACATCCGTTCTCGTCGATTCAGGCGTGAACCGCATCAACGTGTCGATGTCACTATCCCACGCAGTCGCATGTACTGGTGCTACGGAGGTCGTCGCGGTGAGCAATGCGCCGACGACGGCCATCCCCAGAGTATGAACAGCTTTCATGGGTATCTTTCCTTCTCGGAGGTGAGCCACATTGCTCACAGCGTAGCTACACGCTAGCAACAGGCCCGTACCGGAGAAGGGCAGGGTAGGGTATTGGTCCCCTCTGGTTCGGCGTACCTGGGTTGGACTCGCCAATACAATGGCGCCCATGTCATTCGGCTTCGAGGTCACCTCACGTCTTGACGACGCCTGCGGGCGCACCGGCATCATCCACACACCACACGGCTCCGTCGAGACCCCGGCCTTCGTTGTCGTCGGGACCAAGGCGACCGTCAAGTCCCTGCTACCTGAATCCGTGGCGGCACTGGGGGCTCAGGCCGTGCTGGCCAACGCCTACCACCTTTTCCTGCAGCCAGGACCAGAACTTGTCGATGAGGCCGGAGGACTGGGCCAGTTCATGAACTGGAGCGGCCCTACTTTCACCGATTCCGGTGGCTTCCAGGTGCTCAGCCTCGGCGCCGGGTTCAAGAAGACTCTGGCGATGGACATCTCCGAGCTGACCGAGGATGACGTCATGGCTGCCGACGCCGACCGTAAGGCCATGGTCGACGAGAACGGCGTCACCTTCCGCAGCCCCCTCAACGGTGACCTTCATCGCTTCACCCCTGAGGTGTCGATGGGGATTCAGCACTGTCTCGGTGCGGACATCATGTTCGCCTTCGACGAGCTGACCACGCTCATGAACACCCGCTCCTACCAGGAGGAGGCGTTGGAGCGTACGCGACGGTGGGCCGAACGCTGCCTGGCCGAGCATCGTCGCCTCACCGAGGCCCGGGTCGGCAAGCCCTACCAAGCCCTCTTCGGGGTCGTCCAGGGTGCTCAGTACGAGGACCTGCGCCGCAAGGCCTGCCGGGATCTGTCGCAGATGGAGATTGACGGCCAGCGATTCGACGGCTTTGGCCTGGGAGGTGCCATCGAGAAGGTCAATCTTGGGCGGATCGTCACCTGGTGTGCCGAGGAACTGCCGGAAGATCGTCCCCGTCACCTGCTGGGCATCTCCGAGCCTGACGACCTCTTCGCCGCCTGCCGTGCGGGTGTCGACACCTTCGACTGCGTCAACCCCTCCCGGGTGGCCCGCAACGCCGCCATCTACACCGTCGATGGGCGCTACAACGTCAACACCGCCCGATTCCGGCGTGACTTCGGTCCGTTGGAGGAGGGCTGTGACTGCTACACCTGCACCCATTACTCCCGTGCCTACCTCCACCACCTGTTCAAGGCGAGGGAGATGCTAGCCAACACCCTGGCGACGATCCACAACGAACGCTGGACGGTTCGGCTCGTCGATCAGATTCGCGCTGCCATGCGGCATGGAGAGCTCGACGCTCTCGAGACCGATTTCATGGGTCGTTGGAATATCAACGGTGGAAGGTTGGTCAAGGCCAACTGATATGCCTGTTCTCCCTCATCCTCGGCCTCGCGACGGAAGAGACTGAAGGCGCCACTCGTGACGCTCGCGAACGCGAGAGTCGATCGTGGCCTTCGTGGCGATGGACGCCCTTGACGTCGATGACGACGTCGAGGTGGGGTCACTGATAATGGTCGGTCGATTCGATCGGCTCCCTCGACCAGGGTGATGATCGACGGGATGCCCGAGCGGGTCGAGGTCCTGGGCGGCACCATCGCCCTCGTCGAATTCCGTGGTTCCACTCAGATCGACCGTCTCCTCGAGATCATCGTCACCGAGCCGATGAACCGTGGCGGACTGATCAAGCTGGACCATCTTCGCTCGAGCTTGAGCGAGATCTACCGAGAGGTGTCCCAGTGGGACCTGGCCGTCAGCGAGGTAATGGACAAGATCGAGGTGGTTCGGGCTGCCGATGAGGCCGAGGCCGATCGCAAGTTTCAGGGTGACGGCTGGTCTTCATTCCGCTGCGCATGCTCGGTCATCGCGCGCGGCGGTGGCCCTTGTCCTCATGGCGTTCTCCGTGCTCGCAGGAGAAAGGATCTATCGACACTCGATCTTGCGGACGAACGGCCGGGTCAGCGTCGAGAACGCTTGGAGGCCGAACGAATTCGTGGCGCGACGTTCGAAGGTGCTGGTGTACGGGACTGTCAGCGAAATCTGCCAAAAATCGGCCCGACACCATGATGGCAACGTCACCATCGGCGTTTATTGGCAGATTTCGCC
Source organism: Cutibacterium nasicola (assembly GCF_051303185.1). Classification (GTDB taxonomy): domain Bacteria; phylum Actinomycetota; class Actinomycetes; order Propionibacteriales; family Propionibacteriaceae; genus Cutibacterium. The sequence continues at coordinate 473,197 of NZ_JBPPGE010000001.1, read as the reverse complement.
GGTATTTCGAGGCACAGCGTCAGTGCTGAGCTGCTGCCAGCCTCTCCTGGTAGGTCGGCTCACGCTTCTTGATCCACGCGATGATGCGAGTCGTGATCGGGATGCAGGCGTACTCAACGAGGGTCTTCCACAAGAATCCGAAGAAGGCGTAGTTACACCACTGGCCGAAGCTGGTGATTCCGACGACTGGTGCCGCGATGGCGCAGAAGATGACGGTGTCGACGGCCTCACCAGCGCCGGTGGACCCCATCAGTCGACCGACCAGGCCGCGCTCCAACCACTTGGCCTTGAGACGAACCATGATGACCGAATTCGTGAACTGCCCGGCGAGGAATCCGCACGCACCGGCCAGCACCATCTGCCACAGCGGTCCCAGCGACATCTCGAGGGCGGCGTCATGAGCCACAGAGTAGGGATCGGTGAACCCCGGAAGGGCAATGATCGCCCAGAAGCACAGCACCGAGAGGATTGCACATATGAACCCCATGACGATGGCCCGGCGAGCAGCCTTGATCCCGTAGATCTCAGTGGTGATGTCTCCCATGACGTAGGCGAGCGGGAAGAGGAAGAACCCGCCGTCGGTGGTGATGGGGCCGAGCTGGACTCCCTTCGATCCGCCGATGTTCGACAGGATGACCACGACACACATGAGGGTTAGAAGGATGTCGTAGTGCCCAGACCCGCGATCGGCATACGTCGGGCGGATGGTGGCAGATGATCTGCGGCTGGAGGAGTCTGATGTCACGGCGAAATGGTATCCGTGTTGAGAAATACCATCGAGGTGACGACCACAACCAAAGGAGGTTTCCGTGACCCTTGCAAGCTCGGAACTCAGCATCAGCCCACAGCGAGATCTTTACCCGCCGATCGAGCCTTATGACACCCGGATGGTCGATGTGGGTGATGGTCAACAGCTTTACGTCGAGCAGTATGGCAACCCCAATGGCAAGCCGGTGGTCTTCCTGCATGGTGGCCCTGGCGGCGGTGGCGGTGTCGAGCGCCGTCGTTTCTTCGACCCCGAGGCCTACCGCATCGTCGTCCTCGACCAACGCGGTTGCGGTCTGTCGACCCCGCACATTGCCAAGGCTCGCACTCCGGAGGAGATGACCACCAACACCACCTGGAAGCTCGTCGAGGATCTCGAGACCATCCGGGAGCTACTCGGCATCGAGCGCTGGCAGGTCTTCGGCGGGTCCTGGGGATCATGTCTGTCCCTGGCCTACGCCGAGAGTCATCCCGAGCGGGTGACCGAACTCGTGCTGCGCGGCATCTTCACTCTGCGCGAGCAAGAGCTGAACTGGTACTACAACTTCGGTGCTTCCGAGGTCTTCCCTGAGCTGTGGGAGAAGTTCTGCGAGCCGCTGCGTCGAGCCGGGCATGACTTCTCCCGCGACAACATCGCCGCCTACTACGACCTGCTCTGGGACGACGACCCCGATGTCCACGGTCCTGCGGCCGTGGCCTGGACGACCTGGGAGGGAGCGACCACCTCGCTTTCCTTCGACCCATCCCACGTCAAGGAGTTCTCCGATCCGGAGTTCGCGCTGGCCTTCGCCCGCATCGAGAACCACTACTTCGTCAATCACGGGTTCATGGTGGAAGGACAGCTGTTGCGTGATGCCCACAAGCTTGCCGGCATCCCGACGATCATCGTCCAGGGCCGCTACGACATGTGCTGCCCAGACGTCACCGCCCTCTGTCTGTCCAAGGTGCTGCCGAGCGCCGATCTGCGCATCGTGCTGGCTGGTCACTCGGCCTTCGAGCCGCTCGTCGCCTCCGAGCTGGTGAAGGCCACCGATCAGTTTCGCGGCTGAGGTCTGGATCTCGGAGGGCCGGCGTCGAGAGGTGTCGGCCCTCTTCCGCGTCCGAGGACGTCGACCAGTGCGGTCGTGCGGGAGGACAAGGGTGACACCACCCATTCTGAGACCGTCACAGCCCTGGAATCCTGCCAAGACGCTCGATCCATTCGCACCACGTAGCGCTCCTGGGCCTGTCCCGGGACTGATCACCCGCGGAAGCAGGGGACCGTCTCCAATTCCCCGGGCCAACCCCACTCCTGGACGGCCAGATCAGCTGCCCGGCGGCACAGGGACGCCAACTCCGGCGTCCTTCCAGGGTGTTCGGCGACCCATCGCCACCGCGAGACCAGACGTTGACGCCCAGTGCCGAATCGTCCGGAAACCTCTCGACGTTGCAATGGACCCACGGACAACTCGGTGGTTTGAAGGGTGGCTGCAGTTGCAGCGAGGGCGACCATGTCATCACTGACCTCGGGTCCGATTTCCACGTACCCGGCCAGGGCAGCTTCTCGGAAGGCCCTATTCACCTGCCCGGAGTCGTCACAACTGACCCACGGTACCTGCAGATGAGCCACGTCGACTGCGGGGTGATGGACGCTGCTGGCCTCGAAGTCGATGAAGGTGGCGTCACCCCCATCCGCGGGAATGACGACGTTTCCCGGACACGGATCAGCCTGGGTGAGGACGGCGTCATCCCCGCCTGCGAGCTCGGCGAACAGTCTGACCTCGGCAGACGCCTCCGGGCTGAGCATCTCGTCGTCCAACAGCTCAGCGAGCCTAACCGCCCCGCGCCCCGATAGCCGAGGGGAGGCCGGGCCACCTGCGGACAGCGTTTCCGGATCGGCCTTCCTGATGAGCTGTCGGAAGGTCGCCACATCGGCGTGGCGCATCGTCGCCCCCAGACCGCGTCCCCATGCGCGGCCCGCCTCCATAGCGGCATCAGGATCAGACCCGGACAGCACGTCGCCGAGAGTTCGCACCGCTGCGAGATCTGCCATGACGATGACTCCAAGATCCAGGTCAGCGGCCAGCAGCCGTGGCGCCTCGGGGATCGTCGCCAGTCCAGCCCATTCCCGCACGATCCCGAAACCGCCGGAGTTGTGGGCCATGGCTTTGGAGCGAAAACACTTGGCAATGACGGTGTGGGCTCCCTCGCTGGCCACGGTGGAACCGTCCACCCAGCACCGAGCGACGCTGGTGCGCACCCCGTCGCGCAAGACCTCGTCAAGGGACAACTCCGTGCCCAGGACGAACGCGGCGTCGTCGAGCCAGCCCAGTCCCATCTCCACCTCCTGGCTACCGCGGCGATCAATACAGTCGTTGGCTACGTCTACAGTGAGAGAGTACACATTCACGTCATAGCGGAGAGAGCCCTGACCACCACCTTGCACCCCCACAACACCGATACCGGCAAACACGGCCCAGCGCGCCGAGTCGTGACGGTGCCGGCATCGATTCCCATGGTCACGCTGGTCGGTCCCAACGACGAGTTTCTCAAGCATCTCGAGGATGCCCTCGGTGCCGACATCCTGGTGCGAGGCAACGAGATTCACCTCGCCGGGCATCCCGCCGATCTTGCCGACGCCAACGACATCCTCACGGAGATGACCACCATCATCCGTACTGGGCAGGGGCTGTCGGTCGACGACGTCGACCGGATCGTCGCGATGACCCGCAACGGAGAGGGGCCAGCCGAAATCATGACGGCTGACATCCTCAGCAATCGTGGCAAGACGGTTCGTCCGAAGACCCTCAACCAGAAGCACTATGTCGACGCCATTGACGCCAACACCGTCACCTTTGGCATAGGCCCCGCTGGTACAGGCAAGACCTACCTGGCGATGGCCAAGGCGGTTCAGGCCCTGCAGACCAAGCAAGTGAGCCGGATCATCCTCACCCGTCCGGCCGTGGAGGCGGGGGAGAAGATCGGCTTCCTCCCGGGCACACTGTCCGAAAAGATCGACCCATACCTGCGCCCGCTCTATGACGCGCTGCGTGACATGGTCGATCCGGACTCCATCCCGCGTCTCATCGGCGCCGGAACCGTCGAGGTGGCGCCGCTGGCCTACATGCGTGGTCGCACCCTCAACGATGCCTTCGTCATCCTTGACGAGGCCCAGAACACCTCACCGCAACAGATGAAAATGTTCCTCACCCGTCTGGGGTTCGGCTCCAAGATTGTCGTCACCGGTGACATCACCCAGGTCGACCTTCCCGGCGGGGTGAACTCCGGTCTGCGAGTGGTGCAGGGCATCCTCGACGGCATCGACGACATCGCCTTCTGCAACCTCACCAGCCGTGACGTTGTCCGCCATCGCCTCGTCAGCAAGATCGTTGCCGCCTACGACCGTTACGACACCGTAGTCGAGCCACACGGCCCCAGAAACCCGCGCAAGAACAGGAAGACCCGATGATCGACATCACCAATGAGTCCGGCTCCCCGGCCGATGAGGAGGGGCTGGTCGGACTGGCGACCTTCGCCCTGGATCGGCTTCGCATCCATCCGTCCTCGGAGCTGTCGATCATCCTTGTCGACGAGGACACGATGGAGGCCTACCACGAAAGGTTCATGGGCCTGCCCGGGCCGACCGACGTGCTGAGTTTTCCCATGGACGAGATGCGCGCTCCCGGCGACGACGAGGATGCGCCGTCCGGTCTGCTCGGCGACATCGTTCTGTGCCCGAGCGTCACCGCTCGTCAGGCTGCCGAGAATGGCCGTACCCCTGACGGCGAGGCGGAATACCTCCTCATTCACGGTTTGCTTCATCTGCTCGGCCACGACCACGCCGAGCCAGAGGAGAAGCGCATCATGTTCGGGCTCAACGACGAGATCATCGCCGCATGGGACGATCATCGAGGTCAGGCAGGTCAGCGGTGACGCAGCAGGAGTGGGTCGTTCTGGCGATCGCCTTCATCTTCACAGTGTTGGCAAGCCTCAACGTGGCCATGGAGACGGCCCTTCAGCACATGTCCCATTCCAAGGCCGAGGAGTTGGCCGCCGACGGGCGGAAGCCCCATCTGCGGGTGCAGGACATGGTGGCCGATCCAGCTCCCTTCATCAACACCGCGATGCTGGTGAGAGTCCTGTCCGAGGTGACTGCGACGGCTCTCGTTGCGCTCCTCATCTTCGGTCATTTCGATCTGCCCTGGCAGCAGGTACTCGTCGTCGTGGCCATCATGGTTTTCGTCGATTTCCTGGCCTGGGGAGTGGCCCCACGTACCCTGGGTCGCCAGCATGACACCGCGATCTGCACCTTCTGGTCGCGTCCGTGGGGTGTGGTGGCGCAGGTCCTGGGCCCGATCGCGGCCCTGCTCATCCTCATCGGCAATGCGCTGACCCCTGGCAAGGGATACGCCGAAGGCCCGTTCACCTCCGAGGCCGAGCTGCGTGAGATGGTCGACTACGCCGAGGCCTCCGACCTCATCGAGGCCGACGAGCGCGAGATGATCCACTCGGTCTTCGAACTGGGCGACACCCTCGCCAAGGAGGTCATGGTCCCGCGTACTGACGTCGTCTTCATCCCGCAGTCCAAGAACCTGCGTCAGGCCATGTCCCTGGCTCTGCGTTCCGGATTCTCCCGAGTGCCGGTCATTGGTGAGAGCCTCGACGACGTTCGGGGCGTCGTCTACCTCAAGGACCTCTCCCGTCGAGTTCTTGACAACCCGGAGGGCTACGCGTCCGAGACCGTCGAGTCGATCATGCGTCCCGCAGTCGTCGTTCCCGATTCCAAACCGGTCGACGAGGCGCTGCGCGAGATGCAGCGCGACCGTAACCATCTCGTCGTCGTCGTCGACGAGTTCGGTGGTACCGCGGGCCTGGTGACGATCGAGGACATCGTCGAGGAGATCGTCGGCGAGATCGTTGACGAGTACGACGCCGAACCAGCCCTCACCGAGGAGATCGAGGACGGAGTCTTCCGAATCTCCTCCCGACTACCGGTTGACGACCTGGGCGAGCTGTTCGACCTCAAGCTTGACGATGATGATGTCGAGACCGTCGGTGGCTTGATGGCCAAGGAATTGTCCGTCGTCCCGATCCCCGGATCTGTCATCATCTGGGAGGGGCTCGAGATCACTGCCGAGAAGGCGACCGGTCGACGTCACCAGGTGGACACCTGCCTGGTGAAGCGGGCCCCCGAGGAAACTCCAGAGGAGGAGGACGACGATGAGTGACGACGAGATGCCCTCGCTGGCCGATCTCATGGACAGCGACGACGAGGAGATCTCCGACGTCGACTACGTGGCAGCCCGGGTGGCCGAGTCCACCCGGGCCGGGTTCCACTCCGGGTTCGTGTGCTTCGTCGGACGTCCGAATGCAGGCAAGTCGACCCTGACGAATGCTCTGGTCGGCTCGAAGATTGCGATTGCTTCCTCGAAGCCGCAGACGACTCGTCACGTCATCCGTGGCGTCGTCACCGACGAGGACTCCCAGATCGTCGTCATCGACACCCCCGGACTCCACAAGCCGCGCACTCTGTTGGGGCAGCGGCTCAACGACCTCGTCTTCGACACCTGGACCCAGGTCGACGTCATCGGCGTGTGCCTGCCCTCCAATCAGCGGGTCGGGCCGGGAGACACCTACCTCGTCAAGCAGATCGCTGACCTTCCCAGGAAGCCCGCACTCATCGCCCTGGCGACGAAGTCGGACCTGGTCTCCTCGGCGCGGATGGCTGAGCACCTCACCGCCATCGACAAGCTGCAGGAGGAGGTCGGCATCGAGTTCGCCGAGATCATCCCCTGCTCGGCGGTCTCCGGTGAGCAGGTCGACGAGGTCCACGACGTCATCGCCTCCCTGCTACCCGAGGGACCCGCCTACTACCCGGACGGCGAGGTCACCGATGAGCCGACCGAGACCCTCGTTGCCGAACTCATCCGCGAGGCGGCCCTGGAGGGTGTGCGCGAGGAGCTCCCACACTCCCTGGCCGTGGAGATCGTGGAGATGGGACTGCGTGAGGGACGACCGGAGGACCGTCCGCTGCTTGACGTTCACGCCTCCCTCATCGTCGAACGTGACTCCCAGAAGGGAATCATGATCGGCCACCACGGATCCCACATCAAGGAGGTCGGCACCCAGGCCAGGCAGCAGATCTCTGCTCTGCTGGGCACGCCGATCCACTTGGACCTTCAAGTCAAGGTGCTGCCGAACTGGCAGTCCGACCCCAGGTATCTCAATCGACTGGGATTCTGAGGTCTGGGGCCGATGACGGTCTCACATTGCTGAGGCCGTCACCTCACCGCCGGCGATCGGCAGGTCGTTGGTCAGCCCTGCCAGTTCCTCCCCGGGCAGGTCGAGGGGTTACGGTCCCTTCGACGGCTACCCTCACGGGACCCCATGGATCGACGTCGGAGAGCGGGGTCTGGACGTCGAAGCTGGCCTTCTCACGGAAGAATCCCTCACCGTGGACGCCAAGTTTGCGCATCGCCGCAGTATTGCACCACATCGAGTACAGGTCAGCCGAGACGAGGACGACCGCACGGTCGCCGGCCACGGCATCGAGCTGTGGGGCATCCGGGCTCGAGCCCCATACCGAGGACCGGAAGCCAAACCCGTGCGGGATGGGCTCGGTACTGTCCGCCTCCGAGGAATCAGCGGCACCCTGTCAGGCTTTCGGGCCGGCGGCGGTCGATGTCACGCTTCGGACGGATTTGAGAAGGATACCGTGGCTTCGCGACGGCGGTGTACCCTCAGATCCATGTCGCGGTCGCGCGCGTTCCTGCTTGTGTGCCGCAGCGAGGCCCGTTGAAAGGGTGGCCTCCTCGCTGCGGGTGATCGGGCTGCCCGAGAAGTCACACACTTTCGGAGAGACCACTACTGATGACGCGAATTCAGCCCCGCCCGTGCCAGCTGACCAGCCCCATGCCCATCGGTCGCTACAAGCCCTTCGTCCCACAGAAGCTGTCTGAACGCACCTGGCCCGACAAGACTCTCGACCACGCTCCGCGCTGGCTGTCCACCGATCTGCGTGACGGCAACCAGGCACTCATCGACCCCATGACGCCAGCCCGCAAGATGAGGATGTTCGAGCTGCTCGTCGAGATGGGCTACAAGGAGATCGAGATCGGTTTCCCCTCAGCCTCCCAGACCGACTTCGACTTCGTCCGTGAGGTCATCGGGTCAGGCATCGTTCCTGACGACGTCACCATCTCTGTCCTGACCCAGGCTCGCGAGGACCTCATCGAACGCACCGCGCAGAGCTTGGTCGGCGCTCACCGCGCCACCATCCACATGTACAACGCGGTCGCCGAACTCTTCCGTCGCGTCGTGTTCAAGATCGACGAGAAGCAGTGCATCGACCTGGCCCACCGCGGCACCGAGTGGGTCGTCAGGTACGCCGAGAAGTACCTGGATGACGTCGAGTTCGGGTACGAGTACTCCCCGGAGATCTTCAGCCAGACTCCCACCGACTTCGCGATCGAGGTCTGCCATTCCGTCATGGACGTCTGGCAGCCCGGTCCAGACCGCGAGATCATCCTCAATCTGCCGGCCACCGTCGAGATGAGCACCCCGAACACCTACGCCGACCAGATCGAGTACTTCTGCCGCAACATCCGCGGTCGCGAGAACGTCTGTGTCTCCGTGCACCCGCACAATGACCGTGGCACCGCTGTCGCGGCCGCCGAGTTCGCTCAGATGGCCGGTGCCGATCGCGTTGAGGGCTGCCTCTTTGGCCACGGTGAGCGCACCGGCAACGTCGACCTGGTCACCTTGGGCATGAACCTCGTCAGCCAGGGAGCTGACGCTGGCATTGATTTCTCCGACATGCCGAAGATCCGCCGCACCGTCGAGTACTGCACCGGTCTGCCGGTTCCAGCTCGCCAGCCCTATTCTGGCGATCTGGTCTTCACCGCGTTCTCCGGCTCCCACCAGGACGCCATCAAGAAGGGGCTGGAAGACTTGACCCTTCGCGCCGAGGAGAAGGGCATTGACGTCAACGAGACCGCCTGGGAGGCCCCGTACTTGCCTGTCGACCCGCATGATGTGGGCCGCAGCTACGAGGCCGTCATCCGCGTCAACAGCCAGTCCGGCAAGGGTGGCATGGCCTACCTCATGAAGACCGAGCACCAGGTTGACCTGCCGCGTCGTCTGCAGATCGAGTTCTCCCGCGCGGTGCAGAACTACACCGACGACCAGGCCCGCGAGATCTCCCACGACGAGATCTGGGACCTGTTCAACCGCGAGTACCTGCAGGTGCCCGGTATCGAGCTGGTCAGCCGTACGACCTCAACGGAGTCCGGCACGTACCAGCTCACCGCCAACCTGCGAAACAATGACGAGGACACCCAGGTCCATGGTGAGGGCAACGGTGCGGTCTCGGCATTCATCGACGCCCTGGCCTCCCTCGACGTCGCCGTCCAGGTGCTCGACTACTCCGAGCACGCCATGACCTCTGGCGGCACCGCGAAGGCAGCCGCCTACGTTGAGTGCGAGATCGGAGACGGCGAGACCTCGCAGATCCTCTGGGGTGTCGGAGTCGATCCCGACATCACTCAGGCGTCTTTGAAGGCTGTTGTCAGTGCGGTGAATCGTTCCCGGCGCTGACTCGGACCGGGCACCAGAAGATCAGGCGGTGGGGCTGACCTCGTTGGGGATGGCCCCACCGAATCTGCGGTCCCGCTTGGCGTACTCGAGGATGGCGTCCCACAGGTCTCGACGGTCAACGTCGGGCCACAACACGTCCGAGAACACCATTTCGGCATAGGCCGACTGCCACAGCAGGAAATTCGAGGTCCGCTGCTCTCCTGACGTGCGCCAGAACAGGTCGACGTCGGGAATCTCCGGCTCGTCGAGGTGGGTGCGGAAAGTCTTCTCCGTGATGTGGCCCGGGTCGGTCCTGCCCTCAGCCGCAAGCCTGGCGATGTCGCGCACCGCGTCGATGATCTCGGCACGACCGCCGTAGTTCACGCAGAACTGCAGCGTCAGGACGGTGTTGCCAGCTGACTGCTCCTCAGCCGACTCCAACTCCTTGATGACCGACTTCCACAGCTTGGGGCGGCGTCCTGCCCAGCGGATACGCACCCCCATCGCGTCGAGTTGGTCGCGACGGCGATGGATGACGTCGCGGTTGAATCCCATCAGCCAACGCACTTCGTCGGGGGAGCGCTTCCAGTTCTCGGTGGAGAAGGCGTAGGCGCTCAGATACGGGATACCCATCTCGATGGCCCCCTCTATGACGTCGAACAGAGCGTCCTCGCCACGGGCATGCCCCTCGGTTCGCTTGAGGCCGCGCTGCTTGGCCCACCGCCCGTTGCCGTCCATGACGATGGCGACATGTCGGGGGATGAGCTCCGGAGGCAGTTCCGGAGGACGGGCTCCGGACGGATGCGGCAGCGGGCTGCGCTTCGGGGGGCGCGGTGTGGTGTGAGCCATGGGTTACAGCGTAGTGGCGTTGCGCTCGTCAGGGATCCGACAGTCTTGGTACAGCCGACGTCCCAAGTGGCACAGGCAGGCCAGCAGCTGCTGGCAAGCGTGCTTCGACCCTCACAGGGTCGTCCAGACGATGATGATTCCCGAGCCGAGGCAGGCGATGACTGAGGCAACGCTGGTCCAATGGCTGATGCGTTCTCGAGTTCGTCCGGAGATACCCGAAGAATTGGGTCGCAGACGATCGACAATGACCGGCAGCCATGCCGGAACGAGGACGATCCACCACGAGACGATGAAGGTCAGGATGCGCACGATGAGTGGCAGGTCGGCTGTTCCGATGCGTTGGCTTGACGAGATGAACAGTGGGATCGTGGTGAAGTTCGTGGCCATGCCGAGAGCACCCCAGGTGAACATGCCGTGTGCGCCTGTGGATCGTGGACCTGACGATGTCTTGCGTCGGAATTCCTGGACTCGATGGGATCCCCATTTCTTCCACGCCAGATAGCAGCCGAAGAGGAAGAGCAGAATACCCAGTACGCGGTCGACCGCGTGGGAGGCCAGCTGACGGGACGCGAAATCTGTGGCGGCACTTCCGAGCAAGCCAAAGCTCGTGATGCCAATGGCGCCGAGCACCAACCCCGCCCCGGACACGAAGGCCCAGCCATGGTTCTGTTTCTGGCCATGCACGGCGGCGCTGGCATTGAGGATCATGACCGGACTGACGGCTGCCACAAGCACCAAGTACCACACGCTGCCGAGCAGTGCGACAAAGGTGTCCATGGGGCTTCTCCTGGTGTGGGGTTCTCGACAACGGTACTGGGTGGGAGCATCGTCAGGGCAGGCGGACACCCTGAAAGGCCGGGGCATGGCAGTTTTGCGCAGAGCATTTTCGGTTGCGCACCGCGGCTGGGAGACAATGGGTGTCATGCCCACCTACCGCGATCAAGCTGTCGTCCTACGTACGCACAAGCTGGGCGAGGCTGATCGCATCGTCTCCATGCTGTCGCGGGAGCACGGCAAGATTCGCGCAGTGGCCAGAGGTGTCCGACGCACCTCCAGCAAGTTCGGGGCCCGGCTGGATCCTTTCAACCTCGTCGATCTGCAGCTCGTGCAGGGGCGAAACCTCGACGTCGTCGCCCAAGTGGAATGCCTGCACCCATATTCCGCGCCACTGCGTCAGGACTACGGGCTTTTCACAGCCGCAGAGGTCATGGTCGAGGCCGCCGATCACCTGGTCCCGGTGGATCGGGAGCCGGCTCCGGCCCAGTATCGGTTGCTTGCAGGTGCGTTGCGGGTCCTTGGGTGGGGGACGGCTGACGGTCCACGGCCACCTGAGATGGTGTTGGACTCCTACCTGTTGCGATCCTTGTCGGCCTCGGGTTATGCACCTGACCTGGTCGATTGTGTCCGCTGCGGAGAGCCCGGACCGCATCCTGGGTTCTCGCCCAGCCTGGGCGGGGTGGTCTGCATCAATTGTCAGCCCCCTGGCACCCCGCATCCTCATGAGGAGACGATCGTCTACCTGCGGGCGCTGCTGGTGGGGGACTGGCCCGCGACTCGGGAGGTGACGTGGCCCAGGATCCGGGAAGGGTCGGGGCTTGTCGCCGCATTCGTGTCCTGGCACATGGACCGAGGACTACGATCGATGCCGTTCCTGGAACGCTGACCCGTCCCGGGGCCCAACTTTTGGCCATCTGGGGTGGCGAGGACAGACCTTTGTTCACACTGTTGTGTACCGAAGTATTCCGTTGGCTCTCGTGGGGCGTACTACATCACCGCTCTGGATAACGTTCGGATCAGATCCCAATGGGGATCTGGATACAACGAACCAGAAGGAGACGGACATGATGGGTCACGGGATGCGCCGCGCCCTGGGTGTCGTGGGAGCGGGGATCACCCTTGCTGGGTCCTTTGCTTCCCAAGCTCATGCCCACAGCGGCTACAACGACGACACTTCGACGATCAATTACAACGTCCCGATCGTCCACACCAGTACCAGTGGACCGGTGAAGGCCAATCGGCGCAACAACCATCCGGTGTGCAACCGGGGCGACTACCGCACCGTGATCTCGCAGGTGAGTGACACCTTCAAGCCCTACGGGGCCTTCGAGATGACGAACACCACGGACGAGGAGTTGACGCTCACCCAGACTGTGGGCAAGGACGAGAGCATCAAGGCCAGCGTCACTGGTGACGTCGGTGGACAGTTCTCCGGCGTGACGGCCAAGATCAGCTCGACGATAGCTTGGGAGATGTCTTGGCACACCGGTCAGGCCATCGGCCCGTACAAGGTGCCGGCTCACAAGACTGCCCGTGCCACCTACGGCTTCCATGTCGTCCAGTTCTCCGGCACTCAACAGCGCTGCCTCATGAATGGCACCTGGGGAAATGCCTGGACCTTCAAGGGTCACGCTCCTCGCACGACCTCTGTTCAGGTGAAGGTCTACAACGATCCGACCGAGCTCGTCCCCGGCGGAGATGGCTTCGTCAACGGAGGTGACAACTGATGAAGAAGTTCCGTGCACTCGGTGCGTCTTTGGTCGCCACTGGACTGTTGGCATCGGCTCCGCTGGCAGCCCAGGCCGCAGATACCGAGCCTCCGGCTCGTCCTGACCACGACCTCAGCGTCATGTACAGCGTGTCCCCGCTCAAGAAGCCGGGGCATCCCGGTCTGGTAGCGCTGCACGTGAGCAATGTCGGTACGAAGAACTACTACGCCCCCTTGCCGGTCGTACAGTTCATCGTCAAGGTCCACACCGTCTCCGGGCCAACCGACGTCAACCGTGTCATCACTCCCAAGGGCTACAACGGTGCCACCGTGACGGATCTCGGGTTCGACGAGTCGACCTCCACACGCACCTTCCGAGTGATCCTCGCCAACGGACTTCGCTCGGGCGAGAACCAGGTCGTCGCCAACTTCAACTTCGCCGATGGCCAGACCCGGCACCACGAGGGTCGCATCGTCCAGGAGATCACCACCTCGCAGGTTGGTCGTCTTCCAAATGATACCACCACGCGGAATGACCAGGACATAAATTCCCAGAAGTGGACCTGGAACGACATGAATCACCGTCAGAACGCCGGACTCTTCTGAGATTCCAGACACAACAAAAAAGAGGAGGCCGGCATCCTACCGGCCTCCCCTTCCATGTGTGTGAAAGTAGTTGTCAGGTTTCGCGAATGGGCTTCGCTCGGGGGATTCGCGCATTGACGACCCACCAACCATTGCGCAGGCCAATGGTGATCTCGCCACGGAGCAGGGAGACGCGCTCCTTGAGTCGTGCAATACCCATTCCGGTGGAACGGACGGGTTCAATCTCGGATTCGGTAACCGGATTGGAGACGGTGACGACGACGTCATCGCCATCTTCGTGGACAATGATCTTTGCCCTGCTTGGGCCATTGTGTTTGATCGCGTTCGCGGTCGACTCATCGAGGATTCGGTTGACGGCGTCGGACACACTCACAGGCATCGGCTCACAATCAACCGACCAATCGACGTGCCATCCCAAGGTTTCAAGACGCGTCACCACGGCTGCCACGGTGGCCTCGACAGATTCCTCGTGGGTGGGGGAGGAAGCTAGCGGAAGATTCTGGTTACGTAGCACCAAGAGCAGGCGCTGAAGGTCGTCAAGGGCCGTTCGGGACGTCGTTTCAATCGATTTCGACGCCCTGATGACGTCTTCATCAGCAGTATTGAGACGAAGGGATCCCGCCAGCATGGTGATGACGGTGAGGTCCTTGGCCACGACGTCGTGGAGCTCAGCAGCCAGCTGTTGACGCTCCTCCTCACGGGCATGCGCTGCCTGTTCGAGGGCGCCAGCTGCTTGTTCCTCCGCCTGTTCGCGGCGGTGATCGAGCCAGCGAAATGCGGAGCCGAATCCGACACCGATTGCGCATGCGAGGCCTGTGACCAACAAAATGGAAGCCCATCGCGTTCCATGAATGGTCGCCCGAGCTATGACGACACCGGCCCCGACAATTATCGGAATGAAATGGCGTCTTATGCCGTGTTGGCTGGCAAAGAATGCAAGCACGACCAACAGGGGAATGCTGAATGCGATCTTTCCTGCGACGACACTACTGCCCAATCCCGCAAGGAGTAGCAAATCCTGTAGTGTAGGACGCTGCCAGCACAGCAGGGCCACCGTGACAAAGATGTAAGTGGCCATCATCCAGATCATTGCGCTGCTGCACCGGTGTGTGACAACAGCCACACGCAGATCGTCCACGCCGGAAAGTACCAGCACGGTGATGACGGTAGCCGTGACAGCAGAACTCTGACTACTCCCTTTGGGAATGAGGCGTCGTTCAGGCGAACCACTATTCATTTGATGTGTTCCCATGGCCCAGACGGTCTAGACATTGGGCACGGGTACTGGATCAGTCCCAACACCAATTGGGGTAGATGCTGCACAGGCCGTCGATGACTCCCTCGGCATGCGCCTTTGGCTGTGTATTGACGGCGTTCTGAACCGGGGTGGACCCGGTGGAGGCCTGGGCAGGAATGGTGGTGATCGAGAAGGAGCTAACTGCTAGGGCAGCCAACGCAGTGGCGATGAGTTTCTTCATGGCAGCAATCTATCCCCGAACGGGGTCACCTACAACGATCGACCAGCAACTGATGTCACGATAGGGGTGTATTGAGTGCCACAAGCCGCGTGAGATGGGGTTTTCCTGGCCTCATGGGCATGGTCGCGTTCAGATTGTGGACGTTTGACCACCGTGGGGTCGATTCTGGTACCGCACTGCGGTGGAACCGATCACACGTGCGAGGATGGTGACTGCGCGCGACCGCCTGGAGGTCTCGCGCTGATGGCGACAGATGATTGAGCGCTGGAGGCATTCGTTCGTGTGGTCATTCCCCGGGCCCGGGACGATGGCATCCAGCGAAGACACAGGGAGGTTTGATGTCAGTTCGACTCGTCGTGACTGACGATCATCCGATCATGAGGCAGGCCCTCGCGGGCTATTTCTCCCGCGTGGAGGAGATGGAGGTTGTTGGTCAGGCCTCCAACGGTCGTGAAGCCGTCGATCTTGTTGATCAACTGGTGCCCGACGTCGTCCTCATGGACCTCAAGATGCCTGAGATGGACGGTCTGACGGCGACCCGAGTGATCACTTCCCGTCATCCTGGTGTCCGCGTCGTCGCCCTGACCACGTTCGCCCGCCGGGACATCGTCGTCGAGGCCATCCTTGCCGGTGCGGCCGGGTACCTCCTCAAGGAGTCCGAGCCCGAAGCTGTCATCGCCGGAGTACGCGCCGTCATGGCCGGCCAGGTGACTGTCTCGCCGGAGATCGCCCGGGGGGTCGTTGAGGCCTTCTCGGCCCAAGCCGGGGGCACAGCGACACCTCGTCAGGTCGACATGGCACCGGTGGAACTCTCCGATGCCGACGACGATGTCCTCAAGCTTCTCGCCGAGGGATTGTCGAATGCTGCGATCGCGGAGGAATTGTGCCTCAGCGAGTCTGCCGTCAAACAGCGTCTTGGCCATCTGGCAAAGAAGCTGGGAGTGCGCAGCCGTCTTGAGGTGTTGGTGCGAGCCTGCGAGCTTGGTCTCGTCGCCCCGCGGTTGCGCCGCTGATCAGGAGTTTTCGCGCTTTGCTGAGCACTCCGAGCAGATCCCGAACAACTCCAGTTCGTGTCCGGTCTCGCTGAACCCGTGCTTGGCCGCGAGGTCGCGTGCCCAGTCCTCCAGGATCTTCTCCGGGTCAATCTCGACGGCCTTGCCGCAATTGCGGCACACCAGGTGATGGTGGTGAGCTGAGGAGCAACGCCGGTAGGTCATCTCGCCATCCTCGGAGCGAAGGACATCGAGCTCGCCGTCCTCGGCCATCGTCTGCAAGTTTCGGTAGACCGTGGCCAGGCCGACCTGATCCCCGCGTTCTTTCAGCTGGTCGTGGACCTGCTGAGCAGTGAGGAAGAACGACTCATCGTCAAACAGAGCACGAATGGCAAGGCGCTGTTTTGTCGTGCGCCGCCGGTTCTCCACCATGATCACCTCACTACTGGGTCTGGGACTGGCCCAAATCTACCCCAGTGTCCTGTGGATCACCTCACGTGCACCCGGCTGGGACGGTTCCGAGGCGGCGCCGGTGGTCATCGCTGCCGTGCGGTTACCGGTAGGCTGGTCAACGGTCTCGCTGCCTGGATATGCAAATTTGTAGGTGGCGCTGCCCGCGTGGGCGCCATCCGGGTGTCCACTCCAATGAGGACTTGGAAGAAGGGGACGGCTGTGGCCTCCATCAGCACACTCGACAACGTCATCAACCTTTGCAAGCGTCGCGGATTCGTGTTCCCCTGTGGTGAGATCTACGGTGGCACTCGGGCGGCCTGGGATTACGGCCCGTTCGGCGTCGAGCTCAAGGAGAACATCAAGAGGCAGTGGTGGCGTTACATGGTCACCTGTCGTGACGACGTCGTCGGCCTTGACTCGTCGGTCGTCCTGCCTCGCGAGGTGTGGGTCGCGTCCGGTCATGTCGGTGTTTTCAATGACCCGTTGACCGAGTGTCTGTCGTGTCACAAGCGTATGCGTGCTGACCATCTTCAGGAGGGCCACGCTGTCAAGCACGGGATCGACGATCCGGATTCCGTCTCTCTGGGGGAGATCAACTGTCCTAATTGTGGCAACAGGGGCCAGTGGACCGAGCCTCGCGACTTCAATATGATGCTCAAGACTTACCTCGGCCCGGTTGAGGACGAGTCTGGTCTGCACTATCTGCGTCCTGAGACCGCCCAGGGCATCTTCGTGAACTTCCAGAACGTGCTCACCAGCGCTCGTAAGAAGCCACCGTTCGGCATCGCTCAGACCGGTAAGTCCTTCCGCAACGAGATCACCCCCGGAAATTTCATCTTCCGCACCCGTGAGTTTGAGCAGATGGAGATGGAGTTCTTCGTCGAGCCCGGTACCGACGAGGAGTGGCATCAGTACTGGATTGACAACCGCACTGCCTGGTACACCGACCTCGGTATCAACCCGGACAATCTGCGTCACTACGAGCACCCCAAGGAGAAGCTCTCCCACTACTCGAAGCGTACCGTCGACATCGAGTACAAGTTCGGGTTCGTCGGTTCCGACTGGGGCGAGCTCGAGGGCATCGCCAATCGCACCGATTTCGACCTGGGTACCCACTCGAGGCACTCTGGCAAGGACCTGTCCTACTACGACCAGGCCAACAACAAGCGCTACCTGCCTTACGTCATTGAGCCGGCGGCTGGTCTTACGCGTTCTCTCATGGCGTTCATGGTTGAGGCTTACACTGAGGATGTGGCTCCGAATGCCAAGGGTGGTGTTGACAAGCGTACTGTCCTGAAGCTGGATCCGCGTCTCTCGCCGGTCAAGGCTGCTGTGCTGCCGCTCAGCCGTAACTCTGATTTGTCTCCGAAGGCTCGCGATCTGGCGGCTCGCCTGCGTCAGCACTGGAACGTCGACTTCGACGACGCTCAGGCCATTGGTAAGCGGTACCGTCGTCAGGATGAGATTGGTACTCCGTTCTGCGTCACTGTGGACTTTGACAGTCTTGACGACAATGCTGTGACGGTGCGGGACCGTGACACCATGGGTCAGGAGCGTATCGCGGTGGACAAGGTCGAGGACTACCTCGCCGGAAAGCTGCTTGGCTGCTGATCGCTTGGTCGGACCAATCCGGCACGTTCTGACATCGGGGTCGGGGTATCGATTGCGGGTACCCCGACCCCGGTGTGCCTGGTGAATACGTCGTCCTTTAAGCTGATCGAATATCAGCGAAAGGGTGATGACTCCATGAGCGTGCCTGACGTTCGAGAGCGACGTGAACTTGAACGCAGGGGGGATGCCGTGTCCACTCGCGCACACAGCGCAGCGCGTCCCTCCAACGTCACACTGAAATTGATCATGGCCATCACGGGGACGATCTTCGCGTTGTTCGTCTTCGTGCACATGGTCGGAAACCTCAAGGCCTTCATGGGCCCAGGTGATTACAACGCCTACGCGGAGTTCCTCCGCACGGTCCTGTACCCACTGTTCCCCATAGGTGGGGTGCTGTGGTGCTTCCGGATCATGCTGCTCGTCTGTCTGGTCCTGCATGTGTGGGCCGCTCTGACGATCTGGGCACGGGGTCGACGAGCCCGCGGAAAGTTCTCCCGACACAACATGAAGGCGTTGGGATGGGGGGCCCGCACGATGGTGCTGTCGGGCATCGTCATCCTGGCCTTCATCGTGGTGCACATCCTCGACCTGACCTTGGGCATGGGTGTTGCGTCCGCATCCTTCCGGGGTCCGGTCAATGAGGGAACCCCCGACATCCAGATCACCGCGTACCAGAATCTCATTGCCAGTCTGTCGCGTCCGTGGATGGCGATTTTCTACACCATCGTCATGATCATCATCGGGTTGCACATCTGCCAAGGCGTGCGCAACACCATCAATGACTTCGGCGGAACCGGTCGTCGTCTCCGCGCCGTTTGGACGGTGATCGGCCTGCTCATCGCACTGGCCATCGTGGTGTGCAACGGCGCACTTCCCATGCTTATTCTCGCCGGGGTGATCTCATGAAAAACGTCATTGATGCCATCAAGAAGCCTCTCGGGATGATTGTCGGTCGCCACGGTGAGGAGGCCGGCGACGAGCTGACCAAGGAGTTGGCCACGTCTGAGCAGCCCCAGCCGCGTCGGGCTGAGGTGAGTGTGTCGAAGCGGTCGGTCCGCAAGGGTTCCAAGGCCCGTGACACGCTCGGACCGGCTCAGAAGAAGGCCGGATACCGTGTCGGTGACGAGCTGGACGGCAAGGCTCCCGAGGGCGACCCGCTGACCGCGTGGGCTCGTCGTCAGAGCGAGTACAAGCTGGTCAACCCCGCCAACCGTCGCAAGATGAACGTCATCGTGGTGGGAACGGGGCTGTCGGGCTCCGGTGTCGCCGCGACCCTGGGCCAGCTTGGCTACCACGTGGACGCCTTCTGCTTCCACGACTCCCCGCGCCGGGCCCACTCGGTGGCCGCGCAGGGCGGTATCAACGCCGCTCGCTCCCGCAAGGTTGACGGCGACTCCCTCAAGAGATTCGTCAAGGACACCGTCAAGGGTGGGGACTACCGAGGACGTGAGGCTGACGTCGTTCGACTCGGTACCGAGTCAGTCCGGGTCATCGACCACATGTATGCCATCGGTGCTCCGTTCGCTCGCGAGTACGGTGGTCAGCTGGCCACCCGATCCTTTGGCGGCGTGCAGGTCTCCCGTACCTACTACACCCGCGGTGAGACTGGTCAGCAGCTCGAGGTTGCCTGTTCCCAGGCCCTGCAGGCCCAGATTGACGCCGGTTCGGTGGCGATGCACGACCGCACCGAGATGCTCGACCTCATCGTCGCCGACGGCAAGGCCCAGGGCATCGTCACTCGTGACCTGCTCACCGGTGAGATCAAGGCATGGACGGCCCACGTCGTCATCCTGTGCACCGGCGGATACGGGTCGGTCTACCACTGGTCAACCCTGGCCAAGGGATCCAACGCCACCGCGACCTGGCGGGCGCACCGTCAGGGGGCCTACTTCGCCAGCCCCTGCTTCGTGCAGTTCCACCCGACCGCCCTGCCGGTCAGCTCGTACTGGCAGTCCAAGACGACCCTCATGAGTGAGTCGTTGCGCAATGACGGCCGAATCTGGGTGCCGAAGAAGGCCGGTGACGACCGTCCTGCCAATGACATCCCGGAAGACGAGCGCGACTACTACCTGGAGCGCAAGTACCCGGCCTTCGGCAACCTGACGCCCCGTGACGTGGCCTCCCGTAACGCCCGGACCCAGATCGACACCGGGCACGGCGTCGGTCCGCTGAAGAACTCGGTGTACCTGGACTTCCGGGATGCCATCCAGCGTCTGGGCAAGAAGACCATTGCGGAGCGTTACGGAAACCTCTTCGACATGTACCTCGATGCCACCGGGGAGAACCCCTACGAGGTGCCGATGCGTATCGCCCCGGGAGCCCACTTCACAATGGGTGGCCTGTGGGTCGATTACGACCAGATGAGCACCATCCCGGGTCTGTTCGTCGGTGGTGAGGCCTCGAACAACTACCACGGCGCCAACCGGCTGGGAGCCAACTCCCTGCTGTCGGCCAGCGTCGACGGGTGGTTCACCTTGCCTCTGACCGTGCCGAACTACCTGGCCGGATTCGTCGGCAAGCCTGTGCTTCCCCTCGATGCCCCTGAAGTTCAAGCAGCCATCGAGAAGGTGCAGAAGCGCACCGATGCCTTGCTCAACTGCGGCGGAACGCATCGGCCGGAGTGGTTCCACCGCAAACTTGGTGACATCCTGTACGAGGGATGCGGGGTCTCCCGCGATGAGGCTGGGTTGCTTGACGCCCTGACGAAGGTGCGCGACTTGCGCGAAGAGTTCTGGCGGGACGTCAAGGTGGTTGGAACGGGAAATCGGCTCAACCAAGAACTCGAGAAGGCTGGTCGAGTGGCCGACTTCATCGAGCTTGGTGAAGTCATGATTCTTGACGCTCTGGACCGCCGGGAATCGGCCGGTGCGCATTTCCGCACCGAGTACGCCACCGAGGGCGGCGAGGCCCAACGCAATGACGATGACTGGTGTGCGGTTTCAGCGTGGGAGACACGACCTGACGGCACCAAGGTGCGCCACAGCGAGCCGCTGTCGTTCTCGTTGATCGATCTACAGGTGAGGGATTACCGATGAGGGTGGAACTGGACATCTGGCGTCAGAACGGCCCGGACGCCAAGGGACATTATGAGCACCACGTCGTCGAGGACGCCGAGCCGGAGTGGAGCATCCTCGAGTTGCTCGACCGACTCAATGATCAGATTGTCGAGAACGGCGGGGACCCGATTGTTTTCGAGTCTGATTGTCGTGAGGGAGTGTGCGGGTGCTGTGGGTTTGTCGTCAATGGCAAACCCCATGGGCCGCTGCCGAATACTCCGGCCTGCCGTCAGCATTTGCGGGCGTTCCCCGACATCACTCATTTCAAGATTGAGCCATTCCGTTCGTCGGCTTTCCCGGTCATCCGTGACCTCGCCATCGACCGCACGAGCCTGGACCACCTGATTCAGGCCGGTGGAACGGTCGATGTCATGACGGGTACGGCGCCCGATGCTGATTCGGTGCCACAGCCGCATGCCGAGGCTGAGCAGGCTCTCGACTTCGCGTCGTGTATCGGGTGTGGAGCGTGCGTGGCGGCGTGCCCGAATGGCGCGGCGATGCTGTTCGCGGGCGCGAAACTTTCGCACCTGGCGATGATGCCACAGGGGCGTCAGGAACGCTCGAAGCGAGCCCGTCGCATGGTCAACGCCCTCGACGAGAACTTCGGGCCCTGCTCCCTCTACGGGGAGTGCGTTGAGGCCTGCCCGGTGAGCATTCCTCTGGTGGCCGTCGCCCGGGTTAACCGTGAGCGCTGGCGTGCTGGGTTCCGAGGAGCGCGCAGCAAGGACAACTGAGTGGAAAAGTCAGCTGAGACGATGAGAGGGCTGGTATCCGTCACGGGGACCAGCCCTCTCGCGTGATTCGTACGGATACGGCTCAGTCGAAGTCCAGGCCCAGGTCAAGCGCCGGTGCGGAATGAGTGATGGCACCCACTGCGATGTAATCGACCCCGGTTGCGGCCACGTCCTTGGCTCGTTCGAGTGTCAGGCCACCGGACGCCTCGGTGACGACGCCGCGAGGCCGACAGATGCCGACTGACTCCGTCATGCGGGCGTCGTCCATGTTGTCGAGCAGGATCGCCGTCACCCCTGCCATGACGGCCTCGCGCACCTGGTCGACGGTGTCACACTCCACTTCGCAGACGATGTCGGGCTGGTGGGAGCGCACCACGTTGACAGCGGCGGTCACAGACCCGACAGCGGCAATGTGGTTGTCCTTGATGAGGGCAGCATCCGACAATCCCATGCGATGGTTGAGCCCACCTCCGCAGCGCACCGCGTACTTGTCGAGGTCACGCAGACCGGGGAGGGTCTTGCGGGTGTCGCGTACCTTGGTGTCGGTGCCTGCCAGGGCATCAACCCACTGGGAGGTGGCCGTCGCCACCCCGGAAAGATGACTTGCCAGGTTGAGCATGGTGCGCTCTGCCACCAACACAGTGCGCAGCGGTCCCGAAACGGTCGCCACGGTGTCGCCGAGGGAGACCCGGGCGCCGTCGTCGAGGTGGGTGGTGAACTCGACACTAGTTCCGGTGCGGTCGGCCAGGACGTGCAGTACGGCGGCGGCGACCGGAACCCCGCCCAGGCAGCCTTTCTGACGAGATCTGATGTCGGCTCGTCCGGTGGACGTACCGAAGATCGACTCGGTGGTGACGTCAGTGCCGCCGCGCAGGTCCTCGTCCAGACAGGTCTCGATGGTTCTGACGACGAGGTCGGGATCGAGCCCCCGTCCCGAGAGGGTGCGGGCCAGATTGTCGGGCAGCGCAGTCATGCGACCCTCCCCTCCTGCGCGCGCGTGATGACCGTGGGTCGTCCATCAACGAGGCGCAGGTCAGTGTGCAGCTGGAAGGACGGGTTCTGTCGCGGATGATCGCTGCGGCGATGAGCTCCCCGGGATTCCGTGCGCCACAGGGCCGCAGTCGCCAAGACCGTCGCTACCAGAGCGGCATTGGTCGCGGTGAGGGTGGCATCTTCTAGATCCTCGGTGGGAGTCATCCGGTGCAGGTTTCGGAGGGCCCGTTGCAGACCGGTGGCATTGCGACTGATGAAGACGTCGCGGTCCATGATGGCCCGCACGGACTCCAACTGCTCGCCCGGCAGCCAGCGATGATGACGCGGGTGCTCAGGGAGGTGGGTCGTCGAGGAGACTGGGCCAGTGGGACTGATGGAGCAGCGCCCGCTGCGCTCGCCGGTGATGAGGGCTTCGGTCAAGGAGTTCGAGGCCAGACGATTGGCCCCGTGAACCCCTGTGCAGGCAGCCTCCCCGACGGCCAGCAGGCCGGCAACCGAGGTGCGTCCGTCCATGCCGGCGGCGATGCCACCGCAGTGGTAATGCGCTCCAGGAGCGACCGGGATTGGCTCGGTACAGGGGTCGATACCGTGTTTTCGACAGCTCGCCAGAATCGTGGGGAAGCGATGCCGCCACATCTGCTCGCCGAAACCAGTCGCGTCGAGGAGCACGTGGTCAGACCCGGTGGCGACCATGGCCTCGTGCTCGGCCGCAGAGACGACGTCGCGGGGTGCGAGATCGGCGAGCGGGTGGACCCTGGTCATGATGGGACGACCGGTGATGTCCAGGAGGACGGCACCCTCGCCGCGCACCGCCTCCGAGACAAGGGGAGACCGGCCCTGCTGCCCGGGGAGGAAGAGAACGGTGGGGTGGAACTGCATGAACTCGGGGTCGCGGATCGTCAGCCCGGCGCGCAAGGCAGCCGCCATCCCGTCGCCGTGACACACCGAGGGGTTGGACGTGGTCGACCACAGCGCACCGATACCCCCGGTCGCCAGCACGACGCAACGGGCCGGAATCGTCACCGTACGTCCGCCAGACAGAGCCGTCACACCGCGCACCGTTCCACTTGCACCGATGATGAGGTCGATGAGACGGGTGTTCGTCAGGACGGTGATCCCGGTTCCCCTCACCTGAGTGCTGAGGCAGCGATGGACCTCGTGTCCGGATCGGTCGCATTCAGCATGGAGAACTCGACGGGCATGGTGGCCTCCCTCGAGGTGGAGATCCGGCTCGCCATCGGCCCCAGCGTCGAAGTGAGCTCCGAGGTCCATGAGATGACGCAGGGTCTGCGGGGCGTGTCGAACCAAGTCATCGACGTTGTCGCGCTGGCACAGCCCAGCACCTGCCGTGATGGTGTCGTCGAGATGGAGGGAGAGGGAGTCATCCTTGCTCCAGACTGCAGCCAAGCCACCTTGGGCCAGATCGGTGGAGGAGTCGTCGATCCCCATGCGAGTCATGATTGTCACGGAGCGTCCGGCCTCAGCAGCGGCCAGGGCGCAGGATAGGCCCGCGGCCCCGCTGCCGACGACGAGGACGTCGTACTGATGCTCAGACATGGGCCGACTCCGTGACCGTGGTGGCCGTCGCGTCGATGGCGATCATGCGCTCGACGGCTGTGCGAGCATTCTCGGCCACGGCGGGATCAACGGTGACGACCTCGGTCCCGGTCTCCAGGCAGCGCAGCAGTTTCTCCGAGGTGATCATCTTCATGAAGGGACAGACGGCATCCGGGTTGACCGCGGTGAAGGTGGTGTCGGGATTGGCCTGACGTAACTGGTGGAGCATGCCGGTCTCGGTGGCGACCAGGACGTGGCTGTTGCGGGTGGCGCGGGCGGCATCGAGCATTCCGCCGGTCGACAACACCTGGGTACGGTCCTGGGGAAGGTCGCCGTTGCTGGTCAGCCACAAGGCGCTGGTCGTGCAGCCGCACTCGGGGTGGATGTACAGGTCGGCCTCGGGATTGGCCTTGACCTGGTCGCACAACTCGGTGGGGGAGATGTCGGCGTGCACGTGGCACTCGCCCATCCAGATGTGCATGTTGTGGCGTCCGGTCATGCGACGCACATGGGCGCCGAGGAACTGGTCAGGACCGAAGAGGATGTCCTGGTCGGCAGGTAGGGAGTTGACCACGCCGACGGCATTGGAGCTGGTGCAGCAGACGTCGGACTCGGCCTTCACCTCGGCGGTGGTGTTGACGTAGGTGACGACGGCAGCGTCGGGATACTCGGCCTTCCAGGCCCGCAGCTGCTCGACGGTGAGGGAATCGGCCAGGGAGCAGCCGGCGTGGGCGTCAGGGATGAGGACGGTCTTGTCGGGGCACAACAGTGCAGCGGTCTCGGCCATGAAGTGGACCCCGGCCAGCACGATGGTGCTTGCCGAACTCGTGGCGGCCAGCCGTGCGAGGGCCAGGGAGTCGCCGACGTGATCAGCCACATCCTGGATCTCGGGAGCCTGGTAGTTGTGGGCGAGAATGATTGCGTCGCGCTCCTTCGCGAGGTGACGGACATCGTCGGCCCAGATTGAGGAAACGCGGGTAGTGGCGCAGGTGGTGGTCACGGAATGACTCCTTTCAGGTAATCGATGCCCAGTCTAGAACTAATCGACACAAAGACGAAAACTAGATCGTCGAGGTATCCGGATAAGCTGATCCCGTGATGACAACGGCTGACGGTGGCACCGGAGAGTCCGCCCCGCGTCCGACCTATCGAGATCGGCGCGGGGTGGCGAAGTATCGTCACGAGGTACTGGCCGTCGTCGTCAGGGTCCCGGGTGCTGATCTCGAGGTGCTGGTCAAGGATCGTGCTCGTGAACCGTTCACCGGGACACCCGCTCTACCCGGGGGACCACTCGAGGTCGACGAGACCATGGAGCAGGCTGTCCTCCGACACCTCAAGGGGCTGGTGGACGTCACGTCGTTGGGTCACCACGAGCAGTTGTCGACGCGCTCCGAGCCCGGACGTGACCCCTTCGAGAGGACGGTTGCGACGACATACCTCGGTCTGATGGCCCCCGATGTCGAAGCTCGCGGGGGAGCGCGCTGGCTACCGGTGCGGGCGTCCGCACCGATGGCGTTCGACCACGCTCAGGCCGTCGAAGAAGCTGTCGTCAGACTGCGTGGCAAGGTCTCCTACACCAACATCGCCCATGCCCTTGCGCCAGCAGAGTTCACCCTGGCCCAGTTGCGCGACATCTATTGCGCCTGTCTGGGCCATGATGTCGACGTCACGAACCTCTCGCGAGTGCTGCGTCGCCGTGGCCAGATCGTCAAGACCGGGCACCTGGAGGGATCGGGGGAACGAGGAGGCCGTCCACCGGCAACCTGGACCTTCACCCGGCACGACTACGAGGTCACTGATCCGTTTGCGGTGCTCAGGCCAGGATCACGAGACAGGCCCTCGTGACAATCAGCGGGTTCGCGCGGCGGTGCGCCGAACCTGCAATTCGGTGAGGATCATCTGGGCTCCAAGACAGGCGCCAACGCCTTCACCGGCTCGCATCCGCAATTCCATGAGGGGTTCCAGCCCAAGCTCGGCCAGCACGGTCTGGTGGGCGTGCTCCCGGGACGCGTGGGAGGAGACCAGCCAGCCGTGGAGGCCTGGCGACAGTTTGGCGGCGATGAGGGCCGCGACGCTGGTGGCCAGCCCGTCCAGGACGACGGGGGATCCAGCCTGGGCCGCCCCCAGACACACCCCGGCGATGACGACGAACTCCGGTCCACCGAGGGATGCCAAGAGATGCACGAGGTCGTCGGGGCTGGCATGGGTGCGGGCCAGTGCAGTTGTGATGACCTCAGCTTTGCGCTCCACCATGGCGGTGTCGCTGCTGGCTCCCAGGCTGACGGCTTCCGCGGGATCCAGACCGGTGAGGGCGCAGGCCAGTGCGGTGGCGACGGTGGTGTTGCCGACACCGACCTCTCCCAGACACACCAGGCCGGTCTCGGCAGACTCCTTGCCCAGGGCTCGACCATCGCACAGCAGGGCCTCGACCTGGGTTGGGGTCATGGCGTCAGTATGCAGAAGGTCGCCGCGCTCGCCGGGAACGCGTATGGAACGAGCACCTTCCACCGGCTGGGCGACCCCGGCGTCAACAACGAGATGGGAGAGCCCAGCGGCTGCGGCCGTTGAGACACCCAGCCCCGTTCCGGCAACCGAGGCAGCCATGACGTTATGGGTCACAGTGTGATCGAAGGCCGTCACCCCCAGGTCGGCGACCGGGTGGTCAGCCCCGACCAGGACGAGGGTGCCGCCGGTGATCTCAGTTCCACCCGCCGCCTCGACACGGTCCAAGGTCTGGTCGAGCAGGCCGAGGGATCCAGGCGGGGTGAGGAGCTCGTCGGCGTCGTCGTGGGCTGCCACCACCCGGTTGCGCTCGGGTGAGTGCAGGGTCTCCCGGAGAGCAGAGACGGGGGCGTTGGGCTGACCATCGTCGGGCCAGCAATCGGCCAGGGTGACGTCGGCCAGCGGCAATCGTCGGGACCAGCCGCGTCGCTCGAGTCCCGGGGCCGGGGGACGTTCGTCAGGCCAGCCCAGGCACAACCAACCGAGGGTCTCCACCTTTTCGGGAAGGTGAAGCAGGGCGGCAAGCTCGGCGGGCTGGAAAAGGGTCACCCACCCCATCCCGAGTCCGTGGGCACGGGCAGTCAGCCACATGTTCTCCACGGCGCAGGCGCAACTCCACAGGTCGGCATCGGTGAACGTATTGCGTCCCAGAACCCCCGACGCCGACTGGCGCTTCCCGGATTCCCTCGAGCTGAAGGTCGAGGAGCTGGGCGCGACGATCCGGGGTCAGTACGTCAGCTTGGTGCAGTCGCTCCCGGTCGGCCATGACGGCGGCCCGATCGCGAATGTCGGCGTCGCGAACCACGATGAACCGCCACGGCTGACTGTGGCCAACACTTGGAGCGCGGTGACCGGCCCACAACACTGTGTTGACGAGTTCTTCGGGGACGTCATCGTGGCGATATCGGCGAATGTCTCGCCGCCCGTCGACGGCGGCCTCCAGCCCCCGTTGCACTTCGTCGCCCAAAGACCAACCGGCGGGGTCGGCGGCTCGGGTGGCCGAGGAGGTCGTGTCCCCGATTCGGGGAATCGGGCGGTTCCAGCGCTGGCTGGTGGATGGGTTCTCGTCAGGGTTGGTCACGGCATGAGGGTAGTGCGCGACCTAGAGCGTCATGTCGCCGGGATGCTGTGGACATCTCGGTCGTGATGGCTCCTCATGCCACAGGAACAAGCACGACGGTTTCTGGTGAACCAGATTGCCACGTTTACCATGGGCTGGTGCTTTCCCATCCCCTGACCTTGACTGCGCCTTCCGGTGGAACCGTGTCGGTGAACACACCAGTGGTGCTGGCGCCCATGGCAGGCGTCACCAATGCGGCGTTCCGCCAGCTCTGTGCCGAACAGGGCGCGGGCCTTTATGTCTGCGAGATGATCACGTCACGGGGTTTGGTGTACGGGGATCACAAGACGCACGACATGCTTGCCTTCGCCGACTGTGAGGACATCCGGTCAGTCCAGCTCTACGGGGTCGACCCAGGAATGGTGGGTGAGGCGACGTCGATCCTGTGTGAGAGATATGGGGTCAATCACGTCGATCTCAACTTCGGCTGTCCCGTGCCGAAAGTTACCCGCAAGGGCGGCGGGGGAGTCTTGCCGTGGAAGCTTGGCCGTTTCGCAGCCGTCGTCTCCGCTGCCGTCCAGGCCGGCGACGCCTTTGGCGTTCCCGTCACCGTCAAGACCCGCATCGGCATTGACTCTGACCACATCACCTATCTCGACTCCGCCCGCGTCGCCGTCGATGCTGGGGCGGCTGCGGTGTGCCTGCACGCCCGCACCGTTGCCGAGGCCTATACCGGGCACTCCCACTGGGAGGCCATCGGCCACCTCGTCGAGGCCGTCGACGTCCCCGTCATCGGAAATGGTGACATCTGGGAGGCTGGTGACGCGCTGGCAATGGTCGAGCGCACCGGATGCTCCGGCGTCGAGGTTGGTCGCGGGTGTTTGGGCCGCCCGTGGCTATTTCGTGACTTGGCCGATGCCTTTGCCGGGCGTGACACCACGACCCTGCCCACCCTGGGACAGGTCTGCGTCATGATCCGTCGCCATGCCGAACTGTTGGTGAAGTACCAAGGGATGCATGGCCTCGTGGATATGCGCAAACACATGGCGTGGTACCTCAAGGGCTTCCCGGTAGGGGGAGAAACACGTCACGCCCTTGGGCACATATCCAATTTCGACGAACTCGATGCCCTGCTGGCCACCCTTGACCACGATGCCCCCTTCCCGGTGAAAGAACTTGGAAAAGCCCGGGGTCGTCAAGGCGCACCTCGACGAAAAGTCGTCATGCCGCAGGGGTGGCTGGACTCTCGCACCCTTGACGACGATGACTTGTCCGCTGCCGAAATTGATGCGTCCGGGGGCTGATTCCACCTGGAGCTGGTTATGCGACCGTGGTTAGGACAAGATGGGGATATGTGCGAAGTGGGGGAGCGGGCCCGGGCCTGGGCTCTGACGATGGCGGGTCACCGTGGCCTTGACGACATCGTCCATGCCCATCCGTCAGGTAGTGCCCGAATCGAGACCGGGGAGGTCGTCGGACGGGAGATTCGGGAGGACAGGGAGAACCTTCTCCTGCGTCCGGGAGCCACCCGTGCGCACGGTGCGGGGAATCGCGCCATCCCGGAGGAGCCGGATCCGGAGCGTACCTGCTTCGAGCGTGATCGGGACCGGATCGTCCACTCGACGTCTTTCCGGCGTTTGGCAGGCAAGACCCAGGTCGTCGTCCATCCCACAGATCACCAGCGCACCCGGTTGACCCATGCCCTCGAGGTGGCCCAGGTGGCCCGGTCCATTGCGGCTGGCGTCGGAGCCAATGTCACGCTGGCCGACGCCATGGCACTGGGGCACGACTGCGGCCACGGCCCGGGAGGCCACGCGTCGGAGCAGGCCTTTGACGCCTTCATCCCGGAAGGTTTCGACCACGGGCCGTGGGGAGCCGACGTCAGCCTGGCGAGCCTCAATCTGTGTGCGGAGACCCTGGACGGTATCCGGAACCACTCCTGGTCGCGTCCAGCCCCCAGCACCGTCGAGGGGGAGATCGTCTCCTTCGCTGACCGGATCGCCTATTGCGCCCATGACCTGGAGGATGCCGTCAAAGCCGGGATCGTCACCGTGGCAGACCTGCCGGAAGCCGTCGTCGAGGTGGCCGGGACGGATCGACGCACCCAGCTGTCGGTCTTCATCCGATGCGTCATCGACACCACCTGCGCCACGGGCCACGTAGGGATGGCCGCAGACGTTGCAGAAGCCCTGGCAGCGTTGCGAGCTTTTAACTATGAGCGGATCTACACCAGGCCTGAGTCACTGGGTCAGTCCGAGGCTGTCGTTGAGGTTCTCCATGGGTTGGTGACATATTATCAAAGCCATATGAATATGGTACCTACGGAGTTTTTAAAGACTGAGGGTGACCGTATACGTCAAGTCGTCGCATATGTGGGAGGAATGACAGATCAATTTGCTTTCTCTCAAGCGACGGATCTGTTGGGATGGGATCGACGTCGTCTCCCCAGGGGTATGGGGAGGGGCTTTTGAGAACCCCCATCCCTTCCGCCCTCAGGGATGAAGTTTGTCTGCCAAATCATGAGGCAAGAGTTTCGCCCGTTTCACGAGTTCATGAGCAACAACGACAGTGACTGCCTGACCGGCCAGGATACCGATGAGAACAAGGGCTTGTGCAGCGCCTGCCTGCAGGGCCGACCCGCCTCCCAGGAGCACACCGACGAAGGCTCCTGGCAAGGTCACCAAGCCGACAGTCGCGGTGCGATCGACAGTTGGAAGCACTGACTCAGTGACGCTGGGTTCAGTGACCAGCGCAATGGCGTCACGGCGCGGAAAACCGACGGCCAAACCTGCTTCAAAGGTGCCAATTTCCTCCCGGAGATCGGCAAAGAATCGACGACACGCCAAGGTGTGACCGCTCATGATGTTACCGATGATGATGCCGGCCACCGGAATGAGGGAAGCGGGGCTGAACGGCGCGCAACCCGTCGCGAAGATGATGAGAAGAACGGGTATGACGCCGGCGAGCATGGCGACTGTGGCCCAGGTCCAGGCCTTGCCGACTCCGGAACGATTCACTGTCGTACGTACCGCAATGGCGAACATGAATACGGTGAACAGGCATGCCGCCCACATGTGAGCCAAAGCATAAACAAGAATGACGGAGACGATTCCGAGCTGCACCACCGCGCGCACAGAAGCAATGACGGAGGCTTTGGCAATACCCAGACGGCCCAGAAGGGATGCGACGACGGCCAGCACAACGAGCAGGACCATCGCCAACGCGAGTTGCCAAGTAGGATTTACGGTCACGTCGGCCAGTTTGGCACCAATCGGATCCGGCTGCACACATGGGCAGC
The DNA here is from genome assembly GCF_051303185.1 of Cutibacterium nasicola. Lineage (GTDB taxonomy): Bacteria > Actinomycetota > Actinomycetes > Propionibacteriales > Propionibacteriaceae > Cutibacterium. Next base: position 442,205 of record NZ_JBPPGE010000001.1, on the reverse strand, counting down.
ATGCCCTGGCCAGGTCAGGTGGGTAGGATCGTGGACATGGCTGGCCGGATCAACGAGGAGGACATCGCGCTGGTCCGGGAACGGGCGCGGATCGACGAGGTTGTTGGAGAGTACGTCGCCCTGCGCAATGCTGGTGGCGGTTCCCTGAAAGGGTTGTGCCCCTTTCACGATGAGAAGACCCCCAGTTTCCAGGTGACCCCTTCTCGCGGGCTGTTCTACTGTTTCGGCTGCGGCGAGGGCGGCGACACCATCTCGTTCGTTCAGAAGATCGACAATCTCACCTTCGTCGAGGCGGTCCAGCATCTTGCCGACAAGGTCGGTGTCCAGTTGCGCATCGTTGATGACGGTCGTCCCGGGCTGGAACCAGGTCTGCGTATGCAGATCCTGGCCGCCAACGAAGCGGCCGCGGAGTTCTTCCAGGCCCAAATGTCGACGAAGGAGGGCCAGATCGCGCGAGACTTCGTCGCGGGTCGTGGATTCTCCCACGATGCCGCGGTGCAATTTGGGATGGGATACGCACCGCGCGGTGGTCACGTGCTGCGTGACCACCTGTTGGCCAAGGGATTCACGCCCAAGGCCCTCATCGAATCCGGCTTGGTGCGCTCCCAGGGCTGGGACTTCTTCCAGGGACGCGTACTGTGGCCGATCAAGGACTCCGGTAAATCCGTGCTCGGCTTCGGAGCCAGACGGGTTTATGACGACGACCGACTGCCGGCCAAGTACGTCAACACCCCCGAGACTCCGGTCTACAAGAAGTCCCACGTTCTCTATGGCCTGGACATGGCTCGCGCCAATATTGGCAAGAAGAGCCAGGTCGTCATCGTCGAGGGATACACCGACGTCATGGCGGCACACCTTTCTGGCATCGACACAGCTGTCGCAGCGTGTGGAACGGCATTCGGCGAGGACCATGCCCGACTCATACAGCGGCTGATGGGCAACAGCGGCTCCCTCAATGGTGAGGTGATCTTCACGTTTGACGGTGACGCCGCCGGTCAGAAGGCTGCCCTCAAAGTGTTTCGTGGCGACAACCAGTTTTCCGCGCAGACCTACGTTGCCGTCGAGCCCACAGGGCTAGATCCGTGTGACCTCCTGATGCAGCGAGGTCCAGAAGCCGTTCGCGAGCTGGTGGCGCGTCGGGTTCCGCTGTACCGCTATGTCATGGAGAACACGGTCAGTCAGTTTGATCTTGACCGCGCAGATGGTCGCGTTGCCGCGATCAGGGCGGCAGCGCCTCTGGTCACGAGCATTCGCGATCAGTCCCTCGTCGACGGCTATTTGCGGGAGCTGTCCCAGGTGGTCGGTGCTGACATCGACCTGGTGCGTCGAGAAGTTTCGCGCGCCCGACGGCGGCGTCGCTCTGAGCCGCAGCTGACCGCCGTTCCGCAGCCTCAGCCTGAGCAGAGCCCAGGTATCCCGTGGCCGGATCCGGCAGACGTCTCCTTGTCAGCAGAGCGAGGATTCCTCAAGCTCGCATTGCAACATCCTGACCTCTTCGACGAGGAATGGGACCAGGTCGAGGTTGAGGATCTGCGCCATCCGGCCTACCAGGCCGTGCTCGAGGCTGTCATGGCTGTGCCCCGTGGGCAGGACAGATGGGCGGAGAAGGTCACTGAGGCGACACCGGATCCGCAGGTGAGGCAACTTGAGGTGGCATTGCTTGTGGAGCCAGTGCTGCGCGACGAGCCCGGCCGAGACTACGCGGAGGCCTACGCAGCCAGGGTGCGGTTGTTGTCGATCACCGATGACATCGCGAACCTCAAATCACGCCTACAGCGCACGAATCCGAACCAGGACCGCAAGCTCTATAACGACATGTTCTCTGATCTCGTCACTCTCGAGGCGATACGTAAGAGCCTCATTGTCGCGGGAGGGGCCACCTCAGCCTGATGTGACATCTGTGGACAACTTTTTCTGTGTCCACAGATGGGAGATGAGAGGTTTTCGTCGTGGTCGGGTGCGCGTCATCGTCAGACCATGAGATACGCGGATTTCATCGATGGTGTCGTCGCCCTGGACCCTACTGACGAGCACGAGCTCTTTCGCAGGCTCGATGCCGGAGTGATCGCTGACGCCATCCTGTCCGGACGATTCCTGGCCACGACGCCGGTCACCGTCACCGAATTGACTGTGATTTCTGCTGACGGGGCAGCAGCCAGGCAGGCGCTCTGGCGGCAGATGCTCGCGATGGTGCTCACCCAGGCCCGTCAGGCGGCCTCAACCCATCGGTGCAACCTCGAGGACTTGGTCCAGGCTGGCTGCGTCGGGCTGGGGGAGGCCATCGAGAGGTATGACGAGCGTCGTGGCGCCCGGTTCTCGACGGTGGCTTGGACATGGATCCGTCGTCGTATCGGTGAGGAGGTGGTGCGCCTACGCGGCGCGAGGTCCCGGGCCGCAATGAGGGAGTCGGCGGAGGTTGCCCGGGTCGAGGAAGAGCTGACCGTGCGATCCCATCAGGTACCGAGTAGTAAGGACATTGCTGAACGAATGGGCAAGGACATCATGTGGGTTGAGCGGCGACGTGGTGAGTGCTGGGAAATCGACAGCAACCTCTTGGAACACGTTGCGGCCCCGCAGAACCAGCCCGTGGGTCTGGATTCCCATCTGCTCACCGCTCTACCAGGGCAAGAACGGCATGTGGTGTCCCTGCGCCACGGGTTCGAGGGAGATCCCATGAGTTACGAGGCGGTTGGCGAGGAACTGGGGATGTCGGCGTCCAGCGTGAGACGGATCGAGCAGCGAGCCCTCGGTCGCCTGCGTCGTCGTCTGCAGCAGGCTGGGGCGGCGTGACAGGATGGACACCATGTGGTGGACGAAAGGGCCCAGTTCCGAGGAGATGACCCGGACGCGAGCCGTACTCGGTTTCGACGACGTCAAGGTGCTCGCCTGCGGGCGAGGGGAGGGCACGACCGTCATCGCGGTGACGGAAGGACTCGTCGTCCTCGCCGACGACATGGACTCCGCGGTGGCCTGGCACGAGATCGTCCACGGGGGATGGAACGGTGACACCTCGACGTTGACATGGGACTTCCTGGACGGGGCCGGCGCCTCGGTGGTGCTCGAGAGGCCCGGCAAGATCCCTGAGGTGTTCCGGGCGCGGGTCACCGAGTCCATTGCAGCCACTCGTAGCGTCCCGGTGCGTGGGGGAGATGTCCTCATTGCCGGACGCATTCCAGCCGGCCATCTGGCCGACGCGGAGGATTCCATCACCTGGACGGCGATGGCCAGGGAATCCGCTGATCTCAATGATCCCGAGACTCGGCAAAAGGTGTTGGAGGCTACTGACGCCCTGAAGAAGGAGTGGGGCTGACGGGGCCGACCTGACATGACCGGTCGCAGAGTGTGGCTGACGCGATCGATTTGGCATCAGCCAATGGGTGATGCTAGTGTTTTATCTCGCGCCAGGGCGTTGATCCCCTGTAGCTCAATTGGCAGAGCATCTGACTGTTAATCAGAGGGTTACTGGTTCGAGTCCAGTCGGGGGAGCGCAGGTTATCCCAGATCCCATTCCAGATCTGGGATTTTCCATGCCCATTTTTCATGGACGTGAAAGTGGCCAGCGGAGTGTTTACCGACCGGCCGCTCCCTCGTCAACGGTTTGATCATCCGGTCAGCGGCCTTCCAACTCGGTGAGGAAGTTATCGGCCCACACATCGATCGTCTTGTCGAAGACCTGACGACGCATCGAGCGCATCTTGCGGGCCTTGACCTTCGGCGAGTCGGTGAGGGCCTTCATGATCGTGGCCTTCATGCCGTCGATGTCGTACGGATTGACCATGTAGGCCTGCTTGAGCTCACGAGCAGCACCTGCGAACTCGGAGAGCACCAGGGCTGAGTCGTCGTTGGACCGGCATGCGATGTACTCCTTGGCAACGAGGTTCATGCCATCGCGCACCGGAGTGACGAGCATGAGATCAGCCACCTGGTACATGGCGGCGAGAACCTCACGGGGCACCGACTCGTTGCGGTAGACCACCGCACGATTGGCGATCGTGCCCACCTTGGAGTTGATCTGGCCGACGAGCTGGTTGATGTCATCACGCAGGATCTTGTACTCCTCGACGCGCTCACGCGACGGGGTGGCCAGTTGCAGGAAGACAACCTCATGTGGATCGAGCCTGCCCTCCTTGAACAGCTCTCCCACGGCGCGGATGCGTTGACGAAGACCCTTGGTGTAGTCCAGACGATCGACGCCGAAGATGATCGTCTCCGGGTTGCCCAGATCCTCGCGCAACTTGGTGGCCTCGACCTGGACCTTCTCCGACGTGGCCAGATCGTGGAATCCACGCGAGTCGATGGAAATCGGAAAGTCACGGGCGACGACGTCGCGTCCGTCGGGGGTGTGCGCGCGACCGCGAGAGGCCGTGACACCAGGACGACGCTTGGCCAGACGCAGGAAGTTGGCGGCAGCACCCGGAGTCTGGAATCCGACCAGGTCAGCCCCCAATAGGCCCTCGACGAGATCCTCGCGCCAAGGCAGACGGCTGTAGAGCTCGATTGGGGGGAATGGAATGTGGAGGAAGAACCCGATGCGCAGATCGGGGCGCATCTCGCGCAGGTACTGGGGGACGAGGTTGAGCTGATAATCCTGCACCCACACCGTGGCCCCCTCGGCAGCCTGCTCGGCGGCTTGCTGGGCGAAGCGCCTGTTGACTTTCTGATAGGCCTCCCACCACTCGCGGTGGAAGACCGGCTCGACGACGCAGTCGTGATACAGCGGCCACAACGTGGCGTTGGAGAATCCCTCGTAATACTCCTCGACCTCTTGTGCGCTCAAAGGGATCGGGTGGATGTCGTAGCCATCATGATGGAAGGACTCGACGACCTCGTCGGGAGCACCGTGCCAGCCGATCCATGCGCCGCCCTTGCGCTGCATGACCGGCTCAAGCGCCGTCACCAGACCACCGGGGGAGGACTGCCAGCTGACGTGACCCTCATCGTCGACTTTTCGGTCCACGGGCAGGCGGTTTGCGATGACAAGGAAATCAACCTTGTCCTGGACGGTCTCCGACATCTCTGATCACACCTCTCATGGAGCTCCTGCCGCACAGCAGGCCCACTTTCACGCTATCAAGCAGGAGTTCCCGGCGAGGATGATCCTTGCCATTTGGAGGCTGAGAGTCCGCCAAGGGGCCGATGTGTGTGACGATGGGGCCATGACTGACCGTCCTGCCCCAGCAGAAAAGTCGTGGGCCCCTCTCACGGATGCCGGAAGGGGGCTTCTTGACGCCGTCGCCGCCGACCCGGGCTCAGTGCTGCTTGCCCTGGACTTCGACGGTACTCTCGCCCCCATCGTCGACGATCCCGCCGACTCGGCCATGGCCGAACAGTCCCGAGAGGCGATGTCACGGATGGACGGCAAGCTGGCCACCATGGCGATCGTCACCGGACGCGACGTGGCCGCAGTGCGGCGTATGACCGCCGTCGACGAGGCTCCGGGTCTGGAGCACCTGGTGGTGCTGGGACAGTACGGGGTCGAGCGTTACGACGCCGCATCCGGGGCGCTGCGGGACCCGGAGGTGCCGAAGTCGGTGCGCATCGCCAAGAGGCGTCTCGAGCAGCTCGCCGAGGAACTTGGCCAGCAGGATTCGCGTGATCGTGGCTGTCGGATCGAGGACAAGGGTCGTGCTGTCGCCCTGCACACTCGCCGAGCCGCTGATCCGGCTCACGCCTTGGCCGCCGCAGTGCCGAGAGCCCGTGAGATCGCCGAGGAACTGGATCTCCACTGCGAGGACGGACGCAACATCATCGAGCTCAAGTCCGCCATGGTCACCAAGGCCCAGGCCCTGCGCGAGCTCATTGACGAGGTGACGCCGCGGGTCGTCATCATGTGTGGTGACGACCTGGGGGACGTTCCTGCCCTTAAGGCCATCTCGGAGTGGATCGCGCAGGGTCACCCTGGTGCCCGCGTCGTGAGCTACTCTGACGAGCAGCCGTCCATGGCCGATCACGCCGACATCATCTGTGACCAGACCGAAGGGGTCTCGGCCTTCCTGTCAGCACTCGCAGACCGGGTGCGTCCCACAAAGTGATACACAGTCTTGAAATATAAGACAAAATCGCCCTTTTTTTGAAACCTCAAGTCAACTGTGATTATCTGATTTCAGACGCCATTGATGAACGTTGTGGCGCGGCTGCGGGGCAGTCCCGGGAAAGCTGATGGACGTCACGACGAAATCATCGATCATGGTTCATGAATGGAAGGACGAAAAGGTGAACACACACCGTGTCTGGGGTCATCGTGCCGGTCGATCGGTCATGAGCTCCATCATGATGATGTGTTCGATGTGTCGGTGTTGTTGCTGATCTTAGGTTGATCGCAGAGACCCGGGCAAGAGACGTCACGTCCCTCGTGTCCACGCCAGCGCACACCATGTCCATCCTTGAATCCGCTCCCATCTGCGTGCTTTTGAAAAGATCGCAATGATGTCGCAGGATTGTTCTGAACGGAATTACCCCATGATCCTTACCGGCTTACTCGTTGGAATTGCTTTCGGCTTTGTTATGCAACGCGGTCGCTTCTGTGTGACGAACGCCTTTCGTCAGGTGTGGGTTGCCAGGAGCACCACGTGGATCACAGCTTTTCTGCTCGTGATCGCCCTCCAGGCCATCGGTGTCACGACGTTGACCCAACTCGGCGTCATTCACCTCGCCTGGAAGGCGCTGCCATGGCTCGGCGTCATCGTTGGAGGGCTGCTTTTCGGCGTGTCGATCGTGCTGGCCGGCGGGTGCGCCACCGGAACCTGGTTCCGTAGCGGTGAGGGTCTTGTCGGATCCTGGATTGCCCTGGTGTTCTACGCAGTTGGCGCGGCGGCCATGAAGTATGGCGCCCTGTCGGGGCTCAACCAGTCGGTGCGGTCCTTCACGGCTCCGGTGACGACGATCCCTGCTCTGGGAATCTCTCCCTGGATTCCCACCATCGTCCTGGCCCTTGTCGTCGGCGTCCTGGTGTGGCGTCAGCTGCGCAAGCCGACCCGAAAGGTCGCCACCCTTCCGCCGGAGAAGACAGGTGTCGCGCACTGGCTCTTCGAGGCCAAGTGGCATCCGTTCCTCACCGCGGCCCTCATCTCGGTGATCGCGATCATCACCTACCCGCTCAGCGAGGCTGCGGGTCGTCACGCCGGGCTGGGGATCACCACCCCGACCGGCAACCTGCTGGAGTGGGCGGTGACCGGCGATGCCTCCTACGTCGACTGGGGAGTGTTGCTCGTGCTTGGCATCCTCGTCGGCTCCTTCATCGCCGCCAAGGTATCCGGCGAGTTTCGGGTCCGGGTTCCTGACTCCACCCAGGTCGTCAAGTCGATCGTCGGAGGTCTTGGAATGGGAGTCGGGGCCAGCTGGGCCGGAGGCTGCACCATCGGTAACGCGATGGTCGAGACCGCTCAGTTCAGCTTCCAGGGATGGATCGCCTTCCTCTTCATGTTCCTGGGTGTGGGTCTCGGCACGAAGGTCTTCGTGCTCGGCTTCACCCGACGCGGCCCCGGACTGGGGACGCTGCCAACCGCCACCGTCACTGAAGGAGTGTCATGACCACCCATGTTCTCGAGACCGGTGGGCAGGTGTGCCCGTTCCCGCTGGTCGAGGCTCAGAAAGCTATCGCTGAACTGCCTGTCGGAGACCGGCTGACGATCAACTTCGACTGCACTCAGGCCACCGAGTCCATCCCGGAATGGGCTGCCACGGCCGGGTACCCGGTCACCGATTTCCGAAAGGTGGGTGATGCCGGCTGGACGATCACCGTCGAAAAGGCATGACTCACACGAATCTGTGCACATCAGAATCGCACACTGACTGACTCAAACCTCAATCGAAAGGACTGACACCATGGCGAAGATTGCTCACGACGTCACCGAACTCATCGGCGACACCCCGTTGGTCAAGATCAACACACTCTTCCCGGAGTCGAAGGCCACCGTGCTGGCCAAGCTGGAGTTCTTCAACCCGGCTTCCAGCGTGAAGGACCGCATCGCCAAGTCCATCATCGACGCGGCGGAGGCCTCCGGACAGCTCAAGGCCGGTGGAACCATCGTCGAGGCCACGTCCGGTAACACCGGCGTCGGTCTGGCTCTCGTCGGCGCAGCTCGCGGCTACAAGGTCATCATCACCATGCCCGAGACGATGTCCAAGGAGCGTCGCGCCATCATCCGTCTGCTGGGTGCCGAGCTCGTGCTCACCCCGGGCGCTGACGGCGTTCCGGGTGCCAACGCCAAGGCCGCCGAGATCGTCAAGGAGACCCCTGGCGCCATCCTGGCCAGCCAGTTCGACAATCCGGCCAACCCTCAGATCCATCACGACGCCACCGGCGAGGAGATCTGGAACGACACCGAGGGCAAGGTTGACGCCATCGTCGCCGGCATCGGCACTGGCGGCACCATCACCGGCGTCGGCAAGTACCTCAAAGAGAAGAACCCTGAGGTGAAGACCTTCGGCGCCGAGCCCGCCGAGTCCCCGGTCATCACCAAGGGTGAGAAGGCCCCGCACAAGATCCAGGGCTGGGGGCCGGGCTTCGTGCCGGAAAACCTCGACAAGTCCGTCATTGACGAGATCTTGTTGGTCCCCGGTGATGAGGCCATCGCGCTGGCTCGTCGCGCCGCAGCGGAGGAGGGCGTCATCACGGGTATTTCCGGTGGTGGCGCTTTGCAGGCCGCTGGTCAGGTCGCAGCTCGTCCGGAGTTCGCCGGTAAGACGATCGTTGTCGTCATCGCCGACACTGGTGAGCGCTACCTGTCGACCGCTCTCTTCGAGGGTCTCGTCGGCTGACGACTGATTCGCGGATCGGCCGGTACCCCACGGGGTGCCGGCCGATGTGTGTCACGAGCCAGTGTGGTCGGCGATCACCCGAGCGATCGTCGTCAGCGCTGTTGACAAGGTGTCGTCATCATGGCTGCCGAATCCGAGCACGATCCCAGACACGTGGGCATCGGTCGAGCCCCAATAGGTCGAGAGAGGAGTGACGCCAACCCCCTCGCGACGACACCGCCGGACGACCTCCTCCTCCGATCCGGCAAAGAGCAGCACCGCGTGCAGTCCGCCGTCGATGGGCTGCAAGGTCGCTCCTGGCACCGATCCCAGGGTCTCGATGACGGTGTGGCGACGGCGTCGGTACACCTGACGCATCCGCTGGGTACGACGCCGTAGCGCCCCGGTCGACAGGTAGTCCGCCACGGCCTGCTGGACAATGGCCGGAACGGGTTGGCCGGTGGCCAGGCGCTGTCCTGCGAACGAATGAACAAGGTCGGGTGGGACCACGAGATAGCCACATCCCAAGGTGGGTGTGAGGACGGACGAGAAGGTGCCCAACAAGATGGTGTGTTCCTCGTCCAGAGAGGCCAACGCCGGGAGGGGAGCACCGACGTGACGCAGCTCGGAGTCGAAGTCGTCCTCGACAATCCAACAATCCGCCCGCTCAGCCCATTCGATGACGGCAGCACGACGACTCGCCGACAAGGATCCTCCCCAGGGGTACTGGTGGCTCGGCGTGATGAGCACTGCATCCAGATCCGTCGCGTCACGTCCGGTCGGGAGGCCATCGGGGTCAAGTCCTTCATCATCAGTCGGCAGCCCGACGGTGTGATGGCCAAGTGCCGTCGGTACCTTCCTCAAACTGGGGTACCCAGGGCTCTCGACCCCGATCGTCAGGTGTCGAGATCCATCGCAGAGCACCTGGACGAGCTCGGCCAGCCCGGCGCGGGCTCCGCCGGTGACGACGACTTGACGCGGGTCCGTGAGCAGGCTTCGCATCTGACGCAGGTGCTCGGCGATTTCATGACGCAGCCGTGGGGACCCCAACGGATCAGTGATCCGGCGCGGTCGGACACAGGCTCGATGCCAGGCCGATCGCCAGGCCGAGTTCGCCAGTCCGGCGGTGTCAGGTGCCCCGGGTGTGAGGTCAATTCCGTGACGACGGTGAGGAGATGGGGGAAGGATCGGCGTCGCGGTGCGTCGGTGGAGACCTCGCAGGTCAGGGTTGACCTGGGTGCCCGACCCGCTCGCTGCGACGAGATACCCCTCGGCCTCCAGCTGCTCGTAGGAGGCGACGACGGTACCGCGGGACACCCCGAGCTGTGCGGACAACGCCCTGGTGCTCGGCAGGTGGTCACCGGGGGCGAGCACCCCGTCCATGATGAGCCCGCGCATTCCTTCGCAGATCCGCACCGGCAGCGGTCGGGGATCTCGAGGAAGATCCAGCGGCACGTCGACGACGAGGTCTGGTCTCATCCCGTCCACCCGCAAAGCGGTCCAACAAAAGTGGTCACATATGGATCTTGTCATGAACCACAATTGCCGATTCGATGGGGTTCATGACTCAGAACATCACTGCAACCACTGGAACCACGCGGGTCAAGCGCGGACTGGCCGACATGCTCAAGGGCGGCGTCATCATGGACGTCGTCACTCCCGAGCAGGCACGAATCGCCGAGGACGCCGGAGCCTGTGCCGTCATGGCCCTCGAGCGCGTCCCTGCTGACATTCGGGCCCAGGGCGGAGTGGCCCGGATGAGTGATCCTGACCTCATCGACGGGATCATCGACGCCGTGTCCATCCCCGTGATGGCCAAGGCGCGAATCGGTCATTTCGTCGAGGCTCAGGTGCTTGAGTCCCTCAAGGTGGACTTCATCGATGAGTCCGAGGTGCTTAGCCCGGCTGACTACGCCAACCACATCGACAAGTGGGCCTTCGACGTCCCCTTCGTCTGTGGCGCGACCACTCTCGGCGAGGCTCTGCGTCGGATCACCGAGGGTGCTGCCATGATCCGCTCCAAGGGTGAGGCTGGTACCGGTGACGTCTCCGAAGCTGTCCGTCACCTGCGCACCATTCGAGGCGAGATGGCACGTCTGAGCAGCATGTCTCCTGACGAGCTCTACGTCGCCGCGAAGGAGCTGCAGGCTCCCTATGACCTCGTCGCCGAGGTGGCTCGTACCGGTGAGCTTCCCGTGGTGCTCTTCGTTGCTGGTGGTGTGTCCACCCCGGCTGACGCCGCCCTTGTCATGCAGATGGGTGCCCAGGGCGTCTTCGTCGGGTCAGGCATTTTCAAGTCCGGCAATCCTGCTGCCCGTGCCGCTGCCATCGTCAAGGCCACCACGGCCTACGACGATCCCGGCACCATCGCCGAGGTCTCCCGTGGTCTGGGCGAGGCCATGGTTGGCATCAACGTTGCCGACGTCCCGGCACCGCATCGTCTCGCCGAGCGGGGTTGGTGAGGTGGCTGCGCTCATCGGGGTCGTCGCCTTGCAGGGCGGATTCGCCGAGCACGTCGAGGTTCTTGAATCGCTTGGCGCGACGACTCGTCGGGTCCGTCGGGAGGCTGATCTCGACGGACTCGACGGGATCGTCCTTCCCGGTGGGGAGTCGACGGTCATCGACAGGCTGATGCGCTCCTTCGGGCTCGCTGACCCGCTGCGCGAAGCCATCGCCGGGAGTCTGCCGGTACTGGCCACCTGCGCTGGTCTCGTCGTCCTGGCGAAGGAGCTCGAGGACGCTGCCACGTATCAGCAGACCCTTGGCCTGCTTGACGTCACCGTGCGGCGCAATGCCTTCGGATCCCAGCTCGACTCGTTCGAGGGACATCTGGACATCGACGGTGTGGGCAAGGCAATTCCTGCCACCTTCATTCGCGCCCCTATCGTCACCCGGATCGGGCCCGGTGTCGATGTCATCTCGAGGCTGCCTGACGAAGCTGGTGAGGCCAGCGGAGCCATCGTCGGGGTCAGACAGGGAGCCATCCTCGCCCTCTCCTTCCATCCCGAGGAGACGACCGACGACCGAGTACACCGAATGTGGCTGGATGAGCTGTCCGGCAGGGGCCGCCAGGCTGTGTGAGGGCCAAGTCCGACCCCTCCTGAACACTGTTCAAGGGAGACGACTAGCATTCTGCGCTGTGAGTCCTGAACAGCATCTTCTCGAATACGACAGGCGCCATGTCTGGCACCCCTACGCCCCGACGGTCGGGGCCGACCCGATGCTTACCGTCACCGCCGCTGACGGAGTTCGGTTGCAGCTCCATGACGGGGAGCGCCGCTACGAGGTCATCGATGGCATGGCCTCGTGGTGGTGCCAGATTCATGGTTATCGCAACCCCGTCCTCGACGAGGCCCTGAACCGTCAGAGCTGCCAGTTCAGCCATGTGATGTTCGGTGGTCTCACTCATCAGGCAGCCGTTGACGCCGTCAAGGCCCTCGTCGATCTCGCCCCGAAGCCACTGGATCGGGTCTTCCTGGCCGACTCTGGCTCGGTGGGTGTCGAGGTGAGTCTCAAACTGGCTCGTCAGGTGCAGATTGCGCGCACTGCAGCGCGTGGTGGCACCCTCACCCGTACTCGGATCGCCGCGCTGCGCGGTGCTTACCACGGCGACACCCTCGGCGCCATGAGTGTGTGTGACCCGGTTGGTGGCATGCACGCCATGTTCTCCGACTCGATTCCCCAACAACTCTTTCTGCCCCGTCCGCCCGCCTTCGATGCCGATACCGAGGCCGTCGAGACCTGGTGTGTCCAGGCTGATGAGATCCTTGATGGGCACCGCGACGAGCTGGCCGGCATCATCGTCGAGCCGGTCCTGCAGGGGGCGGGCGGCATGTGGCCGTGGTCTCCGGCATGTCTGAAGCACCTTCGCCAGCGTGCCGATGACCTTGACCTCGTCCTCATCGCAGACGAGGTCGCCACCGGACTCTGTCGCACCGGCAAGCTCTTCGCTTGCGAGTGGGCCGACATCGTTCCCGACATCATGGTCGTCGGGAAATCCATGACCGGCGGGTACATGACCCAGTCCGCGGTACTGTGCTCGAACGAGCTGGCCAGTGAGGTCAGCCGAGGCCCGGGCGGATCCCTCATGCACGGGCCGACCTTCATGGGAAATCCGCTGGCCAGCGCAGTCACCGCGGCCAGCCTGGGTATCGTCGCCCAGGGTGGCTGGGAGGACGACGTCGCCCGGATCAACAAGGTGATGGCCCGTGAGCTGGTGCCGCTGCGTGACCTCAATGGTGTCACCGACGTGCGTGTCTTCGGTGCCATCGCAGCTGTACAGGTCGAGAACCCGATCGTCATGCGTCGCGCCACCCGTACCGGGGTCGAGAACGGGGTGTGGCTGCGTCCCTTCCGTGATCTCGTCTATGCCATGCCGCCCTACATCTGTACCGAGGACGATCTCGTGAGGATGGCTGCCGGAATACGGACGGTCGTCACAGATCAGGTGGAGAACACATCACAGGAGGACTCATGAGGATCACCGATCTCGACGGAATTGTCATCGTCACCGGAACCGACACCGACGCCGGAAAGACCGTCACCACCGCCGTCATCGCCTCGGCCCTGAAGCAGGCAGGCAAGGACGTCCTCATCATCAAGCCTTACCAGACCGGGTTGGCCCCTGAGGAACCCGGCGACGTCCATGACGCAGGTCGCCTCGCAGGTATTGATGCCGACAATCTGGCGGAGTACGTACGCTGTCCTGAGCCACTGGCACCGACGACCTCGGCTGCCCGCGCCGGGATGACGATTCCCTCCATCGAGGAGGTCGCGGCGCGAGTCCTCGTTGACTCCGACGGTCACGACGTAACCCTCGTTGAGGGAGCCGGGGGAATCCTCGTCGGTCTGGACAACGACGGGGCCGGTGTCCTCGACCTCATGGATTCCCTGGCGCGTCGCGGCCACGCACCCCACGTCGTCGTCGCCACCCGCTCGGTGCTGGGCACCCTCAACCACACCGGACTGACCTGCAACGCCATCCGCGATCGCGGGCACCAGGTCGACGCCATCATCATCGGTTCCTGGCCGGCCGAGCCTGACCTGGCCGAGAAATGCAACCTCGAGGAGATCGAGGATGCCGCCGGAGCCCCGCTGGCCGGAGTTGTTCCTGCTGGCATCGGAGAGGACCCCGACGCCGTCCAGCAGACCGCCCTGACATTTGGAGACGCTCAGTGAGCGCAACCCTCGCCCCCGACTCCCAGTTGGAGGACCTGGGCTACCAGCCCAGTCTGAACCGTCAACTTCCCTTTGGTTCGCTGGTGGTCTACGGACTGCTCTTCTTCGTCCCGATGGCCCCGGTTGCCGTCTTCGGCCCGGTGGTCAACCGGTCAGGCGGGGTGCCGGTGCTGGTGTACCTGGTGGCCGCAGCTGTGATGGGGCTGTCAGCGATCAGCTACCGGGAGATGTCCCTGCGCTTCCCGGTCGCTGGATCGGTGTATGGGTACACCCGGTTCTCCCTGGGTCGCACTCCTGGGTTCATCGCCGGATGGCTCATCCTGCTCGACTACATCCTCATGCCCGCCCTGCTGACGGTGCTCTCGGCTGTCGCCCTGGCCCACATCTGGCCCAGCGTGCCGAGGGGGATCTTCGCCGTGGTCTTCGTGCTGGCCTCCATGGCCCTCAGCTTGCAGGGAATGACGGTCACCATCCGAGTTGGCATCGTCTTGCTGGCCATCCAGTTGGGGACGATCGCCATCTTCCTGGTGTGCGTAGGTAGCTCGGTGGCCAGCGGTGACGTGGTGTGGAGCTGGCATGCCCTGTGGCGCCCCGGGACGTCGTGGGCGTCGGTGGCCTCCGCAGTGTCCATCGCCGCCCTGAGCTACCTCGGTTTCGACGCCGTCGCCACCCTCAACGAGGAGGCCCGCGGGGGAGGACGAGCCGTCGGCATCGCGACTCTCTGCCTCGTTGGCTTGCTCGCTGTTGTCTTCGGGGTACAGGTGCTGGCCGCCGGGCTGGTTTCCGACACCACCCATTTCGCTGCCGGAGGAGCGACCAACCGGGCCTTTTACCACGCCGTCGATCAGGTGTGCCCGAGTTGGTTCACCCTGGTCTTCATCGTCGTCAACGCCTTCGTCGCCATCTTCGCCTGTCTGGTCGTCGCCCACTCCTCGACGGCCCGCCTGGTCTTCGCGATGGCTCGTGACAAGGTGATGCCCTCGTTGCTCTCACGTACCAATTCCAAGGGTGTGCCGTGGGTGGCCATCGTCGCCGTCGCCGCCGTCACCTCGATCTTGGCTGTCGCCTTCGATTCCCACGTCGAGACGATGACGACCCTGGTGACCTTCGGTGCGCTGTCAAGCTACGTCTTCCTGCACGCTGACGTCATTGTCCAGTGCGTGTTCAAGGAGAGGTCACACACATGGGTGCGTCACCTCATGGTGCCGATCCTGGGTGCGATCACCTTGCTCATCGCCGTGGCCAAGACCGAGGAGATGACGCGGATCGTGGGCCTCAGCTGGCTCGCGGCTGGTGTCATCGGTGCGATCATCGCTCGGACGCACAGGTCACGTCAGGCTGGGAAATTGACCTCACATCAAGCGTGATTCCATCCCGAAGAGGCCGCTCATCGCCCACACCGTGAGAGAGGATGTTCGCGGGGACGGTGAGCAGGGTTGGCCGGGTGAATCTGCCGATGCGGGCAGGTTGTTGATGGGGTTCGATAACAGAGCCGTGATGGCGGCGACGGCCAGCAGGCCGAGCGAGGTCTGGCCGGAGAGGACGAGACGGTTGATGAGGTCTCCCAGCCCGTTGCTGACGATGGCCTCGACGATGATTCCCAGACACAGAACGAAGGACAGGAAGAGGGGGCTTGGTGGCGCGCAGGGCGCGTCCGGCCCGACTGCGAAGCTCCCGTTGTGATGGACGAACCTCAGTACCATCAGTGACCTTTCCGGAGAGTTTCTCGCGGAACTCGACATGCATCGCCAACCATTCGATGCTGATGGACGCCAGCTATGGCAGGGCCATGACGGCGGTGAGGCGTCCGAAGGTGGGTTCGGGCCGGGCGTCGAGTCGTCTTGTCGTCGTCAGGACGATCGGTGTCAGCAGGATGATGGTGGCGTCGAGGCTGAGAACCTCCGTCGTCATCGACGCGACGGTGAAGACCCACAACGGAAGGCGATTCGAGGAGGATTTCGCGTGAGTGGCCATGAGCTCGCCGGAGTAGCGGAAGACCCCTTCGGCTCGGACAGGGCGAAAACCGCTGCCAGGAAGGTGACGGTGGGCGGTGAAAAGTGTTGGCGACGGCTGGCACGAAGCACGATCACATAGCCATAACGGGGCCGAGGAGGATGCCGGCATCAGCATTACCCGGTAAGGTGATCACTCGTCTCGGGGCGTTAGCTCAGCCGGTCAGAGCAGGGGACTCATAATCCCTGGGTCGCGGGTTCGAGCCCCGCACGCCCCACTTCATACGATCCTGCAATTTGTCCGGGTAGTCCCTGGTCAGCCCCCGCCACTGCGGTTATGGGGTCTGCGGCGTCGAGGTGTGAAATCGTCCGTCGAACCCGGAATGAACATGCCATGGATGGTCATTCATTCGCATGATGAAAGGAATCAATCAATCGGATGTTAAGATGTCAGTTAAATGACGGGTATGAGTCTGCCGTGAAGCGAAAAACTGTGCATCGAGATGCTTTAGGGGATGCACGGTTGGTCGTTTTAGTAATGGTGTCCTGAAGTGCACCATCCCCTCGGTAGCGTGGTCATCGCCTTGGCATAGGAGCCAGGTTATTGATCAACAAGGAGTGTCATTCATGAGATCTATCAAGCTACGTAGGTCGGTTCTTGCCGTCCTCACTGCGGCAGCTACTGCGCTACCGATGACGATGGCAGCCGGTACATCGTGGGCTGCGGATTCGGGAATCACTCCCGATCATCCCGGTGGCGTCGCTGCTCCGCACAGCCCGGATGGCGTCCCGTCGAGTGGCACGGGGCCACAGTTCCGCACCTGGCCGGTGGCTTCCCAGTATTCACACGCGCATGTGGGTACGAATCCAAAGGGAGCTAACGATTTCACGTGCAAGCCTGCGCCAGGTACTCGACCCGTCGTCCTCATCCCTGGCACCGGCGAGGACGCATTCGCCACGTGGTCATATTACGCGCCTGAGCTCAAACTGGCCGGTCTGTGCGTATTCACCTTCAACTACAACATTCAAACGAATCCTGATCGCGAATGGGCTGCCACCGCTGGTGACATTCGTTCCAGTGCCGCGTTCCTGGCACACTACGTTGAGAAAGTACGGGCAGCGACCGGAGCCGAAAAGGTCGACCTGGTGGGGCATTCCCAGGGTGGAGGCCCCCTCCCTCGTGCCTATATCAAGTGGTTTGGGGGAGATCGGGTCGTCAACCATCTGATTGGTCTCGTCCCGTCCAACAAAGGCACCAGTGTCTACGGTTTGGCTACTTTCGTTGGCCTCGACCGGCCCGGAAGCCTGAGCGCTCGGGCTTTGCAGGACTATGCAGACAAGCACAACTATGAGTCGCTTCCACAGCAACTTGCAGGCTCTCGCTTCCTGGGTGAACTCAATGACGGTGGGATGACCGCGCAGGGTGTCCGGTACACTGTCATCAGTACCAAGTATGACGATGTGGTGACTCCATACACCAACGCATTTATCCGTGAGCCTGGAGTAACGAATATCACCATGCAATCAGTGTGCGCCAAGGACCACACGGATCATTTCGGGTTCACCTATGACCCCGTTGCCTTCCAGGTCGTCTTCAACACGTTGCTTCCTGACAAGGCTAAGGCCATCCGCTGCGTATACGTGCCTGGATACATCCAGTGATTGTTATCGCTGTTGCTTCATTGGTGTGATGAGTCCTGTTAGCGCTGGTTGCCATCCTGGCAGCCAGCGCTAACGATGTCATGGCGGTAGTCGAGTGCCATGGCTCATAGGCATGAGGGCCACACTGGATTGGCCATGACGCGAATCAACCCAGCAAAATCCGTATCCGTCGTCCTACCGCAGACTCGTCATGGTGACCGATCATTGGGAAACCACGATCACGCAATATCGGGTGGGCGTTTGAGACGACATACGGATGCCCCACCAGTTCCAGCATGGTGAGATCGTTGGGCATGTCACCAAAAGCAGCGGCGTCAGACGGGTCAATGCCGAGATCCTGACAGACCTGGGCCAGCGCCATACCCTTCGAGACGCCAGGAGCCGCGATCTCCACGAGACCGTTCGTCATGGTGGCGGAGAATGTTGCAGTGCCTCGGTCTCCCACGATCGGATTGACGACCTCGAAGAGCTTGTCACTGGGCAAGTCGAAAGTGCGCACCAACAGCTTGACGATGCGGCGATCGGCTCCCAAGAAGTTCTCGATCGGTCCCTCGCCGTCGGGAGGGCCGCCGATCTGCCAGCGATCAAATCCCTCGTCGGCGAACCACTGAGTGGCCTCCTCTGTGCAGAACAGAGCCTCGGGCAGGGCCTCGCGGACATCGGCAATGATCTCGGCGACACTGGTGGGGTTCATGAAGACGTCATGGAGGACCTCGCCGGTCGCGGCATCGACGTTTACCGCCCCGTTGGAGGCCAACAGGGTCGGGTGGACTGAGCGGAACGGGTCGAGAACCGTCAACCAGCGGTAGGGCCGTCCAGTGGCGAAGACGACGTGGACCCCTGCCTCGGCCGCGGTGAGTATCGCCTCGGTGTTCACGGCGCTGGGCATCTTGTCAGCTCCCAGAAAGGTGCCGTCCAAATCGGTGGCAATGAGGGAGACCATCACAACCTTCCTCGTCCGGTCGGAGATCCTGACGACGTTCCGGTGCCGGCTCCCGGCGACTGCATCGATGGGGTGCGCGAGGGATCCCGTGATGGGTTGCTCGACATGCTCGGTGAAGTGCTGTTACCCGCCGATGGGGACGTGCTGGGTGCCGGGCTACCAGACCCGCTGCTGTTGGATGGCGACGGACTCTGACCTGAACCCTGACCCTGGCTCGGGCTCGAGGAACTGTTGGCAGAACTACTCGACGACGCCGAGGTCGGAACCGGGGGTGGAGGGGGAGTGGGCGGAACGTTCTGGAACAGCAGCACCGCGATGAGCAGGCCGGTCAGGGCGATGAAGATCGTGAGCATCCACGCGACCACGGTCGTTGACCAGCCAGCCCTGTCACGACGGCCCGGCCACGGCAGCGGCCAGGCGCGCACCTGGCCGGGAAGGGTGTCGTCGATCCAGGGCAACCGAAAATTCGGGCCTGCAGGTGACGAGCCCGACAGGGCCGACATGTCGACGGCTTTCAGAATGCGTCGGGCCTCGGCCACCGCTGCTGCCGACCCGTCAAAGATCAAGGCCACCCAGGGGGCCAGGGGCTCACCTCCAGCCCTGGCCGGACCAGTCACGGGGCGGTACAGCCCGCCCAAGCGTCCAGAGTTCTGTCCCGCGCCACCGCGAGCAATGACGGTCTCGGAGTGCAGGTGATTGACCTCCCCTGCCAACCGGTCCCAGGACGCCGGATCACTCGCGGCACCATGGGACAACACGATGATGAGGACGGCCTGGCCGTCGTCATCATGGGCTCCGAACACAGTTCCCGAGGGCATCGCGAGAACACGGACATCGAGCCAGAACTCGTCGACCCTGGGTGGATCGCACGGTTCCAGTGGCAGGGCCTTGATGGGCCACGGGTTACTCGACATCGTCCACCATCTCACCACATTCCGGCCACGACCTCCGAACGACGAGCGTTCGCGCCTGGTGATTTCTCACCGTTCTTGGGCTGCGGCACTCTGACGGTATCGTGAGTGCGGGCCCGTCGCGGGTCTTGCACTAGCCAGGCAGGAGACGTCAGTGAGCACCCAGAACTACTCGGATGGTCAGGACATCGGTAAGGGCAATCAGGATGCCCCGATGTCCAATGACGAGGCT
Source organism: Cutibacterium nasicola (assembly GCF_051303185.1). Lineage (GTDB taxonomy): Bacteria > Actinomycetota > Actinomycetes > Propionibacteriales > Propionibacteriaceae > Cutibacterium. The sequence continues at coordinate 422,588 of NZ_JBPPGE010000001.1, read as the reverse complement.
GCTCGCCTCATCGGCCAGGCCATCGGGCAGGTCCAGCGGGTCATCGTCGGCCAAGAGCGCATGGTTGAACAGCTCATGGTCGGTGTGTTGGCCAAGGGCCACATCCTCCTCGAAGGTGTTCCCGGTGTCGCCAAGACCTTGGCGGTGCGCTCCTTCGCGACGGTGCTTGGCGGCAGCTTCGCTCGAGTACAGTTCACCCCGGACCTCGTTCCCTCCGACATCGTCGGCACCCGCATCTACTCGGCCTCCAAGGAGACCTTCGACATCGAGCTCGGCCCGGTCTTCGTCAATTTCGTGCTGGCCGACGAGATCAACCGAGCCCCGGCAAAGGTGCAGTCGGCCATGCTCGAGCTCATGGCCGAGAAACAAGTGTCCATCGCGGGACAGACCTTCCCGGCCCCGTATCCCTTCAGTGTCATCGCCACCCAGAACCCGGTGGAGTCCGAGGGCGTCTACCCGCTCCCGGAAGCCCAGCGAGACCGCTTCCTTCTCAAGATCGACGTTCCTTACCCGAGAGGCGACGAGGAGTTCGAGATTCTGGGCCGGATGAGCGTCAAGGCTCCCGAGCCTCAACAGGTGCTGACCCCCGAGGCCGTCATCGCCCTGCAGGACATGGCCTCCGACGTTTTCGTCCACAACCTCGTCGCCGAGTATGTGGTCCGGCTGGTGCTGGCGACCCGTAATCCCGGCGACTTCGGGATACCCGACCTCGCCAACGTCATCCAGATCGGCTGTTCCCCGCGAGCCACCCTCGGTCTGGTCGCCGCTGCCCGTGCGCTGGCTCTCGTTCATGGCCGTGACTACGTCCTTCCCAGCGACGTCCAGGCCGTCGCCGTTGACGTCATGGCTCACCGTCTGGTGCTCAGTTTTGACGCCATCGCCGACAACGTCTCGGCCTCGGACGTCATCGAGCGGGTCGTCGCCATGGTTCCGCCGCCCACCCCGGTGTGGAACGAGGAGCAGAATCAGGCCTCCGCCCAGCACAGTTATCCCGACGGCTTGGGCCAGTACCCCGCTCCGACGATCCCGCCTGCCCAATTCTGAGGCGGCCCCATGACGCGACCGACATTCCGCGACCCGCAGCCACCATCGGTGGCGCAGACCTTGGTGAGTCCGCCCACCGGGGCGACCCTGCCGCTCAACCAGTTGGCCCCTGAGGCCGCTCTGCGCCGCCTTGAGCTGACGATCGTGCGCCGTCTGGAGGGTTTTCTGCACGGCGACCACCTCGGTCTGCTCCCGGGTGCAGGTGCCGACGTCAACGACGCCCGTCCCTATGAGCCTGGTCAGGACGACGTGCGCATGATGGATTGGGCCGTCACGGCTCGTACCACCGTTCCCCATGTTCGGGAGACAATCGCTGACCGTGAGCTCGAGGTGTGGGCCCTGCTGGATGTCACCGGGTCGATGAACTGGGGAACCGTCTCCATGACCAAGCGGGATTTGGGCATCGCGGCGATTGCCACCATCGGTTTCCTGTCCCAGCGGATGGGGGATCGATTCGGTGGGCTCATCATGCGCCCGGACTCAGTACGTCGTCTACCGGCACGCTCTGGTCGAACTGCCCTCTACGGTCTGTTGCGCTCGATGCTCACCGAACCGATCGTCGCCGACAATGCAGCCGGTGGCATGACCCTGGCCAAGGGAATCGAGAACCTGGCGGCATCGGGGCGGCGACGAGGCATGAAGGTTGTCGTCTCGGACTTCCTCTCCCCGGGAGACAACACCCTCGATCCCAATGACCGTCCTGACTGGGAACGGTCCTTGCGGCGTCTGTCAGTGCGCAACCAGGTGCTGTGCATCGAGGTCGTCGATGCCGCCGAGGTTGACTTCCCCGATGTGGGCGATGTCATGATCCGAGATCCTGAGACCTCCTTCGCCCACTACGTCAACACTGCTGACAAGGCCACCCGGGAGCGCATGAATGCCGCATCCCGAGCCCAGCGGGAGCGGGTGGCGACTGCGATCCGCCGAGCCGGGGCAGGTCACCTGCAACTGCGGACCGACTCCGACTGGGTCACCGACATTGCCCGTTTCGTCCTCGGATATCGCCGCACGGCGGCGATTCTGCACCAGCCTCCGCAGGGGGTGACGAAGTGACGCCATTGGTCCTCGGGCTGCCCGAGGTCAAGACCCCGTGGGTGTTGTGGCTCTTGCTCATCATCCCGGTGTTGCTGGGTTTCTACATCTGGGCCCTGCACCGCAGCCGCTCGACCGCGATGAGGTTCACCAACACCGCGATCCTCGGTTCGGTCATGAGCAGGCAGCCGCAGTGGAAGAGACACATCGCCGTTGCTGCCGCGCTGCTGTGCCTCGTGATGACCACCTTCGCAAGGGCTCGCCCGATGGGCATCGAGAAGGTTCCGCGCGATCGCGCCACCATCGTCGTTGCCATCGATGCGTCCTTGTCCATGAAGGCTGACGACGTCTCTCCCACTCGTCTTGCAGCTGCCAAGTCCAAGGCCAAGGACTTCATCAACAGCCTGCCGGGCGGGTTCAACGTGGCGGTCGTCAGTATCGCCGAGCATCCCGAGATTCGGATGCCGCCCTCGACCGACCGACCCACCGTCCTTCGTGCCGTTGACGGCATTGACCTGCAGGACGGCACCGCCCTGGGAGCAGCCATCGACACGTCCCTCCAGGCCGTCAAGATGGCTCCAGGAGCCAAAGACTCCAAGGATCCCGTACCGGCAGCGATCGTCATGCTCAGCGACGGCGGCAACACCCAAGGTGGATCGCCGCTGGTGGCCGCCAATCGCGCAGCTATCGCCAAGGTGCCGGTGTATACCATCGCCTTTGGCACCGAGACCGGGTATGTCGACGTTGATGGGACCCGCGAACGGGTCGCTCCTGACACCACGGTCCTGTCGGCCATTGCTGACCGTACCAACGGTCAGTCCTGGGCCGCCGACTCGGCTGACAGGCTCCAGGAGGTTTACAAGCAGGTGCACTCCTCGGTGGGTTATGAACCGGTCAAGAAGGAGGTGACGTCGGCCTGGGCCTTCTACGCCTTCTGCTTCGCCGTCGTCTCAGGGTTGGCGACACTGTCGGTGGCGGTGAGGTGGCCATGATGACTCTCATCGCTTTCGGACGTCCCGAACGGCTGTGGTGGCTGTTGGTGCCCCTGGCATTCCTCGTGGTCTATCTCATCGTCGTCATGTGGCGTCGCCAGCCTCGTCAGGGCCGCAACGAACTCAAGCGGTTGTTGCCCAGCTCCCGACCGTGGAAGCAGCATCTGGCGATGGGGTTGTCGGTTGTGTCGATGGCCACCATGGTGTTGGCCTTCGCCCAGCCAAAGGCCCACCACGAGGTGCCACGGGACAGAGCCACGATCGTCGTCGCCATTGACGTCTCGCGATCCATGGTGGCCACCGACGTCGATCCTTCCCGGTTGTCAGCGGCCAAGACCGCAGCCAAGGAGTTCCTCGGCAATCTGCCGCCGCGGTTCAACGTTTCGCTGGTGAAGTTCGCCGCCTCGGCCCAGATCGTCGTCCCTCCCACCACTGACAGGGCCGCTGTGTCGACCGCGATATCCAACCTTCAGGTGTTGCCGTCCACCGCCATTGGCGAGGGGATCTACTCCGGCCTCAACGCCTTGACACTGGTGCCAGACGACCCGAAGCATCCCGGGCACAAGCCTCCCGCGGCCATCGTCTTGTTGTCGGACGGCGCCACCAACGTTGGCCGTCCGTCCCTGGAGGCCGCCAAGGATGCCGGACGCGAGAACGTGCCGGTGTACACCATCGCTTATGGGACTGCAGGCGGGTATGTCGTCGAGGGTGGTCAGCGCCAGCCCGTTCCGGTCAACCACTACGAGCTCGCCGCGGTGGCGAAGGCTTCCGGAGGCGAGAAGTTCTCTGCGGAGTCTCTGGGTCAGCTCTCTGACGTCTACACGTCGATTGCTCAGTCTGTCGGTTACGAGAAGGTCTTCGGTGAGGTCACCGACAAATATGTCGGCGTCGCCCTGGCCCTCATGGTGCTGACGGCGGTCTCCGTCGTCACCCTGTGTGCGCGCTGGCCCTGACCAGTCGTCCCGACCAGGAGTAGATTCTTCGACGTCTTCGCAGAAGGAGTTCTCATGAGTGTGGCCGACAATCTGACGGCTGTACGTACTCGCCTTGATGACGCCTGCCGGGCCTGTGATCGCGACCCCGCCGAGGTGTCCCTATTGCCGGTGTCCAAGACCAAACCACCGAGCATGGTGGAGGAGGCCTATCATGCCGGGTACCGACTCTTCGGGGAGAACAAGGTGCAGGATGCCCTGGCTAAGTCGGAGCTCATGGACGCCGATCACCCTGGGTTGGAGTGGGCCATCATCGGTGGACTGCAGACCAACAAGGCCAAGTACGTCGCTCGATTCGCCACCGAGTTCCAGGCCTTGGACTCCCTCAAGGTGGCTCGCGAGCTCGACAAGAGGCTTCACAAGGAGGGACGACAACTGCGCGTCCTGGTGCAGGTGAACTCGTCGGCCGAGCCCCAGAAGTCCGGTATAGCCCCCGAGGAGGCCGTGGACTTTGCGAGGGAGTTGGCCGCCTTCGACTCCTTGGACGTGCGAGGACTCATGACGGTGGCCCTCAACAGTCCAGATCCACAGGCGGTGGCTGACTGCTTCGACACCGTCGTCGGGGTGCAGGAGAAGCTGCGCCAGGAAGCCAACGAGGTCTCTGACTGGACCGAACTGTCCATGGGGATGTCCGGAGACCTGGAGATCGCCGTCGCGCACGGATCCACCCAGGTGCGTATCGGCACCGACATCTTCGGAAGCAGAACCGATGCTGCGGAGATCTGGCGTCCCTGAATCCGGTCGTCTATCGTTGAGGTGTCCGTACCGCACCACTGCAGGGGAAGGCACGTGGTACCGGGAGGACGACCGTGGAGACAACACAGCTGGCCGGTGGAACCCTCTTCATCCACTCGGCGCCGACGGCATTGCGCAGCCATATTGAATGGGCCGCCGATGCCGCCTTCGCCATACCCACCCCGCTGCGCTGGACAAGCCAGCCCGTGGAGCCCGGAAGTTGGCGGGCAGAAACCTCGTGGCGTGGCGACGTCGTTGACGCCGGCAAGTTCATCTCCACCGTGGCGGCCTGGCTGCGGGTTCGCGTCGAGATGACGGTCGAAACCGGGGCCGTTCCGCATCGTTGGAGCGTCACTCCGAGCCTGGGAATCTTCTCCGCGCACACTGATGAAGCCGGATCGGTCCTCGTCGACGAGATGAGGTTGCGCACCGCCATGACGGCTTCACGAAAGACCGGGCGTCGGCTTGACGATGAGATCTGCGATCTGCTTGGTGAGCCCTGGGACGTCGAGCTGGAGGCCTATCGCGCGTGCGACCCCTCCCTGGCCGTTTCCTGGCTCTCCCGCGAGGTTGGCTGATGAGACACGACGAGGCCCCGGTCACCGACGGTGACCGGGGCCTCGCGCGTTGAGTCAGCGGGTGGCGTTGGCGTTGGTGAACGCCAGGGTGACATTGTGTCCGCCGAACCCGAAGGAGTTGTTGAGGGCGACGAGGTCGCCGTCAGGAAGATCCGTCGTCCTGGTGGCGATGTTGACCTCGAGTCCCTCCTCGAGCTGGTTGGCGTTGATGGTGCCAGGAACCTTGCGGTCCAGCAACGCCATCACAGAGGCGAAGGACTCCAGAGCACCGGCTCCACCGAGCAGGTGTCCGGTCATCGACTTGGTACCGGTGACGAGCACCTGATCGGTGGCGTCCCCCAATACCGCGGCGATGGAGTGAGCCTCAGCGGTGTCGCCGAGCGGGGTGGAGGTGGCGTGGGCGTTGACATGGTTGACGTCAGAGGGAGAGAGGCCCACCGAGTGGAGAGCCTTGCGCATCGCGGAGGCCTGACCCGAACCGGTCGGATCGGGTTGGACGATGTCGTGGGAGTCGGCGGAAATGCCGGATCCGCCGAGAGTGCCGTAGATTTTCGCTCCGCGCGCCTTCGCGTGTTCCTCAGTCTCGATGACCATGATTGCCGCGCCTTCACCGATGACGAATCCGTCACGGTCGACATCCCAGGGACGGGAGGCGTGCTCGGGGTCGTCATTGCGGGTCGACAGCGCCTTCATCTGGGCGAAGGCAGCCACCGGCAGCGGGTGGATGATGGCCTCGGCGCCACCGACGACGGCGATGTCAGCTCGGCCCAGACGAATCTGGTCGAGGCCGAGCGAGATGGCCTCCGACGAGGAGGCGCAGGCCGACACCGGGGTGTGGACGCCTGCCTTGGCATGCACCAGCAGGCCGATGTTGGCGGCCGGAGCATTGGCCATGAGCATCGGGACGGTGAACGGGCTAACCCGCTTGAATCCCTTGTCCTTCTGGATGTCCCACTGTCCCAGCAGGGAGTGCAGACCGCCGATACCGGTGGCACAGCAGACCACCAGACGCTCGGGATCGATGCCGTTGGAGTCACCGGTTTCGTCGTCGGACTCGGGAAGTTCCAGACCGGCATCGGCCCAGGCCTCCTTGGCGGCGACGAGGGCCAACTGGCTGGAGCGGTCCAGGCGGCGAGCCTGCGGGCGTGGAATGTGATTCGTCGGCTCATCCACCACCGAGGCGGCGAACTTGACGGGGACGTCGTCCATCCAGTCGAAGTCGAGGGTGTGCACCCCGTTTCGACCTTCCAGTAGCCCCTGCCAGGTGGTGGGGGCATCGGGTCCCAGCGGTGTGGTGGCCCCGAAACCTGTGATGACGACGTCGCTCATGAGTACTCCAGTATCGGTGATGGGTTGGGATGGGCCGGTGTCTGGGGCAGGTCCGCCCCGGACACCCTGGAATCAGCCCTTGTGCTCGACGATGTAGGTGACGGCGTCGCCAACGGTCTTGATGTTCTTGGACTCCTCGTCGGGGATTTCAACGCCGAACTTCTCGTCACAGGCGTAGATGATCTCGACCATGGAGAGGGAGTCAACGTCGAGGTCGTCGACGAAGGACTTCTCAAGGGTGACCTCGGACTGGTCGACACCGGTGATGTCGTTGACGATGTCAGCCATGTCGGCGAGGATCTGGTCTTTGTCAGCCATGATGATTGTTCCTTTTCTCGTGATGTCCCCGGGCCGTCGACCCGAAGTATGTGGGTGTTCTCCGCGGTGTGGGTTATGAGGATCAGGGGAGTCGGATGACCTGACCGGCGTAGACCAGCCCGGCCCCGAATCCGATGATGAGGGCGAGATCACCGCTGTGGGCCTCTCCACGCTGAAGCATACGGTCGATGGCGATCGGCACGGACGCTGCAGAGGTATTCCCCATGTCAGCGATGTCGTGGCAGACGGTCACCGATTCGGGCAGCTTGAGGTGACGGCAGATGACGTCGGTGATGCGGTCATTGGCCTGGTGCGGAATGAAGACGTCCAGGTCCGCGGGGGTGATCCCGGCCTCGGCGACCGCCTCGGCAGCACGCTTGGCAACGTCGGTCATGGCCCACTTGAAGACCGCGCGACCCTCCATGTGGATGAGGGGGTGGACCTTCTCGGAATCGGCGCTCGCGCTGGCCCAGTCCTCGATCTCGATGGTCTTGAGCTGATCGGAGCGTGATCCCCAGATGACCGGGCCGACTCCCGGCTCGTCGCTCGCGCCGATGACCGCGGCTCCGGCACCGTCCGAGAACAGGAAGGCCGTGGAGCGATCGTCGATATTGGTCATCTCGGAGAGCTTCTCGACGCCGACGACGAGCACGTAATTCGCCGAGCCGGTGCGGATCATCGAATCCGCCAGCGCAGTCGAGTAGCAGAACCCTGCGCAGGCGCCGTTGAGGTCGAAGGCCGCAGCGTTGCCCAGGCCGAGCTCGCGCGCGATGTAGGTCGCCAGGCTGGGGGAGGGACGGTGATGCGAGACGGTCGCGACGATGATGGCGTCAATCTGCGAGGTCTGCAGGCCGGAGCGCTCCAGCGCGGTGCGAGCCGCCTCGGTACCCATCGACAGGACGGTCTCGGACTCGGTGCCCCAACGACGCTCGGTGATACCGGTGCGCTGCTCGATCCACTCCGGGGTGGAGTCGATCACGGTGCACATGTCCTCGTTGGTGACGACCCGCGAGCCGCGGGTTGACCCGGTGGACAGGAACGTGGAGTACCTGTCTATCGGGCGGGTCTTGATGGCGGTCATGCATTCTCCTTGCCAGCATGAGCCGCGATGAACTCGCGGGCAGCCGGAATCTGGTCGGGGGTGTTGAGGTTGAACAACTCGACCCCCTTGAGGTTGCGCTTGGCGATACCCGTCAGGGTGCCAGCCGGGGTGAGCTCGAGCATGCCGGTGATGCCACGCTCGGCGATCGTGTCCATGCACAGATCCCAACGCACCGGGTGGGCAACCTGGTTGACGAGACGATGAGCGAACTCGCGTCCATCAGTGACGACAGCGCCGTCACGGTTCGACAACAGAGCCACTGAAGGGGGGGTCGTCGGCATGGCTGCGGCGACCTCGCGCAGGTGATCGACTGCCGGCTCCATGTGAACAGTATGGAAGGCGCCGGCAACCGACAGCGGGAACAGGCGGGTACGAGTCGGCGGCTCAGCGGCGAACGCCTCGAGCTGCTCGACGGTGCCGGCGGCGACGATCTGGCCCTTGCCGTTGTGGTTCGCAGGGGTGAGGCCAGCGGCCTCGATGGCGGCGAGCACCTCGTCAGGTCGGCCACCGATGACGGCGGTCATCGAGGTCGCGGTGCGAGAAGCAGCCCGTGCCATGGCGCGGCCACGCTCACGCACGAGAACCATGGCGGCTTCGGCGGAGAAAGCGCCGGCAGCAGCACCAGCAGCGATTTCGCCGACCGAGTGGCCGGCCAGCAGATCCGCCTTGGAGGAGATCTCCGGATCGACCGACCACGCGGTTGCCAGCGCGGCAGCGACCAGCAGCGGCTGGGCAACAGCAGTGTCCTTGATGGTCGCCTCGTCGGAGGTCGTGCCATGGGTCACCAGATCGATGTCAGCCACCGCTGACAACCATGCGAGGTGGTCAGAGAAGGTGGGATCGGACATCCAGTGCGACAGGAATCCTGGTTTCTGGGCTCCCTGGCCCGGAGCGACAATTGCAAGCACGTTCCCACTTTGCCCCCCTGACGGGCCCTGACGCGAGACATGGAACCGACGAAGTACCCACGGTTGCCTTTGTGGGGTTCCCACAAAGAGACAGGGGGGTTCCTCCAAAACCCGGTGTGTGTCCCGGATCAGCCCCGGTTGGCGGCCTCCCGACGTCCCAGCACGGCGGCAATGACGTCATTGACGGGGGTGTCGACGCCTACCTCGTCACCCAGCCCGGGAACGGCCCCGACCTGCGCGGCATACTCGCTGGGACGCCCGGCAAGGATGTCACGTTGGAATGAAGTCGTCGAAGCCGGATCCTGCCCCGTGAGGAACTTGAGATTCTTCTCGACGAAGTCGTCGGAGATCTTGGCGCCATGTCGGTGAGCGACCTGCACCGTTTCGTCAATACACCGAGCGAAGATGTCGCGATAGGTGCCGAGCAGGTCGCCCAGGGCGACGTCGAGGACAGCTCCACAGGCTCCATGGGGAACAACGGAACACATCTTGACCCACAGCGTGGTGGTGATGTCGTCGATGACGGGGGAGACGATGCCGGCCTTCGCACAGGCAGCTCGCAACTCGTCAATGATCGGATGGGGGGAGTCGTCCATCGTCGAGACCTCCAACATGCGAGGTCCGCCCAGATCCATGACGAGGCCCGGCTCGACAATCTTGACCCATTCCCTGCAGACGCCGGGGGCCACGTGCTCGGCGCCGATGATCTCTGCCAGCACATGTGGTGCAATGACGCCATTTTGGGTCGTGACGACCAGGGTGTCAGGCCCCATGAGAGCAGGCAGGTGAGTACGAGCGGCATCGGTGACCTGGAAGGTCTTGGTGCACATGAGCACGACGTCGACAGGACCGATCTCGGCAGCGTTGTCCGTGGCGGGAACGTCAAGGGTCATCTCGGTGGTGCCGACGATGCGCAGCCCGTGCTCGCGAATGGCATCCAAGGTCTTGCCACGGGCGACGAAGGAGACGTCGGCCCCGGCGTCAGCCAGCACCCCACCGTAGAAGGCGCCTATGGCTCCGGCGCCGATCACAGCTGCTCTCATGACGTCTCCTCACCCTTGGCAGCGGCGCAGGCGGAGACCACCGCGTATTCGACCGATTCCCGGGCGTCAGGCAGGGTTGCTGGCAGCAGCGGAACCTTCATCGCTGCCAAGGTGCGCTGCATCCCCATTCCGGCGTGAGTGGCCACACACGCCACGACCTCGTGCTCGCGCAGGAAACGAACAATGCGAGCGTGATGACTGCCTTCGGTGCCCTCGTCGTGGAGGCGGTCCCATTCCACCTCGAAGGTCTGCCACTGCGTGACGTGACCGTTGTCGTCGACCTGTGCGACGGCCACCATGGGCGCCTTGCCGAATCGGGGCTCCACCGAGCCATCTGGGCGAACCGGAATCATGACGTTCATGGGCTCACCATAGAACCGATTCCACGTGGCGTCATCGGTGTATCAGGAGTCCCGAGAACCTCCGGAGACCAACCTGCCCACGGTGATGGCCAGCCTCAGGACGTAGGCCTCGCGCGGGTCGGAGGGGGAGTAGCCGGTGACGTCCTGGATCCGCTTGAGTCGGTAGCGCACCGTGTTCGGATGAATGAACATCGCCCGCCCCGTGCCCTCCACCGAGCAGCCGTGGTCAAGGAAGGAGACGGTGGTGTCCATGAGGTCCCCACTCGCGGCGGCCAGCGGGGTGTAGACCTCATTGACGAGCCATGCGGCCGCCTCGGTGTCACCGGAGAGGACCTGCTCGGGAAGAAGGTCAATGGCAGCCATGACCCGCGGGCCTTCCGGCCAGGCACGCGCGGCGCGAGCGCCCGACAGTGCGGCGCGGGCGGAGGACGGTGCCAGGGTGAGGTCGGCGACCACCGGCCCGACGACGATGGGTCCGGGCGCAAAATGCTCGGCCAGACTTTCGGTGACAGCCACCGCAGCGGGGGCGTCGACGAGTTTCTGACTGGCGAGGATGACGACGAGGCGGTCGGACTGCAGGGCCGCCAGCACGGTCATCTGCATCCGCTCCCCGTCTCGACGCAGCACGTGCAGTTCATGCTCAGTGGTCGGGGCACGACCCACGACGACACACAGATTGATGCCGGGACGCCATCCCAGGGTGGAGGCGCGGGAAATGAGTTGCTCGTCGGCGTCGGCGCGAACGACGGCATCGACGACGAGAGATTCCAGTCGCTCGTCCCAGGTGCCGCGGCGCTCAGCAGCCCGGGCATACACCTCGGCGGCTGCGAAGGCGACCTCTCGGGAGTAGTGGACGATAGCGGTACGCAGGACCTGACGATCCCCGCGTGGCATCTCGGTCTCGATCTGGGCCTCGACGACGTCGATCGTGGTGCGGACCAGCTCGACGGTCTGGTGCAAGGAAATCTTGCGAGTCATGGATCGCGGCGCCACGTCGAAGACGTCGGTCGGGGAGTAGGGCTCGGCGTCGTCATCAGCGAACCACTGCACGAAGCCGTCGATACCGGAGCGGGCCACGATCGAGATCCACGATCTTTCCTCGGCGGAGAGATCGCGGAACCAGGAATGGCGACGGCCCATCTCCTCAAGGGTGGCGGTCGTCATGGCGGAAGTGCGAGCAGTCAACCGCTTCGCGATGGCTCGGCGGGTGCGGTCGGAGGACACGACGGTGCGGCCGGTACTCGACGTCCGGTGCGCGGACGTCGTCACGATGTCGTTCCTGGCCACCTGAGCCTCCCCTTGGTGAAACTCCGGACAGTCTAGTGGGGATGCAGTTGGGCCACGACGCCTTTCCTCGCAGATACCATCAAGGCAGGAATGTCACCCCGGGGCGATTTACGGCATCTTCAAGTGACTTTTCTTCCACAACGCGACACAATGGGTTGGCCGTGGGCCCTCGGGCTGCCGCCCCGAACCGTCACCGGTGACGACGCTGGTAGCGCGTCAATGTCGATGAGAAAGGACCCAGCGTGATCCCACGTGAAGAACGCGGACCAGTCCTCAACGGACTACCGACAACATTGCCTGACATCGATCCCGAGGAAACCCAGGAGTGGATTGAATCCCTCGACAAGATGGTCGAGGCTGACGGTCCCAACCGTGCCCGGATCGTGCTGCTGAAAATGCTGGAGCGGGCGCGTAGCCACGGTCATCTCGGTCTGTCGGCGCTCACCTCCACCGACTACGTCAACACCATCGCCGCCGATGACGAGGAGGAGTACCCCGGTGACGCCGAGATCGAACGGAACATCCGTCGTCTGCTGCGGTGGAACTCCGCCATCACCGTGCATCGTGCTCAGCGCCCGGGCGTCGGCGTCGGTGGCCACATCTCCACCTATGCCTCGGCAGTCACCCTCTACGAGGTCGGCCAGAACCACTTCTGGCGCGGACAGGACGCCCCCAGCGGTGGCGACCAGGTCTTCTTCCAGGGCCACGCAGCCCCGGGTATGTACGCCCGCGCCTTCCTGGAGGGACGCCTCAGCGAGGACGACCTCGATGGTTTCCGTCAGGAGAAGTCGAAGGGTGGGCAGGGCTTGCCCTCCTATCCCCACCCGCGCATGTTGCCTGATTTCTGGCAGTTTCCGACGGTGTCGATGGGCCTGGGCCCGATGGACGCCATCTACCAGGCGTCCATGAACAAGTACTTCACCAACCGCGGTGTCAAGGACTGCTCCGACCAGCACGTGTGGGCCTTCCTCGGTGACGGGGAGATGGACGAGCCCGAGTCGCGCGGCTTCCTGCAGGTGGCTGCCAACGAGGAGCTCGACAACCTCACCTTCGTCATCAACTGCAACTTGCAGCGTCTGGACGGCCCGGTGCGTGGCAATGGCAAGATCGTCCAGGAGCTTGAGGCCGTCTTCCGGGGTGCCGGCTGGAACGTCATCAAGGTCATCTGGGGATCCGGCTGGGATCCACTGCTGAAAGCTGACCGCGACGGTGCCCTCGTCGACATCATGAACAACACTCGTGACGGCGACTACCAGACCTTCAAGGCCAACGACGGAGCCTACGTCCGTGAGCATTTCTTCGGTCGCGACCCGCGCACCGCCAAGATGGTCGAGAACTGGACCGACGAGCAAATCTGGGCGCTGCGTCGTGGTGGCCACGACTACCGCAAGATCTACAACGCCTACAAGGCGGCCACTGAGTTCAGGGGAGCCCCGACCGTGGTGCTCGCCTGCACCATCAAGGGCTACGACCTCGGTACCCACTTCGCGGGCCGCAACGCGACCCACCAGATGAAGAAGCTGGCCCTCGACGACCTCAAGCAGTTTCGTGATCGTCTCGAGATCCCCATCTCCGACAAGGTTCTGGAAGCCGACCCGTACCGCCCCCCGTACTTCCACCCGGGCGCCGACGACGAGCGCATCCAGTACCTCATGGAGCGTCGTCGCGCGTTGGGCGGTTTCGTGCCGGAGCGTCGCTCCACATTCACCAGTCTGCCGATTCCCGAGCAGCAGGCCTTCGACGGCGTCAAGCGTGGATCGGGCAAGCAGGAAGTCGCCACCACCATGGCCTTCGTGCGTCTGCTCAAGGACCTCATGCGTGACAAGAACTTCGCTCCCCACGTCGTCCCGATCATCCCCGACGAGGCCCGTACCTTCGGTATGGACTCGTTCTTCCCGACGATCAAGATCTACAACCCGCACGGCCAGAACTACACCCCGGTGGACCACGAGCTCATGCTCAGCTACCGCGAGGCCAAGAACGGCCAGATCCTGCACACCGGTATCAACGAGGCCGGCTCGACGGCTGCGTTCATCGCTGCCGGCTCGGCCTACTCCACCCAGGGTGTGCCGATGGTGCCGATCTACCTGTTCTACTCGATGTTCGGATTCCAGCGCACCGGAGACTCCTTCTGGGCCGCCGGTGACCAGATGTGCAAGGGATTCCTCATCGGCGCCACCGCTGGCCGCACCACCCTGACTGGTGAGGGTACCCAGCACATGGACGGCCACTCGCCGGTCTTGGCCGCCACCAATCCGGCGGTCGTCTCCTACGACCCGGCCTTCTCCTACGAGATTTCCCACATCGTCCAGGCCGGTCTGGAGCAGATGTACGGCGAAAACGCCGAGAACGTCATGTACTACCTGACGGTCTACAACGAGCCGATCGTCCAGCCGGCCGAGCCTGAGGGAGTCGACGCCGAGGGCATCGTCAAGGGCATGTACCTGCTGTCGAAGGGTTCCTTCGAGGGTGTTGGTGAGGACGCTCGTCGCGTCCAGCTGTTGGCTTCCGGCGTTGCGGTGCCGTGGGCCCTTGAGGCTCAGAATCTCCTCAAGGACGACTTCGGTGTCGTCGCTGACGTCTGGTCGGTCACCTCGTGGAACAAGCTGCGTCGTGACGCCATGGAGACCGAGGAACACGCCTTCCTGCATCCTGAGCAGGACAAGCGCACCCCGTACATCGTGCAGCGCCTGGCTGATGCCCCGGGCCCGGTCGTCGCGGCCACCGACTACATGCGTCAGGTCCCCGACCAGATCGCTCAGTGGGTGCCGGGAGACTATGCGTCCCTGGGCGCCGATGGGTTCGGGTTCTCCGACACTCGCGCCGCTGCCCGTCGCTTCTTCCACATCGATGGACCGTCCATGGCCGTCCGAGCCCTGCAGATGCTCGCCGAGCGCGGTGAGATTCCGCAGGATTGGCCGGCCAAGGCGGCTGAGAAGTACGACCTTCTCAACGTCAACGCCGGGTCGTCCGGCAATGCCGGCGGCGACGCCTGATCGAATCTGACGACGCGGAGGTCACCCCTGAGGTGGCCTCCGCGTCTCGCATCTGGCACGCTTGTTCCAAGGCGTCTTTCGCGCCAGACGCACATACGTGAGGAAGCTGAGGATTCGTGGGAAGCGGCACCGATTTGGACAAGCTCGGTCTCGAGGCCGGGCAGGTGGTCCAGGAGCTCGGTTGGGACGATGACGTTGACGAGGACCTCCGTCAGGAGGTCATGGACATCATCGACGGCGACATGATCGAGGATTCGATCGATGCCGTCGACATCGTCTGGTTGTGGTTGCGTGCCGAAGACGGGGATGTGGCCGATGGACTGGTGGACGCCATGCGCGACCTGTCCGACGACGGTTTCATTGTGCTCGTCACCCCGAAGGTGGGACGTCCTGGCACCATCGATCCGGCAGATCTTTCCGACGGGGTCGACACCGCTGGCATGGTGCTGACGACCAGTTATGACGCCGGCGAGGACTGGCAGGCCCACAAGGTCGTGCGGCCCCGCGGTGGACGTCGTTAGCCTCCTCGGACCGAGTCGCTGACGATCCGGCACAGGCGTGTCGTGGCACGCTTCCACTGACATGCATCGGTGGCCCCGCACGGGCCACCGATTCGCGCCTTAGTCGCCGAGCATCTCGTCGAGTTCCTCCGGCGTCATGATCGGCGCTGTCTGCAACATCTTGTAGGCCGGCATGGCAAGAATGAAGGCAGCCGTTGTCGGGTCGCTGTCAAGGTCGACGCCGATCTGCTCGGTGGCCTGTCGGACCTTCGCGGCGAACTCCTCGTCGGCGGCCATCCACTCAGCCACGGTGGAATCGCGGCGCAACGGGTGGCGAACTGTCGGGGCACCGACAATGACCTCTCCGGTCAACGGAAGATCGCGACTTGACCTGCCCACCTCAACCCTGACAGTGCCTGGCTCGACGGCCCATGACTGCAGCAGGATGTCCCAGTAGGACAGGTCTCGACGAGTGAGGTCAATGGTGATCGATCGGCTCTTGCCGGGGGCCAACTCCACGCGGCGGAAGGCCTTGAGTTCGCGTACACAGCGGTTGACAGTCGCGTCGGGGAATCCCAGGTACACCTGCGGGACGGCGGAACCAGTGCGGTCACCGGTGTTGGAGATGGTGAAGGTGATGGTGAGCACCGACTCGTCCTGGGCGGTCTCGTCGGTGACGGGCCGGACGGCCAGATCGAGATCGGAGTAGTCAAAGGTCGTGTAACTCAGCCCGTGGCCGAAGGGATAGGCAACCTCGCGCTCGGTGACGTCAAGGCCGCGGTAGCCGATGTATCTGCCCTCGCCGTAGGTGACGTGCTGAAACTCTCCAGGAAAGTTCAACTGGGCAGGGATGTCGGACAGCGTCACCGCGATGGTCTCGGCGAGGTGTCCGGAGGGATTGACCTTGCCGGTCAGGACATCGACGACGCCGGATCCGCTGGCCTGTCCACCCAGCCAGCACTCGACGATGGCGTCGGCCTGGTCGTCCCACTCGGCCATGCCCACCGATGATCCATTGGAAAGGACGACGATGGTGCGGAACGCGATCTTGCTCACACAGGCCAGAAGATCGAGCTGGTCGGCCGGTAGATCGGTGTTCGTGCGGTCGTAGCCCTCGGACTCGGCGACGGCAGGCAGACCAAGGAAGAGGACGGCTGTCTTACCCCGGGCCAAGGACTCGGCGTCTTCGGCCAGACGGGGATCAGACTCGCCGGTGAGGGCGAATCCGGGAGCGAAGGGGACGTCGCCCCAGATATGGCGCAGACTGTCCAGCGCGGTGTCGACGCGAGTCGGATTGACCTTGGATGACCCCGCTCCCTGAAAACGTGGCGTGCGTGCGAACTCTCCGATGACGACGACGTCGTCCGGGCCGGTCAGTGGCAGGGCGTCCCCGTCATTCTTGAGCAACACCGCCGAGGCAGCAGCCGCCCGACGAGCCAGCTGATGATGGGCCTCGATGTCGTAGCTGCCAGGATCAGCCATAGCCGCAGACGCCTGAGCGACGAGGGTGAGAATCCGCGCCACAGCGGTGTCGAGGACCTCCTCGTCAAGATCACCGTTGCGTACCGCCTCGACGATCCGGGCATCGTTGCGGGGAGCATCGCCGGGCATTTCGAGATCGAGTCCGGCACGTAACCCTTCGACCCGATCGACGACGGCGCCCCAGTCAGAGATGACGAGACCGTCGTACCCCCATTCGTTGCGCAGTACTTGGGTCAGCAACCAGCGATTCTGGCTGCAGTAGACCCCGTTGAGGGCGTTGTAGGAGCACATCACCGTCCAGGGCTTCGCGTGCTTGACGACCATCTCGAAGGCAGGCAGGTAGATCTCGCGTAGAGTGCGTTCGTCAATCCCGGCGCTGACTCGCAGTCGGTCGGTCTCCTGGTTGTTCGCGGCGAAGTGCTTGAGCGACGTTCCGACTCCCTGGGACTGGATGCCGCGCACCAACTCGGTGGCCAGAATCCCGGCGAGAACCGGATCCTCCGAGAAATACTCGAAATTGCGTCCGCACAGTGGGGAGCGTTTCATGTTGATGCCAGGACCGAGCAGGACGGACACCGCCTCGGCTCGCGTCTCCTCACCCAGAGCCGCGCCGACATCATGGACGAGCTGCGGATCCCAGGTCGACGCCAGCCCAGAAGCAGTCGGGAAACAGGTGGCTGGGACGGAGTCATGAAAACCAGCCATGGAGCTATCGGTGACCTTGCGCAGACCATGTGGGCCATCGGTCACCATCGGGCCGGGAATCTCCAGCCTCTCGATGGCCTGGAGGTGCCAGGAATCGCCTCCGGAACACAAGGAGGCCTTCTCCTCGAGGGTGAGCTGGCAGATGAGGTCGGGGATCTCAGATGGGATCATGGTGGCTCCTTCGTCAACCTTGGGATCATTATTGTCCTCGTTTGTGACAGATGGGGGAGAGCCGATGTTCTGGCTTGTCAGGGCAGGACCATAGGGTCAGTGTCTCCAGATTGAACTGGACCAGTAGGCTAGGCGCCCTCGGCAACAGGAGGTGCGATGTCCCAGCAGTGGTGGAGCGACGGAACCGTCTATCAGATTTATCCGCGTAGCTTCGCCGACGCCAATGGTGACGGAATTGGCGACCTGGCCGGTATCCGCGACCACATCGATCACCTTGTCGAGCTCGGGGTCGACGCCGTGTGGCTCAGCCCCTTCTACCCATCCGGATTCGTTGACGGTGGATACGACGTCATCGACCTGCGCGACGTCGATCCAGTCTTCGGGACCCTCGATGACCTTGATGACCTCATCGCCGATCTGCATGCGCACGGCATCAAGGTCATCATCGACATCGTCGCCAACCACACCAGTGACCGGCATCCGTGGTTCCGGGAGGCTCTGGCATCCGGACCCGGCTCACCGGCACGGCAGCGATATCACTTCCACGACGGCGACGAGCCTCCCAGTGACTGGGTGTCGATTTTTGGTGGCTTGACGTGGACGCAGGTTCCTGACGGGCAGTGGTACTACCACTCCTTCGCACCAGAACAGCCAGATCTCAACTGGGACAACTCCGAGGTGCAGCAGGAGTTCCTCGACATCCTGCGCTTCTGGGCCGACCGAGGGGTTGACGGTTTCCGTGTTGATGCCGCGTCCCTGTTGGCCAAGGATCTCCACGAACCGCTCCCCTCCAAGGCGGACCTGGACGCATGGCCCATCGGCGAGGACCACCCTCTGCAGGATCGCGACGCCACCATCGAGATCTTCCATTCCTGGCGACGGCTCCTGGATTCCTTCGACCCGCCTCGCGCTGCGGTGGCCGAGGCAACGGTCCCGGCGGCTCGCTTGCCCCGGTACACCGACCCCTCCTCCTTGGGCCAGGCCTTCTTCTTTGATCTGTTGTCCGCCGAGTACGATGCGGAAGTCTTTGCCGACGTCATCGACCGGTGCATCACGGCCGCATCGGGATCGTCGGTGACTTGGGTGCTCAACAACCACGACACCGTCAGGTCGGCCAGCCGATACGGCACGGTCTATCCGGGGCTGGGTGAGAACGGCTGGCCCATCCGCAAATACGGCGGGGACTGGTTACAGGCCGGTGGCGACCCGGCGATGTGTGATGCGGCCCAAGGCCTACGCCGGGCGAGGGCCGCCGCTCTGGTGATGCTGGCCTTGCCCGGTTCGGCCTACCTCTATCAAGGTGAGGAATTGGGTCTGCAGGAGGTTGCTGAGATCCCGGTCGACCAGCGTCAGGACCCAACATTCTTCCGTCGCGGTGACGAGGAGGTCGGGCGGGACGGTTGCCGCGTCCCCCTGCCGTGGGAACCGATCGGGCCTTCCTACGGATTCGGGCCGGCAGGGCCCCACCTACCGCAGCCGCTGTGGTTCTCCCACTACGCCGTCTCGACGCAGAGAAACGACCCCGCCTCAACCCTGACGATGTATCGCGACGCGCTGCGGCTGCGCAAGGAGATCATTGGTAACGATGACCTGATCTGGACCAGTCACGGCGAGAACGACGTCCTGGCCTTTCGGCGAGGGGAGTGGCTCATCGTCTCCAATTTCGGTGATGACCCCAGCCCGCTCCCCGGGGGTACCGTCGAACTGGCCTCGGGCATCGTCACGGATGAGCTCCCGGGGGAGACGACGGTGTGGGTTCGTCGCTGAGATCGGTCAGGTACCGCGTCTCGAATCCCAGCGGCTGAGCATCGAGACTGGTGTCCTTGCACTGTGCCAATCCTGAGTCGTGACCACTATCCCGTAACGATCGTGGCGGGCAGCGATGTGACGAGGTCCTGGACACTTGCTCCCACCACGGCTGACTGTCGGTACGCTGAGACCATGGCAGTGAGTACCTATGTGGCAGCTCAGGATCGCTACGACACCATGGAATACCGAGGTTGTGGGACTAGCGGCTTGCTGCTGCCTGCCATCTCCCTGGGGCTGTGGCACAACTTCGGAGATGTTCACCCAGGGGCCACCCAGCGTGCCGTACTGCGTCGCGCCTTCGACCGTGGCATCACCCACTTCGACCTTGCCAACAACTACGGCCCGCCCTACGGACAGGCAGAGATCAACTTCGGTCGTATCATGGCCACCGACTTCAAGCCCTACCGTGACGAACTCATCATCAGCTCCAAGGCGGGTTACGACATGTGGCCCGGCCCCTACGGGCAGGGCGGCGGCTCCCGCAAGTACCTCATCGCCTCCTGCGACCAGTCCCTCAAACGCATGGGTCTGGACTACGTCGACATCTTCTACTCCCACCGCTTCGACCCGGACACCCCGCTCGAGGAGACCATGGGGGCCCTCGACCACATCGTCCGCTCCGGACGTGCCCTCTACGTCGGCATCTCCTCCTACGATCCCGAGCAAACCGAGAAGGCAGCCGCCATCGCCCGCGACCTCGGCACCCCGCTTCTCATCCACCAACCGCGCTACAACATGTTCGACCGCTGGATCGAGGACGGCCTCGTCGACACCTGTGAGCAGGAGGGGATGGGCATCATCTGTTTCTCCCCGTTGGCCCAGGGAATCCTCACCGACAAGTACCTCCGGGGCATCCCGGCTCAGTCCCGTGCCGGCATGGGAGCGGTGTCTCTGCGCCCCGAGCAGATCGACGACGCCACCCGCGCCGCCGTCTCGGCCCTCAACGAGATCGCCAAGAACCGCGACCAGACCCTCGCTCAGATGGCCCTGTCGTGGATCCTGCGGGACTCCCGCATCACCAGCGTCCTCGTCGGCGCCTCCTCGGTGCCGCAGCTGGACTCCGACATTGACGCGCTGGGAGCGACGCCGTTCACCGACGACGAGAGGGTGAACATCGAGTCGGTGCTCGCCGATCACGCCTGCTGAGATAACTCAGCCTGGACCGTGCTACGCTCCTAGCGACGCCCTTTAATGGCGATCCCGTGAGGTCGCGAAGGTCGTGCCAACAGGTGACTGCGCATGTGCGCGTCATCCGGTGTGCTCCACCCTCGCACCCGCGGTGTCCAGCGGTAGGAGCCTGTTATGCAACTCACCCAGTCATCCGGCCCAGTCACCGTCCTCGACTCCAAGGCGTTGGAGCGGGCGCTGACGAGAATCTGTTACGAAATCGTCGAGCGCAACGAGGGGCTCGACCAGTTGGTCATCGTCGGTATTCGCACCCGCGGCGCGTACCTGGCACAGCGTATGGCCACCAAGTTGTCGTCCCTGAGTGATGTTGATGTGCCCGTCAGTGAGCTGGACATCACCTTGTACCGGGACGACCTCGATCCCAATGAGCACCGCGAGCGTCCACAGAATCCGGTGCTGTCGGGCAACAACGTCCCGACCAACCTGGCTGGCAAGACGGTCGTCCTCGTCGACGATGTTCTCTTCACCGGTCGCACCGTGCGAGCTGCCCTCGACGCCCTGCTCGACACCGGTCGCCCCGATCGCATCCTGCTGGCCGTCATGGTCGACCGAGGTCACCGCGAGCTCCCGGTCCGTGCCGACTTCGTCGGAAAGAACATCCCCACCTCGCTGAGCGAGGCCGTCGACGTCCACGTCGCCGAAGTTGATGGCGAGGACGCCGTCACCATTCGAAAGGTGGCCTCCCGATGAGTGCTGAGGTCGTTGAGGAGTTCGACGTCGACCACTCCGGACGTCACTTCCTGTCCGTGGAGGACATGTCCAATGACGACGTCATGAAGATCATCGATCGTGGACGTCAGTTCAAGGCTGGCGAGGCCGCGCGTGTCGCGCCCGGTCACGTAGCCATCAACATGTTCTTCGAGAACTCCACCCGAACCATGACGAGCTTCCAGATGGCCGAGCACCGCCTGGGGATGAAAGTCCTGGACTTCGATCCGGGGCACTCCAGCGTCACCAAGGGTGAGAGCCTCTACGACTCGGTGCGTACGGTCGACGCCATCGGCGCTGAGGTGGCCGTCATCCGCCACTCCACCAACCACTACTACGACTACCTGCTGGCGACCGGGATGCTCGGCCTGTCGGTCGTCAATGGTGGTGACGGCTCTGGCCAGCACCCCAGCCAGTGCATGCTCGACCTCATGACCATCGCCGAGGAATTCGGACACATCGATGGCCTGACGGTCTCCATCAGTGGTGACATCGCCCACTCACGAGTGGCTCGTTCCGATGCCCAGATCCTCGTGCGACTGGGTGCCAACGTCGTCTTCACCGGACCGCGCGAGTGGATGGACCACGACGTCACCAGGCTTGGCACGATGGCCACCCTCGACGAGGTCATTTCCGACGTTGACGTCGCCATGATGCTGCGAGTCCAGCACGAGAGGTTCGACGCCGGCCCGGACTTCTCCGCCACCGACTACCTGCAGGCTTTCGGCCTCACCGATGAGCGGGCGGAGCGGATGAAGCCGAATGCGATCATCATGCACCCGGCTCCTGTGAACCGCGGATGTGAGATCTCTGGTCACCTCGTGGAGGCCCCCTCGTCTCGTATTTTTGAGCAGATGCGGAACGGAGTCATGGTACGAACGGCCATTCTGGAACAGGTGCTGCAAGCCAGGGAGGCGAGGTGAGCCGAAGAGTCCTCCTCACTCACTTGACGATGCTGGAGGGAGCCACTCCGGTTCCCTCCCAGCTCCTCGTCCGCGATGACCGGATCGAAGCCATGTCACGGGGGCGTCGCAAGGCCCTCGATGGGGCGGACGCCGAGGTCATCGACCTGGGTGGGGCTCTCGTGACTCCCGGCATGGTCGACCTGCACGTCCATCTGCGCGAGCCAGGACAGGAGTACAAGGAGACCATCGCATCCGGTACTGCTGCCGCAGCCCGAGGCGGATGGACGACGATCTGCGCGATGCCGAACACTGTGCCCGACCCGCACACCTCTGAGCTCATGGCCGACCTCAAGCGCAAGATCGACGAGTCAGCCCTGGTACGAGTGCGTCCCATCGCTCCCATCACCGTCGGGCTGACCAGTACCGATCTGGTCGATGTCGGTGCCTTGACCCAGGCTGGGGCCATTGCCTTCTCCAATGACGGCAAGGGAGTCCAGCTGGCCGGGACGATGTATGACGCCATGCGCGCTGCCGCCGAGGTGGGTCGTCCCATCGCCGCCCACGCCGAGGACGAGTCCTTGGTACGTGGCGGAGTCATCAATGACGGACGCCGGGCCCGAGAACTCGGTCTGCCGCCCATGACTCGCCTCACCGAGACCGTCCAGGTGGCTCGCGACGTCGTGATCGCCGAGGCCACCGGAGCCCATTACCACTTGTGTCACGCCTCGACCAGGCAGTCGATTCGCACCTTGAGTCGTGGCCGGGAGGACGGGGCAGACGTCACTGGCGAGGCAGCCCCGCATCATCTGCTGCTGGCCGACGACGACATCCCCAGCGACGACGGGTTCTACAAGATGAATCCGCCGCTTCGCACCCGCGACGACGTCGACGCCATGGTCGACGGGTTGTGTGACGGCACCTTGACCTGTATCGCCACCGACAATGCCCCCCATGCTGCCGCCGAGAAGGACTGCTCCTTCCGCAGTGCCGCCTTCGGTGTCATCACGAACGAGCACACCTTCGCCCTGCTGTACACGAACTTCGTGCTGAACCGGCGATTCCGCCTGGATCAGCTGGTTGACTGGCTCACCGTCGGGCCTGCGGACACCTTCGGGCTGGCCGAAGCAGGACGACTGCGAGTGGGCGGACCGGCCGACCTGGCCGCCTTCGACCTGCAGACCCAGACGACGATCATCCCCGAGGAGGGAGCCGGTATGGGACGCAACACCCCCTTCGCCGGTCGCCCCGTCCTCGGTGACTGCGTGCTGACGATGGTCGGTGGTCGGACGGTGCACCGACGAGGACAGCAGATCGGCAAGACTGATGACCACGAGATGGGAGATCCGCAATGAGCAGACGCACCCTGTTGCTGGCCGATGGGACGAGCTACCAGGGGGAGGCCTTCGGGGCTGACCGTGAGGTGAGTGCCGAGGTCGTCTTTACCACCGGGATGACCGGTTATCAGGAGACCCTCACCGATCAGTCCTACAACGGACAGATCGTGACCTTCACCTACCCTCTCATCGGAAACTGCGGCATCAACCGCGACGACATGGAGTCCCTCTTTCCGACGACCGCCGGGGTCATCTGCCGAGAGGTGCCGAGATTGGCCAGCAACTGGCGAAACCGGCGCACCCTTGACGAGTTCCTCACCACCCATGGCATTCCTGGCCTGGCCGGCATCGACACGCGTGCCCTGGTGCGACGACTGCGTAACGAGGGGGTCATGAAGGGGGTCCTGCTCGGTCCCGACGCTGACCTTGACGCCCAGCAGGAGAAGTTGCGCGACACCCAGCTTCCCACCGACCAGATCGCTCAGGTCTCCACCCGCACCGCCTACCCGTCGCCGCTGGGTGGACGCAGCGTGGTGCTCTTCGACTTCGGCCTCAAGCACTCCATCCTGCGCGAGCTCAGCAAGCGCGGATGCGCCGTCACCGTGGTGCCCTGGAACATCTCGGCCGACCGGGTGCGTGCCCTGGCCCCCGACGGCATCATGCTGTCGAACGGTCCCGGCGACCCGAAGTCGATCCCGCAGGTCCAGGACGTTGTGCGTGAGCTCCAGGAGGAATACCCGGTCCTCGGCATCTGCATGGGCCACCAGGTCTTCGCCCTGGCCAACGGTGCTGACACCTACAAGCTGCCCTTCGGACACCGTGGCTTCAACCACCCGGTGCGCGAACTTTCCACCGGACGGATCGACTTCACCAGCCAGAACCACGGATACGCCGTCGATCCCGACTCAGTGGCCGGTACCGAGCTGGAGATCACCCACATCGAGATCAATGACGAGACGGTCATGGGTGTGCGTCACGCCCGGCTCGGATCCTTCTCGGTGCAGTACCACCCTGACGCGGCCGCCGGGCCGCACGACGCAGCCCACGTCTTCGACGACTTCGTGGCACTCATGGACGCCAATCACTCTGGAGGCCAGAACTGATGCCCCGCCGCACCGACCTGCATCGTGTCCTCGTCATCGGATCCGGTCCGATCATCATCGGTCAGGCTGCCGAGTTCGACTACGCCGGCACCCAAGCCTGCCTGGCCCTCAAGGAGGAGGGGTACGAGGTCATCCTCGTCAACTCCAATCCGGCGACGATCATGACCGACCGTGACATCGCCGACAAGGTCTACATCGAGCCGATCACCTTGGAGTTCGTCTCCTCGATCCTGCGTCGGGAGCGTCCCGACGCCATCGTCCCCACCCTGGGCGGTCAGACCGGCCTCAACATGGCCACCGACCTGGCCAGGTCCGGGATCCTCGAGGAGTTGGGCATCGAGCTGCTTGGCACCAAGCTCTCCGCCATCGAGAGGGCCGAGGACCGTGATCTGTTCAAGCAGCTCATGGACGAGCTGGGCCAGCCGGTGCCCGCGTCCGAGATCGTCCACACCGTCGAAGAGGCGGTCGAGGTGGGCAACTCCATCGGTTACCCGCTCATCGTCCGTCCTGCCTACACCCTCGGTGGTACCGGCGGCGGCATCTGCCGTGACGAGGCTGAACTGGTACGCGTCGTCGGGAAGGGACTGGAGCTCTCCCCGGTCACCGAGTGCCTGGTCGAGCAGTCGATCGCGGGGTACAAGGAGATCGAGTACGAGATGATGCGCGATGGCGCAGACAACGCCATGGTGGTCTGCACCATGGAGAACTTCGACCCGGTCGGCGTCCACACCGGCGATTCCATCGTTTTCGCCCCCACCCAGACCCTCACTGACGTCGAACATGAGATGCTGCGTGACGCGTCGATCGAGATCGTCCGGGCGCTGGGCATCGAGGGCGGCTGCAACGTCCAGCTCGCCCTGGATCCTGAGTCTTTCCAGTACTACGTCATCGAGGTCAACCCGCGCGTCTCGCGGTCCTCGGCCCTGGCGTCCAAGGCCACCGGCTACCCGATCGCCAAGATTGCGGCGAAGATCGCCGTCGGTATGACCCTCGACGAGATCCGCAACCCTGTCACCGGGACGACCTGGTCGATGTTCGAGCCCATGCTCGACTACGTCGTCGCCAAGATTCCGCGCTGGCCCTTCGACAAGTTCGCACGGGCCGATCGTCGCCTCGGCACCCAGATGAAGGCCACCGGCGAGGTCATGGCCCTGGGCCGCACCATCGAGGAATCCCTGCTCAAGGCAGTGCGTTCCTTGGAAATCGGGGTCGACCACATCGCGCTGCGTGATGTCGCGGACCTGCCCGACGATGTCCTCGAGGAACGCCTGCTGCACGCCCGTGACGACCGGCTCTTCTGTCTGGCCGAGGCGATCCGCCGCGGACGCACGGTGCACGAACTCCACCAGCAGACCAAGATCGACGTCTTCTTCCTCGACAAGATCGCCCACATCCTCGAGATCGAGGAGAGGCTGCGAGCTTGCCCCGACGATCCGGAAACCCTCTGGATCGCCAAGCGCAATGGCTTCTCCGACGCGGCCGTCGCCCGGTCCTGGGGCACGACCGCCGACGAGGTGCGTACCCGTCGGGTCGAGACCGGGATCACGCCCATTTACAAGATGGTCGACACCTGCGCCGGCGAGTTCGACTCCTCGACTCCGTACTTCTACTCGACCTACGAGGTGGAGAACGAGTCGGTGAGGTCGGATCGGCCCAGCGTCCTGGTGCTGGGCTCCGGACCGATCCGCATCGGCCAGGGCATCGAGTTCGATTACGCCACCGTGCATTCGGTCAAGGCCATCCAGGCTGCCGGGTACGAGGCGATCATCATGAATTCCAACCCGGAGACGGTTTCCACCGACTTCTCGATCTCTGACAAGCTGTACTTCGAGCCCCTCACCATCGAGGACGTCATGAACGTCATCGACCTCGAACAGCCAGAGGGGGTCATCGTCCAATTCGGTGGCCAGACGGCGATCAACCTTGCGGGCCCGCTGGAGGCCGCCGGAGTGCCGATCCTGGGCACCCAGCTGGCCGACCTCGACCGCGCCGAGGACCGTGAGGGATTTGAGTCCCTGCTGGCCGAGCTGGGGATCCCACAGGCCCCAGGCGGTACCGCACGCTCTACCAATGAAGCCCTGGCGGTTGCCGAGGAGCTCGGATACCCGGTGCTGGTGCGTCCCTCCTACGTTATTGGGGGTCGCGCCATGGCCATCGTGACGAGCGCCGAGGAGCTCAAGCGCTACATGCGCGACGCCGTCCACGCGAGCCCTGACAAGCCAGTGTTGGTGGACCGCTACCTCAATGGTCTGGAGTGTGAGGTCGACGCCATCTGTGACGGTACCGATGTCCTCATTCCCGGTATCATGGAGCACATCGAGCGTGCGGGCGTGCACTCCGGCGACTCGATGGCCGTCTACCCACCGCAGCGGATGAGCCAGAAGGTCACCGACCGGATCGTCGAGGTGACGACGAAGCTGGCCCTGGGGCTCAACACCAGGGGGATCCTCAACATCCAGTTCGTCATCGCCAAGGATCCTGCCGATGGCGAGGACACCGTGTACGTCATCGAGGCCAATCCTCGTGCATCGCGCACCGTGCCCTTCCTGTCCAAGGTCACCGGCGTGTCGATGGCTGAGGTGGCCACCCGGATCATCCTCAAGGAGAAACTGTCGGACCTCAGTCTGCAGCCCGGATTGCTGCCGGTGCCCACACGCATCCACGTCAAATCCCCGGTCTTCAGCTTCTCCAAGCTCGACCTGGTCGACTCGCACCTGGGCCCTGAGATGAAGTCGACCGGCGAGGTCATGGGTTCCGACGACACCGTCGAGAAGGCGCTGTACAAGGTCTTCGAGGCCGCCAGTCTGCACCTCCCCGAGTACGGCAAGATCCTCATCACGGTGGCCGATGACGCCAAGCCCGAGGCCCTCGCCCTGGCCCGCCGCTTCGACCGGATTGGATTCCAGCTCGTCGGCACCAAGGGCACTGCGCGATTCTTCGACGAGGGTGGCTTGCGGATCGACGCGGCCGAGAAGATCGGGTCGGGGGAGGCCGGTTCCACCGAGTCCGTCCTCGACCTCATCAACCGCAACGGTTGCGACGCCGTCATCAACGTCATGGGTAATGGCCAGGAGACCATCATCGACGGAAAGCAGATACGTCGTGAGGCCATCGCTCGCGGCATCCCGCTGTTCACCTCTCTCGACACCGCTGCGGCTATCTGTCGGGTGATGGAGTCGCGAGTCTTCTCGACGGAGTCGATCTGATGAGTGATACGACGGAGCTGTGCCAGGCCCCTCAGCTGATGGAACTGTCGGATCGTCGGGAGATCGCCGCCGGAGTGTACGCGGTGCGCCTCATCCCTGACCAGCCGATGCCCAGAGTCGTTCCGGGGACCTTCCTCGACCTGCTGCTCGGTGGACTGCACGTGCTGCGTCGGCCACTGTCCATCGCTGACGCCGACGAGGGGGGATACACCCTCATCTTCCGGGTGGTCGGTCGAGGGACCGACGAGCTGTCACGGGCGCCTCTCGGGGCAAGAATGGATGTTTTCGGCCCCCTGGGACACGGATTCGACCCCGACGCCGTGCATCCAGGCCAGCGCGCCCTGCTCGTGGGGGGAGGTGTGGGCATCCCGCCGCTGTACCTGCTCGGTCGTTGCCTCGTCGAGCGTGGCGTCCAGGTGCAGTTCCGACTTGGATTCCGGGACCGTAACGACATCTTCTGGGTCGACGAGTTCTCCCAGCTGGGCGAGGTGCTCATCTCCACCGACGACGGCTCGGTGGGGACGAAGGGGACCGTTGCCCAGATCGCCGAGACCGACGCAGCGCGACGGTTCGCCCCCGACATCGTGCAGGCCTGTGGGCCCACCCCGATGCTGAAGTGGGTGAGGTCGGCGCTGGCACCGACGGTGCGTACCCAACTCTCCTTGGAAGAGAGGATGGCCTGCGCGGTGGGTGCCTGCTACGCCTGTGTCATCTCGGACGCGAGACATCCCGATCACCAGTTCCGGGTCTGTTACGACGGACCGGTGTTCGAGGCCGAGGAGGTCGTGCTGTGAACAGATTGGCCGTCTGCCTGCCGGGCCTGGAGCTCAAGAATCCGATCATGCCCGCCAGTGGGTGTTTCGGGTTCGGCGCCGAGTACGCCCAGTACTACGACCTGTCAGTGCTGGGATCGATCATGGTCAAGGCGACCACCGTCGAGCCGCGTCCTGGCAACCCGGTTCCCAGGGTCGCCGAGACGCCAGGCGGGATGCTCAATGCCATCGGTCTGCAGAATCCGGGGCTCGACGTCGTCATGGCCGAAAAGCTGCCGTGGCTGGCCGAGCACTTCCCGGACCTGCCGATCATCGCGAACGTTGCCGGGTACACCACCGAGGACTACGTCAAGGTTTCCGAGGTCACCTCGACAGCCCCGAACGTTGCAGCCCTGGAGATCAACATCTCCTGCCCCAACGTCAAGCGCGGCGGGATCACCTTTGGCACCAATGCGGCCGCCGCCCATGACTTGACGAGGGCTGTCGTCGCGGCCGCCGGCGTGCCGGTCTACGTCAAGCTGTCTCCCAACGTCACCGACATCACCGAGATCGCCCGGGCGGTCGCCGACGCCGGGGCTGATGGCTTGACCCTCATCAACACCCTCACCGGTATGCGGATCAACCTGGGATGGCGAAAGCCCGTCATCGCCAATGGCACGGGCGGGCTCTCCGGCCCAGCCGTCCTTCCCATCGCAGTGCGCATGATCGACGCCGTCACCAGAGCCGTCGACATTCCCGTCATCGGGATGGGTGGGGTGACGACCAGCGCCGATGCGCTGGAACTCATGATGGCCGGAGCCTCGGCCGTCGCAGTCGGCACCGCCAACTTCACCGATCCACTGGCCTGCCCCAAGATCATCGAGGGACTCGAGCCGCTCATGGACGACCTGCACATCTCCAGCCTCGAGGATCTTCGTACCGAGGTCCGTCGGTCTCGATGATCATCGACCACCATCAAGGAGTACACATGGACACCAGCCGCCCGATCATCGCCCTTGACCTTCCCAGCGCCGAGGCCGCCCTCGACTTCGTCGCGGAGTTCGACGAAAGTCTCTTCGTCAAGGTGGGCATGGAGCTGTTCTACGCCGCTGGTCCGAGTGTCATCACCAGCCTCAAGGAGGCTGGGCACGATGTCTTCTGCGACCTCAAACTCCACGACATCCCCAACACTGTCAAGGGAGCGGCCGCAAGCCTGTCGAGGCTGGGAGCGGATCTGCTGACCGTCCACGCCGCGGGCGGAAGGGCCATGATGGAGGCGGCTCTGGAGGGTCTTGGGGATGCGGCCCAGAATACTCGTGTCATTGCCATCACCCAGCTCACCTCGACCTCCCCGGAGGCGCTCAGGACAGAGCAACTCATTGAGGTGTCGCTGGCTGAATCGGTGCGTAACTACGCAAAACTTGCCCAGTCGGCGGGTCTGGTCGGTGTCGTCTGCTCGGCCCATGAGGCCGCCGACATCGCCTCGGTGACGGGCCCGGACTTCCTGCGCGTCACCCCCGGTATCCGTCCAGCAGGCGCCGCAGTAGGGGACCAGTCCCGGGTCGCCACCCCCGGCAACGCAGCGTCGATGGGCTCCTCGGCGATCGTGGTGGGCCGTCCCATCACCAAGTCCGACGACCCGGTCGCGGCTTACCACGCCATCCGCGACGAATGGAATGTCGGGCGTACGGCAGCCTGACGACAACACGACCTGGAGGAAGAACGCCATGACCGTCACCAACAAGGAGATCGCCCAGCAGTTCGCAGAGCGTCTGCTCGCCATCGAAGCCGTCTCGCTGGCCCCGGATGCCCCCTTCACCTGGGCTTCCGGCCTGCATTCACCGATCTACTGCGACAACCGAGTGACCCTCTCGGACCCACAGACCCGTGACCTCATCGCTTCGGGCCTGGCCCAGCTCGTGCGCGCGAATGTCGACCAGGTCGACGTCGTCGCCGGTACTGCCACCGCTGGTATCGCCCATGCCGCGCTGGCCGCCGATCGCCTCGGCGTTCCGATGGCCTACGTCCGTTCCGCACCCAAGGACCACGGACGTGGCAATCAGATCGAGGGGTGCATTCCATCCGGGTCCAGGGTCGTCATGGTCGAGGATCTCATCTCCACCGGCGGCTCCGTACTCAAGGCTGCTCAGGCCGTCGAGCGGGAGGGATCGACGGTGGCCGGCGTCCTCGCCCTGTTCTCCTACGAGTTGGAGAAGGGGCATCGTGCGTTCGAGGAGGCCAGTCTGCCGCTGTACACGTTGTCGAACTACCCGACTCTCATCGAGGTGGCAGCGGAGTCCGGACGCATCACCCCGGAGCAGCTGGCCACCCTGCAGACCTGGTCCTCAGATCCGCAGGCCTGGTCCGACTCCCACTGATTCCTTTCATGTGAGCCCGTCCAGGCTGGCCTCATCGGCTTACATCGATGCCGAGAACCGGCTGGTGAGACATATTCGTGGCCCCGTCATATGGCGGGGCCATGAGCTCGTTCCTGGGAAAGCGATCAGAGGTAGCGGCGTGCCACCTCGACGGTTTTCCCGACATATCCGCCGCCGAAGAGGAAGCAGTGGACGATGAGCATGTGGAGCTGGTGCAACCCGATTCGCTCCTGCCAACCGTCGGCCAGCGGGGACTCCTCGTTGTACGTGGCACGGATCTCGTTGGTGAAGGGGGCACCGAAGACCGACAGGCAGGCAAGGTCCTCCTCGGCGTGACCACCCTGGGCAGCAGGATCGATGAGGACGACCCCCTCGGAGGTCCACATGAGGTTCCCGGACCACATGTCGCCGTGGGTACGCGCGGCAGGGTAGGTCACCAGCGCGGGCTGGTCGTGGTCGAACACCCCGCTGGCAAGCCGGTCGACGAGTGCGGACATGATTGCCCGGGCGTCGGCGTCAAGGCTGTCCATGTAGGGCTCGATGCGGTAACGCGCGTAGAACTCTCCCCACGAGTCGATGTGTTCACAGGGCAGAGGCAGGGGAGCACGACCGATGTACCCGCCGTCAGGGGTGAACCCGTCGGGAGCCGCTCCCAGGTGGGATGCCCCTGCTGCGTGGGTGTGGGCCAGACGTCGACCGAATTCCTCAGCTGCCTTACGGGTGGGATGGACCGGAAAGAGCTCGGGTTCCGTGAGCCAACCATTGCCGTGGTCCAAGACCTCGACTATCGCAGCCCCAGTGGGCTGAGCAGCCGCGAGCCACGTCAGCCCGGCAACCTCGTAGGCGATGGCATTCCTGTGGTGGTCGGTCTTATGAAAGGTCATGTGTTCCACGGTAGACGCGTAGGATGCGGCCGAAACCACCTCGCCCATCAGAATGGAGTCTCGTGTCCGTCGGTGATCACCTCATGACAGTCCATCTCGTGTCGATGGGCTGCGCCCGCAACGACGTCGATTCCGAGGAGCTTGCGGCCCGCATGGAGGCTGGCGGATTCCGACTCGTTGACGACCCCAGCGTGGCCGAGACGGTCGTCGTCAACACCTGCGGATTCATTGCGCAGGCCAAGAAGGACTCCGTCGACACCTTGCTGGCTGCCGCAGACCTCAAGGCTCAAGGAACCACCCAGTCGGTCGTCGCGGTGGGATGCATGGCCGAGCGATATGGACGTGAACTGGCCGAGTCCCTTCCTGAGGCCGACGCTGTGCTGGGGTTCGACGACTACGACGACATCGCGGACCGACTTCGCACCATCCTCGACGGCGGATCGATCGAGGCCCGTGTTCCCCGTGATCGTCGCACCCTGCTTCCCCTCACCCCGGTCGATCGAGGTTCAGCCAGCTCCGGCGTCTCGGTTCCCGGTCATGGCACTGCCCCCGACCTGCCGGCCTCCCTGGCTCCGGCCTCAGGCCCCCGAGCCACCCGACGTCGTCTCGGTTCGGGGCCCAGCGCACCGCTCAAGATGGCTTTGGGCTGTGATCGGCGCTGTGCCTTCTGCGCCATCCCGCGATTCCGTGGCTCCTACCTCTCCCGACCTGCCGCCGAGATTGTCGAGGAGGCACGTTGGCTGGTTGACCATGGTGTCAAGGAGGTCTTTCTCGTCAGCGAGAACTCCTCCTCCTACGGCAAGGACCTAGGGGATTTACGCGCGCTGGAGAAGCTCCTCACCGGCTTGGACCAGGTCGAGGGGCTGGAGTGGATCCGGGTGTCCTACCTGCAGCCCGCAGAACTTCGACCGGGCCTCATCGAGGCCATGGTGGCGACTGACAAGGTCGTGCCCTACTTCGATCTGTCCTTCCAGCACGCGTCAGGGCCGTTGTTGCGTCGGATGCGTCGCTTCGGCGACGCCGAGTCCTTCCTCGACATCATCGAGTCCATCCGGTCCTGTTGCCCAGAGGCCGGCTTCAGGTCGAACTTCATCACCGGTTTCCCCGGCGAGACCGAGGCTGATGTCGGAGTCCTCGCGGAATTCCTGCAGCGGGCGCGTCTCGACGTTGCTGGTGTCTTCGCCTATTCCGACGAGGAAGGTACCGAGGGAGCGACCCTTGACGGGCATGTTGACGAGAACGTCATCGCTGCTCGACGCGAGGACCTTGCCGATCTCATCGACGAGCTCGTCTCCCAGCGTGCCGAGGATCGTGTCGGCACCCGTGGGCGGGTCATGATCGAGGAGACCGACGAAGCCATTGTCGGTAGGGCGGAGCACCAGGGTCCAGAGGTTGACGGGGTCGTGACCCTCGTTGATGTTGCCGGGGCGAGCGTCGGGGACATCGTCGACGTCGAGTTCGTCGGCTCTGACGGCGTCGACCTCATTGCGCGCCCGGCGTAGGCCTGAACGTCATCGCAACGGTATGAGCACTACCGTGGTCCCACGGTACTGACGCCGATTGACCAATCCGGAACCGTTTCGGGGCGGTGGGTCGCATCACTCGTCGTCACGCGACATACTGAGCCCATGGCCACGAAGAAGGACCGCTCCAGCAACGTCAACGTTCCGAATGCGCTGACCCTGCTGAGAGTCATTGCGGTTCCCGTCTTCGGATGGATGCTCTTGGCCCATCCCCATGAAGGCAGCTGGCGGACGGCGACGACGATCGTCTTCATGCTGGCGATCCTCACCGATTTCGTCGACGGCAAGATTGCGCGCAAGTACGACCTCGTCACCAACGTCGGCAAGATTGGTGACTCCGTCGCTGACAAGGCGCTCACCGGCATGGCCTTCATCGGCCTGTCGATCCTCGGTGAGCTGCCATGGTGGATGACAATCATCATCCTGCTGCGCGAATGGGGCATCACCGTCATGCGGATGAAGATGCTCAAGTATGAGGTGATGGCGGCCAACAGGGGTGGCAAGCTCAAGACGGCGATGCAGGCCTTGGCAATCATGCTGTTCTGCCTCGGACTGTGGCGAACCCCGACCTTCGTCGATGTCATTGCCTGGGCTGTCATGATCATCGCCTTCCTGCTCACTGTCGTCACTGGCCTGGTGTACATCAGGGACGCCCTCCAGATCCGCGACCGTGCCAAGACCGCTGGGGGCAAGTCGGCGAAGTCCGGGAAGCGGAGCGTCAAGTGATCGGCGACGAAGGAGCACGTCGACTCATTGCCGGGTTGTCGGAACGCGGTCTGACGGCGGCAACCTGCGAATCCCTGACGGCCGGCCTGGTCGCGGCGACGATCACGACCGTTCCGGGCGCCTCGGCGGTGTTTCGTGGGGGGCTGGTGACGTACGCCAGCGACCTCAAGACCACGCTCGCTGGGGTCGATGCTGGCTGGATCGCCGAGAACGGGGTCATCAATTCCATCACCGCTGCTCAGATGGCGATGGGGTGTCGCAAGGCGTGCCGGGCTGATATCGGTCTGTCGTGCACCGGGGTTGCCGGGCCAGATCCCCAGAACGGTGAGGAGCCCGGAACGGTCTTCATTGGTGCGGTGTACCAGGGAGCTCCGGTCGTCAAGCGCCTCCAGTTGAGGGGGGCACGTGAAGACATTAGGCGATTGACGGTCGAGGCACTTCTTGGCCTCGGATGCGAGGTTGTGAGCCGTTCACCGAGCTGACGACAACCCCCCGCAGGAAAAGTGTGAAAAATTTCGCCGCGTAGGGAATGTTTCATCCGTTGGGGGCGTTGTCATGGATGAATCACCTAGGAGGAGACGCCCATGAAATCAGCTCTGCTGCGTGAAATACTCGGCGAGTCGCTGCGTGAGCAGAGGTTCGCACAGGGCCGTACCTTGCGGGAGGTGTCTTCTGCCGCACGCGTTTCCCTCGGATACCTGTCGGAGGTCGAGCGGGGCCAGAAGGAAGCTTCCAGCGAGCTCATCCTGGCCATTTGCACGGCTCTGGATCTACCGCAGTCCGAATTGATGCGGATCGTCAGCGACAAGATGCTCAGCAGTGAAGGCACCCCCGATCACCACATCACTGTTGCGGCATGACCACCATCCTGAACTTTTGACGTTTCCCGGTCCCGCTGGGGCCGGGAACTTCTGTGTTGTGGGCCTTTGGGGCCGCGAATTGTCCGGATTGACCTCGTCTCCGGACGACGTGCGCGGCCTGATCAGTCAGTCGGTGCGTGGACGATACGAATCGCGATTCCGAGGGCACGCAGCGTGGCCAGCTTGTCGGGATCGGCTGAGTCGTCAGTGACGAGGAGGTCGACGTCCTTGGCATCGGCCAGCTTTGCCAGGGTGACCCGACCGATCTTGGAGCCGTCGACGGCCGCGATGATGCGAGCTGCCCTCTTGATCATGGTGTGGTTTGCAGCGGCTTCGATGCCGTCGTGGGTCGTCAGGCCACCCTCGGCACTCATTCCGTCACACCCCACGATGGCGGTGCCGACGTTGACCTGCTTGAAGGTTGACTCGGCCAGGGAGCCGACCAGTTCCAAGGAGGAGGGGCGCAGCACACCGCCGGTGATGAGGACACGTTGCTGGCCCTGGCTGGCGGCCTCGAGAGCAATGCTCACGGAGTTCGTGATGAGGGTGAGATCATGACGGTGGTGCAAGGCACGCACGATCTCGGTGGTCGTCGTGCCCCCGGTGAGCCCAATCGCATGACGTCCGACGGGGAGCTCGGATGCGACGGCGTGCGCGATCGCTTCCTTGGCGCCACGACGCCGACCGTCTCGCAAATTGACGGGCAATTCGGCGCCCGTTCCAGCGCGACGAGCTGTCCCGTGTGAGCGAATGAGCAGGCCCTGCTCAGCGAGCGAGGCGACATCGCGTCGGATCGTCGCAGCGCTCGCTCCCAAGGTGGCCGCCATGTCGCGCAGGGGAACCTCGTCGTGGTCACGCAACATGGCGAGAATGGCGACCATGCGGTCGTTTCGTCGTGAGGATGACGAGCGGGCATCCGACGGCATCGTCATCGCTTCTCCTTTCGCGTGACTCACGGCTCGTGGGGGAGAGCCGCGCAGTGAGCGTTCGCACATCTGCGCTGATTTTATCCTGCCCTTAGGCTTGTCTTCATGACAGAGACCCAATTGTGGACGCGACTGGCTGAGGTTCTGGGCGACGACTACTGCCGAATCTGGGCTGCACAGCAGGCCGTACCGGGTCTCGACTCACGAACGGTGCAGGAAGCCTTGGCCGATGGAGTCGATGCCAAGACGATTTGGCGGACCTGCTGGAAAGCGCTGGAGCTGCCCGATTCGCTGCGCTGATCTGGGGGATGGGACGTGTCCCGACGATGAGGACGTGGTGTCGGAACAGAAGTGGAACAAAACCGGAACACGATGTGCTGCAAAGTCGTCAGTGGTATCTGGAAGGGTTGTCCACAAGCGAGGGGGCAGTCGTGACGGCAGTTGTCCACAGCAACGCATTGCCTGACGGATTGTCCGCCCCCGCTCCTACAGTTTGGGTGATGGCACGGGGAAACCGGTGAGTCTCCCTCATGACGACATACGACCAACTCACGACATACGACCAACGCTGCGGCGATGCCGCGCGGCAGATGAGGCGGGAGACCGCCTTCAAGGAAGGAACGACATGGCAGCGACCGCAGATCGCGAAAAGGCCCTTGCCACGGCCTTGCAGCAGATCGAGAAGCAGCACGGCAAGGGCTCCGTCATGCGCCTTGGCGAACAGGAGACAGTGAAGATTGCGGCGATCCCGACCGGGTCAGTAGCCCTGGACGTCGCCCTCGGCGTGGGAGGTCTCCCGCGTGGCCGGATCGTCGAGATCTACGGTCCGGAGTCCTCCGGCAAGACGACCGTGGCCCTGCACGCCATCGCGAATGCTCAGGCCGAAGGCGGCATCTGCGCCTTCATCGACGCCGAGCACGCCCTCGACCCGGAATACGCCCGCAAGCTTGGTGTCGACACCGACTCCCTGCTGGTGAGCCAGCCCGACAACGGTGAGCAGGCACTCGAGATTGCCGACACCCTGGTGCGGTCGGGCGCCCTCGAGCTCATCGTCGTCGACTCCGTTGCAGCCCTCACCCCGAAGGCTGAGATCGAGGGAGAGATGGGTGATTCCCATGTCGGTCTGCAGGCTCGCCTCATGAGTCAGGCCCTGCGCAAGATGACTGGTGCCCTCAACGCTGCCGGGACGACGGCCATCTTCATCAACCAGTTGCGCGAGAAGATCGGTGTCATGTTCGGCTCCCCGGAGACGACCACCGGTGGACGTGCGTTGAAGTTCTACTCCTCGGTGCGCCTGGACGTGCGTCGCATCGAGACCCTCAAGGACGGCTCCGAGATGGTTGGTAACCGTACCCGCGTCAAGGTCGTGAAGAACAAGGTCGCCCCGCCGTTCAAACAGGCCGAGTTCGACATTCTCTATGGGCAGGGCATTTCCCGAGAGGGAAGCCTTATCGACATGGGTGTGGACTGCGGAATCATCACCAAGTCCGGATCGTGGTTCAGCTACAACAATGAGCAGCTGGGCCAGGGCAAGGAGAATGTTCGCAACTTTCTCAGGGGTAACCCGGACGTCGCCAACGAGATCGAGGACAAGATCCTCACCCACCTGGGCCTGCGCGAGGTTGAGGTCCCCGAGGGGGTCGATCCCGAGACCGGTGAGGTGGCATTCTGAGCCGGCGACACAAGGATTCTCCAGAGGAGTTGACCGACGACCAGTGGTACGAGGAAGCTCGCGAGATCTGCCTCAAACGACTGGATCGTCGGGCCAACACCCGAAGTGAACTCGCAGCAGCTCTGGATTCCAAAGGTGTGCCCGAGCAGGTGCGTGAGACAGTCCTTGATCGCCTCACCGAGGTGGGGCTCGTCGATGATGCTGACTTTGCCAACCGATGGATAGCGTCCCGTCACGGTGTGCGAGGTCTGTCCCGCAGAGCAGTGGCAGTCGAATTGTCGCGCAAAGGGGTCGATTCCCAGATCATTGAGGACGCGACCTCCCAGATCACGGAGGCTGACGAGTTGGATGCCGCCACCGAACTCGCAGTGAACAAGCTGCGGGCAGGTCGAGGTGTCGAGGAAGCCCGTCTGACCCGCCGGGTGTTGGGTGCCCTGGCCCGCAAGGGCTACGGACCCCAGGTCGCCTGGGCCGCCATCCGTGCCGCCCGCGAGGAACTCGGTGAAGAACCCCCGAAGCGCCGATAACCGGCCCCTTCGACTAGGGTCGTATCGTTTGCCCCTCACCTCGGTTTTCCTGGCACCGACGTCAGGGGGGCGACGCTGCAGCTCCGAGTCAGGATGTGAGGAAGGGTGGAGGTCATGCTCATCGCACTCGTCGTGGTGGCGGTGCTCTCAGTGGCAGTCATCATTGGCTGGCTGGCAGACCGTCGAGCCATTGGCAGGAGGGCGGAACGAGCAGAGTCTGAACGTGATGCGAAGGCCTTGGAGCTTTCCCGCAGCGAGGAGCGCCTGGCTCGTGCTACTCAAGACCTTTCGGACAGTCGTGACGAGATCGCGTCAGCTCGCGTTGCGCTCGAGTCCAGTCGTGTTCGGGTCGCTGATGAGGAACGTCGGGCTGATCATGCCGAACAGGCTCGCCACAGTGCGGAGGCTTTGCTCGAGATCAACCGGCGCTCCGTCGAGGAGCTGACAGAGCGTGATCGTCAGCTGCGCGAGGCCCGTCGCCGCCTCGACGAAGGCCTCGACAAGCTCGAGAGGGATCGCTTGGAGTTGGCCGAGCGCAGCTTCCGCCTCGACGAGCGAGACGCAGAACTCGATAGACGGGATGAGCGGATCGTCACCGAGCTGGAGCGAGT
Organism: Cutibacterium nasicola; assembly: GCF_051303185.1. Classification (GTDB taxonomy): domain Bacteria; phylum Actinomycetota; class Actinomycetes; order Propionibacteriales; family Propionibacteriaceae; genus Cutibacterium. The sequence goes on along the minus strand of NZ_JBPPGE010000001.1, from coordinate 383,900 downwards.
TGCTGGGATGTCCCTCGACCAGGCCCGGGACGAACTTGCAGAGCACCTCAGCAGAGAGGCCCGCGTCCTGGCCGAGAATGACGCTCGAGCGATCATCGCAGAAGTGACGGAAAACGCCGAGGGCAAGGCCCGTCACATCGTGGCCGATGCCATACAGCGGTGTTCCTCCGAGATGGTTGCTGACACCGTTGTCAGCGTGGTGCCACTGCCCAGCGACGAGATGAAGGGTCGCGTCATCGGGCGAGAAGGCCGCAACGTCCGCACCTTCGAGCAGGTGACGGGAGTCACGGTCATCATCGATGACACCCCGGGTATCGTCTTGCTGAGCTGCTTCGACCCCATGCGACGCGAGGTGGCCCGACAGGCTCTCGTCGATCTGGTCGAAGATGGTCGCATCCACCCCATCAGTATCGAAAAGGCCCATCAGCGAGCCGTCGACCACATCGACCAGATGTGCCTGGGAGCCGCGTCCGAGGCGCTGTCCGAAGCCGGGATCGACGACATCGACGAGCGGCTCCTACCGATCCTCGGGTCCCTGCGCTTCCGGACCTCCTACGGCCAACAGGTCCTCGATCACTGCGTCGAGTGCGCCCGTCTTGCCGCCATCTTGGCCGCCGAAATCGGTGCCGATGTCGACACCTGTCGTCGTGCGGCCTTCCTGCACGATCTTGGTAAGTCCCTCACCCCTGGGATTGAGGGAACCCACGCGGCCATTGGCGCTGAATTGGCCCGACGTCATGGGGAATCTGATGAGGTCGTGCATGCCATTGCAGCCCACCACGATGAGATCGAACCGGTGGGCGTCACGGATCTCATCGTCAAGGCTGCTGACGCGATCTCTGCGGCCCGTCCAGGAGCACGTCGGGATTCCTTGGAGTCCCACGTTCGCCGGATGGACACCATCGAGGAGATTGCCACCAGCTTCCCCGGGGTCGAACGGTCCTTCGCGCTGCAAGCCGGACGTGAGGTCCAGGTCCTCGTCGATCCGGGCACAGTCGACGATGTGCACGCATCTCGACTCGCACGCCAGATCGCGTTGGCGGTGGGGGAACAGGTCACCGTGCCAGGACGGACCAGGGTCACCGTCATCCGTTCCTTCCAAGCCGTGGAGATGGTGGGAGAGTCCTGAGCGGTGGCTCAGGCGATTCCCCAGGTGAGGACGACCTCGTCCCTGGGCTCCAGGCGGATGACGTCGTCGTGGGTGGGCCCCTCGTTGAAGGCATCCGGCCCGCATGTCATCGGCTCGACAGCGAGGCTGAGGCGGTCATCCGGAGTGTAAATCTGCGCCCAGCCCATGGTCACATCTCCCCACAGCTCATGGCTCGTCTCACCGCTGGTGACCTTGAAACGCCATGCCGGCGATCCAACGGTGTCTCCCCGTCCCACGGTGTAGGCGGTGTCAAAGGTGCGCTGACCGAGAGACTGTCCATTCATGGTGTGGACCTCGTCCATCTCGCAGATCCGAACCGGTAACAGTCGCTCGTCGACCTGCAGCCACGAGGCGAACGGGGCGTCAACCTTCCACTCATCAATGGATCCGCCGAGGCAGAAATAGGGATGGGCGGCATAGCCGAAGGGCACCGCCTTGGCCCCGACGTTCCGAGCCCTCACAGTGACCTTCAGGCCGTGATCGTCCAGGTTGTGGGTCAGCCGGACATCAATTGTTCCAGGCCAGCCAGGCCGAGCCATGATTCGGATCTCCTGGGTCACCGAGGAGTCGGTGTGCTCAACGAGGGACCACGGTGACCACGCCACCAGACCATGAATGGCGTTGTTGCGACCGACCTCGCTGATCGCCAGCTGCTGGTCAACGTCATCGAACCGGTAGCGGCCGTCACGGATGCGGTTGGGCCAGGGAAGCAGATGCTGCCCTTGCGACGAAGCCGGCGACTGGTCAGCCTCGAAGGTCTTGATGACGTCGTCCTCGTTGTGGCGAAGGGTACGAAGGGTGGCTCCCTGCTCCGTCACGATGGCCTGCCAAGAACCATGGGAAATCTTGTACTGGGTGCCGGTGGGGAGGGTGACGTCACTGATCATGATGAAAAGTTTATCGCTGAGACCTTTGCGGACGCTAATTCTTGAGCTCTCGGTCCTGAGGGGTTCCGTCAGTTTTCGTCATCCGTTTCTTTTCCACAGTTCTCGCTGTTGTATGTATATGGTGTGTCCCGGCGGGAATTTACTCAAAGATGAGTTGTTCCGCCGGCTCAGGTGATCGTTGTACATCCTCGCGACGTCATGACGACGTGAGCGGCCGCCCAGGAGCCCTTTGACAAATAGGGGATCGCGATGAAGATCTCAGAATTCACGGCAGGGTCCATGACGGGTTAGGTGTCAGTATCAGGTACTTGTCAACGCCTGCCATCTCATCCTTGCGTCAGTCTTTCTCGCTGGATCGATTGGCACGTGCTTTTCGACTATTGACGTCCTCTTCTGTGGTGGGAGCGAATGTGGTCGGGTTTCGGTGTGCCGAAGGTATGTCCTGGCGTGGTGTAGGACTGGTCGACGGCGCGATAGCTGACGCCATCTGTCTCGCCTGGTATTTGCCAAAGGTGAAGGCACATCAGGAATTCTCCGATATTGGGGGAGGGTCGTGACGCTTTTTCCGCTCAGTGGTCCTTGGGCAATGATGACGCCTATGGGGTATCGCAACTCTGGAGAAGGTACTCACCCTGGCTGAAGTTCCTGTGGTCTCGGGGGTGTTCGTGCTGGTGCATGGCGCGATCGTGCTCGTGCTGCACACTGCGGTGTGAGAAACGGAGTGGTCCTATGGCTGGGCAGATGACGTAGAGTGTTCGCGCCATGCCCAATAACACCGTGCCGCACACCGAGGCCCCGACCTACCGGGTCGTGACCTACGGGTGTCAGATGAATGTCCATGACTCCGAACGGATTGCTGGCCTCCTCGAAGAGGCCGGCTACGTTCCCGATCCCAGAACCGACACCTTGGCGCCGGCTGACGTCGTCGTCTTCAACACCTGTGCGGTTCGCGAGAATGCCGACAATCGTCTCTACGGCACGCTCGGTCACATGGCCCCGGTGAAGTCGGCGCATCCTGGGATGCAGCTGGCCGTCGGCGGCTGCATGGCCCAGAAGGACAAGGACACCGTCGTCGCCCGGGCGCCATGGGTCGATGTGGTCTTCGGAACTCACAATGTGGGTTCTCTGCCGGCCCTCCTCAGGCGGGCTCGTCACAATGCCATGGCCCAGGTGGAGATCGAGGAGTCCCTGGTCACCTTTCCGTCGAACCTGCCGACTCGGCGCGATTCGGCATATTCGGCCTGGGTGTCGATCTCGGTGGGATGCAACAACACCTGCACCTTCTGCATTGTCCCGCAGCTGCGCGGCAAGGAAACCGATCGACGTCCCGGCGAAATCCTCTCGGAGATTCGAGCCCTCGTCGACGAGGGTGTCCAGGAGATCACCCTGCTTGGTCAGAACGTCAACTCGTACGGAGTCCAGTTCGGTGATCGTGGAGCCTTCGCCAAGTTACTGCGCGCCTGCGGCGAAATTGACGGTCTGGAGAGGGTGCGGTTCGCGTCTCCTCACCCCGCCGCTTTCACCGACGATGTCATCGAGGCGATGGCGCAGACCCCCAACGTCATGCCCAGCCTGCACATGCCCCTGCAGTCGGGATCTGACGACGTGCTGCGTCGGATGCGCCGGTCGTATCGGTCCAAGAAGTTCCTCGGCATCCTTGGCCGGGTGCGCGAGGCCATTCCAGACGCCGCCATCACCACCGACATCATCGTCGGCTTCCCAGGCGAGACCGACGCGGATTTCGCCGAGACCATGCGCGTCGTCGAGGAGTCGAGGTTTTCTGCGGCCTTCACTTTCCAATACTCCATCCGTCCCAACACGCCGGCGGGAGTCATGGGGGACCAGGTTCCCAAGCCGGTCGTCCAGGAACGGTACGAGCGCCTCGTCGAGCTCGTCGATGATATCGCATGGCAGGAGGACAAGGCCCAGGTCGGTCGCACTGTCGAGGTGATGTTCGCCGAGGGGGAGGGGCGCAAGGACGAGGCCACCCACCGCGTCACCGGTCGTGCCCGGGACAACCGACTGGTTCACGTCAGTCTTGCACCCGGGGGGGAGGTCCCGCGCCCCGGAGACATCGGCGAGGTCGTTATCACCTCCGGCCATCCTCATCATTTAGTTGCTGACGGCGGCTTGGTGAATTTGCGTCGCACTCGCGGGGGAGATGCATGGCAGATTCGCGAAGAATCATGCTCTCAGTCTGAAGCCACCATGCTCGGTATTCCTTCGGTTGGTGCGCCACGGACCTGAACGACTGGCCGGGCCGTCCGAGCCATTTCGTCATGTCGAGTCCGGTGGCCGGGAAACCTCGTCTCGAAACCCGTTCAGACATGCAACGAGGGGTTGATGCTCAGTGGAGCATCAACCCCTCGTGTCGCAGCTCATCCACTCCCATCCGGAGCGGGTCCTCTCAGGGGACAGGCCGCGTCGTGTCGTGGACGACTCAGAGGTCGCCAAGCTTGTCCTTGAGGGCATCCTGGCCCTTGTTGACCTGATCGGAGAACTTGCCGCCGGTCTTGTCGTCGACAGCGTCGCCAGCTTTGTCGATGCCCTGCTCGACCTTGTCGCTGTGCTGGCTGACCTGGCCCTTGATGTCGTCCTTGTGGTCGTTGATGGCGTCCTTGGCCTTGTCGAAGAGTCCCATGTGATCTCCTTTCGGGAGGCTTCCCCCTCTCGGGGATGACTCCTTCAGGCTACACACGAGGTGGTCCTCCCATGCGAGGCTTTTCGCTCTACGCGTTGGCTCCGATGTCGTTGCAGTGCGCAAGGATGGACGTGTGAATCTGCCGGTCATATGTCTTCTGGGGCCCACCGCCAGCGGAAAATCAGGGTTGGCGGTGCGAGTCTGTTCACGCCTGGGACGGGGGGGGCACCCCGCCGAGATCATCAACACCGATTCAATGGTGGTGTATCGAGGGATGAACATCGGTACCGCCACCCCTACGCTCGCCCAGCAGCGTGCGGTGAAGCACCACTTGGTGTCGATCCTTGATGTCACCGATCCCTGTTCAATCGTCCTCATGCAGAAGCTGGCGCGCGACGAGACCGAAGAGTGTGTGTCACGCGGTGTCATTCCGGTATTGGTCGGGGGTTCAGCCCTCTACACCAAGGCCGTCATCGATGAGATGATCGTTCCTCCCACCAACCCGAAGGTGCGAGCGAAGTGGCAGGAAAGGTTGGATGCCGAAGGCCCGAAGGCCTTGCATGAGGAGCTCGCGCGGCGAGATCCCAGGACGGCCAGATCGATCTTGCCCGGAAATGGCCGCAGAATCGTCCGGGCCCTTGAGGTCATTGAGCTCACGGGGTCGTTCACCGCGACCCTTCCCGACGGTATCTTTCACTGGCCCAACACGGTGCAGATCGGCCTGGAGCTTCCTCGTGAGGACATGGATCGGCGAATCGCGAAGCGAGTTGACCAGATGTGGGACGAAGGGCTGGTTGACGAGGTCCGCGCCCTGGCTGATGCCGGGTTGAGGGAGGGGCGCACGGCAAGCCGAGCGTTGGGATACCGACAGGTGTTGGGGTTCCTTGACGGCGACTATGACGAGGCCGAAGCCCGTCGTCGCACCGTGACCCGAACTCGACGTTTCGCCCGTAAACAGCTCATGTGGTACCGACGCGACGACCGTGTCGAGTGGTTCGATGCGCTTGATCCTGATCTCGATGACAAGGTTGTGGCGCGGGTGTTGACCGCCCTGTCCACTGGCGAGGAGGATTGACGGTATGACGACGACGTTCTGGAAGGGACACGGGACAGGCAATGACTTCGTCATTGTCGACCGTCCCGAGCCTCTCACCCCTGAACAGGTTCGATGGCTGTGTCACCGTCGATTCGGTATTGGCGCCGATGGCACCCTGCAGGCTCTGCGGGCCGGTGACGTTCCTGGCTGGGATGGCGATCCGGATCTGTGGTTCATGGACTACCGTAACGCCGACGGCACCATTGCGCAGATGTGCGGCAACGGCCTGCGAGTTTTTGCTCGTCATCTGTCCCAGACCGGGCGTATCGCAGGTGACCAGGCCGATGTCGCGACGCGCGCTGGTATTCGCCATGTCACCCTACGTGACAACGGTGACGTGTCGGTGACGATGGGAACGGTCCATGTCGATGGTGACGACGTCACCATCGAACATCAGGACATGTGGTGGCCGGCATACAAGGTTGACGTCGGCAATCCACATGCTGTGGTCGTGACGGACCACACGACCGTCGCCGCACTCAACCTTGACGAGTCGCCGACGTGGCGCCCCAGGTCGGCCTTCCCCCAAGGGGTTAACGTCGAATTCGTCGAGTGGTTGGATGACCATTCGGTCTCGATGAGGGTCCACGAGCGCGGATCGGGAGAGACGATGTCGTGCGGTACCGGAACCGTTGCGGTGGCAGCAACGATGGCCACCCGTACCGGCCACCGTGGCCCCTGGACCGTCCGGGTGCCTGGCGGTCATGTCGTTGTCGCCCTCCGTCCTGCTGATGATGGTTACGACGCAGTGCTGACAGGCCCTGCGATCATCCTCGCGTCTGGAAAGGTCGACCTTCCCGAGGAGTGAGGAACAGCACGGTCGGTGACGTGTCGTCACCTCCCCCTACACTTGGCGCGACGACCTCGGAATGTGAGGTATCAGGGCATGGGACAGTGGACCAACAGGACGGGGACCGGGTGAGCGACACCGCACGATTCGACGACGAGCGTGAGGATGCGCCCGATGTCGGGGACCTCAGCAACGATCAGGACGTATACGACGGTGATCAGTTCGACCTGGATGCCCGATTGTCCTTGACCCGCGTGCCGGGCATGTCGACTGATCTGTCTGACATCCCGGAGGTCGAGTACCGACAGCTGAGGCTCGAACGGGTGGTGCTCTGTTCGGTGTGGACCCAGGGGTCGGTCGCCGATGCAGAGAACGCCATGACTGAGCTCAAGGCGCTGGCCGAGACTGCGGGTTCACAGGTTCTCGAGGCCGTCATGCAGAGACGAACGACCCCGGATCCGGCGACCTACATCGGTTCAGGCAAGGTGGCCGAGCTGGCCGAGGTGGTCCGGGCCACCGGAGCCGACACGGTCATCTGTGATGGTGAGCTCGATGCCGCTCAGCTTCGTAACCTCGAGGACCGCGTCAAGGTCAAGGTGGTGGACCGGATGGCGTTGATCCTCGACATCTTCGCCCAGCACGCCCGCAGCGTGGAGGGTCGCACCCAGGTCGAATTGGCTCAGCTCAATTACCTCAGGCAGAGGTTGCGTGGATGGGGTGGGAACCTTTCCCGTCAGTCGGGTGGTCGAGCCGCCGGTGGTGCTGGTATCGGTGGTCGTGGCCCTGGTGAGACCCGGATCGAGACGGACAGACGACGTATCGGTCATCGCATCGCGGTGCTGCGGCGTCGTCTCAAACACATCGAGTCCACCCGTGCTTCCAAGCGGGCTGATCGTTTTCGCAACAAGGTGCCCTCCGTCGCCATCGTCGGATACACCAACGCGGGAAAGTCCTCCCTGCTCAACCGGCTGACCCGCGCCGGAGTGCTCGTCGAGAATGCCCTGTTCGCCACTCTTGACCCCACGACTCGTCGGACCACGACGGCGGATGGTCGCGTCTACACCCTCACCGACACCGTCGGCTTCGTGCGCCACCTTCCGCATGATCTGGTCGAGGCCTTCGCCTCCACCCTCGAGGAGACTGCGCTGGCAGACGTCCTGGTGCACGTCGTCGATGCAGCCGACCCCGATCCCATCGGTCAGGTCGATGCCGTGCGTGGTGTGCTGGCCGGAATCGGCGCCAGTGACATTCCCGAGATTCTGGTGCTCAACAAGAGTGATCGTCTCGACGACGACACCATCGTGACGTTGCGGTCGACCTTTCCCGGTGCCCATGTCATCTCGGCTCATACCGGAGAGGGAATCGACGACCTCGTGACAGCCATCGAGGAGTCGCTGCCGGTGCCTTCCCAGAAGGTTGACGTCGTCGTGCCCTATGTGCGCGGAGACCTCATGGACAAGATCCACCACAAAGGGACGATCGAACTCATTGACCACACCGCCGATGGCACCCATGTCATCGCCCATCTTCATCCTGCTCTGGCCGTCGAGGTCGAGGAGGCGTGTCATGGCGCGTGAGCCCGCCGAGGTCAGCAAGATGTGTCGTGACCTCCTCGCCACCGCCGTCTCCCGGATGGGGGGTCAGGAGAGATCTGGCCAGGCGACGATGGTCGAGGCTGTCGACCAAGCGATGCGAGAAGAGCTGCACCTGTTGGTTCAAGCCGGTACCGGAACCGGAAAGTCACTGGGGTATTTGGCGCCTGCTCTGGTTCACTGCGTCGAAGAAGGCGCGCAGGTCGTCGTCGCCACCGCCACCCTCGCCTTGCAGACTCAGCTCGCTCACAAGGACATTCCGGCGGTCCTCAACGCCTCGGACGAGGTCCTGCTCCGCAGGCCGAAGGTTGCCGTGCTCAAGGGGCGTAACAACCACGTCTGTCTGCACAAGGTTCGCGGTGGATCGACGGGGGTCAGAGGGCAGGACGCCTTGGTCCCCGGAGCCGATCTCGCCGCTGAGGCCGCGGACACCAAGGAGGCTGGGACGGCTCCGGCTTCCGCACTGGGCGCCGAGGTCGTTATGCTGCGTGAATGGGCCGAGAAACAGGTCGAGGAGTCGGGACTCGGCGATCGTGATGACGCCCCACCGCACGCTCCCCTGGCGTGGAGCCAGGTGAGCGTGCCGGCCAACGAGTGCTTAGGGGCTCAGCGCTGTCCTTTCGGCAGCGAGTGCCTCTCCGAAGCAGCCCGTGAGAAGGCTCGAAACGCTGACCTCGTCGTCACCAACCACGCCATGCTCGCGATCGATGCGCTGAATGACAACAACGTGTTGCCCGAGCACGACACCGTCATCATTGACGAGGCCCACGAGCTGGTGGATCGGTTCACCGGGGCGGCGTCCAAGGATCTGTCTCCTTCTCTCGTGGCGACGACGGTCAAGCGGGCCTTGACATGGCTGGATGACGACGTGAGCGCGGATCTCCTCGATCAAGCGGACGTGCTGGCCAGAGCCTTGGAGGCGACCGCACCGGGACAGGTCACCGAGACCGGTGCCCAGGTTATCCAGGCGTGCACGGTATTGCGAGATCTGGCCAGGGAAGCAGTGAGCCAGTTGGGTCGACGGGATGAGGATTCCAAGGAATCCGTCGACGCCGAGAGGGTGCAGGCCCAAGCCGCCATGCGCGAGGTCTTCGAGACCGTCGACCGTATGGTGTCGATGGCAGCCGCTGACGTGGTATGGGTCTCGGAATCAGAGAAGGGGTATCGCAGCATCCACATCGCGCCATTGAGCGTGGCAGGCCTGCTGCGGGAGAACGTCTTCGCGGGGGCGACGACTATTCTGACCTCGGCCACCTTGTGCATCGGCGGTAATTTCCTGGCCACGGCACGGAACGTCGGGCTGTCGCCGCGCGAGCAGATCGAGGAGGAGGCGCCGAAGGTCCTCGACACCCAGATGGGGTGGCGGGGGGTCAACGTCGGCTCGCCCTTCGACTATTCGAAGCAGGGGATTCTGTATGTCGGTAGGTCCCTGCCGCGCCCGGGCCGAGATGGCATCGCGCCCGAGGTGCTCGACGATCTTGCTGAGCTGATTTGGGGCGCTGGTGGACGGACCCTCGGGCTGTTCTCGTCCCAGCGTAATGCGGTGGCTGCCACCGAACACATGCGCAAGGTCATGCCGGACATTCCGGTGTTGTGCCAGGGGGAGGGGCATCTGGCCGATCTCACCCGCCGATTCACGGCTGATCCGCGGACATGTCTCTTCGGAACCTTGTCCTTGTGGCAGGGGGTTGATGTTCCTGGTGACACCTGTCGGTTGGTCATCATTGACCGGATTCCGTTCCCACGTCCGGATGACCCGCTCATGGCGGCACGAAGCAAAGCGGTTGAGGATGCTGGCGGTAATGGATTCATGACGGTGTCGGCTGGGCATGCGGCCCTCCTGCTGGCCCAAGGGGCGGGCCGACTCATACGGCGTTCCGACGATCGAGGAGTCGTTGCAGTTCTGGACCCGCGGTTGGCGACGGCGCGATATGGCGGTTTCCTGAGGGCCTCCATGCCCTCGTTTTGGACGACGACGGATCGCGAGATGGCTGTTGGAGCTCTGCGCAGGCTGGGGGAGTGACCCCCAGAGTCATAGTCGTCTCATGACCGAGACGGCGCGGCCGACGAGAGAAGCATCATCGAGGTTGACCGGTGAATGAGCGGGGTTCGAGGCCATTAGCCACGGTTTCCCGCCGAGCTTGGCCAAGGAACGGACGATGGTCTTACCACCGACTGTGGCCGCCACGAAATAGGTTTCGGGCGGGTTGTCGGGAAGGTCCGTCACGGGCAGTTGCCGGACGAGGACAAGGTCCCCGACATGGAAATCGGGTGTCATCCCGTCGTCGCGGACGACGACCACCACGTGGTCTCCGTGGCCCAGCAACTGGGAGGGAACCGCGATGGCAGTGTCGTGATGCTTGGCATCGGTAATCTCACTCGGGTTGAAAACCTCGATCTGAAAGGCGTGGGGTCCCTGCGGATCGTTGACGTCGACGACGTCCTCAACGACCTCGAGGGTGCCATCAGTGCGTCGCAGCAGGCCGAGATCGATGAGCGCGGAGATACGCCTCTGGATAGTCGAGGTGCTGGCTGCTCCCGTCATGTCAGCCAGGGCGCGAACAGTCGGTGCGCGGCCGTCGCGACGCAGCCCCTCCTTGACTGCGGCCAGCACCGCACGCTCCTTGGCAGAAGGTTCACGGGTGGTGGTGAACGGGACGGCCGAAGAGACGGCGGCCGGGTCCGAGGAGTCGGTTCCGGACGTATCGATGGTCATAGCAGTCACGGTATAGGTCGGGTACGACAGTTCCCCATCAGCTTTGGTCGACACCTGCTCCGGAGCGTGGGGACCATGGCGACAGGAGTTTTCAAAGAACCTGGAAAATACTTCTGACTAGGCTGTTCTTCTGGTGTTCCACCCTGGTGGCGGCGAACCTGTCGGTTGGGCCGGATGTCATTGATGGCACTGGCGGAGGTTCGCCGCCGGGCCCTCCCCGGGAGTCATCTCGGGGCCGCTGACGGGAGCGGATGGCTCTCGTTGACAGAGAGGTGATCCGATGAGTGCTCAGACGTACGAGTGGGATGTTGAGACGACGACCAGTCGGCAAGGTGACCTGGTTGTCGGGCCGTGGCAGGATGAGCTGGCCGAACCGGTGGTCGTCATCGATCGTCGGGACTTGATGGCAGGGCGTCCTGGTGCCGTCGCACACCATGAACCCGTCCACGATCGGTTCTGGGACGTCGCCGTGATGGCCACGGTTGCTGTGATGATCGTTGGTGTGATCCTGTCCCTGGGACGTCTTGGCCAGGTGTGGCGGGGCGACGCCGAGAGTGGTCATTCCGACCCGGCCGCCGTCGTCCAGATCGATGGACATCAGTCGGGCGACGTGCCTGGTGTCAGATCCTGACCGTGGAAGGTGGTCGCATGGACTGAGCGTCTTCGGCGTGTCGCGCGTGGCAGCTTGACGGACGATCACGCGCATCCTCAATGATCCTCCGCGGCACCAGATGTTGTGGTAGACAGTATTGCCATCCCTACAAGTTGTGTTTTTGGTCCGAGTTCGGAGTAATGTTCCGGGTCGACGGCGAATCTGCCGTTAGGAACCCAGCGAGATCGGGGAAGGAGGCGACAATGCGCTGTCCGTTCTGTCAGCATGACGACTCGCGAGTCCTGGATTCCCGAGTGTGCGAGGACGGCACCGCGATCCGTCGGAGACGGCAGTGTCCCGTGTGCGAACGACGGTTCACCACCATCGAGCGCATGCAGATGACGGTTCACAAACGCAACGGCATCGAAGAACCCTTTTCCCGGGACAAGGTGATCCGTGGTGTGCGCAATGCATGCAAGGGACGCCCGGTCACGGACGCCGACCTGGCCTTGTTGGGACAACGCGTCGAGGACGGTCTTCGAGCCCGAGGAGTCGCGGAGATTCCGAGCGACGAGGTTGGGTTGGCAATCCTGGGCCCACTTCGCGAGCTGGATCCCATCGCCTATCTGCGGTTCGCGAGTGTGTACCTCAAGTACGACACCATCGAGGACTTCGCCACTGAGATCGATCGGCTGCGCGACGAGTCCCCTGAGAAACCGCGGTCCTCGGGCCGCAAGCGGCCTTCGAAGCAGGACGAGCCGCTGTTCTGACGAGCCGTGGCCGAGCGTGCCTCAGTTCACGACAAGTACCGACATCAAACCACCCGTATCACCGAGTATCTAGAGGGAGCCATGACTGAGACCAAGTCCGCATCACGCAGGACGAGCCGCTCCAAGGGGCTGCACGTCGAGCGCACCTTCAGCACCGAGGGCGTCCATCCCTACGACGAGGTGACGTGGGAGCGTCGCGACGTCGTCCAGACGAACTGGCGCACCGGTGACGTGGTCTTCGAGCAGCGCGGAGTTGAGTTCCCCGACTTCTGGAGCGTCAACGCCTCGACGATCGTCACGAACAAGTACTTCCGTGGCGCCCTGGGCACTCCGGCCCGCGAGGACAGCCTCAAGACCCTCATCGACCGCGTCGTCAACAGCTACGTGACCTCCGGACGTCAAAGCGGCTACTTCGCCTCTGACGAGGACGCCAAGGTCTTTGGTGATGAGCTGACCTGGCTGCTGGTTCACCAGTACTTCAGCTTCAACTCCCCGGTGTGGTTCAACGTCGGCACGACGAGTCCTCAGCAGGTCAGCGCCTGTTTCATCCTCTCGGTGGACGACTCCATGGAGTCGATCCTCAACTGGTACCGGGAAGAGGGATTCATCTTCAAGGGTGGTTCTGGTGCCGGTCTCAACATTTCCCGCATTCGTTCTTCCAAGGAGCTGTTGAGCTCCGGGGGTACGGCTTCCGGTCCGGTGTCCTTCATGCGTGGTGCCGACGCGTCTGCCGGAACCATCAAGTCCGGTGGCGCCACCCGTCGCGCTGCCAAGATGGTCGTCCTCGACATCGATCACCCGGACGTCGAGGAGTTCATCGAGACCAAGGCTCGCGAGGAGGACAAGATCCGCGCCCTGCGCGATGCCGGCTTCGACATGGACCTGGGTGGCCGGGACATCACCAGTGTCCAGTACCAGAACGCCAACAACTCGGTGCGCGTCTCGGATGCCTTCATGACGGCCGTCAAGCAGGGCAAGCCGTTTGGGCTGACCTCCCGCACCGAGCCGGGCAAGGTGCTCGACACCGTCGATGCCAAGGAGCTCTTCGGCAAGATCGCCCAGGCCGCCTGGGAGTGCGCCGACCCCGGTCTGCAGTACGACGACACCATCAATGCTTGGCACACCAACCCAAACACCGGTCGGATCAATGCCTCCAACCCGTGCTCGGAGTACATGAGCCTGGACAACTCCTCGTGCAACCTGGCCAGCCTCAACCTGTTGAAGTTCCTCGACGAGAACGATCACTTCGACGTCGAGAAGTTCACCAAGGCCGTGGAGCTGGTCATCACCGCGATGGACATCTCCATCTGCTTCGCCGACTTCCCGACCGAAGCCATCGGGGAGACCACTCGCAACTTCCGTCAGCTCGGAATCGGATACGCCAACCTGGGTGCCCTTCTCATGGCTCTGGGCCTGGGGTATGACTCCGACGGTGGTCGTGCCCTGGCTGCTGCCATCACTTCCCTCATGACTGGTGTATCCTACCGACGCTCCGCTGAGTTGGCGGCCATCGTCGGTCCGTACGCTGGCTACGCAGAGAATGTCGAGCCGCACCAGGCCGTCATGGCCAAGCACCGTGACGCCAACCGTCAGGTTCATCCGCTGCACGACAACGACACCACTGTCCTGGCTGCTGCCAAGGTTGAATGGGACAAGGTCGTCAAGCTAGGGCACGTCAACGGCTTCCGCAACGCCCAGGCCTCGGTGCTGGCGCCGACCGGCACCATCGGCTTCATGATGGACTGCGACACCACTGGGATCGAGCCCGACTTCTCACTGGTGAAGTTCAAGAAGATGGTCGGTGGTGGGTCCATGCAGATCGTCAACCAGACGGTGCCGCGTGCCCTGAAGAATCTCGGCTACACCCCTGAACAGTCCGAGAAAATCGTGGCCCACATCGCCGACAACGGTTCGGTCGTTGGAGCTCCCGGCCTTGACGAGGCCCACTACGAGGTTTTCGACTGCGCCATGGGTAACCGCTTCATCGCGCCGATGGGCCACGTGAGGATGATGGCTGCCGTTCAGCCCTTCCTGTCTGGTGCCATCTCCAAGACCGTCAACCTGCCGGAGTCCTCCACCGTCGAGGACATCGCCAACGTTTACATGGAGGGCTGGAAGCTCGGCCTCAAGGCCCTGGCCGTCTACCGTGACAACTGCAAGGTTGGCCAGCCCCTCTCCGAGGTCAAGAAGAAGGAGGAGGAGACGCCCGAGCCGGAGGTTCGCATCGAGTACCGTCCGCGTCGTCAGCGTCTGCCGAAGTCGCGCATGGGCCGCACGACGAGCTTCCAGGTCGCCGGAGCTGGCGGTTACCTCACGACCGGCGCCTATGATTCCGGCCGCTTGGGCGAGATCTTCCTCAAGCTCGGAAAGCAGGGATCGACGTTGGCCGGAGTCATGGATGCCTTCTCCATCGCGGTGTCCATCGGTCTGCAGTACGGCGTGCCGTTGGAGTCCTTCGTCCAGAAGTTCTCCAACCTCAAGTTTGAGCCTGCTGGCATGACTGACGATCCGGACATCCGGATCGCCTCGTCAATCATCGACTACGTGTTCCGTCGCCTGGCCCTGGACTACCTGGACTTCGATGAGCGCGCCGAGCTGGGTATCTACACTGCTGCCGAGCGTGCCCGGTACGTGGAGACCGGTTCCTACCTGTCAGACGAGGATGAGGGCGAGCTCATCGACTCCGAGACCCTCAAGGAAACCCCGGCTGACCGCGTTCGGGTCCACGAAGACGGTGCCAACCAGCCTGGTCTCTTCGCTGCCCAGCAGACCCCCGAGCGAGTCGGTGGTGCCCACACCAGCGCCGAGCTGCTCGAGGAGCGGATGGGCCGTGAGGTCGACGCTCCGTTGTGCATGACCTGCGGAACGAAGATGCGTCCGTCGGGGTCCTGCTACGTCTGCGAGGGCTGTGGATCCACCAGCGGTTGCAGCTGATGACGTCCTGATCTGACCAGGTGCCGGGGTACAGCAGAGGTTGTGCCCCGGCACCTGGCATGTCGTCTCGCTGCGCCCGCCGGTTTCCGGGTGTCAAGGTCCACGCGTGCACCTCGTCATGCATGTTCACCAGGTGGCACTGGAAACCGAGCCCAGGCTGCACATCTGGTTTCGGACCTACTAGGTTGGAGGCATGGACGAGCCACCAGACTTCGTGTTCGACCTGGACCGCAGCACAGCACAGGCCTGGGACCAGTTCACCGAGCGTCTGGCCGAGGTCGTCTCCGTCATCGACGATGATGGTGAATTGACGATCTCGACCATGTCGGCGCGCAATGACACCGCGCCCTTCATCCGGTTCGTGCAGGATGACCCCGATCGCAGTAATGACACCGCGATGATTCTCGCCGAGGCGTCCAGCAACAGCTGTCTGCCGGACAGCTCTCGGCTCACCCCCGGTCAGCTCGACGGGCTGAGCTCCCTGGGATGGCAGGACCCTGGAACCTGTACCTCTCACAAGACTGACAACTACTGGGTCTACCGAAACCAGGATGACAGCGAACAGCTTGCCGAACTGGCAGTGACGACCCTTCGCGACATCTTCGGTGTCCCTCACCCGGTCTTCCTGGCCCCCGACCCACTCGCGGAAATCCTGCAGCCCGAACCCCCGCTGTCTCCCACCGAGGCGGCCAGCGTCCCCGCCATCATGCCGGTCGACAAGGACCATCTCGACCGCCTGGTGGCCGACGAACTGTCCCAGATGTTCGGGCACCCTGCGATTCGCGACAGCGAGGGAGATTTCGCCATCCGGGTGGGAACCTGCATGGTGTTCGTGCGAACCACTCCCGACGCCTCTGAACTGTTGCTCTTCGCAGCCCTCGTCCATGACATCGAGGGACGATCCCGGGCCGTCGAGGTTCTCAATGACCTCAACGTGCAGTCACGTTACGGACGCTTCGCCCTGCATCAGGATCGGGTCTTCGTCACGATGTCAGTGATGGCTCGTCCCTTCGTCGCGGCGCACCTGCACCAGGCGGTCTCCATCATGTCCAGGCTGGCTGACGGATTGGATAACGAACTGGCTCGCAAACTGCGTGGCAGAACGACTTTTGAAGAAGGATCCTGACCTGATCGCCTTGCAACCAGCCAAGTGGTGGGACAATGTGAGAAGGGGTTGATGCCCCTGATGTCTTACTGAGGAGGATCACCATGACCGACGATCGAACCTCGTCGAAGGCTCGTCGTACCACCGTCATCGTTGGAGTCGACGGCTCGGAGGACGGTCTGCGCGCTGCCCGGTACGCCGCAGGATCCGCGATCAGGATGGACGCCGATCTCATCGTTCTCCACGCTGTTGACGATGCTGCTGTCGCCGGCGCCTGGGGTGTCGTCTATGACCCGACCGCCCTGCAGGATGCCGGTCAGGTCGTCGTTGATGACGCCATCAATGTCGCCAAGGGGCGCAACATGGATGCCGATCGCATCTCGGGTGAGGTGGTCCTGGGCAACCCGGCAGCCATCCTTGCCGACCGGAGCGCCAACGCCCAGCTCGTCGTTGTCGGCCGTCGTGCCAGTTCCGGACTCGAGCGGATGTTCGTCGGATCGACCTCGGTGGCCGTGGCTGGCATGTCCGCGGCACCCGTCGTCGTCATCTCCCGTGCCTCCAACCCGGACCCGACCGGTGGCAAGAAGTGCGTGGCCGTCGCCGTCGGCCCCCAGAGCGCAGGAACTGCTGCCCTGGGATTCGGATTCGCCGAGGCCGACCTTCGTGGCTGCAAGTTGGTCGCTGTGACCGTTCCCGGGCAGGATTCCCAGAAGGTCCATGACGAGGCCCTCAAGCGACTCAACGAGGTCGTCAAGCCGATCGCCAACGAGCATACCGACGTCGAGGTCGAGACTCGGGTGCTTTCCGGCGAGCCGGTGGACGCTCTGGTCGACCTGTCCGGCGACGTCGACCTCCTCGTCATCGGTATGAAGAAGCACCCGATCCTGGGATGGACTGCCGGCGGAGTCAGCCGCGGCATCATGGCCCACGCGCAGTCCCCACTGGCCATTTGTCACTGACCCGGTGACCTGACGGACCACTGTGGCATTGTTGCGAACGGGAGTCACCTTGACACGGTTCATGAGTCGAAGGTGCTGACGTCCAATGGGGGTCAGCACCGTCGTCATGGAGATTGAAACAGACCACAATGAAACGCGTGTTGCGGGCCGTCACCTCGGTGTAAACGTGCCGTTTGGGTGCCCTTCATCTCGATGATGACCCTTCCTGGTACGGGTAGTTGCACCATGATCATCAGTTCCTTCACCAAGACTATGCGATGACCGGTGATGGCATCATGGCCCTGAACCACGTCGTCGGGGTCTGCAAGACGCCGCACATGTCCACGACAGCTCTGCAGGGGCGACCAGATCGCCGAGGTGTCAGCGGATGGAGATCTTCTCCGCCTGACTCACGCGACCTTGATCACTCTGGAGCTCGTCGCCGAGTGTCCGACCTCTCACATAGACTGAGCCGGTCATGCCTGATTCACGACTGGAAGGTGAGCTGCCCGGTGGGGGAGTCGTCGCCTTCGACACCGAGCTTCCCATCGCGGCACATGCCGACGAGATCGCTGATCTCATTCAGAACCATCAAGTCGTGGTTGTCGCCGGTGAGACAGGTTCGGGAAAGACCACCCAGCTACCCAAGATCTGCCTGGCATTGGGACGGCGACACATCGCCCACACCCAGCCTCGCCGGATCGCCGCCCGCAGCGTCGCCGAACGTGTCGCGGAGGAAATGGGGGTCGATCTGGGGGAACAGGTCGGATTTCAGGTGCGATTCACCCGTCGCGCCACCTCCGACACAGCCTTGACGGTCATGACCGACGGTGTGTTGTTGGCCGAGATCTCCCATGATCGCGACCTGCGTGCCCACGACACCATCATCATCGACGAGGCCCACGAACGCAGCCTCAACATCGACTTCCTGCTTGGCTACCTCAAACAGCTGCTGCCGCGGCGTCCCGATCTCAAGGTCATCATCACCTCGGCCACCATCGACACCGCGAGGTTTTCAGCCCATTTCGATGACGCCCCCGTCATTGAGGTTTCCGGACGTACTTACCCCGTCG
The DNA here is from genome assembly GCF_051303185.1 of Cutibacterium nasicola. GTDB lineage: Bacteria > Actinomycetota > Actinomycetes > Propionibacteriales > Propionibacteriaceae > Cutibacterium. Next base: position 365,616 of record NZ_JBPPGE010000001.1, on the reverse strand, counting down.
AGGTGAGGTATCGTCCTCTTGACCCCTCCGAGCAGGCCCGTGTCGACGACGATGGCGACGAGGATTTCTCGGAGCGCCCGTCAGCTCCTGCTTCGAGCAACCTGAATGACGAGGTCGTAGATCAGGCCACCGGCATCTGTCGGGCTGTCGAGGAACTCATCCGGGAAGGAAGAAGTGGCGACATCCTCGTCTTCCTGGCCGGCGAGCAGGAGATCCGGGAGACCACCGAGGCCTTGACCGACCTCAAACTGGCCGATACCGAGATTCTTCCGCTCTTCGCTCGACTGTCGGCAGCAGAACAACATCGCGTGTTCACCCCGCACGGTGGCCGGCGCATCGTACTGGCCACCAACGTCGCCGAGACCTCGCTGACGGTGCCGGGCATCCGGTACGTCATCGATCCGGGAACTGCTCGTATCTCGCGGTACTCGATGCGTACCAAGGTGCAGCGTCTCCCCATCGAGCCCGTCTCCCAGGCCAGTGCCAACCAGCGAGCCGGACGATGTGGCCGCGTTGCCCCCGGCATCTGCATCCGGCTCTACTCCGAGGCCGACTTCGGGTCCCGTCCCGAATTCACCGAGCCGGAGATCCTGCGTACCAACTTGGCCGCCGTCATCCTCCAGATGGCCCAGGCCCGGCTCGGTGCCATCACCGACTTCCCCTTCGTCGAGGCCCCAGACCGTTCCCGGATCAACGATGGAATCCGTCTGCTTGACGAACTGGGAGCTCTCAAACCCGGCCACCGTGATGCTCCCAGACTGACCAAGATCGGCCACCAGCTTGCCCGCGTCCCGCTGGATCCACGCCTGGGACGTATGCTGCTCGAGGGGTCGACACAGGGCAGTCTTGCCGAGGTCCTCGTCATCGTCGCGGCGCTGTCCATCCGCGATGTCCGGGAGCGCCCTGTCGAGAAGCGGGAGGAGGCTGACAGCTTCCATCGACGTTTCGCCTGCGAGACGAACCTGCTGCAGACCCTTCAGGCCGTCGACAACTCCGACAACAATCGGGTGGGGGACTGGTCCCAGGTCCGTCAGTCCCGCGTGCGCAACGAGACGACGAACACCCTGAAACCGGGAACTCCGGCACGCCACACTCCGCACACCAACTCGCGTCCGAGCAAGCCCGCTGCTGAGCCCCAGCCTGGTGGCATTGACGAGGGCGGCGACATCATGGCCATCCACCGGCTGTGGCGCTACCTGCGGCACCAGCGTCGTCAGATGGGCTCTTCGGCCTTCCGTCGGATGTGTCGCGACGAGTACATCAACTACCTGCGCGTGCGCGAATGGGACGATCTGCACGGCCAGCTGCGCCAGATCGCCAAGGAACTGCACCTGGAGGTCAACCGCACCCCGGCTCCGACCGACCGCGTCCTCGTTGCGCTGCTGTCGGGGTTGCTCTCCCACATCGGCTTGGCCCAGCTCCGGGGATCCTCGAAGCGTCGGGGTCAGCGTCCCGGACCCCAGGAGTACATCGGTGCCCGGGGAACCACATTCGCCATCAATCCCGGTTCCCTGTTGGCGCGAAAGTCCCCGGAACTCGTCGTCGCCGTCGAGCTGGTGGAGACCTCCAGGCTGTGGGCCCGGACGGTGGCCGCTGTCCAGCCGGAGTGGGTGGAGGAGGTCGCTGGACCGCTCATCAAGCGCACGTGGGCAGCACCGCATTGGGCAGCTTCGTCGGCCTCCGTGGTTGCCACGGAGCGGGCAACCCTCTTCGGGGTGCCGCTGTGGGCCGATCGTCACGTCAATTACGGACGCATCGATCCGGTCGTGTCCCGGCAGATCTTCATCCGTTCCGCCCTGGTGGAGCGAGACTGGCGATCCAACCATGGCTTCCTCAAGCACAATGACCGTATCCGGGACGAGGCAGTCGATCTCGAGGAGCGCAGCCGTCAGCGCGGACTGGTCGCCGATGACGACGCCATCTTTGCCTTCTACGACCGTCGTGTTCCCGAGGGCATCGTCTCGGGATCCCATTTCGACGCGTGGTGGCGACGTGTCCAGGACCGTCACCAACTTGACCTGTCCCTTGACGACCTCGTCGACTCCGACTCGGTCGACGCCGATGCCTTTCCCGATCACTGGAGAATTGGCAATCTCGACCTTCCGGTACGTTACGTCTTCGAACCGGGATCCGGCCATGACGGCGTCACCGTCACCATCCCGCTGGCCCTGCTCAACCAGGTTCCAACGGCGCCCTTCAGCTGGCAAGTCCCGGGTCTGCGCACCGAACTGGCGATCGAGCTCATCAGAGCCCTTCCCAAGCCGATTCGCACTCAGCTCGTCCCCGCCCCTGACCGCGCTCGTGCTGCGCTGACTTGGCTCGAGGACAACGACGCCGACCGTGAGGCCCCCTTCACCGAGGAACTCGGACGGGCATTGCGGGCCCTCACCGGAGTCATCGTCGACACGGATGACTGGAACACTGCCGTCATCCCGGCCCACCTGCGTGTCGGTTTCGACATCATTGACGCCGAGGGCCGTGCCGTCGGCAAAGAGTCGGGGAAGAAGGGCATGAACAAGTCGGCCCTCTCCCAGCCCAAGCACATTGCCAGATCCGAGGACCTCGAGTCCCTCCAGAGCGATCTGGCCCCCAAGGTCTCGCAATCCTTGACCAAGGCTGCCGGACGACCCCAGATCCATGGGGCAACGCGGTGGACCTTCGATCCGATTCCGGAACGGGTCGATCTGTTGCGCAAGGGTGCCGACGCCGTGGGCTACCCATGCCTGGTCGACGAGGGCACAGCGGTCGGCACGACCGTCCTCGACACTCCAAGGGCTCAACACGCCAGTCATGCCGCCGGAGTCGTCAGGCTGCTCGTCCTCACCCTGCCCGACCCGACGAAATGGGTCGTCTCACACATGGACAATGCCACGAAGTTGGCCTTGGCGACCTCGCCGTATCCCACCGTGCCGGCGTTGTTGGCCGACGCCCGCCACAAAGCGGTCGCCTCGGTTGCCCACGAGAAGGCTGATGACCTGTCAGGGATCCGTACCAAGGAGTCCTTCGATGACCTTTCCTTGGCAGTCCGTCAGGACCAGGCCGACCGGATGGCGCGTGTGGTGCGTACCGTTGGGCGGATCCTCACCCGAGTTGTCGAGGCTCGTCAGGCCCTGGCAACGGTCTCGGATCCGGTCATCCGCGCCGACATCACCGCTCAGATTGACGATCTCGTCTTTGAGAACTTCATCTCGGCCACCCCGGATCCTTGGTACGACGACATGCCGCGATGGATCCAGGGGGTGAGCGTGCGCATCGAATCCCTCACGACGAATCCGTCACGTGATCCTCGCCAGATGGCTGAGTTGGAGCCACTGCTGGCCGAGTACGACGCCCTGTGTGAGGAACAGCCGGCCGGCAAGCTTCCCGCTGAGGTCGAGGAGATCGGGTTCATGCTGGAGGAGCTTCGCGTCCAGTACTTCGCCCAGCGTCTCGGTACCAGGGTCACCGTCTCCCCGAAGCGGATCCGCTCGGCAATGGACAAGGTGTCCTCGGCCTGAACACGTCTGATCCCCGTGCCCCGCGACGAGTCACTCTGCCAGCTGGGGGATGGGCAACTACACGAGGAATCACTGGAAGGCGACCCCACCTGACCTTCTCCTACCACCTCACGAAGGTCTGTGAGGCCGGCACCAGCTGACAGATCACCCCGGAGGGCTGTCAACCCCTTCGCCCCACCGATCTGGATGCCGTGGTGGGCTTGGGTTGGATCGCTCACCATCTGCCAGATTGATCTGCGACATTCCTGGGGCGGCTGCACCGAGGAACGATTCTTGCCCTATTCCCCGGCGTGTTCGACGATGAGGGGGATCCAGTGGGAAAGGCGAACACCTTATGGGTGCAGACTCGGCGAGCCATCCTCGGCAACCCCCTCAACCGCATTGGCGACGGCGGACACCTCCTGCCGGCCAGCCAGTACCCGGAGCTCGTAGAGAGGATCTCGCGGATCTGCCAGGAATTGCGAGACAGCCGGGAGCGCAGTGACGGGAGGCTCTCGCGCACCGCCGCGTTCGGTGTCGGGCTCCTCAACTGCTGGTGCGCCCGTCGCGCCTGAATGACTCATATGGTCGCCCATGCCCTGTACGACAAGCAGACTGCGCTCTACCTGGCTGGCCTGCCCTACACCGTCGACAACTCGCGGCTGCTGCACCGGGCGATCTGGTGGGCAGCTGGGCGGGACGACGAGAACCCGAGTCCGCCGTGTGGGACCCGCCGATCTGGCACAGTGGGTGGATGCCATCGACAACCGCTGAATTGCTTGACCTGCTCGACCTTGAGGCCCTTGATCTCGACTTGTTCCGAGGCAAACAACCTCGCACAACGTGGCAGCGAACCTTTGGCGGGCAGGTGCTTGCCCAGGCCTTGGTGGCGGGTGCTCGCACGGTTCCCGAGCGCACTGCCCACTCCATGCATGCCCTCTTCCTTCACGCTGGTCGCACTGATTTGCCGATGATCTTCGACGTCGAGCGGATTCGTGACGGACGGACCTTCAGCACTCGACGGGTCAATGCGCGCCAGCATGGCCGGACGATCTTCACCGCCGAGCTGTCCTTCAAGAACCGCGAGAACGGACCGGAGCACTCCGATCCGATGCCGGGCTACCTGCCTGGCCCGGACAAGTGCCCGACCCTGGCGCAGGCTCTGGAGCAAATGTTCGGACGGCCGATGCCGACAGTCAAGGAATGGGACGCCCTCGACGTCCGGCTGGCCAGTGACGGGTCCAACCTCGTCGATCCCACTCACGCCACCCATCTGAGCTTGTGGGTGCGCACCACCGCGAGCCTTCCTGATGACCGCGTCGTGCAACGGGCGATTCTGGCTTACATCTCTGACATCAGCTTGATGGCCGGTGCCGCCATGCCCCATCTGGGGTCGATCCCACCGGGCATGATCGTCAATCCGGCATCCCTGGACCACGCGATGTGGTTCCATCGCACCGCCAAGGCAGATGAGTGGATGCTCTACGACCAAGTTTCCCCGAGTGCTTCGGGTCTGCTCGGATTTTCCATGGGCCGCTTGATGCAGGACGGAAAACTCATCGCGTCCTGTTGCCAGGAGGGAGTCATGAAGCTGGTGGACGCCAATGAGGTGGACGCCTCGGTGACCTTCCCGCTCGGCCCCGGGCAGTGACAATCCGTTGAACGACAATCCCTTGAAAACACGACGATGGGCCCAGACGTCTCTGGGCCCATCGTCGTGTCAGGTTGGTTGTAGGGGTCAGGCAGCCATGGTGGCCAGGTTGCGCTGACGCATGGTGGCCAAGGCGGCGCGCTCGATCTGACGGACGCGCTCGGCGGTGATTCCCCAAACCTTGCCGATGTCCGCGAGCTTGGCCTGACGACCGTCGACGAGCCCGTAGCGACGACGCACGACGTCGGCGGAACGCTCGTCGAGATCGTCGAGGAGACCCTCGAGGCGGCCACGGTCCTCGGCATCCAGGACGATGTCGTCGGGGCCGGGGGAGGTCTCACGGGCGATGAGGTCACCCAGGCTGGTGTCGCCGTCGTCCTCCACCGGAGCATCGAGGGAGACGTGATCGCGTCCGAAACGGATGAGCTCGATGACACGCTCCTCGGTGATCTCCAGCTCGTCGGCGATCTCAGAGGTCTCGGGCTCGCGGCCCAGCTGACGCTCGAGGTTGCGGCGAGCGGACGAGACCTGGTTCACCTGCTCGGCGACATGCACCGGGAGGCGGACGATGCGGCCCTGCTGAGCAATGCCACGGCTGATGGCCTGACGAACCCACCAGGTGGCGTAGGTCGAGAACTTGAAACCCCTGGCGTAGTCGAACTTCTCGACGGCGCGGATGAGGCCGGTGTTGCCCTCCTGTACGAGGTCGAGCAGGGGCATCTGGGAGCGACCGTACTTGCGGGCCACTGAAACGACCAGCCGCAGGTTGGCGCGTACGAAGTGGGCCATCGCCTGGTCACCGTCAGCCGCGATGAGACGAAGCTCCTCCTCGGTGGCATCCGATGTGGTCTTGGCATGACCCTCGAGGATGGCGCGTGCAAACACACCTGCCTCGATCCGGCGGGCCAACGCAACTTCCTCTGCGGCATTGAGTAGTGGGGTGCGGGCGATTCCGTCCAAGTAGAGGCCGACCGCGTCCTTTCCATCAATGCCATCGGTGGTACGAACCCGGGACTTGGTGTCCATGTGCTCCGCCTTTCTCCGTCTGACTGGCTGACACCTATAGCAACGTCCGAAGGGGTCGAATGTCATCCCTCATCGGCTGAAGAGTGCCTGCAGTCGTGGGCGAAAACGGAGGATAAGACTGTGGTCGTACACGGTTGCGCAGTGCAGCCATTCCTTGGCAGGAGGGTGGAAGGGAGTGCCCCAGTTTGTGTCATCGGTGACGGGGTGCCACAATTGTTTCAGGGTCTTGACGCCTGCCGGGTGTCGTATGCCCTTGGGTCCGTCAGGTGTTCGTTCGCCGATTCTCCCGGGCTCATTTTGGAGGGGACAGCACTGAAGGACTGGCCAGTCCTTGGAGAGGATACCTGTGTCGACCACCACGTCCAGCACTGCAAACACCGCTGCAGACGAGGAGGCGAAGACAGCCACCGCGAGGAAGAGCACACGTTCCACCTCTGCCAAGACCGGTGCCGCCGGTCGGGCCAGGAAGACGACGAAGACGAGCTCTTCATCGACCACGAAGTCGTCGGCCAAGAAGTCTGACGACGATGCCAAGGCTCCCGCAGCCAAGAAGGCTTCCGGGGCCAAGGCAGCCCGAACCAAATCAACTGGAGCGAAGAAGTCCACGGCCAAGAAGTCGACCACCAGGTCGAAGGCCAAGAAGGAAACCACCATCGCCGAGGCTGCCTCCGGTGAAGTTGACGTGACGGTGGAGCGCGACGGCGACGACATCGTGCTGACCGTTGGTGGCAAGAAACGTTCCCTTGACGACGTCGATGACAAGGACTACGACCCGGACGAGGCTGCCAAGGACGAGCAGAGGATCAACAAGGAGACCGAAGGGTTCTCCCTATCCGACAACGACGACGCCGACGAGCCCGAGCAGACGGTCATGGTCGCTGGTGCCACCGCTGACCCCGTCAAGGATTACCTCAAGCAGATCGGCAAGGTGGCCCTGCTGAACGCTGTCGAGGAGGTTGACCTCGCCAAGCGCATCGAGGCCGGCCTGTTCGCCGGTGAGCAGCTGGCCGACCCGGACGCCAAGGTCCCCGAGGAGGATCGCGAGGACTATGAGTGGATCTCCGAGGATGGCAAGGTCGCCAAGAACCACCTGCTGGAGGCCAATCTTCGTCTGGTGGTGTCCTTGGCCAAGCGCTACACCGGCCGCGGCATGCTCTTCCTCGACCTCATTCAGGAAGGAAACCTCGGCCTCATCCGTGCCGTCGAGAAGTTCGACTACACCAAGGGCTACAAGTTCTCGACCTATGCGACGTGGTGGATCAAGCAGGCCATCACCCGCGCCATGGCTGACCAAGCCCGCACGATTCGTATCCCGGTGCACATGGTCGAGGTCATCAACAAGCTGGCCCGAGTGCAGCGTCAGATGCTTCAGGACCTGGGACGCGAACCCAGCCCGGAGGAGCTGGCCAAGGAACTCGACATGACCGCTGAGAAGGTCGTCGAGGTGCAGAAGTACGGCCGTGAGCCGATTTCCCTGCACACCCCGCTGGGCGAGGACGGCGACTCCGAGTTCGGCGATCTCATCGAGGATTCCGAAGCCATCGTCCCGGCCGATGCCGTCAACTTCACCCTCTTGCAGGAGCAACTGCACGACGTCCTCGACACCCTGTCCGAACGTGAGGCCGGCGTCGTCTCGATGCGATTCGGCCTGACCGATGGCCAGCCGAAGACGCTCGACGAGATCGGCAAGGTGTACGGCGTCACTCGTGAGCGCATTCGCCAGATCGAGTCCAAGACGATGTCGAAGCTGCGCCACCCGAGCCGATCCCAGGTGCTGCGTGACTACCTCGACTGAGAAATCATCACGATGAATGAAGGGGCGCTCGATCGAGCGCCCCTTCATCATGTCCGAGTGACCAAGGCATCATGGTGTGACGTCGTCAAGGAAATGACGGACGGTGATCTCGTCAGGATTGAATCTGTCGGGCAGGCCCTCGAGGTTCATGACGATCGTCTTCCCCGGCCGCACATCAAGGGCCGAGACATCAGCGCGGGCGCCGGGCCACGGCGTCAGGACGCGGACGAAATAGGCGAACTTCGAGGCTGTCACCCAGACTTTCGCCGTCGTGGTTCCCGTCGGTGTCACCTCGACATCGAGATCGGAGTCGGGCAGAGCGAGGTCAGCTGTGCGCGTCAGGAAGAGTCGGTTGGCCGGCAGTATTGCCCCCTCAACCCACACGTAATGGCCGCCATTCACCGGCACCTGGGCACGCGGTACTGACCACACCATCTCTGACGTGGATGCCGGTACGGACACCCTGACCTCGTGCGTCTGCTCAACCGTGCCGTCAAATCCCTCGATGCTGACGGTCACGGTGTCGGTGACGCGAGTCGGCTGGACGTTGCTGACCCACAGTTCCAGGGCGTCGTCGGTCAGTCGCAGGATCGGCAGGGCCGGAGCGAAGGCCCGAGCCGCGGCGTAATAGCCCGGCTTGGCCCCCAGATCGTGATCGAGAAGGGACCAGGTCATCCCTGGCCACGGCTCATTGAGCTGCCAGACCAAGGTGCCGGCGCAGTGAGGCCAGCGACGTCGATAGTGCTCGATGCCGTACTTGAGTCCCTCAGCCTGCACCACCTGGGTGGAGGTGACATAGGACTGGACCGACGTCGGCTTGCCGACCTCGTACTCGATGAGGGCCATTTCCTTGGCCTTTGGGGTGTCCTTGTTGCGCGCGATGAGCGCCGGGTCGTCGAGCTTCAGGTGGTCCTTGCCGAGCCACCTCTCCAGGGTTGGCAGATCAGCGCTGGCGTGAATGCCGAACTCACTGATGAAGCGGCCGGTGTCGTGGCGATAGCGGTGGAAGTGCATGGCCTGGGCCGAGCTGGCGTAGTCCTCGTGGGTCCCGGCCCCGACATCGGCTCCGTGCCAGACCTCCCAGGCGTGACGATCGCCAGCCCCGGTGCCATTGACACGCGGGTCGGTGTCGGCGTCGGTGGCCGGGCTGTTGGACCAGTAACCCACGGTCGGGCTGTTGCGGCGAACGGCCTCAGGCAGGATCTCGTCAAAGATCTCCGATCCCCATCGACCGGGGTCCAGGTTGTTCCAGACCGCCTGGTGCATGGCCTGCACCTCGTTGCCGCCGGCCCACAGCGCAAGGCTCGGGTGATGTGCCAGACGACTGGTCTGGAAGTCGGCCTCGGTTCGTACCTCGGACATGAATTCCTGGTCGTCACAGGGGTAGTCGATGCAGGCGAACATGAAATCGTGCCAGACGAGGATGCCGTTCTCGTCGCAGGCATCCATGAAGGCGTCGGAGGCGTAGACCCCTCCGCCCCAGACGCGCACCATCGTCATTCCGCCGTTGCGGCAGGCACGTACGAGATCGCGATCCTGTTCCGGGGTCACCGAGCCCACCAGCATCGACTGTGGCACAAGGTTGGCGCCCCGGGCGAAGATCGGCACACCATTGAGGATGAAGCGGAAGTGACGAGCAGGTCCGTCGCACTCGGGGTCATCGGGGTCGGGGGAGTGATCCGCCTCGATCGTCCGGATGCCGGCGGCCCCAGTCTCGGTGGCGATGGTGTTGGCGTCCTTGTCGTGGGCGCTGACCTCGACGCGATACAACGACGGCTCGCCCAGGTCGTGGGTCCACCACAGCTGGGGATGCTCGATGTGCAGCTCGACCGTGGCCACTCCGTCATGGATGTGGGCGTGGCCGCCGGTACGCTCTCCGCTGGGCGATGTCAGGGAGACATCGACGCCGAGAGGCCGAGGGCCGTCGTGGTGGGTGACGGTCACGGTGGCCTTGACCCGGGCGGAATCCTCGGAGATGGAGACGGTCTCGAGGCGGTGCGTGAGCTCGACAGGAGCGCGTCGGACAAATTCGATCGTCCCCGTCAGACCAATGGAGGCAACGCGCGGGGCGAAGTCCCAACCCCAGGAGAACATCGCCTTGCGGCGGCGAGTCGCGGCCAGATTGAGGGTGAGGATCCCGGCTCCGGGCTCGGCGTCGAGCTCCTGAGGAGCTGCTGCGTCGAGGAAATCACTCACGGCGTTGACCATCGCCCGGGTGGCGGGCGGCTCGGTGAGACCGTCCAGCGGGGGAGCGAAGCGAATGAGGACCTCGGCCTGGTCCCCGTCAATGGCTGGAAGGACGGTTGAGAAGGGGCGGTACTGGCTGGCATGACGGCCGACATGCTCTCCGTTGACCCAGATGTCCGCGACCGTGTCGACTCCTGTCAGTGTCAGGACGAGGGGTTCGTCTCCGCTCGGCACGGGTAGCGTGCCGTGGTACCACCAGGCGCGGTCCTCGACCCAGCGACAGTCCTTCTCGTGGTTTCGCAGGTAGGGGTGATCAATCACGCCGGCCGCGATGAGACTTTCGTGGACTCCGCCCGGCACCACCGCGTCGATCCACTCGCAGGCCTCGGCAGTCAACTCGACTGGATCGACGACGCGCGGGTTGCTTGAGGTGAGCTGGAAGAGGGCACTCATGAGAACTCCTTTGTCGGCCCGAAGCACCTCTAAAACCTAGCACGGTTCAGTATTCATTGGTGGGTCAGGGGGAAGGCAATCTGTGTTTTCCCTCTATCGTTGGGGCCATGGCAGTGACGACGAAAACCTCGATTCGACGTGGACCATACGCCAAAGGGGTTGCTCGCAGGGCCGAGATCCTTGACGTCGCCCTGCGGCTCTATGGTGCAAGCTCCGGCGAACGACCCACCCTGGCAGCCATTGCCGCCGAGGTTGGTCTCACCGAGGCCGGCGTGCTGCACTATTTCGGGACGATGGACGAGCTCTTCGTCGCGATCTTGGAGGCTCGCGACGCTCACGCCGTCGACGCCGGTGCACTCACCGACCCCGACCACGTGTGGGCATACATGGCCGGGACCACGCGCACCCCGGGTTTGACCAAGCTCTTCGTCGACATGAGTGTGGCGGCCGCCGACCCCAACCATCCGGCCCATGCCTTCATGGAGAGGCACCGCCGACGGGTCCACGAGGTCGTCAGGATGGCCCTGGGGATTGACGATGAGCAGGCCGTGCGGCTGGCAGTCGCGGCAGCCGAGGGCCTGCAGATGAGGTGGATCCAGGAGAAGGACACCGACATCGCCGGGGATCTCGAGGCCTTGGCTCGGGTGCTCACCGGTGGATCACTGGTGCGCGCTGAGGAAGGTCTGCCCAAGGTTGGTGACGTGGAATCCCAGTGAGTTTCGCGCCTGGGCGTCGAAGGCGTGGTTGAGCATCGGCAGTTGCACGTGTTCGACGTCCACCCCGACCTGGCGAGCGCGGGCGACGAAATCTCGCAGGCTCGAGGGTGGAACGAAGGTGTCGTGGTTGCCTTGAATGACCATCGTCGGAGGAGCTTTGGGAGTGATCCAGGTAGAACTGTTGACGGCGCGGTAGCGGTCAGGGAATTGCTCCGGGGTGCCACCGGTGTACATCGTCGCGGCATTCCCTGCTCCCAGGGTGGTGACGGACTGGACGGCTGCGACATCCACCGTCGGGTAGAGAGCAAGCACTGACCTCGGGGCTCGCACTGGTCCACAGGAGCTCGTCAATGTCCCGCTCGCGACATCGTAGGCCAGATTGATGACCATCCCACCGCCGTGAATGTCGACCAGGACGGGGGCATTGTGGCGTCGAGGACGGTAGATCTGGGCAGTCTCGTCGGGCCCGGATCCGTAACGGACCGTCTCGTCAGGATGATCTGCCATCGATGACACCGCAGCTGCTGAGAAGACGTTGATCTCCCCGCCGACGCGATCCGTGATCCACGTCGTCGTCGCAGTCGCCGCCGTTGGCACGATGAGGGCCAGCACCGAGAACAGGACGGCCACCACCCGCAGACCACCTCGTGCCAGAAGGGCGAGGACGAGGGCAATGACGGCGATGGCGAGCGCCGGTACGGCCAACGAACCCACCAGGACGGAGGAGACGAAGGTCAGGGCATTGTGGGATGGCAGGATCGCGGCCACTGACCATGCCAGTACCGGAGGGGCCAGCACCAGACCGACGAGACCGGAGGCGATGCGTAGCCAGGAATGACGAGAGGTTTTCGAGCCTGCCGCGCGTCCACCGTACCCACGGGCCGCGGTCGGTAGGATCTTCGCGCAGGAGGGACCATGGCCATCAGGATCAGACAGGCGGCCGCGGGAGACGGTCACGCCGTCACGGAATGCATGAGGACGTGCTGGAAGGAATCCTTCCTCGAATACTCGCCATGGTGTCTGGACTGGTTTGACTCCCACCCCACTGGAGCTCGAGAGTCTCTATGTTCGTTCCCGCTTGCATGGCACGGGGCTGGGGCAAGCTCTCATGGACACCGCCAGCGGCGACTCACCAGCTTACGTCATGGTCTACCCCGACAACGCCCGGGCCAAGGCCTTCTACCGACGCAACGGATTCGCTCCGGACGGTTGTCTCGACGACCACCGGGATGAAGACCCGGCCTACCTCCTGGAGCGCTGGATTCGCTGAAAATCTGCTGGTTCTTGTTCGCGACAAGCTAGAATAGGTGGAATCTAACTATTTCCTGTGTCGATGCGCCACGGCGTCGTGGTGGAACCGACACAGGGTTGCCGGTCACGAAGGAGTGTCATGTCCAGAACACCACGACGGTGCAAGGTTGCTGCCCTTGCCTCAGCGCCGGTGGCCGCTGCCCTCGGCGCCTACGGATTCCTCAAGGGAGCGACGAAGTTCTATTCCAGCCAGGTCAACGGGACCCCTGAGCAGTACGAGATGACCCTTCCCGGCGACGACCTCGTCCCGGAGGGGTCGCCGCGATTCAAGCGTCTGACGCACGTGGAGGATCTCGACGCCCCCTGTGATGAGGTCTGGAAGCACGTCTACCAGCTCAACACCACCACGGCCGGGTTCTACTCGTTCACGTTCTTCGAGAAGATGTTCGGCCTGTCGGTCGACAACACCTTCATGGTCGAACAGGCATGGCAGGACCCGGACTACTACAAGCCCGGTGACATGTTCTGCTGGAGTTACGCTGGCTTCGGTGCCGAAGTCGCCGACATGGTTCCCGGCAAGTACTTGGTGTGGTTCGCCGACACCCGAGACGGCACTCGCACCCCCGGCGCAAGCTTCCTGTTGCCGCCCGGGATGCCGTGGAATCGCTGGAGCTGGGCCATCGCTCTGGAACCCCTCGACGGCGGCAACCGGACGCGAATCTATTCGCGGTGGAACGTCTCGGCCTCCGAGGAGTCCAGCCCGATCTCGGCCTTCCTCATGGATCTGGTCATGATGGACGGCGGCGGAATGATGAATCGTCGAATGTTCCAGGGGCTGGAGAAGGCTGCTGTCGGAACCGCCCGCAAGAACGTTTTCCTACGCGCCTACCAGCGCTTCATGGGCAAGTCCTATGGGACTGACGACGAGCTGCAATACCGCATTCCCTACCCCGAGATTCGTTGGTCTCGCGACTTCCCGCGGGTAGCTAGCGAGCGCGCCCCATTCACCGAGGATCCCAACTGGCCACCGGCCCCGGGGGAGGAGTACCACGCCGACATCGAGGGCAACAATGCCCACAACGGGTGGACCAAGGACACTCCGGCATCGAATGACGCCGAGGCCGAGCGCCGTGCCAAGGAACTGGCGGCACATCTCGATGAGATGGCTCGCGGTCGGCGAACCGCCCGCTGAGACCTCCCAACCCAACCACCGAAACTATTCACCACGTATTGACAAGGAAGAACGATGTCCGTCTCGAAGGATTCACGTATTGCCATCATCGGTGCCGGCCCGGCCGGACTGGCTGCCGGAATGTACCTCGAAAAGGCCGGATTCCACGACTACACGATCCTGGAACGAACCGACCACGTCGGCGGCAAGTGTCACTCACCGAACTACCGCGGTCGTCGTTATGAGATGGGGGCGATCATGGGCGTTCCCAGCTATGACACCACCCAAGAGATCATGGATCGCACCGGGGACAAGGTCGACGGACCAAAACTGCGTCGTGAGTTCCTGCGCGAGGACGGCGAGATCTACGTGCCGGAGAAGGATCCAGTGCGTGGTCCTCAGGTCATGGCCGCAGTGCAGAAGCTGGGAGAGCTCCTCGCGACGAAGTACCAGGGCTATGACGCCAACGGTCACTACAACAAGGTCCATGAGGATCTCATGCTGCCCTTCGACGAGTTCCTCGCCCTCAACGGGTGCGAGGCTGCTCGGGACCTGTGGATCAACCCCTTCACGGCCTTCGGCTACGGGCATTTCGACAACGTCCCGGCTGCCTATGTGCTGAAGTACCTCGACTTCATCACCATGATGTCGTTTGCCAAGGGAGACCTGTGGACGTGGGCTGACGGCACTCAGGCGATGTTCGAGCACCTCAACGCCACCTTGGATCACCCGGCCGAGCGCAACGTCGACATCACTCGCATCACCCGCGAGGACGGTAAGGTTCAAATCCACACCACTGACTGGGACCACGAGTTCGACGTCCTCGTCCTCACCGTCCCGTTGGAGAAATTCCTCGACTACTCCGACGCCGACGAGGACGAGCAGGAGTACTTCTCGAAGATCATCCATGAGCAGTACATGGTGGATGCCTGCCTGGTGAAGGAGTATCCGACCATCTCCGGGTACATCCCGGACAACATGAGGCCTGAACGCCTCGGCCACGTCATGGTCTACTACCACCGCTGGGCCGATGATCCGCACCAGATCATCACGACCTACCTGCTGCGCAACCATCCCGACTACGCGGACAAGACTCAGGAGGAGTGCCGCCAGATGGTCCTCGATGACATGGAGACTTTCGGTCACCCGGTTGAGAAGATCATTGAGGAGCAGACCTGGTACTACTTCCCGCACGTCAGCTCGGAGGACTATAAGGCCGGGTGGTACGAGAAGGTCGAGGGCATGCAGGGTCGCCGCAACACCTTCTACGCCGGAGAGATCATGAGCTTCGGCGATTTTGACGAGGTGTGCCACTACTCCAAGGACTTGGTGACCCGGTTCTTCGAGTGAGGTGAGAAGCTAGGTCGCGAGGTGACCAGAAGGGGGGTGGTGCCGGTCTCGGTGCCACCCCCCTGACCGTTGCGAATCGGGCCTCCTTGAGACCTCGGACCGATAGGATCAGGCCATGGATACGTCAGTCAATGTTGACACGTCGTCAAGATCGGCGCACGACTCGGCCACCGCTCCCGGTCGTTTCGTCGTCAGGGATGCTCATCGTGAGGACCTGCCTGAGGCTGCGGCTGTTCAAGCAGTGTGCTTCCGGGAGATTGGTCAGGGGGTGATCCCCAATGACATCCTCACCGAGGTTACTGGCCCCGGTATCGTCCACACCACGATTGAGCAGTGGAAGCAGTTCATGGACGACGGCGCGGTCTTCAAGATCCTTGTCGATCGCCTCGACATGAGGACCGTCGGAGTGGCGATGGCACGTATCTCCACCAGCCCGGATGCTCCCACCCCGTGGGAGGTTGCGACCCTTCACGTCCTTCCCGAAGCTCGTAACTGCGGTGCCTCGGACGATCTCCTCAACGCCTGCATCGGGCACCGCTCAGCCTACGTGTGGGTCTTCGCCGACAACGCCCGCGCGATCACGTTCTACGAGCGTCACGGGTTCCACGTCGACGACACCGATGGTGCGGTCGACGATTCGCTCGGTGGGGTGGAGCTCCAACGGCTCATCCGCGGGGACGTGATCGAAGCCGAATGACGGTCCACCTGGTTGCTGTAGGTCGTTGCCAGACACCCAACTCTGGGGGTCGCCGGTGGCACCGGACAGTGCAACGGCGTGGGCAGCCAGGGGGGCGAATTCGGCGCTGCACCGCCGTCCGGGGCGGTAGACCCCGACACGCCGACGATCGCGGGTTCCTCAGGTATGGGAGGAGAGTTTCGTGGTGTCGTCCTGGATGTGCAGGGCCACCTGCTTCAGCTTGTCCTCGTGAGCCCTGGCATGGTGGGCACAGAAGAGGAGCTCGCCACCATTGCGCAGTGTGATGCGCACGTAGGCCTGTGCGCCGCAACGATCACAACGGTCCGCAGTGGTGAGGGCGTGGTGCTCGATCATCGTGGTGCTCATGACAACCTCCTCCGGTTCATGCGTTCGGTCACCGTACTGAACAACGTACGTCATCGGCGGAATGTTCCCAGAAGTATCGCGGAATGGACCCCACGGGGGGCGGACATTTTCCGCAGAGCCCTGTCCGAGCCTGCCGATAGGCTATCTGCGTGACGATGGACAAGACCTCGACCTCATCATCCGGTGCTGCTGACGCCTCAGTCAGTATCGGAAACACCGTGCGCACGGCGTCGACGAGCCGCGAGTACGGCGCGAAGAACCTCTTGGTGCTCGAAGGTCTTGAGGCTGTCCGAAAACGTCCCGCCATGTACATCGGGTCGACGGACACCCGCGGCCTCATGCACTGTCTGTGGGAGATCTTCGACAACGGTGTGGACGAGGCCCTGGCCGGATTCGGGCGCCGTATCACCGTCACCTTGGAGAAGGGCGGGTCGATCCTCGTCACCGACGAGGGACGCGGTATTCCGGTCGACGTCGAGCCGAGGACTGGGCTGAGTGGTGTCGAGGTCGTCTACACCAAGCTCCATGCCGGCGGAAAGTTCGGTGGCGGCGCCTACGACGTCTCAGGTGGCCTTCACGGCGTGGGCGCATCGGTGGTCAACGCCGTCTCCTCCCGCCTGGACGTGGAGGTGGACCGTAAGTCCACCGTGTGGGGAATGAGTTTCCGACGCGGTGTCCCCGGCGTCTTTGACGGGGACGACCCCGATGCCCCCTTCACCCCCGAGTCCGGGGTGCGCAAGATTGGCAAGGCCAAGCGGGGAGCCACCGGTACCCGGGTGCGTTACTGGCCGGATCCTCAGATCTTTCTGCCCGATGCCAAGTTGTCGTGGTCCAAGCTTGCCGATCGCGCTCGTCAGACCGCTTTCCTCGTTCCTGGGCTGGAGATCGTCATCACCGACGAGCGCGGCATCCAGGCTGATCCGCAGACCGGCGATGTTCTCGAGACCGTCTCCGAGACGATGCGCTTCGACGGCGGCATCTCAGAGTTTGCCGAGTACCTTGCCAATGACCAGCCGATCAATGACGTCACGAGATTGCAGGGGGAGGCCTCCTTCACCGAGACCGTCCCGATGCTAGACCAGAATGGCGGCATGACGCCGACCGACGTCGACCGTGACCTCGAGGTGGACATCGCCGTGCGATGGGGGACTGGGTACGACACCACGGTGCGCTCCTTCGTCAACATCATCGCCACTCCCAAGGGCGGCACCCATGTTCAGGGATTTGAGCAGGGTCTGCTGCGGGCCTTCAACGCTGGTTTGGAGGGTACCCGCATCCTCAAGTCCTCCGAGGAGATCGTCAAGGACGACGTCCTGGAGGGTCTGACCGCTGTGGTGACGGTGAACCTGGCCGAGCCTCAGTTCGAGGGCCAGACCAAGGAGGTACTGGGCACTCCGCCAGTGCGTCGTCTGGTGGCTCGCATCGTCGAGCAGAGGATGACGGCCTTCCTGACCTCGTCCAAGGCTGCTGACAAACCGGTGGCACGCACCCTCATGGAGAAGGTCGTCAATGCCTCCCGGACTCGCGTCGCGGCCCGCGCCCACAAGGAGAACCAGCGTCGCAAAAACGCTTTGGAGTCCTCCCACCTGCCACCCAAGCTCAAGGACTGCCGCTCCTCAGATCCCGACATCACCGAGCTGTTCATCGTCGAGGGTGATTCGGCCCTGGGTACTGCCAATGTGGCCCGCAACTCCGAGCACCAGGCCCTGCTGCCGATCCGAGGCAAGATCCTCAATGTCCAGAAGGCTGACCTGGGCGCCATGCTCAAGAATCTGGAGTGTGCGTCGATCATCCAGGTGGTCGGGGCCGGATCGGGCAAGACCTTCGACCTCGACCAGGCCCGCTACGGCAAGGTCATCTTCATGGCGGACGCCGACTCCGATGGTGCCCATATTCGATGTTTGTTGGCCACCCTTTTCTTCCGGTACATGCGCCCGATGGTGGAGGCTGGACGGGTTTTCTCAGCCGTGCCGCCATTGCACCGGTTCGAGCTCATCAACCCCAAACGGGGGATGGACAAGTACCTGTATACGTACACCGACGCCGAGTACCAGCGCACTGCCGCTCAGCTCGCCAAGAAGGGAGTGCGATTCAAGGAACCGCAGCGGTACAAGGGCCTTGGTGAGATGGATGCGTCCCAGCTCAAGGAGACGACCATGGACCCGCGTCATCGCACCTTGCGTCGCATCACCGTTGACGATGCCGCTGAGGCCGAGGGCACGTTCGATGTCCTCATGGGCAACGACGTGGCCCCGCGAAAGCAGTTCATCGTCGAGGGGGCCTACCGTCTCGACGCCGAACAGATTGACGCCTGAGTGTCCCTGAACCTTCTTGGAAAGGGGCCGGCCCCTCCGTCATACCCGGTTCCGGTCGGACTTGGTTGAAGTCTCAAGGCGCTGGGCGAATCCGTTCGTTTACGTACTGTTCGCTCGACGTCGATAAACTCCACAACCATGAGTCACACCGACGTGCCGGCTGATCAACGCAAACGCGTCTTCGCCTGGGCCATGTGGGATCCGGGCACTCAGCCTTTCGCATCGGTCATCACCACCTTCGTCTTTGCCGTCTACCTCGTGGGCGACGCCTTCGGGTCGAAGGACACCACTGTGACGGCCCTGTCGTGGACGATGAGCCTTGCCGGCCTGGCGATCGCCTTGCTGGCGCCGATCGTCGGTCAATGGGCAGACAGACGAGGACGCCAGGTGACAGTCCTGAAATGGCTCACCTGGACCCTGGCCGTGATGTCCGGACTGTTGTTCCTCGTCAAGCCCCATCCGTCCTACCTCGTCCTGGGACTGGTGTTGTTGGGAGTCGGCACGGTCATCTCGGATGTCGGCAGCTCGCTGTACAACGGCATGCTTGACGACGTCGCGGAGCCCAGCAAGGTCGGTCGCATCTCCGGTCTGGGATGGGGCATGGGATACCTGGGCGGCATCATTGCCCTGCTCATCATTTACATCGCCTGGATCAAGCCGGGGGTCGGCTGGTTCGGGGTCACGAGCCACGAAGGCATGAACATCCGTGTGGCGATGTTGTTCTGCGCCATCTGGATCCTGGTGCTGACCCTACCCACCTTCCTCATCCTGCGTGACAACCCACGTCCGGTGGACCGATCCGAGCCCAGACTACGAGGATTCCGTGCGCTGGGCCATGCCTACGCCGAATTGTGGCGCAGTGTGGTGAGAATCTGGCACATCAGCCGCAACACCATCATCTTCCTCATCGCCTCGGCACTGTTCCGCGACGGCCTCAACGGCGTCTTCCAGTTCGGTGGCCCGCTGGCCCGGCAGACCTTCGGATTCAGTGCTGCCGACGTCCTCATCTTCGGCATCGTGGCCAACCTGGTTGCCGGTGTCTCGACCATTCTGATGGGACGTCTGGACGACCGAATTGGACCCAAATATCTCATCGTCTTCTCTCTGGTCGTGTTGTCTGCCTGCGGCGTTGGCATATTCATCGGCCACAACGGTTCGGCCATGGTCTTCTGGGTGCTTGGGCTCATGATGTGTGGCTTCGTCGGCCCTGCCCAGTCGGCCTCGCGAAGCCTCCTCGCCCGGATTTGCCCACCGGGATGCCAAGGAGAGGTCTTCGGCCTCTACGCCACCACGGGCAAAGCGGTGTCCTTCCTGGCACCAGCCCTGTTCGGTCTCTTCGTCACGATGGGACACGCCATCACGGGAGGCGACAATAACCAGTACTGGGGAATCATCGGCATCGTCCTGGTACTCGTCGTCGGTCTGGTAGCGATGATCCCGGTCAGCACCGCCGAACCCGAGGACACGTGAGTGGCCCAGGTATTGCGGTTCAGGTGAACCGGAACATCTGGATGGAGCACCATCCTGGGACCGACTGGGATCAACAGACCCGCTCGAGTCGCCCGGTCATGACGTCATGGACCATGCGCACCTCAGCGGCTACCAGCGAGCCCCAATGCAGAGTCTCGACGCCGTGACGCAGGCCGGCCATCTGACGATCTCGCCCCTTAGAGTTGCCCGTCCCCGGCATGTCTGCCAGGTCGAAGGATCCGGCACAGCGAGCATTGTCATCACTCAGGGTGTCGACCAGGTCATTGCGTCCCGATCAGCTGAACAGATCCGGTCCTGATTCGTCATCGTGGTCAGTTCTGGCACGGCGATGACGTCGGTGCGGCCTGGACTCCTCCGAGCCCTCCCCGAGCGTCGACTCCGGGGCAGGGATGAGAGCTCCGTCCGTATGTGGGGTCCCCTCATCCTCGACGTCGGTGGATCCGAGATCCTCGTCGACCGTGTCCGCGACAAGCGGTTCGGGGTCGAGTGGTTCCGCGGGTTGGGCCACGTCGTCCCCATCATGGTTGCGGGTGCCGACGGCCAGAATGGGCTGGAGCCCTTGATCCCCGGAAGCGTCGCGACGCATGGTCGGCCCCGGTAGTGTGACAGGAACGCCGGATGCCGCACATGCCACGGCAGGGCCAGGACCAATCCAGGCCAGCACCAGGGCCCTTTCACCCTTGAGGAAGCGCTGACACCTCATGCCGCCGGTCGCGCGGCCCTTGGGCGGGTACTGGTCAAGGGGGGTCACTTTGACCGAACCGGGTTCCGTACCGGCGGCAGCGGGGGAGGAGGCCGCAACCGTCACGACCGAGGAACCATGGCTGGGGGCCGCTCCGAAGAAGATGACCGGGTCCTTGGCCCTGATACCGGCCACGCCGCCACCGGAACGCCCCTGGGGGCGCACTGTCGAGGCGGGGAAGTGGAGCAGGGAGGCGCCCTCGGTGACGAAGCACAGCTCAAGGTGTTCGTCGTCCAGCTCAACGGCTCCGACGACCTCGTCGCCGTCCTTGAGTCCGATGACCTCCCAGAAGTCCTTGCCGAGCAGCTCAGGATTGACCCGCTTGACGATGCCGTTGCGGGTTCCCAGGGCCAGGGATGGGCCGTCACCGGAAAGGCTCGTCACCGCCAGGGCCTTTTCCCCCGTCTCCAACCCGACGAGGTCTGCCAACGGGGTGCCGCCGGCCACCGACGGGGCGGTGGCGGTCATGGGCAGACTGGCCAGCTCGATGGCGTGTGTCCTGATGAGTCGACCCGCGCTGGTGATGATGCCGAAATCACCACGAGCCGTGGTGCGTGCACGGGAGATGATGACGTCGTGGCTCGCTCTGTCGCCGACACCGGGAAGGTCGTCGTCGGTGTCAATGCGGGCCAGCAGACCGGTGGCCGACAGCAGCACCCAGCAGGGGCTGTCGGGGACCTCCAACGGGGCGGAGGCTGCAGCGACTGCAGGGGCCGCCCCCAGCAGCACGGTGCGACGAGGGGTGCCGTACTTGGCGGACACCTCGGCCAGGTCCTCCGAGACGACTCGGCGTAGTTCGGACGCGTCATTGACGATGAGGGTCAGTCCCTCGATGCGCTCGCGCAGCTCGTCACGCTCGGACTCCAACTCGATCGTCGAGAACTTGGTGAGTCGACGAAGCTGCATGTCGAGGATGTAATTGGCCTGTACCTCGTCGAGGTTGAACGTCTCCATGAGCCGGATGCGGGCCGTCCCCGCGTCGTCGGAGGATCGGATGATGGCGATGACGTCATCGATGTCGACAATGGCCAGCAGCAGCCCCTCGACCAGGTGCAGCCGGTCCTTGGCCTTGTTGAGCTGGAAGGTGGTACGTCGCAGCGTGACCTCGAGGCGATGGTCGAGGTAGACCTGCAGCATCTCGTGCAGGCCGAGGGTTCGCGGTTGTCCCTCGACCAGGCTGACGGCGTTGATGGCGAAGGAGTCCTCGAGTTTGGTGAGCTTGTACAGTCGCTCCAGCAGGGCTTCGGGATTGATACCGTTCTTGACCTCGATCACCAGACGGGTGCCGTTGGTCAGGTCGGTGAGGTCCTTGACGTCGGAGATGCCGGTGATCTTCTTGGACTGCACCAAGGTCTTGATCTGGTCGATGATGCGTTCCGGGCCGACCATGTACGGCAGCTCGGTGACGACGATGCCGCGGCGTCGTGGGGAGATCTTCTCGATGCGTGCCGTGGCGCGGATCTTGAAGGAGCCCCTGCCGGTGCGGTAGGCATCAGCGATGCCGTCGAGGCCGATGATCCGCCCTCCGGTGGGCAGGTCGGGCCCCGGCACAAAGCGCATGATCTCCTCGAGATCGGCGTCCGGGTGGTCGAGCATGTGACGCAGGGCCGCGACGACCTCGACGAGGTTGTGGGGCGGGATGTTGGTGGCCATTCCCACCGCGATGCCCGACGCCCCGTTGACGAGCAGATTGGGGAAGGCGGCCGGCAGAACCGACGGTTCGGTCTCCTTGCCGTCATAGTTGGGTTCGAAGTCGACGGTGTCCTCGTCGAGCCCGTCAATCATGGTGAGGGCGGGGGGAGCCATCCGACACTCGGTGTAACGCATGGCGGCCGGTCCGGCGTCCAGGGATCCGAAGTTACCGTGCCCGTCGACGAGGGGGAGTCGCATGGCCCAAGGCTGGGCGGTGCGCACGAGGGCATCGTAGATGGCGGCGTCGCCGTGGGGGTGGAGCTGGCCCATCACCTGACCGACGACACGGGCCGATTTCACATGGGCGCGATCGGGGCGAACCCCCATGTCACCCATGGTGTAGAGGATGCGACGCTGAACGGGTTTGAGGCCGTCACGGGCATCCGGCAGGGCACGAGAGTAGATGACGGAGTAGGCGTACTCCAGAAAGCTGTTCTCCATCTCGCGGGAGACGTCGACGTCGATGATGTTCTCAGTGAAGTCGTCGACCACCGTCTTCTTGACCATCGTGATACCTCCCTAGCAGCGCACGCTAACGACCTATTTTGGTCGATTGGCGCAAAATCCGCATGTCAGGATCGGCCTGGGGAGTCCTCATGGTTGAGCACCTTGTCCAGGAGCGGGGCCAATGTGTCACCGTCGGGTGCGTGTACCAAGGGGGCTGATTCGGGGGCCCACTGCACCCGGTGACGGTCTTCGAGAACCGTCGTCGTCCCGTGGGCCAGCACCTGCTGGGTCGTCGAGAGCTCACGGATGGCAATGGCGCGGGTGTGGCCGGGTTGCAGCTCGTCGAACTCGGAGTATATCCGGATATCGTGCTGCCCGTCGTCGCCGACCAGCACCCATTCGATGTCGGGGAAATCGCGGGCCAGTTCGCGCAGGGCCGTCCGCTTGTGGTCCACACCGGAGCGAAACCACCCGATGTTCGTCGGTCCCCAGTCGGTCAGCAGCAGTGGTCCTTGCGGGTAGCCATGGCGGGCCAGGAACCTCACCAGGAAGGGGTAGGTGTTCCAGGCGCCGGTGGACACGTAGACCACGGGTGCGTCGGGATGGCGCCCCAGCAGTTTCTGATACATGCGGGCCATGCCGGGAATGGACTTGCGGGCCTGCTCAGTGAGGACGAAGGAGTTCCAGGCGGCGATGAGGGAGCGCGGCAGAGACGTTGCGATGACGGTGTCGTCAATGTCGGACACGATGCCGAAACGGGTGTTGCGCGAGACGACGAGGACCTTCGCCTTCGTGGTGTCCCCGCTGGTGGAGAGGGTGACCTCGTGCCATCCCGGTTGCAACCCAGGATTCTTCATGCGCACGTCGACGTATCCGGCACGGTCGGCACGTACGGTGATCTTCTCCCCATTGACGTCGACCACGACCTCGGTACCCGGTGCTGGAAGACCGAGGAAGTTGCGCCACCCCCGCTGGGACAGCAGGTCGATGGACAACATGTTGCGCCGGGTGAGCGGAGAACGGCCGGGATGACGCTCCTGTTCCGGATTGGCACCAGGAGGACTGGTGAGGACGACTCGGCCCAGAACGCGCACATGGGTGGCCGATCCGTAACTGCGATATCCGATCACACGCGGCATCCAACCGCGTCGGCGCAGCGTGGCGTTGAGACGCCTGTGAAGGGCATCCTCGACTCGAGCTCCGATGAACGGCCGGTTCGACATGTCCTGGAGATTACTGGATCGGGCTCCATCGTGGGACGATGGGCCGGTGAGCCAGTCTGTCGATCAAGCCCGAACTCCCCTTCCGGCTGCCCTGGCCGTCGAGATCCAGTCCTGTGGATTCTTCCCCGAGCTGGTCATTGACGTCGCCGAAAACTCTTTGGCCGGAGAAGAGGTCCTCGACCATCTGCTTCATCTCGAGGCAGCCTTCGACAATGACGAGGTCCACCGGCATCTCACCGTCATCTTGCGTACGGCGACGCGAATGCTCATCGGTCACACCGACGAGCGGACCGAAGGAGGACGGCTGCAGGCCGTGACCTCAAGCGAGTCGATCCCGTTGTCGCAAGTGCGCTCGGTGGTGCTGACGCGCGTCGTCGTGGACCCCGACAAGTTCGGCAAGGACCCCTCGGCGACGACCGTGGAGACCTGGCTGCAGATGACCTGGGGCGCGGTGTCGCACATCGAGCTCGAGCCCGCCACCTGCGGTGACCCGATGTGTACCGCAGACCACGGCTACACCGGCACCTTCAGCGGTGACGACATCGTCATCCGGATGAGCCCTGCCGCTGATGGCGCCGATCAGGTCGAGCGGATGATGGGATTTGCCACTCGAATGCAGGTAGCCACTGGAGCAGCACGATGACGCCATTGCTTGCCCCTGACCTCGTGGCGCCGGGTCCGCAGACCCTTTCCGACCTGGTCCCCGCCATGGGGAGAGCGTTGACGGGCCAAGGGCCAGCTGGGCTCGGTCTGCCCGACGCGAAGCGTTACGTCTTCTTACTCGTTGACGGGATGGGACGGGAGAACCTTGAGCAGTCGCGGCACCTGGCGCCCACACTGTCGGACATGCACATGTGCCACGATCTGACCTGCCAGGTCCCCTCGACGACAGCCACCTCGTTGAGCTGTATCGGTACCGGTGCCGCTCCAGGACACCACGGTGTCGCCGGGTACACCTTCCGCGCTCCCTCCGGACGGGCCATGAACGCCTTGAGCTGGGCTAACGGCGACGACCCGGAGGTCATTCAGCCCCACCCGACGGCCTTTGAGGACCTGGGGGCAGCGGGGGTGGCGGTCAGCAGCGTGGGACCGGCTCGGTTCGAGAGGTCCGGGCTGACGCGGGCGAGCTTGCGCGGTCCGCGCTTCGTGGCCATATGTGACGAGGATGACGTCGACGAGCGTGTTCACAAGACCCTCGCTGCGTCTCAGGCCGGGAACGTTTCCCTGACCTATGTCTACGAGCGGTCCCTCGACCACGTCGGCCACGGCGAGGGATGGCAGTCCGCGGCGTGGAGATCACGTCTGATGTGGGTTGACGATCTCGTCGGAGCCCTTCTTGACCAGCTGGATCCCGGTACCGCCCTGGTCGTCACGGCAGATCACGGCATGATCGATGTGCCGCAGGGCCACCGCGTCATGATGGAGGACGAGGGGGGACTGCTCGCAGACGTCGATCTGCTGGCGGGGGAACCCCGATTCCGCCACGTGTACACCCAATGCCCCGTCGAGGTCGCCCGGCGGTGGCGACGGGTGCTCGGAGACCGTGCCCAGGTCGTGTTCGGTGACGACGCCGTCGACGCGGGGCTCTTCGGCGTCGTGGATCACTCCACCCGCTCCCGTTTCGGTGACGTGCTGGCGATCACCCGTGATGACTGGGCGATCATGAGTCGTGCTACTCCCAAGGAGCTCTCCCTGGTCGGCATGCATGGCTCCTTGACCCCGCCGGAGATGAGAATTCCGTTGCTGGCGCAGGTCTGCGAGGGCTGAGAATGGCCGAGCTCGTCTTTCACACTGGACCGATGGACTCCGGAAAGTCCACACTCGCGTTGCAGATGGACCACGCTCAGTCGGCCCATGACCGTCAGGGGGTTCGGTATGCCATGCACGATCGCTCCGGCGGCGCCCGCATCACCTCCCGGATCGGCCTGAGCGTCGAGGCCGTCGAGGTGACGGACTCCCTGGACCTCCACCACGACGTCGTGGCACGGCTGAGTCGTGGTGGACGCATCGACTACCTCATCTGCGACGAAGCCCAGTTCTACCGTCCCGAACAGATCGACCAGCTCGCCCGGGTCGTCGACGACCTCGGGATCGACGTCTACTGTTTCGGCATCCTGGCCGATTTCCGGACCGAGCTCTTCCCCGGATCCAAACGGCTCGTCGAACTCGCCGACCGCGTCGTCCATCCGCCCGTCTCGCCGCTGTGCTGGTGCGGACGTCCTGCGACCCACAATGCCCGTGTCGTCGGCGGCGTCATGATGCGTGAGGGGGACCAGGTGGGCGTCGGCGACATCGGCGGCGGATCGGAGATCCACTACGAGGTGCTGTGCCGTCGTCACCACCGTCAGGGGATTGCCGCAGAAATGTCCAGGGCAACTCTTTCCGAGCAAACCCTGCCCTTCGACGACTGACAACGATCCCTGCTGTCCAGCCGGGGATCGTGTGTGAACGTTTCAGAGCTCAGGGCCTGTCACGCGTGCGGGGTGGGGCCTCCGAACATGATCTCGTCCCACGACGGGATAGACGCCCTCTTGGACTTGCGAGGCTTGCGCTTCTTGCGCGGCTGCTCGCCACTCTCGACGAGGGCATCCTGCTGGGGCTCGTCCTTGTCGGCAGGCCGGCTGTCCGTGGTGGACCTCGACGTGCGAGGCGTCGTCCTTGTTGTCGGCTTCTTGGCAGCGGCGTCCTCCTTCGTCTCCGGCCTTTCCTTCTCAGGAGCGGGAGCATTCTCGTCCGGCGGGTCATCGGTCTGGGACTCGTGTGTCGCGTCTTGCGATGCCTCCGACGTCTGGATTCCGGGGGTGGAATCGACGTCGACCACCGGTGTCTTCAGGCCTTCGTAGATGTTGACCGAGTCCTCCTGGAAGCCCGCCAGCATCTCGTAGAGCATGTCCATGTCGGCTGGGGACGAGGGGACGAAGTCGTAGACCCCGTCGTGCTTGGTCATCCCTGCGACCGCGTCGGGGTCGGCCGGTGACTGTGGACGATTGCTCACTGCGCGAACAATGGCCAACTCGTCGTTGAGATCCAGCGTCGGTTCCTGATCGGGATCGGGAGTACCGTTCGCCAACGGCTCGGCGGGAGCAGGGGAGCGGTCGTTGACGAGCCAACGTGCACCGGCGTCCTCAGGGGAGGTGTGGCGTCCCTTGAGGTCGAAGCGGAACATCGCTGCGCTCGGAGCCCCCTCCTCGGTCGCGGGCCAGGTGGCTTCGAGGGCCCAGGTGTGATCCTCGTGGCGCCACGACCGCCAGGAAATCTTCTCATCGGGGATCGAATTGGTCTTGGCAACACGGGAAATGACGGTCCCCAGGGCGCGGTGGGACCCAGGCGCGCCGGCACGGCGAACCGGGCACGTCATGGCAACCTCGATGATGTGATCCAGTTCGGCGAGGACCGGTATGGCGAAGGGCTCCACCTGATCGACGCCGACGCCCGCCTCAGCGGCCACCTCCTCGACAGTGGCCCCGGAACGGATCCGCGACTGAATCTCGCGGGGGCTCAGAGCGCTGTCCATCGTCCACCTTCCCTCCCGACTCCTTGTGGTCGGGGTTTGGCTGTGTGAGTCACCAACTTACTTCCTTCGGGCGTGATGGTACCGCCCGGATGCCCCGGCGCGCTGTCCGCCGGCTTGACAGGTGTGATACACAAGGGTGCGAATATTGTGCGGTCGCAGCTCGCAGTCGGCGAGTTGGCGACGTCTCGAGTCCTTACTGGAAGGTGACCATGGCTACCGATTACGACGCTCCGCGCAAGACTGATGAGGAGGTCAGTGAGGACTCCATCGAGGAGCTCAAGAACCAGCGCAACGACAAGAACTCCGGAAAGGTCGACGAAGACGAGGTCGAGGCTGCTGAGGCTTTTGAGCTTCCCGGCGCTGATCTGTCCCATGAAGAACTGACCGTTCGCGTGCTGCCTCGCCAGTCCGGCGAGTTCACGTGCGCGTCCTGCTTCCTCGTGAAGGGACGTTCCCAGCTCGCTGAGGAGCGTGACGGCCAGTTCTACTGCGTCGATTGCGTCTGATCCTCCCCATGACGTGAGCTGACCCTCATCTCCATGAGACGGGGGTCAGCTGTCGTCGGTGGGATGAGGTTCAGTCGTCGTTCTCGTCCTTGAGGCTCTTGCCGGTGGTGGGGTTGACCGAGCTGAACTTCATCCAACGCTTGTTGACGAAGCGGTTCATGAGCAGCTGGGATCCAGCGATCCCGATGCCGCTGGCCAGCGCCCACGAGAGCGCCTTCGTGGTCGAGACCTCGGGGTCATCAGGCTGGGGAGTCTCCTCATCACCCGTGACGTACTTCCACACGCCCTGGACGACCTTCTGACTGACGATGGTGGTGACGGCGCCGAGAGCACCGGCGTAAACCTTCCACAGGATCTTTTCTGGGATCATGGCGTCATCATATTGCGTCCTGGCCCGTCGACTAGGCTGTGACGGTGAATTCCCACCATCCGTCTGGATCCGTGATCCATCTCGAGAGACCCTGGGCGCCGTTCTCGTGGTGGCTCATCGGTGCTGTCGCAGCGCTCTCGCTCATCGCGGTGACCGGTGCATGGACGAGTTCGTCCATCGGCATGATGGTCACCGTCATCGTCGTTGCCGCCGTCGTTGAGGCTGGGCGGGTTCGCAGCGGCGTGACTGGGGACGTGACGGCTTCGGATTCGGCCGCCGCGTCCTTCGTGCCTGGATCGAAGGACGCTTCCAACGACACTCGTGATGAGGAGGGTAGCCGTGGCTGACGTCACTGTTCCGACCGTGGCAGATCCTGAAGCCATGCCCCGCTATGCCATGCCTGGCGACGCGGGGGCTGATCTCACTTGCCGTCACGACGTCGACCTGGGCCCGGGGGAGAGGGCCATGGTCGAGACTGGTGTGCGTATTGCCTTGCCAGAGGGTTGTGTCGGGCTGGTCAATCCGCGATCGGGTCTGGCAGCTCGGCACGGGTTGTCGATCGTCAACGCGCCCGGGACCATCGACCCGGGGTATCGGGGTCAGCTCAAGGTATTGCTCATCAATACCGATCCCCAGCAGTCCTTGCACCTTGACGCCGGGTCTCGGATAGCTCAGCTCGTCGTGGTGCCGGTGGTGCAGGCAGTGTTTCAACCGGTTGATGACTTGGACGAGACCGAACGTGGCCAGGGTGGGTATGGGTCCACCGGCGTTTCTGGTGTGCGTCCCGCTGACGGTTAGACTGCTTTTGTTGGCACACGGTGTCGGTCGAGGAAGGACACAATGTTCGGTCGCAAGAAGCGCAACGACGACGTCGAGACGGATGAGGTCATCGACGGGGAGCTCGAGGCCACCGGGGAGGACGAGTCCGACGAGGAGAAGGACACTTCCTCCTACCGGATCAACCTCGACCGCGAGGACGGCCCCTTCGACATAGATGAGGTCGACCTCGATGCTGACGATTTCGAGCGCATCGATTTCGGGTCCCTCATCGTCACTCCCTTCGAGAACATGCAGATGCAAATCCAGCTGGATCAGACCTCTGGTGCTGTGCAGAGCCTGCTCGTCGTTCAGGGAAATTCCGCCATTGAGGTGGCCCTCTTCGCAGCCCCTGCCTCCACACTCATGATTGACGAGGTCCACGAGGAGATGATTCGGGGTACCGCTGCTCAGGGTGGCGAGGCCAATGTCGATTCGGGTCCGATGGGTGCCGAGTTGCGTCGCATCGTCCCGATGAAAGGCCCCGACGGCGAGGACGGCTACCACGTCTCGCGCACGTGGCTGGCTCAGGGACCGCGCTGGTTGCTGCGCGGTGTGCTCATGGGCGAGTCGGCTCTCGGGGAGAAGCTCGACGCTACAGGCCAGTTGCTGCTGGAGTTCTTCTGCAATCTTGTGGTGCGTCGTGACGACAGCCCGCGTGTTCCCGGTGACGTCATCCCGCTGAAGGTTCCTGAGGGGCTACGCCCGGAGGAGTCCTGATCATGACCGAAAGCACCGGTCCTCGCGCTCCCCGCGAGTCGATGCTTCTGCGAGCCCTGCACCGGTTCACGGCGTCCAATGAGGACCTTGCCGATGACGACCTGCAGCGTTCCAGCATTGACGCCGGGGTCTCGACCATTGCCGAGGCCAAGATGCGTTCCCGTGCGGCCCTCCAGGGGCGGATCGAGGTGCTGACCCTCAACCCGCGTGGGACGAATCGTTGGCTCGAAGCAGAGCTGCGCGATGGCACTGGTGCGGTCACGCTTATCTGGATGGGCCGACGTCGCATTCCCGGTTTGCGTGCCGGACGAAGGATCAGTGTTGAGGGGATGATTACTGAGGCCGATGGTCGCCGGGTGATTTACAATCCCAGGTACACCGTTCTTCCTGACTGAGGGCGAGCTTCCGACTAGGGGACGGTTTCGGTGGAGGATTTCAGGATTGCCGAATCCTTGCCGGGGCGGAAGTCTAATGCCGACACGGGTACGCGGCGTGGTTCTGTCGTCTCCTTGATGTTGTTGCATCCTCGCGCTTCTGGTTACTGCGAGTACCTCTTCTCACCGTTTAGTACCTGTTTTCCCGATACTGCTGCCGCAACCTGATCCTGCGCCTACGTTTTGCCAATGTCCTTCACGGCTGTGTCGGCCTCCTGCTTACCCCGCGTCGTCCTTCCCGTGCCTTGTGGGCTTGGTCATTGTTGGTGTGGTGATGTGGGTGTTGGCGGGGCTTGGTGTCGTGTGGGGTGGTAACTGGTGAAGTTGTCACCGGTTTTGCCACGACTGGGAACGGTGGGCCCCGGCAGGCGGGTTGTAGCGGTGGACACGGCCCACCCCAGGAGTGGTCCAGGAAGTCTTGAAGGGCTCTCACCTGTCCAGTTCTGGTCAAACACCCTGGTCTCGGTCGGCCCGTTTCGCAACTGTGGGCACCTCTGCTACGAGTCCTTGCACCACCGGCACTCATAACCGTGATCACCACGAACATCCAAGGGGGGAGCCCCACCACCGTGGGTACCACGGCCCCACCCCCACTGTTTTCCCGGTCACTGCCACCCCCACCATCGTGGCAATCCTGCATGCGAGCTGCCCCGCTGCCACGACAGATGGTGCCAGCCCCACAGGCGACCGGAATTACCACCACACGGACGGACAAGGGGAAAGGCGGGAAAAGGGGAAGGGGGAACACGAAGTGGAGCAGGGAGGCCACGCTAGGTGGCCTATCAGCCGAGAGTGATCCGACACAGGAAACCCTGGGGCCGAGTCCCGGGGTTGTGAGAATCCGGATCCGCTGATCAGCGAGGTGCCAGTAGATCGACCAGGTCGGGCTCGTAGTTCGGCGAGACCATGAAGAGCAACTCGTCGCCAGCCTCAAGGGCTGCTTCGCGCTCCGGGGCACGTCCTTGACCATCGCGGATGATGGCAACCAACACCGCATCTCCGGGCATCGAGATGTCGCGGATGCGGTCCCCCACGCGCGGCGAATTGTCCGGCAGGGTGAGCTCGACGAGATTCGCTCGTCCCTTCTGGAAGGTGAACAGGCGCACCAACTCACCGACGGTCACGGCCTCCTCAACCAGTGCCGCCATGAGCCGCGGGGTCGACACTGCAACGTCGACTCCCCACACCTGGTCGAACATCCACTCGTTGCCGGGATGATTGACGCGAGCCACTGTCCTGGGAACGCCGAACTCTGTCTTGGCGAGTAACGAATGGACCAAGTTGACCTTGTCGTCACCGGTGGCCGAAATGGCGATGTCACAGCTGTCGAGGCGAGCCTCCTCGAGAGTAGCCAACTCGCAGGCGTCTGCACACAACCACTCGGCTTCCGGAACGGCGTCCGGCTTCATGGCGTTGGGATTCTTGTCGATGAGCAGGATCTGGTGTCCATGAGCAGTGAGCTCACGAGCAATGGATCGGCCGACGTTACCGGCTCCGACGATGACGATTCTCACGATTCTCCTTGCCTCAGGTGAGTGGCGCTGTGGGTGCGATCAGCGCTTGACCGGTGGCTTGGCCAGCAGGCCTTCGACTTCGGTGATGCGCTCGACCTCGACGGCCGCATAGACGACGTCGCCGTCCTGCAGCAACGTGGCGGCGTCAGGAACCATGCCCTGACCGAACCGCAACAGGAACGGCAGTGGGGTGTGGATGCGGTCCTGGATGGTGGAGATCTTCATCCCGACCCAGTCAGTGTGGGTGTTGATGCGGATGAGGCGGACCTGACCGGACGGGTCACGCCAGGCAGGCTCAGACCCCTCCGGCATGAGGCTTCGCAGCACTTGGTCGGCAGTCCAGCGCACGGTCGCGACCGTCGGGATACCGAGCCGCTCGTACACCTCGGCTCGTCCCTGGTCGAAAATGCGCGCCACGACGTTGTCGATTCCGAACTCTTCGCGGACCACCCGGGCTGACAAGACGTTGGAGTTGTCGCCGTTGGAGACGGCAGCGAAGCCGTCAGCCTCGCGGATACTGGCCTTCTCGAGCACCGAGCGGTCGAATCCGACACCCTTGACCGTCTGTCCCTTGAAGTCGGGGCCAAGCCGACGGAAGGCGTTGTCGTCAATGTCGATGACCGACACGTCGTGGCCACGTTTCTCCAACAGGATGGCCAACCTCGATCCGACTCGGCCACATCCCATGATGACGATGTGCACGTGACCCCTCTCCTGGGTGGCGGTGGCACCCATCCGTGTCGTGGTTGTCGGGGCCATTGTGCCGCGTCCCGGTCTGACTGTCTTGTCCGAGGCGTTTGCTGGCCTGACGGTCTCGAGGCTACCGGCAAGGTGCCGACGATGTCCTACGCAAGTAGAGTGACCCGCCGTGAAGGTTTTCCAAGCCGTCAAGAGGGTGCTCATCGGGCGCAAACTCGAGAGCAGTGCTTTGGGTGAGACCCTCCTGCCGAAGCGGATCGCACTACCGGTGTTCGCCTCCGACGCTCTCTCGAGCGTGGCGTACGCCCCTGACGAGATCCTCATCACCCTGTCGCTGGCAGGTGCTGCCGGATTCGCATTCTCATGGAAGATCGGCATTGCCGTTGCCCTCGTCATGCTCATCGTCGTGATGAGCTACCGCCAGACGGTGCATGCGTATCCGTCCGGCGGTGGTGACTACGAGGTGGCGACAGCCAACCTCAGTCCGCGGTTCGGGCTCGTCGTGGCCAGTGCGCTGCTCGTGGACTACGTCTTGACCGTGGCCGTGTCGGTGTCGTCGGGCATCCAGAACGCTGAGGCGATGATCCCCGATCTTGCCGGTCACGAAGGGTTTGCCGCTGCCGTCATCATCGCGATTCTCACAGCCATGAACCTTCGCGGCGTCAGGGAGTCGGGAACTCTCTTCGCAATTCCAACCTATGCCTTCATGGTCTCGGTGATCTGCATGGTCATCTGGGGTCTGACGAGGATTCTCGTCCTGGGTGACGAGCTGCGTGCCCCCACCGCTGATTGCACGGTCGTCGGGGCGCCGAAGTACACCGGCTTGGTCGGTATTGCCTTCGTCATCCTCATGGCGCGTACCTTTTCTTCCGGTTGCGCCGCTCTGACCGGTGTCGAGGCCATCTCCAACGGTGTGCCGTCTTTCCGCGAACCAAAGCCGAAGAATGCCGCCACCACCTTGGCCATGCTGGGCGGAATTGCTGTCTCGATGCTCATGGGCATGCTCATCCTGGCCAATCTGACGGGCGTCAAGATGTTCGACACAACAGGGGAGTCCCATCTCGTCGACACCCACGGAAACGTTGTCAAGGACCAGGTGACGGTCGTCGGTCAGCTGGCCCGAACCGTCTTCTACGACTCCTTCAAGCCGGGTTTCTACATCATGATCGTCTGTACGATGATCATCCTGTTCCTGGCTGCCAACACTGCCTTCAACGGCTTCCCGGTGCTGGGCTCGATCCTCGCCCGTGACGGATTCCTGCCCCGTCGGCTGCACACCCGTGGCGATCGTCTGGCTTACTCGAACGGCATCCTGACGCTCGCCACCGGCGCCATCATCCTGGTACTCGTCTTCAATGCCTCGGTGACGGCGTTGATCCAGCTGTACGTGGTCGGCGTCTTCATCTCCTTCACGGTGAGCCAGACCGGCATGATGCGTCACTGGACGCGGCTGCTTCGCACAGACACCTCGGCCTCGGTCAAGGAGCGCCGCAGGTGGAAGCACTCGCGGATCATCAATGGCATCGGCCTGGTGGGAACTGGTGTCGTTCTGATCATCATCCTGGCGTCGAAGTTCATCCACGGCGCCTACCTCGCGCTCATCGCCATGGCTGTGGTCTACGTCCTCATGACGGGGATCAAGAAGCATTACGACTCGGTGGCTCAGGAGCTGGAGCTGAACAGCTCGTCCGACCGTGCCCTGCCGTCGCGGGTCCACGCGGTCATCATGATCTCGGACCTCAACAAGCCGACGATGAGGGCGATTCAGTTTGCCAAGGCCACCGTGCCGACCTTCTTGGAAGCCGTCATCGTCGACGTCGACCCCGACGCCACGGACCGCCTGCTGGAGCGTTGGGACGAAGAGGACATCGACATTCCCCTCAGCGTCATCGCTTCTCCATATCGCGAGATCACCAACCCGTTCATCGACCATATCCGTCGTATCCGCAGTGAGAATCCGCGCGACATGGTCGAGGTGTTCATTCCTGAGTACGTCGTCGGTCACTGGTGGGAACACCTCCTGCACAACCAAATGGCTCTCGTGGTGCGAGCGCGGCTGCACTTCATGCCGGGTGTGCTCATCTCGTCGGTGCCGTACCAGTTGCGCAGCTCGGCGATTCTGGAGAGGCGCTGGAAGCGCAACGATCCGCGGTCGTGGCGAGATCCCAGCGCGACGATCACTCCCCGCCACTGATATCGGGGTGCTTTCCTCGTGATGACGTTCACCACGAGGCATTGCAGTCGTGCCTCGACATCAGCTTCTCGCGAACCTGGCTTGGCCCACCCCTGAATCACGGGGTTTGAGGCCCATCAACGTCCCAGTCGCGCGGACGCGGCACCACTGTGGGTCCTAGACTTGCGCGGGTGCATGAGTCTGTTGATGCGTCCCCGGTCGAGGAATTCGACCTTGTCATGGGCAAGATTGCCCACGGTGGTTACTGCGTGGCGCGTCTGGACGGCAGGGTGGTCTTCGTCCGCAGCGCATTGCCGGGGGAGAAGGTTCGAGTTCGACTGACCGACACCTCGAAGGTCTCGCACTGGTTCGGGCAGGCCGTCAAGGTTGTGTCGGCTGACCCGCATCGCGTCGATCCGCCGTGCCCGGTCGCGGGGGTATGCGGTGGCTGCGACTTCCAACATGTCGACGTCGAGTTCCAGCGCGAGCTCAAGCGTCGGGTCATTGCTGAACAGCTCAACCGTATCGCCGGCATCAAGTGGACTGGAACTGTGGAGGCCGTTGACGGTTCCTCCGACGGCCTGGGCTGGCGGACACGCATGCAGTATCGCAGCCTCAATGGGTGTCCCGCTCTGCGACGCCATCGCAGTCACGACCTGGTGCAGGTGCCTGAAGGTGGTTGCCCCATCGCACACCCTGCTGGGCGTCCGGCTGCCGAGTCAGCGTGCCGCGCGGCCCAACAGGCGATCGTCATGGTGACCAGCCGCCTCACCGAGGATCCGCAGGTGAGCGTCATCGCGGATGGTCAGCTCATTGCCGGCGGCGAGACGATGACGACTCAGGTGGGTGAGCGGCGTTGGAAGGTTGGCGCCGGTGGCTTCTGGCAAGTCCATCCCGGGGCAGCCGAGGCATTGGCCGACGCCGTGCTAGGTGGACTGGATCCCCATCAGGGCGACGAGGCGTTGGATTTGTACTGCGGTGTCGGACTCTTCGCAGGCCTGCTTGCAGATCATGGGGTTCGCGTCCGTGGCATAGAGGTGTCACGT
This sequence comes from Cutibacterium nasicola, assembly GCF_051303185.1. Lineage (GTDB taxonomy): Bacteria > Actinomycetota > Actinomycetes > Propionibacteriales > Propionibacteriaceae > Cutibacterium. The sequence goes on along the minus strand of NZ_JBPPGE010000001.1, from coordinate 329,775 downwards.
CAGGCGGTGGCGCTGGCACGACGAAATGTCCCCGGTGGGCGCTTCACTGCTGGGCGTGTGGAACGGGTTCTGCCGCGTATGAAGGCCAAGGCGAATCTCGTCGTTTTGGATCCCCCGCGCAAGGGGGCGGGTAAGGCCGTCGTCCAAGCGGTGACGCGAACGTCACCGCGGGCGATTGCACACGTCGCATGTGATCCGGCCGCGCTGGCCCGTGACCTGCACCTGTTCGACGTCGGCGGATATGTGCCGCGTTCGATCCGTGCGCTCGACGTCTTCCCGATGACTCATCACGTTGAGGCCGTGGCGATCCTGGAGCCAAAGATCTGAGATGGCAGATCCTGTTCCGATGTGTCCGCTGCGTCCGGGAGATCCTTGTAGCCTGTGCCAGCTCTACGTCACTGGTCCTCAGGACTGCGGGCTGGTGTACCTCGTCATGGGGGATGACGCCCTGCGCGGCGAGCTCGCGAGGTACAGGAAGGCTGCGCGGGAGAGGGAGAAGCAGACCACCCCTCCGCGTGCGGTCGAGGCGGCAGGTGACGGTGAGTTGTGCTCCGATTCTGAGGGGCTTGGCTGATCCATGGGATGGACCTGTCCCGCACCCAAGGTTCGCTGCAGGCCTGGAGTTGGTGACGCAGTGGTGCGTTGCTGACACGAGTACACAGTGTGCGCCATCTTCCACATCACCTGGGATGGATCTGATTCTTGTCGTCGGTCGACTTTCGGGACCGCGTCTGACGTGCGGCGATGCAGGATCATTGCTCGAACACCGGGAATGTATGCGCTGGTCTCAATGTGTATGGATCTGACATCTGGTTCGACATCTTGGCCACGGATTCGACTGGTGCGACCGTTGAGCCCCGATGGTAATGGCGTGAACGCGGACGGACGAATGTGGCTCGTCTCGGCCGGAACGGCCAATGTGCCTCGGGTTGTGATGCCGTGAGCATACCGACAGGGCCTGGTGGGTCTGTGGGATCGTTCTTCTACTTAGTCGAACCTAACTTGGGGCCTGCCTCGCAACAAGATATCTTGATATCAAGATATCTTGTTCTGCCGCGGTGGTGGAGCTCGACGCGAGATGATGACATCCGCATCGACCAGTCAGGAGTCCACATGAGTGTCAACAGCTTCGACGCGAGGCGAACCCTCGACGTCGACGGCCAGTGTTACGAGATCTACGACATCACCAAGGTTGACGGTTCTGACAACCTGCCGTACAGCCTCAAGGTTCTGCTCGAGAACCTGCTGCGTACCGAGGACGGTGCCAACATCACCGCCGGGCAGATCACCGATCTGGGACATTGGGACGCCGAAGCCCGGCCGTCCACGGAGATCCAGTTCACCCCGGCCCGCGTCATCATGCAGGACTTCACTGGCGTGCCCTGCATCGTCGACCTGGCCACCATGCGCGAGGCCGTCGCCGACCTCGGTGGTGACCCCAGCAAGGTCAACCCGCTGTCGCCCGCCGAGATGGTCGTCGACCACTCCGTCATCGTCGAGCGCTTCGGCACCCCGCAGGCCTTCGAGCTGAACAAGGACATCGAGTACCAGCGCAACCGCGAGCGTTACCAGTTCCTGAGGTGGGGCCAGACTGCGTTCGAGAACTTCCGCGTCGTCCCGCCGGGCACCGGCATCGTCCACCAGGTCAACATCGAGCACCTTGCCCGTGTGACCTTCGTCCGTGATGAGGGCGGTAAGAAGGTTGCCTACCCGGACACCTGCGTCGGCACCGACTCGCACACCACCATGGTCAACGGCCTCGGCGTCGTCGGCTGGGGGGTGGGTGGCATCGAGGCCGAGGCCGCCATGCTCGGCCAGCCCGTCTCCATGCTCGTTCCGCGCGTTGTCGGCTTCAAGCTCTCCGGGGAGCTGCTTGACGGCGTCACTGCCACCGACCTCGTCCTGACGATCACCCAGATGCTCCGCGAGCAGAAGGTCGTGGGCAAGTTCATCGAGTTCTACGGCCCCGGTGTCGCCGCCGTCCCGCTGGCCAATCGCGCCACGCTGGGCAACATGAGCCCGGAGTACGGCTCGACCATTGCCATCTTTCCGATCGACGACGTCACCCTGGACTACCTGCGCCTCACTGGTCGCGACGAGGCCCAGGTCGAGCTCGTCGAGGCGTACGCCAAAACTCAGGACATGTGGCACGACCCGGATCGTGAGCCCCGCTACTCCGAGTACATGGAGCTCGACCTCTCGACGGTCAGGCCCTCGGTCGCTGGCCCGAAGCGTCCGCAGGACCGCATCCTCGTCTCCGAGGCGAAGGAAACCTTCGAGAAGACGGTTCCCGACTACACCACCAATCCAGGCGCCGCGATTCCGGTCACCCTGGCTGACGGACGTTCCTTCGAGCTACGCAATGGTGCCGTGACGGTCGCCGCCATCACCTCCTGCACCAACACCTCGAACCCCAGCGTCATGATTGCCGCTGGGCTGGTGGCCAAGAAGGCCCACGAACTGGGTCTGTCGCCGAAGCCGTGGGTGAAGACCTCGCTGGCACCGGGCTCTCAGGTCGTCACCGACTACTTCGAGCGTGCCGGACTTTCCGAGCACCTCGCTGCCATGGGCTTCGAGCTGGTCGGCTACGGATGCACCACCTGTATCGGCAACACCGGACCACTCATCCCCGAGGTCTCGGTTGCCATCAACGAGAACGATCTGGCCGTCACGGCCGTCCTGTCCGGCAATCGCAACTTCGAAGGGCGTATCAGCCCCGACGTCAAGATGAACTATCTGGCCAGCCCGCCCCTGGTCGTCATCTACTCGATCGCCGGCACCATGGACATCGACCTCAACAACGACGTCCTGGCCACCACCCCGGATGGTCGCGAGGTCCGTCTGGCCGACCTGTGGCCCTCCACCACTGAGATCGAGGAGATCGTCGGGTCGTCCATCTCCGCCGAGATGTACTCCGAGCGCTACGCCGACGTCTTCGACGGTGGCCCGCGGTGGAAGGAGCTGGAGACCCCCGAGGGTGAGACCTTCGCGTGGGATCCCGCATCCACCTACGTCCGTAAGCTGCCGATCTTCGACGGGATGAAGGCTGAGCCCGACCCGGTCGGTGACATCACCGGCGCCCGTGTGTTGCTCAGGCTCGGCGATTCGGTCACCACCGACCACATCTCCCCGGCCGGCAATATCAAGACCGACTCCCCGGCGGGTCAGTGGCTGGCCGGCAATGGTGTCGAACGCCGCGACTTCAACTCCTATGGCTCCCGCCGTGGCAACCACGAGGTCATGATGCGTGGCACCTTCGCCAACATCCGTCTACGCAACCAGCTCGCTCCGGGCACCGAGGGGGGCTTCACCCGCGACTTCACCACGGTCGACGGCCCCGTCACCACGGTCTACAACGCCTCGGTGAACTACCGCGAGCAGGGGATCCCGTTGATCGTCCTGGGTGGTAAGGAGTACGGATCCGGATCCTCCCGTGACTGGGCCGCGAAGGGTACCCAGCTGTTGGGCGTCAAGGCCGTCATCACTGAGAGCTATGAGCGCATCCATCGCTCCAACCTCATCGGTATGGGCGTCCTGCCGTTGCAGTTCCCGGCGGGTGAGTCGGCCGATTCCCTCGGTCTGACCGGTGAGGAGACCTTCGAGATCACTGGTGTCGACAAGATCAACGAGACGATACCGAGGACAGTCCACGTCAAGGCTGTCAACGGTGACAAGGTCGTCGAGTTCGACGCCGTCGTCCGCATCGACACTCCGGGAGAGCGCTCCTACTACCTCAACGGAGGCATCCTGCAGTACGTGCTGAGGAACATGGCTCGGCACTGACGCATGCGTTCAATCGGGGGTGGGAACGACGTCGCTCCCACCCCCGTTCGCCGTCCCCTGAGGAATCGCGCCAAGGCAGGAGAGTGACGGCGACATGGCGGGTGCCCTCGAGACGGCCTGAAGCCCGTGTGACGACCCTCGCCCCCGTGACCCCTGTGGTCACTACAGTGACGACAGAACAGGCTCAAAGATCTCGACGACGAGGGGAAACACCGATGGGACGACTCACCCGAACCGTTGTCACCGCACTGGCATGTGGTGCCTTGGCACTGACGCCCACGACAGCCCACGCTGCACAGGCCACCTCCGACTCCCCAGCCCACGGCGTTGCGGCGGCGCGTCCAGAAGCCCTCGGACAGATCCATGACACGCAGATTCGTGATGCGAGGGGCGTCAATGTCACCTCCGTGACGAAGGTCTCGGGCCTGGAGCGTACCTGGCAGATCAATTACTCAACTCCGTCGATCGATTCTGCACAGACCTTCGATGGCCAGATGGCCGTCCGCGTCACCCTGCCAGCCGGGTACGCCACTCATCCCGACAAGCACTACCCCGTCCTCTACCTGCTTCCTGGCGGTGGCAGCGGCCGTGTCCGTGACTGGACCGATGAATCGCGCACACAGGGCCAAGCAGAGCAGATCACTGCTGATGCTGACCTCATCACGGTGACGTTGGAGGGTGGTAAGGTCAGCTGGTACTCCGACTGGGCGAACCAATCGCGTGGCGACGCCGACTGGCTGCACCACCACCTTGACGAGGCAATTCCCTTCGTCGACGCGAATTTCCGTACCCTGGCGTCAGGAAAGCATCGCGCCATTGCCGGGCTCTCGATGGGTGGGTACGGTGCCTATCACTACGCGATGGAACGTCCAGAGATGTTTTCCTCGGTCTCGGCCTACTCGGGTGGCGTCGACATCGAGAGCGCCTCGGTAAGGGCCACCGTGGCCGAGCAGCTCGTCAAGAGTGGGTATCAGCTTGACTCGGTCTGGGGTCCGATGGTGCGGGCCAACACGGCTCTCGTCGAGGCGAATCCGTCCAGTACCCAAGGCGCCGACAAGCTTGCCAGGATTCAGCGCGATGGCACGCGTCTGGCCTTGTACGCGGGCACCGGGCTGGGTATCGGTAAGCGAGGTGCGATGGCCATTGAAACTGCTGTCGGGGCCAATACGACGGCTTTGCACGCGCGGCTTGCTGCTCGCCAGGTTCCTCACACCTACATCCGTTACACGACCCGTACCTACGGCGGGTTCAGGTGTGACGGCGGCCACGACTGGGCTTGCTGGAACGCCGATCTGAGTCAGGACCTGCCTCTCGTCCTCAAGGCCGTGCGCGCCTGAGTCCCCATGATCTGCCGGGCCATTCCTCCTCTCCGGGGGCGGTAGTGGGGGATTGGCCCGGCACCCTCGTGGCATGCCGAACCTTCGTGCATCCTGGCCCTTTCAAGGCTTTTCCAGTTGCGAGGAAGGAAGCCAGACAGTGGCCGTGAGGTGAGTCGGAGCGCAAAGCGGGTCGTCGCCCTGGCGACACGTCCTAAGATGGCACGTATGGCTCTTCTCGATGACATCGGCTGCCCCGACGACGTGAGGGAACTCACCACCCAGCAGGCCGAGGACCTCGCCGAAGAGATTCGTACCTTTCTCATCGACAACGTTTCGCGGACTGGTGGCCATTTGGGGCCGAACCTCGGCGTTGTCGAACTGACGCTTGCTCTCCATCGGGTCTTCGACTCACCTCATGACCCCATCATCTTCGACACCGGTCATCAGAGCTACGTCCACAAGATCCTGACCGGGCGTGCCGCTGGCTTCGACAAGCTGCGTCAGCGTGGCGGGTTGTCCGGATACCCGAGCCGGTCCGAGTCACCCCATGACTGGGTGGAGAATTCGCATGCCTCCACCTCCTTGTCCTGGGCTGAGGGCATTGCCAGGGGATTCCTCTCGCGTGGCGAGGACCGTACGGTCGTCGCAGTCATTGGCGATGGTGCTCTCACGGGCGGTATGGCCTGGGAAGCCCTGGACTCGATCGCCGACCAGCAGGACCTGCGTCTGGTCATCGTCGTCAATGACAACGGACGCTCCTACACCCCGACGGTGGGCGGATTGGCCAACCAGCTCGCCATCATTCGCACCGATCCTCACTACGAGGAAGCCCTCGATCGTATGAAGCGGCACGTCACCGAGAAGCCGCTGGGTAAGCAGGTCTTCGGTCTCATGCACGCGGCGAAGGCCGGTGTCAAGGACGCCCTCATCGGCAACGGAATCTTCTCGGACCTGGGAATCAAGTACCTCGGTCCGGTTGACGGCCACGACGTCTCGTCCCTCGAGCGCGCCCTCGAACTGGCCAAGCGTTATGAGCATCCCGTCATCGTCCACGTCATGACGATGAAGGGCAAGGGATTTGCTGCCGCTGAGGCCAACGAGGAGGACCACTTCCACGCCGTCGGGCAGATCGATCCCAAGACGGGGGAGTCCCTCAAGGCTGCCGGTGGTGCCTCGTGGACCCAGGCCTTTGCCGGTGCCATGCTCGAGCTGGGGGAAAGGCGTCCCGACGTCGTCGGTGTGACTGCTGCCATGCTCCACCCGGTCGGACTGGCTCCGTTTGCCGCGCGCCACCCGGAGCGGGTCCTCGACGTCGGAATTGCCGAGCAGCATGCGGTGACCGCGGCGGCTGGCATGGCTGCGGCCGGTCTTCACCCGGTCGTCGCGTTGTACTCGACCTTCCTGAACCGGGCCTTCGACCAGCTCCTCATGGATGCGGGGCTGCACCATGCCGGTGTGACCATCGTGTTGGATCGGGCCGGAGTCACCGGCACCGACGGCGCCTCTCACAACGGCATGTGGGACATGGCGATGTGCGGGATCGTGCCCGGCCTCATGCTCTCGGCGCCTCGTGACCGTCAGCATCTGATCTCGGTACTCGACGAGGCCGTCGACATTGATGACCGGCCCACCGTCGTCCGGTACTCGAAGGCTCCCATGCCTGACGACATCCCCGCGGTGTCCTCCCACCATGGCCTGGACATCCTGCGCGACGGACCGGAGGACGGCATCCTCGTCGTCGCACATGGTCAGCTGTGCACCGATGCCCTGAAGGCAGCAGACAGCCTCGATCTCCCGGTACGAGTCGTCAGCCCCCGGTGGTCCCTCCCGGTCTGTGAGGAGCTTCTTGACGAGGCCTCAAGGGCTCGTGCCATCGTCAGTGCAGAGGACGGGTTGGTCGTCTCCGGACTCGGTTCCCATCTGGCTGACGCCTTGTCAGAGCGTGGCGTCTGGCGCCCGATGCGCAACCTCGGTATTCCGCAGTGCTACCTCGACCACGACTCGCGGTCGGCCATCATGGCTGAGCTGGGCCTGAGCGCTGAGGGGATCGCCGAGACCGTCACCCGGTTGGCCAGCCAGCTTGACTGCCAGTGAGCTGACATTCTCAGCTCTTGAGGGGCTGATCACAGCTCGGCCATCACCCCGCTGAGCAGAGTCGCGAGGATCTCGCGCTGCCACGGCCGGGCGCCCAGATCTGCGAAGAAGGCGTTGATCCCCGTGACGGAGAGGTCGTGTGGTGGCTGCCATGCAAATTGCCGCAACCATGCCGGGGAACAGAGGTTTTCCGGTGGGAGGTCATGGTCGACGGCCACCTCGTTGACGGCCGGTCTGGCGGCCACCCAGCGGGCAGCCTCCTGCGGATGGTGACGCTGCCAGGATCGCGGATGGGGGATTGCTGAGGACTGTTGCCGAAATTGCGGGTACTTCTTCGGCGGGACGCTGCGGGCGTGGTTGATCGCATCGACCCAGGTTTGGCGATGTTTCTTGGCCTGGCCGCGATGGAATCCGTTGATGGACAGGAGCTTCTCTGCGTCGACGTTGACGGTGCGGTCGCAGCGTTTGGCAGCCGCGATGAGGGCCTCGTCACGCAGCAGCCTGCCCGGAGCGATGTCGAGATCATGAGCGAGGTTCTCGCGTGCCAGCCACAGGTCGCGTGCCAGCTGTAGCCCGGATCGGCTGCGAATGTCACCGATGTGGCTGATCCTGCGCCAGCGTGACGGATCGACCCCTGGCGCCTCGCTCGGCAGTTGCGTGGCGACGTCGACGAGGTGGGCGAACTCCTGACGAGCCCACTCGTCCTTCCCAGCGTCTTGGAGGTCGGCGATGACCTGTTCGCGAACGTCATTGAGGAGCTCGACGTCCAGAGCTGCGTAGACGAGCCAGCCACGGGGGAGGGGACGTCGAGACCAGTCGGAGGCAGAGTGCTCCTTGAGCAGGGTCACCCCGCAGTAGTGCTCGACCATCGGTCCCAAACCGACGCGAGGAAGGTTGAGGAGGCGTCCGGCCAACTCAGTGTCGAACAGGTCGTCAGGACGCAGACCGTCCATCGCCAGGCATGGCATGTCCTGAGTAGCGGCATGGAGGATCCACTGTGTCCCGGCGAGGGTATCGGCAAGGGGCTTCAAACCGTCTGTCTCGTCGAGGGCGACGGGATCGACGAGGTGAGTGCCGGATCCCTCACGGCGCAACTGGATGAGGTAGGCGCGCGGGCTGTAACGGAAACCATGGGCCCGCTCGGTGTCGATCGCGATGGGACCGTGGCCGTCCCGGAGCGCCTGGCACGTACGGCGAAGAGCCTCGGGAGAAGCGACGACCGGCGGTACGCCTTCCCGAGGCTCTGCGAGGACGGGATAATCGGTCACGCGAGTTTCGCCCGGCGTGGTGAAATCGCGGCGATGTCGTCAGGGATCGGGGAGACCCCACAAGAGAGCAGGCAGAGGTCGCTCCATGATTCCACATGTGAGTCGACGTCCTCGGCAGTTGAGAATGTCGGTGTCCATGAGGCACGCACCTCGATGTGATTCGACTCCGGGTCGGCGCCGAGCTGCCCGAACGGGCGGCTGACCACGGAGGTGACGGTGCCAGCCTCAGCATGATGGATCGCGTGGTGGGTGTCGAGGGAGTCGGTCAGCCAGGACCATGCGACATTGCCGACAAGAGGGTCTGAAGCCATCGACGGATCGACCTCAGCACGGATCATGGCGACGAATCGGCTCGTTCCCTGCCACGCCTCGGAGCCCGAGGGATCGTGGAGCAGGATGAGACGTCCGCTTCCCAAGTCGTCACCGGTGATGACGACGGATCCTTCGATCGCCACCGAGAACGGCGAGATGCGGGTAGGAGCGGGTATCTCGTGAACCTCGAGCTTGCTTGACCACGAATACTCGAGGATTCGGGAACGCAACTCTTCGAAATCCACCGGATACATCTGCCGAATCACCTCTTCAGGCTATGGGAATCGGCATACCTGGTGCTCTCCCGACGCGCCGCACACGGTGATATCCCTGGTCGGAACTGTTCGGGTTGAGGGATTTCACCGCGAGGTGGCCGTCAGTTGTCAGTTTCTGTCGACTAGAGATCGAGGCAGATCGAATTGATGCAGTACCTCAGGTCGGTTGGGGTGTCGAAACCCTCACCAGCGAAAACGTGTCCAAGGTGGGAGTCGCCGCGGGCGCACCGGACCTCCGTGCGTGGGCGTCGACGCTGACGCCACTGATCAGAGGCCAGCACGAGGCGCGGTTGCAGGTCTGGCGACGTGGCGTGCTTGTCGGTCATGATCTCCTTCAGCCCGGCGCATCTCACCGGTTCCGTGTTGAGTGAAACGGTAATTCGGTGGGGGTCATTCCCGCGCCGAGTCCGCCGGGTCACGGCAGGATGGAGGCACAAGAACCCAGGAAGGACGAACACCGATGGTCAAAGGCTCCCCTCAACTGTCCGACGTGCTGCGCTGCCCGCAACCCCCGGTCGACGTCCACAAGATCGACACCGGCGCAACTCCGGAGGCCCCGGGTGACAAGACGGCGACTCTCAAGGAGCTCGAACCGATGGCTGAGGAGTTCTCGGAGTTACAGGAAAGGCTGTTCGCCCGCGGCCGCAGCAGTCTTGAGGAGGCCCGTCGGGTGCTCGTCGTCCTGCAGGGCCTCGACACCGCTGGCAAGGGTGGAGTGGTCCGCCACGTCTTCGGGCTGGTTGATCCGCAGGGAATTCACCACCACAGCTTCAAGGCTCCGACCGACGAGGAGCTCAAGCACGACTTCTTGTGGCGCGTGCGCAAGGCCTTGCCCGAGCCCGGCATGCTCGGCGTCTTCGATCGCTCCCACTACGAGGATGTCCTTGTCGCCAGGGTCGACAACCTCGTCGAGGAGAAGGTCTGGAAGGCGCGCTACGACCTCATCAACGAGTTCGAGCTCGGACTGGCTGCTGACGGCTACAAGGTCATCAAGTGCTTCCTGCACATTTCCCCGGACACTCAGAAGGAGAGGCTGCAGGCCCGTCTGGACAACCCTGCCAAGTACTGGAAGTACGACCCCGGAGATCTCGATACTCGTTCGAAGTGGCCCCAGTACATGGACGCCTACAACGACGTACTCGGCAAGTGCAATCCTGACGTTGCACCTTGGTACATCATCCCCTCGGATCACAAGTGGTATCGCAACTGGGCGGTAGGACGCATTCTGCTGGAGACGATGCGCTCCATGAAGCTTACCTGGCCTCCCGCCGACTTCGATGTCGAGAAGGAGAAGGAGCGCCTCAGCAACGCGTGACGGATGAGACCGGCGCGGACACTTGTCCGGGCCGGTGGTGCGTCGAAGGGGGTGTTACTCGGAGATGACCTCGTCACCGATCGGCCCGGAAACCAAGCCCATGGCGGCCGAGCAGTACCGTTCGAAGGCAAGGGCTGCGAGGACCGGATCGTCTCCCAAAGGTGCGGAGACGACCTCTGCGCCAGCATGAAGAGCCTTGTGAGTGTGGGCGCGGAAGGTCTCGTCATCGCAGATCCACAGGCTTCCCACCGCAATGTGACGACGACCCTCGCGGCGAAGATGGGCGACAACCTCCTCGACGTCAGTGGCGCCGCCACTGTTGGTGGCAATGTGAACCGGGAGGTGGTGGTGCTGGGACCACAGGCGCGTCATTTTGGAAAGCATGGCCGCGCCCCGCGGATCTCCACTGTCCGAAACCGACAGGATGAGCACATCCAATTCCTGAGCGTGCACGCGATGGGCTGCCAGTCGCAGACGCGCATCGACGAGGTTGAGCAGGGCCGGGGTCGGGCCGGTGGGGCGGGCCACGCGGATGGCCAGGTCCGGATGACTCCGACGAATGTCCTCGGCATGGCGAGCCAGCTGCGGTGGGCTGGAATGGAGGTGAGTGACATTGATGGGGACCAAGACCAGCTCACTCCACGACGGCTTGCTGCGAGGAGCCTTGCAACCGCCTTTCTCCGGGACGAAACTGACCGTCGACTCGATGTGCGGGTGGAGATGAGACATTCGCTGCCGAAGCCTCTGGCCAATGAGAGTCGCAGAGGCTTCGGACATCGCGGGGAGGACGAGGTCGAGTACTGGCGCAGCCATCTGAGCACTCCCTTTCCCAACTACCAGGACAACAGGTCCGACACGTCGCGTTTACCCTAGCGAAGTAGATCCGCCGAATTGGCGAAAATGTCTCTGTGAACCGGTGTGCATCCAGTCCCTCAAGACATGGATCACATGAGCGGTGACTGCGAGCGTCACCGCTTCACCTGGACAGGTCTCGGGCGCAGGGAGAAACGGTCGGTATAACAAAAAGGTCGACCGACGTACGTCGGTCGACCTCGTGGTGGGCGATGCCAGGTTTGAACTGGCGACCTCTTCCGTGTCAGGGAAGCGCGCTACCACTGCGCCAACCGCCCGAGGTGGAGACGGGATTTGAACCCGTGTACACGGATTTGCAGTCCGTTGCCTCGCCTCTCGGCCACTCCACCACGTGGATAGGTCCGAAAGACCTCTCCGAGCGGACGACGGGACTCGAACCCGCGACCCTCACCTTGGCAAGGTGATGCTCTACCAACTGAGCCACGTCCGCATGTTTTCCGGCGGCTCTCGAAGGGTGTTCGCTCCTTGTCGCTCCCGCCGGGCGACGAAAAAGAACTCTAGAGGATGCCTCGTTGGCAATGCAAATCGGGATGGGACACTCGCGCCAACGACGTGCGTACCCCCTCGTCAGAGTATGTAGTCCATCGGCGTGTCGCGCTTCGGGGGACGGACGTGCCCGCCGCCGGCCCCTGATGATTGTTGATCCAGGTTCTGATGTGAGGGATATGGGCTGAGGGTGCCTGATCGGGGCTGGTCGAGGTGGTAATTCGGTTGCTGATCGAGTCTGCTGCCACCGTGTGTTGCATGATGGTGTGTCAGAACCCTGATTACCACACACGGACGCAGATCAGACGTCATCAGCCGGTTGGATGACGTCAGTCATCTGGGTCCGTGATGTTTGTGGATGACGGCCCGTCGACTTGGACAAGCACTCCCGCTTCTGGCATAGTTTCTCCAGCGCGGGCGGTTGGCGCAGTGGTAGCGCACTTCGTTCACACCGAAGGGGTCGCGGGTTCGAACCCCGCATCGCCCACCATCAGGTAATGGGTGTACCCATTGATTGGCCCGTACGCGCCCCTGAATTGTGCTCCTCGGCAGCTTCACAGGCTGATTCGCAATATTCTGGTGACGTCAGTGTCAAGGATCGGCACTGGGGATCACTCAGGAGGTGTACTCATGCCCATCACCGTCAAGGCTCTCCAGAAGGAAGGCCCGGACAAGCCGTTCAAGGTCGTCGAGATCGAGAGGCGAGATCCGCGCCCGGACGACGTCGTCATCGCCATCAAGGCGGCAGGAGTCTGCCACTCCGACATCCACACCATCCGCAACGAGTGGGGTCAGGCACACTTTCCGCTCGCCGTCGGGCACGAAATCGCCGGCGTCGTGGAGGCTGCCGGCTCCGAGGTGACGAAATACCAGCCCGGCGACCGGGTAGGGGTTGGGTGTTTGGTCAATTCCTGCGGCCACTGCGAGCAGTGCGAGGCAGGGGAGGAACAGGCCTGTCTCAACGGGTGCGTGGGAACGTACGACTCCTGCGACGTCGACGGCACCATCACCCAAGGCGGGTACAGCCAGAAGGTCGTTGTCAACGAGAGATTCGTCTGCCGTATCCCCGACTCCCTGGACCTCATGGAGGCGGCTCCGCTGCTGTGCGCCGGAATCACCACCTATTCGCCCATCGCCACCTGGAACGTGGGCCCCGGCGACAAGGCCGCCGTTCTGGGCCTAGGTGGCCTGGGACACATGGGCGTGCAGATCGCTGCGGCGAAGGGGGCTGAGGTCACCGTCCTGTCGCGCAGCCTCCGCAAAGCCCAACTCGCCGAGAAGCTCGGAGCCACGCGCACCCTGGCGACCAGTGACGAGAACTTCTTCCGCGATCACCGCGGCGAGTTCGACTTCATCCTCAACACCATCAGCGCCCCAATCGACCTCAAGTCCTACCTCAGGCTGCTCAAGCCGCGCGGCGTGATGGCCTGTGTCGGACTGCCCCCGGAGGAGCTGGGGCTGCCGATCGGTTCCCTCATCAACGGTTCCAAGGTGCTCGCAGGATCCAACATCGGGGGTATCCCGCAGACCCAGGAGATGCTCGACTTCTGTGCCGAGCACCATCTGGGGGCTTGGGTCGAGAAGATCGGCGTCGACGAGGTCGACGTGGCGTATGACCGAGTTGTTGCAGGAGACGTCAGGTTCCGCTTTGTCATCGACACCGCGACCTTTGAAAAAGCAGCCCCAACCGACTGAGCCACGCGCCGATACCGCCACGAGTTGCGTGTGAGCCGTTGCGTGACGGCTCTACGTCGCCGGCCCCACGCACCTGGATGAGATGTCCATCGAGCATCTTCAGGTGCTGGGAGCCATGCCCGATGAGCTCCTCGTCGTGCGTCACGAGCAGCGTGGCGGTGTCGTGCTCATGGGTCAGTTTGACCACGAGTTCGATGATGCGGGCGCCAGCCTGGGAGTCCAGGGCACTGGTCGGCTCGTCGACGACCAGCACGCTGGGATCGTTCATGAGGGCCCGCGCGATGTTGACTCGCTGATGCTGTCCGCCTGACATCTGCGCCGGCCTCTTGTGCATGTGGTTGGTCAGGCCGACGGCGTCAAGGAGCTCCTTGGCCTGTCTGAGGCGCTCGCCGCGGGTGGAGCGATGCACACCGTCGAGTTCTCCCATCATGACGAGCTGGTCGACGGCGTCGAGACTGGGGATGAGGTTCGATTGCTGAAAGACGATGCCGATCTTCTTCCTGCGAAGTTCGGTGGCGTCGGCGTCGTCGAGTCCGGTGACGTCAATGTCGTCGATGAGGATGGTGCCGGAGTCAGGCCGAGCCAAGGTGGAGGCGACGGCCAAGAGGCTTGACTTGCCCGATCCGGACGGTCCGGTGATGACGGCGACCTCACCGTTGGCGACGTGCATGCTGACACTCTCCAAGGCGGTGACGCGACGGTTGCCGTCCGGGCGGGTGAAGGTGACGTTGTCGAGGGTGATCATGCGAAACTCCTGAGGTGGACGGACAGGTCAGCGGGTCGAGCCGAGGGCTTGCTCGGGCTCTGCACTCGACAGGGAGCGGATGGCCACAGCAGCTCCGGCAAGGCCCAGGAGACCGAGCAGGGCCCCCGGGCCGAGTACCGTCCACCACGTCATGGCGAAGGGCATGGTCGAGCGAATGGCGAATCCGGCGATCGTCACGAGGACCAGGCCGGCACCGATACCGATGGCCAGTACCACACCTGCCTGTCCCAGGGCGTCACGACGCAAGGCTCGAGTCGTTGCCCCCAGGGCACGCAGCACACCGATGTCGTGCTGACGCTGAATTGTCCACACGGTGAAGAACGCTCCGACGACGAGGGCGGAGATGCCCAGCAGGAGGCTGATGATGAGTGCCAGGGAGCCGATCTCAGGTCCGAAGGTCGGCAGCATCCGGACCGACTTCCAGGGAGCAGCTGACTCGGTGCCGGCGGCATCGTCGACCGCCTTCCAATCGGGCACTCCATGCACAAGCAGAGCGGTCGGCTCTGCCTTGGGTTGTCCCATGCGGGTCACGGTGGCCTGCCAGTCCTGATGGCCCATGGCGACGACGGCCGAATGACAGTACCACGTGTCGCCACCAATCGACTCGACGGTGAACTTCTGGGATCCGATGTCCACCGTGTCCCCGGCCGCCAGGTTGAGGTCATCAGCAATGGTGCGGGAGATGATGACCTTCCCCTTCTCCGGGGTCCCGAGGGAGGTTACCGCGACATCGGACCCGAAGATGGCCACCGCGGATCCGGTGCCGTCCTTGCTGGCGCGGGTCTGGGTGACGCTCAGGGGAGTGACCTTGGACACCCCGTCAGCTGACTGCCAGGTTTTGAGCTGATTCTCAGTCACCCGGGAATCGGTCTACGTCGTTGATGCCATCTTGGCCAGTACGACCCGATCAGCCGGCACCTTCACCACTGCGGCGACGCTGCGCTGAGCGAGGCCCCCCCTGCCAGACCAGTGAGGAAACCGACCAGTACGCAGATGAGGGCCACTACGACGGTCATGAGGGCAAACCGCCCCTTGGCGAAGGCCAGATCACGCCGAGCGAGGAACATGGGAACTCCTTGTCGTTGTCGTCGTAACCACCTTCTTGGTAAGAGCCCTTGGCGGAATCAGTGCGTGGTGTGGTTGTGGGACGATTCCAGGCGGAGGCGGATGTCAACCTTTTGGATGATGCGGGGAGGGAACCTGACGGCACGAAGATGTGGGTTGCGCACCTACACTTGTGGCTGATGAGGACGACCACACTTGCTCGTGATGGGCTGCACCGTTGGCGCGACATCGAGGCCAGTCACCGCGGACGTGCGGTGGCCGTGAGGGTGGGCATGCAGATCGGCATCCAGGTGCTCTTCGCCGGTCTGGTCATCTTCACCGTCGTCATGGCCCTGGTGCTGTCCCCACCCCACGTGTGGCGAATCCTCACCTGGGCGATCCTTCTCGTTGTCGTCCACACCGCCCTCATGATGTCCCATGTCATGGACCGCACTCGGCGTGAGAGGTGGCAGCCCATCTTGGTGGCGGCGATGGTCGCCGTCTCGATCCTGTTGGCCATCGACTTCCCCTATGCCGCCTACCTGACGATCCCGCTCTCCTTCGTCTACCTGGACTATCTGGCCCCTCTTCATGCCTGCATCGCCGTCGTCGTCGGGGCCGTGGCCATCGTCCTCGGCGGCGGGCTGACGAGTGGCTGGAGCGTCGGCGGAGTCGTCGGCCCGGTGGCCGGTGCCGCAGTGGCCGTCGTTGTCGGTCTGTCCCTCAAGGCCATGCAGGCTCAAGCGGTCAAGTTGGAACGCCTCAATGCCGACCTGCTCGTCGTACAGGAGAGGCTGGCAGCCTCCCAACGGGAAGCTGGGGTGCTCGAGGAACGTGCCAGGTTGGCGCGAGAAATCCACGACACCGTCGCACAATCCTTGTCGAGCATCGGTCTGCTCCTGTCGGCGGTCGAGCGTACGGCTCCTGACCATCCGGCAATCGAGCAGGTTCAGCTGGCCCACCGCACCTCGTCCGAGGCACTGTCCGAGACCCGCGGACTCATTGCGGAACTGGCTCCTCCTACCGTGGCCGATCAGGGTTTGCCTGCAGTTCTCAAGCGACTGGGTGCCACGGCATGGTCAATCGGTGGGCTCCACGTCGACGTCGACTGTCCTGACACCTCAGACCTGTCGATGGAGATCCAGACAGCCCTGCTCAGGCTGTGCCAGGGAGCCATGTCCAACGTGGTCCGTCATGCCCGTGCCCATCACGCAACGATTCAGATCTCGCGGCCGGACGCGTCCCACGTCCATCTGAGGGTGACCGATGACGGCGTTGGGATGGACCTCAACGCCCCGGTGCGCGAGGGAGCTTTCGGGCTGCATGCCATCCGGCAGCGGGTCCACGAGCTGTCCGGCGAGGTCTCACTGACCTCGGGGCCAGGGGAGGGAACGATCGTCAACGTCGATCTGCCGGTACATTCCGCCACCGAGAAATCACACCTCGTCCGCCAAGGAGAACCGTCATGACCGTACGCGTCCTCATCGCCGACGATCATCCGGTGGTGCGAGCCGGGGTGACGGCCCTGCTCGGTACCGACCCGGACATCGAGATCGTCGCCACCGCAGCCACTCCCGCCCAGGCCCTCGCCGCAGCAGCGACGATGGAACTGAACCTCGTGCTGCTCGACCTACAATTCAGCAGCGACGCCAATGCCCCGTCCGGGGTGGACGTCACTCGCGAGATTCGGTCACACTCGAATCCCCCGGAAGTCCTCATCCTCACCAACTACGACACCGACGCCGACATCTTGGCAGCGGTCGAGGCGGGTGCCACCGGTTACCTCCTCAAGGATGCTCCCGCCGAGGAACTGCTGTCGTCGATCCACCGTGCCGCCAGCGGTGAGGGAGCCCTGGCGCCCGCTGTCGCCACTCGCCTCATGGCGCGGATGCGCTCCCCGCAGACCTCTTTGACGGCTCGTGAGCTCGACGTGCTGGAAGCCTCGGCAGAGGGGCTTTCCAACGCTCAGATCGCGGAAGCCCTGTATGTCTCGGAGGCCACCGTCAAGACCCATCTGTCGCACATCTACACCAAGCTCGGGGTGACCTCGCGCAGCGCAGCAGTGGCTCGCGCACGAGACATTGGTCTCATTCGCTGACCTGCAACTCGAAGCAACCCGACCCGGTACGGCATTATTGGACCATGTCCGGCATCCGTCGGGCTGCCATCGAGTGAGGAAGTCAATCGTGTCCATCAGCATCACCCTGCACCGTTCCGGTATCTCCAGGACCGAGCAGGTGGACACCACCACTACCGGCCTGGACCTCTTCGGCTCCGAGCGTGGCATCGTCGCCATGCGGGTCGACGGCAATCTCGTCGATCTGCAGCGGGAGCTCCACGATGGAGCCGAGGTGGAGCCCGTCGAGGCGACCAGCGAGGACGGGCTCAACATCATTCGGCACTCGTGCACCCACGTCATGGCACAGGCCGTCCAGCAGTTGTACCCCGAAGTGAACCTGGGCATCGGTCCGTTCATCACCGACGGTTTCTACTACGACTTCGGCAACATTGAGCCGGTCACCCCCGAGGTGCTCACCGAGCTCGAGAAGCGGATGAAGCGGATCGTCAAGGAGAACCAGCGCTTCGTGCGCCGGGTCACCAGCGAGGAATCCGCCCACGAGGAGCTTGCCGACCAGCCGTACAAGCTGGAGCTCATCGGCACCAAGGGCAAGGGCGCCGAGGGGGCCTCGGTCGAGGTCGGTGACGCCGAGCTGACGATCTACGACAACGTGCGTCGCAACGGCGAGGTTGCCTGGAAGGACCTTTGTCGTGGCCCGCACGTGCCGTCGACCAAGTACCTGGCCAACGCCTTCGCCCTGACGAAGTTCTCGGCTGCCTACTGGAAGGGTGACCAGGGCAACGACCAGTTGCAGCGCATCTACGGCACCGCATGGGCCAGCCGTGAGGACCTCGTTGCCTATCAGGAGCGGATCAAGGAGGCCGAGCGCCGCGACCATCGCAAGCTGGGAGCCGAGCTCGACCTGTACTCCTTCCCGGAGGAGATCGGTCCGGGCCTGGTGGTCTTCCACCCCAAGGGTGCGATGCTGCGTCACCTCATCGAGGAGCACATCATTGCGCGCCACATGGAGGCGGGATTCTCCTTCGTCCACACCCCGGAGATCACCAAGGGCGGGCTGTTCCACACCTCAGGTCACCTGCCGTACTACGCCGACACCATGTTCCCGCCGATGCTCGTCGATGAGGAGCGTGATGAGGCGGGTAACGTCACCCGGGCCGGCCAGGAGTACTACCTCAAGGCCATGAATTGCCCGATGCACAACCTCATCTTCCAGTCGCGTGGTCGGTCCTACCGTGAGCTGCCGTTGCGGTTCTTCGAGATGGGCCACGATTACCGCTACGAGAAGTCGGGCGTGGTGCATGGTCTGACCCGGATGCGCGGGTTCGCCCAGGACGACTCCCACACGTACTGCACCCGGGAGCAGGCCCCTGGCGAGATCAAGAAGCAGATCGAGTTCTTCCTGTCGATCCTGGCCGACTTCGGCCTGAACGACTTCTATCTCGAGCTGTCCACCCGCGAGGAGGACGGCGCCAAGAAGGAGAAGTTCATCGGCTCCGACGAGGACTGGCAGGCCGCCACTGACACCCTCGACGACGTGTGCCGTAGCACTGGTCTGCAGTTGATCCCCGATCCGGGCGGTGCCGCCTTCTACGGTCCGAAGGTCTCGGTCCAGGTCAAGGACGCGATTGGGCGTACTTGGCAGATGTCGACGATTCAGTACGACTTCAACCAGCCGGAACGCTTCGACCTCGAGTACGCGGCTGCTGACGGCACCCACCAGCGCCCGATCATGTTGCACTCGGCCAAGTTGGGAAGCGTCGAGAGGTTCATCGGCGTGCTCACCGAGCACTACGCCGGCGCTTTCCCGGTGTGGCTGGCTCCCGTCCAGGTGCGTCTGGTCCCTGTGGCCGAGGCCTTTGACGGGTATGTCACGACCTTTGCCGACGTGCTGCGATCCCAGGGCATTCGGGTCGAAATCGACCTGTCGTCTGATCGCTTCGGCAAGAAGATCCGCAATGCCTCGAAGGAGAAGGTTCCCTTCACCCTCATCGCCGGTGGTGAGGATGCCGAGGCGGGTGCAGTCTCCTTCCGACTGCGTGACGGTTCCCAGGTCAACGGCATCGCCCAGGACGAAGCCGCGCGTGTCATCGCGGCCTGGAACAAGGACCGTCGCAACGATGACCCGACCGCTGAGACCTTGCGCGGAGTCGTCGATGACTGAGGATTACCGTCTTGAATTCGCCGAGGACCTGGTTGGGGTCCCGGACCCCTTCCGGAGGTTCTGGACCCCGTATCGGATGGCGTACATCGGTGGTGAGAACAAACCTCGTGGTGACCGCCCGGAGGATGGGTGCCCGTTCTGTGCCGCTCCGAAGCGCAGCGACGAGGACGCCCTCATCGTTCACCGTGGCCAGACCTGCTACGTCATCATGAACCTCTACCCCTATGGACCGGGGCACATGCTGGTGTGCCCCTACCGTCACGTCGCTGGCTATGTTGACGCCACCGAGGAGGAGGTCATCGAGATGGCCCACCTCACCCAGGCCGCCATCCGGACCCTTCAGGAGGTGTCCCACCCGCAGGGATTCAACGTCGGGATGAATCAGGGGCCCTCTGGTGGAGCCGGAGTGGCCGCCCACCTGCACCAGCACGTCATTCCACGCTGGACAGGAGATACGAACTTCCTTCCGATCGTGGCCGGTGTTCGTGCCGTCCCGCAGCTGCTGGGAGACGGACGTCAGCTGTTGGCCGATGCGTGGGTGGCTCATGCTTGAGCACTTCCGGGCCGCTTGGGCCAAGGTCATGAACCCCATCGCCGACGCCTTGCTGAGGGCACACGTCACCCCCGACATGGTCACGTGGGTCGGCACCATCGGCGCCGTCGCCATGGCGCTCATCTGCTTCCCACAAGGATGGTTGTGGCAGGGGCCGTGGCTGGTCGCCCTGTTCATCTTCTCCGACTCACTCGACGGAAACATGGCCCGCAAGATCGGGCGTCAGTCCCAGTGGGGATCCTTCCTCGACTCCACCTTGGATCGATTCGGTGACGCCGCCATCTTCGCGGGAGTCGCGTTGTACTACGCCGGCTCCGGAGACAACTTGCTGTGGACCTCGATGTCCCTCGCCGCGCTGGTCTTCGGCATGGCCACTTCCTACGTGCGTGCCAAGGCCGAGTCCCTGGGGCTGGAGGCCAAGGTCGGCATCGCCACCCGTGCGGATCGTCTGCTCGTCAGCCTGCTGGCCATCGAGATCACGGGTCTGGCCAAGGCAGGGGTTTTTCCTCACTGGTGCCTGGTCGTTCTACCGATTGCGCTGTGCTACCTAACGGTGGCCGGAGCCATCACCGTGGTGCAGCGGATGATGGCGGTGCGTCGAGCGTGTCAGTCGTGATGGGTCGGGTCGCGGCGTGGTCAGGCTCTCGACTGGATGGATGGAATGGTTAGGGTGGACGCCGTGACGCGCACCCTGCCGCCTGAGGAAGTGTCCGAGGCCAATCCGTGGGACACCGATCGATTCTGGACGGTTCCCAACGTCTTGTCGGTGATACGTCTGGTCGGCGTACCTGTCTTCCTGTGGCTCGCTCTGGGGCCACGGGAGGATGGCTGGGCCGTTGCGGTGCTTGCCGTTGCCGGCATCACCGACTGGCTCGACGGCAAGATCGCCCGGCGCTGGCACCAGGTCTCGCGCATCGGCCAGATGCTTGACCCCATCGCCGATCGTCTCTACATCTTCGCCACGGTCATTGCGCTGACCCTGCGCGACGTCATCCCACTGTGGTTGGTCATCCTGCTCGTTGCCCGGGACGTGTGCATGGCATGTCTGGTCCCGGCGCTGAGAACTCGCGGATTCACCTCGTTGCCGGTGCACTTCGTCGGCAAGGCGGCGACGTTCTGCCTGCTGTACTCCTTCCCGCTGGTCTTGCTGGGACACCTCGGAACTGGTGGCTGGACGGTCTGCCGGGTCCTCGGATGGGCCTTCGCGATCTGGGGAACGACGCTGTACTGGTGGGCCTTCTTCCTCTACCTCGTCCAGAGCGTTCAGATCGTTCGCACCCTGCCGCGGGCCGATCGTCGGGGTGAGCGATCGTGAAGCAGCGTCCTGATGCGTCGATGGACCTGCTACGGGAGGTCCGCTCACAAGCCTTGGACCAGGGGTATCAGGAGTACCACGACCGTAACCCCAGCAGTATGAAGCGACGTCGGGTCGGGGTCGCTGCCGTCGCCATCCTGCTCGTCACCGGGGTGCTCATCGGCATCGCCTGGCGTTCAACGGCTGCACGTGCGCCGCTGGACGCACGAGAACGCAAGAATTTGGTCGCCCACGTGCAATCGGCCCAGGCCCACGAATCAGCTCAGCATGCCGAGTTGGCCAGGTTGCGCGCCTCCGTGAACGCCATGAAAGCTGCCTCCGCAGCGCCCATTGACGATGAGGCCGGGCAGGACTCAGCGCTGATCCCACTGACGGGCCCCGGGGTGCGGATCTTCCTTGATGACGCCAATGCGGCGCCGGACGATGAACTCGGTGACGCCGACCTGCGCAAACTCGTCAACGCCTTGTGGCAGTCCGGGGCGGAGGCCGTGGCCGTCAATGGCCACCGAATCGGGCCCCGCACGGCGATCCGCTCGGCCGGATCGGCGATCACCGTCGACTACGTGTCGCTCTCCCAGCCCTATGTCATCGAGGCGATCGGCTCCCCGCAGACGATCCCGGCGAAACTGGCTGACACACCTGAAGGTCGCTGGATGACCTATCTGAGAGACAATTCATCGATCACTTATACGGTGGCGACGAGGGATCGGGTCTCGGTGCCAGGGTCGAAGGCGTCGGTGAGTCATGCGAGTCCTCATCGATGACAGTGAGACGATGAACGTCATCGGTACACAGGAAGGACACCCATGATTGCGCTCATCGGCCTGGTGGTCGGGATCATCATCGGCATCGTGGTCAACCCGACGCTGCCACCTGGCCTTCAGCCCTACCTGCCGATCATGATCGTCGCTGCCCTTGATGCCATTTTCGGTGCGATACGTGCCTATCTGGCCCGCACCTTCTCCGACCGCGTCTTCGTCGTCTCATTCCTCTCCAACGTCGCTATCGCGGCCCTCATCGTCTGGGTGGGTGACCAGATCGGTGTGGGATCGCAGTTGTCGACTGCCGTCGTCGTCGTGCTCGGCATCCGAATCTTCACCAACGCTGCCGCCATTCGGCGAGAGGTGCTCCATGCCTGAGCACCATGACCGGCGGGAGTGGGCCGAGAACCACTGGCGCAAGATCGGCAAGGACCTGACCTCGGTGTCGACCGGGCAGGTCCTCGTCGCCATCATCTTGTGCCTGTGTTCCTTCATGATCGTCACTCAGGTGCGTTCCCAGCACAATCAGGACGCCTACGCGACGATGAGCAGGGCGGACTTGGTGACGATGCTGGACACTCTCTCGGAATCCTCCCGCCAGCTGGATTCCGAAATCGCTGACCTGCGTGCCACGACGAGGGAGCTGCAATCGGGAGCCAATTCACGCAGGGTTGCTCAGCAGCAGGCTGAGGACCGATTGACCCGGATGAAGGTGTTGGCCGGCACGGTTCCGGTCCATGGACCGGGAATCAGGATCACCATCAACGACCCAGATGAGAAGGTGACCTCTGACATGGTGCTCGACGCCGTCGAGGAGATGCGCGACGCCGGGGCTGAAGCCATGGTTCTCAACAACAAGGTTCGCATCGTTGCCGACACTTGGTTTGCTGCCAGCCCTGACGGTCTCCAGGTCAGCGGAACGACGATCAGTCGTCCCTACACCCTCACCGTCATCGGTGAGCCCCATGCCCTCCGGGAGGGTGCACGGTTCCGTGGTGGCCTGGTCTCCCAGATGGAGTCCGACAAGGTGGGGGCCTCCGTCGAGATCACGACCTTCCAGGACCTCACCATTTCCGCGGTTGCCCATCCGCGTCCGATGACTCACGCCACACCGATGAGATGACGCGGGCGGCGAGGCGTTGAGCGCGGTAGTCTGCCCGTACGAGGATATTTCCGTCGGCCGTGTCATGGAGGTGGCGATGACCGAGATTCCCGATGATGTGTTGTGCACCTCGGATCACCTGTGGGTCAGGCCCGGTAATGGTGACAGGGTGCGCGTCGGAGTCACGTCGGCCCTCCTCGACCAGTTCGGGCCGGTGGAGTCGTTGTCCCTTCCTGACGACGGGGAGGAGATCGTTGCGGGAGACACCTGCGGCGACATGGAGTTCTCGTCTCGCAGCTGGGAGCTCGTGTCCCCGGTCGCCGGGGACGTCGTCTCGGTCAACCAGTCGGTTGACGCCGACCTGCTCGAGGCAGACCCGTGGGGTGATGGATGGCTCTTTGACGTGAGACTGTCCGACCCTGAAGAGCTCGACGAGTTGCTCGACCCGGACGAATACCTCGCGAGCATGGGGGAGTGACCCCTAAAATGACTATTTCGGAGACCCCGAGAGCGAGGACGCGAACATGAACAAGTGCCCCATGTGCGGCCACGTCAATGAAGATGACGCAAACTTCTGCTCCCGATGCGGGACCCGGCTCGGGGTGCCCATCGACACCCCCGGGGACAACACCGGCGTGATCCCGACCATCACCGAACCGACGGTGGCCGAGGAGACCTCGCCCAACCTTGACCTTCCTGCTGACGTGTTGCAGGACATCGCCGACCTGCCGGTCGAGAACGCCATGCTGGTGGTGCGACGCGGACCGAATCTCGGTGCGCAGTTCCTGCTTGACCAGGATGAGACGACGGCTGGACGTTCCACTCGATCTGACATCTTCCTTGACGACATCACGGTCTCTCGTCACCACGTGAAGTTCATCCGTCAGGCCGACGGTCGCATGATCATCGAGGACCAAGGCAGCCTCAATGGCACCTACGTCAACCGCACCTTGGTCGACGGTTCGGCCGTGCTGCGGGACGGCGACGAGGTGCAGATCGGCAAGTTCCGGATGACCTACCACACCGGCGGGACGGCATCTGGTGCCGACGGGGCTGGTCGCGGCTGATGCCAGGATCTGTCCGCACCATCGGGCAGGTGATGAAGACTCTCAAACCGGATTTTCCCGATCTGAGTATTTCCAAGATCCGATTTCTAGAGTCCGAGGGCCTGCTGTCCCCTGAGAGGGCACCATCGGGATATCGCAAGTACTCCGACTCTGACGTCGAAAGATTGCGGTACATCCTCACGTGTCAACGTGATCATTTTCAGCCGCTGCGTGTCATTCGCGACCATCTGGAGATGATGGACCGGGGCGAAGAGCCTCCGGTGGCCGAGGCACCGCCGCTGCCGACTGAAGGTGAGGGGACTCCTGCCCCGAAGGCTCCGGCAGGCCAGGGAATCGTCCAGACCCGTGGTCCCATCAGGATGAGTCGGCGTGAGCTCATCAGAGCCTCGGGTATCACTGAGGCCCTGCTCATGGAACTCGAGCGTCACCAGCTGGTGCGTCCCAAGAGAGGGGCGTCCTACTTCGGGCAGGAGGCTCTGGTCATCTGCGTCGCGGCCCGACGACTTTCTGCCTATGGGATGGACACCCGCCACATGCGTGCCATCCGTCAGGCAGCTGAGCACGAGGCCGGTCTCATTGAGCAGACCCTCATTCCGCACGCTCGTCATCCCGAGCAGGCCTCCAGGATTGCCGCCGAGACGACCAAGGTGATGATGCACGCCCATACGGCGATGGTCTACGACATGTTGGACCATTGGTCGGCGAACTGAGTCTGGTCAGCTGCGCCCGTCCTTGCCACCTGAGTGTTGTCATGCCGAGGGATTGCTGCTGGGGCCGCGCTAGGCTGGCCGCATGGTCTTGCTCGAGGTTGCCGAGATTCAGACCGAACCGGTCTCCGGAGCGGCGGTGCTGCTGTTGCGTGAGGTCGATGGTCGTCGCCATCTTGCGTTGTGGATTGCAGAGCCAGAGAAAGTGGCCATCACCGACGCCATCAATGAGAAGGAGCCGATCCGGCCCTACACCCATGACCTGCTCGCACGAGTTGTCGCGGTGCTGTGTGAGGAAGAACCGCAATGCGTCATCACCAAGGTCGAGGACGGCATCTGGTTCGCAGAGTTGGTGCTGGGGGACATGAGGATCGATGCTCGGCCCTCCGATCTGGTTGCCCTGGCACTGCGTCTTCCGGTTCCGATCTGGTGCACCGAGGAGGTCATCTCCTCGGCGGGAATCCTCCTTGATGCCGGCCCGGAGGACGCAGTGGAAGAGTTTCGGCAGTTCCTGGACCAGGTCAGCCCGGATGACTTCGGGCCTGGACCCTTGACCTCTGGTTGACCTTGAGCCCACGGTAAAATTCCTTGTCAAACCTATATTTGTTGCTGGAGTGTGAGGACGGTGTGAAGCGATCGGCGTGGCTTCGACGGTGATCGAGGCTGGCGCCGTAGCGTCGAGGGCGTTCGACGGGGCAACCGTGCTCCGCCGTTGAGACCATGAACAGAACTGGTGAAGGGTGACGAGATGGCAGCGACCGGTGAGCAGCCGAGTGTTGGAACTCCCCTCGACGGCCCCGCGCGTCGCGGCCAGGACGCCCTCTTCGAGGGTGACTTCGCTCCGATGCCCGAGGACATCGGATTCCGAGGGCCTGTCGCATCCGGCGCAGCCGGCATCACCTACCGTCAGCTCGACTACTGGGCGCGAACGGGGTTGGTCCGTCCGGAGATCCGACCTGCTCGCGGTTCCGGTAGCCAGCGTCTCTACTCCTTCCGCGACATCCTCATGCTCAAGGTCGTCAAGCGCCTGCTCAACGCCGGGGTCTCCCTGCAGCAGATCCGGGTTGCCATCGACCATCTGCGCAGCAATGGCGTCGAGGACCTCTCCCAGGTCACCCTCATGAGTGACGGGGTCTCGGTCTACGAGTGCACCAACGACAACGAGGTCATCGACCTGCTGCGCGGTGGCCAGGGAATGTTCGCCATTGCCCTGGGAGGGGTGTGGCGAGACGTCCAGGGGAGCCTCGCTGAGCTACCCAGTGAGCGCCTCAATCCAGCTGATGGGGAAGAGCTCGACGAGTTCACTGCCAGAAGAATTGCCAAGCACGCCTCCTGAACTGGCGATGAGTTGATGGGAAATCGTCCCCGTCTGCATGCCCGTTGAGCGTGCGCCGGGAGTGCCCTCCATGCAATGATTCGCAATGAGGAGGCCCCTGTGAAGGACATGATTGCCGCTATCGTGAAGCGGCCCAGCATCGCTCATCTGCTGCGAGCCCACACCAGATTCACCCGACGACTCGGCAACCATTTCGCCGCATCCATCACCTATTTCACGGTCCTGGCGATCGTCCCGGTCATAGCATTTGCTTTTGCTGTGCTGGGATTGATTCTGAGTCGTTTGAGCCCGCACTTGCTCACTCAGGTGGTGGATTCGGTCGTGAGCCTGGCCACGCAGCAGAGCGACAAGGAACAAATTCGCGGCGTTATCGAGAACGCGATGAAGGTCGGCGGATCGATCTGGGCGTTCATCGTCTCCATCCTCACCGCATTGTGGGCCGGAATCGGCTGGGTCGGAAACATCAGCGAGGGAATTCAGGCGGAATGGGCCCCAGATTTTGACATGGTGGCAGACGACCGAGGATTCCTGCGCGCCAAACTCTCCGACATGCTGGCATTCCTGGGACTGTTGCTGGTGAGCCTGCTGACGATCATCACCTCCCAGGTTGGTTCCTCGATGACAGGGCTGTTGGCGAGGTGGACTGGCCTCGACACCGTTCCTGGCCATGGCCTTCTGCTGACTCTGGCGGGCCTGCTCGCCACGACGATTGCTGGCTGGTTGCTCTTCATCTTCCTGTACACCGTCATGCCGCGTGGCAAGCCGGTGTGGCGTCCGATCCTCAAGGGATCCTTGGCCGCAGGTTTTGCCCTGGCCCTGCTGCAGGTTGGTGCCGGCTACCTTGTCCAGGCCTTCAGCTCCAACAAGGCTGTGCAGGCCTTTGGATCAGTCATCATCATCATGTTGGTCTTCGACCTCATCGCTCGATTGATTCTCTTCATCGCCTCGTGGATCGCGACGGCGAACCAGCCTGCTGTCGGCAAGGAGTGGAACGACTGCGACGAGCCCCTGCTCGGCCGTGACGACTGCCATACCGTTGAAGGACACTGGCAGGCGGCTCTGGCAGACCGCGCCCGCAAACACGCCAAGAAGGCTGAGAAAGACGACGTGGAGGTCGCCGAACCGGCTGGCAGGTACCGCATCATCGAAGGGGTTGCCCGTCAGACTGACGACGAGGAGGAGACGCCGCCACGTGGTGCTGCCGATCTCATCTCGGCGACCTTGACCGGCCACCAGAACACTCAGCTTCCTGGAATCGTTCATCTGGCACCAGCCCCCGAGAAGGACCGCCGTGGACCTGTCCTTCACGTCCTCGTGACGGCAGGACTCACCGTGGGTGCCTTCCTCGTGGGCAGGCACCAGGACCGAGGCGGCTACTGACACGGAGAAAGGTGGGGCCAGACGGGATCGGATCACATGACCATCGCCTCATCCATCTGGGATCAGTGGGCCTGGCCGATCTCGTCGAGCATCTTGACGAACCAGTCGGTCGTGGTGTCGAAAGGCTTGCCACCCTTGATGCGGTCGAAGGCGATGCTGGTGAGCTCGTCTCCGTTCTCCTCGTCCTGCCCGATGACGCCAGCCTTGCCGGCGAGGGCGCAGTCAACGGCCAGATCGGTACAACGACCGATGAGCTCGAGGTCGGCCGCATTGGAGGCAGCCGAACGGGAGAAGTAACCCGACTTCTGGATCATGACCTTCTCGGCTCCCAGCTTCTCGGCGAACTGCTTGCCGAACCAGGCGCCAGGGTTGACCTTGTCGAGCTTGACGTGACCGAAGGGGTCGTGCGGAACTTCCTGACCGGCCTTCTCCATCTCCTCAATGATGGCGTCGAGGCCAGCTCCCTCGGAAAGGAAGATGGTGACGTTGCCGATCTCGTCCATGACCTTGTTGAGGCGCTCGGCCTCGGCCTCGAGGTCGAGGTGGGCTTCCGGGACGTACACGGCGTGGACGTCCCAAGCCTCCTTGGACAGACCGATCTCGGGCACCCACTCCTGGTCCTCCAACCACTCGCGGTACTTGGCTGCGGTGGCGGCGGTCAGCCAGCCGCAGTTACGTCCCATGACCTCGTGGACGATGAGCATGCGGGACCCGGAGTTGTGCTCCCCAACGATGTTCTGGGCAAAGCGGGAACCCTGCTCAGCGGCGGTCCAGGCGCCCAGTGACTGACGGATCGGGATGACGTCGTTGTCGATCGTCTTGGGCAGACCGACGACGGTCAGGCCGTAATCGTGCTTGGCCAGGTAGGCGGCGAGGTCGGCGGCGGTCGTGTTGGTGTCGTCGCCGCCAATGGTGTGCAGGACGTCGACCCCGTCGGCGACCAGACGGTCAGCGGCAACCTTGAGGGGATCGTCGCCTTGCCTGACCAGACCACGCTTGACGAGGTCGGCGGCGTTGGTGAGCTTCACGCGGGAGTTGCCGATCGGGGAACCACCGAAACGCTTGAGGATGTTGGCGTTCTTGCGGACGGTGTCGGTGACCTCGATGAAGTCTCCCTTGAGCAGACCCTCGTAGCCGTGCTTGTAGGCGATGATCTCGACCTCGGGGCCAACCTCGGTGTAGCGCTGGATCAGACCACTGATCGCCGTGGACAGGCAGGGCGCGAATCCACCGGCGGTGAGAAGAGCGACCTTCTTGACGGCCATGGGGAAACCTTTCGTTCGTCGTGCGATGACGCTGTCAAGCCTATGGCATGAGCCGAAACTGCACACCGGGGGAGTGAAAGTCAACCCTTTTCAGGACACACGGTGTTGTGCTGGTGTGTGTGCATGACGAGTACTGTTTTATTGCGCCGACATGTGGTCAGTGCGGCGAGGATGGATGGTGTCCAGCGTCGTGGTGATCGTGGCGTCAGTCTGTCCGTCGTCGTGACGGTGTTGCTTCCGGTCCTTCTCCTTGCTGCTGGAGTGGCTGTGGACGGGGCAGAACAGGCGAGGGCTGTGCGGATTGCCCACACCGTCGCCGCGGAGGCTGCTCGGGCTGGGTGCGAGGAGGGATCGGCTGCTCAGCTGGTGGGACGGGACGGCTCCGGCTCGGCACGCAAGGCCGCGGAGGAGTCGGCTCGTGGGGCCCAGCTCAAGGGAGTGAGTCGGCTGGCCATCGACGTCGAGGGAGACGCCGTCAGTGTCGCTGCGCAGGTGACCAGACCAACGCATCTGCTGTCGCTCATTGGTGTGACGGCGGTCCATGGACAGGCACGCGAAATGTGCACGCTGATGGCTCGCTGACCGCCATGTGGCGCCGCTGCGGCGGTATCATGACAAGGTGTCCACGTATTTCCCGGTGCATCCGGAGAACCCGCAGCAACGTTCCCTCACCCAGGTCGTCGACATCCTGCGCGACGGTGGCCTGATCGCATACCCGACCGACTCGGGGTACGCGTTCGGGACACGGCTGGGAAACAAGGACGCCTTGGACCGGATTCGCAAGCTTCGTGAACTGTCCGACAAGCACCACTTCACCTTGGTAATGAGTGAGTTCGCCCAAGTCGGACAGTACGTCCAGATGGACAACTGGGTCTTCCGGGCCGTCAAAGCGGCCGTGCCCGGGCGATACACCTTCATCCTCAAGGCGACCCGTGATGTACCGAAGGTCATGCTCCACCCGCGCAAGAAGACCGTGGGCGTCAGGGTGCCCCAGCACGTGACGGCCCTGTCCCTGTTGGAGGCCCTTGACGAGCCCATCGTCTCCTCGACCCTCATCATGCCCGGACAGGAGTCTCCGATGATTGACGGGTGGCAGGTTCAAGACGAGATCGGTGACCATCTGGATGCCGTCATCGATTCGGGGGACTGTGGCATCGAACCGACGACGGTGGTTGACTTCACCTCCGGGGAAGCAGTCATCACACGCCGTGGTGCCGGCGATCCGGCCCCTTTCGAGTGACGCCATCTGTCCCCCCGAATCGTGACTGCGACTGACGAAGGGTTTTGACGACGTGCTTGGTCTGATGGGCGCGATGGAGGACGAGGTCCGTCTCATTCGCGAGGACCTCGACGAGGTCGTGGAGCTGGACGGTCCGTGCGAATTGCTGCGCGGTCGGTTGGACGGAACAGCGCTGGTGCTGGCGAAGTGTGGTATCGGCAAGGTGAATGCGGCCCTGGCGGCTTCGGCCATGGTCCAGGCCGGCGCCACCAGTATCGTCTTCACCGGTGTTGCTGGTGCCGTGGCTCCCGGTCTGGGAATTGGTGACGTCGTCGTCGGGAACAGGTTCCGCCAGCACGATGCCGATGACACGGCCTTCGGTAATCCCATCGGCATCGTCCCTGGGGAACCAGCGTTCTGGGAACCGGACCCGGAGCTCTTCGCCAAGGTGTTGGGGGCACTGCTAGCTCTCGAGGAGCCGCGCGGTCACCAGGTCGTGGCCGGAACCATTGTCAGCGGCGACCAGTTCATCGCCCAGGCCGAGAAGGTTGCGTGGTTGCGCACCACCTTTGACGCCAGTGCCGTCGAGATGGAGGGTGCGGCTCTGGCACAGGCGGCGACCCATCTCAGGGTGCCCTTCGTCGTCGTGCGAATCCTGTCGGATTCCGCCGATGGCGAAGCCGTCTCCGACTTCCCAGCCTTCCTCGATGACGCCGCTCATCGCGGACGCGACCTCGCTCACGCCTTGGTCTAGGCCTGACAGCCCAGGTGTCAGGTTTGACTCCATCAGGCACGAGTCCTCAGGCCCGCACCAGCAGGGCTCCGGGTGCCACCCGTGTTCTCATCGTCGTCACCATGCCCACTGGATCGCCATCAACCTCGGCGAGAACCGGTCCGGACCCTGACGTCACGAGCGCTGTTCGTGAGGGGGCGTGACGAACCAGCCGGTGCCCGTGGCGATGCCGGGTGACGAAGTGGTCGAGGACGGCGACCCATCCGACGATCCCGTGCGGTGACAGGGTCAGGACGTCCAGGGCTCCGTCGTCAATGCGGCCGTCCGGGACGAGATCGACTCCGCCGGGCAGGACGGAGCAATTGCACACCAGCACCGTCCGAGCCCTCGTGACGACGGGTGTGCGACCATTGACGCTGGTGCGAGCCCGGAACCCGGGTTGGATGAGGGCTCGGGTGCCTGACACCACATAGGCCAGCCATCCGACCTTGTCCTTGAGTCGGTCCGGGGTGGAGGCCATCGTCTGTGCATCCATGCCCATGCCGATGATGACGGTGAAGCACATCTCCTCGGACTCGTCGAAACGTACGTAACCAAGATCGATGGCCCGTACTGGGCGGGTCAGCACAGCGTCGAGGGAGGCTGCCAGATCGGTGTGGGGCAGATTGAGATTGCGGGCCAGCAGATTGCCCGTCCCCATGCCGAGAATCCCCATCGGGACCCCGGTGCCTGCTAGACCAGCCACGACCTGACGGATCGTCCCGTCGCCGCCCAAGACCAGGACGAGGTCGGCACCATCAGCGACAGCGTCCTTGGCCAACCCCTGACCGAAGTCATTGTCGGTGGTGGGAAGGAAGTACGGGTTGACCCCCAGGTGCTCCTGGCATTTGTTCTCGACGAGAAGGCGCCACTGGGGATTGTTGGTAGTCTTCATCGAATTGTGGATGACTGCCACGGTGCGCGGCTGAGGTGTGTGCACGTCGTCAGCCTAGGTCATCAAATCATCGTCATGGCACCTCCATTTCAGTGCATGAGGTCGACCCAACACTGCGCCCGCGGCGTCAGATCGACGTCACGGCCCAGGAGTTCGGCCAGTTCGACGGCCAGATGGTCGGCCTGACCTGCTCGGCAAGCCAGGGTCAGGAGGGCCCCGTCTGCGGCGTAGTCGACCGTCATGACCTTGTGTCCGGCAGCTCGGATGACTCCTTCGTCATGACCAGCATGGCGTAGGTCGAGCAGGGTCGTGAAGGTGTCCACAAGGACTCGACGATGTAGCGAGGCCGAGTTCAAGGCATTGGTGACCGCGTTCCCATAGGCGCGGGTCAGGCCGCCAGCTCCCAGCTTGATGCCACCGAACCACCGGCTCGTGACGGCCACGACGTCCGACAGATGCGGTTGGTCGTACCTACTGGTTGCCATGAGAGCATTCAAAGTCGGCATTCCGGCTGTTCCGGCAGGCTCGCCGTCGTCGCTGCAGCGCTGGATGTGACGATCCGATCCAAGGACGAAGGCGGAGACATGGTGACGAGCATCGTGGCCATGTCGTCTCACCCGGGCAATGACGTCACGAGCTCCTTCCTCGGTCTCGACGCGGACCAGCCTGGTGCGGAAGATCGAGCGTTTGATCTCCAGCTCAGCCTCGACCTGGTCCGTCAGGACGACGTACTCGTTCACTTGACCCCCGGCAGGGAGGCGACCATGTCGAGGCGGATCTTCTCCATCTCATGGGCGACGATGTGGGCATCGAGGTTCTGATTCGAGATGGGAGGCAGACTGGTGATGAAGATCGCGATGTCGGCCAATACTCGGCGTGCCCACGGCACGGGCTCGTCGGTGGTGTGCCAACACACCGAGAGCAGATCGTAGCCGGTCTCGGTGACGGTGCGATCAACCTTGGACCAGTCCTGTAGAGCTTGTGGGGCGTCGGGGCGAGTAGCAGAGAGCAGAGCAGACCCGCGGACCAATTCATGGATCATTTGGTTGCGTTCCACCTGGGCCTGTGGGGTGTTGGTGTGGCCGGCTGACAGTGACCGCAGCACGGGCATCATCGAGCGCAAGGTGCGACGGTACTGGCTGCGCACCAGAAGCACTGGCGCTCGCCGACCGACGACGTGGATCGTGATGATACCGACGGCAAGACCGACGACTGTCTCGACGATCCTGTCCTGGGCGAGCTGGTACATCTCGCCCGGCTGGGTGAGTGGTGTCATGAGCAGCGCGAAACAGGTGATGAAGATGCAGGCGATGCCGTAGTTGCGCGTCACCAGAGCTTGCATGATCCACAGGAACACGATGATGAGGCCGATCTGGACCCACCCGGATGGCCCGAATGCTGCCACGACCAGATAGAGCCCCAGACCGACAGCCGTCCCGAGCACGCGGTGGATGGCCCGGATGGTCATGTCAGATCGGGTGGCGTCCATGTGCATGAGGATCAGCACGCTGAGGATGGCCCAGTAGGGATGGCCGAAGGGCAGCACGATCATGAGCAAGGCTGCGAAGAAGACGCCGGTGCCTGCTCGAAGTGCCAGCATGGTCGGTCGGGAACCACGCTCCAATGCTGTCCGGAGCAGATAACTGGTCTTGGGCCGCCCCAGCGGAGTCCAGCCCAGATCGTCCGGAAGGGACACGTCGGCGGACGGGAAGGCCTCCAGCCTCAGCTCGTGTTCCAGGCGCATGTGGGCGGTGACGAGCCGGGCTCTCAGCTGGGAGAGCTCAGATTTCTCCGACGGGTTGTCGGCCCCAGAGGCGTGACCATCGTTGTATGCCCACCACGCCTGATGGATGGCAGCGTGGGCTGCCGAGCGCAGCCGGGCAATCTCGTGGCTGTCGGCATCCTCGTCGGGCTCGCAGTAGTTGTTGACCGCTGTCTCGGCCTTCTTGACGGCGAGCCGTGCCGGTCGGTGCGGCGAGATGACGCAGATGATCATTGACACCGTGGCGGCGATGAGGAAGGAGGGGCCGGTCGAGGTGAAGACCGTTGTGATCGTCCAGCCATGGCTGGCCATGTAGGCACCGAAAGCCCCGGCGAAGAGGATGTTGAGAGGCCCTGGCGGGCCCAATTGCAGAGCGTGCCACGCCCAGATGACGACGAGGCTCCACGCGGCGAGGATGAGCGGCATGAGCCACTCCACCCGCATGGACAACAGGCCGAGACATTGGGAGAAGACCGTTGCAATGCCGACGCCGATGAGGATTCGAGCGCGCGACAGTGGGGCATTGCTGTTGCCGGCCAGCGCGCCCATGGCCCCCATCATTCCCATGGCTGCATGGGTCGGCTCGGTGATGAGCCCTATCGTCACCAAGGACACGGCCATCGGGATGATGAGGATGACTGCCTGCTTGTTACGTCCCGGGGCCGGGCGAATGATGATCAGCCTGTGCAGCAGGTGGCGCAGTGAGGATGGCTTGTCAGTCGGGTTCATCGATGCACCGAATCAGTGCTCGTCGTCGTGGGACGCCCCATGGTCACGGTGGTGGACCATCCCGTGTCGACGTCGGTGATCGTCGCGGTGACCATACCGGTCTCGAGGATGGTGTAGGTCTCCTCAATGAGGTGACCGTTGTCCACCTCGTGGACGTCGACCTGGTCAACGTCGAGCTCGGTTCCGGCGTTCTGCAGGGTCTCGTCGAAGGGGAAGACAACCGTGGTGAAGGGGATGAGGTCACCCACGGGTCCGCCATGGGCGTCAGTTCGCGAGAATTCCACGAAGCGGAAGACACCGATGTTGTGACGGCAACGGTAGGTTCGCGTGATCGGCATCGTTCCAGACAGTCGGGTGCTCTGGTCGGTGAGAACGTCGAAGCCGACCCCCCGTCCGAACTCAGTCTCGCGGAACACGCCGAAACCGCGGGAGAGACGATCCTGGATTCCCAGGGTGTCCGTGTCTGCGGCGACTGCCAGCCCGATCGCCGTGGCCGAGGTCGGATTGGGAGAACGGTGCACTCGTCGCCCGAAGAACTCACGCAGCCTGCGGGGAACGATTGGCAGGGACGTGGCGCCACCGACGAGGTGGATGCCGGCGACGTCGGAGTCAGTACTGTTGAGCAGGGAGGACAACGGATCCATGGTCTCGATGGTGCGATCGATCAGCGGCTGGCACACTTCGGCCACCTCGGCGACCGGAATGCGCAGAGTAGTCGAGTCGAGGTCGACCAGGAGATTGCGGGACTGGGGGTGTAAGGCCTCCTTGGCGATCCGGCACGCCTCGACGAGCTCGTCACGATCAACGGGGGTGTCACCGAGACGATGGGCTGCCAGATCAGCCAGCACCTCGTCGAAGTCGTCGCCTCCAAGATCATTGAGACCAACGGAGTCGAGGACTTCCGGACTCTGGTTGGCCATGTTCACCAGGGATGCGTCGAAGGTGCCGCCACCGAGGTCGTAGATGATGACCTGGGTGCGCTTGGAATTGAGGTTTCGAGCCTGACGGAGGGCGAATTCCAGCCCGGCCGCGGATGGTTCGTTGACGAGGCCGAGCACCTCAATGCCGGCCTGACGCGCAGCATCCATCGTCACGAGACGCTGTCCGGTGTGTGCGTGGGCGGGAACACCGAGGACGGCGCGATGAGATCCGGGGACGTCGATGCAGGAGATGACATGGCGCAGGAAGTCGGCCCACAGATCGACCAACGGGATCTCCATCTCTCCGATGTGGACCAGGGTCGACGGGCCGACTCCTGGTGCCGCCAGCAGGCGCTTCACCGAGCGGATGCCAGGAGCGCCACCGGCCATCGCCTGGCGGGCCTCGAAGCCGTGGAGGACAGACCCGTCAACGACTGCGCTCACGCTGGGCAACTGGTCGTGAGAGTCTCCGTCAGTGTCGAGGAAGGGCAACAGGGGATGATTTCCGTTGTCAACAGAAGCCACCGCAGTGTAGGTGGTTCCCAAGTCGATTCCCAGGTCCATGGTGGGCAGTTTATGGCTGGGTACCAACACTGCCATTACTGGTCCGAATCGCCTCCGCGACGGGGGTGGTAATCAGGTGTGTCGTCGTCGGATTCACCATCGCTACCGCGCCGCGGGCCGGACACAGTGTCCTCGCTGTCCGAGTCGTCCTCGCACTCGTCGGTGTCATCAATGGAACGCAGGAAGTCCTCAACCTCGGCGCCAATGTCCTCGGCGTCTGGGACCGTGACCTCAGTGGCGCCGAGTTCACGTTGGGCAACTCGCGAGTCGTACTGCTCCTCAAGGGCGTGAAGCATGGCCTTCAACTCCTCGGACCCATCGACCTGGGCGTCGATCTCGGCACGAACGGTCTTGGTGGCCATTGCCAGCGAGTTGATGGGCAGGGCCAGGCCGGTTGCGCCACGCAAGGCCTCGACGAGGGCGCGGGCCGACTCCGGGTAGTCCACGTCAGCCAGGTAGTGCGGTACGTGGGACGCCAGGCCGATGACGGCGTGGTTGGTCTGGCCCAAACGCTGTCCGAATACGACCGGGAAGGAGGCCGGCACCTGGATGCGGCCGAACGGCGAGGTGGACCCCAGGATGAGTTCGGGACGCGACGCCCATCGGGTGACCATGGCCGGCCTGGTATGAGGGGTCGGCACCGGAATCGAATCAGTGATGACCGTCAGACGGACACCCATGGAGTCCACCAGGTTCGTCAACGAGGACACCAAGGTCTCCCAGCCCAGTGCCGGTTCAGGGCCGTCGAGGACCAGGAACGCCTGTCCGAGTTGGTCCGTGACCTCGTGGAGGACCAGACGAGGGCGTTCGTACCCCTCGAAATGGTCAGTGTCAAAGATGATGGGCTGACGGGAATCGCGGTGGTCCAGCAGGAAGTCGATGTCAAATTCTCCGAGCTCGTGGTGGGGGAGTTCGGCGAAGATGGCGTCACGTACCCGTGCCTGTACCCGCCCGGTGTCGTTGAACGACTGCACCAGGGTGATGAGGGCGGACACCTCCTCATCGGGACCCACGGTGCCGGGATGCCAGCTGAAGCGATCGCTCTGCTGATCCATGGGTGTCCTCCTTTCCAATAGGTCCAGGTTGATGCAACCCCGTGAGTCCTCACTCTATTCCGTTGTGACGCTGGGTAGCCTGACTGCGTTGCAAAACGACAGAAGGACGGACTACATGAGGAAGATGCGCCGAGCAGCTACCGTGGTCGCCGTTGCAGGGTTCTCCCTGCTTGCCGGATGCTCACAGACCAGTGGAGAGGTGCCCGGGGTCAGCGATTCCCCCGATCATTGGTGGACGGTTTCCCCCTCGGCGACCGGCCAGCCTGCCAGCACTCACGAAGCCCAGCAGAGTCCCGCCCCTGCCCCAGCAACGACGGCGACGCCGACACCAGCGGCAGCCAGCGGTCCGTGCGGGTATGCTGTGACCGGCAAGGCTGCTCGTCCTGTGGACATGCCCCATTCCGACCAGATCGAGAGGGCGGGATCGACGAGCGTGACCTTGGTGATCAATGACACTCCAGTGGTGCTGACCGTGGATCGTGCCACGGCTCCGTGCGCCGTCAACTCTTTCATGTCCCTGGCCGAGCAGGGGTTTTACAACGACACGTCGTGCCACAAGTTGGTGACCAGGGACACGAAATACCTCCAGTGCGGTGACCCGGGCGGCACTGGTAATGGCGGACCCGGGTACTCGTACCCGGTCGAGAGGGGAGCCAAGACTGGCGGATCCGTCGGAGCGGGCACCCTGGCCTTGGTGACCGATTCCCAACACCGTTTCGGATCCCAATTCGCCCTGGTCTATGGCGACTCCAAGCTGTCAGACTCATTCCTGGTCATCGGGAGCATCGATCAGGGTGGTGTCGACAGCATCTCCGACATCGCTGACAAGGGGTTGGCCGAGGATGGGAGCTCTCCCAAGATCAACACCCGTATTGGCTCGGTGGTGATGGGCTGAGCCTGCGCCCTCAGGAGGGATCGCCCGGGCAGCGCGACAGGAAAGCTGCCAAAACCTGCACGAATACTGTGGGTTGATCCGAGTGTACCCAATGACCCGAGTTCTTCACTCGAATTCGGCGCACCTGGGGGAAGAGCTCGTGCATGGCCTGGGAATGATCTGGACCGACGTACTCAGATTCCTCAGCGGTGATCCACAGCACCGGTCCGTCCCAAGTCGCATTGACCGATGGCCACGAGCCAATGTCTGACAAGGCATTGCCGAGCAGATCAAGATTCATCTGCCAGTACCAGCGGTTGTTCTCACCGGTGTTGTGTCGCAGGTTCTGTAGCAAGAACTGACGGATCGTCGCGGAAGGGACTTCGTCGGACATCTGCTCCTCGGCCTCGCGTCGTGTGGTCAAGGCTCTCAGATCCACGGACTTCATGGCATGGACGAGAGGAGCCAGGAGGGTGAGACGTGAGTCCACCGGTGCCATGTCGACGACCGTCAGGCTGCGCGCCAGATCAGGATTGTCGAGAACTGTCCGCATGACGACCTTGCCACCCATCGAGTGGCCCAGGAGATGGACCGGGCGGTCCTCGCTGGTCTTCCTGACCGTCTCGGAGAGTGCCTCGGCCATGGCAGGGTAGGAGAAACGCTGTGTCCAGGGGGAACAGCCATGGTTCGGCAGGTCGACGAGGATGCACCGGTAGGCGTCCGGATCGGTGGCGAGGAGGTCGTTGGCGACCCTGGTGAAGTTCTTTCCCTGCCCGAAGACCCCGTGACACCAGTAGACGTCCTGACGACCGTCACCAAGGGTGGTCAGGTGAAGCTCATTCATGGACGTGACCTCCAACACCCGGTGTGCCAGTGTCGACGTTCCTCGACCGGGGACGTGGAGAACATCGATGGTTTATGTGGCCAGGCGACGACATGCGGGGTCCCCGGCCGGATGGGATGCAGGCACCCGGGACAGGTGTAGACCTTGAGTGCTCGGTCAGCGGGCACCGTGCGTACCACGTGCTGACCGTCCCTCTTGTACTCGGAATGGGGATGGCTGGCCGCAGTGAGGGGTCGGGGTCGACGCTGCCACTTGCGCGAACCATGATGATGACCCATGTGGCCCATTGTGCCGCATGTGGTGCCGGAGACGACACCACCCGAGGCCGGGCGCTCCCCACGCCCGGCCACCATGACGGCGTTCGAGGTTGAGGCTCAGGTGCAGGTAGAGTCCGACTTCGTGCGTCTCGTCATTGCTCCCTGCCAGGTTGACTACACCGGTCGTCTCACGGCCCATCTTCCTTGGGCAAAGCGGCTCATCGTCGTCAAGTCGGACAACTCGGTGAGTGTCCATGCTGACGACCGCGCATACAAGCCACTGAACTGGATGAGTTCCCCATGCACCCTGACGACCCGCCCCTGTCTGCCCGACGAGCCGGCTGCCACCGCCGCCGTTGACGCCGAGGTCGAAGAGGTTTGGGAGGTTGATGCCCCGACGGGAGATCATCTGCAAATCCTGCTGGGCCCGAAGATCCTCGACGTCACCGAGGAACTGGGAATCGATCCCGGTCTGCAGAAGGACGGGGTGGAGGCCCATCTTCAGCAGTTGCTTGCCGAGAACCCGGACACCTTCGGGGAGGGTTGGTCGTTGGTCCGCCGTGAGTACATGACGCCGATTGGTCCGGTGGACCTGCTGTGCCGCGATGCCGAGGGTGTCTATGTCGCGGTCGAGGTCAAGAGACGCGGAGAGATTGACGGTGTCGAGCAGCTCACCCGCTATCTCGAGCTCATGAACCGCGACCACCTGCTGGGTGACCGGGTCAGGGGAGTCTTTGCGGCTCAAAGGATCAAGCCGCAGGCGCGCACCCTGGCCACCGATCGCGGAATCGAGTGCGTCACCGTCGACTATGACGACCTGCGTGGCATGGACCACCCGGAAGACCGTTTGTTCTGAATCCGGATCATCCCTGGCTCTTGGGAAAGACGTGACCCCCGACCAGACGATCGGGGGCCACTCACATGCCAGGGCCAGTTCTCACTTCTTGGGTGTGCTGCCCTGAGGGAGAACCTGGGTCCTCTCATTGTCGGACTCATCATCCTCGGAGTTCTGGGGCTCAGATTGCTGGGCAGCGTTGACGTCGCGCTGCGTGTCGCCATTCTTGGTCTTGCCACCCTTGACCGTTGGGAGCACCTGGGTGGCCTGATTATCCTTGGGAGCTTCTGACTCAGCCGAGGTGCCGGCGCTCTGGGGCTTTGCCTTCGGATCGATGATGATGGTGGCATCCTCGGTGCGGTCGGCCTCCGCCTGCTCGGCGAACGGATCGGCGTCGGGGTAGGCGCTCTCGGCCTCTCCCGCCAGAGCCTTGAGGTTGCTGAGCTGGGCGATGACCGCCTTCTTGCGCTGCAGCAAGGCTGCAGTCTCGCGCTCCAACTGCTCCTTGCGCCAGGCGTATTGTTCCTCGAGGCGTTCCTTCATCATGGCTGCCTGACGGTGAGCCGTGGCAATACGGTTCTCCGCGTCGCGGGCAGCTTGATTGCGAATGGACTCGGCCTCCTCGAGCGCGTTTTGACGGATGGCGTCGGCCTCTTCCGTGCGTTTGGTGACGGTATCACTGCTGGCCTGCTGATGAGCCCTGGCCTGTTCGAGGAGCTTATTGATCTTCGCCATGGCCTGGTCGTGGTTGGCGCGCGCCTCTGCAGCGATGGCAGCGGTCTCTTCACGAGCCTTCTGGGTGATCTCGGCGGCTTCGTGACGAGCGGACTCGGTGATCCCGGCGGCCTCGGAACGAGCCTTCTCGATGATTTGCGAGACTTGGGCCCGGGCGTTCTGATCGATGGTCGACGCCTTGGTTCGTGCTTCGGTGACGATGGCCTCGGCATGGGTTCCGGCCTGCTCGACGATGGTTCGGGCCTGCAGACGGGCCTGTTCGACGCAAGCTCGGGAATCCTTGGCAGCTTGGTCACGCAGCTCACGCTGGTTGGCCAGCCCGGCGACACGGATGTCGTCGGACTCGGTCTGGGCGGCGGCGCGCATGTCAGCAGCGACCCGACGGCCCTCCTCCTTGATACGTTCGGCCTCGTTGCCAGCGATGGCGACGATGTCCTTTGCCTGGGCCTCGGCGGCGGTGAGGATTTCGGTGGCGTGGACTCCCAGACGTTTGAAATCGGTCTGGGTGGCCTCAGCTTGGGCCTGAGAGACCTGCCCACGTAGGTGCCGGGTGAGTTGTTTCAGGGTCGAGACCTGCTGCTCGATCTCCCGGACGTAGTTGTCGACGCTGGTACGGTCGTAACCCCACATCGAATGGGTGAAACTACCGGCCGCGCTGGCGGTGTCGTCGAAGAGGTTGAGTCCGGTCTCCTCGTCGAATTGGCCGTCAGAAACGTCTTTTGTGCTCACCGATGGTCCCCTTCCATTAGATGACTCCAACTTTACCAATTGGTACCGAATCACAACGGCGCTACTCATCGGGACGAGACGGGCTCCGGAGACAGCGTCTCCGGAGCCCGAAAACCTCTCACCTCAACGGTGTGACATCAGTCGTTGTACGGCATGCCACCGGCCGGGGGCTCGGTGACCTCGACGAGAATGCCACCGGTGTACTTCGGGTGAAGGAAGATGACTCGGGAGCCCGCGGTTCCGATGGAGGGCTCGCCAATGAAGACGGCACCGCGCTCCTTCAGAGTGGCGATGGTCTTGTCCAGGTCGTAGGTGCGGTAACACACCTGCTGGATCATGTTCTTGTTCTTGGAAATGTATTTTCCGATGGTGCTGTCCTCGCCGAGGGGGGCAAGCAGCTGGACGACGGTGCTCTCCTTGCCGCGCTCGCCGGTGGCGATCATCGCCTCCTCAACGCCGTGGCCTTCGTTCTTCTCACGAAGGAGGACATGGAAGCCAAGGACGTCGCAGTGGTACTTGATGGCCTCGTCCATGTCCTTGACGGCGAAACCGACGTGGTCGATGCACGCAAAGGGATCATTGTTGAAGTTCTCCATGTCTCAATCCTTGCACTGCTGGCCAAGCCGGAGTCAGCCGGGGTGGGTATTCGCCGTGAGATTGACCGATCTTTTCCGGGGGCGTCCCTGGGGCGCGGTGCGAGGTACTGACCACACTGTTGGATCCTGAGGATGTGGGATCTGTTCGGCGTTGCGAGTGGTGCGGAGGAGAAATTTCGGTCAAGAATGGTCTCGAAGTGCCCCCTGAGCCCTTCCCCGGGCCACGTGCCGAGCAAGGAGCCTTAGTGAACGTGAAGAAGACCATCCACACGATCGTCGTCGTGTTCCTCGTTGTGTTCTGCTTGTACTACGTCTTCACGGATCCGGATGGCACTGCTCGCGTCATTCGTGGCTTCTTCAGTGGCCTCTTCGGGTTCATCAGGGCACTGGGCGGGCAGTCCTGACCTTGCCCGACGTCATCCGTCGTTTCGTGGATCCCGATGTTGATCGCCACCTGCTGATCAGCGAGGGGGAGTTCGTCATTGACGAGGTTCCCAAGCACTGGATCGTACTGGTGGCCCCGACCATCGCCATGGCGTTGGCGACACTGCTGTTCATCTCGATGGTCTTCGCGCAGCGGTGGTGGGGCATCCCCTTCGTGATGGGAATCGCGCTGGCAACCTGGGGAGCCTTGCGCTTCCACCTGGATCACATGGACCGCTTCGTCATCACCAACATGCGGGTGTTCCGTGTCCATGGCATCTTCGACCAGCACCTGGCGACGATGCCCATGACTCGTATCCTCGACATCTCGGTCGAGCAGCCGTTCCTCGGTCGTCTGCTCGGCTATGGCCATTTCATCTTCGAGTCGGCGGCTCAGGACCAGGGCCTGCGAGAGATCGACTACGTCGGGCACCCCGAGGATCGCGACCTGACGATCCAGCGCGTCATTCAGGTGGCCGGTTTGCGGACGAACCTGGCGTGTCCCAAGTGATCCTGTCGAACGCGACATCGTGGTGGAGATGACATCGCCCCGACCGCTGGAATGCGGGCGGGGCGATGCAGTGCTCATGGCGTTGATGCGTCAGCCTTGCAGGGCCTTGTCGACGATCTCGCGGGCCTCCGCTTGCACAGCAGCCAGGTGGTCGGCGTCACGCAGGGACTCGGCGTAGATCTTGTACTTGTCCTCGGTGCCCGACGGACGGGCAGCGAACCAGGCGTTCCCGGTGATGACCTTGATGCCACCGATGGGAGCACCATTACCCGGGGCCTTGGTGAGTATCTGCTCGATCTTCTCGCCAGCGATGGCGTCGGCGGACACGTCGTCGGGGGAGAGGGCTTTGAGGCGGGCCTTCTGCTCTCGGTTGGCATCGGCGTCGACACGGGCGTAGTAGGACTTGCCGAAGCGGCTCTCCAGATCGACGTAGTGCTCTGAGGGAGAACGGCCGGTGACGGCCTTGATCTCGCTGGCGAGCAGGGCCAAGAGGATGCCGTCCTTGTCGGTGGTCCAGGTCTGGCCGTCGAGGTCGAGGAAGGAGGCTCCAGCCGACTCCTCGCCACCGAATCCAAGATCCCCACGCATCAGGCCGGGCACAAACCACTTGAAGCCGACCGGCACCTCGACGAGGCGACGCCCGAGATCAGTAGCCACCTTGTCGATGAGGGAGGAGCTCACCAAGGTCTTGCCGATGCCGGTGTCCGGCCCCCACCCTGGACGATGGGCAAAGAGGTAGCCGATCGCCACAGCCAGGTAGGCATTGGGGTTCATGAGACCGGCGTCAGGGGTGACGATGCCGTGACGGTCGGAATCAGCGTCGTTACCGGTGGCAATGTCGTAGGCATCCTTGCTGGCGATGAGGGAGGCCATCGCGGACGGCGAGGAGCAGTCCATCCGGATCTTGCCGTCGGTGTCCAGAGTCATGAACCGCCAGGTCGGATCGACCTTGGGGTTGACGACGGTGAGGTCAATGCCGAGGTGATCGGCGATGTACTCCCAGTACTGCACCGAGGCGCCGCCCAGCGGATCCGCGCCGATGTGCACGCCGGCCTGGTCAATGGCGTCGAGGTCGACAGCATTACGTAGGTCGTCGCAGTAGGCGCTGCGATAGTCGTAACGGGATACCTCGTCGCGCACCCGTTCGTACGGCGTGCGCCTAATACCCGACGGATCGGCGAGAAGCTCGTTGGCGCGGTCGGCGATCCAGCCGGTGGCATCGGTGTCAGCCGGGCCACCATGCGGTGGGTTGTACTTGAAGCCGCCGTCGCGAGGCGGA
This sequence comes from Cutibacterium nasicola, assembly GCF_051303185.1. Classification (GTDB taxonomy): domain Bacteria; phylum Actinomycetota; class Actinomycetes; order Propionibacteriales; family Propionibacteriaceae; genus Cutibacterium. The sequence continues at coordinate 285,819 of NZ_JBPPGE010000001.1, read as the reverse complement.
TTGTGTGAGGGAGTGACGACGATGCCGTCAGCCTGGCGCCCCTCGCTCAGACGGTTGTGGACGATGATGGCTCGCGAGACCGCCGGGGTCGGGGTCCACTCGTCGTCCTGCTCGGCAACGACCTCGACGCCGTTGGCACGTAGCACCTCGATGGCAGTGGTCCACGCGGGCATGGACAGGGCGTGGGTGTCCCTACCGATGAACAACGGACCGGCGATGCCCTGGGACGCACGGTACTCGACGATTGCCTGGGTCGTGGCGGCGATGTGGGCGTCGTTGAAGGCACCGTCCAAGGAGGAGCCGCGGTGACCTGAGGTGCCGAAAACAACCATCTGGTCCGGGTTGGAGGGGTCGGGAGTGATGTCGTGGTAGGCCGACAGGACAGCATCGACATCGATGAGATCAGATTCCTGGGCAGGTTTCCCAGCACGTTCATGAGCCATAGGGCCATTGTCTCACCGAGCGGCGCGCTGCGGCAGGCCGCCGTGGGGAATCAGGGAGTTCGCCACTGGTCGTCACCAGTGCGGGGGTGGATCACAGAGGGTCTGATTGAATGGGGGACATGTCTTCTGACTCGATTCATCGTCATGATGCCGTCGATCTGTCGGGGCTGGCAGCCGCAGTCGGTTCCTCCGACTCTGCTGCCGGATCCGCGCCAGCTGGTTCGGGAACCACCAGGACCTGGGTGGTCGAGGGCACCGAGGAGAATTTCAACTCGCTGCTCCAGAAGTCGGTGCAGCACCCGGTGTTGGTGGAGTTCACGACACCGAAGGCCCATGGTGCTGAACAGATGTCGCAGGTGCTGCGTCGAGTCACCGACGAGGCCGCAGGCAAGTGGTTGCTGGTGCACGTCGACATCGACGCCCAGCCCCGATTGGCCCAGAGCGTGGGTGTTCAGGCCGTTCCGATGCTCATTGCGGTCATCGGTGGCAAGCTGGCACCGCTGGCCCAGGGCACGATCGACGAACAGCAGTTTCGTGAGATCACCGAACAGGTGACTCAGGCCGCAACTGCTGGTGCCATGGTAGGTCGCGCGGAGCCGGTGACGGTCCAGACGAGCGGTGAGGAAGTCGTTGGGCCTGATCCGCGCACGGTCGAGGCCGAGGAGCTCATGGAGGCCGGGAAGTTCGACGAGGCTGTCGCAGCTTATGACGCCGTGCTGGCCAAGGAGCCCAACGATCCCGTCCTCATCGCGGGGCGTCATGGGGCGGCGCTGTTGGGAAGGTTGGACGGCAAGGATCCCGCTGCCCTGCTCACCGCTGCCCAGCAGAATCCCAACGACGTCAAGGCACAGCTGGCGGCTGCCGACGTCGAGCTCATGGGCGGACGGAACGCTGACGCCTTCAACCGGATCATCCAGGTGGTGCGCACCACTGATGATGAGGAGCGCGAAGCCGCTCGGACTCGCTTGCTGGAGCTCTTTGCCATAGTCGGACAGTCCGATCCTGACGTGGCAGCCGCGCGCCGTTCGCTGGCAGCGGCATTGTTCTGATCCTCGTCGCCAGACGTGTTGACGGCCTGGGAATACGTTCCCGGGCCGTGAGCACGTGGTGACACGTAGCCCCAATCCTGCTGGACGTGTCGCCATCGACCAATAGCATGGGATCATGGACTCGACCCCCTTCGACGAGAAGTTCCATGCCGTTTTGTTCGACCTTGACGGCGTCCTCACCCCTACCGCGCTGATTCACATGCGTGCCTGGGGGGAGATGTTCAACGAGGAGCTGGCCCGACACGGGGCCCAGGACCCCTACACCGATGAGGACTACTTCGCCTACGTCGACGGCAAGCCTCGGTACGACGGGGTGCGTGACTTCCTTGCCAGCCGCGGCATCACCCTCCCGGAGGGGGATCCCTCCGATGGTCCCGATGCTGAGACGATCTGCGGGTTGGGAAACCGGAAGAATGACCTGTTCAACACGGTGCTGGTCCGAGACGGCATCCAGCCCTATCCGGGGTCTCGCCGTTGGGTGGACCTGCTGCACGAACGGGGCGTGACGATGGCTGTGGTGTCCTCGTCGCGCAATGCCGCTGCAGTGCTCGGGGCAGCCGGTATGAGCAAGGATTTCCCGGTGCTGGTCGATGGCAACCGATCGAAGAAGGAGAACCTGCCTGGAAAGCCCGCACCTGAGACCTACCTGCGTGGAGCTGATCTACTTGGTGTACCCGCGGATCAATGCGTTGTCGTCGAGGATGCGGTCTCGGGGGTGCGCGCTGGTGCGGCTGGCGGATTTGGAATGGTGCTCGGCGTCAATCGTGGCGTGGGGGCTGACCGGCTACGCGAAGCTGGTGCTGACCGAGTGGTCGATGACCTGGACGAGATGGTTGAGGAGATGGCATGACGCGAGTGGGCGCCGACCCGATGGATCGATGGCGCTTTCCTGACGATCCATGGGCGATCGTCGAGACGTCACCGAGCACCGATGACCTGGGGACGACCGAGACCCTGTTCTCGGTCGGTAACGGTTATCTAGGCATGCGCGGTAATCCGCCCGAAGGACGTGACTCCTTCAGCCATGGCACCTACATCAACGGATTCCATGAGATCTGGGACATTCATCACGCCGAGAATGCTTACGGTTTTGCGCGCACCGGGCAGACGATCGTCAATGTCCCTGACGCCAAACTCATGAAGCTTTACGTTGACGACGAGCCGTTGTTGCTCAGCGTCAACGAGATTCGGTCGTACAAGCGCTGGATCGACTTCCGCGAAGGGGTGGTCCGTCGCGAACTGGTGTGGCGGACCCCGGCGGGCAAGCTGGTGCGGGTGGCGACGTCTCGCATGGTGTCCTTCACCCACCGTCACATGGCTCTCATGAGCATCGAGGTGACGATGCTCGAGGGAGACGCTCCCATTGTCATCAGTTCCCAGATCCTCAATCGTGAGGACGGCATGGATGAGTATCATGCTGAGAACTCGGGGAAGACCGACGATCCTCGTCAGGCCCGCAAATTCGCAGACGAGGTGCTCGTTGCGGAGAAGGACTGGCACTCGGACCGGCGGATGATCCTGGGGTTCCACACGGCCAGGTCCGAGATGACCCTGGCGGTGGGCGCTGACCATGAGATCACCACCGACAACGAGTACGTCTCCCTCATCGACACCGAGCCCGGGTGCGGCAAGCGGGTGTATCGCATCGAGGCCACCCAAGGTCGTCCCATCCGAGTGGACAAGGCCGTCGCCTACCACTCCTCGCGAGGGGCGCCGGTACACGAACTGTTCGACCGTGTTCGTCGCAGTCTCGATCGAGTCCGCGAGCAGGGACATGGGGTGTACTACGACGAGCAACGAGAGTGGCTTGACGACTACTGGGCAACGGCAGACGTCGAGGTTGGAGGCGCACCGGCCGGTATTCAGCAGGCGGTGCGGTGGAATCTCTTCCAGATCGCCCAGGCCTCGGCCCGCGCTGATCAGCTCGGCATCCCTGCCAAGGGGGTGACCGGGTCCGGTTACGAGGGCCAGTACTTCTGGGACACCGAGGTCTACGTCATCCCGATGTTGACCTACACCCATCCGCGAATCGCTGAGAATGCCTTGCGATTTCGCGTCAACACCCTTCCGCAGGCCAGACGACGAGCCGAAGAATTGTCCGAGCGGGGAGCCCTCTTTCCATGGCGGACGATCACCGGCGAGGAAGCGTCAGCCTATTACGCGGCAGGAACCGCTCAGTACCACATCAATGCCGATATCGTTCACGCGATCATGAACCACGCTCGTGCCACGGGGGACAAGACCTTCCTGTTCCGCGATGCCGCACCTGTTCTCGTCGAAACGGCGCGGATGTGGGCAGATCTGGGCTTCTGGCGGATCAACGGAGGCCGGGAATTCCACATCCATGGGGTGACCGGGCCTGACGAGTACACCACGGTCGTCAACAACAACCTCTACACCAACGTCATGGCACGGGCGAACCTCATTGACGCCGCCAGCGTCATGAGGCGGATGAGGGACGAGGACCCGCTGTGGTACGAGCACCTGTGCTCCGAACTGGATCTCACCGAGGACGAGGTCGGCGGATGGGAGGAGTGCGCCGCAGGAATGGTCATCCCCTTCGATGACACCTTCGGCATCCATCCTCAGGACGACCAATTCCTCTCGCGGGAACTGTGGGACCTCAAGAACACCCCCGATGACAAGCACCCGCTCCTGCTGCATTACCACCCGCTGGTGATCTACCGGTTCCAGGTACTCAAGCAGGCTGACGTCGTGCTGGCCCTGTTCCTGCAGGGCGACCAATTCACCCAAGCGGTCAAGCTCGCTGACTTCGAGTACTACGACCCCATCACGACCGGTGACTCGAGCCTCTCGGCAGTGGTCCAGTCGGTGATGGCGGCTGAGGTGGGCCACCAGGAGATGGCCATGGAATATTTCCTTGACGCTCTCTACTGCGACCTGGCCGACACCCACCACAACGCCTCGGATGGTGTGCACGTTGCATCGACCGGTGGTGTGTGGGGTTGCTTGGTCCATGGATTCGTGGGCATGCGCAATGACCGGGAGAACCTGCGTTTCGATCCGCGTCTGCCGGCCCAGTGGACGTCCATCAAGCACCACATGCTCATCGGCGACTCGCACATGCTGGTGAAGCTGGAACGTGACGCGCTCACTCTCCAAGTTTTGTCGGGACATGACCGCGAGGTGACGGTACGCGGGCAGCTGTACCACATCGGCACCGAGTCGGTTCGAGTCCCGCTGAGCGACCAGGGCCCGTTGCGTCCCAGTCTGCGTGGAACGCACCCGATCTCGGGATTGCGGCGTGCAGATGGTTCCCTCGTTACGGCGGAAGTTCCTGGAAGCATCGCTGAGAAGATCGCCGCCTCCTCAATACCGCCCTCGTGGGAGTGACGGTCTGACAAATGCAACGAAAGAGGAGGCCGGCACCATGATGGCGTCGACCTCCTCCTTCGTGCGGTAGGAGTGGCCGAGTCTGGGACCCGGTCGTCCCCGGCTCACTTCACGACGGTGATGACCGGGGTGCTCGTGGTGACGTCATCGGCAGGAATGCCGGTGACGTTGGAGTAGTCGAACCCATTAGTCACCAACACCGGGGTGATCTTCGAGTAACCAGCCTCGTCGATGATCGCCGGGTCGAAGACGACCAGGGGTTGACCGGCGCTGACGTGGTCGCCGGCCTTGACCTTGACGTCGAATCCCTTGCCGCCCAGCTCGACAGTGTCGATACCGACATGGATGAGCAGCTCGACGCCTGAGTCCAGCTTGAGTCCGAAGGCGTGACCGGAGTCGGGAGCGGTGACGACGGTGGCGTCGGCAGGGCAGACGACCATGTTGTCACTGGGCTCGATGGCGATACCGTCACCGACGACGCCGGTGGAGAAGACCGGGTCGGGGATCTGGGAGATCGCAACCGCACGTCCCCTGAGAGGGGAGGTGATGGTGACGGCTTCGGAAGTGACCTCAGCGGCCGTCGGGGCCTCGACTCCCTCGACCGTGGCGGTCTCGGTCTCCGGCTTGGTGGCAACCGCGGTGACGGTCGCTGCGGCGTCAGCGGCAGTCGGCTCGGCCTTGCTACCCTGGATCTCGTCGGCATCCTTGGCCTCAGCACGATGAGCTTTGGCAGCAGCCTTCTCGTCGTCGTCACGGTAGTCGCGCACGATGACCAGGGCCATGGCGGTGATGAAGGAGGCCGCGATGGCGACGGCGTACAGACCGATGTTGTCGAAGGCCGGGATCGTCAGCAGGGAGGTGAAGACGAAGGCCGGGGTGTGCAGGCCGCCGCCGACACCAATGATGACGCCACCGACGAGGCAGCCGACCAGCATGGACGGGTAGATCTTCTTGTACCGCAGATGGATGCCGTAGAGGCTGGGTTCGGAGATACCACCGAGCAGACCTGCCGCCAGGGCACCGGTCGCGGTCTGGCGCATCGTCACGTCCTTGTCACGGATGGACAGGAAGAGGACGCCGGCGGTGGCACCGAAGCAGGCGAAGTTCCAGGCACCCATCGGGCCCTGGATGTAGTCGTAGCCCAAGGTCTGGATGTTGAGCAGCATGACGGCATTGAGCGGCCAGTGCAGGCCCAGCGGAACCATGAACGGGTAGAGCAGCGGGATGAGGACGGCGAAGATGAAGGGGGAGACGTCGTTGACCGCCTTGAGTCCGTTGGCCAGACCAGCGCCGGCGTAGACACCGATGGGGCCGATGAGGAACGCCGTCAGAGGGATCATGATGAGCATGGTCAGGAAGGGCACGAAGATCATCTGGACATTGGGGGAGATGACCTTCTTGAGCCACTTGTACAACGGAGCCAGAATGGCCGCCATGATGAGGGGTGGGAAGACCTGGGAGCCGTAGTCGAAGATCGTCAGTGGCAGGCCGAAGATGTCGACGACGTTGATCTTGAATCCGCCTGGAGTCAGAGTGTGAGCGGCCTTGCCGAGCTCCGCGAATCCCGGGAGCATGACGACGGCCATGACGGAGAATCCAACCCACGGGTCGGCATTGAGCTTCTTGGTGGCGTTGTAGGCGACCAACAAGGGCAAGAAGTAGAAGACACACTGCCACGCCAGGTTCACGAACTGCCAGCTCGGGGGCAGGGAGACGCGAGAATCGGCCCAGTTGCCGATGACGCCCATGGAACCCATGAGGGCCATGAAGGTGATGAACAGTGAGGCGCCGAGCAGGGCGCCCATGATTGGACGGAAGGAGTCCGACAGGTACTCGAACAGGTTGTCGAGCCACGAGAACTTGCCGCGTGGGCCCTTGGAGCGATGTGCGGCCTTGAGGTCCGCATCGGACTGCTTGTCGTTGCCGGAGCCGAGGCTCTGCATACCCGGCAGGTTCATGATGTCGTTGTAGACGGTGCCGACGGCGCCGCCGATGACGACCTGGTAACGGTTGCCTGACTGGGGCACGGCGCCCATGACGCCGGGGATTTTCTCCACCTCAGCCTTGTCGACGGCTGAGGAATCACGAAGCTGGAACCGCAGACGGGTTGCGCAGTGGGTCAGGCCGACGATGTTGTCGGGGCCGCCCACCACGTCCACGATCTGGGACGCAGTTGATGACATGTAGGTGGTCCTCCTGTGTGTTCAGTCATCCTGTTCTCAGGACGACGAAGTAGCATAACCACCAGGGCTGAACGTTCGTTCACCGACCCCAGGGTTACAACGAAAACCCGTTCTCGGTGGCATGTGGAGTGCAACCTGCGAGTATCGCCGCGATACGTCGGGCCGACAACTCGGTGACGTGCTCGCCGACGTCAGCGGGATCCACCCAGTGCAGATGGCTGATCTCGCCGTCAGCAGGATTCATGAGGGCAGCCAGCGACGAGTCGACCATACCAGCGTCATAGATGAACTCGATGGCGTCAGACCATCCCAGGACAGGTGGCATCCAGTCGATGAGGATCGGCGTGGCAGGGATGTCGAGGGTGACCCCCAGCTCCTCACGGCACTCCCGAACCGCGCCGGCGTGAGGAGATTCCACCGGTTCGACGACACCACCGGGGAGCTCCCAGTCAGGCTTGTACGTCGTCTCGCACATGAGGACCCGCCCGACTCCGTCGCGGATCAGGACATGGGAGATGACCCGTTTGGTGGGCAGCACCGAATCGAGCATGCCGGTGTAACCGGTCCGGGTGTAGATCTCGTCGGCGGCCAGCCGGGAGTAGACGAATTCGTCCGCCCAGTCGTCTCCTCGGCTGCGAGCCTGACGCAGCCGTCCCTCACGCCGGTACCCGGCCCGGTGCAGGGCATGGATGACCTCTCCGTCGTCGATGGCCACTCGGGCCTCCAGACGGCGCACCTCGTGACCAACAATGGCGTCGTCGGAGGCCAACGAGATGGCTCGCGTCAGACCTTCTGGATATGGTGGATCGTCGAGCAGCAAGCGGCCACAGTCGCCGACCACCTCGACCTGAATCCGAAAATCCTCGAGATCGGACTCGTCATCAACCACGAACACTCCTCCTTGGTCAGTGTCACTGCATTCCCGGGTCGCCGGGACGGGCAGCAGTCGCCGAGGGATCGTGGCGCAGCCACACCGAGCCCATCGGGGGGACGCACACCGTGGCGACGGCCGGGAAGCGATCGGGAACCGGAAGCGCAGTGGCCACGACCTGGCCGAGGTTTCCAAATTCTCCCGTCCCGTCATACTCCAAGGAATCGGTGTTGAGGATTTCGGTCCACACACCCTCCTTGGGCATCCCGACGCGGTAGTCGGTCTGCGGGTTGGGGGAGAAGTTCGTGAAGCAGGCGATCGTCGAGCCGTCCTCGCTGCGGCGCAGCCAGGAGAGCAGGTTGTTGCCGGCGTCGTCGGCGTTGATCCACTCGAATCCGCGCGGATCGCTGTCGAGCTGCCACAGGGCGGTGTTCTTCTTGTAGACCTTGTTGAGATCACGGAAGAGGCGCTTGAGTCCACCGTGACCCCACAGATCGGCGACGAACCACTCCAGGCTGACGGACTCGTCGAACTCGTGGCGCTGGCCGAACTCCTGACCCATGAAGATGAGCTGCTTTCCCGGGAAGGACCACATGAAGGAGTAGAAGGCTCGCAGGGACGCGAACTGCTGCCAGTCGTCCCCGGGGATCTTGTTGATCATGGATCCCTTGCCGTGAACGACTTCGTCGTGGCTGATGGGCAGAATGAAGTTCTCCGAGTACTGGTACACCATGGCGAAGCTCATGTCGCCGTGGTGGTACTGACGATGGAACGGGTTGAGCTCCATGTAGCGCAGGGAGTCGTTCATCCAACCCATGTTCCACTTGAACCCAAATCCCAGGCCGCCGTGGTCGACTGGCTTGGTGACGCCGGGGAAGCTGGTCGATTCCTCGGCGATCATGAGGATGCCGGGGTGGCGCGAATACAGGTGCGTATTCACGTAACGCAGGAAGTCGATGGCCTCCAGGTTCTCGCGGCCTCCGTACTTGTTGGGCACCCACTGACCATCCTCGCGGGAGTAGTCCAGATACAGCATCGAGGCGACGGCGTCGACGCGCAGACCGTCCACGTGGAATTCACTGATCCAGTACAGCGCATTGGAGACGAGGAACGACTTCACCTCGTTGCGACCGTAGTTGAAGACATAGGTGCCCCAGTCCATGTGCTCGCCTTGACGCGGATCGGCGTGCTCGTAAAGGGCGGTGCCGTCGAAGCGTCCCAGGGCCCAGTCGTCCTTGGGGAAGTGTCCCGGAACCCAGTCCATGATGACGCCGATACCGGCCTGATGGAACTTGTCGATGAGGTAACGCAGGTCGTCGGGGGAACCGTAACGACTGGTCGGCGCGAAGTACCCGGTGACCTGGTAACCCCAGGACGGGGCGAAGGGGTGCTCGGCCAGCGGCATGAACTCCACGTGGGTGTAGCCCTGCCACATCACGTAGTTGACCAGTTCGTCAGCCAGCTGGCGGTAGTTCAGTCCGTGGCGCCATCCGCCCAGGTGGACCTCGTAGATGCTCATCGGCTCGACGTGGGCATGGGAGGCTTCACGGTGGGCGATCCACTCGTCATCGTTCCACTCGTAGTGAGTCTCGGTGACGATCGAGGCGTTCTGAGGGGCCTGTTCGCAACAGCGGGCCATCGGGTCAACCTTCTCGTGCCAGTTGCCCCACTGGTCCTGGATGCGGAACTTGTAGAGGGTTCCCTCGCCCACTCCCTCGACGAAGAGGCCCCAGACCCCGGATCCCGGGATGAGACGCATCGGGTCGCCGGTCCACCAGTTGAAGTTCGCGATGACCTCGACGGCCTGCGCGTTGGGTGCCCAGACGGCAAAGCGGGTTCCGGTGATGAGGCCGCGCTCGTCGTCATCAATGGTGACGATGTGGGAGCCAAGCCTCTTCCACACCTCTGTGTCCCCACCGGAGTGGAACCCCTCGAGGTCCCAACCGGTGAGTCCTCCGAACTCATCGTGAGCCATGTCGTCCTCCTGGCATGTCGTGGGTGCGGGTATGGCCGTCGGGTCGGTGACTCGATGGAGATGTGTGGGTGGGCGTGAACATCATCAATCCTGCTCCATCACCCGAATCGCCGACAGTGGGATGCTAACCCAGGCCGGCCGGTTGAGGGTCTCATAGACGGTTTCGTATCCGGCCTTGTCGGCCTCATAAGCGGCCAGGACGTCGTGTTCGGCATCGTCTGGACGACCATAGCCGTCCAGGAAGGCCTCTCGGGCTCGTCGTGCCCAGGCCAAGGTCTGCGGTGCGGTGGGTTCGGCATGGGCCGAGGTGGCGTAGGACAGCGAGCGCATCATTCCTGCCACGTCACGCCAGCGGGAGTCCGGCAAGCGGCGTTCGGCCAGGGTCTTGAGGGGCTCGCCCTCGAAGTCGATGATCCGCCAGCCGTCGGGTGTCAGCAGGGTTTGTCCGAGGTGGAAGTCCCCATGCACCGCCTGGGCGGTCAGCTGATGACCACGTAGCTTCTCGAAACGAGTGGCTAGGAGGTTGCGGTACGGTTCCAGCACCGGGGATGCCGCCACCGCAGCGTCGAGACGACGAACCATGTCCTCGGCTATCCGGTTCCCGTCCAACTCGACCGTCCCGAAGGCCTGCTCCAGCGCGGCGTGGATGGTTCGCAGGCACCGGCCCAGGTCAGCGACGAGATCCGTGACGTCGTCCAGATCAGCTGCCCTGGCGGTGATGAGTTCCCAGCCGTCCCGAGGCTGCGGAAACCGCTCGATGATCATGGCCAGATCGGTCTGGATGTCCTCCTCGGCCGGGATCTTCCCGCAGATGTGGCCGTAGAGTTTGGCCACCGAGGAGACTCCGGCGTCGTTGAGAGCACCGTGAATGGTGATGTCGAGATTGTCACCGGGCTCGAGGCGGCGGAACATCTTGATGATGATGGCGTCGCCAACCAGGATCGAGGTGTTCGACTGTTCGCCACCGAAGCGTTCGGTTGATCGCACCGGCTCGGGGGCCTTCAGACGGCGATGGAGCTGCCACGAGCCGTCCGCGGCCTGGGGATCAGCCTCGAGGATCGTCCTGGCCCACGCCGTGCGAGCTTCCTCATCAGTGGTGGCGTCGGTGACCGAGAGGGGCTCACCATCGATGTGAATCCGGGCCACTGCGTCAGAGGCTCCGGGGTGCAGGGCGAGCAGGAGCTGGTAATACTCGTCCGGCGCTTGTGGGTAACAGATCAGGGCAATGACGGGCATCACCTTGAGATCGCGCTCGTCAACAACCGGGGCCAACGGCAGCAGCCTGGCCAGGGTGCCACCTCGCCCCTTTCCGGAGAACCACCGAGCGGTGCTGATGTGGTCCCAGATGCGGTCCCTGACCTCTGCTTCGTCCCACTCGGTCATGACCTCTCCTCTCCGGTCATCTGCAGCCATCGGTAGGCGTAGGGCGGCATCGGAACCGTCAAGGTTCCGTCAGCCTTCACCGGTTGCGCGTCCTGGCCGTGAATGAGGGACGTTCCGGTCACACCTGCGAACTGGGGCAGGTTGAGGGTGACGGTTCTCTCGGTGTCTGAAAGATTGGCCAGGCACAGAATCGTCTCGTCCTCGTCGTGGCGCAGGAAGGACATCACGGCCATGTCCTCCCCACCCAGGTCGGTGAACCCTCCGGTACCGAAAACAGGGTGACGACGGCGGATGCCCAACATGGCGCGGGTCCACACCAGCAGGGAGGACGGGTCGTCCATCTGGCGAGCGACATTGACGTGTCCCGGGTCGTGACCGAAGGTGTGGATGACAGGCAGGTGGAAGTTCTCCGGCAGAGCGGTCGAGAAACCGGCCGTTTCGGAATCGTCCCACTGCATCGGGGTACGCACGCCGTCGCGGTCAGGAAGCCATGGGTTGTCGCCCATGCCGATCTCGTCACCGTAGTAGAGCACCGGGGAACCGGGCAGGGACAGCAACATGGCCTTGAGCAGGCGGACCCTGGCCTCGTCGTTGTCGACGAGTGGGCTCAACCGGCGACGAATGCCCAGGTTGCACCGCCAGCGCGGTTCGGGGGCATAGTGCTCCCACATGTACTGACGATCTTCCTCGGTCACCATCTCGAGGGTGAGTTCGTCATGGTTGCGCAGGAAGGTTCCCCACTGGCAGCCTTGCGGAATATCTGGGGTGGCGGCGAGGATGTCGCTGATGCACTCTCGGGACCCGCGGCTCAGAGCCATGTACAGACGTGGCATGACGGGGAAGTGGAAGGCCATCTGGCACTCGTCGCCGTCACCGAAGTACTCGACGACGTCGTCGGGCCACTGGTTGGCCTCGCACAGCAGGATGCGTCCCGGGTACTCCTCGTCGACCATCGCGCGCAGCTGCTTGAGGATCTTGTGGGTCCCCGGCAGGTTCTCGCAGCTCGTCCCCTCGGCCTCTATGAGGTAAGGGACGGCGTCGAGACGGAAACCGTCGATGCCCAGATCCATCCAGAATCGGACGGCGTCAAGCATCTCCTCCATCACCCGGGTCTCCTCGAAGTTGAGGTCAGGCTGGTGGTGGAAGAAGCGGTGCCAATAGAACTGTTTGCGCTCGGAGTCCCAGAACCAGTTGGACTCCTCGGTGTCACAGAAGATGATGCGAGCGTCCGAGTAGGCCTCGTCGGTGTCGGCCCAGACGTAGTAGTTGCCGTAGGGGCCGTCAGGATCTGCGCGAGAGGACTGGAACCACGGGTGGGAGTCCGAGGTGTGGTTCATGACGAAGTCGATGATGACGCGCAGGCCACGGTCGTGAGCGGCGTCGAGGAAGACCTTGAAGTCCTCGATCGTCCCCAGCTCCTCACGGATCCAGCGGTAGTCGCGGATGTCGTAGCCACCGTCGTGCAGTGGGGAGTCGTAGAACGGCGGGAGCCACAGACAGTCCACCCCCAACCACTGCAGGTAGTCGAGCTTCTCGGTCAGACCCTTGAAATCACCGATGCCGTCGCCGTTGGAATCCTTGAAGGACCGCACCAGGACCTCGTAGAACACCGCGGTACGGAACCACTCGGTCTGCGTCCGATCGATGGAACCGACCGGGTGGATCGCGTCGAGCCTGGCCTGCAACTGGGCTGAGGTCAGCCCGAGGGCCCCGGTCGCTGCCAGGGTCTCGGGAATCTCCTCGGCGGAAGTGCAGGAGGAATGGGTCATGAGGTGGTCTCTCGCACGTGCAGGATATGGGCCGGCTGGGCTGGGTAGAGCCTGACGAAGGCCTGCTGTCCCCAGGTGAAGTCAGCACCCGTGAGCTCGTCATGAACCTCGAAGGTGCTGTCGCTGCCGAGGCCAAGGGCAGCCATGTCCAACATCACCTGGGACTCCACACCCCACACCGGATCCAACGAGGTGACGACGATGACGACGTCGTTCCCGGCTTTCTTGGAGAAGACGAGGACGTTGTCATGGGGAGCATGATGAATGGTCGTGTCACGCAGCTGCTGCAAAGCTGGATGAGCACGACGGATCTCGTTGAGACGAGTCACGAGCTGTGTGATGTTCGGCTCGGAGTCGAAGTCACGAGGACGGTACTCGTACTTCTCGGAGTGGGCGTACTCCTCGCGTCCCGGCAGTGGTTCGTGTTCGCAGATCTCGAACCCGGAGTACATGCCCCACGACGGGCTCATGGTGGCAGCCAGGATCGCGCGGATGGCGAATCCTGCCGGGTTGCCGTCGTTGAGGTAGATCGGATTGATGTCCGGAGTGTTGGTGAAGAAGTTCGGACGGTAGAAGTGGGAGGTCTGATGGGAGACCTCGTCAAGGTACTCCTCCAACTCCCACTTGGCGGTGCGCCAGGTGAAGTAGGAGTAACCCTGCTGGAAACCAACCTTGCCCAGGGCAGCCATCATTTCGGGACGGGTGAAGGCCTCGGCCAGGAAGATGACCTCCGGATGATGACGATGCACCTGCTCCATGAGCCAGGCCCAGAAATTGACCGGCTTGGTGTGCGGGTTGTCGACGCGGAAAATCGTCACGCCATGGGAGATCCACAGTTCGAGCAGCCGCAGGCATTCGGTGTAGATGCCGTCCGGGTCGTTGTCGAAGTTGATCGGGTAAATGTCCTGGTACTTCTTCGGTGGGTTCTCCGCGTAGGCGATGGTGCCGTCGACACGGGTGGTGAACCATTCCGGGTGCTCCCGCACCCACGGGTGGTTCGGGGATGCCTGCAGGGCGAAGTCCAGGGCCACCTCCATGCCCAGGTCATGGGCGTGGGCGACGAAGCGGTCGAAGTCCTCGAAGGTGCCCAGATCCGGGTGGATGGCGTCATGGCCACCAGCCGGAGACCCAATGGCCCATGGCGAACCGGGGTCGTCGGGACCGGGGGCCAGGGTGTTGTCCTTGCCCTTGCGGAACGCGGTTCCGATGGGATGGATCGGCGGGAGGTACACGACGTCGAAACCCATCGCAGCAGCGGCGTCCAGTCGCTCCCAGGAGGAATCAAAGGTGCCGGAGACCCAATGGCCGTCCTCGTCGATGTGGGCTCCTTGGGAGCGCGGGAAGAACTCGTACCAAGAGCTGTAGAGGGCACGACGTCTCTCCACCCGCAGCGGGACCGGGGTGGTGGGAGAGGCCAACGGGCGTGGGGCATGGACGCGCATCGCCTTGGAGAACATGAAGGTGTTGATGACCTGGCGCAGCGAGTCCGGCGCGCGGTCAGGAGCGAGGCTGCCATCGGCCTCGCGCAGGGCTGTCACGGCGTCGACGTCACCAGCCTGCTGGGCGTGCGCGATGGCCTCACCGATGAGGGCATGGCCCTCGGTACAGACGAGTTCGACATCGATCCCGGCGGCTAGCTTGGCGTCGGCATTGTGGTGCCAGGTGCCCCAGGTGTCCGACCATCCCTCGACATGCATCGTCCAGTCACCCTCGACACAGGCCGACACGTGGGCCTTCCAGATGTCCAGGCCCCAGGGATCGACCTGGTGCATGTCGGTGACGTGGCGGTTGCCGTCCGGATCAGTGAGGACGACGCTGGCGCCGACGGCGTCATGGCCCTCACGGAAGACATTCGCCGTGACCTCGAACTCCTCGTCGACGACGGAATAGATCGGCAGCTGACCACTCTCGACCTCGGGCTGGACGTTGTGGACGGGGATGCGCCCGAAACCACGCAGTGGGGGACGACCAGGAACGTCGATGGCCGAGGTGGCTGCCCCGAGGGCCTCGTCATCCGAGGCGTGTTCAGCGGCGTGACGCGGTGAGGGGGTGTCGACGTCGTGCTGGCGGGTGTGACCTTCCGCGGCATTCATAGCGAGGCAACCTGACGCGTCGTCGGTGCCAGCGGGGGGAACAGGGGCCACCGGTTCGGGTGAGGGATCCGGGGCAGGGGGCGTCACCTGCACGTCGTGCGCATCGGGGCCATTCTCGTCTTGACGGCGGTCTCGCCTGTTGATCCTCCACACGGGTCACAGGCTACCGTGGCTAGCTCCAGGCCGTCATGATTCGAACCAGCGTCGCACCGACAATCTCAATCCGAAACACCTGGGCCAGGTTCGAGAAAGTGCGCACGGCGTGTACCCGATGTCTGGGATCAGGCCTCGTCCCTGGCCAACGAGGCCTGCATGACGACGACACACCTGCTGGGCAGGGTGATCGACCGTCCGGCAGGGACCGGCTCGTCAGGGATTTCGCCAGGTAGGGCCGTGGAGGCAGCCACCTTCCAGGACTCACCCCAGCGGGGACTCGGCAGGATGATTTCGGTCGGGTGATCACCGGCGTGGAACCAGATGAGGAAGGCCTCGTTGTCGTCGGAGGTGTACATGCCCAGGGTGCGACGACCTTCGTCATGCCAATCGTCGGTGACCATCTCGCCACCGTGACCGGAGAACCACGCCAGGTCGGCCCGGCGTGGGCGCTCATCGGTCGAGAGACCCACAGGATCATGGTGCCGGTAGATCGAGGGGCGTAGGGCAGGGTGCTCGCGGCGTAGGGCGGTGAGGGTGCGGACGAGGTCGGTGACGTCGGACCAGCCCTCGGCGTCGTCCCAGTCCATCCACGAGATGGGGGAGTCCTGGCAGTAGGCGTTGTTGTTGCCCTGCTGGGTACGACCCATCTCGTCGCCGGCGGTGATCATCGGTACACCGGTGGCCAGCAGCAAGGTGGCAATGAGGTTGCGGACCTGACGATGACGCAGCATGACGATGGACTGGTCGGTCGTCTCACCTTCCCAGCCACAGTTCCAGGAGCGGTTGTCATTGGATCCGTCGTGGTTGTCCTCGCCATTGTCCTGATTGTGCTTCATGTCATAGGTGACGAGGTCACGCATGGTGAAGCCGTCATGGGCGGTGATGAAGTTGATGCTCGAGGCCGGCTGATCGTAGAGGTCCGGGGATCCGCACAGACGGGTGGCGAATTCCTCGACCCCACAGACGGCACCGCGCCAGAAATCGCGGATGTAGTTGCGGAAGCGGTCATCCCACTCGCTCCAATGGGGGCCCCAGGCGCCCACCTGATAACCGTAGGGGCCCAGATCCCACGGCTCGGCGATGTGCTTGACCTTGTTGAGGACCGGATCGTCAACGAGGGCCTGCTTGAACGGATGGTTCTGGTCGACCTCGTGGGACTTGTCGCGGATGAGGGTGGTTGCCAGGTCGTAGCGGAAACCGTCAACACCCATCTCGGTGACCCAATACCGCAGGGAGTCGAGAACCAAGGCGAGGACTTCTGGATGGGAGGTGTCGAGCGAGTTGCCACAACCAGTGACGTCGTAGTCGTTGCGGTGGTCGTTGGTGAGACGGTAATAGGACTCATGGTCGATGCCACGGAAGGACAGCGTCGGTCCCTCGTGGCCACCCTCGCCGGTGTGGTTGTAGACAACGTCAAGGATGACCTCGATACCGGCCTCGTGGAAGGCCGTCACCATCTCCTTGAACTCGCGCACCTGGGCGCCCAGGGAACCCACCGAGCAGTACGCGGCGTGCGGGGCGAAGAATCCCAGGGTGTTGTATCCCCAGTAGTTCGACAGACCGCGTCCCACGACGAAAGGCTCAGAGACGAACTGCTGGACGGGCAGCAACTCGATGGCATTGACACCGATGGACGTGAGGTGCTCGATGACGGCTGGGTAGGCCAGACCTGCGTAGGTGCCACGTAGGTGCTCGGGGACGAGGGGATGGAGCCGGGTGTGACCCTTGACGTGGGTCTCGTAGATGACCAACTCGCTGATGTCACGGCGATACTCGATGGGCTTGGGGGGCTCGGAATCCTCGATCACCACGGCAAGCGGGACCGAGGTCGCGTCGTCGGTCGGGTCTGGCTCGTAGTTGGACTCCGGGGTGTGATCCATGATTGGTCCGTGATAGTCGACACCAGCCGTGATGGCCTTGGCGTAAGGGTCGAGCAGCAGCTTGGCCGGGTTGAACCTCATGCCGCTGTCGGGATCCCACGGGCCGTGAACTCGGTATCCGTAGCGCCGACCGGCTGTGACGTCGGGGACCTCAATCGTCCAGACACCATGCTCGTTCATGGTCATGTCGTAGTTGACCTGTGACCTGTCGTCTGCCACAAGTGCCAGCTCAACACGCTCTGCGCGTGGCGCCCACAACCCGAAACGGCAACCGCCGTCGATGAGGGTGGAGCCAAGCGCACTGGTGTCGAATGACGCCGTGTTGGTGTCGGTCACAGTAAGGGCCTTTCGTCGGGGATGATGATCGGAACGTCAGTGGGCCGACGGATCATTTTAGTCTGAGTCGGTCGCGGCGTCTGCAGAAGCGAGAACGCGCAATTCCACACCTTGCCAATCGGCAGTAGCGTCAAGGAATCGTCAGGAAGGACAGGTATGTCGCAATCGCAGCTCGGCTCAGTACATCACGGTCGTGCCTATTTCGACCACGCGGCGACCTCGCCGCTGCGCCCGGAAGCTCTGGCCGCGATGGTCGAACCAGTGCCGGGAAATCCTGGCGCCATTCACGGTTCAGGCCGCGCCTCGAGGGCTTTGCTGGAGGATGCCAGGGAGGAGGTCGCCAGCCTGCTCGGTGTCGGTCCGCTGGAGATCGTGTTCACCAGCGGAGGAACAGAGGCGGACATGCTGGGCCTCATGGGAGCGGTTCGCCATGGTCACGCACTGGTCTCCGCCGTGGAGCATCCCGCTGTCGCCACGGTGACCTCGCCGTGGTTGCTCGGTCAGCGTGCCGGAGTGCTCCCGGTTGACGACACGGGAGTTGTCGACCCTGACTCGATTGCCGCGAGCCCATTAAGCAATGACCTTGATGTCGTCTCGGTGATGGCCGTCAACAACGAGACCGGCGCATGCCAGCCCGTCGATCAGATCGCGGACAAGACTCATCGGGCCGGAGCCCTCATGCACACCGACGCCGTCCAAGCCCTCGGTCACGTCCCGGCGGACCTCGACGGGTGGGGGGTGGATCTGGCCTCCTTGTCCGCACACAAGATCGGTGGACCCGTCGGGATCGGGGCCCTGTGGGTTCGCAGAGGCGTCGAGGTGCATCCGGTCGCCCCGGGAGGTGGGCAGCAGTATGGGATTCGCTCCGGTACTCAGCCGGTTGCGCTGGCTCGAGGCTTCGCGGCTGCTCTGCGGGCCTGCCTCAGCGAGTTCGGTGAGAAGGCTCCTCAATGGCAGGCCTGGAGGAATCGGATCGTTGAGTCGTGCCGACGGATCCCGGGGGTCTGTGTGGACGATGCCACCATGACGAGCCCCACGATCATTCACCTCAGTGTTGCCGGAGCGCGCGGGACTGACGTCGTCATGCTCGCGGACCGGGACGGGGTCGACCTTTCAGCCGGGTCAGCATGCCATGCCGGGGTTTCCCGTCCCTCACCGACAATGCTGGCCATGGGTCGCGATGACGAGGCAGCCGCGTCGGGAGTGAGGATCTCGATGGGGCACACCACCACCGAGACTGACATTGATCGTCTGCTCACCATCCTACCTGCGGTCATTGCGCAGGCCAAGGGGGCGCGGTGAGTCGGCGTCAACCCCTATCATCGAGATCCTGCCGGGATCTCGTACCCCATTGATCTAGTGATTGATCTGGGCCCCTGCACGACCACGGAGAGGAAGCACTGTGAAGGTTCTCGCTGCCATGTCGGGAGGAGTCGACTCCGCTGTCGCTGCAGCCCGTCTCGTCGCGGCAGGCCATGACGTCACCGGTGTGCATCTGGCGCTGTCACGCAATCCGCGATCCCATCGCGAGGGGTCACGAGGATGCTGTTCGCTGGAGGATTCCTTTGACGCCAGGCGGGCCGCAGACAGGCTTGGGATCCCGTTCTACGTGTGGGATTTCTCCGATCGCTTCGCCGAGGAGGTCATCGATCCCTTCATCGCCGAGTACCGGGCCGGTCGAACCCCCAACCCCTGCCTGCGATGCAACGAGAGGATCAAGTTCGCTGCTCTGCTGGAACGTGGTCTCGACCTGGGATATGACGCCGTCGCCACCGGCCATTACGCCCGAACCGAGGTCGTCGATGGCACGACGAAGCTGTACCGCTCGGTAGACCTGGGCAAGGACCAGTCCTACGTGCTCGCCGTCCTCAACCAGGATCAGCTCGCCCATTCGCTGTTCCCGCTCGGGGATTCCCTCAAGACCGCTGTGCGACGAGAAGCGGCAGAACTCGGTCTGTCGGTGGCCGACAAACCCGATTCCAATGACATCTGCTTCATCCCTGACGGGGACACGCCCGGCTGGCTGTCGGAGAAGATCGGCTCGGCCGACGGAGTGATCCGCGATGAGTCAGGGGCTGTCGTCGGTCATCATGATGGGTATCACCACTTCACCATCGGTCAGCGCAGAGGCCTTCGGCTCGGGGTCCCCGCTCCCGACGGCAAGCCGCGATATGTCCTCGACGTCGAACCGGTCAACAACACCGTGGTCGTGGGAGGTGTTGAGGGTTTGACCGTCCGCCACATCGAGGCCATCCGGCCGGTGTGGTGTTCCGGAGAACCTGCCAGGACCTGGCGTGGCCAGGTTCAGGTGAGGGCCCATGGGGATCCGGTTGAGACCACGATCACCACGGTTGCCGGTGGGGTGACGATGGACCTCGAGGAAACCCTGCGTGGAGTCGCTCCTGGCCAGGCGGCGGTGTTCTACGACGGTGACCTCGTCGTCGGATCAGCAACCATCTGCGGGACGGATCGGGCGGGGACGACAGCGGAGCAGGCAGCATGATCGCCACTGGTATCGGGTCACTGCCGGGCACTGACATGCGTGGCAGCCTGGCTGCAATGGCCGAGATCTTCGACGAGCTCATCGCCCTGCCAGAGCTGCCGGCCCGTGGAGCCGGTGCTCAGATGGTGGGGAGGGCGACGGCTTTCCTCGTTGATCTGCCGGTTGATCATGGCCCGGGCGGATGGCGGCTCGCGGACGCCACTGACCATGCCGCTCGCTCAGCGCGATCCCTTCTGCGCAGTGACCTCGATGACCTCGAGGAGGTGCTGGTCGACGGGGAGGCCACCGTCAAGATCTCGGTGGCCGGTCCGCTCACCCTTGCCACGTGCCTGCACCTGCGCGCCGGAGAGTCGATCCTCGCGGATGCCTCGGCCCTCAACGACGTCACGGCCAGCCTGGCCGAAGGAATCAGCCAGCTCCTGACCGAACTGCGACGCCGGATGCCGCGCGTGACCTGGACGATGCAGGTCGACGAGCCAGCGGCCCCCGCGGTCCTGTCGGGGGCGATTCCGACTCAGTCAGGTCTGTACCGGCACCCCGCGATGGAGGAGACCACGGCGACTCAGCTGTGGCAGACGGTCGTGGGAGGCTGCGACGACGTTCCGGTGGGAATGCACTGTTGTGGCCACCCGATCCCGTGGTCCATGGCATGCAAGGCCGGATTCGCCACGATGTGGTGCGAGATCACCGACGCGATGTCATTGAATTGCGTCGCGCAATGGGTGGAGTCAGGTGGACGACTGGGCATGGGAGTCGTCGACACCATGAAGGTCGATCAGGTGCCACCAGTGGATCGCCTCATCGACAGGATGCTGTGGCTGGCACGACGCCTCCAGGTCGATCCCGCCGTGTTGAGGACCGGTGTCCTGACGCCTGCGTGCGGGCTGGCCGGATGGTCGCGGCAGGCGGCTGCCGAGGTCTGCCGGACGGTGAGACGGGCTGCTGACCTCGTCGATGAGCAGCTGGACCGGGCAGGCTGACCAGGTAGGGTTCCGACCGTGGGTTTCTTCACCAATCTCAACCTTGACGGCCAGACGCCGAAGCGCACTCGGCCGCGTGTCGGTGAGGAACGGTGGGCTCCGACCGCAGTCCCGACCACGAAGCGCAAGAAGGTGCAACGAGTTCTCGCACCCATCGCCTTCGTCGTCGCCCTCGCGATGTTGGTGGGAGTGGGGTACTACTTCTTCCGCATCCTCGTCATGGGTGGGTGACGAGCGCCTGCACGGTGTCGCGCTGGCGTCAGATGATGAGGTGGAATCCGTACTGGGTCGCCAGGGCCAGCAGGTAACACCGAATGAAGAATCCGAGGGTGACCCACAGCGAAAACCACCAGAAGTGCATCTTGGTCGTCGCTGCGTAGATGACGACGAGGTAGACCGGCGGGACACCGGTGATGGCCGAGAAGAACAGCAGCGGCATTCCCCATCGGGGGGTCTCGACCACGTGGGCAGCCGTGTCATTCCAACGTCGCAGGCGCCACCTCCACGATCCCTCCGGAACCGGTTTGGGTTCCTTGTGCTTGATCCATCGCGAATTTGATCCGCGCCGGATACCGATGACCATGATCTGCTTGCCGACGCCGTGGCCAAGACCCAGTCCCAGCGCGACTTCCAGTGGGCCCAGCAGCTTGGATCCCAGGGCGCCGACGATGAACAACTCCGAATTGAGCACCGGCACCAAGCTGGAAGCCACGCCGAAGGCGAAGGCTGACAGAACCTGGTACCAGAACTGCCAGGTGAGATAGACCTCCATGTGGCCTCAGTTGGCCAGAGCGGCCATGTGCTGAAGACGGTTGAGCTCGGAAGCCAGGAATCCCGGACCTCCCTGACGCCCAGCAACCAAGCAGCGCCCCCCTGACAACGGAACAGCGGCGATGACGGTGTCACCCCATCCCGGCATCCAGCCGGCCTCGAGCTCGGCGACATGGGAGTGATCCAGCGGCGTCAAGCGTGCGATGCCCTCAGGAGTGAATTCTGGAGACAGGGCAGTCGAAATGATGACCTGCTCATCGGCACCAAAGAGTGCCGCCCACTGAGTGTGAAAGACGACCGGAACGGCGCCGCAGAGAACTTCAGCGGAATGCTTCGGGTCCTCGGACATCCGATTCAAGGCTGCAATGTCGGACTCGATACTCCAGTTCTCCAGATATCTGCTCAGCCACAACACATGAACTCCGTCGAGCATGTCGCAGGCCGATACCAGGGTGTCAGGCATCGTGGTGGGGGGAAGGGTCAAAATGAAGTCGTCAATGACGTAGCCATCGCCCTTTTCGACAATCTCAATCGCGGATATGTCGGCGTTGGCGGTGCCCATGGCGGTCGCCACCGAGCCCAGGGAACCCGGCGTGTCTGGCAGCTGAATACGAATCATGAGCACTCACTCATTGTTGCGGGTCGATCCGACGATCCCAAACTGAATCCGTGTTCCGGCGGGTCACCATCGGGGGTGAAGGAGCTTATGTGGCAGTCATGTCGACCAGTAGTCCTAGGATGGTCCGAGGGCATTCCGCCCCCATGCCGTCAACCAGGAGATTCATCGTGGCCCTCACGCCGGATGACGTCGTTCGCCTGGCCGGCTTGGCACGCATCGACCTCACCGGCGACGAGACCGCGTATCTGGCTCCTCAGCTTGACGCGATCCTCGACGCGGTGGCCGCAGTGTCAGCCGTCGCCACCGACGACGTGCCACCTACTTCGCACGCTCTGCCGCTGTCCAACGTCTTCCGCGAGGACGTCATCAAGGAGTCGATGTCGGCTGATGATGCCCTGAGAATGGCCCCTCGTAGTGAGGATCAGCGCTTCCGCGTGCCCCGCATCCTGGACGAGGAGGCACAGTGAACGAGCTTGTCACCCTGACCGCCGCCGAACTCGGCGCGCGAATTGCGTCCCGTGACGTCTCCAGTGAGGAGGTCACGCAGGCGCACCTGGACCGCATTGACGAGGTCGACGCTGACGTGCATGCCTTCCTGTTGGTTGACCACGACGGCGCCCTGGAGACTGCCCGACGTATCGACTCCCGGATCGTCCACGGTGAGAAGCTCGGCCCGCTGGCCGGCGTGCCGCTGGCCGTGAAGGATCTCTTCTGCACCAAGGGACTGGCCACCACGGCCTCGTCCCGAATGCTGGAGGGATGGATCCCGCCCTATGACTCGACCATCGTCACCCGATGCAAGGACGTCGGCATGGTGGTCCTGGGCAAGACGAATCTGGACGAGTTCGCAATGGGTTCCTCGACCGAGACCTCTGCCTTCGGCCCCACCCACAACCCGTGGGATCTTGATCGGGTTCCTGGTGGCTCGGGTGGCGGATCTGCTGCCAGCCTGGCCGCTTTCCAGTCCCCGTTGGCTCTCGGCACCGACACCGGCGGATCCATTCGTCAGCCCGGTGCGGTGACCGGCACCGTCGGCATCAAGCCGACCTACGGATCGACGTCCCGGTACGGTGTCATTGCCATGGCCTCCTCCCTGGACACCCCTGGGCCCTGCGCTCGTACCGTCCTGGATGCGGCCTTGCTGCACCAGGTGATAGCCGGTCATGACTCGATGGACCAGACGACCATTGACCGACCTACTCCCGACATCGTCGTGGCTGCGAGTCAGCCGGACGTCGCCGGCATGCGGATCGGCGTGGTCACCGAATTCGCCGGCGAAGGGTATGACCCGCAGGTCGAGGCCCGATTCAACGAGGCCCTCGAGATCCTGACGAAGGCCGGCGCAGAGATCGTCGAGGTCTCCTGCCCCAACTTCGACCTGGCCCTGCCTGCCTACTACCTCATCCAGCCTGCCGAGGTTTCCAGCAACTTGTCCCGCTACGACGCCATGCGCTACGGCCTACGCGTCGACGATGACGGCAGGCACTCCGCCGAGCAGGTCATGCGGGCCACCCGTGGTGCCGGATTCGGCGCCGAGGCCAAACGTCGCATCATCCTGGGTACGTATGCCTTGTCAGCCGGCTACTACGACGCCTACTACGGCTCGGCCCAGAAGGTCCGCACCCTCATCCAGCGTGACTTCGAGAAGGCCTGGCACAGCTGTGACGTGCTCGTCTCCCCGGCCACCCCGACGACGGCATTCCGGTTGGGGGAGCGCACCGCCGACCCGATGGCGATGTACCGCTCCGACCTGTGCACCATCCCGGCCAACATGGCCGGCAGTCCTGCCGGATCCTTCCCGATTGGCTTGTCCGAGACCAACGGTATGCCCGTCGGTATGCAGGTGATGGCCCCGATCATGGCGGATGACCGCGTCTATCGGGTGGGTGCGGCGCTGGAACGGCTGCTGAACGAGATGTGGGGTGCCCCGCTGCTGGCGAAGGCTCCCGAGCTGAGGGGAGAGGAGGGGCACGATGACTGACGAACTGCTGCCCTATGACGAGGTGATGGCCGACTACGAGCCAGTCATCGGACTCGAGGTTCACGTCGAGCTGTCGACGGCGACCAAGATGTTCTGCGGATGTTCCACGGACACCGAGAAGGATCCCAACACCAACGTCTGCCCGGTCTGTCTGGGGCTTCCGGGGTCGATGCCGGCCATCAACGGTCGCGCCGTGGAGTCGGCCACTCGCATCGGCCTGGCCCTCAACTGCACGATCGCCGAGTACTGTCGAATGGCCCGGAAGAACTACTTCTACCCGGACATGACGAAGAATTACCAGACCTCCCAGTACGATGAGCCGATCTGCTATGACGGCTGGCTCGACGTCGAGGTCGACGGCGAGATCTTCCGTGTCGACATCGAGCGTGCCCACATGGAGGAGGACGCCGGGAAGTCCTTGCACGTCGGCGGCTCCGACGGACGTATCTCAGGTGCCAGCCACTCCCTCATGGACTACAACCGTGCTGGCGTTCCGCTCATCGAGATCGTCACCAAGCCGATTCGTGGGTTGGGAGCCAAGGCGCCCCAGGTTGCACGGGCCTACATGGCTCAGCTGCGCGACATCATGATAGCCCTGGGTGTCTCTGAGGCCAGGATGGAGCGCGGCAACCTGCGTTGCGACGCCAACGTTTCCCTCATGCCGCGTGGCAGTAGCACCCTGGGCACCCGCACTGAGACCAAGAACGTCAACTCGCTGCGCTCGGTCGAGGGAGCCCTGACCTACGAGATCCAGCGTCAGGGATTCATCCTGTCCGAGGGACGCAAGGTCCGTCAGCAGACCCGGATGTGGCAGGAGAGCGGCGAGTACACCATCGCTGGACGTGACAAGTCCGACGCCGAGGACTACCGCTACTTCCCCGAGCCTGACCTGGTGCCGATCGCGCCGTCTCGGGAATGGGTGGAGGATCTTCGCGCCAGGCTGCCGGAGCTACCGGCTGCCAAGAAGGCGCGTCTGGCCTCCCAGTGGCAGTTCTCCGAGCTGGAGATGACTGCGGTCGTCAATGCCGGCGCCCTCGATCTCCTGGAGGAGACCGTCAATGCCGGATGCCAGCCAGCTGCGGCGCGCAAGTGGTGGCTCACCGAGCTGTCCCGTCGTGCCAACGAGGCCGGGGTGGACCTGTCGGAGGTCGGTATGACCCCGACTCAAGTCGCCCAACTGCAGGAGCTCGTCGATGACGGCACTCTCACCGACAAGCTGGCTCGTCAGGTCATTGACGGCGTCATCGCTGGTGAGGGAGATCCTCAGCAGGTGGTCGGTGGCCGCGGTCTGGCCGTCGTCTCCGACGATGCCGCCCTGGGCGCGGCTGTTGACGGTGTCATCGCTGCCAACCCGCAGATTGCCGAGAAAATCCGCGGCGGCAAGGTCCAGGCCGTCGGCGCGCTCATCGGTCAGGTCATGAAGGCCATGAAGGGACAGGCAGACGCAAAGCGGGTCAGGGAGCTCATCCTTGAGAAGCTGTCCTGACCCACACGGTTGGGTTCGTGCGTTCCGGCCCTCACAACGAGTGGTCGGAGCGCATGAACTCGGAGATGGTGGCCGGCTCGCCGAGAACATCGACCTGAGCGACCGAAGTGCGCCCGGTGAGCAGCAGCAGGATTTCCGAAGCTGCACCGACGATGGTGACGATGCGGTCACCAGGGTGAAGGGTGAGGGGGTCCTTGAACTCGGTCATCTCAACGCGCACGCCCACAGGGCAGCGACGAGTCAGAGCACGTCCGTGCTTTCGGATGATCCTCGCGAGCCCAAGCTCAGTACGGTGGTCCAACTGCCGGGGTTGCCAGCCGGGCTGGGCCCGGAGCAGATCCTCATGGTGAATGAAGTACTCCATAGAGTTGGCGGCAGCGTCCATTCCCGGGATGCGGAAGATCGAGAAACGATCTGGCCCGTGGGCGAAACGTACCACCTGATCCTCGAAGGATCCGGAAGCTTCCAATTTGTCGGCACGAGCCTGGGTGACGGCGTCGAAGACACTGACGGCCATGCCAGGGACGGCCAACGGATCATTCTCCCGGAGCAGGACGTGGGTCAACAGGTCTCGGGCCGTCCAGCCCTCGCACAGAGTCGGGGCATCGGGGCCAAGTCGTGACAGGTCTGCAGCCAGTCCGGCCCGTTCATCTCGTGCAATGGACATTGAGGTCCTCCTTCGAGCTATGGGTCCATCTTGCCAGCACTGGTCCGACACGCGGCGGGGGCTCCCACTGTCGGGGGTTCGGTGTTCAATGAGGCCCGTGCTGACTGAAGAACATCCTCTCGATTCCGGCATCGCAGCGCGTCTGCGACGCAACGACGCTGGTCTGGTGCCCGCCGTGGTCCAGGACGCCACCACTGGGGACGTCCTCATGATGGCTTGGATGGACGATGTCGCCCTGGCCCGTACCTTGACCACCCGTCGTGCGACATACTGGTCCCGATCGCGTCAGGAGTACTGGGTCAAGGGGGAGACGTCAGGCCACACCCAGCACGTTCGCTCAGTTCAACTCGACTGTGACGGCGACACCCTGCTACTGCGCGTCGACCAGGTCGGAGGGGCCTGCCACACCGGGGACCGTACCTGTTTCGACGCCGATGTGCTGCTGGATGAGGAGGCCGAGTGATGATCGACGTCACCCCATCACGTGAGGACTTCGCGGCCCGAGCGGGGGAGCACACTGTCGTCTCGGTGCGGACCACACTGGTCTGCGATGACGACACCCCGATTGGTCTCTACCGGCATCTGTGCGGGAATCGACGACTGACGTTCCTGCTGGAGTCCGCTGAGTCGGGCGTCCGGTCGCGGTGGTCCTTCATCGGGGTCAACACCCGCTGTGCTCTGACCACCGACGGGCGTTCGATGGACTGGATCGGCGAACCGCCTGCTGGGTTGACCGTCAGCGATGACCCGCTTGAGGTCCTCAAGGAGGCCCTGGCCGCCCTGAACACCCTGGCCGAGCCGGGGCTTCCACCCTTGACGAGCGGTTTTGTTGGATATATCGGCTACGACATGGTTCGTCGTCTGGAGGACATCGGGGACGATCTCGTCGATGACCTGGGCCTTCCGGTGGCCTGCCTCATGTTCGTCGGGGAGATGGCGGTGTTCGACCACCAGCGCGGTGAGCTGTGGCTCATCTCCAATCAGGTGGTGGACAACACTGATGTCGATCAGGCCTACGACGACGCGGTTGCCGCCCTCGAGGCGATGGTGACGAGGTTGGCCGAGCCGCGAAAGGTGCTGACGGCCCGAGTCACGGACCGCGTTGTGAGCCAGGTACGACGTCAACGCACGCCCGAAGAGTTCGGCGAGCTGGTCAACACCGCCATCGAGCGGATTCGTGACGGTGACATCTTCCAGGTCGTTCCCAGCCAGCGCTTCGACGTCGAGACCAAGGCCGACGCCCTTGACATCTACCGTCAGCTGCGTCGCACCAATCCCAGCCCCTACCTCTACCTGCTACGACTGCCTGGATTCGACGTCATCGGGTCCTCCCCCGAGGCCCTGGTGACGGTGGTTGACGGCGTTGCGACGACTCACCCCATTGCCGGTACTCGTCCGCGCGGACATACTGCGGTCGAGGACCGGTCCATGGAGGACGAGCTGCTGGCAGACCCCAAGGAGCGTTCCGAGCACACCATGCTCGTCGATCTGGGACGCAACGACCTGGGTCGGGTCTGCGTGCCTGGTACGGTCAACGTCACCGAATTCATGCACGTGGGCCGCTATTCCCACGTCATGCACCTGGAGGCAGTGGTGACCGGACAGATCGTTGACGGCCTGGACGCCGTCGACGTGACGATGTCGTGTTTCCCGGCTGGCACCCTGTCCGGGGCGCCGAAGATCTCCGCCATGCGGATCATCGAGGAGCTCGAGACCACCCGACGTGGCGTCTACGGCGGTGTCGTCGGGTACTTCGACCTGCACGGCAACTCGGACTGCGCCATCGCCATCCGGACCGCCGTTCTCAAGGACGAGGTCGCCCACGTACAGGCCGGGGCCGGAATCGTGCTGGACTCGCTCGCCGCCCAGGAGAATTCCGAGTGTCAGAACAAGGCGGCCGCCGTCATACAGGCAATTCAGGACGCTGGGGCCTTGCATCCGCTGTGGGAGGACGCACAGTGAGGACGTCGATCCGGGCCGGGTGGTGAATGGTTCTTGCCGCCTCCCCGATCCTGGCTGTCATTCTTGTCAGCGTCGCTTCCCGGCACACCTGGATGGAGTGTACCGGAATCGGGCTGACGGGTGCGCGCGTCACGGGCGGACTGATGATTGTCACTCCATGACGATGGGTAGGCCTGTTGGTCGGCTTGTTGCACCGGAGAACTGGTCGCAGATCCGCGATCGGCGTGGGACACTGTGGACAGAGGAGAAGGTCCCACCCTGTCACAGTCCCTGACTCAACCGCGGGCTCTGATCAAGGCAGAACCCGAGTACGTCGAATCGGCGGGATCGTATTCCGGTCAGGTGGCACATGAGGACGGGAGTGGCTCGCACAATGGTCGTCACGTCTGCTCCGGCGGTTGATCAGGATAGGATTATTACTGAATTCGCCGCGTTGCGGGTATCCGACGGCTCCCCCTGACCAGCTCGGGGAGTTCACCCGCATCATCGAGCAGTTGCGTGGATCGTTCCGCGCCTGACCACCGAAGGGAACACCATGAGCGCTGATTGCACCAATTGCACTGTTGGCGGTGCTCTCGTCCTTCTTGGCGGTGTCGTCACCCTGGTGATGCGGGCCGCGGGTGACGGCGGAGCGCGCTGAATGTCGCCCACCGCCACCGGAACAGTTCTTGACGAGATCATCGCTGGTGTTCTCGAGGACCTGCATGAGCGTCAGCTCATGATCACCTCGGACAATCTTCGCGAGGCGATCGAACTCGTCACACCCGCCATCGACCCCATTCCCCGTCTGACCGCTCCTGGTCTGTCGGTCATCTCCGAGGTCAAGAGGTCCAGTCCGTCGAGGGGCCACCTCGCGACGATAGGCGATCCTGCTGCGCTGGCCGATCAGTACCGTATTGGCGGAGCAGCCGCCATCAGTGTTCTTACTGAGGAGCGTCGTTTCCAAGGATCCCTCGCCGACCTCGACGCGGTGCGTGAGAAGGTCGACATTCCGATTCTCCGCAAGGATTTCGTCGTCACCGAGTACCAGGTTCTCGAGGCACGCGCGCACGGCGCCGATCTCGTCCTTCTCATCGTCGCTGCCCTGCCCGACGACGAGCTGCGACGCCTCCACGGCCTTGTGACCGAGCTGGGCATGACCCCATTGGTCGAGGTGCACACCCCCGAAGAGGCCGTTCGGGCAGCAGCCCTTGACCCCCGCCTCGTCGGGGTGAACGCGCGCAACCTCAAGACCCTCGACGTCGACAGCGCCATCTTCGGCACCCTTCTCGGTGAATTGCCAGAGAACGCCGTCAAGGTGGCCGAGTCCGGAATCCTCTGCGTGGACGACGCCGTCGAGGCTCATGAATGTGGTGCCGATGCGGTGCTGGTGGGGGAGATGCTGGTTCGCCACGGGAACCAGCCCAGGTGCTTCGCGAGATCCATGACGCCACCGTCTGACCCCCTGACATCCCACGGAAAGGATGACCATGTCCGCACGAGACCTGCCCGACGCCCAAGGCCACTTTGACGCTTTTGGTGGCCGCTTCGTCCCCGAAGCACTTCAGACTGCCCTTAACCAGCTTGAGGAGACCTTCGAGGCCGCCCTCACTGACCCTGACTTCCATGCCGAGCTGGATGTACTGCGTCGTGACTACGCGGGGCGTCCCTCCCCTCTGACGGAGGCTCCCCGGTTCTCCGAGTACGTGGCTGAGCACACCGGTCGCGAGGTCCGGGTCCTGCTCAAGCGTGAGGACCTCAATCACACCGGTTCACACAAGATCAACAATGTGCTGGGGCAGGTCCTGCTGGCCCGACGGATGGGCAAGCATCGCCTCATCGCCGAGACGGGTGCTGGTCAGCATGGGGTGGCGACGGCCACCGTGGCGGCCCTGATGGGCATGGAGTGCCGGATCTACATGGGCCAGGTCGACACTGAGCGTCAGGCTCTCAACGTCGCTCGTATGCAGCTCCTGGGCGCTGAGGTCGTCGCCGTGAAGGCTGGCTCTCGTACTCTCAAGGACGCCATGAACGAGGCCATGCGTGACTGGGTCGCCCACGTTGACGACACCCATTACCTCATCGGCACTGCCTCGGGTCCGCACCCGTTCCCAAAGCTGGTGCGCGAGTTCCAACGAGTCATCTCGGTCGAGTCGCGCCAGCAGTGTCGCGACCGCACGGGGCGACTCCCGGACGCGGTTTGTGCCTGTGTTGGCGGCGGATCCAACGCCATCGGCTCCTTCGCCCAGTTCATCGACGACCCCGAGGTTCGCCTCTACGGATTCGAGGCTGGCGGCGACGGCCTCGAGACCGGACGTCACGCCGCGTCGATCACCGGAGGTTCGGTCGGCGTGCTGCACGGCACTCGCACCTACATCTTGCAGGACGCGGACGGTCAGACGATGGAGTCCCATTCCATCTCGGCCGGCCTGGACTACCCCGGTGTCGGTCCCGAGCACTCCTGGTTGGCCGCCAACAAGCGAGCCACCTATCTCCCCGTGAACGACCGCGACGCCATGAAGGCTCTGCGCACCCTCACCCAGACCGAGGGCATCATGCCCGCCATTGAGTCGGCTCACGCCGTGGCCGGCGTCCTGCGGATTGCCAAGGACCTGCCGGACCACGACGGTGAGCCGCCGATCGTCATCGTCACCGTGTCGGGACGAGGGGACAAGGACGTCGACACCGCTCTCGCGTGGTTCGACATCGACGGCAGTGTTGACGCCACCACCGGAGGTATGGAATGACCAGTAGTGCGAGTGCCTACCTGAAGGCCCGTGAGGAGAATCGTCCGGCCCTGGTTGGTTACCTGCCGGTGGGGCACCCCTCGGTACCCGATTCCATCGACGCCATGAAGGCTCTCACGACCGGTACGACTGGTATCGGCGTCGATCTCGTCGAGATCGGGATGCCCTATTCCGACCCCATGATGGACGGGACCGTCATCCAGCACGCCACCACTCGAGCACTCGAGCGCGGGGTGCGCACTCGTGACACCCTGCTCGCTGCTGAGGCGGTGGCCGACACCGGCACCCCGTGTGTCGTCATGACCTACTGGAATCTCGTCGAGCACTACGGGGTTGACGCCTATGCCCGAGATCTGGCATCGGCCGGCGGGGCCGGGCTCATCACCCCTGACCTCACTCCTGACGAGGCGGAGGAGTGGATGGCGGTGTCGGAGGCCCATGGTCTGGACCGAGTCTTCCTGGTGGCCCCGTCCTCGACCGACGAGAGGTTGGCCTCCACCGTCGCCGCCTGCCGTGGCTGGGTCTACGCCACCTCCGTCATGGGGGTGACGGGAACTCGTATCCAGACCTCCTCAGCCGCCCCCGAACTGGTGTCTCGCGTCAAGGCCGTCAGCTCACAGATTCCCGTTGGCGTCGGTCTGGGCGTCTCCAACGGTGACCAGGCAGCTGGGGTTGGTTCCTTCGCCGACGGTGTCATCGTCGGGTCCGCTCTTGTCCGCGCCCTCGTCGAGGCGGAGGAGCAAGGGGAGACTGCACACGTCGGTATCGACCGGATGCGCACCATCGTCGATGACCTGGTGTCCGGAGTGCGGCGGGCGCGACTCCAGTGAACCTGCTGTCGATCCCCAGCCCATCGGTCGAGGCCTTTCACCTCGGACCGCTGACGATTCACATTTACGCCCTGTGCATTCTGGCCGGAATCATCATTGCCTACGTCAGTGGCGAGCGTCGCTACCTCTCCCGAGGTGGTAAGCAGGAGCACTTCGAGGAGTTGTGTGCCCTCGCGGTCGTCGCTGGCATCATCGGTGGGCGCCTGTACCACGTCATCACAGACCATCAGCTCTACTTCGGTCCCGGTCGGACCTGGTACCACTGCTTCTACATCTGGGAGGGTGGCCTGGGTATTTGGGGTGCCATCGCCCTGGGGAGCGTGGTGATCTGGCTGTACTGCCGACACAAGGGGATAACGTTCGCCCCGGTGGCCGATTCCCTGGCACCGGGCATCCTGGCCGCTCAGGCCATCGGACGTCTCGGGAACTGGTTCAACCAGGAGCTCTTCGGACGCCCGACGACGCTGCCATGGGGACTCGAGATCGACCTTGCCCATCGACCTTCGGGGTACCTGCAATACTCCACCTTCCATCCCACTTTCTTGTACGAACTGCTGTGGAACCTGGCCGGAGCAGCATTCCTGATCTGGGCGGATCGATGTCGGAAGCTCGACCATGGCCGTTTGTTCACCCTTTACGTAGCGGTCTATACCTTTGGTCGTTTCTGGGTGGAGCGGCTGCGCATTGATCCGGCCCATCACGTGGGACAATGGCGGCTCAACGACGTCACTGCCCTGATGGTCTTCATCGGCGCGGTCGTCATCCTGATCATCCTGCAGCGCCGTCACGGCAAGGATGACGAGTGCAGCGGGCGCCCAGCCGCTCAGGGTGAGTAGCTGTGTCTCGATGAGTCCACAACGCGGACATTCGTGTCAAGGAGTGGTCACCGTGTGACAACCTGTCTCTCGGACCGAGTGTGTTTACAGAATGTGCAACACACCTGCGTGCGTCGAAAGGAGTACTGATGACCTTCGACCACCGTCCACGACGACGCATGTCCCAGATCAAGGCCCGACTGGCTTCTGTCAGGCCTCATGACGAGTGGCTCGATCAGGGCCGCATCGACACGACCGGCCGGTTGACCTGGTCATCTTCGCGATGGGATTCGCCCACCCCGAGCATGATGGAGTCGTCCAGGAGCTTGGTCGGGGATTCGACAGTCGCGAAAACATCGTCCGGAACGACGACTACGAAACCAACGTCTCGGGAGTCTTCGCCTGCAGCGACGCGGGTCGTGGCCAGTCTGTCGTGGTCTGGGCCATCGCGGAGGGACGGGCGGTGGCCAACGGCTTTGACGCGTATCTCAAGGGTTCGCCGTCGGTACTGCCCAAACCGGTCAAGCCCTCTGATCGTCAGATGATGGTCCGAGCTCGACAGGATGAAGCCTTGTGGGTTCGTCAAGGTACACCGAGTGGGAGGAGGTTGCTGGGATGAACGAGGACGAGCAGGATCTCGATTCGGCGATTCACCACGCCGAGGTGCTGACGTGGGTGTGCGTCGCCCTCTTCATGGTGCTTGACGTCGTCGGGCTGACGGCATCGAGCCTGAGCGATCCGCGCTTCGTCCTGGGTGCCTTCGGTGGGGCCGCGTCCTTCCTGGGCTTCATCGGTGCCGGGGTCTGGTGGGCCTGTCTGGCCTCCCAGCGCCGGGCTCGGTCCTTGGACGACCGTCTCGATCACGACCTCGGTATGCAGGACAAGCACGATGATCGCCGTGGGCCGCCCTCCGTCTGATGCTTCGTCATGAATGACGATCTGCGACGCAGACCCACCTCACCATTGACCTCGTCGTGGCCGCTACCTTGACGTTCATTGACGATCGTTTCTGACGCCCAGCATCGGCTGGGTCTGGGAGCGGTGCGGCGGCTCTGGGACATCAGCGCCGTCCACGCCGGTGGCCGACTGCTCGCCCTGCAGTGGATTCCGGTGGGTACGACGTCATCATGCGGATCTGGCTCTCAAGTACTCCACCAAGGTGTGTTGGACGAACAGGTTCTACGTGCACGGCGGGCCGAGTGCCGCCACTTTCGGGCACACCGAGTGGACTGGAACGATCACGATGGTCGAGCCGGTCTGGGCCATCCACGTCGGTCGACGAACATGCGTCACAGCCCGGCCGTCGAACCACCGAACGGACTCGTCGCTGAGGCCTGCCTGGTTGATGACGTCGGACTCATCTCACGGGAGTTCGCGATGGTTCGAGGGCTCCTGAGAAGTGTTGGGGGAATCGACGACCTCGCCCTCGATGACGGTGTTGCG
Source organism: Cutibacterium nasicola (assembly GCF_051303185.1). GTDB lineage: Bacteria > Actinomycetota > Actinomycetes > Propionibacteriales > Propionibacteriaceae > Cutibacterium. Next base: position 251,544 of record NZ_JBPPGE010000001.1, on the reverse strand, counting down.
CGGGTTTCGACGCACCGCCGACACAATCGAGCTCGTGACCTTTCGGAGCCCTACTGCGATGGCGATGTTAGCGACTCCGTAGAGCAGGACACCGATGGCCAGCAGCCAACTCATCGCCACCACACCGAATCCGGGGTGAACCACGATGATGATGCCCAGCACGAACAGTCCGACGCCACCGCCGAGCATCCAGCCCCAGGCCTTCTCGGCGATGAACCTCATGGGCAGCGCGAAACCGGTCGCCGCGACGCCGAGGAGAACCAGCCACACGCCGATGAGAATGGCGATGACATGGAGGGAGAATCCGGGGTGGATGACGAGGACGAGGCCAACGATGATGCCGATGATTCCCCAGGCCTTCATGAGCCCGGTGCCGGCCATGCCGTGGAGGGCGTGGGCGTTGATGAGGGTCATGATGGAGTCAACGATGGCGTAGACCCCCACGATCACCACGAGGGCTTCCATGGTCTGGTGGGACCAGACGACAGCCACGACCGCCGCGATGATCGCGAGGATCCCCTTCGTGAGGGGGATCCACCACATTGACTTCCAGGTCTTTGTCAGGGTCTGTGACGACATGGCTCAAGTCTACGTGAGGACCTCAGGTCCGGTGAGTGCTGACTGCCGTTCGGGTGCTGGTCAGGAGGGTTTCAAGATCGTCCATGCACAGCTGAGCGACCCTGGCGAAGAGGAAGTCGATGACGGCCAACTGAGACATTCGGCTAGACATCGCTCCGGCCCGGACCTGGGTTTCGCGGGCTGGGGTGACGAGAACGTGATCCGACAGCTGCGCGACGGGGGACTGGGGCACTCCCGTCATGGCGACCGTCGTGGCACCGTGGGCCCGAGCCACGGTGAGAGCCTCGACGACTTCCTGGGTGCTACCGCTGAACGAGATCCCCACGGCGACGCACGCCTGTCCGCACAGTGCGGCATGGACGAGTTGGACGTGGGTGTCGTTGTGATGCTGGCAGACCAGACCGATGCGTTCCAGCTTCTGGGAGAGATCGTCGGCCACGAGCCCGCTGGAACCGACTCCGAAGAGGACGGTCCGCGGCGCAATGGAGATGGCGCCGGCCACAGCTTCGAGCTCTTCCGGGTCCACCGATCGGGCGGTGTCCTCAATGGTGCGAGCCTCATGGAAGGCGATCTTGGAGATCATCTGTTCCAAGGTGTCGTCAAGCGAGATGGTGCCCTCGGCCACCGACGAGCGCTCCATCTCAATGCTGCGGCGAGACAGGTCACGGGCAAGCTCGGCGCGCAATTCGCGGCAGCCCTTGAGCCCAAGGGCACGACAGAAGCGCACCACGGATGCGGGGGATACCCCGGCAGCTTCGGCGAGCCGGCTGGTTGATGCTTCGAGTGCCCAGTCCGGTTCAGCAAGGACCACTGCGGCAACCTGCGCCTCCGCCGGGCGCATGGTGGACCTGGCCATGTCAATGCGAGGCAACAGACTGCCAGCCATATGAAATGCCCTTCCGTAAACAATGATACTCGTGTAATATCGTTTCACGTCATCTGAACTGCATGGTCCCAATGCGGACCACAGGAAGACAGTGTGGTCTATGTGGCCCACACCGTTGTACAGAGGGCGTGGTTTCAATACATGGAACCACGAAGTTTCGTCGTCGCAGGAGGCGAGTCCATGGACCATCTCACTAGGCTCACCACCACGGAGGGTCGGAACCCGGCCAGCGAGGGTCTTGATCAGCTGACGACCCTCGAGGTGCTTCGCGTCATGAATGATGAGGACCACCGTGTTCCTGATGCCGTCGCCCGGCAGCTTCCTGCCATTGCGGCGATCGTCGAGGCTGCGGTGGCGGGATTGTCGGCCGGTGGTCGGCTGATCTATGCCGGGGCGGGGACGAGTGGGCGGCTTGGGGTTCTCGACGCTGCCGAGTGCCCTCCCACCTTCAGCACACATCCCACCATGGTCGTCGGTCTCATTGCCGGTGGCCAGCAAGCCATGTTCCAGGCAGTTGAAGGAGCGGAGGACGACCAGGAGCGCGGGGCTGAGGAGATCAATGCCCTGCATCCCGGGCTCCACGACGTCGTCGTCGGGCTCGCTGCCTCCGGGCGCACCCCGTGGGTGATAGGAGCGGTGCGCGCCGCCAAGCAGGCCGGTGCCCACACGGCGTCAGTGTGTTGCAACCATGACGCCCTCATCAGTGACGAGGTCGATCTGCCCGTCGAGATCGACGCCGGCCCAGAGGTGCTCACCGGGTCGACCCGTCTGAAGGCCGGAACGGCACAAAAACTCGTCCTCAACATGATCTCCACGGCGACCATGGTCGGGCTCGGCAAGACTTACGGGAACCTCATGGTCGACGTCTCTCCGAGCAACGAGAAACTGCGGCAACGTGCTGTGTTCATCGTCGTGTCCGCGACGGGATGCACCCGGGACCAGGCCGTTATCGCCCTTCATGAGGCTGACGGTCACGCCAAGACGGCCATCGTCATGATCCTGCTGGACATGACGGCGGCACAAGCCCGAGAACGACTGACGACATCTGGCGGAGCGGTTCGCGCCGCTGTCGACGAGGACCATCCTCACAACTGAGTTTCAGGAGAACGTCATGGATTACAAAGAATGCGCGCAGAGAGTACTTGACCTGGTTGGTGGTCCTGGCAACGTCGAGTCGTTCACCATTTGCATGACCCGGTTGCGGCTCAACCTCGTCTCCCCACACGCTGCCGACGTTGAGGCCATCATGGGCCTCGACGGGGTGTTCAGTGAGGCTAGGGGATCGTTCCGGACTTTGCGTGAACAAGTGACTGTTGCACGACATCAACACGCTGGAAGCGTGGCTCTTCAGTGCTCTGAGTACTTGATTTCCGCGGGGTAGGTCGCGTTATTCAAAATTACCAGAATATCGCCCCATGTGGTTTTGTGGATTCTAAAAAAGAGTCACAGTTGGATATCTTTGAGATAAGCGGAATTGTAGATAGAAATCAGTGTTGAGAACAGAATAAAAATCAATCTTATATATTGACATATGTTTAATGTTTAATGCGGAACTATGACAGGCGCGAAAAAGAGTCTTGATATGAATTTCTTGGGTGTCGATATTGGTGGAACGAGTGTGAGATCCCTCGTCACCGACGCAGATGGAACAATACTGGGATATCAACGTGCTGCTCGTATCAGCCGACCGACGTTGTCGCAGGCTCTCAACGACTGCTTGACGGCCCTGTTAACCGAGTCTGCGGTCGGACGTGTGGAAGCAGCTGTCGTTGGGGCGGCTGGCGCAGGTCCGGCTGGTAACCGCCATGTTCGGGACAGTGTTGAGGAAGCGTTCCGCACTGCCGGTCTACGCGTCGTCCCTCGTGTGGCGACCGACATAGAAATCGCATATTGGTCAGCCGCAACATCGGGTGATGGTTCCATTCTTGCGGCAGGCACCGGAGCGATAGCCGGTCGTTTCTCGGAGTGGCACTGGGTTGATCGCCGAGACGGTGCCGGATGGTTGCTTGGCGACCATGGTTCCGGTTACTGGATCGGGAGAAAAGCCTTGAGAGCTGCCGCTGCAGACCTCGACGGACGAGGTCCTCACACCACCATTACTAGTGAAGTTGTCAACGCTCTTGGCTTGCCTGCCGGATGTAGTTTGCAGGACCTCATTGCTGAGACTAAAGAGCTCCGGCCGTCCGACGTGGCAGGTTTTGCGCCCATTGTTTTGTCTGCGAGCGACGACGAGACCGCGTCGTTCATCGTCGCTTCTGCAGCATCCGAACTAAGAGCAACTGTGAAAACCCTGAGCGCTAACCGTGTAATCCTGGCAGGAGGCTTGTTCGCCCCGAGAATTGACCACAACGGTGTGCGTCCCAACCCGTTACGGAGCATGGTTGAACAATCGTTGGGCGGGTGTATGTACGCAAGTCATCCGGTAGTTGGGGCATGTTGGGAGGCAGGACGATCGAAAGGATTGGACCTCCCCAAACATGAAATTACGTCCCAATTAGAAATGCAGTAGGAGTTAAGGAAGGGATGACGATGAACGCTAGCGGTCCTATTATGGGAAGAAGGCTGATTCTGGGCACGTGTGTAGCGTCGGTGGCGGCGGCCATGAGTCCGGAGTTCACGTTGGAATCGAAAGCAGCGTGTAGAAAACCAACAACAATGTGGAAAGAATCCATGGAAGGCGCATTGAAGTGTTTTCCCGTGGGTGGTGGATATCACACAGGAAGAAATATTCCTCCAGGTTTCCAGCAAACCACTTGGGCGGGAATGGACCGCGCCGTTAACGTTTCGGAATCTGGGGTTGAGGTGAATCCACAGCTCGCAACGCCGTCGTTCTGTTCTTCGGCGGTCTATCTTCTGCTACTGAAGAGTATTGAAATGTACGAAAATGCCTGTGATCACGTTCTCCCACAGAAACAGTGGGAGTACCTGAAGCCTTACACCGTCGAGAATCGAGCGTACCCGATTCAAGCCGATGGAGTTGGTGCGTGGGGCCGAGCCAACGCGAATGGACCGGGCGTCGCTGAACTTGTTCGTGAATTGGGAATCGGAACCAACATGTACATCGGTACAGCAGATGAGTACAGAAACTCGTGCCACCGAAATTTTCCGTTCGACACTATTCACAAATTCGATTTCATGAAGATCTTCTGGAATGATGAGATAGGAAAAGATGAGTCTGGTCACATGGTGGTTGTTCTAGGAAAGTCTTGTGAGCGTGACCAGGATGGCAATACTATGAGCATCCTGCACTACTGGTCTTCCAATGGTTCACACACCGATATCAATGCAGGGTATGGAATTAAATCTGTTTCGGTGGATAAAATTCATCGGGCCGTCGTAACACGAATCGATCGGCCTTGGAAACTGTGGCACACCGAGGTGATGATGCCCGATGATGTGTGCGCACCCCTAGCTGAGATTGCTAAGGATCGGAGCATGACACCGGAAGAGATGAAACGGCTGGTGGATGCCAATAGCTTCTGGTTGATAAGGGGCCGGAGATCGTCGCATGATGCTGATGCGGATAGGAGCATGAGATGAACCGTATTCTGTGGGGTGGCGCTACTGCTGCTAGTCAGTATGAAGGTGGGCTCTGTGATGGGAAGGGGCTCGATACCCAAGACTGTCGTCGATGGATACCGCGGACGGCGAACGATACGGTGCAGACGCGTCTTCTCACTCAGGATGATGTCGAGAATGCAAAAGAAGCCCGTGCAGATGACGCCGTATACCCCTTTCGTGTCGGCTCGAGAGGCTACGAGCACTGGAAGTCTGATTTGCGCCAGATCATAGATCTTGGCTTAGACATATATCGACTATCAATTAGCTGGGCTCGTTTGTTCCCAACTGGGTTTGAAGATGAACCTAATCCAGTTGGTGTGGCATATTATGATCGTGTCATTCGTTGTCTTACTGATGCTGGTATCCGGATTTTTATTACGATTAATCATTATGCGCTCCCTCTTGCGATAGTCGACAAATACGGAGGATGGAAACATCGCGACGTCATCGACCTCTATCTAAAAATGGCGAAATATGTCGTTGATAGATGGGGTAGCGAGGTGGATTACTGGCTCCCTATTAATGAGATTAATGCCGGATATTTCAGCCCATTTAATGGACTGGGAATAATTGGCAATGATGATCATGCGTATGACTACAATTCTGTATTCAATGGTCTTCATTATCAAATGGTAGCGAGTGCACTAATAACAGAATATGGTCGCGATATAGGCGTGCCGGGAAAATTTGTCTGTATGGTGAGCTGCTTCGACTACTATGCTCTGCATCCCACCCCTGAAGACAACATGAAACTAGTTCATGACGAGCAGATCAATCAGTGGTGGTGTGCTGATGTGCTAGCAAATGGCGAATACGGGTATTACGCAGGTAGGTTTTTGTCTGAACATAATGTCGAACTGGACATTACTGAAGACGACCGCGACGCGATGAAATTGAATACATGTGATGTCGTGTCTTTTTCTTATTATTCATCTTCAATCTGCAGTGTGGATGAAAAGCGGGAACAAGTTCCGGGGAACTTGGTAGCTTCACTCAAAAATCCTAACCTTGAAGCCACTGCCTGGGGATGGCAGATAGACCCAATTGGGCTAAGGATTGCCGCCCATAAGGTGTACGACCGATATCGAAAGCCTGTGATGGTCGCCGAGAATGGGTTAGGCGCACGCGACAAAGTAAGTCCTGATAACCGAATTCATGATGATTACAGAATTTCATATCTCGAACACCATATGAACCAAGTTGAGTTGGCTGTACGGGAAGGCGTGGATGTCGAAGCATATTTTGTGTGGGGAATTATCGATATCGTGAGCGCTGGAAGCTGTGAAATGGAGAAACGATACGGCGTTATTTATGTTGATGCTGACAATGAAGGCCATGGTAGTTATAACAGGTTGCGGAAGGATAGCTACTACTGGCTTCATGATTTCATCGCAACCAGAAAGTAATTAAACCTACAATCAAGGAGTATCGGTTATGTCAAATGTGTTGCTGATTTGTTCTGGTGGCATGTCGAGTGCGATTGTGTTAAAGAATCTAGAAAAAGAATTTAACAAGATAGGTGAAAGCGTTCATGCCAAGGCTGTTGGATCTGGACAGGCGCAGGAAGAAATATCGACAGGAAATTGGGATTTGATTTTAGTCGCTCCCCAAGTAAGAAATAGAATGAAGGTTTTTCGAGAGTACGCCGAACAGTGCGGAACTCCGATTTGTTCGATACCTCCGGTCGCCTATGGTCCGCTCGGAGGTTCGGAGCTAATTAAGACCGTCAAGGAACATTTAAGGTGATCGCAATGGAGAAGTTCTTTGACTTCTTGGACAGGCGTGTCGCTGGACCGATGTCCATGGTTTCTGAGCAGCGGCATATTCGAGCTATTCGCGACGGTGTTATTTCTGCTATACCGTTCATTATTGCGGGAAGTTTTGTCCTTATCATAGCTGCTCCGCCTGTGCCAGAAACTACCGGACTCGCTATTTGGGCGAAAGCGCATATCGACCAAATTCTAGTTCCATACCGCATGACCTTTGGGCTAATGTCGTTATATGTATGCTTCGGTGTCGGTTCAAGCCTCGCTCGGAGTTACGATCTTGATGGACTTGCTGGTGGTCAGTTGGGTGTTGCCGCATTTTTGCTAAGCCTGACTCCGAAAGCAATTGGTGATGGAGTCTTCTTGGATCTCGAGAGTCTGGGATCGCAAGGATTATTTCCGGCGATGATCTTGGCTCTATTAGCTGTTGAGGTGATGCGAGTATGCTACAAGCATAATTTAACCATTAGGATGTCTGAACAGGTGCCTGAATCAGTAAGCAAGTCTTTCGGGGCAGTAGTACCGGCTTTTACCATAATGGTTGTCATGGCACTGGTATCTGTCGTCCTAGGTATCGATATTATTGACATCGTACGGGTCGGGTTGGCTCCTCTGGTTACAGCAGGTGATTCGTTGCCTGGTGTATTAGTGCCGGCGTTTTTGGTAGTGTTTCTGTGGTTTTTTGGTATTAGCGGTGATTCGGTAGTCGGATCAGTTGCCCGGCCGATTTGGTTGCAGTACCTCAGCGATAATGCGAGCGCAGTTGCCGTGGGCTCTCCCGCTCCACACATCGCACCGGAGACCTTTTTTCAGTGGTTTGTGTCGATAGGCGGTTCCGGCGCGACAATAGGGCTAGTGATTGCTGGGTTTTTAGTTGGGAAGGCGAAATATACAAAATCTATAACACGAGCAGTAGCGGTTCCTGCTCTGTTTAATATTAGCGAACCGATCATGTTTGGACTTCCGGTTATGATGAATCCCTTTTTCATCATTCCGTTTCTTCTGGCCCCTTTGATTCTTTGTCTGGTGTCATGGTGTGCATTTAGTTGGGGGTTGGTGAGCTATATGGCAGTGCAGCCTCCATGGACGCTTCCTGCTCCGATAGGCGCTTTTTTGGCAACCGGTGGCGACTGGCGAAGTATTGTGCTTTGCCTGTTGAACATTTTGATTGCTACTGTGATTTATTATCCATTCATGAGGATGTATGACAGGAGTCAACTGAAGAAAGAAGAGCTCGAAGAGCCTAACGAATAATTTGTCCTGTTGCTAGGAGATTGTGATGCGTCAAGACGAAGAATTTGAAATGGAGGATATTGAAGCCTCTATTTTTGAAATAATTACTAATGCTGGTTCGGCTCGGTCGTTGCTGTATGACGCTCTTGATAAGGCTCACGCCGGAGAATTTTCGGAGAGTGAAAAATGTATGATCGACGCAGAAAAATACTTGAAGACTGCTCATGATGTTCAGACTGAACTCATCACTCGAGATCTGAATGGGTCACTGCCGATGTCACTTCTTCTTGTTCATGCTCAGGATCAAATCATGACGACCATGACTGAACAGTCCCTTATTGAGCAAATGATTCGACTTATTCGGCTTGTGCAGATGGGGCAAAGAATTGTGAATTCCTGATTATCCAGGATCTGAACCTCGGCTTACTCAACGTCCGTACATGAGGTTAAGGGCTGCCTGCTGGGCTGACCAGCATTGCGGGCAGCCCTTGCCAGCGCTTGCAGAATAGAGGCTGATGCAGTTCGTACGCGGTGGCAAACAAGATGAGTGAACAACAGTTCGACGATGACATCCGTATGAAATCGCGAATTTTGCAGTCTGGGGCGTGAATCGTCGCAATTGCGGGCAGCATCATGAGAAGCGGGTACGGAAGCGTGAGTCTTTTCGTGACGCCCCCAACGCCGGGTGCCGCAGGGCCGGATCCCTCCAGATGGACACCATGGGAAAATATCGTGGTGAGGTCCACCTCATGGTGCATGACGACAGGCTTGACGGGGACTTCGTCAGGGTTGGTGAGATTGCTGGTCCGTACACGGATCTGGTGTCCCAGTTGGCCGGTGGGATGCAGGTTGACTTCGTCGTTCGCCGCCCGACGTGAGTGGTCGGGTCGCTCCGGTCGGTGGTGCGGACTAGTCTGTCCGAGTCAGCACCACCCAGGGCCGGAGTGACCTCCATTCCGGTCGGTTCGTGAAAGGACTGTCCGTGGCCCGATCCGACTTCGTCCACCTTCACACTCACACTGAGTACTCGATGCTGGATGGTGCTGCCAGCAACGAGAAGCTCTTTGCCGAGGTGGCTCGTCAGGGCATGCCGGCGGTCGCCATGACCGACCACGGAAACATGTTCGGTGCCTACGAATTCTTCCAGATCTCCAAGAAGTACGACGGAGATCAGAACCCGCTGGTCAAGCCGATCATCGGTATCGAGGCCTATGTTGCCCCGAGTACTCGCAAGTCCCGGGTGCAGGAATTCTGGGGAACCTCCCGCGACGCGGGCGATCCGGATGCGGAGGGCGGCAAGGATGTGTCCGGAGGTGGCCGCTACACCCACATGACGATGTGGGCCAAGGACCCGGAGGGGCTCCACAACCTGTTCCGGTTGTCCTCCCTGGCCTCCTACGAGGGCTACTACATGAAGCCCCGCATGGACCGCGAACTGATGTCCCAGTATCCCGGTGGCATCATTGCCTCCACCGGATGCCCGTCGGGCGAGGTGCAGACCCGACTGCGCCTGGGGCAGTTCGAGGAGGCCTGCCAAGCCGCGGGTGCCTACCAAGACATCTTCGGCAAGGAGAACTACTTCTGCGAGTTGATGGACCACGGCGTCCCCATCGAAAAGCAGGTGCGCTCTGACTTGCTGAAGCTGGCCAAGCGGCTGGACATTCCGTTGCTGGTCACCAATGACTCGCACTACGTCACCGAGGACCAGGCTGACGCTCACGACTCGCTGCTGTGCGTCGGTGTGGGTCGTAACAAGGACGATCCGAACCGCTTCCGCTTCAATGGGTCGGGCTATTACATCAAGTCCTCTGACGAGATGAGGGCGCTGTTCGCCGATCATCCTGAGGCCTGCGACAACACCCTGCTGTTGACGGAGATGATCGGGTCCTACAACGAGGTCTTCGAGTACGTCGATCGGATGCCGCAGTTCGACGTCCCTCAGGGGGAGACTCAGGAGTCCTGGCTGCGCAAGAAGCTGCAGGAGGGGATGGACGAGAAGTTCGGTCCGAACCCGCCCAAGGAGGTCCTCGACCGTCTCGAGACCGAGCTGTCGGTCATCGAGCCTCTGGGATTCTCCTCCTACTTCCTCGTCGTCTCCGACATCTGCAATGCGGCGCGCTCCATGGGTGTGCCCGTCGGGCCGGGGCGTGGATCGGCTGCCGGTTCCCTCGTTGCCTATCTGACGGGCATCATCGCCATCAACCCGCTGGAACACGGACTGCTGTTCGAGAGGTTCCTCAACCCGGAACGTGTCAACCCGCCCGACATCGATCTTGACTTCGACGATCGTCAGCGTGACAAGGTCATCGATTACGTCACTCACAAGTACGGCGCGGAGTACACCAGCCAGGTCAACACCTTCGGCAAGATCAAGGCCAAGGCTGCCGTCAAGGACGCCAACCGCATTCTCGGCTACCCCTTCGCCCTCGGAGACAAGATCACCAAGGCCATGCCTCCCGACGTCATGGGCAAGGGAGTTCCGCTGAGCAAGATCTTCGACCCCTCTCACGAGAGGCACGGCGAAGGTCAGGAGTTCCGCCAGCTGGTTGCCGACAATCCCGACGTCGCCAAGGTCGTCGAGACGGCGAAGGGCCTTGAGGGATTGATCCGCGGCACCGGTGTGCACGCCTGTGCCTTCATCCTGTCCAGCGCTCCGCTGCTCGACTTGGTGCCGATGCACAAGCGCGACAAGGATGGCATGATCATCGCCGGCTTCGCCTATCCCCAGCTCGAGGAGATGGGGCTCATGAAGATGGACTTCCTGGGCCTGCGAAATCTTGGCATCATGGATCACTGCATCAAGATCATCAAGGAGAACCGCGAGGTCGACGTCGATCTCAAGGAGCTTGCCCTTGATGACAAGAACACCTACGAGATGCTGGCCCGAGGTGACACCCTGGGCGTCTTCCAGCTCGATGGCACGGCCATGCGGTCTCTGCTGCGTCTCATGGGACCAACCTGTTTCGACGACATCGTCGCCGTGTTGGCCCTGTACCGACCGGGCCCGATGGGCGCCAACGCGCACATCTCGTATGCCCAGCGCAAGAACAACCGGGAACCGATCATCCCCATCCATCCCGAGCTCAAGGAGGACCTCGACGAGATCCTTGCTCCCACGTATCACCTCATCGTGTACCAGGAGCAGATCATGTCGATCGCCCGGAAACTCGCTGGCTACACCCTGGGTGGCGCTGACCTGCTGCGTCGTGCCATGGGTAAGAAGAAGAAGCACATCCTGGAGGAGAACTTCATCCCCTTCCAGGCTGGCATGCGTGAACATGGGTACTCCGACGACGCCATCCAGACCCTGTGGGACGTCATGGTTCCCTTCGCCGGATATGCCTTCAACAAGTCCCACGCGGCCGGTTATGGGCTGGTGTCCTACTGGACGGCCTATCTCAAGGCCAATTACCCGGCCGAGTACGGTGCCGCCCTGCTGACCAGTGTTGGTGACGACAAGGACAAGATGGCGATGTACCTGGCCGACATGCGGACCCAGCACATCAATATCCTGCCTCCCGACGTCAACGTCTCCTCGCTGGAGTTCACCGCCGTCGGCGAGGACATCAGGTTCGGACTGGGAGCTGTCCGCAATGTCGGTGCAAACGCTGTCGCAGAGATCATTCGAGCCCGCGAGGAGAACGGTCCGGCCCCCGATTTCTTCAGCTTCCTGGATCAGGTCAGCCTGACGGTGTGCAACAAGAGGCTCATCGAGTCTCTCATCAAGGCTGGCGCCTTCGACTCCATGGGCCATTCCCGACGCGGCCTGATGGCGGTCTACGAGCAGGCCGTCGACGCCGTCATCGACATCAAACGCAACCAGGCCAACGGGCAGGACGACCTTTTCGGCATGGGGGACGACTCCGAACCCACCCAGCTGGGTGTCGAGCGAGTCGTCCCGGAGGACGACTGGGACCGCAGCACCAAGCTCGCCTTCGAGCGCGAAATGCTGGGCCTGTACGTCTCCGATCACCCGCTGCGCGGTCTGGAAGCTGCTCTGGAGGCCGAATCGGACATTTCAGTGGCTGAGCTCGTCAACCCTGAAGGCCATCACGAGGGGCGCTACACCATCGCCGGTATGGTCACCCAGATCGTCCGACGTACCACCAAGAACGGTGACATCTGGGCCTCCATCACCCTGGAGGACCTTGACGCCTCCATCACCATTGCCTGTTTCCCGAAGGTGTACCAGCGGGTGGAGCCATTACTGGCCGTCGACACTATTCTCAAGGTGCGTGGATTCGTCAGGGAACGTGATGAGACCGTCGAGATGTCGGCAAATGACGTCTGGCTGCTGGACCTCACCGATGTCAGCAATGCTCCCATGACGATTGATCTTCGTCGCGGACGATGCACCAGTGGCATCATCGAGGGCCTGCGTGGAGTACTTCGTAACCACCCGGGTAGCTCCGAGGTGAGACTGCGACTCATTGACGGCAAGGTGACGACCACCTTCCAGCTTGCCGATGAACTCAAGGTCGCCCCTGGTCAGCCGCTGATGGCCGACCTCAAGGCCCTGCTCGGCCCCTCGTGCATCCCCAGGAGGCAGTCATGAACGAGACGACCCGCGCCCACGGCCTCGCGATACTGCGATCGAGCCTGCTCGTCGTGGGAATCGGCGTCGTCCTGGGCGGACTTGCTGCTCCGATATGGCACTCCATGGTGATTCTGCCGACCTACACGGTGGGATCCGACGGGGCGGCTTCGACGACGGAGGAGGGCCTCATCCAGGTCTTCTCGACCGACGCCGTCTACTGCTTCGTCGGCCTGATCGTCGGGCTGATCATCGGCGTCCTGAGCTGGGTCCTCATGCGCCGTCGCGGGGCCTGGGGAGTACTGGCCGCCGGAGTGTCGTCCTGTCTGTCGGCCCTGGCCTGCTGGTGGGTGGGTGTCCTCATCGGCCCGGACTCCTTCGCCGAGCGTATTGCCGCGGCCAACGCAGGAGAAATCATTCCGGTGGATTTCGCCCTCCACACCTGGGTGTCCGTGCTGGTCTGGTTGCTCGCAGCGATGGTCCCGACGCTGATCGCATCCCTGGTGACGGGCTGGCGTCGCTCTCCGCGGGGTGGACGCCGCGAGCCGGTGACCGAGGCTTCATTAGACTGACGGTGTGCTGAGAATCGTCGATCTGACCCATGAAACCACTGGCGACCTGCGTCGCGCCGTGCCGCGCGCTGACTTTGACGTCGATGCCGCGGTGGCGGCCGTCATCCCCGTCAGCGCTGCGGTCAGGGACCGTGGCGCCGAGGCTCTGCGCGAATACAGCGAGAAGTTCGACCATGTGGTTCCGGATCATTTGAGGGTTCCGGCGCAGGCCCTGTCCGAGGCTGCTGCCGATCTTGACGGCACCTTGCGTCAGGCCTTCACTGAGTCCATTCGTCGACGTCGTCAGGTCTGTCGGGAGGCTGAGGTGGAGACCTCGTCGGCACCGGTCGAGGTGGCTGCTGGCGCTCGTGTGAGCCAACGCATCGTCCCCGTCGGTCGAGTGGGTCTCTACGTCCCTGGCGGATTTGCCCCGCTGGCCTCCTCAGTCATCATGAACGTCGTCCCGGCCCAGGAAGCCGGCGTGTCCTCGATCGCGGTGGCATCCCCGCCACAGGCTGAGTTCGGTGGCCTGCCGCACCCCAACATCCTTGCTCTGTGCCACCTGCTCGGGGTTGATGAGGTCTATGCTGTCGGCGGCGCCCAGGCCATCGCCATGTTCGCCCACGGTGTCGATGGCCCCGATGAGGCCGATTCCTGTCCGCGGGTTGACATGGTCACCGGGCCGGGCAACATTTATGTGGTTGCTGCCAAGCGTTACCTGCGTGGCACTGTCGGCATCGACTCGGAGGCTGGCCCCACCGAGATCGCCATCCTGGCCGACCGGACCGCTGATCCACGTCACGTCGCTGCCGACCTCATGAGCCAGGCCGAACACGACCCGCTCGCCGCAGCTGTTCTCGTCACCGATTCCACCGAGCTGGTCGACGCCGTGGAGAAGGAACTGACCCCGATGGTCGAGGCCACCTTGCACTCCGAGCGGATCCGTACCTCACTGACCTCCACACAGTCTGCCGTCGTCATGGTGCGTGACATTCACCAAGGTCTTGAGGTCGTTGACGCCTATGCTGCAGAGCACTTAGAAATCCAGACGGCCGATGCCGCCGCGGTAGCAGCGCGAGTCCACAACGCCGGTGCCATCTTCGTCGGTCCTTGGTCCCCGGTGTCCCTGGGCGACTACTCGGCTGGATCCACCCACGTGCTGCCGACGGCGGGTGCTGCCTGCCACTCCTCGGGACTGTCGATGCGTTCCTTCATGCGAGCGGTCCACGTCATTGACTACACCGAGGACGCCCTGCTCGATCTCGCCGATTCCGTCGAGAAGTTCGCCGTGGCCGAGAACCTGCCCGGCCATGCCAATGCCATCACCGTGAGGAGGCCGCGATGACCCAGCGTCGACACACGACCCACCCCCGTCCGGTGGCCAAACCGCAGTCGAACTCCATTCAACTGGCTGATCTGCCGCTTCGTCCCGAACTGGTGGGGGAGAAGCCCTATGGTGCCCCGCAGCTCGACGTCCCGGTATGTCTCAACGTCAACGAGAACCCTTACCCGCCGTCGGAATCGGTGCGCAAGGACATGGCCAAGGCCATCTCCAATGCCGGCAAGGGGCTGAATCGCTACCCGGACCGAGAGGCCACGGCTTTGCGCGAGGACCTGGCCAGGTATATCGGATTCGGGGTCAGCGGCGATCAGATCTGGCCGGCCAATGGGTCCAACGAGGTCATGACTCACATCCTGCAGGCTTTCGGTGGCCCGGATCGTACTCTCCTGACCTTCACGCCGACCTACTCCATGTATCCCGAGTACGCCCGGAACACTCACACTGACTACGTCACCCGACCTCGCAATGCCTCCTACGGTCTGACGACTGACGACATCGTGAGTGCCATCGAGGAGGTCAAGCCGGACGTCGTCCTGCTGACCACGCCGAACAACCCGACGGGCACCACCATCCCAGTGGCGGTCATCGATGAGGTCTGTTCGGCCACCGACGCGATTGTCGTCGTGGATGAGGCCTACCAGGAATTCACCGATGCCCCGGAGGATTCGGCGATCGCCCTGCTTCCCAAGCACGGACGCCTCATCGTGGTGCGTACCCTCTCGAAGGCCTTTGCCTTGGCCGGGGGGCGTCTCGGATATGCCGTTGCTGCCCCTGCCGTGATTGACGCCCTACGGATCGTCCGGTTGCCCTACCACCTCTCGGAGGTGTCCCAGGCGGTGGCCCGGGTCGCTCTGGCCCATGCTCCCGAGATGCTCGCTCGGGTCGACGAACTACGTGAGACCCGTGCCAGCCTCGAGGACTGGCTGCGCGCGCACGGATTGGACGTCGTCTCGTCCCAGTCGAACTTCGTCCTGTTCGGGAGGTTTGCCGATCGTCACGCGGTCTTCCAGGACCTTCTCGATCACGGTGTTCTCGTCCGTGAGGTGGGCCCGACCGGGTACCTACGTGTCTGCGCCGGAACTCCTCGCGAGACCGAAGCCTTCCGGGCTGCACTGCTCGACATCCTTGTGACTGCTCGTCGACTCGATCCCGAGGAGGATTGATGACCCACCGCTGTGCTCACGTTCACCGCGAGACCTTGGAGTCCAACGTTGACGTCTCCATCGATCTGGATGGTAGCGGCGAGTCGACCATCTCCAGCGGGGTCGGTTTCTACGACCACATGCTCACGGCTTTCTCGAAGCACTCAGGCGTCGACATGACGATCACCACCACCGGTGACGTCGAGATCGACGGCCATCACAGCGTCGAGGACACCGCCATCGCGCTGGGACAGGCCTTGGCCCAGGCCCTCGGTGACAAGCGGGGGATCACTCGCTTCGGTGATGCCATGGTTCCCCTCGACGAGGCCCTTGCCCAGTGCGTCGTCGACGTCGCCGGTCGCCCGTGGGCGGAGTGCACCGGAGAGCCGGAGGGGCAGATCTACGCCCGTATCGGCGGTTCCGGCGTTGCCTACCAGGGATCCATGACCTATCACGTCGTGCAGTCACTGGCCTTCAATGCCGGCCTGTGCGTGCATCTGCGGCTGCTGGCCGGACGCGACCCCCACCACATCTGCGAGGCCCAGTACAAGGCTCTGGCCCGCGCTCTGAGGATCGCTGTGGCCCTGGATCCGCGCAATGCCGACTGTGTCCCCAGCACCAAGGGCGCTCTTGATGTCTGATCTGGTGCGGGTCGGCATCATCGATCACGGGTCGGGAAACCTGCACTCGGCCGAGCGTGCCTTGCGCAAGGCCGGTGCCACCGTCACGGTTTCCAGGGATCCGGGCATTCTGCTCGACAATGACGCCCTCGTCCTCCCGGGAGTGGGCGCGCTGGCGGCCTGCATGGCAGGCTTGCGCGCCATGGGTGGGGACCACCTGGTGCATCGTTGGGTTGACGAGGGACGGCCTCTGCTCGGGATCTGTGTGGGCCATCAGATGCTCTTCGAGCGTGGCAGCGAGCGCGGCGTTGACGTCGAGTGTCTCGGGGTACTGCCTGGTGCCGTCGAGGAGCTGCCTGTTGACCGGCTGCCACACATGGGGTGGAACACCGTGCAACCAGCCACCCGGACGGCCCTGTTCCAACATGTCGATGACGAGCGGTTCTACTTCGTCCACTCCTACGGGGTGCTCGTCCACGGGCCTGACGACCACTTCACCGCGGCGACCCACCAAGGTGCGACCTTCGTGGCCGCCGCTGAGGTTGGCCCGGTGACCTCGACCCAGTTCCATCCCGAGAAGTCCGGGACGGCAGGCTTGGCCCTGCTCGAACGCTGGCTCGATCGGGTGTGTTGATACCCTGACCCTCGTGACCGGAGAACTCACACTACTTCCAGCCGTTGATGTCCAGGGCGGACGCGCCGTCCAGCTGCAACAGGGGGTGGCCAGTTCCGAACGCGTGTTCGGCGATCCCCTGGAGGTGGCTCACAAGTGGCGAAGTCTGGGAGCCCAGTGGATTCACCTGGTCGACCTCGACGCCGCCTTCGGGCGTGGATCCAACACCGAGATCATCAGCAGTATCGTCGAGCAGATGGACATCAACGTCGAGGTGTCCGGCGGTATCCGAGATCAGAAGAGCCTCGAATCGGCTCTGTCAGCTGGCGCCACCCGCGTGAACATCGGTACCGCCGCTCTGGAGAATCCCGCCTGGTGCGACGAGGTCGTGGGCCGCTACGGCGAACAGGTTGCCATCGGTCTGGACGTCAAGGGGGACCGGCTCGCGGCGCGCGGCTGGACTCGCGAGGGTGGCAAGGTTCTCGATGTCCTGGCTCGTCTGGAGGAGGCCGGGTGCAAGCGCTACGTCATCACCGACGTGGCGAGCGACGGTATGTTGACTGGACCGAACTACGAGCTCCTGGGCCGAATCTGCGCGCGCACTCAAGGAACCGTCGTCGCGTCTGGAGGCATCGCCGCCCTTGAGGACCTGCGCCGCCTGCGCGGACTGGTCCCGATCGGGGTGGAGGGAGCCGTCGTGGGAACAGCTCTTTACGTGGGCAACTTCACCCTGCCGGAGGCCCTCGAGGTGTGCCGGGCACCGATTCCGGCAGATTCTTCCCCCGTTCCCGACGCTGGCTGACGGTCAGCCCATCGTCCGCTCTTTTCACCCCGAGTCGCTGTCGGGCGAGAAGTGTAGACTGTTTCACTGTGTGCGTGGGCTCGTCCTGCGCCGAATGCTTGGCCCCTCTGGGCCGACAACTGCGACATTCGAGGAAGGGAGACACCGTTCATGAGCGGTCACTCCAAGTGGGCCACCACCAAGCACAAGAAGGCGGCAATCGACGCCAAGCGCGGCAAGTTGTTCGCCCGCCTGATCAAGAACATCGAGGTGGCGGCACGGCTCGGCGGTGGAGACCCGTCGGGCAACCCGACCCTCTACGACGCCATTCAGAAGGCGAAGAAGAACTCGGTCCCCAACGACAACATCACCCGCGCCGTCAAGCGTGGATCCGGTGAGGGTGCCGACGCCGTCAACTACGAGACCATCATGTACGAGGCCTATGGCCCTGCCGGTGTCGCCATCCTCATCGAGTGCCTGACCGACAACCGTAACCGTGCCGTCTCCGACGTTCGTGTCGCCGTCACCCGCAATGGTGGCACCATGGCCGACGGTGGTTCGGTGCAGCGTCTGTTCCAGCGCAAGGGCGTCGTGGCGGTCTCGAAGACCTACGAGGTCGAGGAGGGACGCAAGACCGAGACCCGTGAGGTGGACGAGGACCAGCTCATGGAGGCCACCATGGACGCCGAGCCCGAGGACATCGTCGACGAGGGCGACGTCTTCGAGATTGTCTCCGACCCCAACGCCGTCGTTGACGTCCGCAAGGCCGTCCAGGACGCCGGCATCGACTACGATTCGGCCGAGGTCTCCTTCAAACCGGACTTCACCCAGCCCGTCGAGCTCGACGATGCTCGCAAGCTCTACAAGATCCTGGATGCCCTCGAGGACCTTGACGACGTCCAGAACGTCTTCTCCAACGCTGACATCCCCGCCGAGGTTGCTGCGGCTCTCGACGAGGACGAGTGATCATCCCAGAGTCGACCCCCAACTCGCTTGTCAGGCGGGTCATGGGGGTCGACCCCGGTTTGACTCGATGCGGGGTTGGGGTCGTCGAAGGCGGCGCCGGCGTCCCGTTGAAGCTCATTGCCGTCGGTGTCATTCGTACTCCTGCGGATCTGGATCACGCCCATCGCCTCCTGCGCATACATGATGGGTTGGAGGAATGGCGCGACCGCACCCGTCCTGACGCCATCGCCGTCGAGCGGGTGTTTGCCCAGCACAACCGCAACACCGTCACCGGTACCGCCCAGGCCGCAGGCATGGCGATGATGATTGCTGCTCGCCACGGCCTGCCGGTTGCCCTGCACACCCCGAGCGAGGTCAAGGCGGCCATCTCTGGTTCGGGGCGTGCTGACAAGGCGCAGGTGGGTCTCATGGTTGCGCGGGTGCTGCGGTTGTCAGCCCCACCGAAACCGGCTGACGCCGCCGACGCCGTGGCCCTGGCGATCTGTCATCTGTGGCGGGGCGGAGCCACCAATCGCATCGAAGCTGCCATGGCAGCCCAACGTCGTAGCCGTCCGGCACCTCGTTCCTGGAAGGATCTTGCCCGGTGATCTCCCATCTTTCCGGCACTGTGAGCGCGGCCGGCCCTACCTGGGTCGTCCTCGACAACCACGGAATTGGCGTCAAGGTGCTGTGCCCCCCAGCCACGGCTGCGAGTGCACGTGTCGACCAGACGATGACGTTGCAGACCTCCCTCGTCGTCCGCGAGGACTCACTGAACCTCTACGGTTTCGTCGAGGCTGACGATCGGGACGCCTTCGAGCTCGTTCAGACGGCGTCCGGGGTCGGTCCCAAACTCGCCGCGGCGATCATGAGTGTGCTGGACGCCAACCAGCTCGCGTCGGCCATCAGCGCCGAAGATGAGGCGACGCTGTGCCGCGTGCCGGGTATTGGCCGCAAAGGGGCAGCGAAGATGATCCTCGAGCTCAAGGACAAGATGACAGCTCTCGCTCCTGCCGGGTCCACCCCTGCCGGTGCGGGCCAGCCGGTGGCACCGTGGCGAGAGCAGGTTGCTGATGGTCTCATCGGTCTGGGGTGGTCGGAGAAGGATGCTGACAAGGCTGTTGAGGAGGTGGCTGCTCTCAAGGAGGCTGATCCCTCGACGACGATCGGCGCCCTCATGCGTGCGGCCCTGCGCAGTCTGGCTCGTTGAGATGTCGGACCCCTCTGGCACACTGACTGACGTCGTCAGGAAGGAGAACCTCGGTGGAGCATTCGCCCGTCGATCCTTGGGCCGAGCCTCCTGAGAAGGCCGAAGAGGCTGCTTTGCGTCCTGGCGCACTGGCGGAGTTCGAGGGACAACAGCGCGTCGCCGACCAGCTGGGACTTGTCCTGGCCGCGTCGAAGTCACGCGGGACGACCCCTGACCACGTCTTGTTGTCCGGGCCCCCAGGGCTTGGCAAGACCACCTTGGCCATGATTATCGCGGCTGAGATGTCGGCCCCGATTCGCATCTCCTCCGGCCCCGCCATTCAGCATGCGGGGGATTTGGCTGCGATCCTGTCCTCCCTGGTTCCCGGTGAGGTGTTCTTCCTTGACGAGATTCACCGGATGTCCAAACCTGCCGAGGAGATGCTTTACCTGGCGATGGAGGACTTCCGAGTCGACGTCGTCGTGGGCAAAGGCCCTGGTGCCACTGCGATCCCGATTGACATTCCACCGTTCACCCTTGTCGGGGCGACGACACGGGCAGGCCTGCTTCCCGGGCCGCTGCGGGACCGATTCGGCTTCACCGCTCAACTCGACTACTACCAGGTGGCTGACTTGGAGCGGATCGTGACTCGCTCCTCGGGGGTCATCGGAGTCGACCTGGCTGAGGGGACTGCCCAGGCCATCGCCTCCCGATCTCGCGGCACACCTCGTATTGCCAACCGACTGTTGCGCCGCGTCCGTGACTGGGCCGACGTCAATGACGAGTCCCCCGTCACACCGAAGGGGGCGGAGACGGCTCTGGATCTCTATGAGGTAGATCCGCTCGGCCTCGACCGTCTCGACCGTGCCGTGCTCAACGCCGTCTGCCTCAAATTTGGGGGCGGGCCGGTCGGCTTGTCCACCCTCGCCATCAGTGTGGCGGAGGAGCCTCAGACCATTGAGGAGGTCGCAGAACCCTTCCTCGTCCGGCTGGGCTTCCTCATGCGCACCCCTCGGGGTCGAGTTGCCACCGACAGGGCATGGCGCCACCTCGGTCTTGAACCACCTTCCAACAGCACCGGCGGCGGCCTGTTCTGACCATGTTCACCGCACCGGGGTAGCATGACCTCGGTCACTCCCCATAGACAAGGAACTCCCCATGCTTCTTCTCGCCAGCCCGCTTGGCGGTCTCATGCCGATCTTGATCCTCTTCATCGTGCTCATCGGATTCACCGTGTGGCAGGGCAAGAAGCAGGTCAAGAAGCAGCAGGAGGAGCGAGCCCAGCTCGAGTCGAACCTGCAGGAGGGCACCCGGGTCGTGCTCAACAGTGGTCTTTTCGTGACGATCACCCACTTGGGTGACAAGCAGGCCGTCGTAGAGCTCGCCCCTGGCGTCGAGGTCAGCGTCCTCAAGCAGGCTATCGTTCGACCTGCTGGTGACGAGGAGGAATTCGCCTTCGCTGACGACGTCGCGGAACAGACCGCTCCTGTCAGCAACGAGGCCCTCGCCGCAGATTCGGCGATTGACACTCCGCCCGAGACCTCGGCTATCGACCCCACCGTCGCTGCAGACAATGACGAGCAGCCCCGGGCCTGACATTCACCGAGACCAAGGAATCTTTTCGACGTGGCAACGAAAAAGCGGACACACCATCCAGGCAGAACTCTGGTGATCTTCCTGGTGGTCATCATCGTCATGTACGTGCTCATGGGAGTTACGCGTACGTGGTCACCCAAACTTGGCCTGGACCTCAGGGGCGGTACGTCGGTCACCCTGACGGCCAAGACGGAGGACGGCAAGGCTCCCACCCCGACGAGCCTCGAGCAGGCGCGCCTGATCATTCAGCAGCGCGTCAACTCCTTGGGCGTCGGTGAATCTTCGGTAAAGACGATGGGTGATCGCAACATCGTCGTCTCGGCCCCGAACGTCGAGAGTTCCAAGCTCGTCGAAATGGTCGGCCAGACCGCTCAGCTCGGATTCCGCATGGTCTACGCCGAGGAGCCTGCGGGTGAGAAGGGCCCGACTCCGGGGCCTTCACGGCCTTCGGCCCTCCCCACAGCCGATCCGAAGGCCAAGGCATCGTCACCTGCCTCTGCCAGCTCGAAGCCTGGCGCCAAGGACAGCGGTCCGAAGTACAACGAGAAGGATCCGACCTCTGCAGCCAAGTTGGTCAAGGATGCCGAGAAGTGGAAGCCGTCCCCGGAAGACATGAAGGCTTTCCAAGAGTTCAAGTGCACCAAGTCCGTCGACTCCCCACCGAACAAGGCCCTGGTGACCTGTGACCGCGAGGGCAAGGTCAAGTACCTGCTCTCCCCGGTCGCCATCACGGGAACCCAGGTCGAGAGTGCCGACTCCGGGATCCCACAGGGCCAGCTGTCCTACGTGGTCAGCCTGAAGTTCAATTCGATCGGTACGAACTCCTTCAGTGAGGCGACCACCTTCCTGTGCTCGCGCCAGAGCCCCCAGAACCAGTTCGCCGTCGTCCTGGATGGCGAGGTCATCTCCTCCCCGCAGCTGGATGGCAGTAAGGGAGCCTCCTGCCCGATCAATGGTGGTCAGGCCGAGATTTCCGGTCATTTCACCCAGGACAGTGCTGCTGACCTGGCCAACGTCCTCAAGTACGGCGCCCTGCCGCTGTCTTTCGACATCTCCAGCGTCGACAACGTTTCGCCGACCCTTGGTGGCGAACAGCTGCGCGCCGGGATCATCGCCGGCATCATTGGCCTGATCCTGGTTGCCGCTTACTGCCTGCTGTACTACCGAGGCCTTGGCTTGGTGGCCATCGCCTCCTTGCTCATCGCTGGTGTCACGACCTACGCGGCCATGGTGCTGCTGGGCGAGGCCGTCGGATTCACGCTTTCCCTGGCTGGTATTGCTGGCGCGATCGTCGCCATCGGTGTGACGGCTGACTCCTTCATCGTCTACTTCGAACGCATCAGAGACGAGATCCGAGATGGACGGACTCTGCGTACCGCCCTTCAGACTGGCTGGAGGAAAGCCCGCGGCACGATCCTGATGGCTGATGGGGTCTCCCTGTTGTCCGCCATCGTGCTGTTCGTGCTCTCGATCGACCAGGTGAAGGGATTCGCCTTCACCCTGGGTCTGACGACGTTCATTGACCTCGTCATCTGCTTCTTCTTCACCCATCCCGTCGTCACTGTGCTGGGGCATACCAAGTTCTGGGGCCAAGGGCGACGCGGTTCCGGTCTTGAGGCTGAGCACATGGGTGTCACGGAAGCTCAACTGCTCGGTCGGCGAAGCAGGCGATCCACCCCGCGGGGCAAGCGCACCATCGAGACGGAGGAGGCCAGACATGACTGACGACGAGAATGCCATGACCTCGTCCGTCGCCTTGAAGCGCTACGAGGAGAAGGGCAAGAAGCACAAGCATGGTTTCACCCATGCCCTGTACACGGGTGAGATTTCCTACGGCTTTATCCAGCGCCGCAAGCTCTGGTACGCGATCTCGATCATCGTCATCGCGATTTCGCTGCTTGGCCTGTTGGTGCGAGGCCTGAACCTTGGTATCGAGTTCAAGGGCGGCGTGCAGTTCCGTTCTCCTGCCCACGTCGCAACCTCGACCGTTGATGACGTCCGCAAGTCAGTGCTGTCCTCCGGCGTCCCGGACATGGACTCCACCGAGGTCGTCAGTCTCGGCTCGGATGCCGTCCAGGTGCAGACCAGGGCACTCGACAACGACGAGACCACCAAGGTCCAGGGGGCCATCGCCAAGGCCACCGCCACCAAGACGGACTCCGTCACGTACTCCAAGATTGGTAGTCAGTGGGGCGAGCAGATCACCGGCAAGGCCATCAAGGCATTGGTCGTCTTCCTGGTCTTGGTGATGTTGCAGATCTGGGCCTACTTCCGTCACTGGAAGATGTCCATTGCCGCCCTGATCGCTCTTCTGCACGACCTCATCGTCACCATCGGCATATATGCGCTGATCGGTTTCACGGTGTCCCCGTCGACCGTCATCGGCGTGCTGACGATTCTGGGCTACTCCCTCTACGACACCGTCGTGGTCTTCGACAAGGTGCGCGAGAACGTCCAGGACATCGAGAAGCGCAACTACACCTTTGCGGAGGGCGCCAACCGCGCTGTCAACCAGGTGCTGGTGCGATCCATCAACACCACCATCGTCGGTGTCCTGCCGGTGGCAGCACTACTCTTCGCCGGTGCTTTCGTGCTCGGCTCCGGACCTCTGGAGGACCTCGGTCTGGCCCTCTTCGTCGGCATGATCGTCGGTGCCTATTCCTCGATCTTCATCGCCACCCCGGTGTTCACCCAGCTGCGTGAGAATGAGCCGGCCATGAAGGAACACACCGCTCGTATCCTGCGTCGACGTGAGCGTGCTGCTCACAAGGATCCTCAGGTGACGGCGCAGACCGTCGCCGCCGAAGGCCCTGGTGACGTCACGTCCATGACTGGGAGCGAGCGCCACCAGCCGCGTCGCTCCACTCGGTCCGAGAGGAAGAAATGACTTACGGTACTGACCTCATCACTGGCCTGATTCGGGATGTTCCGGACTTCCCGGAGCCCGGGGTGACCTTCAAGGACATCACCCCTCTGTTGGCGAACGCCAACGGGTACGCCACCGCGATCTCCGAACTCGTCGATGCCGCTCCGCGCGGGGTAGACGTCGTTGTCGGCATGGAGGCTCGTGGATTCATGTTCGCCGGGCCGGTGGCCCTGTCCTTGGGCGCCGGTTTCGTCCCGGTGCGCAAGCCCGGAAAGCTCCCAGGTGACGTCTACTCCCAGTCCTTCGTGCTGGAGTACGGTTCGGCCACCCTCACCGTCCGTCAGGACGCCATTCAGCCCGGCTCGAAGGTGCTCATCGTTGACGACATCCTCGCGACGGCAGGAACGGTCGGTGCCACGGCATCCCTGGTGGACAAGCTCGGAGGAGAGCTCGTCGGTGTGTCGGTGCTCATGGAGCTGTCTGCCCTCGAGGGCCGTGAGAAGCTCGACCGCGCCGGTGTCGGTCCGGTCAACGCCGTGATTACGGTCTGATCGTGGTGTCGGAATCAATGGAGTCCTCGAGCCGTCGCACCATCTTTGAGCAGTCGGCCCTGGTCAAGCTTCCGTTCAAGACCACCAAGCCCTTTCGAGAACTGGTCAAGCGGTTGGTCTGGTCAGCGATTCTGCTGTTGGCCAGTACCTTGATCGTCTGGGTCGACCGGGACTCCTATGTTGATTCCACCGCTGGTGACGGCGTCTCCTTGATCGACGCCTTCTACTACTCGACGGTCACCGTGACCACGACTGGTTACGGTGACATCACCCCGGTCGCGCCTCATGCACGACTCATCAACGCCTTCATCATCACCCCGTTGCGCATCACCTTCCTGGTGCTGTTGGTCGGTACCACCCTCGAGATGTTGGCCAACGAGGGGCGACGCGGACTGCTTGACAGTGCTTGGAGGAAGCGCATGAGGAACCACACCGTCGTCATTGGATACGGCACGAAAGGGCGCAGTGCCGTCAACACCCTGCGCAGCCATGATGTTCCCGTGGAGAAGATCGTCGTCATCGACAACCGTCCCTCCGCGGTAGCCGAGGCCAACCGGTCAGGCCTGGCTGCTTTCGAAGGCGACGCGACGAGGCGAGACTTGCTGAGACGAGCGGAGATCAGCAAGGCGCGCGAGGTCGTCATCACCCTCAACCGGGATGACTCGGCCATCCTCACCACACTGACGGTGCGACAGCTCAATCCGCGTTGCCACATCGTCGTCTCCGGCAGGGAGGACGAGAACCTTCCGCTGCTGCGTGAGTCCGGGGCCGACGCCGTCGTCACCTCCGCCGATGCGGTGGGCCGTCTGCTCGGTCTGTCCTCGGTCAACCCGCACGTCGGCACCGTCGTTGACGACCTGCTGTCCAGCTCGAAGGGCATGGAGGTCGTCCAGCGGATGGTCTCCAAGACGGAGATCGGCGCACGTCCGGCCGACATCCAGAACGAGCGGCTCCTGGCTGTCATCCGCAATGACGTGCTGCGCAACTTTTACGACCCGTCGATCGGTCAGTTACAGGCCGGTGACGTCATCGTCGTCGTGCGGAAGGCGGTTCCCCGCGCCGCCGACACCCAGACCGAGTCTGGTCTGGTCCGCTGAAAGCGGCAGATACTCCCACGCCAGAAGGCCCATTCAGCTGTCAGCACGGGTGTGACTGCTCACATCTCGTCGCACTCAGCTGACATCAAGGGGATCAATCCCACTAGAATGGAGGGTCCAACTTGCCAGGAGGTGCCCCGATGGCCGACGACAGCGTCTACGGTCCGTACGGATCGGGCAAGGGAACCTTGGGCAAGCCGAAGGCTGACCAGCAGCGTCCCCAGCCCCGGATGAGGATGCGTGAGCGCATCGTCCGCTGGGGGACCCCGAAGCCGCCGGGATCGCCCCAGAGCGTCACGGATCCGCTCATCTCCGTAGTCCTGGCCAATCACCCGAAGGCTGACACCGCTGTCATCGAGCGGGCGTACCGCACGGCTGAGCATTATCACCGTGGGCAGACCCGCAAGTCGGGCGACCCCTACATCACCCATCCCCTCGCGGTGACGATGATCCTGGCCGAACTCGGCATGGACGAGCAGACGCTGTGCGCCGGTCTGCTCCACGACACCGTCGAGGACACGTCGTACACCCGCGAGCAGCTGACGGCAGATTTCGGCGAGGACGTAGCTCTTCTCGTCGACGGGGTGACGAAACTCGACAAGGTCCAGTACGGGGACTCGGCGAAGGCCGAGACCATCCGCAAGATGGTCATCGCGATGAGCCGCGACATCCGAGTGCTGGTCATCAAGCTTGCCGATCGGCTGCACAACATGAGGACCTTGGGGTTCCTGCGGCCGGACAAGCAGAACCGTATTGCCAAGGAGACCCTCGAGATCTTCGCGCCGCTGGCTCATCGCCTCGGCATGAATGCCATCAAGTGGGAACTGGAGGACCTGTGCTTCTCCACCCTCAACCCCAAGCTCTACGACGAGATCGTCCACATGGTGGCCGAGCGGGCCCCGCAGCGGGAGGCTCAGCTCAAGGAGGTCATCGCGATCGTCCGTCAGGACCTCGACGAGGCCGCCATCAGGGCAACCGTCTACGGTCGACCGAAGCACTACTACTCGATCTACCAGAAGATGGTCGTGCGCGGTCGGGACTTTTCCGACATCTACGACCTCATCGGCCTGCGTGTCCTCGTCGACACCCCGCGCGACTGTTATGCCGCACTGGGCGTCATGCACGTGCGATGGAACCCCCTTCCGGGTCGGTTCAAGGACTACATCGCAATGCCGAAGTACAACATGTACCAGTCTCTGCACACCACCGTGCTGGGGCCCGGTGGGCAGCCGGTGGAGTTACAGATCCGTACTCACGAGATGCACAGGCGTGCGGAGTACGGTGTCGCGGCCCACTGGAAGTACAAGGAGAACCCCAACGCCGTCGGCAAGGGGATTCAGCCGGACGGCACCGACCTGTCCTGGGTGCAGTCGCTCAACCAGTGGTCCAAGGAGGAGTCCGACCCGGGCGAGTTCCTGGACTCGCTGCGCTTCGAGATCAACTCGTCGGAGGTCTACGTCTTCACTCCGAAGGGTGACGTCATGGGCCTTCCCCAGGACGCTACCCCGGTCGACTTCGCCTATGCTGTTCACACCGAGGTCGGTCACCACTGTATCGGCGCCCGTATCAACGGCAAGCTCGTCACCCTGGACACCAAGCTGACCAACGGCGACGTCGTTGACGTCCTCACCTCGAATGCCCCTGATGCCGGTCCTAGTCGCGACTGGCTGGGGTTCATCGCCTCTCCGCGTGCCCGTTCCAAGATCAAGTCCTACTTCACCAAAGAGCGTCGAGAGGAGTCGATCGAGGCCGGAAAGGACGCCATCGCCAAGCAGCTGCGTCAGGCTGGTGTGCCGCTGCAGTCCTTGCTCACGGTGGAGTACCTCACGGCAGTGGCCGACGACCTCCGGATCTCCGGCATCAACGCGTTGTACGCTGCGGTGGGGGAGCACAACGTCAGCGCCCAGTCGGTGGTCGAGAAGCTCGTTGCCCTCGGCGGTGGCCCGGAGGAGACGACAGCTGAGGGCGAGGAAGAGCTCGCAGTGGGCCTCAAGGCTCCTCGTCATCGTAGCAGCGAGACCGGGATTATCGTTGACGGCGATCCCGACATGCTCGTCAAACTGGCCCGATGCTGCACCCCGCTGCCCGGTGACGCGATCATGGGCTTCGTCACTCGTAACGACGGTGTCTCGGTGCACCGTACGGACTGTTCGAACGCCAAGGACCTCCTCGAGCGCCCCGAGCGAATCGTACCGGTCTCGTGGTCGGAGAACCCGCAGGAGGGCTACCAGGTCACCATTCAGATCGAGGGCCTTGACCGTGCTGGCCTGCTGCTGGACACCTCGCGCGTCCTCGCTGAACAGGGAGTCAGCCTCATCTCTGCCAACATGAGCGCCTCCAAGACCCATCTGGCTCGGCTACGGCTCACCTTCGAGGCCCCCGACCCGACTCATCTCAAGCACCTCATCGAGTCCATCCGGCGGATCTCGGGGGTCTATGACGTCTTCCGTGTGAAGTCCTGAGCCTTGGCCCCATCCCGGTAATACCCCGACCATGTGATGGGGGTGCGTCGTCATCAGGCGCTGAACTCGTCAAGGGCCTTCTGGGCCTCGTCCAACCAGGTCTGGTAGGTCTTGATCGACTCGCGGGCCTTGTCGGCATCCTTGGTCCGACCAGCGGCCTCAGCTTTCTCAGCCTCGGCATTCAGCTTGTCGATTTGTGCGCTGAACATGTCGACGGTGGCGCGGGCGCGCTCGCGAGTCTGCGGATCGGTGCGCTTCCACTCGGCTTCCTCAGCAGAGTGGACCTGACGCTCCAAGTCACGGACTCGGGCGTCAATGCGCTTCATGGCGTCACGAGGAACTCGACCGGCCTCATTGAACTGCTCGAGGAAGCCGCGGAGCTTGGCCTTGGCCTCCTCGATGTCCTCGACGGGCAGGATGTCCTTTTCAGCCTCGTCAAGGAGCTTCTCCTTGATTTGCTGGTTCCCACGGTATTCCTCGTCCTGTTGGCTCTGGGCGGCAGAACGGGCACCGAAGAACGTGTCCTGGATGGCGCGGAACTCCTTCCAGAGTTTGTCATCGACATCGCGGGGAGCCGGCCCGGCAGCCTTCCAACGGTTCATGAGGTCGCGGAACCGGCGAGAGGTCTCCCCCCAAGCCGTTGAATCGGCGAGCGGACGAGCCTCCTCAATGATCTGCTCCTTGAGCACACGCGCCTTCTCACGCAGGTGATTCTGCTCGGCCATGTGCTGCTTGCGGCGACGGGTGAAGGCAGTGCGAGCTCTGGAGAAGCGGTGCCACAGTTCGTCGTCGGTGGTCTTGTCGATACGGGGAAGACGACGCCACTCCTCGAGCAGGTCGCGGAACTTGCCTATGCCTCCGCGCCAATCGGTACCAGCAGCGATGGCCTCCGCCTTGGCAACCATCTCCTCCTTGGCCTGCCTTGCGCGGGCCTTGGCCTCGGCCCTCTCCTCCCTGTGGGTCTCGGCCTTGGCGTTGATGGTGGGGCTGAGAGCCTCCACACGAGCTACGAGCGCTTCCAGGTCGCCGACGGCGTTGGCCTCACGGATGGAGGTGACGAGTTTGCCTGAGGCCGACCGGGCTTCCTCCGGTGAGGCGGTCCCGGAGCTCACTCGTGACTCCAGCAGCGACACCTCGGTCTCGAGGGCATGATAGCGGCGCACGAAGAATTCAAGGGCTTCCTCGCTGGTGGAGTCCGGCACCTGGCCGACCGGCCTCTCCCCGTCACCGGTTCGGACGTAAACGGTGCCGTCATCATCGACGCGGCCGAAGGACTGCGGAGGTTGTGCGTGACTCATGGTTCTATCTTGCCCGATAAAGTGGCGAACGTGTTCATTGCGTCATTTGTCACGGGTCCCTTTCAGGCCAATTGCTACCTCCTGGCGCGCGAACCAGGGTCTGACTGCGTCGTTGTCGACCCAGGGATGGGTGCTGAGGAATTCCTCGGCGAGGCTCTCAAGACCCACCATCTGACCCCGGTCGCGGTTGCGCTGACCCACGGTCACATCGACCACGTCGGCTCGGCGCGCCAGACCGGCGACGAGTACGGCATCCCCGTGCTGTGTCCTCGAGACGACCGGCATCTCCTCACCGACCCGATGGCAGCCCTGTCCGACTTCGCCCGTCCGCTCATCGAGCAGTGGTATGGGTCGACCACCTTGCGCGAGCCTGAGGATGTTCTCGACGTCGAGCCATTTTCACATCACGAGTACGCCGACCTCGATCTGGAGTTCCTGCATGCTCCGGGGCACACTCCCGGATGTTCGATGATCCGCATGATTGACGCGGAGTTCGGCCCGATCGTCATGTCAGGTGACGTCATCTTCGCAGGGTCCATCGGTCGCACCGACATGCCCGGGGCAGACCCGGCACAGATGTCGCGCAGCTTGTCCGACGTCGTCTGGCCCCTGGACGACTCCACACATCTCCTGCCCGGGCATGGCGGACCGACGACGATGGCCCAGGAACGGATCTCCAACGTGTTCCTCGATCGCCGGTAGGCCTCACCCCAATGTCGCCGCGCAGCCTCACCTCGTTGTGGCCAATGAACCCGGTCGCCCTCGGGGTGGCAGAATGACCCCTGCGGGTAACCCGCCCAGATACTCAACTCGTCGAAGGATTCCTTCCATGGCCCGTCTCAAGCCCCTGTCCGGTTTTCCCGAGTTCCTGCCCTCAGGACAGATGGTGGAGAACCATGTGACCCGGATCCTTGAGGAGACCTTCGAGCTTCATGGTTTCGCGCCGATCCACACCCGTGCCGTCGAGCCCATGGGGCAGCTCACCCGTAAGGGGGAGATCGACAAGGAGGTCTACGTCGTCGATCGGCTGCACGCCGACCCGCACGACTCGCGCTCCGAGAAGGACCGTCTGGGCCTGCACTTCGATCTCACCGTGCCCTTCGCCCGCTACGTGTTGGAGAATGCGGGGCACCTGCACTTCCCGTTCCGCCGCTACCAGATCCAGAAGGTGTGGCGTGGTGAGCGGCCACAGGAGGGCCGATACCGCGAGTTCACCCAGGCCGACATCGACATCGTCGGCGACCAGACCCTCTCCGAACACCACGACATCGAGACCCCGCTGGTGATGCTGTCGGCCCTGGAGCGTCTGCACACCGAGCTGGGCTTCCCGACCGTCACCATGCACGTCAACAACCGCAAGCTCTCCGAGGGGTTCTACCGCGGGCTGGGTATCGAGGATCACATGGCCGTCCTGCAGCGGGTCGACAAGTACGACAAAATCGGTCCGGACGCGGTACGTGAACTCCTCACCGACGAGCTCGGCCTGTCCGACGAGGTCGCCGGCAAATGTGTCGCCCTGGCCTCCGTCCAGTCCGCCGATGACTCCTTCATCGCCAAGGTACGCGACCTCGGTGTGTCCAACGACATGCTCGAGGAGGGGCTGGATTCCCTCAACCGGGTCGTCATCGCCGTCAACAAGGTCGTGCCCGGACGCATGGTCGCGGACCTCAAGATCGCTCGCGGCCTGGACTACTACACCGGCACCGTCTACGAGACCGAGCTGAGCGGCCACGAGTCGATGGGATCGGTGTGCTCGGGTGGGCGCTACGAGTCCCTGGCCTCCGACGGCAAGCACGTCTACCCGGGCGTGGGAATCTCGCTCGGCCTCACCCGTCTGCTAGCCCCGATCATCTCGCGCGGCGAGCTGACGTCCTCTCGTTCCGTCCCCTCGGCGGTTCTCGTGGCCGTCAACACCGAGGGGGATCGTGCCAGCTCGGAGGCCATCGCTCACGCGCTGCGCTCCCGCGGTATCCCCTGCGAGGTCGCCCCCAGGGCTGACAAGTTCGGCAAGCAGATCAAACATGCCGATCGTCGCGGTATCCCCTTCGTGTGGTTCCCGGGTGCTGAGCACAGCGACCGCCGCGACCCTGACACCGTCAAGGACATTCGCTCCGGTGACCAGGTCGAGGCTGACGCCACGAGCTGGAACCCGCCGGCCAAGGATCTTCATCCCGGCGTCGTCGGCTCCTGGTGAGTGACACGAACAACGGGCTTCACCGACGAAGGGTTCCCGGTGGACAACCGGGAGCCTTCGTACGTGAAACCTCAGTGCGTGGCGGAGCGTCGCATGGACCGCGCGGTGAGGATGTCATCGGCCGCCAGCGTCAGCCACCACAGGGTCCCCAGGGCCAGGCTGAATCGCTGCCAGATCCCGGTGTAATCCATCGGAGTGCCGTCGAACCAGTCCATCGCCCCGATGCCATTGAGCAGGGTGAAGACGACCCACGCCCATGCCACCACCAGACCGAAGGTGCGGAATCTCGTCATGGTGGAGTTGAGCAGCAGGATCGGGAGGGCAAAACCGATGACGACGATCGTCGAGGTCCCGATGTGGATGAAGTGACTCCAACTCACGTGCCCGGCCTCCTGAGCAGCCAGGCAGGCCTTGGAACGGTTGGGGGAGCAATCCATCGTCACCAAGGCGTCAAGAACGCTGAAGACCCCGCCAGCGACGAATCCGATACCCGACCACCCCTGACGTTCGAGGGGACGACGACCAGCCCAGGCGAGAGTGACCAGGCCTGCCAGACACAGCGACGTGCCCATGATGACATCGGTGGTCTGGAAGAGGTAACGCCACGGTTGGTCACGGGCGGAGTACTCCGAGACGAAGGCATGCAACTGGCTCATCGCAGGGTTGAGAATGCCCGCGAAGGCCCAGGTTAGGGCGGTCAAGGACGCGAGGATGAGGAAGGCGGCGCGCCAGCATCGAAGCGTCACCTCACGACGATCGGGCACGTTGCTGGCCTCTCCATTCGCTGCGCAGCAGGCCATGATACAGGGCATCTCGTGGGCCTTGCGCGCCGACCAGGCACGCCCGTCGCAACCCCTCAGTGACCATTCCCGCCTTGTCCATCACCTTCCCGGAAGCGATATTGGCTGGGTCGTGGCTGGCCTCGACCTTGTTGACCCCAACGACATCGAACAAGTACGCCATGACGGCTTTCAGAGTCTCGGTCGCATAACCGTGATTCCACCAGCGGGCACCAAAACAGTAACCCACCTCGGCGAGTTCGACTTGCGGCTCCCAATGGACGACCGCGGTCTGGCCGATGATGACGTCGTCGAGCCATATCGCCCAGTTGAAACTGGCTGGATCATCATAGCCCTGAACCCAACCGGTCAATAGTGATCGCGTTGCATTGACATGTGGGTGTGGCGGCCACGTCACAAAACGGGTGACCTCGGTATCACTGGCCCAGTTGTCATACATTTGCTGGGCATCGTCAACAGACCATTGCCGGAGCACTAACCGATCAGTTCGGATCGGGCGGGTGCCAACCAGTTTCATGACGTTGACACTAGCACTGCTCCAAAGGCCCCTCACGAGCGTGAAGACAGCTCCATCACTGGTGTCCCGGTGATGAAATCTTGGCGCGACGCTGTCTGCGGTGAGGT
Organism: Cutibacterium nasicola; assembly: GCF_051303185.1. GTDB lineage: Bacteria > Actinomycetota > Actinomycetes > Propionibacteriales > Propionibacteriaceae > Cutibacterium. The sequence goes on along the minus strand of NZ_JBPPGE010000001.1, from coordinate 218,314 downwards.
TGGGATGTCCTCGTCAGGCTCTGGACGCACTGCCTGGTTCGCATCGAGCTCCTCGGCACCATTGCGGTCCCGCGCGGTAGCTGCCATCAACTTGATGCGGTTGAGCTGGTTGACCTGAGAGGCGCCGGGGTCGTAGTCCACCGACACCACATTGGCATGCGGGAACTGACGGCGGATCTCTCGGAAGATACCGCGACCGGTGACGTGGTTCGGCAGGCAGGCGAACGGCTGGACGACGGCGATGTTCGGCACGCCCTCGCGGATCATGTCGACCATCTCACCGACGAGGTACCAACCCTCGCCAGCCTGGTTGCCGAGCTGGACGATGCGTTGGGCGTCCTCCATCAGCTCTGTGATCGGGGTCGGGACCTCGAACCGGGTCGACTTCCTCAGCGCCGTGGTCACCGGTTTCTGATACTGCATCAGTAGACTACGGAAGGCCTTCTTGAGGTGACGGCTCCACTTGTCAGTACCGAAGGTCTTGTAGTTGTAGTCGCCCGCGGACAAACAGTTGTAGACGAACCACATCAGACCTGGCAGGACGGCCTCGCAGTCCTCGGACTCGATGGTGTCGACGATGTGGTTGTTGGCGTCCGGGTGGAACTGCACCAAGATCTCGCCGAGGACACCGACGCGAGGTTTGCGCGGGCCATCGACGAGTTCGAGGTGCTCGAAGCCGTCGACGATGCCGTTGATGATCGCCTTGTAGGAGGTGCGCCGTCCCCAGGTCTTGGAATGTCCGCCATCCAGGAAGTGCTCCCTGGCGATGGCCGTCCAGTGATGCATGAGCTCGTCAGCTGAACCCGGAACCGCCTCGTAAGGTCGGGTACGCAAGTGGACCTTCTGCAGCAGGTCCCCGATCGTGATGGCCTGAACCATGCGGTGAATCAGGGGAGCGGTGAGGGAGAAGCCCGGGTTGTCCTCGACACCCTGCAGGGAAGCCGCGATGACCGGGATGCTTCCGAATCCGGCATCCTTGAGGGCCTTGCGCAACAGACCTATGTAGTTCGTGGCACGGCACATGCCGCCGGTCTGGGTCAGGAAGAGGGTGGTGTGGTCCAGGTCGTACTTGCCCGACCTCAGCGCCGAGACGAGCTGACCAATGACGACGATGGCGGGGAAGCAGGCATCGTTGTTGACCACCGACAGACCGAAGTCGATGTTCTCTCGGGAAGCTTGCTCCAACACCTCGACGTTGTAACCGGACGCGCGCAGTGCTGCTTCGGCGACCGAGGTCTGGTACGGGGCGAGCTGGGGCACCAGGATGGTGTGGGTCGCCTTCATGTCCTTGGTGAAGGGGACCCGGTCGTCGGAAAGCGGATGGGTCACCAGCTTGCGATCGTGGCCGGCGCGTTCCTTCGCCGCGGCCTGCAGGGAGCGCATCCGAATACGGGCTGCACCCAGGTTCGATACCTCGTCAATCTTGAGAGTGGTGTAGATGCGGTCACGCGCTGCCAGGATCTCGCGCACCTGGTCGGTGGTGATGGCGTCCAGTCCGCAACCGAAGGAGTTGAGCTGGACGAGCTCGAGATCGGGGCGGGAGCCCACGAAGGCGGCTGCCTGGTAGAGGCGGGAGTGGAACATCCACTGGTCACGCACACGCAGCGGACGCTCTAGCAGGTCAGACCCAAGATGGGCCACGGAGTCCTCGGTGAGGACCGCCATGCCCAGGGAATTCACCATCTCGGGAATGCCGTGGTGAATCTCGGGATCGACGTGATAAGGGCGTCCTGCCAGCACGATGCCGGGAACGTTGTGCTCAGCCATGTAGGCCAAGGCGTCCTCGCCCATCTTGCGGACGTCGTCATGAAAGGCCTTGTCCTCCTCGAGCCCCTCGGTAACGGCTTGACGGGCCTCCTCGACGGTCACCCCGTCCTCGGTGAAGATCTCCGCCAGTCGTTCGGCGAGCTTGTCCGGGTTGGCCAGGGACAGGAAGGGGGAGATGAGCTCGATGTCCTTCTCACGCAGGCTCTCGACATTGGCACGGATGACCTCGGGGTAGGAGGCCACGACCGGACAGTTGAAGTGGGCGTCGGCATCGGTCACGCTGGTCTGCTCGAAGCGGATGCATGGGTCAAAGATGCGATTGACGCCGCGCTCCACGAGATCTTCGACGTGGCCGTTGTTGAGTTTGGCGGGGTAGCAGATGTTTTCGCTGGCGATGGATTCCATGCCCTTCTCGAACAGGGCGTGGGAGGAGCGTCCCGAGATCATGACGCGGTAGCCCAGGGCCGAAAGAGTCGTGAACCAGAACGGGTAGTTTTCATACATGTTGAGGGCACGAGGTAGGCCCAGGTCGCCGCGGAAGGCCTTCTTGGCAGTGAGGCGTCGGTAGCTGAAGAGTCTCTTGTACTTGGCCTCGAAGACGTTGGGCAGTTCGGACTTCGGCAGCTTGGCCATTTTGCGGTTGTCGACCTCGGCGCCGCGGTCGCACCTGTTTCCGGAGACGAAGACCCGTCCGTCCGAGAAGGTGGCGATGGTGCGCTGGCAGTGGTTCTGACACAGGGTGCAGTCGTCGCGGTAGGTCTCGACGGCAAATCCGTCCAGCTCGGCGCGGCCGCGAAGACCATCAGAGGTGGTGGGCTCACCTGCGTGGAAGCGGGCACGGGCCGTCAGCGCCGCGCCGTAAGCACCCATGAGTCCGGCTTCGGCAGGACGGACGACCTCACGACCGGTGAGCTTCTCGAAGGCTCGCAGCACGGCATTGTTGAGGAAGGTGCCGCCCTGGACGACGACCTTGTCACCCAGCTGGGACGGATCGGTCAGCTTGATGACCTTGTACAGGGCGTTGCGGACCACGGAATAGGACAGTCCGGCAGCGATGTCGGCGGGGGAGGCACCCTCCTTCTGGGCCTGTTTGACCGAGGAATTCATGAAGACGGTGCAGCGGCTGCCCAGGTCGACGGGATGCTGGGCCATCAGGCTCATGTCGGCGAAGGACTGGATGTCGGTGTCCATCCCGGCGGCGAAAGTCTGGAGGAAGGATCCACATCCCGACGAGCAGGCCTCATTGACGGAAATGGAGTCAATGACCTTGTCGACGACGCGCAGGTATTTCATGTCCTGGCCACCGATGTCGATGATGGCGGTGACGCCGGGAAGCAGGTGGTCGGCGGCCCGGTAGTGAGCCATGGTCTCCACCTCACCGTCCTCGGCACCCAGGGCAGCCTTGACGAGCCCTTCGCCGTAACCGGTGGTGCAGGTACGAGCGATGGTCGCCTCGGCGGGCATGGTGTCGTAGAGATCGGCAAGGATCTGCACCGCTGCGCTCACCGGGTCGCCCTCGTTGGAGGCGTAATGGGAGGTGACGATGTTGAGTGATTCGTCGAGCAGGACCGACTTGATCGTCGTCGAACCGGCGTCAATACCGAGGAAGAGGTTGCCGCGGGCGTCATGCAGTGGCATATGGGGGAGTTTGGCCTGGGAGTGACGCGTGGTGAACTCGGCCAGTTCCTCGTCATTCCTGAACAGCGGCGGCATCGACTGGGAGATGCCTTTCTGAGTGCGGGCGTGACGGGAACGCTCGGCGGTTTCGGCGAGGTCGACGGGCTCCGAGGCCGACGTCAGGGCGGCGCCCATGGCCACGTAGAGCTGGGCGCGCTCCGGGGTGATGTACTCGTCGACCTTGCCGTCCAGTACTCGCGCGAAGGCGTTTCGCAGGGTCGGCATGAAATGCAACGGGCCTCCGAGGAAGATGACCTTGCCACGGATGGGACGACCACAGGCCAGACCGGCGATGCACTGGGTGGCAACGGCCTGCATGACCGACGCCGCAAGGTCCTCATGACGCGCACCCTCGTTGATGAGGGGCTGGAGGTCAGACTTGGCGAACACACCACAGCGCGACGCAATGGGATGGATGGTGTGGGCTCGCGATGCCAGGTCGTTGAGTCCCGGGGTATCGGTGTGGAGCAGGGTGGCCATCTGGTCGATGAAGGCGCCGGTACCACCGGCGCACGAACCGTTCATGCGCTGCTCGGGGACCGGCTTGAGGTAGGTGATCTTGGCATCCTCACCGCCGAGTTCCAGGAGGACGTCGGCGTCCGGGTTCCAGTGCTGGACAGCAGCAGTCTCGGCCATGACCTCCTGGATGAAGGTGAGGTCCAGGGCCTCAGCGGTTCCCAGACCTGCCGATCCGGTGACGGTTGCGCGCACCTTGGCGCCCGGAAGCGCCTCAACGGCGTCGCCGAGCAGTGACGCCATGGCTCCGGTGATGTCGGCATGGTGGCGTCTGTAGTCCTCGAAGACAATGTTCTCGTCGGGGTCGAGGACGACGGCCTTGATCGTCGTCGATCCGACGTCAAGGCCCATCCTGAGATCCTGGTCGGCCAGTGGAACCGCATTGCCATGATGTGCGTCCATGCCCCCATTTCATCACCGTGGAAATCACGCCGCAGCCACCGGGGTCCCGTTTTTCGGGAGATGTCGGGAGAGTACGGTCGTGCCATGTCTGTCCGGCGTCAGTCACAGTGCACTCGATCGCCTCGCCGTGGTCCGCGTGGCGAGGCCGGAGCAGCCCGCGCATCGATTCTGGCGGCTGCCAGGGCTCTCTTCCTGGCCGGGGATTTCCAGTCGGTGAGTCTGCGAGCCATTGCTCGCGAGGCCGGGGTGGACACCTCTCTGGTGAGCTATTACTTCGGCTCCAAACAGGCTCTTTACAACGAAGCAATGTCCCTGCCAAACGGACCACACCGAATCATTGCTGACGTCTGTTCCCACACAGACCCGGATCACCTGGGTGAGGCGCTGGTGAAGGCCTTCATCGACGCCTGGGATGGTCACCTCGGCCTGGGCGGACCAGATCCGCAGATGCAGGGGGTGGTTCAGGCGCTCCTCACCCAACCTGACGCCTTCGACACAGTGCGTGAGTTCTACACCGACCAGATCCTGGCCCCCGTCGTCGAGCTCTTGGCTCCCCGGTTCGGGGAGGAGGAGGCCGGGGTCCGTGCCTCGCTGGGACTGTCGCATGTGTTGGGAATCTTCACGGCTCGTTACGTCGTCGGACTGCAATCCCTGGCAAGCCTCTCCGCCTCGGAACTCATTGCTCGAGAGGCTCCGACCCTGCAGAAGACCCTGACTGGTTCGGCTCCCAGGGAATAACACATCCTGGTGATCCTCGGGACGTTTAGCGGCCCACCACTGTGCCACGGCCGGCGATAGAGTGATACCCACAAGCTTGGCGCACAGCCGCGCCTCCGCCCACGGACAACGGGAGATGACCAATGACCATCGCAATCAAGATGGGTTTCCTCGATGGTGGCCCCATCGTTGACGACCAAGGTCGACTTGTCGGACGAGGAGGAGGGACCGCGCTGGTCGAGCGACTTCTCAAGATGTACCCGGGAGCTGTCGTCGTCGACCACGAGGATCGCCAGTGTGACGGTTTCGAGGCCAAGGCACTGACCAGCCTTGACCCGCTGGAGACACTCGTCATCAATCTTGACGTCATCGACTCGGTCGGCGTGTTCCAGACGATGCACCGTGAGGGTGCTGAGCCGAAGATCCTCAATCTGCAGTGGCTGCCCCCGTCCCATTACCACCACAAGGTGAACTTCGCGGCCATGGGGCTGTCCTACGCTCTCTTCCCGACCCTGTGCTCCGGTGAGCGCACCGCCGGCGAGGTGGCCGAGTTGGTCCGTCGCTGGACGATCTCCCCGCTGGCCCATCAGGCTCGGATCGCCTGGATCCAGCCTGGCATTCGTGACGATCTCGTCCGCGAGCACGTCGATCCCGACGTACCGACCGTCCTCTACCCGGCCATCCACCTCACCGACAACAAGCAGCCGAAGGTCTTCCTCGACGTCATGAATCGCGTCGCCTCTGAGATGGACGTGCGCATGGAGGTTCGCCTGAGCCAGCGCGATCTCGCCAGCGTCATGGCCATGAAGATGTCCTCGCCCAAGTGGGCCTCGGTCGGTCCGCTGTTCGGTCAGCGCGAGGAATACTGGGAGGCCCTGGCGCGTATGACGGCATTCCTCGCCACTGCGAAGAATGAGGCCTACGGCTTCGAGTATCTCGAGGCCCTGGTCGCTGGCGCGATCGGTGTCTTCCCGGATGCTGCTTGGGCCCGCAAGACCGTTCCTGAGGACTACCCGTACTTCTATCGCACCACTGACGAGGCGGTGTCGATGCTGAAGGATGTGTTGCGCGATCCCGAGACGGCCCGAAACGCCATCAATGACGCTGCCGGCGGCTCGCTGCGCGAGTGGATCCTCGCCAACAACGAGCGTTCCGGTGGTAACGAGGCCATCCGCAAGCAGATCGAGGAGTGGTTCCCCGAGATCGAGGCCTGATCCCTGCCTCGGACGATGATTGAGCCCCGTGGCGTTTTGACCGCTACGGGGCTCTTCTCATGTGGTGACGTGAGGCATGTCCCTCAGGTGGAGCGTTCCGGATGACGGCTGAGGTGGCCGCCGGTATGCTGGCTCGCGGCCCGTACCGTCTATACGTGGCCTGCGACAACGGAAGGATGAAACGTGCTGCGAACCCATGACGCCGGAAGCCTGCGAGCCAGCGACATCGGCAAGGAGGTGACTCTCGCCGGATGGGTTGGGCACCGACGCGACCATGGCGGCGTTGCCTTCATCGATCTTCGCGACGCATCCGGTCTGGCCCAGGTCGTCATCCGTGACGAGATCCTGGAGTCCTCCGGCGCCCATGATCTGCGCAACGAGTACTGCATCAAGGTGACTGGTGTCGTCGAGGCTCGTCCGGAGGGCAATGCCAACCCGAACCTTCCCACCGGCGAGATCGAGGTCGCCATCTCCGAGCTCGAGGTTCTCAACCCCTCGGCCCCGTTGCCCTTCCAGATCGACGAGCACGTCACCGTCGGTGAGGACGCCCGTCTCAAGTACCGCTACCTGGACCTGCGGCGTCCACGTCAGCACGAGGCCCTGGTGCTGCGCTCCAAGGTGACTCACGCCATTCGTGAGGTTCTCGACCGTCACAACTTCTATGACATCGAGACCCCGACCCTGACCCGTTCCACTCCTGAGGGTGCCCGTGACTTCCTGGTGCCGGCCCGTCTTGCCCCCGGGTGCTGGTACGCCCTGCCGCAGAGCCCCCAGCTGTTCAAGCAGCTGCTCATGGTGTCGGGTATGGAGCGCTACTACCAGATCGCACGTTGCTACCGCGACGAGGACTTCCGAGCTGACCGTCAGCCCGAGTTCACCCAGCTCGACGTCGAGATGAGCTTCGTCGACCAGGATGACGTCATCTCCCTGGCGGAGGAGACCATGGCGGCCTGCTGGAAGATCATTGGCGTCGACATGCCGACCCCGTTGCCGCGCATCACCTGGCACGAGGCGATGGACCGTTACGGCTCCGACAAGCCTGATCTTCGTTTCGGCAACAAGATCACCGAGGTCACTGACTTCTTCGCCAACACCCCGTTCCGCGTCTTCCAGGCTCCCTACGTGGGCGCCGTCGTCATGCCTGGTGGAGCCTCGCTACCGCGTCGCCAGTTCGACGCTTGGCAGGAGTGGGCTCGTACCCGAGGCGCTAAGGGCCTGGCCTACATCACCATCTCCGACGAGGGTGTGCCTGGCGGTCCGGTCGCCAAGAACATCTCGGAGGAGGAGAAGGCTGGTATCGCCGAGAAGGTCGGTGCCAGGCCCGGTGACGCCATCTTCTTCGCCGCTGGACCGAAGACCTCCTCCCAGGAGCTGCTCGGTGCGGCCCGTCTGGAGATCGGTCGTCGTTGTGAACTCTTCGATCCCTCCGACTGGGCCTTCTGCTGGGTGGTCGACGCCCCGCTGTTCAAGCCGACCAAGGAGGCCGAGGCCTCTGGCGACGTCGCGGTCGGTGACGGTGCCTGGACTGCTGTCCACCACGCTTTCACCAGCCCGACCCCTGAGTGCATGGACACCTTCGATACCGATCCGGGTTCGGCCCTCGCCTACGCCTACGACTTCGTCGTCAATGGCAATGAGGTCGGCGGTGGATCCATCCGTATCCATCGTCGTGATGTCCAGGAGCGCGTCTTCAACGTCATGGGCATTGGTCCGGAGGAGGCCCAGGAGAAGTTCGGTTTCCTCCTCGACGCCTTCAAGTTCGGTGCTCCGCCGCATGGTGGCATCGCCTTCGGCCTGGACCGTCTGGTCATGCTGCTCGGCAGCTTCGAGACCATCCGGGACGTCATCGCCTTCCCGAAGACCGGCAACGGCTATGACCCGTTGACGGCCGCTCCGGCTCCCATCACCCCGGCTCAGCGTCGTGAGGCTGGGGTGGACGCCAAGCCGAAGAAGAAGGCCGAGTCCCCCGAGGGGCAGAAGGACGACGCAGAGAAGTCCAAGAAGTGACGATTCCGAGCTGACGACGGGCGGCGACTGATGCGTACGGTCGTCGCCCGTTCCTCATGTTGAGCGTCGTTGGACGTCGGGGTGTCGCAGCGCGGCGATATGGTGCCATGGTGAGTGAGGATCTCTTCGGCAACGTCGGGCCGGCACAGCCCGACGCGACCAGTGGCGGGTCCCTGGACACTCCCAACCCTGACGCGCCACTGGCCGTTCGACTGCGCCCCCGCACGATTGACGAGATCGTCGGTCAGCAACACCTGTTGACCCCCGGGTCGCCGTTGCGTCGGCTGGCTGAGGGCACCGGGGCCATGAGCGTCTTCCTGTGGGGCCCTCCGGGGGTCGGCAAGACGACGATTGCCTCTGTGGTGTCCCACGCCACGAACCGACGATTCGTGGAGATCTCGGCCGTGACCGCCGGAGTCAAGGATGTCCGACGGGAACTCGACACCGCTCGTCGTCAGCTGGCGCTGGGAAAGCCGACCGTCCTCTTCGTCGACGAGGTGCACCGGTTCTCCAAGGCCCAGCAGGACGTGCTCCTGCCCGCAGTCGAGAACCGGACCGTGACCCTCATCGCCGCCACCACGGAGAATCCATCCTTCTCGGTCATCTCCCCGCTGCTGTCCCGATCCCTGCTGCTGACCCTGAAACCCCTCACCGAGGCTGATGTCTCCTCCCTCATCGACCGTGCACTGAGTGATCCGCGCGGTCTGCGCACCGACTCGGACGGGCTCTACGCCCTTGACGACGATGCCCGAGCCGACCTGTTGCAGCTGGCGGGGGGAGACGCCCGACGAGCCCTGACCTATCTCGAGGAGGCCGCCGCCGGAGCGGGCACGGCTGGAACTGACATCATCACCAGTCAGATCGTCTCGACGGCTGTGGATCGCGCTGCGGTGCGGTACGACCGTGACGGTGATCAGCACTACGACGTCATCAGTGCCTTCATCAAGTCGGTACGTGGTTCGGACGTCGACGCAGCCTTGCACTATCTGGCCCGGATGATCGAGGCGGGGGAGGATCCCCGGTTCATCGGCCGCCGTCTGGTGATCTTGGCCAGCGAGGACATCGGCATGGCCGCCCCGAGCGTGCTACAAACCTGTGTCGCCGCAGCCCAGGCCGTTCAACTCATCGGTATGCCCGAGGCCCGCCTCAACCTGGCCCAGGCGACCATTGCAGCGGCCACCGCCCCGAAGTCCAACGCCGTCATCACCGCCATCGACGGGGCACTGTCCGACGTCCGCGCCGGTAAGGGAGGAGAGGTGCCTGCCCATTTGCGGGACGCGCACTATTCATCCGCCCACGACCTCGGTCACGGGGTCGGATACCGTTACGCTCACAACTTTCCGCACGGGGTGGCAGAACAGCAGTATCTTCCTGACGACATCGCCTCGACGCGGTATTACCACCCGACCGACCACGGCAATGAGGCTGCCATCTCACAACGTCTGAGCCAGATACGGATGCTGCTCGGACGAGATACCACCGAGGAGAAGAAGTCATGACCCTGGGTCAGATCGCCGGACTCATCGCTGCTCTCGCGGCGGTGGTGCTCGTCGCGCTGTGTGCCGTTCCCCTGCTGAAACTTGGTGGCGTCCTGGATGAGGTGCGCAGGACGGTCCGCGACGTGGATGAGTCGACGGTGCCGATCTTGGAAGAACTCAAGGGAACGGTCGTCATCACCAATGGTGAGATCTCGAAGCTTGACCAGGTCATCGAGGACATTCACACCATTTCCGAGCACGGCACCGTCGTCACCGGTCAGGCTGCTGAACTCGCTCAAACCTTCACCCAGACGGTCGGGACGCCGATGGTGAAGGCCGCTGCTTTTGGTGAGGGAGTGCGACGCACGATTCGTCGTCCCAGGCGTCGCAACCATCCCTCCCAGGTCGAGAACGAGACAGCTCCCGCTGAGGTGAGTCATGGTGCGTCAGCAGCTGAGGACCTCGACGACGAGAACTGATCCACAATCGGATCACCCGTCGCTCCACGATTCCCCAGCTCGACATTTTCCGCGGCGCGCTGAGATGTGGCCTACCGCGCGTCCGGGTAGGGTTGGGACCCGGTATGTCCTGAAAATCTGTCAGGATTTCCCACAGGCCACAATCAGCGACCACGTCAAGAAGGACCAGGCATGAGAACAGCGGAGATCGGACAGCGCTTCGTCGACTTCTTCGAGAACAAGGGTCACGCAGTGGTGCCGAGCGCCTCGCTGTTGTACAACGACCCCACCCTGCTGTTCGTCAATGCCGGCATGGTGCCGTTCAAGCCCTACCTCATGGGCTCCGAGCCTTCCCCGTGGAAACGCGCCACCAGCATCCAGAAGTGCGTCCGTACCCTCGACATCGACGAGGTCGGCAAGACCACCCGCCACGGCACCTTCTTCCAGATGCTGGGCAACTTCTCCTTCGGTGACTACTTCAAGAATGAGGCCATCCAGTACGCCTGGGAGCTCGTCGCCAAGCCTGCCGATCAGGGTGGATTCGGCTTTGACCCGGCCAGCATCTGGGTGACGGTCCTCGGCCCGGGATTCCATCCGGACTACCCCGAGGGCGACATCGAGGCGCGCGAGGCCTGGCGAGCCGTCGGGGTTCCCGATGAGCACATCCAGGGCCGTTCCCTCAAGGACAACTACTGGCACATGGGCGTCCCCGGTCCGGGCGGCCCCTGCTCCGAGATCTACATCGACCGTGGTCCGGCTTACGGCCCCGACGGAGGTCCGCAGGCCGATGAGGATCGTTACCTCGAGATCTGGAACCTCGTGTTCGAGACCGAGGATCTGTCCGCGGTTCGCGCCAAGGACGACTTCGACATCGCCGGCCCGCTGCGCAGCCTCAACATCGACACCGGCGCTGGTCTGGAGCGCATCGCGTACCTGCTCCAGGGCGTCGACAACATGTACGAGATTGACCAGGTCTTCCCCGTCATCGAGAAGGCTTCGGAGATGTCGGGCAGGCGTTATGGCGCCAACCATGACGACGACGTCCGGCTGCGCGTGGTTGCCGACCACGTCCGTTCCGGCCTCATGCTCATGACCGACGGCGTCACCCCCGGCAACGAGGCTCGTGGATATGTGCTTCGTCGTCTGCTGCGTCGCGTCGTCCGTGCCATGCGTCTGCTCGGTGTGGAGGATCCGGTGCTACCTGAGCTGCTGCCGGTCTCCCGTGACCTCATGTCGGCTTCCTTCCCGGACGTCCTCGCTCAGTGGGATCGCGTCATCGGGGCTGCCACTGCCGAGGAGGAGACCTTCCGTCGTACCCTCAGCGCCGGTACCGCGATGCTCGACGCCGCGGTGGCAGACACCAGAGCTGCGGGCTCCAAGACCCTGTCTGGCGATAAGGCCTTCCAGTTGCACGACACCTACGGTTTCCCGATTGACCTCACCCTTGAGATGGCGGCCGAACAGGGCCTGCAGGTCGACCGTGACAAGTTCACCGCCCTGATGGCCGAGCAGCGCGCCCGTGCCAAGGCAGACTCCAAGGCCAAGAAGGGCCTGCTCACCGACCCGGAGGCTTACTCCCAGGTGCGCGCCCTCGGCGAGACTCCCTTCCTCGGCTACACGGATCTGACCGTCGACACCACCGTCACTGGCATTATCGCCAACGGTGCCTCCGTCACGGTTGCCGAGTCCGGATCAGTCGTCGAGGTCGTGCTCGCCGAGACCCCGTTCTACGCCGAGATGGGTGGCCAGGACTCCGACTCCGGCATCATCCGCGCCAATGGCTTCGATCTCGAGGTCCTGGACGTCCAGCGCCCGGTTCCCGGCCTCATCGTCCACAAGGTACGTCTCGACGGAGACCTCGCTGTCGGTGACAAGGTGACCGCGCAGGTCAACCCGACCACCCGTTTTGGAGCTTGCCAGGCCCACACCGCCACCCACGTCATCCACGCAGCCCTGCGCGAGCTGGTCGGGCCGTCGGCCACCCAGGCCGGCTCCTACAACAAGCCCGGCTACCTGCGTTTCGACTTCTCGGCCACCAAGGGACTCTCGGAATCCCTCAAGGAGGAGATCGAGGAGCGCTGCAACGTCGCCATCCACGACGACTTCGAGGTCACCGACACCCAGATGCCTCTTGAGGATGCCAAGGCCATGGGAGCGATGGCCATGTTCGGCGAGAAGTACCCGCCGATCGTGCGCGTCGTCGAACTGGCCGGCCCGTGGTCCCGCGAGTTGTGCGGTGGCACTCACGTCGCCTCCACCGGTCGTATCGGCATGCTGAGCCTGCTGAGCGAACAATCGGTCGGTTCAGGGACTCGCCGCGTCGAGGCGCTGGTCTCCACCGATGCCTTCCGCCACATGGCTGCCGAACGTGCCCTGGTCAACGAGCTCACCGGCATCCTCAAGGTGCAGCCTGACCAGCTGGCCGACCGCGTCTCCAAGCTCGCTGCCGACCTCAAGGACGCTGAGCACAGGCTGGCCGCCGCCCGCACCCGCGAACTCATGGGGCAGGTTGACGACATCGTCGCCGGTGCCACCCCGGCCGGGTCCTTTGACCTCATCGCGGCCAGGGTGCCTGGTGTTCTTGGCAACGACCTGCGCACCCTGGCCTCCGAGGTCCGGGTCCGCGTCAAGGATCGCCCGGCGGTCGTCACCCTCATCGGAGGTACAGACGACAAGCCCGCCATGATCGTCGCGACGACTGAGTCCGCTCGCGCCGCCGGAGCCAGGGCTGGTGCCCTCATTAAGGCCGGCACGGGGCCGATCGGTGGCCGCGGTGGCGGCAAGGACGACATGGCTCAAGGTGCTGGCAGCGATGCTTCTGGCATCGACGCCGCTCTTCGTGCCGTCAATGCTGAGCTGACTGCGCTGTGAACCCCGAGGAGCGCCCCGATACCTCCCTGCGCGGTGTGAGGATCGCTGTCGACTGGGGGAAGGCCCGGATTGGTGTGGCTGCGAGTGACCGTGATGCCATCCTTGCCTTCCCGGTCGAAACGGTGCAGACCGCGAATCGTCCGGTACAGCGCCTGGCCGAGATTGTCGCCGAGTATGAGCCCGTCGAGGTCATCATGGGCCTCCCGGTGGCCCTCGACGGCACCGAGAAGATCGCCGCGCGGGATGTTCGGCAGGCCGGACATCAGCTTGCCGAGGCCATCAGTCCGATTCCGGTGCGCTGGGTCGATGAAAGGATGACGACACGTACGGCCGCTCGTGCTCTCCACGATGCCGGGCGAGACGCGCGCAAACAGCGTGGCGTTATTGATCAGGTGGCTGCGGTGGCCATACTGGAGCACGTGTTGGAGCAAGTCCGGTCGGCCCGATCGGCGACGACGACAGGAGGGACGGATTCGTGAGCGGACCGTTCGACGAACAGGATGACCCCAAGGCGGAGTTCTGGTACAAGTTTCGCAGTGCTGTGGCGGTCATCTTGTCCTTGGCGGTTCTCGTTGGTGGGTGCGTCTTCGTCGGTGTCAAGACCTATGACGCCTACATCTCGTACAAGTCGGCCGACGACTACCTCGGAGACGGTGAGAAGGACGTCCTGGTGCGTGTGCCCTCGGGCGCGTCGGTGAGCGAGGTCGGATCGATCCTGCTCGACAACGACGTCATCAAGTCGACGAAGGCCTACAACAAGGCCATTCGCGAGTCGGAGTCTGACGTCACGATCCAGGCCGGCCAGTACAAGCTCAAGACCCACATGAGCGCGGCGAAGGCTGTCTCCATCCTGGGCAACCCGGACAACATCCAGCGCACTCGCGTCACCCTTCCCGAGGGACTGACAACCGAGGAACAGTTCGCCATCATGGCCAAGGGCACCACCATGCCCGTCGACAGTTTCAAGGTCGCGTACAAGCAGACCAAGAAGCTTGGCCTGCCGGTGTGGGCCAAGGACCGTCCGGAGGGTTTCCTCTTCCCCGACACCTACGAGGTGGGTTCCAACCCGACACCGCTGGAGATTCTGCAGATGCAGGCGAACCAGTTCGTCAAACAGGTGAACACCATGAACTTCATGGGTCAGGCCCAGGCCATCAAGCGCAGTCCCTATGATGCCCTCATCGTCGCCTCCATCCTGGAGAAGGAGGCCAGGAACCCCAAGGACATGAGGATGGTCGCCGGCATCATCTACAACCGTCTCAACCAGGGTATGAAGGTGGAGTCGGATGCGACGGTGCTGTACGCCAACCATGCCGACGGAAAGCTGACGACGACCGACGAGCAGCGTGCCAAGGACTCTCCTTACAACACCTACCTGCACAACGGCCTCCCACCGACTCCCATCAACAATCCTGGTGCGGCGTCGATGGAGGCGGCCGTGACCCCGATCAAGAGCGACTACCTGTACTGGGTCGTCACGGATCCCGACAAGGGGACGACGGCCTATGCCAAGACCCTGGCCGATCACGAGAAGAATGTGAAGAAGTTCCAGGCGTGGTGTCAGGCCCACAAGGGCAAGTGCTGATCGGGGGGAGTTGACGATGCGGTGCGCGGTTGTTGGTCATCCAGTGGCTCATTCCGTGTCGCCGGCAATCCACCGGGCCGCATATCGGGTTCTCGGACTGGACTGGTCCTATGACGCCGTTGACGTCGAGCCCGGTGGACTGCGCACCTTCGTCGATGAGCTGGACGAGTCGTGGCGCGGCTTGTCGGTGACGATGCCCCACAAGGTTGATCTCAGTGAGTTGGGGGAGGCCGACGAGACCGTCGAACTGCTCGGAGCGGCGAACACCTGGGTGCGTCGTGACGGGAGAGCCATCGTCCGTAACACCGACGTGACCGGCGCCGGGGTTGCGCTTCGGTCTCGGGGCGTCACCGGGGTTGGGAAGGTCGTCATGCTCGGAGCGGGGGCGACGGCACGGTCAGTTCTTGCCGCTGCCGTCCAACTGGGGACAGACGAGGTCATCATCATGTCGCGCTCTCGCGATCGGTCGACCGAGATCCTTGAGCTTGCCAACCGTCTTGGGATCCGCGTCGCCTGGTTGCCCTTCGAGTCCGAGCCGTCGCGTTGTGACCTCATGGTCTCGACGGTTCCGGCCGGGTCCCTCATGGACCGGGCTGAGGACCTCGCTGCCCGTGCTGACGCCGTCTTCGACGTCATTTACGACCCGTGGCCGACGCCGCTGACGGTGGCTGGGGAGAACGCCGGCATCACGATTATCGATGGCCTCGACCTGCTCGCCGGACAGGCCGTCGACCAGGTTCGTCTCATGACGGGCCATGACGTTCCCATGGATGTCTTGAGGTCCACAGCGCAGAACGCTCTGGCTGAGCGCGCACGCCTTTGAGAGACTGGGCTCCATGTTGCGTTACCTCACTGCCGGGGAGTCTCACGGCGCTGCCCTTGTCGCGACGATGGAGGGCATCCCGGCCCATGTCCGCGTCGGGGCCGACGAGATTTCAGAGGAGTTGCGGCGTCGTCGCCTCGGGGTGGGGCGAGGGGCCCGGATGTCCTTCGAAGCCGATGAGTTGGAGCTGATCGCGGGATTCCGTCGCGGGGAGACCCTCGGCGATCCCATCGCGATCCAGATCGGTAACTCCGAATGGGATAAGTGGCGTACCGTCATGGCCCCCGGACCGGTATCCCCCGAGGAGCTGGCCGGTCAGGCTCGTGGAGCTGCTCTGACCCGTCCCCGTCCGGGACACGCTGACCTCGCGGGTATGCAGAAGTACGACTTTGATGAGGCCCGGCCGATCCTGGAACGCGCATCGGCCCGTGAAACCGCTGCGCGAGTGGCCCTGGGAGCAATTGCCAAGGCCTTCCTCAAACAGGCCCTCGACGTCGATGTGTTGTCCCATGTCGTGTCCCTCGGGCCTATCGAGTGTCCTGAGGATGTGCGGCCGGAACCGGCGGATCTGGCCCGTATTGACGCTGATCCGGTGCGTTGTACTGACCCGGCCACGAGCGAGCGGATGGTTGCTGAGGTGGAGGCGTGCCGCAAGGAGGGCGAGACCATGGGTGGTGTCGTCGAGGTGTTGGCATATGGCCTGCCTGCCGGGTTGGGATCCCACAGCCAGGGGGACCGACGACTCGATGCGCGTCTCGCCGGAGCACTCATGGGGATCCAGGCCATCAAGGGCGTCGAACTGGGGGACGGCTTTGAGCTGGCCCGTCGTCGCGGCTCTCAGGCCCATGACTGGATGGAGCCGACCGAGGCGGGTATCCACCGCATGAGTGATCGTGCGGGCGGTACCGAGGGCGGCATGTCCACCGGCCAGGTGTTGCGGGTGAGGGCGGCCATGAAGCCCATCGCAACTGTTCCCCGTGCCCTGCCGACGATCGACACCACCACGGGTGAGGCCGCCACGGCCCATCATCAGCGTTCCGACGTCTGCGCGGTCCCGGCGGCAGGTGTCGTGGCCGAGGCCATGGTTGCCCTGGTGCTGGCCGAGTGCGCCCTGGACAAGTTCGGCGGAGACTCGGTGGCCGAGACCCGCCGTAACGCTCAGGCCTACCTGGGTCGCCTGGCCGAACGCGGTCTGGTGGTGGCCCCGTGAGTGTCATCGTCCTCATCGGTGCTCCAGGGTCCGGCAAGTCGACGGTGGGGCCGCTCTTGGCTGAGCGCCTGGAGGAGGAGTTCGTCGACGTCGATGCTCTCATCGAGCAGGTCGAGGGGCGCGACATCCCGGAGATCTTCCTCGTCGAGGGAGAGCCGTACTTCCGCCAGGTGGAGAGGCGGGAGACCCTCGCTGCGATCGAACGCGGCGGGGTGGTTTCCCTCGGTGGGGGAGCGCCGGTCGACATCGAGGTCGGTAAGGCCTTGGACCAGGTGTGCGTCGTCTGGCTGGACGTCTCGGCTCGTACCGCGGCTGACCGGGTGGGGCTGAAGGACACCGGCCGACCACTGTTGGGAGGCCAAGTGCACTCGCAATTGGTGCGGCTCATGAAGGATAGGCGAGCGGTGTATGAGCGCCCGGCAACTATCCGAGTGGCCACCGACAAACTGACCCCTGACCAGGTCGTCGAGGCGATCATGAGTGAGCTGGCCGACCTGGAGGGGGAGTCATGAGCCGTGTCGAGGTACCAACGGCGCAGCCCTACCAGGTGCGGATTGGCCCCGGCGCGGTGACGGAACTGCCCACTCTGGTGGCAGGACGCAGGGTCGCCGTGGTGTGTCCCCAGCCACTCGTGGACCGCGTCGGGCGACTTGGAATTCACGATCCGGTCGTCATCGAGGTGCCGGACGCCGAGGCCGCCAAGTCACCTGATGTGCTGGCCCGCGGTTGGCAGGGCCTGGCCGAGGCTGGCATGACTCGCGGCGACGTCATCGTCGGTCTCGGTGGGGGAGCCGCCACGGATCTCGCCGGGTTCCTGGCGGCGACCTGGATGCGCGGGGTCGACGCCATCCAGATCCCGACGACGGTGCTCGCGATGGCCGATGCCGCGATCGGCGGCAAGACCGGTATCAACATTCCTGCCGGGAAGAACCTCGTCGGTGCCTTCCATGAGCCGAAGGCCGTGCTGTGTGACACCGATCTCTTGACGACCCTGTCTGTTCGTGAGGTGCGATCGGGCTTGGCGGAGATCGTCAAGTGTGGGTTCATCAATGACCCGGTGATCCTGGATCTTGTTGCCGGACAGGACGTTCTCGACGTCACCTCGGCGGCTTTCGTCGAGGTGCTGACCAGGGCGGTCGCAGTGAAGGCCGAGGTTGTCAGTGGTGATCTGCACGAGCGAACCTCCTCGAGCGGACACGTTGGCCGCGAGAGATTGAATTATGGGCACACCTTGGCCCACGCCGTCGAGGCCCACAAGCATTTCACCTGGCGTCACGGGGAGGCGGACTCCGTCGGGATGGTCTTCGCTGCTGAGTTGTCTCGACGGTACCTAGGACTGTCCGACGGGGAGGTCTCTCGTACTCGGGCCATCCTGTCGGGTATCGGACTGCCCATCACCTTCGACGAGGTCGCGTGGTCGGAGCTGCGCGAGACGATGGACCTCGACAAGAAGACTCGACTCGACCCACAGACTGGCCGCCGTGTGTTGAGGTTCGTCGGCATCAGTGAGCCTGGTGAGGCCGCGATGATCGCGGATCCCGATGAGGACGTGCTGGTCGAGTGTTACAGGAGCCTGCAGGCTTCCTGATGCTGCGGGTCAGTCGCTGTGAGGCGGTTCCTGCCGTCGATCTCTTCGCCCTTCGGTCGGGAAAACTGCCCGTTCGTCATCACGACGCCCCGTCACATCTCGCTGATCACAAGCTGGTGTCCCCGATGACGAGTCCGCCTCCCCTAACCATTACGAGTGCATCTGTGTGTTCGGAGGTCTTCATCCTCTCGTGTGGCGATCCCGGTTGTGAAGGCTGAGATTGCTACGTGTGGCAGCACATTGCGTGGTCATGACCGATATCGCCACAGCCGCACGGGATGAAAACCTGGAACAGTGATCTTATTAGTCCAGTGTCTGGCGAGAAGGTCGCTAGGCGGTGCCAAGGCCCATCATGATGCTCCGCAACACCGGTTCGCTGAACATGGCCTTGGGTCGGTGACGGCGATGGAGATGAGAGGCCAACCAGTCAAGCACGAATTGAGGATTCCGCCGGATCATGGTCGGGGTGGTGTGGAGCACCTTCCACCCGTGCCGGTCGAGATGGGCGGACCGCATCATCGTCGCCTCGTAACCATCCGCGGTGCCATGCATCTTCCTGCCGTCGATCTCGAGGGCCACCTTTTCCTCCTCGAAAGCTTGGTCGAGGTAGAAGTAGCGGTCGCCGACCTGAACCTTGTGGTTTGGTTTGTGTCCGGTTATCCCAACTGCCCTCAGCATTCGGCCCATCTCCAACTCGGGAATCGACCAGGCTACCAACGTGATGTCAGCCAGAGCGGCATCAACTTGGACCTTCGGGAACCGCCCGGTGAGCCCCCTACGCGCCTTTCGGCAGCTCCCAGGAGTGACGATGCGCTGGCGCAGCGCTTCGCACACCCATTCCCATTCGCCTTGGACGGCCAGCATCAGGACTGACACCTCGGGTGTGGCGAGACGAACTCTCTCCCTTTCAGTGATGAATCGGTGCGGTACATGCCAGCGATGAACCTGGATGGCTGGACGAACGAGGCTGCGGGTTCGGGAGAATGCCTCGACCTCGGCGACGCTGCGCAAGTCCATCGGTCGAGCCGATCCCGGGGCCCTCATGCCGAGAAGGATGAGGGCCGCCTTGCCGACGAGAACGACATCTCGGTGCCACAGGAAGAGTGCCCGGATGATCGTCTGTGGGTCGCGAGCAAGCGAGGCTGCGGCAACTACTCCGGGCAGGATCCGGACTGCGTCTCCGCGGGCCACTGCACGGTCCGCTTGGCCTCGAATGTAGCTGTGGCGGTGAATACGGGCGACACCGCGGCGCTCGATCTGGTCTTGAAAGGTCTTCACGCCTTCAGTTGTCGTCGGAGACCGTGAAATCTGTCAGGCAATGTCAGATCTGTGGACAACTGTCTGTTGGTCGAGGTTCTTGCGACGTCGCTCGGTGCCCAACGCTGGGCATCATCAAGATTGCCACAGGGAGGAGAAGAGGGGAGGTCGACACACCGCCCATCGATTCACCCTGTTGCGTGCTGGGAATGACCGTCAACAGGAATCGCAGGGTTGCTGCTCGGCATCAACCACGCTGACTACCTTCATGTGAGCGAAAAATACGCAGCCATGTCTTTGTGGTGTCGACAGCGACTACGTCGACCCCGTGGCGGAGGGGCCCCGTGAACGATTTGGCCGAAGGCGTGGGTGACTTCGTCGTCATCTCTCCAGGCGACCGCATCGCCATGGATGGAGCCGTCGAAACTGGTGTATCCGAGGTTGATCAGTTCCGGATCACTGGAGGTCCGATGCCGGTCGCAGCCGTTGAGTAGTTCAGTGAACATCCGGTTGACTGCGTCATCTGTGCGGGTCGTGATTCGCCAGCCCCTATGGCCGCGGAGTTCCGTCAAGAGTTTGGGCATGGTGTTTCAGGTGGCGTGAGCGGCCGCCATGTCGGGGTCAGCCGCCGTGTCCCACCGGGTTTTCCACGGATACGACCGCGCGGTCACACGTATGGGTGAACGACGAGTGGATTGACGCAATCCAGTTCATTGACGAGGATCGCGCCAAACTGCGTCCGATCGGAAACGCCGATGTCGCCTCGGAACTCATGGTGTCGGGACACAAGATGGTCATGGTCGGTCATGGCGTCAACGACGTTCCCGCTCTTTCGGCAGCAACTGTCGGAGTGGGCATGGGTGCTGCATCGAGATGGCCCGACGATCTGCCGACGTCATCCTCATCTCCTCGAGCCTTGCCAACTTTGCCCAGCGCCTTCAACGTGCTGGAAGGCGAGACGGGGGGTAGTGCGATGTCGCCAGGAGGGGGCCGTGGCACATCAGCACGCCATGAGTTCTGCCGTCAGGGCTGCCACCACTCAACCTCGTCGAGCCAGCACCACTCAGTCTCCAACCATGTCTCGGGCTCGACGTACCAACCGAGGGTCGGGCTGACTGACTACATCGGTATCTTTGCCTTCGTAATCATATTGGGACAGGAAATACCTCATGGCATTGAGACGCGCGCGTTTCTTGTCGTTGGACTTGATGCAAATCCACGGGGCAGCATCGGTGTCAGTAGCGGCGAACATCTCTTCCTTGGCGCGGGTGTAGTCGTCCCAACGTCCCAAGGATTCCAGGTCCATAGGAGAGAGCTTCCAGCGGCGAACTGGATCAAGCTGACGAATGGCAAATCGGGTGCGTTGTTCCTGACGGGTCACCGAGAACCAGAACTTGGTGACGTGAATTCCCGACTCGATCATCATCTCCTCAAGGATTGGTGCTTGACGCAGGAAGACTCGATGCTCTTCGTCGGTACAGAACCCCATCACTCGCTCGACACCGCCGCGGTTGTACCAGGATCGGTCGAAGAGGACGATCTCGCCAGCAGTGGGGAAGTGTTGGATGTACCGCTGGAAGTTCCACTGACCGAGCTCGCGGTCCGAGGGCTTGTCGAGGGCGACGGTACGGCAGCGACGGGGATTGAGATGCTCACTGAATCTCTTGATTGCCCCACCCTTTCCTGCGGCGTCGCGTCCCTCGAAGACGATGACGTGGCGCTCGCCGGTGTCGTCAATGGAGTATTGCAGCTTGAGAAGCTCAATTTGCAGCAACCTTTTCTGGGTTTCGTACTCGCGCCTGTCCATGAGATTCGGATAGGGGTAGTCCTCATGCCATGTCTCCACGGCGGAACCGTCAGGAGCGATGAGTTCGGGATCGTCTCCGTGCTCATCGGAATCGACGACATATCCGGCATCAGCGACCAGATCAATGAATTCGCGCAGTGAGTGCTGGTCGGAATCCGTGGCGGGATCGAAGTGGGCCCGCAGCTCAGTGGAGTCGAGGTCGTGCATGGCGACAACGTTACTGACGAGGTGCGCGGCCAAGCCCTCAACGGCATGAACGGGGCGTGACAGGATCATGTCGTGAAGGCGTCGAGTGGTTGGGATGTGTATATCAGGGGCCGGCCCGCTACCGGCAATAGGGGTGAAGGCCTGCGTCCGCTAGACTTGCTCGGGATGTCGGCTGGCGGGCCTCATCCTGATCCATGATCGACGCAATCCACCTCGAAAGGGACCGACCTGTGGTTATCTCCACCAATGACATCAAGAACGGCACCGTTCTCGACCTCGACGGCCAGCTGTGGACGGTCATCTGGTTCCAGCACCACAAGCCGGGTAAGGGAAACACTGTCGTTCGTACCAAGCTCAAGCACGTTCTGAGCGGCAAGGTTGTGGACAAAACCTTCAACTCTGACGTCAAGATCGAGTCGGCCGAGGTCGATCGCCGCGACATGCAGTACCTGTACCAAGATGGTGACGTTTACGTCTTCATGGACGAGACCACTTACGAGCAGCTGCCGATTCCCTCCGAGGTCGTCGGTGACGCCAAGGACTTCATGCTCGAGAACCAGACCGCCACCGTCGCCCTGCACGAGGGCAACCCGCTGTACATTGATCTGCCCGCCTCGGTCGAACTCGAGATCACCTACACCGAGCCTGGCCTGCAGGGTGATCGCTCCACCGGCGGCACCAAGCCAGCCACCCTCGAGACCGGTCGCGAGATCCAGGTCCCGCTTTTCATCACCACTGGTGAGAAGGTCAAGGTCGACACCCGCTCCGGCGACTACCTCGGTCGCATTTCCGAGAAGTGAGTACGAGCACCACTCCCACGCCTGACGACGAGGGCCCCGTCGAGAGGATCGGGGACCTCGAGGTCAGGCGCATCAGCGGAGACATCCAGAAGCACACTGATCTCTCTACGCGGTCCAAGGCTCGCAAACAGGCGCTCGACATTCTGTTCGAGGCTGACCTCATGAGCACCGATCCCCTCGAAGTCCTGGCCGCTCGCCCAGGGGTCTTCACGAACCCGGTGCGCCCGTTCGCAGCTGATCTGGTTCGCGGAGTGGCTGCCTGCCAGGTTGGTCTGGATTCGGTCCTCGCTGATTGCCTCTCCGAGGGCTGGACGCTGGCTCGGATGCCGCGCGTCGACCGTGCTCTCGCTCGCCTGGCCGCCTTCGAGATTCTGCACACGGATACGCCGGACCCGGCCGTCATCTCTGAGGCCATTGAGTTGAGCGAGGAGTTCTCGACGGATGACTCGGCGCCATTCCTCAACGGTCTGCTGAACGCCGTCATTGCCCACGGCCCTGCCCGGGTGGAGGATGTGTCCTCTGCGGACGTCCTCCCCCCGCACACTGTTGGTGAAGACGAGAACAGAGCCGAACCACCAGATGGAACCGAGCAGCTGCGGATGAAGGTCACCTCAGATTCCGACTCTGTCTCCGACGAGGCTGACAATGTGGGTCTGGCTACCGAAAATGTCGTAGAGTCCACGAAACTCTCTGGTGGAGCCGATCTGGAGGCGGAAGAACACCCAACATCCAAAGATCACGAATTGGATACAGATCTCCACAAATCGGACCCAAACTCCGACTAAGCGGACTAGTGTGCCAAAGGTCTCCACCAGGGTTCTGGTGGGAGCCTTTCGCATTGTTCGGAATGGCTGCGCACTTGATCGGAGGGGCTCGTGTCCATACCCACTCTTTCACCGGAACAGCTTTCGGCTGCTCGTGAAGCAGCGACACGGGCCAGGCGAGTCCGAGCTGAGTTCAAGGCGAAGGTTCGCACCGGTGACTTGTCGTTGTCCGAGGCGTTGGACGAGGCTGCCAAGGATGATGTGCTTGCCCACGTCAAGGTTGTTGACCTGCTGAAGGCCCTTCCTCGCGTGGGGGACAAGCGTGCCGCCGAGATCATGGAGCGCCTTGAGATCGCCCCGAATCGTCGCATTCGTGGCCTGGGGCGACATCAGGTCGCTGACCTGCGTGCCGAGTTCGACCATCGTTCCTGAGGTTCCACGCCCCTGCGCGACGTCGTCGCCATGGACCATTAGGGTGTTGCCATGAGCAGCGATCCCACCATCCCACAGGCCCGTGGCCTTCTGCACAACGACCCTGTCAAGGTGGCCGTCGTCTCTGGGCCAACAGCCGTTGGCAAGGGAACGGTGGTGAGCGCGTTGCTGCGTCGCCACCCTGAGATCGTCGTCTCGAGGTCAGTGACGACCCGTCCGCCTCGCCCCACTGAGCGCGACGGAATTGAGTACGACTTCATCAGCCAGGAGCAGTTCGATGACCTTGTTGAGGGTGACGGGCTGCTGGAATGGGCCGTCGTCCACAACAGTCACCGGTACGGCACCCCGCGCAAGCCCGTCGAGAAGGCAGTTGCGAGCGGGCGCACCGTCATTCTTGAGATCGATCTTCAGGGTGCTCGTCAGGTGCGACAGACCTATCCGCAGGCCACTCAGGTCTTTCTCGCCCCGCCGTCGTGGGAGGAGCTCGTGCACCGTTTGATCGGTCGGGGGACGGAGACTCCCGCACAGCAGGAGCGTCGGCTGCAGACAGCTCGTGTGGAGTTGGCGAACGCCGATGAGTTCGACGCCGTTGTCATCAACGACACCGTGGACCATGCCGTTGCCTCTCTGGTAGGGTTGCTGGGTCTATGACCATACTGGGAGGACATTCCTTGACCGAGACCACGCCTGAAGGCATCGTCAACCCGCCCATCGACCAGCTCCTCGAGCACGTCGACTCGAAGTACCGCCTCGTTCTCTTCGCCGCGAAGCGCGCCCGTCAGATCAACGCGTACTACTCGCAGCTGGCGGAGGGGCTGCTGGAGAACGTCGGCCCGCTGGTGGAGACCACCAACCAGGAAAAGCCGCTGTCCATCGCCATGCGTGAGATCCAGGCCGGCGTCGTCGAGGCTCATGAGATGGACGCCGAGGAGATCGCTGCTCAGGCCGAGGCGGCCCAGGAGGCCCCGGCCATCGAGCTCGACGACCCCTTTGCCGACCTCGCTGATCCGAACGCCTGATCTGAGTCCGGCGTGAGTGTCGTTGTCCTCGGCGTCGGAGGAGGAATTGCCGCCTACAAGGCATGTCTGCTCTTGCGGCTCCTTTCCGAGGCTGGCCATGAGGTCCACGTCGTCCCCACCAGGGCTGCTCTCGAATTTGTCGGACGCCCCACGTGGGAGGCACTGAGTGGGCACCCGGTCCACACCGATGTCTTCGACGACGTTCCCGGCGTCGAACACATTCGGCTGGCCGAGCGTGCCGACGTGGTCGTCGTCGCCCCAGCGACCGCCGATCTCATGGCACGGATCGCCGGTGGTCACGCCGACGACCTCCTGACAACGACGATTCTCGCCACGTCCGCGCCCGTTCTGCTGGCTCCCGGCATGCACACCGGGATGTGGCAGAATCCAGCCACTGTTGACAATGTCGCAACCCTGCGTCGTCGCGGCATCGTCGTCAAGGATCCGGCCTCCGGACGTCTCACCGGTCGGGATTCCGGTCCGGGACGTCTGCCCGATCCTGACGAGATCGCCGAGTTCGTTGAGCTTTTGTTGACCTGTCCGGATGCCGCTGACGCAATGTGTCGTCGGGATCTTGCAGGAAAATGCGTCGTCATCTCGTTGGGTGGCACCCGCGAAGCCATTGACCCAGTGCGTTACCTCGGGAACTCCTCCTCCGGACGGATGGGAAGGGCCATCGCTCAGGTGGCAGCTGCTCGCGGTGCGAACGTTCACGTCGTGGCAGCTCATACTGATGTCACCATGCCGTCATGCGTCGAGCTGACGCGGATCTCCAGTACCGAGGACCTCGCCGAGGCCATGGATGATCTGGCACTGGAGGCTGACGTCGTCATCCAGGCCGTTGCAGCTGCCGATTTCGCCCCGGTTTCAGTCAGTACGAAGATCAAGAAATACGAAGAGGGCTCCGTCGGCGCCACGACGACATCCCTTGAGTTACACCAGACTCCTGACGTCCTGGCCCGAATCTGTGCCCAATCGATACCGCACCGGGTCGTCGTCGGGTTTGCCGCCGAGACGGCACCTGACCGTGACCAGCTCCTTGAGCTGGCTCAGGCCAAACTCGCCCGCAAGGGATGCGACCTGTTGGTCGTCAACGACGTGAGCGAGGGGAAGGTGTTCGGCAAGGCCGGCACCGACGTCACTGTGGTCCACCAGCAGGGGCCCGGTCGACGCTTCACCGGATCGAAGTCGCAGGCTGCAGTGGCCATTCTCGACCAGGTCCACACGCTGCTGGCCACTCAGTAACACGATGCGCGGCTTGTGGCCGCGCGGACAGGAAATCACCATGCCCACCACTCGTCTGTTCACATCCGAATCGGTGACGGAAGGCCATCCCGACAAGATTGCTGATGCTATCTCTGACGCCGTCCTCGATGCTCTTCTTGCCGAGGACCCGCATTCCCACGCAGCCGTCGAAACTGTCGTGACGACCGGGCAGGTGATGGTCTGTGGCGAGGTCACCACCGAGGCCTATGTCGACATCGCAGGTATTGCTCGGTCCCGCATCCTCGACATCGGCTACGACTCCTCGGCCAAGGGTTTCGACGGTGCTTCCTGCGGCGTATCGGTGGCGATTGATGCCCAGAGTCCCGACATCGCTCGGGGAGTGACCTCGGCCTACGAGACACGGCACGGTTCCACTGACCTCGTCGACGCCCAGGGCGCCGGCGACCAGGGCCTGATGTTCGGATACGCCTGCACCGAGACCCCGTCCCTCATGCCGCTTCCGATCGACATGGCACACGCCCTGTCCCTGACGCTCACCAAGGTCCGCAAGGAGGGTGCGCTGGACTACCTGTGCCCCGATGGCAAGACCCAGGTCACGATTCGTTACGACGAGAACGACAAGCCGGTGGCGGTGGACACCGTCGTTGTGTCCAGTCAGCATCGTGACGGCGTTGACATTGACGCGACGATGAGCGCGGACCTGCGGCGTCTTGTCATCGACCCGGTGGTGGAGCGTTACGGCCTTGATCACAAGGACATGAGGGTGCTCGTCAACCCGACCGGCAAGTTCGTCATCGGTGGCCCCATGGGCGACGCCGGTCTGACCGGTCGCAAGATCATCGTCGACACCTATGGCGGCATGGCCCGTCACGGTGGCGGTGCCTTCTCCGGCAAGGACCCCTCCAAGGTCGACCGTTCCGCTGCCTACGCCATGCGCTGGGTGGCCAAGAACGTCGTCGCCGCAGGTCTGGCCGACCGCTGCGAGTGCCAGGTGGCTTACGCCATCGGTGCCGCGCGTCCAGTGGGATTCCGCATCGACACCTTCGGGACCAACCATGTTCCCGAGATCGAGATCGAGCGCGCAGTCACCGAGGTCTTCGACCTTCGTCCCGGGGCGATCATTAAGAACCTCGACCTGCTTCGTCCGATTTACTCCCAGCTCGTCGCCGGAGGACACTTCGGACGCGAGCTCCCCGGCATCACCTGGGAGGTGACGGACCGTGCCGAGGCCTTGGCCGCGGCCGCCCGTCTCTGAGAGAACACCACCTGTCGCGATGCCGTCGGTGGTGGGCCGTAGCATCTGACCCATGACCGAACCGCTGCTGGAGACGACCACATGGATTGCCCATGTGGTCGTCTCCACTGGTTTGGCGCACCTAGACCGTCCCTTCGACTACCTCATCCCTGATGACCTCGTCGGTCGGATTCAGGTGGGTGCGCGGGTCAGGGTGAAACTCGCCGGACGACTGTGTGACGGCGTCGTGATGGTGGTCGACCACGAACAGGAACCAGGGGTCAAGCTTTCCCCGGTCGTGAAGCTGATCTCCGAACAGGTCGTGTCGACCCCGAACCAGCTCAGGCTGGCTCGTAAGGTTGCCGATCACTGGGCTGGCACTCTCGACGAGGTGCTCAGGTGGGCCATTCCGACCCGTCACGCGACGACCGAGGCTGCTGACCCGCCGCCGTGGCCAAACCCGTCCGAGACGATGCCGTCAGGCACCTTGCGGGCCCTCACGGATGGACGTCATTTCCTCGACCTGGTGGCAGCCGGCGAGCGTCCCCGAGCTCATTGGCGGGTCACCCCAGTATGCGGCCCAGGAGATGACGAAGGTCTGGGGGACTGGGCCAATGGCCTGTTGCAGGCCGTCTCCGCAGCTCTTGCCTCCGGGCGTAGTGCCATTGTCTGCTGTCCGACCGTCGAGGATGTCACCACCCTCCATTCCAGGTTCGAAGCCGTCCTGGGGGCGGGGACGGTGGCCGTCCTCCACGCTGATCAACCGGCGTCGACGAGATGGCGTCATTATCTGGCCGTCATTCGTGGTACAGCCAAGGTCGTCATCGGCACCAGGTCAGCTGTCATGGCGCCCATCGAGAACATCGGGCTGGTCGCAGTCTGGGACGAGGGCTCCGACCTTCATGACGAGCCCCGAGCTCCCTACCCGAACACCCGGGATGTTGCGGCCCTACGAGCCCAGGTCGACCACGGCGCTCTGCTGTTGGCGAGCTACTCCTGCTCGGTTCGCTGTGCGTCGTGGCTAAGGTCAGGCTGGCTCGTCAGCATCGGGGCAGACCGTCAGACGATGAGATCCGTCTGTGCGCCGGTACGCATCCCAGGCGATTCCGACATCGCTCTGGAACGAGATCCATTGGCCCGGTCCGTGCGGCTGCCTGATCTGGCGATGACGACGATCAGGGAAGGATTGCTGCGTGGACCGGTCCTCGTGTCGGTGCCTCGAGTTGGGGATCTGGTCTCACCATCCTGCTCGGTGTGTCGGACACCCGTGAGATGTCCTTCCTGCGGCGGCCCGGTGACAGGACGGCGTACTGACACGGGAGTTGACCTGCACTGCACTTGGTGCGGCACCCATCTACCTCGGTGGCGTTGCCCCGAGTGCGGTTCCACCGACGTCAGGTCCGGAATCGTCGGAGCGACTACGACGGCCGGCGAACTGGGCCGCGCCTTCCCGGACGTGCCCGTCGTCGACTCCTCGGGAAACCACGTGCGAGACAGCGTCGACCCAGCTCCCAGACTCGTCGTCGCCACGCCGGGGGCTGAACCAGCGCCGGAATCGGGATACTCCTGCGCCGTCATCCTCGATGCGCTGTCCTCCCTGTCTCGACCGGGGCTGGCTGCGGTGGAGCAGACCGTTGATCGCTGGATGGCGATCATGGCCCTCGTCAGATCAGTTCGCGATGGCGGGCGGGTAGTCGTCGTCGGCCCATCGGAGGATGCTGCCTTGCAGGCCATGGTTCGCAACGATCCCATCGGTTGGGCGGCCCGTGAGCTCGAGGACCGACGAGAGGCTCGGTTCCCACCCGCGGTTCCCTGTGGGATCGTCGACGGGGAACCGCAAGCGGTCGCCCTGGCAGCCGAGCGACTGAACGCGGACATGGGGGACAAGCTGGAAGTGCTGGGCCCGGCCCCCCAACAGCGGCGAGCTGGAGAGAGTGAGCGTGACCGGATCATCGTGCGTCCGGTGGGACAACTCTCCGTCGGGGAGTTGTCCTCAGCCCTGTTCCACCTGCGTTCCAAACACACCATGAACCATGAGCAGGGCACTCTGCGCGTCGTCATCGATCCTGCGCATCTCTTGTGAAGCCGGCAGGCGTTGTCCGGCCGATAGGCTGGAAGGGTGAAATTACTTTTCGCTGGCACCCCGGACGTAGCCGTCCCCACCCTGACGGCCCTTGTTGACGACCCGCACCACGAGGTCGTCGCCGTCCTGACTCGACCCGACGCCCCAGTCGGACGTCATCGCACACCGCGTCCCTGCCCAGTCGCCAAGGCAGCCGAGGATCTCGGCATTCCCGTCATCAAGCCAGCCAGCGTGAAGTCAGGTGAGGGGCACGATGCTGTCGCATCCCTCGACATTGATGCCGCAGTCGTTGTCGCTTATGGCGGTCTCATCCCCACTGATCTCCTGGCTGCGCCGAAACATGGTTGGATCAATCTGCACTTCTCCCTGTTGCCCCGTTGGAGGGGAGCTGCCCCGGTGCAGCGGGCCATCATGGCTGGGGACGAGGAGACGGGTGCCTGCGTCTTCCAACTCGTCAAGGACCTCGACGCCGGACCGGTGTATCGCTCCATGACAGTGCCGATTGGCGAGACGACCACAGCTGGTGAGCTCCTCGCCGAACTGGCCCAGACCGCGACCCCGCTGGTGACTCAGACACTCGAGGACATCGATTCCGGGATCGAGCCGACGCCTCAGTCGTCTGAAGGGGTGACGACCGCCCCACAGATACACCCAGGTGACGTCCGCATTGATCTGACGGCTCCTGCCGAGGAGATCGACCATCTGGTCCGTGGCACGTCCCCGACCCCGGGAGCATGGGCTGAACTCGATGACAAGCGCTTCAAAGTGTTGCGCACCTGCCACCTTGGCCCCGACGCCACGGTCCCGAACACCGTGACGACGGCTCGACCGGGCCAGCTCGTCGCCACCCGCAAACAGCTCTTCCTCGGGACTGGTTCTCGGCCCCTCGAACTGCTGCAGGTCCAGGCTTTCGGGAAGAAGGCCATGAACGGAGCTGACTGGGCGCGAGGCGCAGGGATTGACGCCGGAACCAGGCTGCGATGAATCAGCGTCCCCACCAGAAACGCCGCAAGACGGATCCAGCACGACGGCTGGCATACACCGCACTGTTGGCCGTCGAGACCCATGGTGCCTATGCCAACCTTGCCCTGGCCGACCAATTGCGTGCCACCGGGATGACCGGACGTGACGCGGCGTTCGCGACCGAGCTCGTCGACGGCACCTCCCGCGGATCGGGTACCTGGGATCGCATCATTGAGGCCGCATCAGGGCGAAACCCTGCCAAACTCCAGCCCGGAGTGCGCGTCGTCCTACGGATGGCGGCACACCAGATCCTTGCCATGAGGGTGCCCACCCGGGCTGCTGTGGCCACTTCGGTCGATTTGTCCCGTCAAGTCATCGGAGAACGAGTAACAGGTCTTGTCAACGCTGTATCCCGGCGCATCAGCACCCACAGCCTCGAGGAATGGGCCAGCGAGATCGGTGGACGCGAGGGCGTCGACGTCATGGCCCTGCGAACCCTGCACCCGACCTGGATCGTCAAGGCCTTCCAGGATCGTCTTGGAACTGACGAGGTGGAGGCCGCCCTGCTGGCGGACAACGAGCCGCCGGTCCCGACCCTGGTCGTCCGCCCTGGCCTCGCTGAGCGCGACGAAATTGAGTCTGGGACCCCAACTCGGTATTCCCCATGGGGTGTCGTGCGTCCAGGAAACCCGTCCGATGTCACTGCGGTGCGTGAGGGGAGGGTCGGCGTACAAGATGAGGGCTCTCAATTGGTGATCCTGGCCTTGCTTCATGCAGCCGAGGCGAATGGCAATTTTGGTCAATGGCTGGATCTCTGTGCCGGGCCGGGTGGCAAATCCGCGCTCCTGGCCGGACTCGCGAACCAGCACAACACCAATCTGACCGCGGTGGAACTGCATGAACATCGTGCTGATCTCGTGGCGAAGGCCCTCAAGACCATCCCGGGCAACCATCGCGTCATGACTGCCGACGGCACGTGCCCGCCACTTCCAGTTCGGTCTTTTGACGCCGTCCTTGCTGATGTGCCGTGCTCGGGTCTGGGATCCCTGCGCAGACGTCCAGAAGCGCGCTGGCGTCGTACTCCTGCTGACGTCGAGGAGTTGACCCACCTGCAGCGTCGACTCCTTACCTCGGCGGTCAATCTCAGCCGACCAGGTGGGATCGTCGGATACGTCACGTGCTCACCGCACCGAGCCGAAACCGTTGACATCGTTGAGTATGCTCGCGCGTCCCTGCCAGTTGACGTCCTCGACGCTCCTGCCATGCTCCCGGGCATTCCTGGTATCGCTGCGTCCGGAAACTCAAACGTCATCCAACTGTGGCCACATCGTCACGGCACCGACGCCATGTGTTGCGCATTGTTCCGCAGACATGACGAGTGAGGAATGCGATTATCAGGCATATGTGTGGCTGAAGGATGTCAAACGACATCCCAAGATGCAGAAACAGCCCAGTCCACGCTGACGTCGGCACTTGACGCACTGGGTATTTCCGGAAGCGGGGCCGAGGGGAGTGGTTGCCCCCGGGTTGGTTGGCAACCACACCGTAGGTCGGAACGGGCTACGTGTGACATGAGTCGGCAGCAGCCTTGGTGCGCGTGGTGCTCGACACGGTATGGAAGACAAAAGTTAGCTCTCGTCATCCTGCGGAGTTCCTTGGTATACATGTAGGTAGCGTTTTGGGGGATGTCCCGGCTCTTGCATTCTCAGCACTCGGGCTCGTCTGCGATGGTGATGTGGTCCGAGATCGTGGACAAGTCGCTCTAACGAGGAGAACCTCATGAGGATCAAGTTGATCGCCGCCCCACTGGTTGCCGGTGCCCTGATGGCTCCAGCCGCTCTTTCCACCCCCGCGGCTCAGGCTGCCGTACCGGCTGTTTCCGCCGTGTCGAGCAATACCTCTGATGCACACGCATTGCTCGGCGATGTCAATGATCGTATTGACTCGCTGACCAGTGATCTCAAGGTCGCCAAGGTCTCTCTGTCTCCTAAGGAGGTCATTGACACCATTTCGGACCTACTGAAGCAGGCCAAGATTCTCAAGGCTCAACTTGAGAAGGTCATCAAGGGAGTCACCACCTTCGTCAAGTCGATTCCGGCTCGTGTCGAGTTGTTCCTGACCATGTGCGACACCACGCACACCGCGACTCTCACCATTCAAGACAAGGTGCAGAACGCGCATACTGTCGTGTTCGATGAGATTGCCCACGCCATCAACGTGCTGATTTCTCTTGATTCCACCCCCGCGCAGTTGACCGACGAGGTGGCTGCACTTAAAAAGGCTCTCGCTACAGCTCAGGCCATGCCCGACCTTAAGCCGACCGATGTTGCCACCAAGTTCGTGCGCGCCAAACTGGGACGCTTGATGGCGCAAGTTCTGTTCGATCGCGACACCTGCGTCATCAATTACAAGGACAACGACACCATCCGTCAGCTCAACCGTGCCATTGACAGGGCTGGTCTCATTCGTGGTAACGCATGGGTGCGGGTCGCCGAAGTCGACCAGGCCATGGAGGACCTCAAGGTCGCCTACCAGGACGCCCTCAAAGCTCCGAACAAGAAGGACGCTCCGGCCTCGCCATCCTTCTGCATGCCGGCTGCCAATGCTCCGGTGGCTTTCGCCTGATACCAATGATCATCAGGACCACGCTGGTGGTCCTGATGATCGCTTTGTGTGTGGCTGGTCATGTCAGTCGTGATCAATGTCCTTTCCACATCCGGGACAAAGACGTGAGTCGCAGTCGTCACCGATGGACGATGCGGAAGCCAAGATGTTGGTGATGATGCATCGAAAGGGTATTGCGAATGTCCACCCCCCATGACGGTTACCGAATCGGCCACCGTCAAGTGGTCGTACATCGCGACATGTCGCGGGTCAGGCGTCGGTGTTCCTGCACCCAAGCCTGTGTCGATAGTTGACGAGCGACGCGGTAGTCGTCATCAACTCTGGGTACACCATCACTTCAAGCGGGGATGGTGGGCACGGTCCTGACGTCGTGGCAAGGAGAGTCCTTCCCCGCGTCCCCTGACCCTCTAGGCTGACAGCATGACAGTTCGCATCACACCGTCAATCCTCAACGCCAACCTGGCCAACCTTGCGGGGGAGGTGGCGCGAATCCCCTCTGCCGACGGCCTCCACATCGATGTCATGGACGGTCACTTCGTACCGAACCTCGTCATGGGGGCGTCTTTCGTGGAATCCCTGCGTCCGACCACTGACCTCATGTTTGACGTCCACCTCATGATCGAGGATCCCGACAGATGGGCACTGCAATATGTCGAGGCCGGTGCCCAGTCGGTCACATTCCACCTGGAAGCTGCCACCGCGCCCATCAAGCTGGCCCGTGAGCTCCGGGCGATGGGGGCGCGTGCATCCGTGGCACTGCGTCCGGCCACTCCGGTCGAGCAGCTCGCTGATGTCCTGACGGAGTTCGACCAGATCCTCCTCATGACCGTGGAGCCTGGATTCGGCGGCCAGGGATTCCTCGACCCGGTCCTTGCCAAGATCCGTCGAGTACGCACACTCATTGACGCGTCGGGGGCAGACATCTGGCTACAGATCGACGGCGGGGTCTCGGCTGACACGATTGAGCGGGCAACCAAGGCCGGGGCTGACACGTTCGTGGCGGGTTCTGCCGTCTACCGATCCGATGACCCGGACCAGGTCGTCGCCTCACTGCGCAGTCAGGCTCAGGCGGCCCAGAGCTGCTGCCACTGAGTCACCGCGGTCTCATGTGTTGCGGTGTCGTAGATAGGACTGGAACTCCACGGCCAGGACGTCTCCTGTGAGCCCCTCGGGCAGGGCGGCGTCCTGTTCGGTCTCCAGGGCTGCGACGTACTCGGCCAGTTCGGGATGCTCTGACAAGGCCTCGTCGATGGCTGTGGCCCACTCCCGCGTGTCCTCCTCGAGACCGGCTTGCGGTACGGCAATTCCGGTGAGCTCCTCGATCCGGACGAGGAGGGACTGCACAGCCGGCGGGCAGGCGGATTCGCAGGCGTATTGCGGCACCCCGACCCACAACCCGATCGCGTTGAAGTCGTGACGCCGTGCCTCAGTGACGAGGACGAAGGGGATCCCCGTCGGACCGTCGTACGTGAGCTTCTCCGCGCCCAGCGCACTGATGAGGTCAGGGTTGGTCGTCGAGACCATCACCGGCAATTGCCGTGTGTGGGCGACATCAGTGGCCATTGCGCCGAGCACGACCAGGCCGGCCGGCTTGAACCGGCGTAGTCGTCGCAGCAAGCGCAGGCAGTAGGTTCGCCAGCGCAGACTCGGCTCCGGACCGGTGACGACGATGATCGGCCGGCCTTGCCAGCTGCCGAGGCAGATCGTCGTGCGCGGCCAGTTGACGATTTCGACGTCGTTCATGACGGTGATGGCCGGACGGGTCTGACGGAAGTCGTGGAACTCCTCGCCATCGATCGTGCGCCAGGTCTTCGCCTCGGAGTATTCAGCGATGAGGGTTGCCGCTTGAGTGGCGGCCGAGCCGGCGTCGTTCCAGCCGCTGAAGGCCACCACGACCCATGGCCGGTCCATGTGTCGAAATCGCATGGTGTCAAGGCTAGCCCGGCCCCTAGGCTGGAAGCCATGACCATTCGCACCGCTCTGTCCCAGCACGTTCTCGTCATTGACGGCGCCATGGGCACGATGCTGCAGAGCAGCGATCTCACAATCGATGACTTTCAAGGACTCGAGGGCTGCAATGAGATCCTCAATGTCACCCGACCCGACGTCATCTCCGGGATTCATGACGCGTATCTGGATGCCGGTGCTGACATCATCGAGACCAACACTTTCGGTGTGAACTTACCGGCGTTGACGGAGTACGGCATTGCCCCACGCGCTGTTGAACTGGCAGCCGCGGCCACGGAACTGGCTCGTGAAGCAGCTGACAAACGCACCGACAAGCCGCGCTATGTCGTCGGATCGATCGGTCCAGGAACAAAACTGCCGACCCTTCGTCAGATCGGTTTCGCCGCGATTCGCGACGTGTACCAGCAGGTCATCGAGGCCATGATTGACGCCGGCGCCG
The DNA here is from genome assembly GCF_051303185.1 of Cutibacterium nasicola. Classification (GTDB taxonomy): domain Bacteria; phylum Actinomycetota; class Actinomycetes; order Propionibacteriales; family Propionibacteriaceae; genus Cutibacterium. The sequence goes on along the minus strand of NZ_JBPPGE010000001.1, from coordinate 183,176 downwards.
ACGGCGTCCAGATCGAGACCTGCCAGGATCTCCTGCAGGCCCGAGCTGCCATCATCGGCGCTCATCGTGCCGCCGCCGCGCGCAAGGTTGACCTGCCGGTTCTCGTCGACCTCACCGTCGAAACCACCGGAACCATGCTCATGGGGTCGGAGACCGGTGCCGCTGTGACGGTGCTGGAGTCCCTCGGTGTCGACGCCATCGGCCTCAACTGTGCCACTGGACCTGCTGAGATGGCCGAGCATCTGCGCACCCTGTCCCGTGGTGCACGGGTGCCGATCATGTGCATGCCCAATGCCGGCCTTCCCGAGATCACGGGGGAGGGAGCCCATTATCCTCTCAGTCCTGGCGATCTCGCCCCCGTTCTGGACGACTACGTCGATCGTTACGGCCTGTCCGTCGTCGGCGGCTGCTGCGGTACCACCCCCGACCACATCCGTGCTGTTGCCGAGCGGGTGTCAGGCCGCCCGGTTCGCCAGCGAGAGAGTCACCACGTCAACGCTGTGGCTTCCCTGTACAACGACGTCCCGCTGAGCCAGGACACCGCTTATCTCGCCATTGGCGAGCGCACCAACGCCAATGGTTCCAAGGCTTTCCGCGAAGCGATGGTGGCCCAGAACTGGGATGAATGTGTCGACATCGCCAAGGCTCAGACCCGCGACGGTGCCCACCTGCTCGACCTGTGCGTCGACTACGTCGGTCGTGATGGCGTGGCGGACATGTCGGAACTCAGCGCTCGCCTCGCCACCGCCTGCACGCTGCCGATCATCCTCGACTCCACCGAGCCCGACGTCCTGGCCGCTGGTCTGGAGCACCTGCCTGGTCGCTGCGTCATCAACTCGGTCAACTTCGAGGACGGGGACGGCCCTGGGTCGCGCTACCAGCGTGTCATGCCGATGGTCGTCGAGAATGGGGCTGGAGTCGTCGCGCTCACCATCGACGAGGATGGTCAGGCCCGCACTGCCCAATGGAAGGTCCGGGTGGCCTCTCGGCTCATCGACGATCTCGTTGGTACCTGGGGCATGGACATCGGTGACATTCTCGTCGACTGCCTCACCTTCCCCATCGGCACCGGTCAGGAGGAGACCCGCCGCGACGGTCTGGAGACCATCAACGCCATTGCCGAGATCAAGAAGCGTTACCCGGGTGTGCGCACCACACTCGGCGTCTCGAACATCTCTTTCGGCCTCAACCCGGCCGCTCGCATCGTCCTCAACTCGGTCTTCCTCCACGAGGCTGTCAAGGCCGGTCTGGACTCGGCCATCGTCCACACCGCGAAGATCCTGCCGATCGATCGCATCCCCGACGAGCAGCGGGAAGTTGCCCTCGACCTCGTCTACGACCGTCGTCATGAGGGCTATGACCCGCTCAATCGCTTCCTGGAACTCTTCGAGGGTGTGACGGCTGCCTCGATGCGCGCTGAGCGTGAGGCTGAGTTGGCTGCCATGCCGCTGTCCGAGCGCCTCAAGCGGCGCATTATCGACGGCAATGCGAAGGGCCTGGAGGCCGACCTCGACGAGGCCATGGAGACCAAGCCCGCTCTCGACATCGTGAACGAGGATCTCCTGGCCGGCATGCAGGTGGTTGGCGACCTCTTCGGGTCGGGCAAGATGCAGCTTCCCTTCGTGCTGCAGTCTGCGGAGGTCATGAAGGCGGCAGTGGCTCACCTCGAGCCTCACATGGACAAGTCGGACACCTCGGGCAAGGGCACCCTGGTGCTCGCGACGGTCAAAGGAGACGTCCACGACATCGGCAAGAACCTCGTGGACATCATCGTCTCCAACAACGGCTACCACGTCGTCAATTTGGGCATCAAGCAGCCGGTGACAGCCATCATCGAGGCCGCCGAAACTCACCAGGCTGACGTCATCGGTATGTCCGGTCTGCTGGTGAAGTCGACGATGGTCATGAAGGACAACCTGCTCGAGTTGAACCAGGCCGGACTGGCCTCCAAGTACCCCGTCATGCTCGGTGGCGCAGCCCTGACGAGGACATTCGTCGAGGAAGACCTCAATGACCTGTTCGAGGGCGAGGTGCGTTACGCGAAGGACGCCTTCGAGGGGCTTCGCGTCATGGACTCCGTGATGGCCGTCAAGAGGGGGGTCCCGGGAGCCGAACTCCCGAAGCCCCGACGCCGTCGTGCCAGGATCAGACGGACCACTGGTGAGACCGACGACATGACCTGTGATGACGACGTCCCACGCGCCGATGTGGCACGTCCGGTGCCGGGCTCGGTCGAGATCCCGACCCCACCGTTCTGGGGCTCGCGAGTCTCAACGGGTATTTCGTTGGCCGACGTTCTGGTCTGGCTCGATGAGCGCGCCACCTTCATGGGCCGGTGGGGCCTCAAGGGCTCGCGCACCGACGGGTCCTGGGATCGCATGGTCAACGAGGTGGCTCGGCCCCGCCTGCGCCTCCTGCTCGACCGCGTTCGTCAGGAGAACTTGGCCCAGTTCGGCGTGGTCGATGGCTACTGGCCGTGCTTCTCGCAGGGGCGCGATCTCATCGTCCTGGATCCCGAGGACACCTCGAAGGAGCTCACTCGATTCACGTTCCCGCGCCAGAGCAATGGCAGGAAACTCTGCTTGGCCGACTTCTTCCGGGATACTGACGAGGCCGGCGAGTACGGACCAGACGTCATCGGCTTCCAGCTGGTGACGATGGGCAAGGCCATCTCGGCTGCCACCCAACGGCTCTTCGAGGTCAATTCCTACCGGGAGTACCTCGAGTTGCACGGGTTGTCTGTCCAGCTGACCGAAGCCCTCGCCGAGATGTGGCATGCTCGCGTGCGTCACGAATTGGGGATTGACGACGACGGTTCCTCCGTCGCCGATGCCATCGATCATCAGACCTACCGTGGCTGCCGGTACAGTTTCGGGTACGCCGCCTGCCCAAACCTCGAAGACAGGGCCAGAGTGGTCACACTGCTCAACCCGGCGAGGATCGGAGTGGAGCTGTCGGAGGAGTTCCAGCTCCATCCAGAACAGTCCACCGACGCCTTCGTCGTCCATCATCCGGAGGCCAACTATTTCAATGCCAAGTGAGACGCCCGTGCACACCTGGACTGCCGACCATTTTGCGGCAGTGCTGTGGGACTTTGACGGGACCCTCGTCGATACCGAATCTCGCTGGGTCGAGGCAGAACTGGCGATTCTGGCCTCCCACGGGATCCCGTGGGAGGCCGAAAAAGCCAGTAGCTTCACCGGCGGACCGATGACCGACGTCTGCCAGGCGATGGCTGCGGAGATTGGTGAGTCGGTGACCGCCGAGGACGTGCAACACCAGCTCGTCACGATGGTCTCGACCTTCAACCGGGAACGAGAGGTGCCGTGGCGTCCGAGTGTGCTGGACCTGCTGACACAGATCCGTGAGGCTGGCATCCCCATGGCGATCGTCACGGGATCGGCACACGCTGTCGTCGAACCGGTGCTCGAGGCAATCCGCGACCTTATCGGCAACCCCTTCGACACGGTCGTGACCTTCGACGACGTCACCCCGGAGACCGCCAAGCCAGCTCCAGAGCCGTACTTGTTGGCTGCCGACAGGCTTGGCGTCGACATCGCCGACTGCCTGGCGATCGAGGATTCCCCCAAGGGGGCCACCTCGGCGACGACAGCCGGTGCCGCGGTACTCACCGTCGACGGGCTGGCTGGTGTCGGTCCCGGACCGCGCCGGGTTCATCGCCCGGACCTGTCCGGTCTGTCGCTGGCTGATCTCGTCAGCCTCTGGCACCTTGCCGACGAGCCTGCTGCTCCGGTGGCCAATGGGGGCGGGGGAGTTCTGCGTGCTGGTGAGCGGATCACTCTCACCGATCCCAAGGGGCGCAAACACTCAGTCGTCCTGCAGTCAGGTGGCATCTTCCACACCACCAAGGGGGCAGTTCGCCACGACGACCTCATCGGCGGGCCTCAGGGGGTCGTCGCCACCTCAGTCGGAGGCCTGGAGTTCCTGGCCATGCGACCGATTCTCAGCGAGTTCACCGTCTCCATGCCGCGCGAGGCCGCAATCATTTATCCGAAAGAGGCGGCCCAGATCACGATGTGGGCTGACATCTTTCCCGGGGCGCGCGTGCTGGAGGCAGGAGTCGGGTCCGGTGGTCTGTCGATCCCACTGCTGCGCGCCATTGGCCCGAACGGGCGTCTGCATTCCTACGAGCGGCGGCAGGAGTTCGCTGACGTGGCCCGCATGAACGTCGAGTCCTTCTATGGCGAGGTGCCGTCCAGCTGGGACCTCAAGGTCTCCGACCTGGTGACCGGCATGACATCTGAGCCGATTGACCGCGCCATCCTGGACATGCTCGCTCCTTGGGAGTGCGTCGAGGCGGTTGGCAAGGTGTTGGTTCCGGGCGGCGTGCTGTGCTGTTACGTCGCGACCACGACCCAGATGGGTCGGGTGATGGAAACCCTCCGTGCCGACGGTGGATGGACGGAGCCCCAGGCCACTGAGACCACGACCCGAGACTGGCACGCGGAGGGCCTGGCCATCCGTCCGGGGCACGGTACGACAGGCCACACCGGTTTCCTTGTCATCTCACGACGTCTTGCTCCTGGTGTGACGGCACCCATGCGTAAGCGTCGTCCTGCCCCGGGTGCTTACGGGCCTGAGTATCACGGCCCTCGGCCACGCAACATCACAGAGCACGACCAGTGGCGGTTGCCGAAGGAGCAGAAGTGATGGCTGGAGCGGCATGACCACGCTGTGGCTGATGCGTTCGACCGCATAGTTTCAACCACAGTCAGAGGGCCGGCAGGGTGAATCCCGCCGGCCCTCTCGCGGTCACGTTTGTGGCTTCTTGCGACGTGTCGCTGTGATGCCAATCATCACGGCCCGCCACCCGATGAGGGCGAGAGCCAAGAAGCTCGCCGCCACGGTCACGAAGAAGACTGTCACTGCTTGGTTCGTGAAGTAGCGAACTGCCATTCCCACGATGAGGGTGGACGCCCACACAACCAGTCCAGCCACCCAGCGCTGTGCCGGGACACGGGCCGTCACGACGATGACCCAACCGACGGCAAGTCCCAGCACGAAGGGAGTGCCGGTTCGCAACAGGCCACCGGGGGAGAGGGCCCTTCCGTGGCTGGCCCGTCCAATCGTCGCGAACAGGATCACACAGATGATGTCAGCGACGAGTGCCCTTCGCACCAAGGGCGATGCCAGGTCGTCGCTCATCGCGGCCTCACGGAGAAGGCGAAGTCGGCCGTGGAGGTCGAGGTGATCATCGGCGGGTGCAGGTCACGCATACGGAACAGCTTGTGGCGATGGACGAGCGCCAAGGTGATGATCGTCGAGATGATGAGGATGCCACCCTGGACGGCGAATCCGAGCGCCATCGTCGACATCGGTCCACCGGAGATGACGACACGGAAGGTGTCGACGGAGTACTTCATCGGCATGACGACTGCCAGCTTTTGATAGACCGGCGGCAGCATCGTCACGGGGAAGGTTCCGCCACAGGTGGGCAGCTGAAGCACCAGGAGGATGAGGAAGATAGCTGTCTGTGGAGAGCCAAAGATGAGTCGAATCCAGAAGGCCAGCATCATCCATGACAGTGAGGTCAGTGTGACGAATCCTATGAAGTGCCAGGGATGGACCGGGTCGAGTCCCAAGGTGAACCAGACGCCGAAGGCCATGATGTACGCACCGACCAGGGCGATGACGGCCAGCGGACCGAAGCCGACGAGCGCGATCGACAGGGCGTTCGCCCGCCCCGTCATGGCACGACCGGAGAAAGTACGCACGACAAGGAAGGTGGAGATACAGGCGATCCACATCGCGATGGAGAAGAACATCGGTGCAAGGCCACGTCCGTAGTACTTTGCGGAGTGGAGGATGGTCTGCTCGACGTCGACCGGGGAGCTCATGACATTGGCCAGATTGGTGCGCTGGTCGTCCGTCATGCCGGGAATTTGCTTGGCACCGCTGTCGAGGCCCTGATGGAGCTGTGTCGCTCCCTTGGACAGGGCGTCAGCACCCGACTTGAGCTGTCCCAGACCGTTGCTCAACTGCATGACGCCGGATGCAATTTCGGGAGCCTTCGCGGTGAAGTCTCGACCGGCGTCGGTGGCATTGTTGACGGCCTTGTTGAGATCCTTGGCAGCCGAATCAGCGGTGTCCATGGCGCCGTTGATCGTCTCAAGGCCGTTGTTGACCTGCTGGGCGTCCTTGTTGAGACGATTCAGCGCAGCCTTGGCATTGTCGGCCAAGGTGTCAGCGTTCTGTTGATTGAGGCTCAAGTTGAGACCGGCAGAGATATTTGCGACGGCCGCGATGTTGGACGACACGGTCGTCGTCGAACTCGCGGCGCCATTGATTTGTTTGACCAAAGCGATGTAGTCAGGGTCATCGGCAATTTCAGGATGCTTGGCAACGAGAGAGGATGCCTTGTTGGCTGCTCCATTCACATCATGCTGAATCTTGACGACTGAATTCCCGTTGGGGTTCTGTAACGTCGCCGTCGCGGAGACAAGATTCCTGGCTTGCTTCTGCAGGGCAGGGAGATTCTTGGTCACATTGTTGATGAGCGGAATCATCGCGGAATTGACGGCCTGGGTATCGGCCATGACGCTTTGTGCGGACCCGGTAATGGCCTGGGCACCCACCCGAGTCTGGCCAACTGCCATCGACGTCTTGGCCGCTGCCGAGTCGGCGTTCGCCAGTGCGGAATTGACCTTGTTGATGGTGGCGGTGGAGTCGCCGATAGCCTTGGTTGCCCCCAAGACCCTGGTGTTCATCTCATTGACCCCCGCGTCGAGGGTCTTCATGCCAGTATCGAGTGTCGCTGACCCCTCAGACGCTTTGGTCAATGCGTCCTTGATGACGCCCAGGTTGATGAAGAGTGCATTGAAGTAGGTCTCGGACACACTCTGGTCCAAGGCCTGTTCGAGGGCTGTCTGAACCTGCGAGGTCAACAGACCGATGATGAATCCGTTGGCGTCGTCTCGGTGGAGTTTGAGTGTCGCGCGAGCTGGTTTGAAGTCACCGGCGGACACGATGCTCGTCGAGAAATTATCAGGTACCTCGATGACCATGAAGTACTCGGCGTCACGAAGCCCCTGATAAGCCTTGTCCTCATCGGTTCCGAGGAACTGCCAGTCGAATCGCGGGTTCTTCTTCAGGGTTTCCTGGAATTCCTTACCACCTTCGACGGTCCGTCCGTCAAACGTGGCCGGCTTGTCATGGCTGACAATGGCGATCTTCACCTTGTCGGTATTGGAGTAAAGATCCCAGTTGGCGTGAAGATAGATACCGCCGTACAGCAGCGGAATGATGAGAATGAAGATGAGTCCGAGCTTGGAGCGTCCTTTGAAACGCCGGAACTCGAACTGTACGAGTCTGATGAATCGAGTCAGCATGCGTTATCTCCGGGAGGAGTCATCGGGACGGTCACTTTCCCTCAGGGCGTTGTTTTCGGGTTCGTCATCGGATGGAGATCTGGACTCGATCTCCACCGTGGTCTCTGCGCCTTCCTCGTCGGCCTCGCGAGGAATGTGTGTTACCTCTGGGACTTCTGGGCCACCAGAATTATCGTCGTCGTCCTTGTTGCCATGAATGTCCGTGACCGCATGGGTGCGGTGGTGGGCCGGCAACTCGACGTCGAGAGATCCGGGCGGAGCCATGTCGTCATCGACCGTTGCGGCGATGATGGTCGAATCGTCGAGCTCGGTGAGCTTCGAGAACATCTCGAACAACACTCGCTGCTGGTTGTGGGGAACCATGACGTCGGCATCGTCGATGACGACAACCTTCGTCTCCCTCAGCATGGCGAGAGCTACGGACGCCACGGCACGCTCAATGGCATCGAGTTGCTCGAACTCGCAGGAGCGGTCGATGCGGAAACCAACGATTTCCTCGATCTGACGCACCCTGCCCTCGGCTGTCTTGAGGTTGACGGCATCGAGATGGCACCGTTCGGCGAGCGACTCGTTGAGGGTAAGGCGGTCCTCCGGGACGACGTAATCGGCAATGCGGGCGACGGACGTGCGCTGAATCGCGCGGTAGGGTTCGGCCATCGCGTCAATACCGTCAATGATGAGAGTCCCGCGCGTCCTGCGGAATCGTCCGGACAACGCCAACAACAGGGCGGACTTTCCGGCGCCAGCCGGGCCGTGAATAACGGCGAGCTGACGCGGCGCCAGGTCCATGTCGAGAGGCCCGAAGATCATCCCCTGCCGCCCCTGGGCGTTCAAGTCGTGGGCGTGGAGCACCACTCCCGAGGCGTCCTCAAGGGCCTGGGTGTCGACCGGAGGACGTTTCGAGAAACGCATCACTGAAGGAACCCCCTGATTGAACGTTCGATGACATCGGTTATGACCTGCTGGTCAATGACCGCACTGGCCACGGAGAATTCCAAGGCGAGTACGTTGACCAGGCTGAGGACCACCACCGCGAGGCTGCGTGGGTTGGCAGCTTCTGTGGAGTCGACGTGATCGAGTACACCGTACTGGGTCGTCACATCGACCAGTTGAGCGATCCGCTGTTTTTGCAGTTTTGCGTAGGCCTCGGCGATCTCCTCGTCGTGGCGGGCCAGAGCGCGGAATTCTGCGAGGATCACCTGCCACGGAGCATCCTCCAGGAGGATTTCCGTGAGTTTCTGGCTGATCTGCCTCATGACCTCGTCAGGGCTGCCACCGTTCGACAAGATGGGGGAGAGGGCATCGACGACGTCCCGCTCGCCACTGGCAAGTCTTTCGGTGCACACCTGCCCGAAGAGGTCGGGCTTGGATCCGAAGTTGGAGTACACGGCTCCCTTGGTGAATCCGGCATCCGATGCGATACGACGCAGACTTGCGCCGGCATAGCCGTCCCGTTCGAATTCTTTGGTAGCAGCGGCGAGGATACGGTTTCTGACCTCATCGCGATGAGGTCTTTCCACTGCGGTGGGCATCACAGGTTGGCGTCCTTTGGAAGAGCAAGGGGATCGTAAGCAGTACCACTGGTATCGAATACCAATGGTATCCGCATCGAGGCCCGTACCCAAATCGGTCGGCTAGGCTGGAAATCCCGAGTGCATCCGTGACGAGGAGGGTCATGCCACTGTCGCTGTCCGATCTTGATGAGGCCTACCTCACCTCGAGTACAACCACCGATTCGTTTGCCCTGTTCTTGAGGCGTGTGGCCCCTGAGCTGCTGCCCCCGACGACGGTGGACACCAGTGTTCCTGAGCTGTTGAGGCACGGCAGAACGGTGCTGGCCATTCGTTGCAGTGGGGGCGTGATAGCCGCCGCTGACCTTGGATCGACGATGACGCGGCACCCGAACCAGCGAGACATTGACCGAATTCTCGGTACCGATGATCGCTGCGTGATCGGAGCCGCCGGGGCGGCGGGTCTCGCAGGGGAGATGATTCGCCTCTTCCAGGCCGAGGTCGATCACCTCGAGAAGATCCAAGGACAACGCATCAGCATGGACGGTCGAGCCGCGAGGCTGTCCAGCTTGGTTCGCTCGAACGGCACGATGATGGCTCAGGGTATGGCGGTGACGCCGTTGTTGGCCGGGTGGGATGACCTCGCTCATCGAGGACGCATCTTCTCCTACGACGGAACGGGTGGACGCACTGAGGAGCGCGCCCACGCCTGCGTCGGGGCGGGGACCCTCTTCGCAACCGGTGTCATCAATGACGGCTACCGCCCCGGTATGGATCGCGACGACGCCGTCATGCTTGCGATTCGCGCCTTGCACGCCGCCGTCAGCGACGACACCACCTCGGCGCCGTCAGGACCTGATTTGTCCCGTGGCCTGTACCCGACCGTGTGCCATGCCGATCCCACCGGTGTCACGCGGATTCCCACCGAGGAGATCGCGATGTTGGCGAAGCGAGTCGTTGATGGGATCACTGCCGAGACGGAGCATGAGGAGGCTCGGTCATGACGATTCCTGCCTACGTTCCTCCACGTCAGTGGGTGGCTGACCGGGCCAGCTTCGTGTCTGATTCGATCCGCGATAAAGGTGACGGCGTCGTCGTCGCTCGATGTGCCGAAGGCATTGCATTGGTCGCGCGTCACAGTGGTGCACATCTGCCCAGGGGTATGAGGTCAATCTCCGAGACGCACGATCGGCTCGCCTTCGCCGCGGTCGGGATCTTCCATGAGGCCGAGGACCTGAGGGTGGCGGGCATTCGGTTCGCCGATCTTCGCGCCTATGCCTATGACCGGCTCGACGTGACGGGACGCAGCTTGGCGAGCATGTATTCCCGCATCATAGGCAAGGTTTTCGCTCACCCTGAGGTCAAGCCCTACCAGGTTCAGGTGACCGTGGCAGAACTCGGCCTCGTCCCTTCCGAGGATCGCTTCTACACCATTGACTTTGACGGCACCGTGCGTGCCAGCACCGGTCCTGTTCTCATGGGGGTGGCTTCTCAGCACTCTCTCGATCTGCCGGACCATGCGGCGGTGTCTGACGTCGTTCGGGCTTCGGTGAGCATTCTTGGTGCCGGACCAGAGAGCCTTGAAATAGGATTTCTCGATCGCCACGCCTCAACTCGACGTCATTTCCGTCGTCTCGACGCTGTCACCGTGCTGGAGGCTGATGGTGACGAGTCCTGACAGCGTTGCACCGGCCTTGAGGGGGCCCGTTCTCATCGTCGGTACCGGGCTCATCGGTGCGTCGATCGGGAGAGCCCTCGTCACCGCAGGGATTGACGTCCACCTGTGGGATATCGATCGCGCCAACGCCCTGGTGGCAGCCGGACGCGGCGCAGGACAGCTGGACGGTCTCGACGACGATGCCTATCGGGTTGTCGTGGTGGCGACCCCGCCCGCCGCCGTCGCGTCAACCATCGTCGAGCGCCTCAACCGTCATCCCCACGCCGTCGTCACGGACACGGCGTCGGTCAAGGGGGCGGTACTCGCCGACCTCCTTGACCTGGCAGCTGGCCGCGATGTCGACCTCACCCGTTATGTCGGTTCACACCCGATGGCAGGCACTCAGTACACCGGCCCACTGACGGCCTCTGACGACCTCTTCGTCGATCGCACCTGGGTGGTCACTCCTCGCAGTGACAACCGTCATGACGACGTCGAACGGGTCATTGCACTGGCTGGGGCATGTGGTGCTCGCGTAGTGAGCATGGACGCTGACGAGCATGACCGAGCCGTCGCCGAGGTGTCTCACCTTCCTCATCTCATGAGCATCCTCACGGCGGCCAATCTGCGGCATGCTCGCCCCGAACATCTCAGACTGGCAGGATCAGGGATCCGTGACGTCACGCGAGTGGCTCGTTCCCAGACCGCCATGTGGCGCCAGATCCTCAATTCCAATCGCACTGAGGTTCGGCGTCAGCTGGAAGCCATTCGTGACGATGTTGACGACCTGTTGTCTCGTCTGGACGACCCGCACTGTCTTGAGGAATTCCTGAGCGTCGGGCAGTCGGGGGCACGCAAGGTCGCAGGTAAGCATGGTCACCAGATGATGGAGACGACCGCTGTCGTTGTCGAGATTCCCGATGCCCCTGGTGCCCTCGCAAGGCTGTTCGCCGACGTCGAGGCTGCCGGGGTCAACGTCGAGGATTTGTCGGTGGAGCATGATCCGGCTCGAGAGATAGGTTTCCTGTCCATCGATGTTGCCCCGGAAGGTGCGGAGCAGTTGACGGTCTTGATGCGCGATCATGGATGGTCGGTGCGTTCCTGACCCTTGTCGGTGGATACCGATAGTCTCACCTCGTCGGAGCGCCATCGAAAGGCAGGCAGAACGTGTCCCTCTCACCTCTTGTCATCGCCATTGACGGGCCCAGCGGGTCCGGCAAGTCATCGACCTCTCGCGGGGTTGCCCATCAACTCGACGTGGCCCATCTGGACACCGGTTCGATGTATCGCGCGGTGGCCTGTCGTGTTGCCCACCTCGGGATCGATCCGAAGGCCAATCCTCGTGACGCCATCGAGGTGGCTCGTACTTGTCACTTGAACCTCGACACCTCTGCCAACCATGACCTCGTCCTCATCGACGGCGAAGATGTCACCGAGGAGATCCGACGGCCCGAAACCAGTGCCCAGGTGTCCGCGGTTGCCACGATTCAGCCTGTTCGTGACGCCCTCACCGCTCGCATGCGCCAGATCGCGGACGAGTGCGGGCGTATCGTCATGGAAGGACGCGACATCACCACGGTGGTGTACCCCGACGCTCAGGTAAGAGTGCTTCTCGTCGCCGATCCCGCCGTCCGTATTGCGCGCCGTCAGGCTGAGCTGGGCGAGAACGTCGACATGGAACAGGTCATCGACTCGATCGTGCGTCGCGACCGTGACGACTCGACGGTGTCGACCTTCGAGAAGCCCGCCGAGGGAGTTACCTTGCTCGACTCCACCCACCTCAATCTGGACCAGGTCATCAACGCCGTCATCGATCTGGTTCCCCCGTCGCTGCGTTGAGCAGCATCTCCACGGGCGCCAGAGCGTGTACCGTGGTCCAGTCCCCTAGCAGGAGGGTGTCCTCATGTCCGACTCGCCCGAGTTCCTCGACGGCACCGAGGAGACTTTTCCAAAGCCTGTTGTCGCCGTCGTCGGACGGCCCAACGTGGGTAAGTCCACCCTCGTCAACCGTATCCTTGGTCGCCGAGCGGCTGTTGTGCAGGATGTTCCCGGCGTGACCCGTGACCGGGTGTCCTATGACGCCGAGTGGTCCGGTCGGCAGTTCGTGCTCGTCGATACTGGCGGTTGGGCCTCCGATGCCTCGGGCATGGCCGCGATGATCACCGAGCAGGCAGAGTTGGCCATCTCGACGGCTGACGCCGTGTTGTTCGTCGTCGACGCCAATGTCGGTACGACTGACGAGGACGAGGCGGTCGTCCAGGTGTTGAGGCAGTCACGCAAGCCCGTCGTCGTGGCAGCTAACAAGGTTGATGACGTGCGTGGCGAGGCCGAGGCCGCAACGATGTGGGATCTCGGCCTGGGGGAGCCCCATCCGGTGTCAGCCATGCACGGTCGTGGATCGGGTGATCTTCTCGACGCCCTCATAGACGTGCTTCCTGACAGTCCCGCCAACTACGAGACGACGGGCGGCCCGCGCCGTGTCGCTATCGTCGGCAAGCCGAACGTCGGCAAGTCGTCCCTACTGAACCGTCTGGCCCGTCACAACCGTGCGGTGGTCTCTGACGTCTCCGGTACGACGGTGGACCCGGTCGACGAGCTCGTGACCGTTGGCAGCACTGTGTACCAGTTCATCGACACCGCTGGTCTGCGTAAGCGGGTCAAGGAAGCTTCGGGGCACGAGTACTACGCCTCCTTGCGCACCCAGGCTGCCATCGAGCGTGCCGAGGTGTGCGTCGTCGTCATCGATGCCTCGGAGCCGATCAGTGACCAGGATCTGCGCATCCTCACCATGGTCGAGGACACCGGACGCGCCATGGTGATCGCCTACAACAAGTGGGATCTGACCGACGATGAGCGTCGTCGTCACCTGGAGCGTGAGATCGAACGGGATGTGCAGGCCTACACCTGGGCTCCCCGAGTCAACATCTCTGCTCTCAAGGGTCGTAACGTCGACAAGCTCGAGAAGGCCATCGAGACGGCCGCAGCAGGTTGGGAGACGAGGATCTCGACCGGCAAGCTCAACGCGTTCCTCGGACGTCTGGCGGCGGCTCATCCGCATCCGGTGCGTGGTGGCAAGCAGCCAAGGATCCTCTTCGGTACCCAGGCCCACAACTGCCCGCCGACCTTCGCCCTGTTCACCTCCGGGATGTTCGACCAGGGGTACGTGCGGTTCATCATCAGGCGACTTCGCGAGGACTTCGGCTTCACCGGATCGCCAGTTCACGTCCAGATTCGACCGCGCGGCAGGCGCGGGAAGAAGTGACCGATTTGGTCGCCGGAGTGGAAGTAAGCTAATGTGCTTCCTCGGATTGCCAAGCGATCCGATCGGGCTGTAGCGCAGCTTGGTAGCGCACTTGACTGGGGGTCAAGGGGTCGCAGGTTCGAATCCTGTCAGCCCGACGACATGCCTGGTGAGAACGTGGTTCTCGCCAGGCATTCATCATTTCCGGGGAAGGACTGTCCGCATATCCACCCGCAACGACGCGGTTTTGTGGTCCTCGGCGAATGGGACTCGTATTATCCCCATCCGAGTGTCGCACCTCGTCACAACGAAACCGCATAAGTCACATCTTGACCGCCCGTTGGGCCACATCGCAGGAGTTCGAAGGCTGCCAGCGAGGAGTACATGCACACTCCCAGGACAGCCACGGCGCCTGTGTGTCCGGCCCGTGCCGCGATCGCTATCCTGATCGCGTGGATATGCCGAAGCCGACCCCATTTCCTGCCCCCGCCGACGACCTCCGACTGGTCATCTCCGACATGGATGGCACTCTTCTCGACGGAGAGGGGAACATCCCGCCCCAGCTGTGGCCTCTGCTGGAAATCATGAATGATCGTGGCGTAGCCTTCGTACCGGCCTCCGGACGTCAATGCACCACTTTGTCCACGATGTTTCATTCCCACCTTGACGGGATGCCACTCATTTCGGAAAACGGTACCTATGTCGTTCGCGATGGCGTCGACGTCTCCTCCTCGATCATCGCCCCCAACCTCGCTCGCAAGGTCATCAAGGGAGTTCGAAAGCTCGTGGAAGATGGTCATGACGTCGGGCTGGTCCTCGCGACCAAGTCCATCGCTTACCTCGAGCGTGGTGACGACGCCTTCGTCTCCCACGTCGCAACCTACTACCACAGAAACACCGTCGTCGATGACCTCACGGAGCGCATTGACGACGTCATCAAGCTGTCCATCTACGACTTCGGTGAGGCCTCCGAGGTCACCCACCCGACGATGCAGGACATCGCCCCTGACCACCAAGTCATCCTTGCCACCCCGAACTGGGTCGACATCATGAACCCAGGAGTGAACAAGGGCAGCGCGGTTGAGGCTGTGCAGGCCGACCTGGGGGTCTCCCCTGACCAGACGGCGATCTTCGGGGACTTCCTCAACGACCTCGAGATGATGCCGCTGGCGACGTGGTCCTTTGCCATGGCCAACGCCCATCCCGACATCATTGCGGCCTCGAACTACGTTGCCCCGTCCAACAAGGACAACGGCGTCATCACGGTCCTTGCTCAGCTGCTCGGCGTCGATGTTCCGGAGGTCTGATCAGACCAGCCCAAACTCCCGGGCCCGTTGCCACAGATGGTCGCGGGCGGCGGGGTGGGCGGTGTTCTCGATGAGTTGACGGGCCTGTTCGTTCTGGGAATTGCCGAACAGCTCAGCCGTGCCCTGCTCCGTGACGATCACCGAGGGCTGGATCGCCGAAACTGGTGAGTCCAGCGCGTCGACGATCGTCGAGCAGTTGGCTTTCGGGTGCCAACTGAGCATGGTAATGAGAGCCTGACCGCTGGGGGAGTGCATGGCTCCCACCAGGAAGTCAGTGGAGCCTCCCACCCCGGAATGGATCTTGGTTCCCACTCGAGTTGCATTGACCTGACCGAACAGGTCCACCTGCAAACCCGTGTTGACACTGGTGACTTTGGGCTGGCCGGCGATGGTACCGGGGTCATTCGTCGTCTCACAGCGCAGCAACGACACTCGCGGGTTATCCTCAAGCCATTCGTACAAGGCGGGTGTTCCCATGGCGAAGGTGCCGGTGATGACGCGATCATCCAGTGTGTGAGCCTCCTCCAGGACACGGATGGAGTCGGTGAGGAGTTCAGTCCACACGCCCACGTGGATGTCCTCGGGCAGTTGAGCGACGACCGCATCAGGAACCGCACCGATGCCCACCTGGAGAGTGGCACCGTCAGGGATCCGAGATGCTACTCGGTCACCGATCTGGCAAGCCAGTGGACCCGGCGACGGCATGGCGACCGCAGGCAGGGGTACGTCGACGACCACGCCTATGTCAATGTCGTCGACGTTGACGATCCCATCGCCGAGGACATAGGGCATGTTCGGATTGATTTGGGCAATGATGAGGGCCCCCCGACGCTTGGCCGCCTCCAGGGCAGCCGGTAACACCTGGACCTCAATGCCCATGCTCACTGAGCCGTTGCGCGGAGTACTGGTGTGTAGGACGAGGATGTCGGGCGCCAATCGTTCCTCGTAGAGACTCGGTGCCAGACTCAGACGACAAGGAATGTACTCGAGGCTCTCGGCACGACGGCCACCCGGGCCAATGAAGATCGTCTCGTGAACGACGTCCTTGCGTGTCGGAACGCCAAGTGGCGCATTGACGCACACCAACCGCCACCTCTCGACGCATCGGTCGATGACGTCCAGAAGTGGCAGGGGAGTGGCCCCCGAACCACCACAGATCACCCGGGGCTGGCCCCTGACACCATGCATGACGCCTTCGAGTCCGCCTTGATCCATCATGCGCATGACAAAGAGCGTAGTGGCTGAAGGCCTTCACATCGTGGGCACGACGACGAGAACTGGCAGAATGGTCACGATGTCACCTCGTCTACCAGCGCCCAGAACTAGCCCCGACGGTCCCGGAATCGGGATCGTCGAGACCCAATACGCGACGGTCGCCACACCGGATGACCCTCTCCATCTGGTCGCAGGTGGCCGTCTCGATCATGTCACCGTCGCCTATGAAACCTACGGCGCTCTCAATGAAGCTCGTGACAACGCGGTGTACATCTGTCACGCTCTCACCGGCGATGCCCATGCGGCGGGTTTCCACCCGGGAGCGGATCGCCCTGGATGGTGGGACAACATCATCGGCCCAGGGCGCGCCATCGACACCGACCGTTTCTTCGTCATTGCCTCCAACCTGCTGGGAGGCTGTTCCGGTACCACCGGACCTGCCTCGACCAACCCGGACACCGGGAAACGCTGGGGACTCGATTTTCCTCAGATTGACATGCACGATTTCGTCGAAGTGCACCTACGACTCGCCAAGCACCTGGGTGTGGAGCACTTTCACGCCGTCGTCGGCGGCTCCATGGGCGGCATGCAGGCCCTCGACTGGTCGTTGACGCGTCCGACCACCCTGGACAATGCCATCATCATCGCCTCATCGAGTGGATTGACGGCCCAGAACATCGCCTTCTCGGCAGTGGGGCGCGAAGCCATCCTGCGCGATCCGGCCTTTGCCGACGGTACTTATGACGACGTCCGTCCCGACACCGGATTGTCGATTGCGCGGATGCTCGCTCACATCACCTATCTGTCCGAGGACGCCTTCGCCGAGAAGTTCGGACGGTCCCGTCAATCAGAATCGGTGAAACGCGGATTCGGCATCAATTTCGCCGTCGAGTCCTACCTGGATCACCAGGGCGAGGCCTTCCTCACCCGATTCGACCCACTCAGCTACATCTATCTGACGCGGGTCATGGACTACTTCGACCCCTTCGGTCGAGCTGGGGCCACCGACGCACTTGTGGCAGATCCGGTCAACTTCCTCGTCATCTGCTTCGACACCGACTGGCGGTTCTCCCCGGCCCACTCACGCCGGATCGTCCGTCATCTCGAGGGGGCAGGACTACCAGTGAGTTGTGCGACTATCGCCTCGTCATGGGGTCATGACTCCTTCCTCATGAAGCTCGACCCCTACCACGACCTCGTCAGGGCCTTCCTCAACGCCGATCGGCTGCCGATGAGGGCATCACGGCGTGCCCCGCACGTTGACGGCCATCTATGCACGAGAGAGACGACGCTGTGACAATTCGTCCCGATCAACGCATCATCACGTCGCTGGTGCCGTCCCATTCCCGTGTCCTTGACCTTGGATGTGGCGACGGATCTCTGCTTCGGCATCTCATCACCACCCGGGATTGCCTGGGAACGGGGGTTGAACTCGATCAATCCTCCCTGGTGGCGGCCATGTCGACGGGCGTGCCGGTGCTGGGGATGGATCTCAACGAGGACTTGGGGGAGTTCCACGACGACTCCTACGACGTCGTCATCCTGTCCCAGACCCTGCAGGCCGTCGTCTCACCCGACGTCGTGCTCGCAGAAATGGCGCGGATCGGTACCCTGCTCATCCTGCTCGTTCCGAACTTCGTGTACTGGCGCAACCGACTCAAGATCATCGGAGGCAGAATGCCTACCTCCCATGACCTACCGTACTCCTGGCATGACACCCCCAACCAGTCGTATTCCGGTGTGGCAGACCTTGAGGACTGGTTCGCCGAATTCAATCTGGAGACCGTGGAAAGGGTGTGCCTCGACGGCCGAGGTCGTCCATCCCGGGTAGCATCTGCAGGACCGAATCTGCTCGCCGGGTCCACCATTCACGTGCTGAGATCCCACTGGGCCGAACCGGGTACGGGGAGGAGCCATTCATGACCAAGCACCACGACGACGAGGACGAGGAGCGGCCGCCGATTCTGGAGGCCACCGATCGTCAGATCCTGAGTCTGCTCGAGGAAGACGGTCGGATGTCGTGGACCGAGCTCGGGCACCAAACGGGTTTGTCAACCTCCGCTGCCCAGCAGCGCGTCAAGAGGCTCGAAGCCAAGGGAATCATCCGCGGTTACCACGCCACTCTCAATTTGGAAGCCATCGGCGCTGGGATCACAGCATTCATCTTCCTCAACCCTATTGATCCTGAGGAGGACGAGAAGATCCCTGACATCCTGAGGACCTTCTCAGAGGTGCGCGGCTGTCACTCCATCGCAGGCTCGGCCTCCTACCTAGCCCGGGTCCAGGCCCCCAACACCAGTCACCTCGACCAGCTGCTCACCCGCATCCGCAAGGAGTGTCACTGCGGCACGGAGACGGTGGTCGTCCTCGACACCATGTTCGACGATCTCGGCATGCTGGGAATCCGGTGACGCGGCTCTCCCGTCTCCCGCGCACCTCGTGGCTGCGCGGCTTGGCCGCACTCGTCGCCGGAGTCGCAACGGGTGCCGGATTCCATCCGCAGAACTGGTGGATCCTCGTCATCCCAGGACTCGCCGTACTCATCCTGCTCGTCCGTCCCACGACCGGGCGGGCCGCCGCCGGTCTGGGGTACCTCTTCGGTCTCGGCCTGTGTACCACCACCCTCGCCTGGGTTGGCGTCATGGGTCCGCCAGTGGCGGTGCTCCTCGTCGCAGTCATGGCGATGTGGTGTCTGCTGGCTGGATGGGCCATCCGTTGCGTCAGCGGGCTTCCCGGTGCACCTTTGTGGCAGGCCATGGTCTGGACGGCCACCGAGGTGGGAGCGGCTGCGGTCCCGCTCGGCGGTTTCGGGTGGGTTCGGCTGGCATGGACTGTCGTCGACACTCCATGGGTCGGAGCCCTGAGATGGGCTGGCACGGCGGGAACAAGCCTTCTCGTCGCCTTGGCAGCAGCTCTCCTGGCGCGTGTTGTCGTCACACGTGGAAGGTCACGCCTTTGCCACGCCATCGCACTCGTCACGGAGCTTCTCGTCGTGGCCGTCCTGGCTTCGGTATCAGGAGTGATCGCCACGCGCGCCACCAACGATGAGAAGATTCGGGTACTCGTGGTCCAAGGAGGAGTGGACGGCACCGCTGGCCCCTACGCGATGGGCTACGCCCGATCCGTCACGGACAATCATCTCTCCCAGACGATCATGGCCGTCGCCGAGCACCGCGTCTCGGGCAGGGGCGCGCCCGACATGATTCTGTGGCCCGAGAACTCCACTGACATCGATCCGATTCTCGACGACGAAAGTCACCAGATCGTCATGGGGGCGCTGGCCATCTCGAAGCTGCCAATCCTCGTGGGGGCCGTGACTGACGGTCCCGGTGACGACGAACGCCAGACGACATCAATGTGGTGGCCGGTGTCGTCACCTGAGCCGACATCCACCTATCACAAACGCAACCTGGTGCCATTTGGTGAGTGGATCCCCGCAAGGTCATTCTTCCTGCCGCTCATTCCCATATTGAAGAACATCGGACGACAGTCCGTTCCGGGGACGGCCCCCGGTGTCCTCGACGCGACCATTGCTGGCAGGAAGATATCGGTTGGTGTGGCGATCTGTTTCGAAGTGGCCCACGACGACACCGTCGCGGACACGGTTCGCCATGGGGCACGGATACTGGCCGTCCAGTCGAACAATTCGTCCTTCATCGACACAGGCCAGACTCGTCAGCAGTGGCAGATCACCAGGGCGCGAGCGGTTGAAACCGGCCGTCACATCATCGTCTCGACGACGAACTCCTTTTCCGGGTTGGTCAATCCAGATGGCTCGGTCGCGCTACGTACTGACGAGGGAGGGCACACCAATGTCACGGTGACGCTGCCGCTGGAGTCAGGGCTGACGCCGGCCGTAAGAATTGCAAGGTGGCTACGGGTCGTCGTCGTTCTCACTGCGACTGGGGCAACAGTGATGTCGGTGCCTCGGCACCGCCGCGATATGCTCACACAAGCACACCACAACAGATCGGAGAAAGATGTCCGCCACCGACACTGAGGTCCGGCTCGACAAGGCCCTCGTCATCATTCCGACCTACAACGAGGCGGAGAATGTCGAGATGATTGTCACGCGTACCCGCCGCGCCAATCCGAAGGTCAACGTTCTCGTCGCCGATGACAACTCTCCGGACGGCACCGGCGAGATCGCTGACCGTCTGGCGTCTGCGGACGATCACGTTCACGTCCTGCATCGCAAGGGCAAGGAAGGCCTCGGCGCCGCGTACCTTGCCGGCTTCCACTGGGGTCTGGACCACGGCTACGACGTCCTCGTCGAGATGGACGCCGATGGCTCCCACCAGCCCGAGCAGCTGCCGTTGCTCCTCGAGGCCCTCAAGCATGCCGACATGGTCAAGGGATCCCGCTACGTCAAGGGTGGGTCCGTCGTGAACTGGCCGAAGTACCGTGAGCTCATCTCACGCGGTGGCGGCCTCTGGACTCGCATGTGCCTGGGAATCGATGTCAAGGATCCCACCGGTGGATTCAACGCATTCCGCGCAGACACCCTTCGAACCATCGGCTTGGACGAGGTCGCCTCGGCGGGTTATTGTTTTCAGCTCGACCTGACGTGGCGCACCCTCAAGAAGGACATGACCGTTGCCGAGGTGCCGATTGAGTTCATCGAGCGCGAGTATGGCAACTCCAAGATGAGCAAGGACATCGTCGTTGAGGCTCTGCTTCGCACCACCGTGTGGGGGGTTCATCATCGCTCTCATCAGCTCAAGGATCTCGGACACGTCGCCCTCGAACGGGCTGAGCAGGTTGCCGGCGACATCAAGGAACGCCGCTCGAAGCACTGAGGGCAACCACAGAGCATGACAGTGCCCCGCGGAGGATGTCCGCGGGGCACATCCGTCTGTTTCTGGAGTCCAAGCCACGTCGGTCTGGTGGCCTGGAGCCGGAGTGGTCGGGGAATCAGTCCTCCTTCCGGATCTCCTCCAGCCTTTCGGCAAGCAGTTCCTCGAGTTCGGGGATCGAGCGGCGCTCAGTGAGCATGTCCCAGTGGGTGCGCTGTGGCTTCTGCTTCTTCCACTGAGGGTCGGTGCCGTCGCTTCGCAGCGCCTCAGCGCCACAGCGCGGGCACTCCCACAAGCTCGGCAGATCCGCCTCGGTGGAGAAAGTGAGGTCGAAGTGGTGGCCGTTGTGACAGTCGAAGCCAATCTCTTGGCGTTCGGCCATCTCAACGCCTTCCTCGTCCTCGAAGCTCTTGGATCCCAAACCCATGCCTCGCAGTGCACGGTCGGCCATGATGCTCCCTCCTGGTCGTAGGGGTCCGGCCCTGGTTGGGCCGTCGTCCACAGGTCCAGCATCCCACAAGCCACAAATCCCGGGAACAGAACCGGATTCCGGGACGGGTGTTCACGTCGCGGAGCAACCTGTGACCAAGTAGGCATTCAGCTCGTCGTCACTCACCTCGGAACGAGGGTCGGAGCATCCTTGGGCTGGTGAATACGCGCGAAGTCACACATGAGGTCGGGACGATCCGTGACGATCCCGTCGACTCCCATGTCCATGAGTTCTAGAGCCTCGGACACCTCGTTGACCGTCCAGACGTGAACCGCGCGACCAAGGCGATGGGCAGCGGCAATGAAGGTTGGTGTCACTAGGGGAACACCGTAACGGGTCACACGGTGGGGAACTTGGTACGCCTCACCTCGGGACTCGGCCATCTGGAGACTGTTCGGTCCGATGACGGCCCAACCGACCCCGAGCGGTCCCACTGCGGTGGCCGTGCGTTCGCGCACCAACCGGCGGAATGTTCTTATTCGTTTGCTGCTGAACGATCCGACGCAGACCCGATTCCAGGCACGGTGGCGGGACAGTACGTCGATGAGGGGCATGGTGGCGGCGTCGTGCTTGATGTCGATGTTGATGAAGGACTCCGCAAACGTGTCGAGGATCTCATCAAGCGTCGGGATGGGCTCGCCGCCGACGCTGGCTTGTTTGACCTCGTGCCACGGCATCTTCGCAATGACACCGCTGGACTCCGTCACTCGGTCGAGAACAGGGTCATGAAAGGCCACGAGCACACCGTCTCTGGTGGCGTGGACGTCAGTCTCGAGGTGGGTGCATCCCAGATCCACCGCATGTCCAAAGGCCGCCAGGGTGTTCTCGATCCCTGTGTTGACTGCCATTCCGGCTCCGCCCCTATGAGCAAGAACGGTGAAGGGACGTTGGCAATACGGGTATTCAGTGGCTCTCACGGCTATCCATTCTGCCGCTGAGCTGGTTCGGATCCATGATCGCCTTGGCCACTACAGTGTCCATGTGTGAGCCCCACCGTCTTGTCATTGCAGTCCCAGGTCGTTCAGGGCACCGTCGGAAACAGCATCGCGGTTCCGGTGATGCGCGCCATGGGGATCCGAGCATGGGGGATGCCGACTGCCCTGCTGTCCAACCACAACGGTCGCTCGAGCGTCGCCGGCGCCCCGATCGAGGCGCAGCACATCAACGGCATGGTTGACGCCCTCGATTCCAACGGCGAACTCAAGCATGTTGACGCAGTGCTGTCGGGTTATCTCACGGCTCTCACCGGTCCCGCCGTCCTGCGGACCGTGAAGAAATGTCGGGAACGCCACTCCAATGCCATGTGGGTGTGCGACCCCGTCATGGGGGACATGGATGGCGACCAGGTGAGGGTCTACGTTCCCGACGACACCGTGGCTTTCATGAAAGAAGCGATCCAGTGTGCCGACGTCCTCGTACCCAATGTGGCCGAGCTCGGCATCTTGACCGACACGATGCCGCGCACCATTGACCAGATCGTGCAGGCAGCTCGTGGCCTGACCGGACCACAGCTCGTCGTCGTCACCTCAGTACCGCACCAGGATGAGGACGGTGCTGGGCTGGGCATGGTTGCGGTGGCGCGGGAGTGGGCCGCGATGACCCATGGCCCACTCATCCATCGTCACTTCAACGGTGCAGGAGATCTCACGACGGCAGTCCTGACCGCGCAACTCGCCGCAGGGGAGTCCTGGCAGTCCGCTCTCGGCAAAGCGTCCGGCGTCGTCCATGCCGTCCTCGAGCGCACCTGGAACCATCCCGGTGACGAGCTGAACTGGTGGCCGGAGGACGCTTTCGCTCAGCCGTGGAAGACCGAGATCTTGGCTCCCAGCGCCCCAAGTCGCGTGGGCAGGTCCTCGTAACCGCGGTTGATCATGTAGACGTCGCGCAGGGTCGTCTCGCCGGAGGCCGCCAGGGCAGCCAACAGCAGGCAGACGGCCGGGCGCAGGGCCGGCGGGCAGATGAGCTCTCGGCCACGCCAGCGCGTCGGTCCGCGCACGATGAGTCGGTGCGGATCGAGGAGCTGGACGTCGGCACCGAGCTTGCCAAGGTCGAGCAGATGGATGGCTCGGTTCTCGTAGCACCAGTCGTGGATGAGAGTCTGGCCCTTGGCCTCGGCGGCGATGACGGCGAAGAACGGCAAGTTGTCGATGTTGAGGCCCGGGAACGGCATCGGGTGGATCTTGTCCGCGACCGCGCGCAACTCGCTCGGGCGGACAGTGACGTCGACCAGACGGGTGAATCCGTTGTGGGAGACGTACTCGGGGGAGAGATCGAAGTCCAGACCCATCTCCGAGAGAATCGCCAACTCGATCTCGAGGAATTCGATGGGGCAGCGGGTGATCGTCAACTCGGACTTGGTGACGACAGCTGCCGTGATGAGGCTCATGGCCTCGATCGGGTCTTCGGACGGGGCATACTCGACGTCGACGTCAATGTTCTCGACGCCACGGATGCGCAGGGTCGTCGTCCCGATGCCCTCGATCTCGACGCCGAGCTGACAAAGGAAGACGCACAGGTCCTGAACCATGTAATTGGGGCTGGCGTTGCGCAGCACCGTCACGCCCGGAGTCTGGGCTGCAGCGAGCAGGGCATTCTCGGTGACGGTGTCGCCGCGTTCGGTCAGGACGATGTGACGCTCCCTCACCGTGCGATCCGTGACGCGGCACTGGTAGAAGCCCTCGGTCGCGACGACGTCCAGACCAAAGGCGCGTAGGACCTGCAAGTGAGGCTCGACGGTGCGGGCGCCCAAATTGCAGCCACCGGCATAGGGAAGCTTGAAGGAGTCGTAGAACCGCATGAGCGGGCCGAGGAACATGATGACGCTTCGAGTGCGACGGGCAGCCTCGATGTCCATGTCGTCAAGGTTGAGTTCAGCGGGACGAACGAGGGTAAGGTCGCGCTCGTCCTCGGACCACTCGTAGGTGACACCGATGGAGGTCAGCACCTCGAGGATGCGATTGACCTCCTCAATGTGAGCGATCCCGCGCAACACAGTGCGACCACGGTTGATGAGGCACCCACACAGCAGGGCGACGGCAGCGTTCTTGGAGGAACGTACCTCGATGGAGCCCTCAAGTTTGTGGCCACCTTCGATGCGGTAGTTCATCGTGCCGCTACCAGGCTGAGTGATGATGGGGGACTCAAGGGCCTCCGCTATGCGGTTGATGTACTCCAGGGACAGGTTCTGTGTGCCTGACTCAACCCGGTGGATGGCGCTCTGGGAGGTCTTGAGAAGCTCCGCTAGTTGGTTCTGCGTCATGCCACGCTGCTTGCGTGCGTCGCGGATGAGGCGACCAACGGCAGCGGGGGTGATGTTATCCACAGCAGATCCTTTCAACGAGAAGAAGTCTTCCGACAACGATATATCAGATCTGAGTTCAGATGTGGGGAAGAAGGGCGCTGTGCGATCCGTCCGAAATCTCTTCAGTGAGATCTTCGTCACACACTGACCTTCCCACTAGAGTGTTACCCATGAGCTCACATTTCGACGTTGTTGTCCTCGGAGCTGGCCCCGGTGGCTACGTTGCCGCCATTCGTGCCGCTCAGCTCGGCAAGAAGACTGCCATCATCGAGAAGGAATACTGGGGTGGTGTCTGCCTCAACGTTGGTTGCATCCCCACGAAGTCTCTTCTGCGCAACGCAGAACTTGCGCACATCGTCACCAAGGAGGCCAAGACCTTCGGCATCGGTGGCGACATCACCGTCGACTACGGCAAGGCCTTCAGCCGGTCTCGTGAGGTCTCCGCTCGCATGGTCAAGGGCATCCACTTCCTCATGAGGAAAAACAAGGTCACAGAGTTCAACGGATGGGGAGAATTCACCGGCCCCAAGGCCATCTCCGTCAAGGACTCTGAGGGCAATGTCACCGATGAGATCACCTTCGACAATGCGATCATCGCTGCAGGATCGGTCGTCAAGACCCTGCCGGGCACCCAACTGTCCGATCGCGTCGTCACCTACAAGGAGCAGATCCTCTCCGGCAACGTCCCGGGATCGATCGTCATCGCCGGGTCCGGCGCTATCGGCACCGAGTTCGCCTATGTGCTGGCCAACTACGGCTGTGACGTCACCGTCGTGGAGTTCCTCGACCGCATGGTTCCCAATGAGGACAAGGACGTCTCGGCCGAGCTGACCAGGGCCTACAAGAAGCTCGGCATCAAGCTCCTGACATCGACCAAGGTCGACTCCATCGACGACTCCGGCGACAAGGTCAAGGTCACTGTCTCGCCCTCGAAGGGTGGCGACTCCAAGGTCATCGAGGCCGATCGCGTCTTGCAGGCCGTCGGATTTGCCCCGCGTGTCGAAGGCTACGGTCTGGAGAAGACCGGGGTCACGCTCACCGAGCGTGGCGCCATCGGGATTGACGACTTCATGCGCACCAACGTCGACGGCATCTACGCCATTGGTGACTGCACCGCCAAGCTCATGCTGGCCCACACCGCCGAGACCCAGGGCGTCGTCGCCGCTGAGACCATCGCCGGGGCTGAAACCATGCCGATCAACTACGACATGATCCCGCGCGCCACCTACTGTCAGCCGCAGATCGGTTCCTTCGGATATTCCGAGGACCAGGCCCGCGAGAAGGGCTACGAGGTCAAGGTCTCCAAGTTCCCGTTCGCCGCCAACGGCAAGGCCTGGGGACTGGGAGATGGCAGCGGATTCGTCAAGATCGTTGCTGACGCCCGTCACGGGGAGCTCCTGGGGGCCTCGCTGGTAGGACACGACGTCTCCGAGCTGCTGCCTGAGCTGACCTTGGCTCAGCTGTGGGACATCACCGCCGAGGAGATCGGACGCAACATCCACGCGCATCCGTCGCTGTCCGAGGCTCTCAAGGAGGCCGTTGAGGGCATTACCGGTGAGATGATCAACATCTGACAGGCTCGCCCCACCAGATCAGATGGATTCCTGTCGGATCACCGACCGCCCAGTGTGAGCTGGGGCTGGATCCGAGAATTCCCGGGGATGACGCACCCGCCATGCCCGCACAATGAGGAGCATGAACGGGGCACCGAGGTTGGTCTCGATGAGGGAATCGACGACAAGCGGACGCCAGGACAACGGCCTGATGCCCGAGATCATCAGCACCGCCTCCCACGTGAATTGAATACCGATACCGATCGTCAATGCCGAGCGAATCGAATAGCGCTCGTCCTGGTGGCGCAGGTTGTGCAGCGCAAGCCATCCGTATCCCACGAGAGCGAAGGCAGCCATCGCGCCGTGGTAACTGCCGACATGACGCGCGATCTCCACGCTGTGGAAGGTGTCGCCAAGTCCTTGGCTGACCAGAGCGCTGGTGAGCCACCCTGCGGGGAAGAGGATCGACCACTCCCAGCGGTTGTCCGGTTCGTCGAACCAGAGCCACATCCATGCCATGTTCGTGATGCCGTAGCTGAAGGACAGCCAGAACTCCAGTGACAGGACACCCATCCCGACCACGCTCCGGGTTCCAAGCAACATGTGGAAGAAGCCGTAGTCGACGACGAAGTAGAGCAGGCCACCAAGCAGGCCAACGACGAGCGCAGCACGACGCCGCGTCCACGCCAGTATGCAGAGGAAGGCCAGCAACAGTATGACGTCGATCCAGATGTAGAGAACGTTGAAGGATCGCGCGACCACATAGTCACTCACCACGTCGTCACAGGCCCTTGACTGTCACAATGCACCCCAACAATGTATCCCGTTCGTCATCGACGGAGGTATTTCGGCACGATACTGGCGTGGCCCCTCAGCCGTACCGGCGTGACGATCATGGACAGGGGAATACGTGGCGGCACGTTGTGGTTGTGCCAAAGTAGGAAGTTGACGATTGCGCAAGCGATCGAACGCTGACAGTGAGCCTGACAACGAAGGATGGAGTTCATCGTGAAGATTGTGGACAACGGACCCGAACCCAACGTCTTCGACATCGAGACAGCCACCGAGGAGAACACCAACTACCGAACGACGGCGTGGACCGGCAAGTACCTGCAGGTGACGCTCATGTCGATCCCGGTGGGGGAGTCCATTGGTTGGGAGGTGCACCCCGAGACCGATCAGTTCCTGCGTCTGGACGGCGGCACGGGCAAGTGCATCCTGGGCCCCAACGAGAACCAGGATGAGGCCACCGTCGTGCAGGACGTCAGCGACGGCTGGGCCGTGCAGGTGCCGGCCGGCACGTGGCACGACATCGTCAACACCGGCGACGAGCCGATGCAGGTCTACGCGGTGTACGCGCCGAGTCACCACGCCAAGGGAATCATCCATGAGACCGCTGCCGACGCCGAGGCGGACGAGGAGTCCGGCAAGGACACCCCGCCGGAGTGGACCGTCCAGCCCAGGTGATGACGGTGGGTCAACAGTGATGGATGGGGGCTCGACACTCTGCGTTGAGCCCCCAGAACAAAGGACTCCAAGCCAGTTTCCCCCCTGGTGACGGGGTGCGTGCGATCGTGGAGATGTCCAGGACAGTGGTCCTGGCTGCATCGTGTCGGTCGAAGCAGACCAAGATAGCCGTGATGCAATTCTCACAGGGCAGTCGCACATGACCATCCCCGTATGTCCGATAAGGATCATTATGTCACTACGCCAGTGGGTAACGCTCCCCAGCCAGTTCCCGCGAGAAACATGACTGATCATCGCGATTACCACGTTGGACGTTGCCGATTCCTTTTGACCTCTCCACGCCGTTTCTTCGCGTCAAGACGGCGTCGTTGTGATCCTTTGGTTCTCTTGGTGGGACGACGTCGGCGGGGTTGGATGCACGCTTCCTCAAGCACAGTGGCCAACCGGGCCCGAGCCAACCGGCGATTCGCGAGCTGAGCCCGCTCATTCTGAACGGTTACCGTCAACACACCATTGACAAGGCGCTTCGACAGTGATGTGAGCACAATCGACCGCAAGTGTTCCGGCACGGCGTCAGAGTGACCCACGTCAAACAGGAGCTCCACCCGAGAGTCGCTGGTGTTGACGCCCTGTCCACCTGGCCCAGAACTGTGGGAAAACCTCTCATGCAACTGTGACTCGGGAATGACGAAACCAGGAATGACTTCCAGCTCCTTGACCATGTCACTCCCCTCGCTTTCATGTGCCCAGTCTGATATTCCCAGAATAGCTGTTGCCGAATGTGTCCACAGCGTGACGCAAAGCCTGTATTCCCCGATGACATCAAGGAGCGGCTGAGCTCCCCCTCTCCACCCGATTGAGGGTTCGCACCAGTCTGATGTGGGCTACTCAAGACTTCACGGGAATCGACGTCACTTCAATGCCACGCTGTGTGCCGTCATCCGCATGCGGTGCTGACCGTCAATCCACAACAAGACGATTGTGAGAACGAGGGTGCCGGCTCCGACGTAGTACGGTCCACCAACTCCCCACAAGGAGCTCAGCGCACCCGCAAGGGTGGGAGCGCATGCGCCGCCAAGGAAGCGAACCCCGGAGTAGGCCGACGACGCGACCTCGCGCTGAATGGTGCTTGCAGACATCACGATTTCGGTCATGGCAGTGTTGACGATGCCAATGAACAGACCACCAATGATGACCCCGATCACCTGAGGAATGGGCGAGATCCACGTCGCCAGCAGGATCTCGTCAATGGTGAACAGGACCAGAGTGACGACAACTGTGCGACGGATACCGAGGTGCTCGCAGGAACGCGGCCCGAGCCATACCGACCCCAATGAGACCATGAGCCCCCAACCAAAGAAGACCAGTCCCAGATCGAGTGGGGTGAATTGACCACCAGCTCGAATGGACGCCTCGGCCAGCGGGAACGGCGCGTAGGCAAGCAAGGTGAAGTAGCCGTAGTTGTAGACCAGGGCAGCCAGCATGAGAATCGCGACCCGCGGATCGACGAGAGCCTTGAACGGCTCGGCGGCAGACCGGCGCTGGGACTTGTGGATCGGGGTTGGTGGGACGAAGAACGCGATGGCGACGAGACCGATCGCCATGAGAACAGCAGTGCCGATGAAAGGGCCTCGCCATGACATAGACCCCAAAGCGCCACCGATGAGTGGCCCCAGGGCCATCCCTGCTCCAAGAGCCCCCTCGTACAGCATGATGGCGCGACGGGCATCGGAAGAAGCACCAAGAACGGTCGCCAAGGCGGTTGAGACGAAGAGGGCGTTCCCCACTCCCCAACCGCCGCGGAACCCGATGATGAGGTTGACGTGACCAGACAATGCACATGCTGTCGCAAAGGTCACGATGACGATGAGTCCGACGAGGAGGGTCTTCTTGCGGCCAATGCGAGTGGCCACCCATGAGGCGAAGAACATCGACGCGGCAGACACGAAGAGATAGGTGCTGAACAGCAGCTCGGTCTGCCCCGGGCTGGCGTGCAGGGCCGACGAAATCTCCGGGAGGATGGGGTCAACCACGCCCACCCCCATGTAGGAGAAGGCCGCCGCAATGGTGACCGCCCACACGGCCGGTCTGATGGGTTCCTTACTCGTCACTTCTTTGTCGTCCTCTCGTCGGCAGCCAGCACCTGGACCGCCTTCCGCAGAACTGGAAGCGCGTGACTCAGGATGGAGCGCTCTTCGTCGGTCATTTCCTTGAGGGCGGGCACGACCGACTTCCCCACTGACACTTCGCAACGGCGACAGTAGTCGTGGCCTTCGTCGGTGATCTCGATCAACCTGCTGCGGGCGTCGTTGGGGTCACGCCGTCGGGTCACCAATCCGTCACGCTCGAGCCTCTCGACGATGTCCGTCGTGGTGGTTGGTCTGGTGCCTTCCACACGGCTGAGGGTCCCAGTACTGATGTTCCCCATCACCTCGAGGGTGTGCAGGACCCGCCACGTCACTGAGGACGGCGGAATGCCAGCACGTCGCTTGGCCAGGCGTTGTAATCGACCGCAGGCGAGAACCAGGTCGGCCGCGGATTCGGCCTCGGACGGAGTGAAGGGTTCGGGCAGGGTGCGTCCGGGAGTCACATGATCTCAGAGTACTCCGGTTTCCGGAGTATTTCATCATGAGGTCATCGCCACGTCTATGTCCCCTAGCATGTGACGCGACACTTTACTGATGAGGACCCACGAGCGACACGACGACGCCACCGATGGTCGTGAAGAGAGGACATTCCATTCCCGCGGCGTCATGGTGTGGCACTGTGTGTCGGGCCGTTGGTTGGATCATCGGCACTTTCGTCGAGCCAGACGCCCGACTACCAACCTTCATGAGGCAGGGTTCCATCTACTCAACCTCCTTGCGACCATCGCTTTCATCGTGACCGACTCCTTGGTTGCGGTCGTCCTCGTCGTCACTGTCATGAGCCGCCACCACATGAAACACTTCGACCGAGACCCGACTGAACACGACCGAATCATTGAGAAGTGACCATGACTGCTCTCCCCCATCCACGCACAGGCAACCTGTTCACATCCCCTGTCATTCCTGGAACCGGCTGGCCAGGCGATCTGGCAACAGCACGAACACCAGTTGCCACCAACGCTGATGCCGTTGCGAGGATCGCTGCCCAGTGCGATGAACTTGCCAACCTTGACGCCGCAATTTCAGTGTGCCGGGCATGTCCTCGACTCATCGAGTGGCGGGAGGGCAAAGCGATCAGCAAGCGCGCTCAATGGCGCGACGAGCCCTACTGGGGACGGCCCGTGCCCTCATTCGGGGATCCGACGGCCCGAATGGCCGTCATCGGCTTGGCTCCCGCGGCCAACGGGGCGAATCGGACTGGTCGGATGTTCACCGGAGACCAGTCTGGAGAGTGGCTGTACCGTGCCTTGCATGACGCCGGTATCGCTTCTCAGGCGGACAGCGTCGACGCCGCTGATGGTCTGAGCCTCAACGACTGTCGCATCATTGCCCCGGTGCACTGCGCGCCCCCAGACAATTGGCCGAATCCCGACGAGAAACGCACCTGTGCGATCTGGTTCGACCGAGAACTCTCTGCGTTGGCCACCCTGCGCGCCATGATGTGTCTTGGCCAGATTGCCTGGACGTCAACTCTGGGTGCTGCCCGCAGGCTCGGGTGGCAGGTCCCCCGTCCCGCTCCCCGCTTCGGTCACGGGGCTCGAGCCGAGATCACGAGGACAGATGGCACCACAGTCCACATCGTCGGGTGTTACCACGTCAGTCGGCAGAACACGAACACCGGACGCCTCACGCGACAGATGCTCGGCGACGCCGTCCACACGCTTCGCGGTCTGGCCCTCGGATGACACAGCCTCACCGTCGTGGTGGGTGTACCTGAGTACGGTGACCAGGTGGGACAGCGTCGGAAGTGCGGCCAACAGGATCCGCCTCTCCTCAACGGACATCTCGTTGAGGGCGCCAACCAATCCTTCGCCAACCTTCCTCTCGGACTCGCGGCAGTAGTGGCGTCCCTGGTCCGTGATGGCGACCACCTTCGTGCGAGCATCGCTGGGTTTGACAGTCCGCGTGACATACCCCTCGTCGACGAGGCGATTGATGAGGTCAGTCGTGGTGGCGGGCTTGGTCCCCTCGATCCGAGTGAGAGCGCCCATCGGCAAGGGGCCTTCGCTTTCGATGGTGCGCAGCACCCGCCACGTCACAGATGCCCCTGGCACACCAGCCATTCTCTTGGCATGACGCTGCACCCTGCCGCACGCCATCGCCAGTTCAGCGGCCTGATCGACACTGAAGAAGAGACCTCGATCCATCGCGTAAGGATAGCTGGCGATGTGGACAACCACGCACCATGACCGCCTTCCGCGCATGAAGAATGCTCGTAGGCTGGGAACATGGTCATTCTCTCCAAGATTTACACCCGTACTGGCGACCACGGCTCGACTCGTCTGGTCGACAACTCCGTGGCAGCGAAGTCAGATTTGCGCGTCGAAGCGTACGGTCTCATTGATGAGGCCAACGCGAACATCGGTCTGGCTGTTGCCCTGGACTCAATGGTCCACGTCCTCACCGATGAGGTGCGCGAAGCCCTCGGCATCGTCCAGAACGAGCTGTTTGACGTCGGCGCTGATCTGGCCAACCCCCTTACCGCAAACCCGAAGTGGGAGCCGCTACGCACCGATGCGGGAAGCGTTGATCGGCTTGAGCGTTGGTGTGACGAGTTCGGTGCCGATCTTCCGACTCTGAAGTCGTTCATCCTGCCCGGCGGAAACCCTGTCGGTGCGCAGTTGCACGTGTGCCGAACTGCCATTCGTACCGCGGAGCGAGCGGCATGGCGCGCTGCGGAAGCATACGGAACTGAGGTTTCGGACGATCCCGAGACGACTCCGGGAGGCGTCAACGAACTGGCGATCACGTACCTCAATCGCTTGTCCGACCTGCTCTTCATCCTGTCGCGGACAGCCAACAAGGCTGGCGAGGATTCTTCCGACGAGGTGTTGTGGGTTCCGGGCGGCGAACGCAACTCGGCGGCTCACAAGGAATGATCAGAGGAGGTGACCCCTGGTGGCGTATTCGACGCCACCAGGGGGAGCCGCCTCGAGCCACGACATGAGGCCAGTCACCACGCCAGGGTCAACGACGATCTGGCACACCGAATACTTGCCTTTGCGCCCCGTCTCAAGGGTGACGGTCTCGTAGGCATCGGAGGCAAGTGCCAACGAGTCATCCACACTCGGTGGGCGATGCTCGACCATGACGAGTCCGCCCCGTCTCAGGACAATGGTGGGAACGTGACGTGGATCAATTGCCCGGTACCACTCGAAGGCGCCGTCGACGTAGCGGGCAGATCCAATCATCCATCCACCGGGTTTGGGCCCACCTATGACTCGCAAGCCACACAAAAAAGCACCGCGTCTACGCATGAGGACGCGGTGCCTGACGAGGAGCCAAATCATGTAGATGACGGCACAACAAACAATGAGGCCGATGATGACGGCATCCATCGCCAGTGTCGACAACATCGGTCTCATCCCGATGAAAACGATGGAAGCACGCACGTTTCAACGCTAGTCATCAGATCATTGATAGTCCATGAAGGTCACCCTAAGGTTGACCGCCGGTGACGATACGGGGAAGGGGCTGCCATGAGTCGCGACAGCCCCTTCCCGGCCTTTGTCAGACGTTCTTCTTCCCGGCGATGCGGGAAGCAGCAAGCTGAGCCTGGGCCAGGTGAAGACGATGGGTCAGATCCTGGATGACCAAGGAGTCCTCCTCGGTGCGCTCGTCCGTATTGATCTTTTTCCTCAGTTCGTCGAGGTCACGGTGGGCCTGATCGACCGAGATTTCCTCCGACTTCGTGGCGTACTGGGTGATGATCGACACGTGCCCGTCATTGTCGAGAGCCACGAAGCCACCGTCGCAGGCGATGACCTCACGAGCTCCATCAGGAGTGATGATCTGGGCCGCGCAGGGTACGAGGGCCGCGAGGAAGGCCTCGTGTCCGGGAAGGAGACCAATATCACCCTCGGTGGTCCGAACGATGATGTTGATCGACTCCCCCTTCCAGACCTCGCCGTCAGCACAGACGACCTTGACTTGAAGCGTCGGGTGACCCATGGGGACTCAGCCCTCCCTCTTCTTCTTGTCCCAGTTCTCCATCACCATGTCCATGTTGCCAACGTTGAAGAAAGCCTGCTCCGGGACGTGATCCACGTCACCGCGGCAGATCATCTGGAATCCCTCAATGGTGTCGGCCATGGAGACGGTCGAGCCAGGGACACCAGTGAACTTCTCACCCGTGTAGGTACTTTGCGACAGGAATTGCTGGATGCGACGGGCACGAGCGACGGTGACCTTGTCCTCCTCGCTCAGCTCGTCAACACCGAGGATGGCGATGATGTCCTGAAGCTCCTTGTTGCGCTGCAATATCTGCTTCACCTGGGTCGCAGTGTCGTAATGCTCCTGGCCCACGTACAGCGGGTCGAGGATACGAGAGGTCGACGTCAGCGGGTCCACAGCCGGGTACAGACCACGAGAGGCAATCTCGCGGGAGAGCTCGGTGGTGGCATCCAGGTGAGCAAAGGTCGTGGCCGGAGCTGGGTCGGTGTAGTCGTCGGCAGGGACGTAGACGGCCTGCATCGAGGTGATCGAGTGACCTCGGGTCGACGTGATTCGCTCCTGCAGCTGGCCCATCTCGTCCGCCAGGTTCGGCTGATAACCCACGGCCGAAGGCATGCGGCCGAGCAAGGTCGAGACCTCGGAACCAGCCTGCGAGAAGCGGAAAATGTTGTCGATGAACAGCAGCACGTCCTGATTCTGGACATCGCGGAAGTACTCAGCCATTGTCAGGCCGGTCAGGGCAATGCGAAGACGGGTGCCCGGGGGCTCGTCCATCTGGCCGAAGACAAGGGCGGTGTCCTTCAGCACTCCGGCCTCGTCCATCTCATTGATGAGGTCATTGCCCTCACGGGTACGCTCCCCGACACCGGCGAACACCGAGGTACCGCCGAAGTTGTGAGCAATGCGGTAAATCATCTCCTGAATCAGAACCGTCTTGCCAACGCCAGCGCCGCCGAAGAGGCCGATCTTGCCGCCCTTGACGTACGGGGTGAGCAGGTCGAGAACCTTGATGCCGGTTTGCAGCATCTCGGTCTCAGGTTCCAGGTCATCGAATCCGGGCGGATCACGATGGATCGGCCAGCGCTCGGTGACCTCGATGGTCGAGGGATCGACGTTGAGGACGTCACCGGTCACGTTCCACACGTGGCCCTTGGTGACATCGCCCACCGGCACACTGATCGGAGCACCCGTGTCACGGACCTCGGTGCCTCGGCGCAGACCATCAGTCGGCTTGAGGGAGATGGCACGCACAACGTTCTCGCCGATGTGCAGGGCCACTTCGAGGGTGATGGTATGGGTCTCCCCCATCACCTCGGTGTCGACGTGAAGGGCGTTGAGGATCTCCGGCATCCGTCCAGCCGGAAACTCGACGTCAACGACGGGGCCGATAACGCGGACGACGCGGCCGACACTTGCAACCTCGTCCTTCATCTCGGGGGACATAGCTGTCGCAGTCATGATGTTCTCTCTCACTCCTGTGGGGCGGACTCTGCAAGGGCAGCGGCGCCACCCACGATCTCGGTGATTTCCTGGGTAATGGCAGCCTGACGAGCCTGGTTGGCCTGCCGACTCAGCGACTGGATCAACTGCTCGGCGTTGTCGGTGGCCGCTTTCATGGCGCGCTGCCGGCTTGCCAGCTCCGAGGCAGCCGATTGCAGCAGGGCGTAATGGATACGGTTCGCGACGTACAAGGGCAGCAATTGATCCAGAACGCTGACCGGATCCGGTTCGAAGCGGTACTCGTGGAAGATCTCCTCATCAGATGTACCGACTCCAGGATCACCAGCCTCGAGTTCTCCCTCCGGCGTCGCCTCCGGGTCGACGACGGCCAGCGGCAACAACCTCACGACCTTCGGCATCTGCGTCAGCATCGAGGCGAAATGGGTGTACACGACGTGAATCTCGTCAACCCCACCATCCTCGGTCGGACGGAGGAACTCCTCGATCAGCGTGTCCGCGATGTCCCGGGCCTGCTTGTAGGTAGGCGAGTCGGAGAAACCACCCCACACGTGCTCGACTTTGCGGCCACGGAACTCGAAGTACTGCACTCCCTTGCGACCACACAGATAGGTGACAACCTCCTGCCTCGGTCTGAGAGCAGCGTGCAACTGCTCAGCCGACTTGATCACGTTTGAGGAATATGCTCCGGCAAGGCCACGATCGGAGGTGATCAACAGCACGGCCGAACGCTTCGGATCCGGATTGACGGAGGTGAGCGGATGCTCCTCGTGAGTGCGAGAGGCAACCGCCGACAGGGCTCGCGTCAGCTCCAAGGAGTACGGACTCGCCGCCTTGACGATGTTCTGTGCCTTGACGATCCGGGAGGAGGCAATGAGCTCCATCGCGCGAGTGATCTTCTTCGTCGTCGCGACCGAGTTCCGCCGTTCCCGCAGTTCCCGAAGGTTTGAGGCCACGACTCAGCCCTTCTTCGCGCGAACGATCTTGATCTGATCGATGTCCTCGGCGGACATCGGATCGAACTCCTCATGACCAGCCAACACCTTGCCGTCAGAGGTCTTGAATCCCTGCTTGACCACGTCGAAGGCGACCGCAGCCTCCTTCTGGGCGTCGTCGTCGAACTTGCCGGTCTCACGGATCGTGGTCAGCACGTTTCC
The DNA here is from genome assembly GCF_051303185.1 of Cutibacterium nasicola. Taxonomy (GTDB): domain Bacteria; phylum Actinomycetota; class Actinomycetes; order Propionibacteriales; family Propionibacteriaceae; genus Cutibacterium. The sequence continues at coordinate 146,573 of NZ_JBPPGE010000001.1, read as the reverse complement.
GTGGCTGCGCAGGTACTCGAGCACATCGCCCTCGAAACGCAGCACGTCATCAACGGGGACGTCGTCGAACCTGCCGGTGGTCCCGCCCCACACGCTGATGGTCTGCTCCTCGACCGGGTAAGGGGAGAACTGTCCCTGCTTCAGGAGCTCCATCAAGCGGGCGCCACGATCCAGCTGACGACGAGAGGTCTCGTCCAGGTCGGAGGCGAACATTGCGAAGGCTTCCATGTCCCGGTACTGGGCCAAGGAGATCTTGAGCGTGCCGGACACCGACTTCATGGCCTTGATTTGGGCCGCCCCACCGACACGGGACACCGAGATACCGACGTCGACAGCCGGACGTTGGTTGGCGTTGAACAGATCGGACTGCAGGAAGATCTGACCATCGGTGATGGAGATGACGTTCGTCGGGATGAAGGCCGACACGTCGTTGGCCTTGGTCTCGATGATTGGAAGACCGGTCATCGAACCCCCACCCAGCTCGTCGGAGAGCTTCGCACAACGCTCCAGTAGACGGGAATGGAGGTAGAAAACGTCACCGGGGTAGGCTTCGCGGCCCGGCGGACGACGCAGCAGCAGCGACATTGCTCGGTAGGCCTCGGCCTGCTTGGTCAGGTCATCGAACACGATGAGGACGTGCTTGCCCTGGTACATCCAGTGCTGTCCGATGGCCGATCCGGCGTACGGAGCAATGTACTTGAAGCCGGCGGGGTCGGACGCAGGAGCGTGAACAATGGTGGTGTACTCCATCGCACCGGCCTTCTCGAGGGCGCCCTTGACCTCGGCAACCGTCGAGCCCTTCTGGCCGACGGCCACGTAGATGCAGCGGACCTGCTTCTTGGGGTCGCCGGACTCCCAGTTGGCCTTCTGGTTGATGATGGTGTCCATCGCGATGGCGGTCTTACCGGTCTTGCGGTCGCCAATGATGAGCTGCCGCTGACCACGACCGATCGGGATCATCGAGTCGATGGCTTTGAGACCGGTCTGCAACGGCTCACGGACCTCCTGGCGATCCATGACACCAGCAGCCTGAATCTCGAGGGCACGGCGACCTTCAACATCCTTGATCTCGCCGAGGCCGTCCACGGGGTTGCCCATCGCGTCGACGACGCGACCGAGGTAACCCTCACCAACCGGCACCGACAACACCTCGCCAGTGCCATGAACGGTCGATCCCTCATCAATGCCGTCGGAGTCGCCAAGCACGACCACACCAATCTGCCGCTCTTCCAGATTGAGGGCAATGCCCATCGTCCCGTTCTCGAAGCGCAGCAACTCGTTGGCCATGACCGAGGGAAGACCCTCGACGTGGGCGATACCGTCACCGGAGGTGACGACAGTGCCGACCTCCTCACGGGCCGCCGTCTCCGGCTCGTAGTTCTGGACGAAGTTGTCCAGGGCGTCGCGGATCTCCTCCGGACGTATCGTCAGTTCCGCCATTGCGTCTCCTTGTAAGCTCCCCTGTCCCGCACTCGAGGTGGGGGTCACGTGTGTCAGCCCAGTTCTCGTCGGGCTTTGTCCAGACGGTGGGCCACCGTCGAGTCGATGACCTCGGTGCCGAGGTCGATGAGCGCACCACCAAGCACCGCCGGGTCGACGACCTCGGACAGCTCGATCGGGCTGCCGGTGATCCGTTCCAGTTGCTTCACCATCTCGGCACGCTGTGCGGCAGTCAGCGCACTGGCAGTCGTCACGATGGCACGCCTCCGTTCGGCCATTTCGGCGGCAATGTGCAGATAGCCGTCGACGACCTGCTCGAAAGTGCTGTCGGATGACACCACCGCGCGGCGAGCCAGAGCGAGGGTGTCCGCGCTGACTCGGTCGCCTATCAGCGTCGTCAACAGCTTCTGGCGATCCTCCACCGAACGGTTCGGATCACCGATCGCCACCTGAAGTGAAGCCTGTCCGCGCACCAGCCGACTGATGTGGAACAACTCGTCGGCAACCGCCTCAAGACGGTCAGCCTGTCGGGCTCCGCGCAGCACGGCACGAACACCCTGACGCTCCAGGGCGCGCGTCAAGGCTGCTGGTGACCGCCACGTGCACGTGGTGGTCGCGTCCAGAAGTTCCTTGCAGTCAGGAGAGACCTTCGACGCGAAGACCGCGTCCACGAGTCCCTGACGCGCCTTGGCCTCAGAACCAGTGTCTGACACTGCGCGTCGTAAGCCGGACTCACGATTCAGAACGTCGACAACCGCGAAAATCTCAGTAGCGAAATCGGTACCTGTACCACGCCGATCGCCAACCTCGTCTAGGTGCTGTGATGCGCTCACCGCCGTCGTCATACCCGATTCACCGTCCGCGAGTCAGAAGCCGAGGGCTCCTCGGCCAGCGAGGACAGGAAGCGGTCGACGGTCGCCTGGACGCGCTGGTCGTCTTGTAAGGACTCCCCTACGATCCGACTGGCCAGAGTGGTCGCAAGGCCACCGATCTCGGCACGTACGTCGCGCACAGCCTGATCGCGTTCCGCCTGAATCTGGGCGTTGGCGCGCTCAGTGATGCGACTGGCCTCGGCCTGGGCCTGGGCACGCATCTCCTCAACGATCTGCGCGCCCTGGTTCTTGGCGTCGTCACGTATCTGGGCGGCCTCACCGCGCGCGTTGGCCAGCTGAGCCTGGTACTTCTCCAGAGCCGCCTTCGCCTCAGCTTGAGCTTTCTCGGCCCTCTCAATTCCACCTTGAATCGTCTCGGTGCGCTCCTCGTAAAGCTCCTCGAAACGGGGAACAACCGCCTTGGCGATGAGCCACGTGAGGAGCAGGACAAGGATGACTCCGACGATGATCTCGATGGGATCCTCAGGAGCAAGCGGCCCGAGATCCATCTCGAGGATGTTCATACGTCCGGGCTCACTTAACGACGAAGGCAAGAACGAAGCCGAACAGCGCCAGGGCCTCAACCACAGCGAAGCCGAGGATTGCCGGCGTCCACATAGCCGATCGGGCCTCCGGCTGACGAGCGGTGCCATTGATGACGGCAGCGAAGATCCACGCCACGCCGAGGGCCGGGCCGAGGGTGGCCAGGCCATAGCCGAGCACGTTGAGCGAGCCACCGATGAGCATGGGTACCATGGTGTTTCCTTCCGAATTGTGCCCCTGTGGGGCGTTGTCTTCGTCGCCGGTCTGTTTGACGACGAGGTCCTAGAGGCAGCGTGCCGTCAGTGTTCCTCGGATATCGAGGATGCCACATACTGTGCCGACAGCACGGTGAACACGTAGGCCTGCAGGAAGCCCACGAACAGTTCCAGCGCGAAGAGCGCGAAACTGAGGATCAGGGAGAAACCACCAGCGATGTTGTACATGACGCTGGAGGGATAGGTGAGAAGGAATCCGCCGCCGACGACGAAGATCATGATGATGAGGTGGCCGGCGAACATGTTGGCGAACAGTCGCAACGACAAGGTCAGCGGACGGGTGATGAAGTTTGACAGGAACTCGAGCGGGATGATGAGCCACCACAGGTACCACGGGACGCCTGGAGGAAGCATCGAGTCCTTGAGGTAACGGATGCCCTTGGTCTTGAAGCCGGCGATGACGTAGACGAACCACGAGACGATCGCGAGACCGTAGACGTACCCGACGTGGGAGAAGGTCGGGAACATGAAGACGAAGAGCTCGCCGAACCAGTTGTTGATGAGGATGAAGCTGAACAGCGCTACCAAGTACGGCAACCAGGGCTCGAACCCATGACCGATGGTGTCGCGCACCAGCGCGTTGCGGATGAAGTTGTAGCAGTACTCGCCGAAAACCTGACGCTTACCGGGAACGACCTTGAGCCCGCGGCTCATCCATACCCAGAAGGCGATGACGACGATGAAGGCGATGATCGCCTGCCAGAACGGCTTGTCCATCCAAGCCACCCCGAAGGTCCCGTCGAACATGAAGTCCTCAAGCCCTGGAGTGTGAAATTCCAGGGGAGACACGATCCCGTTCACTGACCCTCCCGGTCGTTGTTCTGGTCGGGCACGATCCCGTAGCGCTTGACAATGAGATAGACGCTCGCCGCAAAGCCACCGATCATGCCGACGACAAAAATCCACACTTGATGGAAGTGGCTTGACAGTAGCCAGCCGATACCACCATAGAAGAGCATGCCCGCGAGGACATAGCTCAAGACCCCCCAGGCGTCGCCGTCACTGGACGGCGCGGAGCTGGTACTCGTTCGCGTCATTGAGTTCGTACTCATGTCTATGGTGACTTTAGCAGCCATGACCCCACTAGTACTCATCGAAGGCTGCCATCGTCGTGACGACACTCGGCATCGGTCGGATTGGGATCTTCAGGATCTTCATAAATCCGCTGTGGCTGCGAACTAGCTAGGGCCGCGCCGACGGTCCAGGCCAGTGCGGACCCGACTATTGCTGATGCGCATGGAAGCGGGACAAGCCCAGTGTGGTGCTCGGATACCAGAACCCCAAGGCCGCCCAGAACACTGATCTGGATGACGAAGAGTCCAACGCCGAGAAGCCAGGAACCGCTCCGATTGAGCAGATGAACACCACGGCCGCACGCAAGAAATGCCACAGCCACGACGGTGCCAGCCAGACCACTACAGGCTGACGGTACGCGGGGTCGAACGATGACGGTCGTCACTGAGGTCACGAGCAGGCCGGTCACTGTAGCCCACAGCAGCCCACTACGGTACACACGAGACACGACACGAGATGTCGCCGACGCACGACGGTCAACGCGAGCATGACCCATGGCGAGACGTGTCATCTCGTCATCCCTCCCCGTGGTCATGACCAATGAATCCAAAAGTGGTGAGTCAAACCATCAGAACTCGGCAACGCGACGCTGTGAGTCGAGTGATTGGCCTGGTGAGGTCGCCCTCGGTGAGAAACGTAACACATGACGCGTGATGGCGTCGAAGTCTCAGGTTTCGGCAGATGGATGCCGCGAGTTTTCCATCGTCAGGAGCACGCACATGATCAGCCCCGCGATGACGATGGCTACCGCCCACCAGGTTCTCTCCAAGCCGATGAACACCGTTCCGAAGGTCAACACAGTGGTCCACAGGTACATCAGCAACACGGCTCGAATGTGGGAGTGCCCTCGCTGCAGAAGACGGTGGTGAAGGTGCTGCTTGTCGGCGACGAAGAACCAGGTTCCTCGCCACGTTCGCCTGACGTACCCCATGACGAGGTCGAGGAAGGGAATCGCGAGCACCATGAGCGGGACGATGATCGGCAGGTAGGCGGGAACCAACCCACCACCGTGGGCCGTAAGGGCTGTGGAGTCGATCTGCCCGGTCAAAGAGATCGTGGACGTGGCGAGAAGCAAACCCAGCAACAGGGATCCCGAATCCCCCATGAACATCTTCGCGGGGTGCCAGTTGTGCGGCAGGAATCCCATACAGGCTCCCGCACTCGCAGCGGTGATGAGGCTCGTCGTCGTCGCCACCACGAAATCCTGCTCGTGGGCCAGCAGGTAGGTGTAGAAGAAGAAGGCGAGAGACCCAATGGCGACGACACCAGAGGCCAACCCGTCCAGGCCATCGATGAAGTTCACCGCATTTGCACACAACACGATGAAGAAGACCGTGACGAGGATCGACGTTGGCGTCCCCAGGGCAATGATTGAGTTGGGCAGCGGAATCCAGAACATCCGGACTCCACCTGTGACGACGATTCCGGCCGCCAACACCTGCCCTGCAGCCTTCGCCAGAGCAGGTAGGTCAAGCAGGTCGTCAAGGACACCCACGGCGCAGATGACGGCCCCCGCGACGCAAATCGTCAGGGCATCATCAGCCACCAGGAGGTGACGCCCCAAGAAAGGCATGTTTCGCGCCAACAAGCATGCCAATGCCACTCCACCGAGCATGGCCACCCCTCCGAAGTAGGGAACAGGCCTGGTGTGGACGTCTCTCGAGCGCACCTTGGCAACAGCCCCCCATCTCAGAGCAGCCTGCCGACACAGGCTCGACAACAAATAGGTCGTCAGACCTGATGTCAGCATCACCAGGATGTACTCGCGCATGTTCGCGGGTCAGTTCTCGCCGGTCGAGGTGGCTGGAGGCTCGGAGTCTGGACCGGGCTCGTCCGACGAAGTGGTGTCGGCCTTGCGAACGTCCTCCTCGGCGGCTTTGGGCTCTTCCATTCCGACAACATCGGGAGCCACCTCGTGGATGGCCTCCAAGGACAAGGCACCCTGACGAACGATCTTGCCGTCAGTGGTCGACACGAAGTCGATGATGGTGGACGCCTCCCCTACCCGACTCGGTCCGGCGTCCAGATACACCGCAACCGTGACGCCGAGTTGTTCGGCGGCTCCCTGAGCCGTCAGCGCAGCCGAATGTCCGGACTTGTTCGCACTCGAGACCGCCATGGGGCCCGTCATGCGCAACAACTCACGGGTCTGCTCCTGGTCAGGGACGCGCACGGCAAGAGTCCCGTTGGTCTCTCCCAGGTCCATCCCGAGCGACTCCTGAGCACGCAGGATGAGAGTCAGACCACCTGGCCAGTACTTCTGCGCGAGAGCCTCCGCTGCGGCCGGGATGCGCTGGCACAGGGCCGGCAGCGCGACCGAATCACTGACGAGGATCGGCGGTGGCATGTCACGCCCGCGTTCCTTGGCATTGAGAAGACGCTGAACGGCCAAGGTGTCGAGGGCATCAGCGCCGATCCCGTACACGGTGTCGGTCGGCAGGACGATGCACTCGCCATCAGCGATGGCATCCGCGGCCTGTTCCAGAGCCGCTTCGTAGGTGTCTGGATTCGTGACATCGAGAATGAGCGGGGTGGTCCCGATGCCCTCCGTGTCGGCCTCGGCCTCAATGGGATCGGACTGACTGTCGGCCGACTCCACGTCAGCGCCTTCCGTCAGCTCGTTGTCCTCGACCATCGTCTGGTCAGTCTCATCCATGCCATACATCCTTCCACCGTCGTCGAGCAGTGACGAACCTCGGCCTACCTGCCAGATCATCATGATCCTCGACTTCGTCCCACTGTGCCGTCGTCGTCATGTACTCAGTCACGGCCTGGCGGTGAGTGTCACCATGTTCCATCACGAACAGTCCTCCCGGCACGAGGAGCTCTGATGCACGGTCAATGAGTCGACGTGGAAGGTCCAACCCGTCATCCCCGGAGAACAGCGCGAGGTCGGGTTCGTGGTCCGTGACGTCAGTGGGCATGGCAGCAGCATCGACGCGTCGCAGATACGGTGGGTTGGTGACGACGACATCGAAGCGACGTCCATCATCCGGCACCTCCAATGCGTCACCGGCGAGAACTTCCACCCCGGAACCGGCAAGGTTCCCACGAGTCCACACCAAGGCGTCCTCATCGAGCTCGACCGCGCTGACACGCGCTCCTGGTACCTCGCTGGCAATCGCTAGCGCGATGGCGCCGGTACCCGCACACAGATCGATGACGCTCGGGGCGGATCCGGCCATGACGAGACGGCGTGCCTCGTCAACGGCCCGTTCGACCAGCAATTCGGTTTCCGGCCGAGGTATGAAGACCCCAGGTCCAACGTCCATGCGCAGCCCGCGGAACCAGGCATGACCGACGATGTATTGGGTCGGTTCCCCGGATCGACGTCGGTCCACCATCTCGTCGAAGCGATCCGCGTCATGAGGGCTCACACTCGACACGAAGACAAGCGTGGCGGGTTGGACGTCAAGGGCCTCGCACAGCAACATCCGTGCGTCAGCAGCTGGGGTTTCGACACCTCCGGTGGCCAGCTTTCGGGTAGCTCGTGCCAGAAGCAGTGAGGGGCTGGGATCTGTCATGAGGCCTCCTGCTCATGACGCTCGTCAGCCATCCGCCGTCTCACCTCGTCTGTGTGGAGAGCATCAAGTACCTCGCCGAGATCACCCGCGAGGATTTGGTCGAGTTTGCGGGACTTGTAGCCGATGCGGTGGTCGGTGAGCCGATTCTCCGGGAAGTTGTAGGTCCGCACTCGCGCCGAGCGGTCAACGGTACGGACCTGGTCCCGGCGCATACGATCATTCTCATCAGCAGCTCGCTGGGCAGCCAGAGCAGCAACCTTGGCACGCAGCATCCGCATGGCCTCGGTCTTGTTCTGCAGCTGACTACGTTCGTTTTGGCAGCTGGCGACGATTCCGGTTGGAAGGTGGGTGAGACGGACCGCGGAATCGGTGGTGTTGACTCCTTGTCCGCCGGGGCCCGACGAGCGGTACACGTCGACGCGAACATCGGCAGGATCGATGTCCACCTCTGTCTCGTCGACGTCAGGCATGACGAGGACACCGACCGCTGAGGTGTGAATACGTCCAGCGGATTCCGTCACTGGCACCCGCTGAACTCGGTGAACGCCGCCCTCGTGCTTAAGGTAGCCGTACGCCGGGTGTGACGGCACACCCTCGACGGCGACGACGACAGAACGGTAACCACCCAAGTCAGTCAACTCGCTGGTGAGTTCACGAACCGACCAGCCAACCCTCTCGGCGTAGCGCGTGTACATCCGCAGCAGATCAGCGGCGAAGAGGGCGGACTCCTCGCCGCCCTCACCCGAATGGATCTCGACCAAGGCGTCCTCATGATCGAGTGGGTCCGAGGGGACGAGCAGCTCGGTCAGTTCAGCATTGAAGGCATCGAGGTGGTTTCGCAGGGTTTCGGCCTCCTGCGCAAAGGCGGGGTCCTCGTCGGCAAGGTCGTCAGCGGCCTGGATGTCTGCGGTCAGCTGGTTGACGCGGTCGGCGACTGACACAACGTGACATAGGCGTGAGTGGCGTTTGCCCAATCGCCCCATCACTGCCGGGTCAGACAACACATGTGGGTCGGCAAGTTGGGTCTCAACCTCCCGCAGCCGACGACGAACCTCGTCAACCGCTTGCTGCGTCGATTCACTCATGACCCTCCTGACCAACCATGCCCGGGGGGCGTTGAAAGGCCCCGGAAACGACCATGACGCCGAGCATGAGCCCGGCGTCATGGTGATACGTCATTGATGGACGACGTCAGTTCTTCTTGCCGTAGCGGCGCTCGAACCGGGCGACGCGGCCACCGGTGTCGAGAATCTTCTGCTTACCGGTGTAGAACGGGTGACACTGCGAGCAGACGTCGGCATTGAGGGTGCCGGACTTCGCGGTGCTGTGGGTGGTGAAGGTGTTCCCACACGTGCACACCACGGTCGTCTCATGGTACTCGGGATGAATTCCCTGCTTCATATGTGATCTCCTTAATCAAACGTGCTCCGGGTCGCCCGACTGATCCACTCGGGCGTGAACCGGAACCGGCGCTCCACAGTACACCGAATGGCCGGTACCGGTCCACTCGGCCGTGTCAGTCCTGGCTGGGAGTCGTCTTGGAAATCGTGTAGAGGAATTCGACGTTGGTCTGAGTCTTGCGCAGCCTCGAGAGCATCATCTCGAGGGCCTGGGAGCCTTCCAGACCAGAGAGAACGCGGCGCAGCTTCCACATGATCGCGGTCTCCTCACGCGAGAGCAGCAATTCCTCGCGCCGGGTACCGGATGCGTCGACATCAATGGCCGGGAAGAGCCTCTTGTTTGCGAATTCGCGGCGCAGGCGCAACTCCATGTTGCCGGTGCCCTTGAATTCCTCGAAGATGACCTCATCCATCTTCGAGCCAGTCTCCACGAGGGCGGTGGCGAGAATCGTCAGGGAGCCGCCGTGCTCGATGTTTCGGGCCGCGCCGAAGAACTTCTTGGGCGGATACAGAGCGGCCGAGTCGACACCACCGGAGAGGATACGTCCGGAGGCGGGGGCGGCCAGGTTGTAGGCACGTCCCAGACGGGTGATGCCGTCCAGCAGAATGACGACGTCATGACCGAGTTCCACCAGACGCTTGGCTCGCTCGATGGCCAACTCGGACAACTGGGTGTGATCGTCGGCAGGACGATCAAAGGTCGACGCAATGACCTCACCACTGACGGTGCGCTGGAAGTCGGTGACCTCCTCAGGGCGCTCGTCGACCAACACCACCATGAGGTGAACCTCAGGATTGTTCTTGGTGATCGAGTTCGCGATCGACTGCATGATCATCGTCTTGCCGGCCTTCGGAGGCGAGACGATGAGGCCGCGCTGGCCCTTACCGATCGGGCTGACCAGGTCGATGATGCGGCCGGTCATGTTCTTCGGGTCATCCTCGAGACGCAGACGCTCCTGCGGATACAGCGGGGTGAGCTTGGAGAACTCGGGACGCTGCTTCATCTGCTCAGGATCCGCACCATTGACCTGCTCGATCTTGACCAAGGGTGCGAACTTCTCACGCCTTTCCCCCTCGCGGTGTGCACGCATCTGACCGACGATGACATCGCCCTTGCGTAGCCCATGACGACGAACCATGGCCATTGAGACATAGGCATCGTTCGAGCCGGGCAGGTATCCCGAGGTACGCACGAAAGCGTACTGGTCGCGAGTGTCGAGAATGCCGGAGCACGGCACGAGGACGTCATCCTCGCGGACATTCGGCTCGGAATCTGAGTAACGATCGTTGGAACGCTTGCGACGGTTCTGTCGATCGCGTTGACGGCGACGGCGCGAGCGGCGACCACCATTGCCGTAGTCCGAGGAGCGGCCATAGTCGTCGTCGGACTCATGGTTCGAGTCGTTGTCATTGTTGGTGCGGTCACGATGACCTCCGCGATCCAGTTGGGAACGCTCGCCGTTCTTCCCACGCGAGAGTGCCTCCAACCGGGCACCGACCTCATCGTTGACATTGCTGTCGCCGGAATCTCCGTTGGAATTCTCGCGGGAGGTGTTGCGAGCCCGACGACGCGGCGGGTCTCCTCTGCCGCCACGGTCGCCATTGTCGCCGTGCGGACGGTCGTTGGTGTCGTCCTCGCCACGCTGGCCGTCGCCTTCCAGCTTCTTCGTCTTGTCGGCGCGCTTGTGTGCTTCCGCGGACTCAAGAAGGTCACCGACCGACGGAGTGTTCTCGCCCTTCGAGGAGCGCGACTCGGAATCGATCAGGTCATTGTCGCGACGACGCTGGGTACGCTGTGGACGGGTCTGGTCCCCCTCACCGGAAGTGTGGGGCTTTTGACCACCGTCACGGCGCGGGGCTGGTTTCCTGGCTCCTGGGTATCCCCCTTCTGAGATGGCGGCCACGAGGTCAGCCTTGCGCATACTGCGAGCTCCCTTGATACCCATCTGGGTGGCGATGGATCGAAGTTCAGGCAGCAACTTCGTGGACAGATCCGAGGATCCACCCGGCTGTGAGGTTTGAGTCACGTAAGTCCCTTCGAACTGCCCTGGCCGGTGCAACTTCCGGCGGGCGAGGTTTCATCGGGCCTGCCGTCGGAATCGACAATGGGTCGGGCGGCTGACACCACGGAGATCCGGGATGGTCTGCTGAGTGAGACTCTCGGCCATGGTGTGGCGTTCGAGGCCCTCGAACGCCGAGGACATGGTCCCCAAGGACGGGACTGTGACACAAGGGTCACGACTCGATCGTCAGTGGGGAATTGCGCGCATCCGGCGCGTGTACGTCACTACTATAACGCACACAACGGATCGCGTTCACACAGCGGTCAAAGGACATGAACACCTTCACCGAGAACGAGATCGTGGACGACGAAACCGGTCGCGTCGACGTCGCAGGCTGCCTCGAACTGTTCACGCGTTCCCAAGGCCAGGACGGTGGGTCCGGCGCCGGAAACAACGGTGGCCACACCACGATCGCGCAGGGTGTCCATGAGCGCAGCTGACTCCGGCATGAGAGTGCGACGGTAAGGCTGATGTAGCCAGTCCTGAGTGGCAGCCAACAGGTGTTCCGGTGCGGTCGTCAACGCTGTGACCAGGAGGGACGCGGCCAGAACTTGGTGCACGGCGTCGCCACGATCGACCTGCTCTGGAAGGACCTGGCGTGCCAGTGCAGTGGGCATATGGCGGTCGGGAACGAAGACCCGGAAGATGATTGACGGGTTGACGGCCAGCCCGATGTGATTGACGACGTCCCCGCTCAACCACGCCAGCTGGGCACCGCCGAGGATGGCCGGGGCGGCATTGTCAGGATGCCCCTCGATGGCAGCCGCCATCGTCAGCAGCTCGGTGCGATCCAACGGGACTCCGGGACGCGCCAGTCCCCAGGCCAAGGCCAATCCTGACACGATTGCCGCAGCCGAGGACCCGAGGCCACGGCTGTGCGGAATGGCGTTGACAGCGGTCAGGTGCAATCCAGCACCCGGGTGGGGGTAACCCAGTTCCACCAACCCCTGTCGCAGCGTCGCGACGACAAGGTGAGATTCGTCATGGGGAACGGTGTCGGCCCCCTGCCCCGTGACATCGATCTGCACCCCGGGTTGATCAAGGACTTCGACTCCAACGTCGTCCCACAGGTCCAGTGCCAGGCCCATACAGTCATAGCCAGGACCCAGATTCGCCGAGGTGGCAGGAACACGCACCCGCACACTGTCAGCCATTGTCAACCTCTCAGGAGTGGAAATCCAACAACGCTGCGACCTTGTCGGTCGACGCCTCGACGGCCTCGGTCGACAAGGTGGTACGGCTCAGAGCAGTGTCGATGTCTTTGAGGCCATTGCCCGTCACCGTGATGACGATGCGCTGCCCGGACTCCAGACGACCCTCAGACTTCAGCTTGAGAAGACCGGCCACCCCAGCGGCCGAGGCTGGCTCCACGAAAATGCCTTCGCGAGCTGCCAGGAAAGCCTGCGCGTTGAGGATCTGCTCATCGGTGACGGCCTCGATGAGACCGTTCGACTCATCGCGGGCGGCAAGGGCGAGACTGCCCGATGCCGGACGGCCGATACGAATGGCCGTGGCCACTGTTTCGGGATCGTCGACGTCGTGGCCCAACACCAGCGGAGCAGCCCCAGAGGCCTGGAACCCAAACATCCTCGGGGCGTGACCAGCAGAGCCGTCAGCGGCGTACTCACGATAACCCTTCCAGTACGCGGTGATGTTTCCTGCATTGCCGACCGGCAGGGCATGGATGTCAGGGGCATCGCCGAGGACGTCGACGATTTCGAAGGCAGCCGTCTTCTGCCCTTCGATGCGGTACGGGTTGACCGAGTTCACCAAGGACACCGGGAAGTTCTCGGCCAGCTCACGAGCGATGCGAAGACAGTCGTCGAAATTTCCGAGGACCTGGATGATGCGACCGCCATGGACGACGGCCTGGGCAAGCTTGCCGGCCGCGATCTTTCCTTGCGGAAGAAGCACGACTGGGGTCATGCCGGCCCGGGTTGCGTAGGCCGAGGCCGAGGCCGAGGTGTTGCCGGTGGAGGCACACACGACGGCCTTGGAACCATCGGCCACGGCTTTCGTCATGGCCATCGTCATGCCCCGGTCCTTGAAGGAACCGGTCGGGTTGGCCCCCTCGACCTTGATCCACACCGAGGCGTCAAGCTCGGCGCCTAGACGCGACGCAGGCACCAACGGTGTGGAGCCCTCCCCCAGGGTGATGATCTCGTCGATACCCTCCATCGGGAGATGGTCTCGGTAATTCTCGATGACGCCGAAGGGACACTTCTGCTTGGTCATGATCACATTCCCTCCACTCGGATGACACGAGGATCAGAGTTGACGTAATGGTGTCCGGTGAGTTCATCGACGCATTCCTGGACGTCGCACTCTCGGGCCTCGTGGGTGAGGATCTTGAGGGTCGCGGACCAGCCGTCGGCACGGTCATTGCCCTCCACCGCTGACTGCTGGACGGTCTGCAAGGAGACACCATGACTCGCGAAGATCTTCGCGACCTCGGCGAGGACGCCCGGTTCATCGCGCACCTGCAGGCGCAGGTGGAACCTGGTGTGCACGTCGGCGATGGGCAGAATCGGGAACTCGCCGTAGACGTCCTGGGGAGGCCCGGCCACTCCTCGAACCAGGTTACGAGCCACCGTCACCAAGTCACCCATCACGGCTGAGGCCGTCGGGGCACCCCCAGCACCCGGCCCGAGGAACATCAGGTGTCCGGCTTCGCGGGCCTCCACGAAGACAGCATTGAAGGCGCCGGACACTCCGCCCAGCGGATGAGCGGCAGGAATCAGAGCCGGATGAACGCGAGCGGAGATACCGACAGGGGCGGCCTGACAGACGGCGAGCAGCTTGATGACGCAGTCCATGTCCCGAGCGGCGGCAATGTCCTCACGGGTGATCGCAGTAATGCCCTCCCGGTACACCTGGTCGCCGCGCATGCGCGTGTGAAACGCCAGGGTGGACAGCAGGGCCGCCTTGGCAGCGGCGTCATAGCCCTCGACGTCGGCAGTCGGATCAGCCTCGGCATATCCCTTGGCCTGCGCCTGGGCCAGGGCCTCGTCGAAACCTGCTCCCGTGGTCGTCATCTGGTCGAGGATGTAATTCGTCGTACCATTCACGATGCCCATGACTCGGGTGATCTGGTCACCGACGAGTGACTCGCGCAGAGGCCGAACGATCGGGATGGCTCCGGCCACAGCAGCTTCGTAATAGAGGTCGACGCCATGATCCTCGGCGACCGCGTGCAGTTGCGTACCATGGGCGGCCAGCAGAGCCTTGTTGGCGGTGACGACGGAATGACCCTTCTCAAGGGCGGTTGTCAGGAGCTGACGCGCAGGGTCGATGCCACCGATGAGCTCGATGACGATGTCAATGTCGCCACGATTGACCAGCGCTGTCGGATCATCCGTGAACAGCCGCGAGTCAAGGCCCTGGCGCGGGCGATCAGGATGGGCAACAGCGATGCCTGCGAGCTCGACGCGACGGCCCACTCGAGCGGTGACGTCGTCGCTGCGGGACTCAATCATGCGGGCCACCTGGGAACCCACGACCCCGCACCCCAGGAGGGCCACGCGGATCGGCTGGGCTGACGCGGAATCGATGGTGTTCGTCATCTCGTCCTCATCTCGTTGTTGTCAGCTGATGATTGTTGAGGGGGCCTGGGCCACCTGCTTTTGTGATCTATCACGGCCACGTCACCTCGGACTTGACAGGGCCCGGATCCAGGGACAGCAGGTCGTCAATGCTCTCGCGCCGTAGCAATACCGATGTGCCAGGGGGATCTCCGGTACCGACGCAGACGACAGCAGGTCTCGGTATGTGGTTGTAGTTGGATGCCATGGACCGTGAATAGGCGCCGGCACCAGGAACTGCGATGACGTCGCCCGGAGACACATCGCCGGGGAGGTACACGTCGCGGACCAGGATGTCGCCGGCCTCGCAGTGCTTTCCAACGACGCGGCACAGCAACGGGGTGACCGTGGAGGCACGGTTGGCGATGACGGCGGAGTATTCCGCGGCATAGAGAGCAGGACGAATGTTGTCGCTCATGCCACCGTCAACCGACACGTAGATCCGCTGAGCGCCGGTGGACAGGTCCACCGGCTTGACAGTGCCGACGGTGTACAGGGCCATCGTCGTCGGCCCGACGATCGCACGACCAGGCTCCAGACAGACGTGAGGAACCGCCATTCCTCTCCCCCTGGCCTCAAGGGCGACGATCTCCCGAAGGGAGTCAGCCAGGCTCTCAGCGGTGGCCGGAGAATCCTGGCTGGTGTAGGCAATACCGAATCCGCCACCGAGGTCGAGTTCCGGCAGGGCAATACCGGTAGCCTGCTTGAACTGTTCGAGCAGTTTCATGGTGCGACGAGCCGCCACCTCGAAACCTGCGGTGTCGAAGATCTGGGAGCCAATGTGGGAATGAATGCCCAACAGGTCAATGACATCACTGGTGTGGCACCTCACCATGGCCACCATGGCTGCACCATTGGTGATCGAGAAACCGAACTTCTGGTCCTCATGTGCGGTGGCGATGTACTCGTGTGTATGAGCCTCGACACCCGCCGTGACACGCACCATGACACGGGCGTGCCAGCCGTGCTCGCGACATAGATTCTCGACAAGGGTGATTTCATCAAGCGAGTCGACGATGATCCGACCGACCCCGGTACTGAGCGCCAACTTGAGCTCGTCAATGGACTTGTTGTTCCCGTGCAGGCCGATGCGCGCAGGATCCATTCCGCCCTGGAGAGCGGTGATGAGCTCTCCACCGGTGCAGGTGTCCAGACAAAGGCCTTCCTCGTCGATCCAGGAGGCGACGGTGCGCGTCAGGAAGGCCTTGCCTGCGTAGTAGACGTCCCAGCCTGCGAAAGCGTCGCGGAAGGTCCGGGCGCGCTGGCGGAAGTCAGCCTCGTCAAGGACGTAGAGGGGGGAACCGTACTCGGCCAGAAGATCTGTCACGCAAACGCCTGCGACATCGACGATTCCATCATCGCCACGTCCCGTTGACGCTGACCAGAGCGCAGGATCCAAGGCGTTGACGTCATCGGGCAGGGTCAGCCACTGAGGCCCGGCAGCCGCGACGTCGGCATGGACCGAGCCGGCAACGTGCATGTGCGTCATGGTTCCACCTTGCCAGAGAGTGACGACAGGACTGGCAGGTGTCCATACCCGTGGTCATGAATGGCAAATCACCCCACCCGTGCGCTAAAGTCAACGGACAGTCGGGGCCCACGGACCCAACGGCTCCCGTAGCTCAGGGGATAGAGCACCGCCCTCCGGAGGCGGGAGCGAGGGTTCGAATCCCTCCGGGAGCGCCCACCAGTGACGCAGCGGGGCACCAGTTTGTCGGCTAGGGTTTCACATCGTGCAAGTCTTTGACACCGACTCTCCTCATCAGAGATCACGAGCCGCCCTGTTCTCCGGGACCGGTGCCATCATGCTGTGGGTCGTCGGACGCATGATCATGCTCCACGTCTTCATCAAACCGTCGTCGAACTACATCACCGGGGATGTGCAGTACTACCTGTGGTGGATGCAGAGCGGACAGCCCGATTCAGCAGTTCTTCCGGAGTATCCGATTCCTGTCGTGTGGTTCCTGCGAGCCTTGTACTGGTCTGCCGGTAACTCCTACTTCTTACCGGCATTCGCCACGACGATGCTGCTGCTTGACGCGCTGCTCGCTGTCGCCATGTGGCTCGAAGGCCACCGAGCTGGGGCACTGTGGTGGATCGTCCTGGTGCCATGCCTCGGACCGATCATGTGGAATCGCTTCGACATGGTCCCCGCCGTTTGCGTGGGGTTGGCAGTCTTATGGTGCCGACGTCACCCCGCCGCTTGTGGTGTCATGATTGCCTTGGGTGCCGCGGTGAAGCTGTGGCCGGCCCTTCTCATCCTTCCCATGATTTCCCGGCACAAGGCAGCTGTCCGACGCCTCATCGCGTTCAGTGTGACTGGCATTGCGCTTGCACTGGCCTCGTTGCTGGCAGGCGGATGGGACCGACTCATGTCCCCCCTGACGTGGCAGTCGGACCGGGGCCTCCAGGCTGAATCCGTACTCGCAACCGTCCCCATGTACCAACGGTTCAAGAACCCCGACGGTGGTTACAAGGTCGAGATGTCGAAGTACAACGCCTTCGAAATCTATGGACCAGGCGTGTCTACGTGGCAATCGATCTCGACCGTCCTCATGTCCCTCACCGTGGCGCTGGCGATCGGGATGGCCCTTCTCTCGTGGCGACGCAATGGTCTTGACTACCGCAGCGCTGTGCTGGCTGATCTCGTCATCATCGGCGATCTCATCATCGCCAACAAGACGTTGTCCCCTCAGTACTTCGTGTGGTGGGCTGCGCCAGCAGCCATGGTTCTCGATCGAGTCCGGGGGGAGAACACCTCTGAGAATCCTCCCAATCCGAGCGCCCTGTCCTGGGCCCGGACATGGTGCTGGATCGTCGCGGGGTTCCTGCTCATCACAGCCTGCATGACCCAACTGGTGTACCCACTGCATTACGGCGGCATCATCGGGTCGTCTCCCGGCCGCGCCAGTACGAGCGTCTTGGTCGCCCGTAACGTCATGACCCTTGTGACCCTCGTGGTTTGTGTTGTCGCGCTCATCGCGAGCCTCCGCGTGGACCGTCCCACCCAGCCAGCATCGGCACCGGCAAGACCAGCCCACGCTGCTCTGGAAGCGCGGTGACCAATCTCACATTTGAGCGATCGGGGGGCGGTGTTCCCCGATGCGCCCAAATTGTTGGGATGGCTTGGTCAATCCGGCTACGATCATGACGTCTGGGTCGATGGACACAGATGGAGCAACGCAGCTCGGAGGGCCTTTCCAGAGGTTCCGCGAATGCTTGACACGACGGTTTGACGGAAGAAGGCAGTGGTGAGTCCCGCCCCACACGACAAGTCCAACAACTCTTCTGATTTCGGGGCCAATGACTGGCTCATCGAGGAGATGCGCGACCAGTACCAGAATGATCCGACCTCGGTCGATCCCGCCTGGGTCACCTTTTTTCGCCACGAGGCGACCCAGACGTACGACGAGGTGAATGGATCGACTGTCGACGAACAGCCTGCGCGTCAGGATCCCAAGCCTGAGCGGACTCTCAAGCCCGGCCCCACCTCGACGCCGAGAGCCATGGACGTGGCATCAGAGCCCGAACCATCGATGGTCTCCCGCAAGCCTGCCCGTCCTCTGCTGACGGCCGATGCCCCGCGTCACAGCGCGAAGCTGGAGACCGTCGAGCCGACGGTGACGAAGATGAAGGGTGCGCCGATGCGCACCGCCAAGAACATGGATCAGTCACTGACCATGCCGACTGCCACCACGGTGCGTGACGTGCCGATGCAGCTTGTCATCGAGCAGCGCACCATGATCAACAATTTCCTCCGCAAGGCGAAGGGCGGCAAGGTCTCCTTCACCCACATCCTCGCCTACGCGATGGTTCAGGCCTTGAAAACCATTCCTGCCATGAACAACTCCTACGCCGAGATTGACGGCAAGCCACACCTCATCGAGAACCGTCAGATCAACCTCGGCATGGCCATTGACGTCGTCAACAAGGACGGCTCCCGCAAGCTCGTGGTGCCCGCGATCAAGGGCGCCGAGCAAATGAACTTCCTCAACTTCTGGCGTGCCTACGAGGAGATCGTCCGCAAGGGGCGCACCAATGAGCTGACTATCGAGGATTTCAAGGGGGTCACGACCTCCCTGACGAACCCCGGTGGTTTCGGCACCAACCACTCCATTGCCCGCCTCATGCCTGGTCAGGGCATGATCCTCGGCGTCGGCTCGATCGATTACCCGGCTGGTTACCAGGGCAACTCTCCCACTCGTATGGCGGAGCTCGGCATCTCCAAGGTGACGACCCTCACCTCCACCTACGATCACCGCATCATCCAGGGCGCCCAGTCCGGCGAGTTCCTGCGGCGCATGCACCAGCTGCTCCTGGGCGCCGATCGCTTCTACGAGAGCATCTTCGAGTCGCTACGCATCCCCTACGCTCCGGTCCAGTGGGCAAGCGACCGTCAGGCCAACCGCCCCGACCAGGTCGGCAAGCAAGCCCGCGTCATCGAACTCATCAACTCCTGGCGTCGCTTCGGCCACCTGTCCGCCGACATCGATCCCATCGAATACCGACCGCGGTTCCACCACGATCTCATGCTCAACAGCCACGGCCTGACCTTGTGGGACATGGACCGCACCTTCCCGATCGCGAACTTCGCCGGGCAGCGTCGCGCCATCATGACTCTGCGTGAGATCCTCACGATCCTGCGTGACTCCTACGCCTCGACGATGGGCATCGAATACATGCACATTGCTGACCACGAGCAGCGCAAATGGTTCCAGGATCGTTTCGAGAAGGAGCACCAGCCCCTCTCCCGCGAGATGCACCTGCAGATCCTCGACCAGCTCAATGAGGCCGAGATCTTCGAGACCTTCCTGCAGACCAAGTTTGTCGGTCAGAAGCGGTTCAGCCTCGAGGGTGGAGAGTCGGCCATCGTCCTGTTGGCTGCACTGTGTAACCAGGCTGCCGACAACGGCCTCGACGAGGTGTGTATCGGCATGCCTCACCGCGGTCGTCTCAACGTGCTGGCCAACATCATCGGCAAGTCCTACGGACAGATCTTCCGTGAGTTCGAGGGCAATGCCGAACCGGTGAACTCGCAGGGATCCGGTGACGTCAAGTACCACCTCGGTGACGAGGGTGAGTTCACCGCAGCCTCCGGCAACACCATCAAGGCCTCGGTCGCCGCCAACCCGAGTCACCTCGAAGCCGTCGATCCGGTCCTTGAGGGCATCTGCCGGGCCAAGCTCGACGCTCTGGGCAACCCGGACGACTTCCCGGTGCTGCCAATCCTCATGCACGGTGACGCTGCCTTCTCGGGTCAGGGTGTCGTCTACGAGACCCTGCAGATGAGCCAGCTCGACGGATACCGCACCGGTGGCACCATCCACGTCGTCGTCAACAACCAGGTCGGATTCACCACCTCGCCTCGTGACGGACGTTCCTCGACCTATTGCACCGATGTTGCCAAGGCCGTCGGGGCGCCGGTCCTGCACGTCAATGGAGATGACCCCGCAACGGTTGTCCATGCTGCTCGTATTGCCTACGAGTACCGTCAGACCTTCCACCGTGACGTTGTCATCGACGTGATCTGCTACCGCCGCCGCGGCCACAACGAGGGCGATGATCCCAGCTTCACTCAGCCGCACATGTACGACCTCATCGTTGAGAAGCGCTCGACCCGAAAGCTCTACACCGAGAGCCTCATCGGTCGTGGTGACATCACCGACGAGGACGCCGATGCCGTGATGTCGAAGTTCCGGTCTCGCTTGGAGACGGTCTTCAAGGAGGTCCGGGAGGCCACCTCGAAGCCCGAGCCCTACAGCGGCGTTCCGGACTACCCCGTCAAGCACAGTGGCCTGCATCCGACCAAGGTCGAGGCCGACACCTTGGAGGCCGTCGCCCGGGCTCACGAGAACCTGCCGGAGACTTTCAACGCCCATCCCAAGGTTGCTCCTCAGATGACGCGTCGCGCCAAGCACATCCGCGAGGGTGGGATCGACTGGGCAACCGGCGAGATGATCGCCTTGGGCTCCCTGCTGCGTGATGGCGTCCACGTCCGCCTGGCCGGGCAGGACAGCCGCCGCGGCACCTTTTCGCAGCGCTTCGCGGCCCTGGTCGATCGTGCGACCGGAGGGTTCTACGTGCCCGTCAACCACCTCGGTGGCGAACAGGCTCACCTGGACGTGTTCGACTCCCCACTCAACGAGTACGCAGCAATGGGCTTCGAGTACGGGTATTCGGTCGCCCGTCCGGACTCCCTGGTGCTGTGGGAGGCCCAGTTCGGTGACTTCGTCAACGGAGCCCAGACAATCATTGACGAGTTCATCGCTTCGGCAGGTTCGAAGTGGGGCCAGAAGTCCGGCGTCGTCCTGCTGCTCCCCCACGGCTATGAGGGCCAGGGACCGGACCATTCCTCAGCCCGTCTGGAGCGCTTCCTCAACCTGTGCAGCGAGGACGCCCTGGCTGTCTGCCAACCCTCGACCCCGGCCAGCTACAGCCATCTGCTGCGTCAGCACGCCTATGTCAACATGCACCGACCGGTCGTCATCGCGACCCCGAAGTCCATGCTGCGCAACAAGATGGCGACCTCTGACCCAGAGGAGTTCACCACCGGCAAGTGGCGTCCGGTCCTTCCCGATCCGTCAATCACTGATCCGTCGACCGTCAAGAAGGTCATCCTGTGCTCGGGCAAGGTGCGCTGGGAGCTCGTCAAGCGGCGCAAGTCTGCCGGACTCGACGGGCAGCTGGCCATTATTCCGCTGGAGCGTCTCTATCCGCTACCAGACAAGGAGCTGACCGAGGTGCTCGCACCCTACAGCAACGTCACTGACGTTCGTTGGGTGCAGGAGGAGCCGGAGAACCAGGGTGCCTGGTACTACATCCTCACCCACCTGCCTCAGGCGATGTCCCACACACTGCCCGGCTTCCTCGATGACCTGACCGCCGTGACGCGTCCGCCGTCCTCAGCCCCCTCCGTGGGCCAGCACAGCGTGCACGTCCGCGAGGAGCAGGAGCTGCTCGAGAAGGCCATCGCCTGACCCGCCTGATCACCACCACGGCGCCATCCCACAATGGGTGGCGCCGTGGTGCATCATTGTGCCCATGTATTTCACCGACAGGGGCATTGAGGAACTGGAGGATCGTCGCGGAGACGAGGACATCACCTTCGCGTGGCTGGCCGACGAGCTACGTCACTTCGTCGACCTCAACCCAGAGTTTGAAGTCCCCGTTGAGCGTCTGGCCACCTTCCTCGCCCGACTCGACGACGAGGACGACTGAGACACCAGGGCAACGACGTGAAGCAGACCGTTGGCGATCATGACTCCTGCTCGCCTGAGGGAATCATTGTTTTGCTCCTGCACGGGTGGACCGGCGACGTATCATAATCGAACTGGCCGCGAACTCCTCGAAGCGTCATCTCCCGGATTAACGTTCATCGTGTCCGGATAATTCGTGGGAGGATGTTCGTCCTTCGGTGGATGCTCTTGCCAGAACATTCGACGGTTGCCAAACTTTGATGGTTGCCCGCCGCACGGTCGCTCGTCGGTCGTACGGCATGACGGGTCATCCACCCGCATATCACACGTGCCCCGGGTTGCGCTGGGGAGAAGGAGTCGAAGAGGCATGGACTGGCGCCACAGGGCTGCCTGCCTGACTGAGGATCCCGAGCTGTTCTTCCCGATTGGGAACACCGGCCCGGCCCTTGCCCAGATCGAGGAGGCCAAGAAGGTCTGTGCCCGCTGCGAGGTTCGCACCGAGTGCCTGGCCTGGGCTCTGGAAGCCGGCCAGGATCACGGTGTGTGGGGCGGCATGAGCGAGGATGAGAGGCGCGCCATCAAGCGTCGTCAGTCCCGCTCGCGTGTTCGTCGGTCCTGACGCAGGTCGGACAGCAGCCCAGAATGATTCGAATCCATCCCGGGCCGACCGACGGTCGCGTCTCAGACTCACAACCGGTCAAGCGGGATCACGAGTTTGGCGCAGGTCCCCACGCCGTCAGGATTGTTCTCGAGGGTGAAGGTTCCACCGAGGTCCTGGACCAATGTCGTGACGATGGACAGGCCCAAGGAGCTTCGGTGCCGGTCGAGCACGAACCCCTCCGGTAGAGGCTTTCCGTCGTTGACGATGTCGACGACCAGCGAGTCTTCGGTGCGGTGAGGACGCACGATGACGTTTCCCGATGAGGAGGCCAGGCTGTGCTCAATGGCATTCTGGCACAGCTCCGTCGTCGCCAGTGACAATGCTGTGGCAGCCTCGGCAGGAACACTGCCGAAGGTCCCCTCGCGCCGCGCCACCACAGATCCTGATGATGCTGCGACGTCCCCGACCATGTGGAGGATGCGATCGGCGACCTCGTCGAAGGCAACCTGCTCCTCGAAGTTCTGTGACAGGATCTCGTGCACCACGGCGATGGCCGAGACTCGTCCCATGGCCAGTTGGAGAGCTTCCTTGGCGTCCGGATTCCTGATCCGTCGCGACTGCAGACGCAGCAGAGCTGCCACAGTCTGCAGGTTGTTCTTGACCCGGTGATGGATCTCACGGATCGTGGCGTCCTTGGTGACGAGCTGACGATCTCGGTCCCGCAACTCGGTGAGATCGCGGATGAGAATCATCGTTCCTGCCGAGACCTCGACGTCATCCAGCCAGGTCTGCAGGGGAATGACGCGGGCACGCAAGGTCGCCTCGGAGTTCTCGACATCGGTCTCGGAAAGCCACCTGCCTTCCAGATCGAGGGTGAGGGACTGCCCGACCTCGCGCACCTTGGGGCACAGGTCCCGAACCGTCGGAATGAAGTACTCGCCGTCCAGGTCTCCTGCCAGGCCCAGGCGGCGGAAGGCCGACAGGGCATTCGGGCTGGCAAAGGTTACCATTCCCGTCGACGCGACCCTGATGACGCCGTCGGTCACCTTCGGAGCCAGTGCCCGGTCAGAGTCCGGAAAGAGCGGGAACCGACCATGGTGAAGCATCTCGGACAGGATGTCGGCGATTTCGAGGTAATTGTCCTCGGTGCTGCCGGGAGCTCGCACCCCCATCTGGTTGGTGTGTCTTTCGACCACGGCGATGACATCGTCATGACGAATGACGGGAATCGCCCAGACGTCCACAGGAATACCCGCCGACAGCTTGTTGTCGCTGGTCTCGCACATCTCGGCGCTCATGAACGCCTCGGTGACGAGGCTCTCGTCGTCGTAGGAGACCGACTCGCCGACGACGTCGTCCTCCAGGGCGGTCGGGCCGGTGTCGGGACGGACTTGGGCCGCGGCCCAGAAAACATTGGGGTCCTTGTCGGGAACCCAGAGGATAAGATCGGAAAAGGACGTGTCGGCCAACATCTGCCAGTCGTCGACGAGTTCCTCGAGCCATGTGATGTCGGCAGCAGCGAGGCTGGTCCGGTCGGCGACCAAGCGATTGATGGCAGGCATGCCGTCACTCTAGTGACCAGGATCGAGCGATCTCCACCCGGCGCCTGTTGTCGACGAATGTGCGTCTCGATTTGGGGCACGCCCACCCGATACGGCAGAATTAGTCGTCGTTGCCGCGCATCCGCGCGGACCCTCCTTCATCAGTAGGGAGGTTTGTGACCCCTCAGGAAGGAGAGCGCCATGGGCAAGACTGGTCGTAAGCGTCGTGCGCGTCGCAAGAAGGGCGCCAACCACGGTAAGCGTCCCAACGCCTGAGTTTTTTGTGGGCTGACGAGACCCCCGTCCATATGGACGGGGGTCTTTTGTACATGCTTCGGCCCCGGTGGGCGGTGTCAGGACTGTCAGCGATATGCCACGTGCATGTGCACGACACGGCTGCGCAACTGCATCGGCGCAGCAACAGTGCGATTGCATCGCTTGAGGGCACGGGACACGGCTGCCTCCATGTCCGCCTCGTCCATGCAGCTCTCGCAAGCCACGATGTGACGGCGGAACGCGTCGGCGTCCTGCGCACTCATCTCACCGTGCAGGAAATCCTGGAGGTGGTCAATGACCCAGTAACAGGATTCCTCGTCACCGAGGGGCTGTGTCATCGTGGTCCCTCTTTTCCTGCCACACGGGCCAACTCCGGACGGCCGAGATACTCCTCGTCGACCTGACCGGCGTGAGGGCCAATCCCTCGCGCACCTGCGACGTCAACCAGCTGCGTGCGCAGCTGCTTGCGGGCGCGGTTGAGCCGGCTCATCACCGTACCGATGGGCGTACCCATGATCTCGGCGATTTCCTTGTAGGCGAATCCCTCGACGTCGGCCAACAGCACAACCTGTCGGAACTCGTCGGACAGCCCGTCAAGAGCATCAAGGATCTGCTGGTCGGGCAGCCCGTCCAAGGCTTCCAACTCGGCGGATCGAAGTCCGTTGCTGTCATGGGATGCAGCCCGCGCGATCTGCCAGTCCTCGACGTCCTCATCGTCGGAGGTCTGCGGTCGGCGCTGGGCCTTTCGGTACGAATTGATGTAGGTGTTCGTCAGGATGCGGTAGAGCCAAGCCTTGAGATTGGTCCCTGGGCGGAACTGACGGAATGACACGAATGCCTTCGCATAGGTCTCCTGGACGACGTCCTCGGCGTCAGCCGCGTTACGGGTCATTCGCAGCGCGGCGCCGTAGAGCTGATCAAGATACTCGAGGGCATCACGTTCGAACCGCTCGGCCCTTTCAGCCTCGGTTTCCTTGGTGACATCCATGGTGCTCGACGCGTCCCCGCGGCGATTCATCATGGATTTGGGCTCTCCTGTGGTCATCGCTGTCCAGCTTAATGCACAGCGCCGATGACGATCGGAGGGGCGACGGCTCCGCCCGGTACATCGCGTGGTGAGGACAGCGTTCATGTCCGGTCAACACATCACAAAGGTTGATCTATTCCCACGGCACGTGTTCATCTGACGAAAATATTGCCCATCCGGCTACCGCGGTGGCCGTTGGCGCGGTAGACATGTATTCATGAGTATCATCCGAGGCTTGGGCCGAACCATGTTCGCCAGTTACTTCATCGTCAAGGGGACGAACTCCGCGATGAAGCCCGATTCCTTCGTGGAGGATGCCGAGCCGGTTGCCGACCGTCTCCTTCCTCTGGTACAGCGCGCACTGCCGGCATCTGTCGGCGCGTACATCCCTGAGGACACCAAGATCTTGGTTCGCATCACCGGCGCTGCCCAGGCTTGTGGCGGTCTTGGAATGGCGACGGGTCTCGCCCGTCGTGTCGGTGCCGGAGTTGTCGCCACCACGATGATTCCGCATGTGCTCGCTTCCATTCCTGACAAGTCCTTGCCGAAGGACGAGCGCGCCGCGGCCCGTTCGGTCCTGCTGCGTAACGTCGCTCTTCTGGGTGGGGCCATGATGGCCTCCCGCGACACCGCCGGTCGTCCCAGCCTGGCTTGGCGCGCTGCTGACACCCAGCGTCGGGTCTCGTCTGCTGCCAGCGACCAGCGCAAGGCCGTCAGCTCCTCCGTCGACGACTTGTCGAAGTCGGCCCGCAAGAAGCTCAAGAAGGCCCAGGAAAGAGCTCAGAAGGAAGCTGTCAAGGCGCAGAAAAAGGCCAAGAAGGCTCAGAAGAAGATTGCTGACTGACCAGCACCGCTGGACCGCCCCGCGAGTCGACCATCGTCTCGCGGGGCGTGTCGTCGTCCCGGGATCCAAGTCCCAGACGAACCGCGCCCTTGTTCTCGCTGCACTCGGTGACGGACCCAGCGTCCTTGACGGTGTCCTCACCTCGCGTGACTCTGCCCTCATGACCGCCGGGCTGCAGCGCCTCGGTGCTGACATCCAGCCAGTCGGCCCGTCCTCGGTTCGAGTCATGCCCGGCCTGGCGCATTCTGCCGGTCTGATTGACTGCGGCCTCGCCGGCACCGTCATGAGGTTCCTCCCGGGGGTTGCCGCACTTGTCCCCGGCAAGACCCGTTTCGTCGGTGACACGCAGGCTTGCCGACGTCCGATCGGCCCCGTTCTCGACGGGTTGCGCCAGCTCGGTGTGACAGTTGATTCCAACCAGCTGCCATTCGCCATGACAGCTCCTGACCGTCTGGGTGGCCCCGAGGTGACGATCGATTCCTCGACGTCGAGCCAGTTCATCTCGGCCTTGTTGTTAGCCGCGGCTCGCTTCCCACGTGGTATTGATCTTCATCACGACGGGACGTCTGTGCCGTCAGCTCCCCACATCGCCATGACCTGCGAGATGCTGGCGGATCGTGGCGTCACGGTGACCAGTGACGAGCTCTGCCACTGGGTGGTGCGGCCCGGCCCGATTCACGCCCTTGACCACGTCATCGAGCCAGACCTCACCAATGCCGCCGTCTTCCTCGCCGCGTCCCTGGTCGCTGGCGGATTCGTGACGGTGCAGGCATGGCCTGCATCCAGCGCCCAACCCGGGGCACAGTTCATCCAGATCGCCACGATGATGGGAGCCACAGCGACTCATTCCGAAGGCTCGATGACACTGGAATCCCCCGGATGGCAAGCCCTCCAACCGATCGACGTCGACCTGCATGAAGCGAGCGAGCTCACCCCCGTTGTGGCTGCTGTTGCGTCCCTTGCCCAGGGGCCGTCGCGTATTCGTGGGGTCGCACACATTCGCGGCCACGAAACCGATCGCCTTGCCGCCCTCGAGCATGAATTGTCCAGGATCGGCGTCACCGTCCAACAGACCGAGGACGGTCTGCAGATCGACGGTCACGGTGCCGACTCCCTCAATGGCGGGTTGATCCGGTGCTACGCCGATCACCGGATGGCCCATGCCGGTGCCCTTCTGGGCCTGGCCGTCAACAGGATCGAGCTCGACGACATCACGTGCACGGCCAAGACCATGCCGCAGTTCCCACAGATGTGGGCTGACCTCGTCAAGGAGAGCTGAGTGTCACCACGACGTCTGGCCTCCTCGGGAATCGACACCAGCGACTGGTCCTCCTACGACCGACCACGTCGCCGCACCAAGCCGCGAACCAAGCAACGCCCGGATCACTCCTCGTTGCCCATCGGGACCGTCATCACCATCGACAGAGGCCGATACCGCTGCCGTCTCGATGACGACAGTGAGGTCATCGCTGCCAAGGCACGACAACTTGGCCGCAAGTCAGTCATCGTCGGGGACAAAGTGCGTCTTGACGGCGACGTGTCGGGTGGCGAGGGGACGTTGGCCAGAATCGTCCACACCGAGGAACGTGCCACCGTCCTGCGTCGCACGGCCGACGACACCGATCCGCATGAGCGTCCCATCGTTGCCAATGCCAATCAGGTGGTCATCGTCACCGCCCTCGCCGATCCCCCACCGCGTCCCGGGATGATCGACCGTATTCTGGTGGCTGCCCACGCCTCCGGGGTTTCCCCCGTCATCTGCCTGACCAAGGCTGATCTGGCGCCGGGGGATGACTTCGTGGCGCTCTACTGCGACTTGGGGATTCCGGTCGTGACCAGCCGCCCAGGTAGCGATCTGAAGGATCTTCACGAGCTGCTGGACGGCAGGATCAGCGTACTCGTCGGCCATTCCGGAGTCGGAAAATCAACGCTCATCAATGCTGTGGTTCCCGGCGTCCATCGGGTCACGGGCCACGTCAACGACGTCACCGGGCGTGGCCGCCACACCTCCACCAGCGCGGAAGCGATCCCGCTGCCCCAGGGCGGCTGGATCATCGACACCCCTGGGGTGCGGTCCTTTGGCCTGTCCCACGTCGAGCCCGATGACATCCTCGCCAGTTTCCAGGAACTCGACGAGGTTGCCGTCGAGTGCCCACGCGGGTGCCGCCACAGTGACGACAGTCCCGGGTGCGCCATTGACGAGGCCCTCGCCACGGGAAGGGTGCGGCAGTCCCGGGTGGACTCACTGCGACGCCTGTTGAGCGCTACCGCCCCGCGCTGAGCAGGGCAGCAGCGTCATTCACTTGCTGTCATCCCGGTTGTCCTCGGCGTTCTCCTCAAGCACCTCGATGGCAAGACGTCCGCTGGTACGACGGATGAAGGTTGCGATCCCGTCGGCTTCTTCATCACGACAGCCAATGTACGGCATGTGACCGGTGTCGAAGAAGGCCTCCTCGATGCGATCGAAGGCATCGTCGTCGAGCTTGAGATGGTTGATGGTGTCGCGAGCCGCAAAATACGGGGTGGCCAGGTCGTAGTGGGCGTATTCGACGCGCATGTGCAGGCCCTTCTGAGCTCGCATGACCCGTTCCAGCTTGTCGGTGACGTTGACCGGACGGCCCTGAAACTCCTTGTAATTCCAGTTCTTGTACAGCGGCAGGCCCAGGTTGTACTGGGACTCGGTGGTCACCCCGAGCTCGCTGCGCAGGTAGTGTTGGAAGCCATGGACGAAGGCTGCCCCGGTGTCGTCGCCACTCGGGTCGGTGTCGGCAATCTCGTCGGTTCGCTTCGGCAACGCACCCTTGTAGCGGCCGTCGATACGGCCGACAACCTTGCCCTCGCCACGCAGCAGCTCGGTGCAGAAGCGCATGTGTTCGACACGCAGGTCGGCACGTTCGATGTAGCCGCCGTTCAGACCGGTGAGCCGGGACATGGTCTCCGTGACCTGACCCCTCTCCGCACGGTCAAGGCGATGACCGGCGGCGAGAGCCTGACGGTAGGGACCGACGGCGAATTCCTCGGCCTCTGCGAGCACGTCTTCAAGGCTGCGATCAGCGTTGTGGCCGTGGTAGTGGGCGACGGCGGCATAAGTTGGAAGGAAGTCAACGCAGGCGCGATCCCAGGTGAGGTCCTCGAAGTCCTGGTTACCGAAGTCGAGCACGGAAGAGACGAGGATGATGCCGTTGAGGTACATCGAGAAGGTGTCCTGCAGGCGCTGCGCAACACTCACGGCCCGGACAGTTCCGTAGGACTCTCCCAACAGGTAGAGCGGGCTTGCCCACCTGCCATGACGGGTGACCCACAGTCGGATGAGCTCACTGACGAGCTCGACGTCCTTGCTCCAGCCGTGCCACTGAGTGGGGTCCTCGCCGTCAACAACTCGGGAGTATCCGGTCGACATCGCATCAATGACGACGAGGTCGGTCTCCCGAAGTAGTGTGTGCTCGTTGTCCATGAGGTGGAACGGCGGGGTGGCCGGGTCCTCAGGGGTCCCCGGATCAACGACGCGGGGTCCAACCAGGCCCATGTGCAACCACACCGAGGAGGATCCCGGGCCACCATTGAACACGAATGTCAACGGTCGCGTGGTGGGATCGATGTCGTCCAAGGTGTAGGCCGTCACTCCCATGAGAGCCAGCGGCGTGTGAGCGGTGAAGGCATTGTTGACGATCTTCTCGCTGCCCAGGACGATGCGTCCGGTGGTTGCGGTGTAGCTGAGGTCACCGTCAACCGTGGAGATGGTGTGGTGAGTCGTCACCAGGTCATCAGTCGGAGCGGGTGTCTCTGGGCCCTTGGTGGAGGTTTCATCTGTCGTCATGACCTCAGCCTAGGACTGTCGATCGCAAACCTCCTGAGTTTCGGTGTCCTCGATGCCGCGCACACCAGTAGGGTGAGGACATGGCCGATCACACCGATGACCTCCGCTTGGCACACATTCTCGCTGACGATGCCGACTCCTTGACGACGTCTCGATTCGGCGCCCGGGACCTGACGGTCTCGACCAAGCCCGATCGTTCCGAAGTGACCGACGCAGATCTGGCCGTTGAGGATTCGGTACGTCGCACCTTGTCGCGGATGCGCTCCCGAGACGCCGTACATGGCGAGGAACGGGCCGACACCGGCGAGGGCCCGCGTCGCTGGATCATCGATCCGATCGACGGCACCGCGAATTTCCTACGCGGAGTTCCAGTATGGGCCACCCTTATTGCCCTCAGCGTCGAGGACCAGGTCGTCGCGTCCGTCGTGTCGGCTCCAGCCCTGAAACGACGCTGGTGGGCCGCCAGGGGTTCCGGGGCGTGGACCGGCAAGTCACTTGCCTCGGCAACACCCATTCACGTGTCCAATGTGCGCAACCTTGACGACGCCTTCCTGTCCTACTCCTCCCTCCACGGATGGGTGGAAAGTGGACGCGGTCGAGGTTTCGGCGAGCTCATGAGATCGGTGTGGCGTACCCGCGCCTTCGGTGATTTCTGGTCGTACATGATGGTGGCCGAGGGAGTCGTCGACCTGGCATGCGAACCGGAGTTGGGACTGCACGACATGGCCGCCCTTGACGTCATCGTCACCGAGGCCGGCGGCAAGTTCACTGGCCTCGATGGCAGGGAGGGCCCTTGGTCAGGAAATGCCATGGCGTCCAACGGATTCCTTCACGACGAGGCCTTGGGCTTGGTCAGGCCTGAGGATTGAGGCTCCGCCGTCAACCTCAGACCCGTTGGTAAGGGAGCGGACGGGTGATCATCGCCTCCTGCTGTCTTGTGTCGTTGGGATCAGAGGATTCTGGCGCGAATCGTCCCCTCGAGATCGGTGACATTGGCCAACAACTCGCCGTCAGTTTCGGCAATGTCGAGGACGCAATAGCCGAGCTCCCCCTTGGTGGCCAGCGCCTGATACGTGACGTTGCCTCCCTGGTCGGCGACGAGTCGGTTGAGCGTGGCCATCACACCGGGGATATTGCGATGAAGATGACCGATACGGGCGCCAGTACGCGGAGACGGAGTGATTTCGGGAATATTGACGCTCATCCCGGTTGCGCCATTTTCGACGTAATCAATGAGCTTCCCGGCGACGTAACGACCGATGTCGACCTGGGCCTCTTGGGTGGAGCCACCAATGTGCGGAGTGAGGATCACATTGTCCAGCTCACGCAATGGGGACATGAACGGCTCCTTGCCCGAGGCGGGTTCCTCAGGGTAGACGTCGATTCCTGCACCTGCGATGTGTCCGGTACGCAGATTGTCAACCAAAGCATCAATGTCGACGACCTTGCCGCGAGAAAGGTTGAGGAACAACGAGCGCGGCCTCATCATGGAAAACTCCCGCGCTCCAATGAGGTTGTCGTTGCTCGGGCGTCCATCAACGTGCAAGGACACCGTCTCAACACTGCCCAGCAGCTCTTCCATGGATTCACACTTGTGGGCGTTTCCCATGGGCAGGACGTCAGCAATGTCGTAGAAGAAGACCTGCATGCCCATCGCTTCGGCCACCACGGACAGCTGCTGGCCGATGTTTCCGTATCCGATGATGCCGAGACGACGACCGCGGATCTCGTGGGACCCAATGGCGGACTTGCGCCACACCCCGTTGTGCATCTGGGTGTTGCGATCACCAAGACGACGGGCCAACGCAGTGATCTCCGCCATCACCAGTTCAACAACTGATCGGGTATTGGAATAAGGGGCGTTGAAAGCCGGAACACCAACCTGGGCCATGGTGGCCAGATCCATCTGGTTCGTGCCAATGCAGAAAGCTCCCACAGCAGTGAGAGTGTCACCACACGCCTCGACGACCCGACCGCTGACGCGAGTCCGCGACCTGATACCCAACAGATCAACTCCGTCGAGAGCGCTGATGAGGTCGTCCTCGTCGAGGGCCTCACTCACCCGCTCGACCTCATAACCGGCCTGTTTCAAGGTTCGAACGGCTTCATCGTGGATGTTCTCAAGCAGGAGCGCCTTCATGGCGATCAGTCTATGGAGACAGCAGGGTCGACGTGCCGAGCCCGTCTCAGTGGGTGGAATCGCCCACACGGATCCGAGGAATCGCTGCCAACAATTCCTGGGTGACTTCGTGGTGCGGATCGCGGTAGACGTCAGAAAGAGGGCCTCTTTCGACAATGCGTCCAGCGCTCATGACAGCCACGGTGTCGCACAGATGACGCACCACGGCCAGATCGTGAGAAACGAAGACCATCGTCAGTCCTCGTCGACGCACCAAGTCATTCAGCAGGTTGAGCACCTGGGCACGCACCGACACGTCGAGCGCCGACACCGGTTCATCGGCCAGCAGGACGGCGGGCTCAGTGACCAAGGCCCTGGCAATGGCAATACGCTGACGCTGACCACCAGAGAACTCATGGGGAAAACGGCTGGCGGACTCGGGATCCAGTCCGACGTCAATCATGGCCTTCGTCAGCCGGTCCTTTCGTTCCTGGCGGGTCATCTTGCGCGCGACCGGGGACCGCAGTGGCTCAGTGATCGCTCGACCGATGTTCATACGCGGATCCAGGGAGGACCGCGGGTCCTGGAACACCATCGAGGCCGACCGACGCAAATCACGTACCGCGTCGGTATCGTCCAAGGATCGTCCCCGGAAGCGGACGGAGCCAGAATCCGGCCGCCGCAAGGCCATCATGACTTTCAGCAGGGTGGACTTCCCTGATCCGGACTCCCCCACCAGACCGAGCCGTTCCCCCTCGTCGATGTGCAGGGAGACCCCGCCCAGAGCGTCAACCCCGGCGCCACGCGGCCCCAGATGAAGATGCAGGTCCTCAACCTCGATCTGAGTGGTCATGAATCCTCCAACACGATCGCTGCCCCGGGCTCGACAAGGTCGAGTCGGGCGGCTCGCAGTAGCCGTCGGGTGTAGGTATGAGCTGGTTCGGACAGCACTGTGCGGGCCGGGCCGGTTTCGACGATCCGGCCCGAGGTCATGACGATGAGGTCGTGGCAGACGTGGGACACCACCGCAAGGTCGTGAGTGATGAACAAACAGGCCGCGCCCACTGAGTCAAGCACCTCGTCAATCGTTGTGAGTACCTGTGCCTGCACCGTCACGTCAAGGGCTGTCGTCGGTTCGTCGCAGATGAGCAGGTCCGGGGAGTTGACCAGGGCCATGGCAAGCAGGACTCTCTGACGCTGGCCACCGGAGAGTTGGTGTGGGTAGGAGTTGGCCACTCGGGCCGGGTCCTCAATGCCAACTTGTTCCAGCATCTCCATGACTCGATCATGAGCCCGGCCTCGCGCGATGGCATGGTGCAGCAGGGGAACCTCGCCAACCTGCCTTCCGACCTTCATCGTCGGGTCGAGTGCTGTCATGGGTTCTTGGAACACCATCCCGATGCTGCTGCCTCGCAATGCGGACATAGCTCGATCGCTGGCCCCGATGATCTCCTCGCCCCTCCAACGGATGGAACCCGAGACGTGGGCGTTTCCAGGAAGCAGGCCCATGATCGCCAGGGCAGTGACGGACTTCCCCGATCCGGACTCACCGATGAGGCCAAGGCGCTCACCGGGATCCAGGGACCAGCTGACATGATCGACCGCGACCCGACGGTGCCGTCCGAAATCGACAACGAGATCGTTGACTTCCAGAAGTGCCATCAGCGGACCTCCCGCAATCTCGGATCAAGGAAATCGCGCAAACCGTCTCCCAGGAGCGTGAAGCCCATGACGACTCCGGCGATCGCCAACGCCGGCGCCACGGTTAGCCAGGGGTTGTCGAAAAGATACACTTGGGAATCACGCAACATTCGTCCCCAGGTGGCAACGGTTGCCGGAGTGGCCAGACCGAGATAACTCAGCGCTGCCTCTGCCAGGATCGCGGTGCCATAGGACACCGAGGCCTGCACGCCGATCAGTGGAGCAATGTTGGGCAGCACGTGGTTGTAGGCGACGGAGTGCCATGACATTCCTGAGCTGCGGGCCGCGACGACGTAATCCTGGGCAAGGACCTGCCGACTGGCCGTTCTCGTGATTCGCGCGAATACCGGAACCGTCGAGACGCCGATGGCCACCATGCCGGTCAGGGTTGATCCACCCACCGCCGCGGCAAAAATGATGGCCAGCAACAAGGCTGGGAACGCATACAGCAGATCGGCAGCTCGTCCCACGATCATGGACCAAGGCCGGGCAAGCATGGCAGATGTCACCCCCCACGGCACTCCGATTCCGGCAGCGATGAGTACTGACACCACACCGACGAGCAGGCAGGTACGGGCGCCCACGAGCATCCGGGATGCAATGTCAGAGCCGAACCCGTCAGTGCCAAGCCAATGCTGGCTGCTGGGCCCCAGAAG
This sequence comes from Cutibacterium nasicola, assembly GCF_051303185.1. Taxonomy (GTDB): domain Bacteria; phylum Actinomycetota; class Actinomycetes; order Propionibacteriales; family Propionibacteriaceae; genus Cutibacterium. The sequence goes on along the minus strand of NZ_JBPPGE010000001.1, from coordinate 112,023 downwards.
ACGATCTGCCGGAACGACGAGATTGGGATCATATGGTGTCCACACCGCGGAGGTGACTCCGGCGAGGACGACCACGCCGACCAGAACACACCCAATGACCAGACTTGCCCTCTTCATGAGCGGTCCTCCTGTCTGGAAGCGGCACTGGTACGCAGCCGAGGATCAAGGGCCACGATGACAAGATCCGTGAGGTAGGAGATGAGCAGTACGAGGGCCACGATGACCATGACGACGTCGCTGACGACGAGAAGATCGCGGGTACTGACGGCATCGAGGAGATAGGACCCCAAACCTGGGATGACGAAGACCTCTTCAACGACGATCGCTCCCACGAGCATTGCGCTTGCCTGCAGACCGAGGACGGTGGCCAGGCTGATCGAAGCATTACGCAATCCGTGACGATGAAGCGCGGGCCACAGCCGCCAGCCGGCAGCGCGTGCGGTGCGCAGGTGATCGTCAGCGAGAACGTCGATGAAGGCGCTGCGTACGTAACGTGTCATGACCGCAGCCTGGACAATGGACAGGGACAACACAGGAAGGACGAGGTGTGCTGCCCATTCTCCGACATCCTCGTGCAGCGGGACATACCCGCCAGCAGGCAGCCATCCAAGGGTCACCGAGAACAGCAGGATGAGAAGGATTCCGGCGAGGAACGCTGGGATGCTCATGAGGATCTGGGACAGTGCCGAGGCGGCGAATCCGCGACCCTCCCGACGATGGACAGCTGCATAGGCGCCCATCGGCAGGCAGACCAGGAGAGCCAACAGCAGGGCCAGCCCCACCAGCCAACCCGTCACCGCCAGGCGTGAGGTGATCTGCGGCCCGATCGGTTCGGCCGACACGATCGAGGTACCCAAGTCTCCCTTGATCAAAGAGCTGATCCAATCCCAATAACGCTGGGGCCAAGGAAGGTCCAGGCCCAATCGGGTGCGGACGGCTGCCGCAGCCTTCGGGTCCGCGTTGGCTCCCAGAATCACCTGGGCGACGTCACCGGGGAGCAAGCTGAGCAGGGCAAAGACGACCAAGGATGCAACCAGCAACCACACCAGCAACTCCCCCAATGGGAGGAGGACACGTTTGAGGAAGGTCACCTCGACCTCCTGACATTGGTGAGGTCAAAGCTCATTGAGGTGGTGTTGCGTTGAAGTCCGCTGATGTCAGCCTTGCTGATGGTGATCTTTGGCATCAGGAAGAGGAACCCCCCAGCAGCATCATTCGCCAGGATCCGGCTGGCCTGCATCATGGTGTCGTTGGTGCGGTCGGCTGGGCCGGTCCGGGCGGAGTCGATGAGACGGTTGAATTCCTTGTTGCGGTAGCGCCAGTAGTAGTCGGGGTTGGCCCAGTTGACGATGTCGCGAGCCTCCACGTGGGCGACGATCGTCAGATCGTAATCAGCATGGGTGTAGACGACGTCAAGCCAGCGAGCCGGGAATTCCAGCTCGTCGTTGTCGACGGTGATGCCGACCTGGGCCAGGTCGGAGGCAATCACCCGGGATGCTGCCGTCGCGTAGGGCAGGGCTGCGGCCCGCAACCTGAGAGTCAGCCCATTGGGGTATCCGGCCTCAGCGAGAAGCTTGCGCGCCCGTGCTGGGTCATAGGGCCAGGTGTGGGACAGATCAGTGTACCAAGGGTCGGTAGGTGGGACCATCGAACCGATGAGTGTTCCTTGGCCATTCCACACGACATCGAGCAATCCCTTGCGGTCGATCGCCATGAGGATGGCCTGTCGGACGCGTCGGTCTGACAGCGGCTTGGAGGTGTTGTTCATGCCCAGCACGACCTCGCCGTTCGTGGATCCCCGCAGTACCCGGTAGTCCGGGTTGCCGGTGAAGCGGGAGAGCGCCTGAGGTGTCGTCAGATCGGAGACGACGTCGAGATCTCCCGACAGCAGGGCGGCCGTCTGCGAGGTCGGGTCCGAGTAGTACGAGAAACGAACGGTGGGACGTCCCCCCTCGTGCCACGGGCGAGGGGACGGCGACAAGGTCACCGAGTGACCCGGTGTGAACTCGGTGACGACGTAGGGCCCAGATCCCTGTGGCCGGGTGGCCAGGTCCTTGGTGGCGGGATCGATGACGACACCCGATGTGCTTGCGAGGTTGAACAGCAGGAAATTGTCGCGATGGGACAGGTCGAGGACGACCGTGTCGTCGTCGGGGGTACGGATGGCCTTGATTGCCGACAGGTTCGCCTGGTTGACGGGGCTGGCGGACTCGGCCCTCATCCGTTCCAGGGAGGACTTCACCGCCGCTGAGTTCACCGCGGTCCCGGACGCGAAGCGCGCTGATGGATCGAGGCGGAAGGTGAGGTGAAGTCCATCCTCGGACAGCTGCCACGACTTGGCCAACAGACCGACGAGCTTGCCCGAGTCGTCAATGCGGACGAGGGTTTCATACACGTTGTAGAGGAGGACCTGTGGGATCGCTGCGGCGGCATTCGACACCAGGTCCAGTGTCGGAGGAGCAGCCGTCGCCCCAATGGTGAGAACTCCCTCTTCGGCGGACTGGCAACCGGCGATTCCGGTGGTCGACAGAGCCACTGCCACGGCAAGCCCCGCAGCTTTCAACTGACCTCGCATCGTATGGTCACGCTCCCCTCGGGTTCAGCACCCTGCGGGTTAGCATAACCGACCCCGGATTCATACTGACAGTGAGGTTGGTAGTGGGGTGAGATGTGCCCGATCTGCGGACCGGCCGGATGCCGAAGACGGGGGGTGATGCGCCTGGCGTGTGAAGCACGTCCCGACCTGATTTGTCTTGCACCGGTGTGATCTGTATAGTCGAGCAAGTCGACGCGGGGTGGAGCAGTTCGGTAGCTCGCCGGGCTCATAACCCGGAGGTCACAGGTTCAAATCCTGTCCCCGCTACCACCAGAAGGCCGGTTCACAAGGAACTCTCCTTGTGAACCGGCCTTCGTCATGCCCCCTGAGTTCGCTTCGCGAGGGATGACGGACTCGTCCGCAGGAATCGGACACGGTCACTCGGTCATGCGTAATCTGACAGACTGGCGACTCGTGACACATTCCGATGAGTCCCCCACCTGTACCGCCGACGCAGCCGACGAGATCAATTCACCATCGACCAGACGGATCATCGCTCTCGTGACGATCCTCAATGCCATCGGACTCGTCATTGACGTCACGGTCGCATCCATAATCGGATCAGCATCGCTGTTCGCCGACGCGGCAGACTTCCTCGAGGACGTCCTCATCAACGGACTCGTCCTGGTGGCCCTCGGGTGGTCGGTGCAGTCACGACGGAAGGCCAGCATCTGGTTGGCCGGTCTCATCCTCGTACCGGCAGCTGCAGCATTGGGAACTGCCGTCTGGAAGATCATCTCAGGGGTCCCGCCCGAGCCCGTGCCGTTGTCAGTGACGGCCATCATTGCCCTGCTCATCAACCTGTCGTGCGCCATCGCACTCATGACATTGCGTCACCAAGGATCGAGCCTGGTTCGAGGGGCATGGCTGGCCGCACGCAATGACGTGCTCGGCAATGTGCTCATTCTGGTCGCTGGTCTCATCACGACGGTGTGGTTCACGGTCTGGCCCGACGTCATCGTCGGACTCGTGATGTCCGCCATCAATGCCAACGCCGCCAAGGACGTGTGGGCGCAGGCTCGCCGGGAGGTGCCTCAACTAGAGATTGACGAGGACTGAGCGGCACCGGAACGTCTCGCCGAGCCCCTCGTCAGCCACACCTCCCGGCACGGAACCGCCAGACGCCATGGGCCTCACCGACACAGCGGCTGGTCCCAGTCCTCGCCACGCAGTGGGGCAATGATGACCGGACGCAGCTGGCGGCGTCCCAACTGGACTGCCACAGAGCCGTCCAGCCACTCCTGCAAACCAGCACGGAACCCGGGACGCCGTGTCCCCAGCACGAAACATCCGGCGTCGATGTTGTGAGCAAGGTGGGCAAGCTGCTGATCCGGCAGGCCGGACAGGTGGATGAGGTCCCACTCCATCTCCGGGTAGTTCGCCATGAAGGTGTCCAGAGCGCCTTGGATCGACGACCGGGCAGTCGCCATCGAAATGCGTTGGGCACTCGGGTCCAGTGGGTGGCTCTGGTCGGGATCAGACGGGTTCGGCACACGATCGGTCGCGACATAAGCGAAGACGATCTTGCCGCCCATGGCCCTGGCATGCTCGACGCCGACCTCCAGCACGGCTCGCGGAATGTCCGGCATGATCGCGACGATGACCGGACGGCCCCTCATCGTCCCCCGGGGCGAACGCTCGTATGTCACGGATGCACGGCGGTCGGTCACGGAGGTGTCCTTGGCCAGCTCGTGTTGCTGCTCGGTCATGATCGTCTCCTACATGTGGCGGCACGTTACCGACACGGTGCACATTACCGACCACGAGACGACCTCACGACCGGTCGTCACCTCAGGGTGCCGAGAACGGCGGACTCCAAGGCCGGGACGAGGTCGACCGATCCGAGCAAGTCCTCCGGATGATCGACGAGACGGGCCACCCCATAGTGGCTGCCATCACGCAGCGCACCGGCCACGACACGTACGTCCTGACGCTTGGGATGAGCTGCGACGAAAGCTGCAGCCTTGTCCGGACCGTCCGGAATCTCGTTGGCACACTCGTCGGGCAGGAAGATCCGTTCGACACAGATGGCCGCCCCGTCAACGGCCTCTCCCCAAGCCGTCGTGGCGAGGGCCTGGGCCAGATCCTCCCCCGCATGGAAGTCGTCCTGCTCGATGCTGGAGAGACTACCCGGACTGCCCGGGGCGAGCTGACCGGCAAGTGCAGGTTCGGCCTTCATGAGGTCGACGGTGCGCGCCAGGGCGAACAGGCGTGGGGGGCCACCCCAGCTCGATGTTCCGACGAACCTCTCGATCTCAGCCAGACATGCCACGAGCGCATCATTGACCGACGGTGTCTCGGACCCTGCGTTCTCGACATCCTGACTCATCTTCTCGCCCTCATCACTCAGCAATGCGGTACTCCCGTTCCTCCACTGCGGATCTTCTGGATGACCGCAATCGCGTCCTTGAGGTTTGAGACCTTGACCAGACGCATCGAGGTCCGAACCCCACTGACGTCGCGACAATTGCCTGCCGGCACGAGGAAGATCTTGGCGCCGTCCCGCTCCGCGCCAGCGATCTTCTCCTGGATACCGCCGATGGCAACCACGTTGCCGTCAGGGGAAATACTTCCGGTACTGGCGATTCGAAGCGAGCCGATGAGGTCATTCGGGGCGACCATCTGATAGATCGACAGGGCCATGGCAAGTCCGGCTGAAGGGCCGACGATGTCTGCTGGGATTCCATAGTTGACCGTCGGGGCGTAGCGGTATCCGGTGTCGACGGTGATGCCGACGGCGGGAGCTCTGCGATCGCTGACAGATGAGACCGTCGTCACAGCAACCGTCCTCGAAGTGGAGTTCCGCAACACCCCGAACACCATTGTGTCGCCCACGGCGTGCTTGCGAAGCGCCTTGCCGACGTCGAGAAGGGAGCTCACCGGCTTCCCATCGACCTTCTCGATGAGGTCACCGGGCTCGAGTTTTCCGTGGGCGGGACCAACCGCACTGACGGCATTGACCATGGGCATTTCAACGACAGGCTGACCTGCGGCGCGCAGTGCAGCCACGGCAGCATCACGCTGGGAGGTGTCCATCATGTACGACTCCTCAGCGTTGACCTGCTGAGGGGAACGCCCAGGCGGGTAGATGGCCTCCCGCTGCAAGACATCATGGTCCTGACGGATGTGGTCCACCAACGCCTCCGCGAGACTGAGACGTGAATCCGCACGGGTGGTGGACACCGTGGTCATCCTCATCTCGCCCTCGCTGTGCCGAGTGGTCAAGCCGTCAATCTGGATCATCGGCTTACCCTGCTCGTTCGTCGAAAGCAGATTCACCGTCTGTCCTGGCGACCTGGCTACGAATGGGATGGGCACGAGGATCAGGGCCAGCACGCACAGCAGCACGACAAGAGCCGACGAGATCGCGGTCCAACGAGTGGGAAAACGCGCCCTCTGGCGGGTCTCGGCATCGACCGCGGTGGTCGTCGCTGCGGGCGTGCCGGAGTCCTGCGCCGGTGAAGTGGGCGTGATCGACTCGGACATGGTGGCCATGCTAGCCGGAACGGGCAATCACTTTTCCACCACGGCGACAGCTCTAGACTTGGCAGGGACACCACGACGAGCGAACGGAGACGGGAATGAGTGACGGACCCCAGAATTCTGGGCAGCCCGACCCCGAGGAGATGGCCGCGCAGTTACGCCGCATGATGCAGCAACTGGGCCTGCCCGCCAATGGTGACCTCACCTCGTTCATGACCCAGTTGTCGCAGATGTTCAGCTCAGACGGACCGGTTGGTTTCGCAATGCCGGGAGCCAATCCGAGCGACGGACCGGTCGATTGGTCTCACATCAAGGACATGGCTCGCCACATCACTGCCTCTCGCGGCCCTGATCCGACGCCAGGCCAGCAGGAGCGCACCGCCCTGCTCGACGCATCGCGTCTTGCAGAGAGCTGGCTCGACCGAGAATGCGAGTTCGCCCAGGTCAACACGCAGCCTGCCTGTTGGAGCCGTGCGGAGTGGATCGAGCACACCTTTTCCTCATGGCAGTCGGTCGTTGAGCCGGTACTGGTCTCCCTGACCGAGGCGATGACTGGATTGATGTCACCTGGCGGCCCCGATGACCCGGTGGCTGCCCTGACCCAGATGATGGGACCGGTGTTTCGCCGGATGTCGGCCATGCTGTACGGAGCACAGCTGGCCCAGGGCCTTGGTGAACTGTCGACCTCGACGGTGACGGGAACCGAAATTGGTCTGCAGGTGTTGCCGGTACCGCAGGTCGTCCTTCTTCCGGCCAACATTGCCGCGGCATGGAATGACCTCGACCTTGATCCACGAGATGTCGAGCTCTACCTCGTGCTGCGTGAGTCGGCCCGTCAGCGTCTGTTCAACGCGGTGAGTTGGCTTGGACCGCAGCTGTTGGCCCTCGTCGAGCACTATGCTCGCGAAATTCGCATCGATTCCTCTGCCATCGAGGACGCCATCGACATTGATGACCTGTCCCAGTTGACCCCGGAGAAGGCCCAGGAGATGTCCGAGCGGTTGCAAGGACGCCTCTTCGAGCCGACCCGCACGCCGGAGCAGGAGGGCGTCCTTCAGCGTCTTGAAACCCTGCTCGCCCTCATTGAGGGATGGGTCGACGAGGTGACATCCCAGGTCGCCCGCACCTGGCTTCCCAGCCACGACCAGCTGGCCGAGGCCGTGCGCCGTCGTCGCGCCACATCTGGCCCCGCCGAGACGTTCTTCCAGTCCTTGCTCGGTCTGGAGCTTCGCCCTCGCCGCGTCCGCGACGCGGCTAACCTGTGGGCGGCACTGCGCGAGGCCCGTGGCACGGTCGGACGCGACCAGGTGTGGAACCACCCCGATCTCGTGCCCACCGCTGCCGACCTTGATGACCCGTTGGGCTATGTCTCAGGCGATCGTCAGAACATTGCTGAAGACGGCGATGATCTCGATGCCGAGTTGGAGAAGCTGTTGCGCGATCACGGTCAGGGCGACTGAGCCAACCTGTCGTCGGGCTGGTGTTCGGGAGTATCGACTCCTCCGGAAGCAGCCCACTGATACCCGTCAAGGAATCCCTCTGCACGCTCCGCATTGGGAAATCCTGCGAGCAGCTCGTGGAACCGTCGATTGTGACTGGCTTCCACCAGATGGCACAGCTCATGGGCCAGAACATGATCCAGAACCCAGTCTGGGAATCCGACCATGCGGTCTGACAGCCTGATCTGTCCCGTCGCCGGAGTACATGATCCCCACCGAGTGTTCTGATTTGACACCCACCTCACTGAGGTGGGCTCGACAGGGTGCCTCACCCGCGGCTCTAGGTGAGTCCGGCACAGCCGACGAGCGCGACGTGTCAGCTCTTCAGATGTCGCACTGGATCGTCGTCGAGTCTGGGATCGCGTCACCTTGTCGACCAGGTCCATGACTTGACGATTCTGATCGGCTTTCCGCATACCCATGGGAACCATGACGAGGACGGACGTGCCCTCCATTCGTGCGCTCAAGGTGCGGTGGCGTCGAGAACTACGCCGAATGATGATTTCTGGCCTACCGTCGCGCGCTGCGATGATCTCGTCAGTGGTTGCCCTGCCAGCCATGTGACCCATCATGCCCGGTGGGTAGGACACTGTCGGCGAGGCAGTGTCCTGCGCTGCGGCTCGGCTCTGAGGCATCACGAAATCTGAGCGCACAGTGGTTGACGAGAACCCCAACCTGCCCTAGATTGAGACCAACCCCCGGATCTCGGGTGTGCAGGGGAAGGCACATCGTGGTGGTCCGGGGGTTCCCATGTCCCCTCTAGCCTCGTGTCCTGACGTGCCAGGTCGTGCTCGGACTCGGTGTTGTTCGAACGTCCGCATGTGTTGTCCGCGAGGGGCAGTGTGTTGCCCGTCACTGCTGACGTGTTGCCCGTCGTCTTGTTGGTCCTTCCCGCGCTTCAAGCCTTTCGCGATTCTCAAGGCATGCGTGTTGAACTTGATTGTCCTTGGACGCCCGTACCCGGCGGATTGCGCCTGCTTGCCCCAGACGGTCGATCATTTCGGCTGCGAGGCGTGCGTGCAAGCCATGACGGACACATCGATGTTCCTGCAGATATCGCGAATTGCCTTCACACGTGCGCAATGGTGATGAGACCGACCGGCCTGCGAGTTGCCGTTGTCAGTGACGACGGCGTCTCCCAGGACATCGTTCACGGTCTGGATGCACGACGTGTCGAGGTGACGATGTGGATGCGTGGCGGGCAGGCCCGGGGATTTCGCGACCTTCAGTGCGTGTCCGAGGTGTCCTGCCCCGAGGTCCACGTCGTCGTCATCTGTCCAAGTACCTTGTCCGGAGGCCGTGACATTGCCGAGCAGTGTCATCGAGCCGGCATCCCGTCGGTCATTGCCTGGGGACGCCATCGTTGGGGTGTTCTCGGACCGATCAACGATCATCACCCGGGGTGCCAGCACTGCGCGGACATGGCGCTGGCGGCGCGCGATCCCGATTGGATGACGATGGCTCGTACGACGAAGGGAGACAGTCACGATCCGACTGTCACCGCGTGGCTGGTGAACCAGATCGAAGCGGCAGCTCTGGCCCTTCGCGATGGCTCAGATGTGTGTCGCGCGAAGTCCGTCCACGTGAAGACCGACGCCGGCGAACGCAGTCTCGATGTGCCGGCTCAGCCGGGTTGTCACTGCTGGTCGTTTCAGGAGGGGTCGTGCAACACCTGGATGAGATCAGCTGCGTAAAGATCGGCCTTACGTCGGCCGATTCCCGGAACCTGCAGCAGCTCCTCCACCGATTTTGGCCGTTTCTCGGACACGCTGAGCAAGGTGGCATCGGTGAGAATGACGAAGGCGGGTACGCGATCCGCCTCCGCTCGTTCGCTACGCCATGCGCGCAACCGCTCGACCAGTGCCGGGTCAACCCCGACCTCGCATGCAATGTGGTGGCCGAGTTTGCGATCCCGCGCAACAGTCAACGCCTCCCCACAGACCGAACACACTGCGACGGTCGCGCGGCGTTTCCGGTGGTGTGGAGGTGTGGTGGATGCGTCTGCGGCGCCCGGCAATCCTCGCAGGAAGCGCGAGATCCCCTGGCGGTCGCGGTTCGATCCCGCCCAGGAATACGAAACCCACAGGTCTCGACGAGCTCTGGTGACGCCGACGTGAAGCAGACGTCGCTCCGAGGCGATCTCGGCGGGAGTTTCCGCCATGATGAACGGCACCATGGCGTCGCTCATCCCATACAGGGCGACGACATCCCATTCGAGCCCCTTCGATGCGTGCAATGTCGACAGAGTGACGCCGTCTCCAACAGGGACTTCCCGGGTAGCAGCTCGCCGCGAGAACACGGTGGCCAAGTCCGCCAGGGTCGTCGCCCCCTCCCTGACGGCAGAGGCCGCGAGGTCATGGAGGGCCTGCAGCGATTCCCACCGCTGCCTCACCTCTCCCTCTCCCTGGGGAGCTGCGGTCGTCCACCCTTGCGAGGCAAGAAGTTGGTCGAAGGCGAGCATGGCGTCGGCCCCAGGTTCATCAGCGACGATCCGGATGAGGGCATCGAGAGTGCGCCGGACCTCCCGCCTCTCATAGAACCGCTCGGATCCCTTGACCAGGTATGGGATGGACCGCTCGGCGAACGCTGCCTCAAGATGGCTCGCCTGGGGATTCACTCGGTACAACACGGCAATCTCAGACCACGGGGTCCCCGCGGCATGACGCGATTCCACCCACATCGCGATCGCCGAGGCTTCGGACGAGTCGTCACCAAGCACCTGGTAGATCGGCTCGGGGCCCGAACGGCCATGAGAGACCAAGGTCACTCCCCTGCCATGTTCGGGAGCTTCATCGGAGGCCATGCGGTTGACGAGAACTCCATTGGCCAGCCGGATGATTTCCGGAGTCGAACGATAGTTCCGGACCAAGTCAATGCGTGTGGCACCAGGGTGATCTGCCACAAAGTTCATCAGGTAGTCGGCCCGCGCACCAGCGTAAGAGTGAATGGCCTGATGGGGATCCCCGACAACGCACACATCATTGCGGTCGCCGAACCACAGCTCGAGCAACCGGTGCTGGAGGGGAGACACATCCTGATACTCATCAACGACGAAGTGTTGATATCGGGAACGGATTTCCTCAGTGATGTCGCGGTGTTGAACCAACATTCCGACGGCACACAGCAAGATGTCGTCCAGGTCAATGACGCAACGCTCCCGTTTGACCGCTTCGTATCCGGCCAGGACCCTGCCGACATCGGTGGCGGACACCCCGGCCACCACCCGTCCTTCCGTTCGCGCCAAGGCTGCATATCGTTCGTTGGGAACATTCGAGACCTTCGCCCAGGAAATCTCGGCAGACAGATCCCGCAACAGTGCTGTGTCATGTCCCAGGCCGATACGTCGGGTGGCCTCGGCAACCATGAAGAATCTCGAATCGCTCACCGGTGGCAATTCGCAGTTGTAGGCGCGCGGCCAGAAGAATCTGATCTGGCGCAGGGCTGCCGAGTGAATGGTGCGAGCCTGTACCCCCATCACACCGAGGTCAGCGAGTCGTCCCTTCATCGTGCCGGCGGCCTTGGTGGTGAAGGTCACGGCAAGAGTCCGGCGCGGGTCAAGCTTTCCGGTCGCGGCTCCGTAGGCGATGCGGTGGGTGACAGCGCGAGTCTTTCCCGTTCCGGCACCAGCTATGACACACACCGGAACGTCGAAGGTCTTGGCAACCTTCACCTGCTCAGGATCCAGTGCTGCCAGGATCGCATCCGCCGATCGGGGTCTCACGGTGCTCACCCTAGAGGCACGTACCGACAGCTCCACGGCGGCATGGTCCGTCGAGCTGTTCGGCTGACACGTATCCAACTGTCTCAAATCCTGTCCGACAGCGCCCCTAAACTGACTGACCAGTTCGGCTTCCAACAGTTCAGGATGGGACCGAGTCGTCACGAGGAGGTGCTCCGATGGCAGGAGTGGTGAAGGTTGTTCACAGCTGGCACCAGGTCTGCGAAGCTGTGACGGCGGCCCTTGCGCAACCTTCTGAGGACCCTTTCATTCGCCCGCTGCTCGTGACACCCAGCGCTGCCCATTCCCGCGCTCTGCTGCAGGAACTTGCCCGCCGTCATGGCATCGCCGCCGGTATCCAGTCGGCAACGCCTCAAGGTCTCCGCACCCGTCTCGAGGAACAGCTCCTCGGGATTGAGCGCGGCGAGGATCCGTGGCGCCCTGGGCCATTGGCGTTGCGAATTGCACGCATCATCGAGACCGATTCCCCGGGTTTCGAGATCGTCTCCGCTCATGTCGATGCCAGCCGCCGACAAGGTATTCCGCGCGCATCATGGACGACTGCCCGGCAAGCCGCAGAAGCCTTGACGGCGTTGGTCCGAGACTCCCACGAGGTGCTGCGAACCTGGTCACAAGGTCATGGTCCCGGACGCGACGATGACCATGACGTCGATCTCACCGGCACCCCCCTGGATCCCGCCCGGTCCTGGTGGGCCCCACTCTGGCGTACCCTGCTCGCAGAGTCCTGCCCCGTTGCCGACCCCGTGACCAGGCACGAGATGCTGGTCGACGCAGTACGAAGCCTGGAACCGTCATCCGGTGCACCCATCGTGTGGCTGTCCTCGACAGCTCTGCCCCATCATGACGTCGAGTTGGTCGAAGCACTGGCGGCATCGCGCACGATCATGATCGTCCACCTCGACCACGCCATTGACCATGACGATCCGTGGCGCACCTTCGACCGCCTGCGCACCAGGACGACCACGAAGTGGACCGCATCATCGCTTCCGGTGACGGGTCAGGCTTCGGGCGCTCCAGCCAACGAGCTGGCCCCGGTCGAGATCCACAACTGCCACGGGCCAGACCGTCAGGCAGAAGTGATACGCGACGTCGTCTGCGCAGTTCTCGCCGATGACGAGACGGTTCAACCAAGGGATGTCGTCATCGTCTGTTCGGGACGCCCGGATACTGTGCACCTGTTGTCCGCAAGCACTATGGCGGACGTCACTCACCCGGCCAACCGAATCCGTTTCACGACTCTCCCTCCCCAGGATCGTGTCAATCCGGTGACCGAGGCCGTCACAACCGTCCTTGGCTTGGCGTCGTCTCGCGCGACCGGACAAGATCTCCTCAATCTGTGCGCGATGCCAGCTGTGAGGGCACGTTTCGGATTCTCCGACGATGACCAGGAAACCATCGAACGACTAGTGAGCCAGTCGGACATCCGATGGGGGGTTGATCCAGCGGCTCGAGAGAATGCCGGGCTGGGACGCATCAGGCAGTCGACCTGGTTGGCCGGAATCGAGCGCATGCTTCTCGCCATCGCGATGTCGTCAGCTCCTCCTACCCATCTTGGTACCGTCACACCCATTACTGACGTCGGTTCCACCACGATCCCAGTGGTCGGAAAGCTCGCCGAACTGGTATCGCGACTGCGCAAGGCCTTTCTGGACACCGAGGCACCCGCGACAATCACGGCGTGGTCAACTCGCATCAGCGATCTCGTCGACACCCTCACTGCCGCGCCCAGTGATGCTCCGCGCTCTGTCCTGGACACCCTCTCCCTTCTGACCGGTCTTGACGTGGCTGCGGAGAACCGACACTTCGATCGCCAGGAGATCATTGATCTTCTGATCTGGCTGTCGCGTACACATCACGGTCGTCACACATGGTTCGACGGTTCGCTTCACGTGTGTCGTCCCGGGGATCTCTCCCCCATTGATCATCAAGTCGTCATCATCGTTGACCCTGATCAAGACGTCATTCGGGCCGACCAGCTGCAAGGGTTGCGCGATGACTGCCTCGACCCGACTGCGAGAGCACGCCAGAACCTGCTTGACGTTGCCCTGTCGGCAAGGAGCCGTCTCATCGTCGTGCGACAGGCTCGAAACGCCGTGACCAACCTGCCCGTGCTGCCTGGCCCATTCACGACGTCGCTCGAGCAATCACTCCAGGTGAGATCCACCACTGCCCAATACGTCGATCACGGTTTGCAGCCCTTCTCGCCTGATGAGTTCTGTGATGGAAGCGGCGTATCGTGGCGCGGTTTCGATCACATCGCAGCCAGTGCGGCACGATGCCAACCTGGTTCGCAGCGACGTCGTGAACGCGTTGTTCTACCATCGGTGGCGGAGCTTCCCGAATCGCGAATGTCGCCAACCGATCTCACCCTGGCGTTGTCTCACCCAGCTCGGACATTGCTCCGGGCACGGGCAGGTGCTCCAGCCAACGAGAGAACCACGCCGTTGCCAATCGACCTCCCCCTTGCCCCAACACCGTTGGACAAGTATTGGATCCGTTCTCGGATCCTCACGGACCTCGAGCATGGTTCGAACCCAGACGATGCCATTGACGCCGAGCGGTTGCGCGGATCGACTCCCCCGGGCCGCTTGGGTCAGCATCTCGTCACTTCCTTGGCAAACGATGCGATGCGTATTTCACAGCTGGCCAACCAGCTTCGTGGTGATGCCGATGAACGATTCATCGAAATCAACCTTGATCTCGTTGAAGGTGACAACCCGCCATTGAGGTGGCCTGACGGTCTCATCATCGACCCGATACATGCGGTCTCGCTGCGAGGCCGGGTGGGCGTGAGAAACAAACAGATCGTTCACGCTGTCGCGACCCGTGCCAATGCCAGGCCGATTCTTGACCTGTGGGTTGACCTCCTAGCGGTCGCCATCACCACTGAGGAGGTCGGATGGAGTGGCGCGCTGGTCTCGAGCGACGGAGTTCGAAAGATGGTGGCCCCGGATCCCGACCGTGCACGCCGGATTCTCGCCGGTCTGGCACGTCTGGCATGGTGGAGCAACCAACAGCTCATCCCTTTGCCCGTCAAACTGGCCCATGCTCTGGTGGGCCTGTCTCCCATGGCCCGCAATGACTACCGCACCGGGGCCAGTGCTCTCCAAGTGCAGTGGTCGCGGGAACGTGATCCGAACTGGGCAGCATTCCTGGGCACTGACGTTACCGAGCTGATCACCCGCTGTCATGAACTCGGAACCACCCTTGAGGAGCTTTCCGGGTGGTTGTTCAACCCCATCATTCGGGCGTCGCAAGAAACCGGGTCCTCACAACCCTCAATGGCTCGTTTCACTCATCCCGGGAGTATGGCATGACGACAAACACCTCATTCAACATCGCTGATCCGCTACCACAGGGAACGGTCCTGTTGTCTGCGAGCGCGGGAACCGGAAAAACGTGGACGATTTCGGCGGTGTGTGCCAAAGCGATCGCTACCGGAATGGTGAACATCGAGGATCTCCTGCTGGTCACCTTCAACCGATCAGCAGCTCAGGAACTACGTGGCCGAGTGTATGAACGCCTTGTCAGCACCGCATCCTTGCTCGCAGGTCGCCGGGAGTCTGCTGACACCTGCGATGGCTCCCTGAAGAGCCTAGGTGCAGAAGGGCTGAAACGTGTGGAGGCGGCCCTCGACTCCTTCGACCGGGCCGTCATGACAACCACCCACGAGTTCGCCGCCCGAATGCTCGCCGAGTTGGGAGTCCTGGCAGATCACGACCCGTCGTCAGTCCTGATGGCTGACCTCACTCCAGTGGCCAACGAGGTGTCTGACGACTTCTATCTGGCTCGATACCTCGATGCTGACCGACCTCCTTCGGTCGGTGACAAGCGGGATCTGTCCAGGGCCGTTGCCGTCAGGTACGGCGAAGTGCCGATCGCGACAGATGTGGACGTCGCGTCGCCCGATCTTGGCTGGGCCATGTCCGTGCGTGACGAGGTACGAAGGCGCTCGCGGACGAGAGCAGTCCATACCTTTGACGACCTCATCGGAGATCTTGTCGGAGCGCTGCGGGATCACGTACGTGGCCCAATGGCATGTACGACGTTGGCACAGCGGTTCTCCCTGGTCATGGTTGATGAGTTCCAGGACACAGATCCTCTCCAGTGGGAAATCTTGCACCGGGCATTTCATGGACACAGCAACTTGTGGCTCATCGGAGATCCCAAGCAGTCCATCTACGCGTTTCGCGGTGCCGACATCTACGCCTATCAGGATGCCGCTAATTCTGCTGAACACGTCCTCCACCTCGACGTCAATTACCGGGCGGACAAGCCCATCGTCGAGGCGGTCAATACCCTTTTCGGCAATGCACAGCTAGGACGCGGTATCGCCATGGAGCCGGTTACCGCCCGTCACCAGACGTCACGAATTGGCACCGAAGCTTCGCAGGGCCACCGATACAGCTGGTCACAACCATTCCAAATCCGTTGTCTCCAAGCCCCCATTGACGGGCAACTGGATGCCACCACCTCGGATTGCTTCATCACCGAGGACCTCGTCAATCAAGTCATTATGATGCTGGAAGGCGGCACGACCATTCGTGATGGCGACGAGTATGACAGGCCACTTCGCCCCAACGACATCGCCATCCTCGTCAGGACGCGGAGGCGAGGTGCCGAGATCGCTGCCGCGTTGTCACGGGCCAATCAACCTGCAGTCTTCTCCGGCGCATCACCGGTGTGGTCTTCCCGTGCAGCCGAGGATCTCATCACCGTCCTGGAAGCTCTCGACAACACTGACGAGAGGCTGCGAACCCGGTTGTGCTTGTCTGACCTCATTGGTGCAACTCCTGCTGACCTCGCGGCATCGGAGTCGCGAGTGCGTTCCGACCTCGCCATCGACGTGGCCCGTTGGGCGAGCGCGTGGCCCAGTACCGGGGTCTGGGGCACCGTGGAAGCCGCCCTTCACCGACCAGGGGTGTTGGATCGTCTTGTCAGCATGAGCGGGGGCGAGCGATACGTCACCGACCTCCGTCAGATCGCTCAAAAGGCCCATGCCGCAGCTGTCGAGGCCGCATTGACGCCGACGGCAACCGCAGGATGGATACGCGATCAGCAACAACGAGCTGGTGACGATGATCCCCGTCGTCTCGACAGTGACCACCAAGCCGTCAACGTCATGACCATTCATGAGGCGAAAGGTTTGGGGTTCCCGGTCATCCTGCTACCTGATGTCGCCCATGGATGGGCGCCGAGGAAGAGCATCAGCGGGCCGGTTGTCTGGCATGACGGGCAGCGCCGCGTGCTCGACATCTCCTCCCAGGGGATTGATCGTGCCATGGCCATTGAGAGCCACGAGGAGGACGAGCGTGGCGAAAATCTGCGACTTCTCTACGTTGCCCTCACCCGTGCCCGATCAGCCGTTCGGCTGTGGTGGTCTCCGTGCTCACGGCGCAATCGATGGTCAGCCTTCCAGCGTCTGGTCGAAATGGACCGGTCCACTGGCAAACTCGGCCTTGGCAGGGCCGGAACTGATCCAGGTACCCTCCCTTGGCTCAACTCAGGGCCCATTATGACAACCCTCGCACCCATCAATCAGAAACAGCTCACTCGAACGTCCGACGCCGAGCATCGGGTCATTGCATCTCCTCGCTCTCTGAGGCGACCGCTCGACCTCGACTTCGTCCGAACCTCGTACTCGGGATTGACCGCCGAGCTTCATGGCTCCGCCTTCACTGCCCTGACGACCACATTGACTGACGAGCCCAAGGACAATGGGTCCCCCGACACCACTGCACCAGGCCTCTGCGGCCTTCCAGGCGGCACGTCCTTCGGCACGTTGGTACACGAAGTCCTGGAGTACGTCGACACAACTTCTGCGGATGTGTTCAACGAGGTCCTCGCGATCACCCGCAGGATTCTGCGAACTACGCCGCTGCCGGATGTCCCTGCAACAGATCTTGCCAACGGTTTGGAACAGGTTCTGCGAACTGATCTCGGCGAGCTGGCGCCGGGCATGTCCTTGGCGAGCTTCTCCCCCGACGACCGACTCGCCGAGATGAACTTCGAGTTGGCGATGTCTCAATCCGGTCTCGCAGCAACGACGACCGACCTGGCAGCCCTGCTCGGGGATCCAGGTTTGGTGCCACCCGACGATCCGATCCATGGTTATGGAGACGCGCTGGCCCACATACCCAACAGTGATCAGGCCCTACGCGGATTCCTCACCGGGTCGATTGATGCTGTTCTGAGGCGACCGGATGGACGCCACCTCGTGGTCGACTACAAGACGAATCGAGTTCCTGGTGCTCGGAAGTTACGGGCCGACATGTACGACACCAACACCATGCGCGCCATGATGTTCAGCTCTCACTACCCCCTTCAGGGGCTGTTGTATTCGGCGGCCTTGCATCGTTTTCTCTCGTCGAGCCTTACCGGGTACGACCCTGCCCGCCACCTCGGCCCGATTGGGTATCTCTTCGTTCGAGGGATGACCGGTCGCCCAGCTCCGGAGACGGGGATGCCGCAGGGAGTGTTCACCTGGCATCCAAAGCCGGAACTCATCGAGGCCATCAGCGACTGTTTGGGAGGTCATCGTGCCTGAACTCGTGCCGGTCGGGGCCGGAAACAGATTGGAGCCTTTCGCCCGCGCAGGCGTCCTCGAACCAAGCGACATTCACCTTGCCAACTTGGTGTGCCGTATCGGCGGGGAACACAACGCTGACGTGAGTTTGGCTATTGCGTTGTCGTGCCGTGAGCTGCGCCGAGGATCAGTGTTCTGGGATCCCCACGAGATTGCCGAGTCCATCCGACATCAGGTTCTCGATCCAGCCATTCCGGACATCAACGACAGCGAACTGGCTGCGCTCTTTGACGACCTGGAATGGCCTGAACCTGGGCAGTGGCTCTCTGCCCTTGCCGAAAGCCCCGTCATTGCGGGCCGCGCTGATCCACTCAATCAATTGCCGGCCCGTTTGGACGAGGGCCTGCTCTACCTTGAGAAGTACTGGCAGGCTGAACACGATGTCGCACGCGACGTGGCCTCCCTGGCCGCGAACCCCCCAGGCCAGGGACCCGTTCCCGCCGAGCAGATCGTCTCAGAGGTAAGCGCTGCTCTCGCGTCTTCCGGGATCGTGTTGGATCCGGCCCAGGCCGAGGCTGCTGTTGCCGCCATCACGCACCGGATCAGTGTCCTTGCTGGTGGACCTGGGACCGGAAAGACGACGACAGTGTGCACCATCTTGGCATCACTTCAGAAGGCAGATCCTCACCTCGGTGCCATTGCCCTCACAGCCCCCAGCGGCAAAGCAGCGGCCCGACTTCGTGACTCGGTGTCAGAGGTCTCAGAGCGCATGCCTGACGATCTCAGACCCGTCGTCGCTGATGCCACGACCGTCCATTCGCTTTTGAAATGGCAGGGACCAGGGACGTCCTTCGGCTACGACGAGCAGCGCCAGCTTCCGTTCGGAGTGGTCGTCGTCGACGAGGCGTCCATGCTCTCCCTCCCACTGGCGGCCAGTCTCCTCGCCGCCGTTGGAACCGGAACTCGCCTCATCCTGGTGGGAGACCCGGGCCAGCTCGTTTCCGTGGACGCTGGAAGTGTTCTGGCAGATATTGTGTCCTCAGCCGAGACCCTCGACACACGTCTGCCTGTCACGATTCTCACTCACAATCACCGATCACGAGGAGACATCGCGGATCTCTCGGAAGCCGTTCGTGAGGGGGACAAGGACACCGCTCTTGAGGTGCTCACCACGTTCCGGCCCGAGCACGATGTGTCAGGGTCAGCTTCCGTTCTGCCAAGCATGTCCTGGATCGATACCGATCCCGCCGACATCACCATGGCTGACCTTCCAGCCGTCGCGGACGTCATCGCCCAGACAGGATCGCGGATGCTCGAGCTGGTCCAGTCAGGGTCTGACGCCGCTGCCCTCAAACTCGTGGACGCTCATCGCTTGCTGTGCGCCCATCGGGAAGGACCATATGGTGTCGACGAGTGGTCGCAACGCACGGTTTCTGTCCTCACCGACGTCCTTCCGGGAGTTGACCAGAGCCGATGGGCGCTCGGTGAAACCGTCATCGTCACACATAACCTCGCTCAGCTGGGCGTCAACAATGGCGATTGCGGGGTTGTCGTGGAGACGCGACCTGTTCCGACAGTAGCTCTTCCCGGACCTGGCAGCGCTCCTCGGCGCTTGCCTTGTTCACTCATCCCGTCCCTGCAGCCTCTGCAAGCGATGACGATTCACAAGGCCCAGGGCAGTCAGTTCACCAATGTCACGGTCATCCTGCCGCCCCCGGATTCACCGCTCCTCACCCGTGAGTTGTTCTACACAGCGATCACTCGTGCTCGTGAGCACCTCACGGTTGTCGGCACAAAGGAGTCCGTGGAGCGGGCCATCGATCGGGCCAATGACCGCAGGTCTGGCATTCAGCGTCGATGGGAGGAGACTCACTCGCTGTGACCAGAGCAACTGCCGAAGGGCTTGCCGGCGTTCACCTCAGCGGAGACGACAAGTCGAACCCGCTCTCGGGGTCGGGGAGCTGATGTGTCAACCATGCATCAATGAGAGCCCTGGCAATCGACAAGGTCGGCGGCAACTGCAACTGACCTGATTCAACCTGATCGGACATCTCGTCGCGGGAGAAGAAATCAGCCTCCGCCAGTTCGTCGTGGCCCACATCGATCGTTCCGACTGCTCGTGCGGCGTAACCAAACATGAGTGAGCGCGGGAAAGGCCATGCCTGTGATCCCACATACCGCGCCGCTGTGATATTCAGGGTCGTCTCCTCGGCCACTTCCCGAACCAAGGCATGCTCCGCTGGTTCCCCAGCTTCGACGAATCCCGCCAGAACGGATCGACGGTGAGGAGCCCAGGAGTGTTGTCGAGCAAGCACAATCCGGTCCTCGGCATCCAGCACCGCAGCGATGATTGCCGGGTCCGTACGTGGGAAGACCTGGTGACCATGGGCACAGACCCGAGCCGGGCCACCGTTGGTGATGCGTGTTGGTTCCCCGCAGCGGGGGCACGTCGGATTGTCCTCGTGCCACGCGAGAGCTGCGACAGCCGACATCACCACTTCACGATCAGTCGGGTCAAGGTTTACGGTGCGCACGCTGCGAGCTTCTGAACGCGGCTCACCGTTCCGTCGGGCGAACCACGGCACTCCATCGACGATGCCCAGGAATAGGTCGCGCTGGTCGTCCCGCTCCCCCTCAGTCGCAACAGTAGCCACGCGTCCGTCGGACATCACGACCTTGTCATGCAGGTCGATCAGCAACAATCGGGCCTTCGGATCCTCCCACCGAGCTCGATTCGCCTCGTCGTCGTCCCGGTCTGTATGGCAACGATCCAATATTGGTCGAGCCACGATTCGCGTCTCGCTGGTTCCAGTCACGTTGTCACTGTAATCCGGTCATTGTGAACCAGCCGAGGGCCGTGACCTGCTTGACGACATATCGGATCCGCCGCCCACCCCGTCCAGAATCGCAGCCACCTCATCAGCATCCAGCAACGGTTCTGCGGTGATCGTCTCGTTGGCCCCGACATGATGGAAAACCGCTCGCACCCTGGACGGCTCGATCCCTCGTGCCCGGGCCCATGCCAACCGGTAGATGGACAGCTGAAGAGGATCAGCCGACTGCGGCCGCGAGGTTTTCCAGTCAATGACCAATTCGTCACCGGGATGATCAGGGTCAGCCACCACCGCGTCAAGACGCCCGCGGACGACGGTGCTCCCAATCGTCATGACAAAAGATCTCTCCACCGCGAGGACCGTGGCATCTGCCCATCGGCTTTTCTCGAAAGCCTGGCAAAGGGTTTGCAATGCATGCCCCCCAACCGACCCAGTCGCCGCCTCATCCTCGAGCTCACGGCTGTCCTCCTCGAGTTCGGCGATCTCGTCGGTGTCAAAGAGCGGGATCGGCTCGGTTGGGGCGAGGCGTTGACTCACCCACTCGTGGAATGCGGTTCCAATACCGGCTCCCCTGTCGGCTGGTCGAGGCATCGGACGTCGCACATCCTCCTGGAACCCCTGTGGGTTGGCGTGGAGCCTCACCATCTGGGAGGCGGTCAGTCGCGGTGGAATGACCACATCGTCGCTGCCATCACACTGACGTCGAGCATCAGCCACCAACGCTTGCGCGTCAGATCGCCACGATGCCACCCGATCAGCGTCAGCGGGATCATCAACTGCTGGGGTATCAGCACCATCTGGCACCTTCTTGTTGATCCACGAGATGGCGCTCTCATCAGCGAATACAGGCCATGGAGTCCCGTCCTGGCTACTGGTCTCGGGGCGCTCACCCAACTCTGGCCACTTCACATCCAGCATGGCGGCAAGAAGATCCGCGTATTGGCTGGGGCTGTAACGACCTTGTCGTCGTGAATCCCATTTGTGCCATGACACGATCAAGCGTTCTTTGGCTCTCGTCAGGGCCACATAAACCAACCTGGCCTCTGACCATTGTGAATCGTCCTTGAGAGCTGCGAGGTATCCCTTGGCATCGACATCGCTTCCGGAAACGGGGTGGCTGATCTCACTCGCATCTCCCCTGGCGAAGGATGGCACAACAGCCGCCACGGTCACGAAGTTGTCCGGGCTCAGTTCCGACGGGAACACGCCTTGGGCCATGTCAGGAATGATCACGAACGGCCATTCCAGTCCCTTTGCCCCGTGGACGGTCGATATCGTCACGGCGTCGCCCTGGTCAACAGCGGCTCGGGCAAGACCATGTCCATGCTCCTCTTCGGCTGCCAGCCATGCGACGATCCCCGCGATCGTCATGTCGGGGTCGCTCCAACGCACCTGTCGTACCGCGTCCCACAACTCGTCGAGCTGGTCACGGCGGGCCACGCTACGACCTGGGTCGTCAGCGGCCATGTCGTCCACGAGACCCGTAATGGCTTCGATGCGCAGGATCAGGTCGTCAGGGCTGTCCCCCTGATGAACCGCAACCTCGGTGATCTCCGCAGCGAGGCGCTTGAGTGCAGATTGCACTCGTTCATCTCCTACTGGTCGACCTTCCATGACGGCGTCCACGAGATGGGCGTCAACATCCTTGGTGTCCAGGCCGTCGGCCTCTGCCTGTGTCTTGGCCAATGTCCGTGCTCGGCGGTGGACCCACGCAAGATCGTCCGTTCCCAACCCAAATCGAGGAGCAGCGAGCAGAATTGCCATGGCTGCATCGTCGTGACGATCAACGAGCAGCCGAAGGTGGGCCACCACCATGGCAACATCCGGCAGAGACAACAACCCTGAGAGGTTTGCCACTCTCACCGAGATGTCACGAGAGCTCAGCGCGTCGTAGAGGTCGGCAATGTCGCCGTTACGTCGCACGAGGATCGCGGCATCGGACCACCGTGTGAGTGCCCCACGTTCTTTGGCCTCCACCAGCATGTCGGCGCACGCACGACACTCATCAACCCAGGTCAGATGTGCGGCAACACCCACCTCCCCTGGAAGGTTCTCCTCCGGGGCAACCAGCGGCATCCCTACCGCGAGTTCCACACGGTCGTCAGCCACGCTGTCGTCAACGCATTTCATTGACGAAACCAGTGACGCCCGAAGCTCCTCGGATGCCACGTTCGCGGCGTCAATGATCTGATTGGCACATCGTCGATTCGTGGCCAGGGACAGCATGGTCGCAGGGCAACCCGTCGCATCCGGAAATCGCCGATGGAAATCCACAATGTTGCTCGCGGCTGCTCCACGCCACCCGTAAATGGCCTGCAATGGATCACCGACAGCCATCACCGGATGACCCATTCCGTGATCAACGTCCGGGCCAGAGAAGAGGGCAGCCAACAGGTCAGCCTGCGCCGACGACGTGTCCTGATACTCGTCGAGAAGAACGACACGGTACCGGGCCCTCACCTCCTGCCCGACCCTTGGATGATGTGCGACGAGATGAAGGGCCTGCACCATGCGATCGCCGAACTCCACGAATCCACGCTGCCGCTTGCGATCCTGGTAGGCCTTCACCAGGTCGAGCAGGTCCTCACGTTCGTCCACCGTGAGAAGGTTCTTCTTCACACTGGCGTACTGCTGCCCGTCGCGTCGTTTCGGAGCATCGACAAGCATCTGACGCCAACGAGCATCCGCAGCTCGAACCGTGTCGTCGCGTGCATCGTGGGAGGCCATCGCGCCGGCCAGTGACACCACAGCCTGAGCAATCGACGTCGGCGTCAGATGGGTGCCCACCAGCGGTGGTGTGTCCAGCTCTGACACAACCTCCGCGGCCAATTGGTATGCCCTCGCCCCTGTGATGAGATGAGCACCCGTGTCGATCCCATCCCAGGCCCCGTAGTCGGCTACCAGAGTTCCGGCGAAGCTGTCATACGTCGCCACTGTGGGCCTGGGTTGCTCCGGGGTCAGTAAACCCGCACTGATGAGGTTCTTCTCAATCCGCTCCGACAATTCAGATGTGGCCTTGTTGGTGAACGTCAGCCCCAGGATATCCTCAGGCCGGACCAGCCCGCTGGCGACAAGCCACACCACCCGAGCTGCCATCACTGTCGTCTTACCCGTACCTGCTCCAGCAATGACGACGCACGGCTTGAGCGGTGCCGTGACGGCCCTCTCCTGTTCAGCTGAGATGGGAATCCCAAGCAGAGATGCAACGTCGACATCATCATTGTCGTGGATGTCATCAGTCGGCTCCATCATGAGGCCCTCCTACCTTGTCGAGGCACTGCGGTTGAGGAGTCCTTCGGGACCAGGGCTGGGCATCCGGCCCTCGCAGGGCAATGGCTGCAACCCTTGTTCGCAATCGCGGTGTACTCACCGGATTTGACGATCTCGATGGCCTTGTCAACGCTTGCCTCAATCCAGTTCTGGCAGCCATCAACTGGCTCCATGTCGTTGGGCCAGGGGACATCCGAAAGCCCACTTTGGCGGTCGATCTTCGCATTCGCCTGGCCCTTGCCCGCCCCGATCCGAAGATGGACCAATTCCGCGCCACTCACCGATGCCTTCCCGAGACTGGCGACTCCACCGGAGGCGATGACGGCTTGGTAAACACCGATTTGGAGGTGGTGGGAGTTCTTCGTCTCAGGGGACTTGCTGGTCCCGGTCTTGAGATCCACGACATAGCAGGCTCCTTCTGCGTCTCGTTCGAGCCGGTCCACGCTGCCACGTACTCGAGCCACACCGGACGGAACCTTGATCGTGCCGTTGACGCGCACCTCAGCACCGATGAGGTCTCGAGTACGCGAGGCCAGCCACCCATCAAAACGCTTCAGCGCAGCTTTCGCATCGTCGAGCTCGGCCCCTCGCTGCCACTGCGCGGTCAATTCGATCTCGGGCCACGACTCCTCCAACTCAGCCAGTGCTCCCGGCAAGGACCAACGATCCATGTTCTCCGCACAGATCCGGTGGACAAGGGTGCCGATACTCGCTCTCAGGGCGGTACCGCTGCTGGCGCCGGCACGACGAGTCATGAACCACCGTCTCGGGCAGGTGAGCAATTCCCCAATGTGCGAGGCGCCCAGCTCGATCTCACCGGTGACATCAGCCTGACGAGGGGCACCTTTGCGCCACCAGGTCTGCGGATCAGCTTGTGGCACGAGGGGCCGGCCGTGATGTTCCTCGCCACGCAAATCATCGAGAAGCTCCTGAGCTTGGACCCGCACCCCGGGTGACTCGGTCTCGTCCGCGACAACTCGGCGTAGTTCACCAACAAGTTCGGTGAGGCTGGCTACGTTCACGACACTCGCGCTGTCCTCGAGGTGCGGAATACCCGTCAACACCCCAGATGGACGGATGCCCTCATCCGCAGACTCGACAGAACACAACAGCAATTGATTCCTCGCGCGCGAACACGCCACGAGCAACAGCCTGATCTCGGCACGAAGGTTGTCGGACCATCCGGGAACCACCACGGGGCCGTCTGGAGACCACCTGTCAGCACCGACCAGGGAGCCGGTGTGGTTGGTGGCAGGCCAGTTACCTTCTTCCAATCCGCAGACCGCCACCACGCTGAACTCTCTTCCCTTGACACGATGAGCAGTGACAGCGGTGACCGCATCGCGATCCTCATCAGATTCACGCGCGCGGTCGGCTGGAATCTGCTCTCGCCTGACCATGTCGATGAGGCGACGTCCTCCCGACACTCCAGCCATGGTGTGAGCTGCCTCTGCCATGTCGAAGAGGGAGCACAGCCCGTCGAGATCACGATCAGCCGACGCATCCCCGGCCAAGGCGCGACGTCGCAGGGCAGACGCCCACGAACTGCCCTGCCACAAGACCCACAACGCCTCATGGCACGTGCCACCGGAGAGCAAGAGGTTCGCTGCGCGTTGGACTCGCCGGACCAATGCGGCAAGCGGCTCCGCCAAAACCCGTAGACCTGGGGGCACGGTGGACGTCTCGCTGTCGTCGTCAGATTCACCGATGACGGCGTCGTCGACCAGCGCTGTCCTCGTCACGGAACCGCTTACATCAGTGGCCAGCTCCTGCATCACCTGCCAATTCAGTTCCTCGCGGCGAACGAGTCGGCACCAGGTTTCGAGGCGATGAACGACAGTGCGATCAATACTTGCCAATGGGTTCGTCATCAGGGCCGTCACTTCTCGCTGGCCAGGTCGAGTTCCTGTCGCGAGACAGATCGCCACCTCAAGAGCATTGAGGATCTGAGTGACGGCGTGGACGTCAGACAACGCGTGCTCATCTCGCGAGCGCAGGACTGGTATGCCCTGAGAGGCAAGAATCGTCGCGATCACTCCCAACTCAGCCCTGTGACGGGTCACCACAGCCATCTCGCTCCAGGGGATCCCATTGGCCACGTGGGCGTGACGAAGAGTTCCAGCAACCTTTCTCACCAGGCGAGAGGTGCTGCCAGCCCGGACGGCGGCCACCATTCCCGCGTCTGCGGTCACGGCATGATTCGCCCGCCGCCGCAGACGGCTGGACGACGGTATCGCTGGCATTCCCGTGCGCAACGACTCAACGACGTCAGCAACATGCTCATGATTGCGGTAATTGATCGTCAGATGGTGAATTGACAAATCCGGAAACTCATCAATCAGATCGTCAAAGCGCTCCGCAACTGCGCCACGAAAGCCGTAGACCGTCTGGTCCGGATCAGCGGTCAGCACACACGGAACATGGTATTGCGCAATGTCGGCAATAAGGCGAATCTGGGACGGATCACACTCGGTCACATCGTCGCACAGCAGCAGTTTGACTCGTGACCTCACGTCGATGGCCACTCCTGGGCGCGTCAAGGCGATCCGAGCACGATGCACCGCCTCGGCGTAATCCACTGCTCCCTCCAGATCAAGGACATCGAGGTAGTCCGTCAGGAATGGTCCAAGAACCTGCCATTCCGGCATGCCCCAAGTCATTCCCGCACCAGTGAGGTCCTGTGGATCGCATCCTTCTTGACGGAGTCGCGCCGCCATGACACGCACGTCAGCGGCGAATTGAGCGGTCTGTGCGCATGCCTGCAATTCCTCCGGCCAGTCCGTCATGTCCCGAGCCGCAAGAAGCTCTCTGATACGGAACTCCTGCTCAGGAGCGGTCAACAGCCGTCCCGAGAACTGCCGAGATCCTAGGATTCGCCGGGCCAGGGCATGAACCGTCATGACACGAGGATCCAGATGAGCGCCTCCGAGTCGTCGTACGAGGCCATTGCGCAATGCTTGGGCAGCTGGTCGCGTCTGACCGAGCAGCAGGACGTCGGACAGGGATCCGCCAGCCTCGACGTACCGCGCGGCCACCTCAAGACACAGACTCGTCCGTCCGGTGCCCGGTCCTCCCATGACGAGGACCGTACCGGCGTCATCATTGAGCACCCGCGCCTGAGCGTCATCCCATCCATGCATGGCACACATCTCACCACTGACATGAGACAGAATCGCCGTCCGACTGTGTCTTTTCCACAGAACAACGACGTCAGCAACCATTTCCTGGCCCCATCGACCCACCATGTGAGATGGTAGAAGTGCTGTCTCATCACCATGGGACGTGTCCGCACGCTCGTAGCAGGCCATGAGCGTCGTCAGTAGACATGGATCTACCGCGATCGCCACACTGCATCGAACGCTGCACCCGGTCTCGGCCGGAGCCGTGCGGAGAACAATTGCTCAGCCTGAGGACCTTCATGAATGAATCGGAGCAGTCATCGGTCGACATCGTGACACCAGAGACCTCCGCCACGTCGCGAGTGGACCTCACCGAGCGAGCTGCAGCTCGTGAAGATGTCGCCTGCGCCTCGCACATCGGACTGCGTCATGAGACGAACCAGGACGCCGCAGCCCTCGGCATCGACAGTTCCGGGCGTCATGTCGTCCTCGTCGTCGCTGATGGCGTCTCATCGACCGATGGCGCTGAGGAATGCGCCAGAATCGCATCCCGCGCCGCGCGCGACTACCTGACGGCGACGATGAACCAGGGGGTGCCAGCCAACGACGATGCCATCGTCACCCTGTTCGAGCGGGCGTTCCGAAAGGCACACGAGGCCGTCGTGAGCTCATCGCCTCCGATTGG
This sequence comes from Cutibacterium nasicola, assembly GCF_051303185.1. GTDB lineage: Bacteria > Actinomycetota > Actinomycetes > Propionibacteriales > Propionibacteriaceae > Cutibacterium. The sequence continues at coordinate 84,272 of NZ_JBPPGE010000001.1, read as the reverse complement.
TGCGTGCACTCTGGCCATCGCCGTTGCGACGCAAGAACGCATCGTCGTGGGCAACATCGGTGACACCCGAACTTACTGGTTTCCTGATGAGGGTGGTTGTCTCCGGCTGTCCGTCGATGACTCGATGGTCCAGGCGCAGATGGATCTGGGAATGTCCCGGGAAGAGGCTGAGGCAGGGATCGGCGCCCATACCATCACGAAGTGGATCGGCGCCTCCGCCACCGATCTCGCTCCGCGCGTCATGGCCTACCAACCGCAGCATTCCGGGTGGCTCCTGGTGTGCAGCGACGGATTGTGGAATCACGTTCCCGATCCGGACGACCTGGCCACGCTCATCGCAGATCTTGCCAGCAGGGCTCGCAAGGACGATCAAGGCCGTCGCGACCCTGCAGACCTCGCGGCCGCACTCGTTGCGCACGCCAACAAGTGCGGCGGTCATGACAACATCACCGTGGCGCTGTGGCGCCGGGATGTTTGATCCAGCGGTAGGTTTGTCGTCATGGAGATCAAGATCGGCATCGTCAACACCGCACGTGAAGTCAGCATCGACGCTCAGGAAAGCGCTGAGTCCATTGAGCAGCAGCTCAAGAACAGCCTCAGCCAGCCCGACGCCGTCCTCGCCCTGACCGATGCCAAGGGCCGCAAGGTTCTCGTTCCCGCCCGTGGGGTTGCCTACCTCGACCTGGGGCAGCCGAACAGCCGCCAGGTCGGTTTTGGGGCTCTCTGACCTCGGTCACGTTCCGCTCGAAGTCAGTCGCCGTTCGTCATTCACGGTTCGAGGCCGAGATCGATCATGCGTTCGTCGTGGGCGTTCAACACACCAGCCATGACCTCATTGATGAGGTCGAGATCATCGAACTCTCCCCCACCAGCTTGCGTCAGGGCCGAGGTCAGCGCCTGATGACGCGCGAAGAGGCGTTGGGCCACTGACAGCACCTCTCCCACGAGACGGCGCGCGAACAGGGACTCCGCCGACGTGTCACGTTGCCCTGCGATGGTGTGACGCATCGCGGCATCCCATCTCACGCGGCTCCCCGTACCGCGACCGAGCCACGGGCCGAAAGACCCACAGGCCGGATGAAGCTCAGGTGCGAGATTCGGCTCGATCCGATCCAGGAAATCGGCGATGAGATCAACGACGATGTGGTCGCGCAGCAACACCTGGGACCAGGATTGGGAGGGCACATACTCCTTGACGGACCCGATGAGGGGTTCCATCTCTGCCAGAAGCGCGCGATCCGTCAAGTGGGTTCTGGTCTCAGCCAAGATCTTCTGAACCTCAGCGCTGCGATCGACGACGAGGAACCGCTCTGACAGGCCGGTGGCCAGATTCATGCCAGACACCGTTGCAGAGAATCCATGCAAGGCACAGGACGCTGCGACGGACCAGAAGAGCGTCACAACCGAGGAGTCGTTGGAGTTCGTGTCTTCGATGCTCACGCCAACAGGTTAGAGGGTCGAAGGTACTGGAGGTAAGATAGGCGATGGTGTGTCGACCGCGCCACCTCGCAGGTCCGCACCGCGCGTGACATCGTCGCGGAACAGTTTCGCGCGACGACATCACGAGGAGCGACTACGAAGAATGACAGAAGAATGACACAGGGCCTTGACGGGCCCGCGCACGAAGAGGCCAAGACACTGACCGAGACCACAGTTTCCGTTTCCACCGCCTTCTCCGATCTCGGCGTCCGAGAAGACATCTGCCAGGCGCTGGAGGGGATGGGAATCGTCTCTCCCTTCCCCATCCAGGCCATGTCCATCCCGATCTCCATTCAGGGCACCGATCTCATCGGCCAGGCCCGCACCGGCACCGGCAAGACCCTTGCCTTCGGTATCACCCTCCTGCAGCGCATCACCCTGCCCGGAGATGACGGCTGGGAGGAGTCCGAGCACAGAGGCAAGCCCCAAGCACTGGTGATGTGCCCGACCCGGGAGCTTGCCCTCCAGGTGTCCAAGGACATCTCGACCGCCGCCTCGGTGCGCGGCGCCCGAGTCCTCACCGTCTATGGCGGCGTCGGCTACGAACCCCAGATCGATGCCCTGAAGGATGGGGTCGACGTCGTCGTCGGCACCCCTGGACGTCTTCTTGACCTGTCCCAGCGCAAGGACCTGGACCTGTCCCACGTGCGCATCGTCGTCCTGGACGAAGCTGACGAAATGCTCGATCTGGGCTTCCTGCCGGACGTCGAGAACCTCATCGGACGTACCCCCACCTCCCGTCAGACCATGCTCTTCTCGGCCACCATGCCGGCGCCGATCATGGCTCTGGCCCGTTCGCAGCTGAACCGTCCGGTGCACGTGCGTGCCGAGGGTGCCGACGCCCAGGCCACTGTTCCGGACACTCAGCAGTTCGTCTACCAGGCCCATCCGATGGACAAGATCGAGATCATCGGGCGCATCCTGCAGTCCCGCGACGTCGAGAAGGCCATCATTTTCTGCCGTACCAAGCGCGCTTGTCAACGTTTGGCCGACGACCTCGACAACCGGGGCTTCAAGGCTCGGGCCATCCATGGCGACCTCACCCAAGTCGCTCGCGAGAAGGCCCTCAAGAAGTTCCGCAACGGTGACGCCACCATCCTCGTTGCCACCGACGTCGCAGCCCGTGGCATTGACGTCACCGGGGTTTCCCACGTCATCAATCACGAGTGCCCCGAGGACGAGAAGACCTATGTCCACCGCATCGGCCGTACCGGACGTGCCGGTGCCAAAGGCGTGGCCGTCACCCTCGTCGACTGGGCTGACGTCACCCGCTGGAAGCTCATCAACAAGGCGCTGGATCTCGAGATCCCCGAACCCGTCGAGACCTACTCGACCTCCCCGTTCCTCTACACCGATCTCGACATCCCGGAGGGCACCAAGGGAGCTCTGCCCGGTGCCGAGAAACGCGAGCGCCATCACCACAAACATGACGGCCACCACAAGCATGGCGATCATGGTGAGGGCCGTCGGTCCCGCAAGGATTCCAAGGACGAGGACAAGCCGCGCCGCAAGCGCACCCGTCGTCGCAACGGCAAGGTGATCCGCGGCGGCGAGGCCAGCAGCGACCACGGCACGCACGAGGCGAAGGGCCACAAGAAGTCGAAGTCCTCGAAGAAGGAGTCCGCTCCCCACAGGGACCAGGCTCCCAAGGCAACGGCCAGGAAGAAGGCCAGTGGCGGCAAGGGTGCTGAGACCGCCCCCCGCCACCGCAGGGCGCGCCGCTCGCTGTGAGGCATTGAGAGCGACTAGGACGAGGCACGCGGCTGAGGCCCGTGCCTCGTGTCACAGGTGCCGCACCGTGTCGTATCTGCCGTTCATCACGCCACCAATCCTGTGATCCCGCGCTGTGGATCGCGTCAATCAGTAAACCATCTGCATCGCCTGGCGTACCTCGCTGAGGGTCCGATCCGCCACGGCATTGGCACGCTCATTACCCTCCCGGAGCACGTCACGCAGGTGGCCCTCGTCCGCTGCGAGCTCGCTGCGACGTTCACGAATTGGGGCAAAGTAATCGTTGAGTGAGGCGGTGAGACGCTTCTTGAGGGTGCCCGAGCCACCATCACCAATCTCATCGGCAATGTCAGCGGGATCACCGTTCTCGCACAAGGCGGTGAGCAACAGCAGGTTTGAGACCTCGGGGCGGTTCTCCGGATCCCAGGTGATGCGCCGTTGCGCGTCTGTCTTGGCCTTCTTGATGAGCTTGGCGGTCTGATCGGCGGTCATACCGATCTCGATGGTGTTGCCCTTCGACTTACTCATCTTCGTGCCATCAAGGCCGAGCACGTGCGGGGTGGCCGAGAGCAACGCCTCCGGCTCGGGGAAGACCGCCTTGGAGGCGTCGACACGTCCATACCTCTCGTCGAAACGACGGGCGATGACGCGGGTCTGCTCGATGTGCGGCAGCTGGTCCCGGCCCACCGGGACGAGGTTGGCCTTGCAGAAGAGGATGTCAGCGGCCTGGTGCACCGGGAAGGTGAGCATGAGGCCCGACATCGGCCGATCCGAAGTGGCCAACTCGTCCTTGACGGTCGGATTGCGACGCAGCTCGGCGTCAGTCACCAACGACAGGAAGGGCAGCAGGAGCTGATTGAGGGCTGGTAGGGACGAGTGGGTGAACATCGTGGTACGGGTCGGGTCGATACCGATGGCGAGATAATCGGCGATGTTCGACATGACGTTGGCCTGAAGCTCGCCGACGCCGTCACGGTCATAGATCACCTGGTAATCAGCGATGACGAGGAACGACTCGATTCCCTTGTCCTGCAGCCGCACCCGATTGGCCAGCGAGCCGAAGTAGTGACCGATGTGGAGACTTCCGGTGGGACGGTCCCCGGTGAGAATCCGCCATTTCTCGGGATGGACGGCCAGATCGGCCTCGACCTTGGCACTGCGGGCCTGTGAGCGCGCCAAGGTGGCAGCGTTCGATCCGATCTTGGAAACGTCGCTGGTCATCACTAATCCCTTCCTCGCCGCCCTCCTTGGCGACGAGGCGACGCGCCGGGCAGGGCGGCCGTCACATCGTCAGTGCCGCACGCAACGACGCCACCACGAGGTGGCATTCGCAGGTGCAATCGTCATGTCGGCCACTGTAGCAGTCTCACCGGACGCGAAGAACCCCACCGCGCAGCTGGATCCTCGTCACGAGCTCTCGGTATGCGGTCTCACGAGTGAGATTGCATCCCAGCTCATGGTCCTTCTTACCTGAGCCGTGATAGTCGCTCGCGCCGGTACGAACCAGTCCGAGCCGTCCTCCTAGGTCGAAGAGCATCCGGCGAGCGGCCTGGTCGTGGTCCTGGTGCTCCACCTCGATGCCGTCGAGCTGGTGATAGGCGGACAGCGCCGCAATCACCTGCGGGGTGAGAACCTGCTGAGCTCCCCTGCCCCACGGATGGGCCACGACGGCCACGCCGCCAGCGTCGTGGATGAGGTCAATACCCTTCTCCAGTGCCACGCTGTGCCGCGGAACATAAGCGGGCTTACCGTCGGCGAGCCAGTCGCGGAAGGCCTCGTCGCGATCCTCGACGTATCCCTTGGCCACCATCGCATCTGCCACATGGGGCCGTCCCAAGCTCGAGGCCGTGCCAGCAGCTCGGTGCGCATCCTCCGTCGTCACCGACAATCCGGCCTCGGCAAGTTTCTGGCAGATGGCGTCCAGGCGCCCGGCTCGCGAAGCCCGCGTGATCTGCAGCTCCCTGCTCAACGCTGGATCGTCGGGATGCGGCCCGTAGCCGAGAAGGTGGACGTCACGATCACCGATGTGGCACGTCATTTCGAGACCGGGAAGCAGCCGGACGCCGAACCGCTGTCCGGCTGCCTGAGCCTCCTCCAGCCCATCGAAGGTGTCATGATCGGTCAGGGCAATGACGTCCAAACCGCTCGTGGCAGCCTTCATCATGAGGCGGGTCGGGGAATCCGTCCCGTCCGAGATCGTGGAGTGGGTGTGGAGATCAATTCTCACTGTGTGGCCTCCTGACCCACGGCGGACCTCAGGTCGCTGACCATCACGACGCAGTGCGCAAGATCCGGGTTTGTCGTCATCTTCTCAAGAATACGTCCACCATCGACCAGAACGTTGTCCGTTCCAACCTCAAGAGCCCGTCGCGTCGCATCGGACATCACCTGGAGAAGATCCTCGCGAAGGCTGGCCCGCACTCGGGCATCCGTCGGACGGTCCTGAGGAAGCTGTTCGACAAGACGGGTCAGGCCAGTGATGTCCACTCGGCGTGCCAGCGTCAGGTATGCCTCGGCGACCTCGTCGAGAGGATGACTTTCGTCGGAGATCTCGACGACGCCCAACAGGACTTGACACCAATCGTGTGAGGCCACCACAGCGGCATCCGCACGGGTTAGTCCCAGCTCGGTGACCTCGTCAACCTTCTCCTGCCACTCGTCGGCACTGTCGCCCAGCAGGTCGGAGAGCTTGTTGACGAGTGCGGCGATACCTGGGCGGTACGTCTCGATGGTGGCAGAGATGTTGTCCACACCACCGTGAGTGAGGAACCACCCCGTGGTGTCCATGACGAGATCTCGAAGAGCGAACCTGATCTCGCCGGTACGAACTGCGTCCAGTCCGAGATCGGTGAGGTTCGTCTCCACCCTGTCCAGTTCGAAAACCGATCGGGCCGCCAGCTGGCAGCGTATGACCTGGGCGATGTCAGCCCCTGTCTGCAGATGCAGGCGGTGGAAGGCCGTGATACCCGGGGAGTCAACGAACTTGTTGACGGCCTCGGTCGTGATGATCTCCCGATGCAGCCGGTGATCTGACATCCGATCTGCGAACCTCTCACGCAGCAGCGGTGGGAAGTAGCCGGCCAGACTGTCGGCCACGAAGGGATCTTCTGGAAGATCAGTGGCGAGCACGGCGTCGCACAGGGCAATCTTCGTCCACGCGAGCAGGGTGCACAGCTCCGGGCTGGCGAGCCCTTCACCTGCGGCGATTCGGCGATTCATCTCGGCGGTCGACGGCATGGTGTCGACGACGCGATCAAGATGGCCGGACTCCTCAAGTTCGCACATCCAGGCTTCCAGGACTCCAGGAGTCGGGCCGGACGGACTCAACGCATTGGCCAGCGCGAGGTTCTGTGAACGATTGTGCCGTAGCACCAGGGCAGCGACATCATCAGCCATGGCAGGCAGGAGTTCGTCACGTTCCTCTGCGCTGAGACGCCCTGCAGCCACCTCGGCATCGAGCAGGATCTTGATGTTGACCTCATGATCCGAGGTGTCGACGCCGGCGGAGTTGTCGATGAAGTCGGTGTTGATCCTGCCACCGTTACGGGCGTACTCGATGCGGCCCGCCTGGGTCCACCCCAAGTTTCCACCTTCGCCAACAGCCTTGGCCCGCACTTCCGTGGCCGTGATGCGAACCGGGTCATTGGTACGGTCGCCGACCTGGGCGTCAGTCTCACTCGTGGCACGCACATAGGTTCCGATTCCGCCGTTCCACAACAGGTCGACCGGGGCCCGCAGGATTGCGGAGATGAGATGGTCGGGGGTCATCTTCGTGACGGACTCGTCGATGCCGAGGGCCTCATGCATCTGCTGGCTCACCGGGATCGACTTCAAGGTGCGATCCCAGACACCACCTCCCGCAGAGATGAGGGACGAGTCGTAATCGCCCCAGCTCGAACGCGGGAGATCGAAGAGGCGACAGCGTTCCTGCCACGATGCGGCAGGATCCGGGTTCGGGTCGACGAAGACGTGACGATGGTTGAAGGCTGCCACCAGCCTGATGTGCGTGCTCAACAACATGCCATTTCCGAAGACGTCACCGGACATGTCGCCGATACCCACGCAGGTGAAGTCATCAGTCGTCTGGTCGATACCGAGGTCGGCGAGATGCCGGGTCACCGACTCCCAGGCGCCCCGCGCCGTGATGCCCATCGCCTTGTGGTCGTAACCGTGGGATCCGCCCGAGGCGAAGGCGTCGCCAAGCCAGAACCCGTGCTCTGCAGCAATCGCGTTCGCGGTGTCGGAGAAGGTAGCGGTGCCCTTGTCAGCGGCAACGACGAGGTAGGGATCATCCCCGTCGTGGCGAACGACGTTCTCCGGGACGACGACCTTGCCCTCAACGACATTGTCTGTCAGGGACAGCAGGGAGGAAACGAAGATGCGGTAGCACTCCTTACCCTCCTCGGCCCACCCCGCGCGGTCAGTCGTGGGATCGGGCAAATGGGCGGGGACGAAGCCGCCTTTGGCGCCCGCAGGAACGATGACCGAGTTCTTGACCATCTGGGCCTTCACCAGACCGAGGACCTCGGTGCGGAAGTCCTCGGGACGATCCGACCACCGCAGGCCTCCTCGCGCCACCGCACCAAAACGCAGGTGCGTTCCGGAAACCCTCGGGGAATTGACGAAGATCTCGAAGGTGGGACGTGGAGCTGGGGCGAAGTCGAGCTCACTCGGACGCACCTTGAAGGCCAGTGCGCGGCGATCCTTCTTCCACCAGTTCGTACGGATCATGGCCTTGATGACGGTATGCATCATGCGCAGGATGCGATCGTGATCAAGGGAGGCGACGTCGTCCAGGTCAGACAGGAAGGTCTGTGACAGTTCCTCCACCGTGGCCAGCCGCTCGGCTCCCGCATCGACGCCGTCATCGTAGGCTGCCGGATCGAACTTGGCCTCGACAATTCTGACGAGGTCACCAGCAAGATTGGGGTTCGCCCGTAGCGCCTTCGCCATGTAGGTCTGGGAGAATGGGCTACCCACCTGTCGGAGGTAACGAGCGATACCGCGCAACATGGACACCTGGGGCCACGTCAGGCCCGCTTCGGTCACGAGGCCGGAGAACGTGTCGGATTCGCACTCGCCACGCCAGGATGCGGCAAACGCCTCGGTGAAACGATCTCGCTCGGAGTCGTTCCACAATTCCCCGGGGGTCTGCAGACCAAGGTCGAACAGCCAGATCTCCCGACCGCGCAGGACGATCCGGTGCGGATGCTCATCAACGACATGGACGCCGAGGCTCGACAGGTGCGGCATGACCTGGGACAACGTCATCGTCGCGTGTTGGTTGAAGATCTTGAGACGCAAATCGGAGGGATCGGCAGGGTCATTCGGTCGGTACATGACCAGGCCCAGGTCGTCCTTGGCCAACCCGTTGAGCAGTTCGAGATCCAGAACGCCCTGCGTGGCCGTGAATTCCTGCTTGTACTCAGGTCCGAAGTCAATTCCGCGTCGGTCGCTCTCGATGCGGCTGGCCAGGGCCATGAACTCGTCATCCCAGTTCGAGGTGGCCTCGGCGAGCTCAGCCTGCAGCTCCTCGTCGTCGATCGGGGGAAGGACCTCACCGTCAGGAACCTTGGCAGTCAAGGTGATCCTGACCAAGGAGGACTCACCCATCATCGTGGTCGAGTCGATCTCCACCGCACCAGTCCGCTTGGCGACGATTCCCTCGACGACACCAACAGTGCTGGCGTCGAAACGATCGGCCGGGATGAAGACCAACAGGTGGAAGAACCGACCCCACGGACCTCGACGGACCAGTGCCCGCAGACGTTGCCTCTCGCGCAGGTCGATGATCGTCATGATGAGTGGCACGAGCTCCTCCGCCGAGGCCTCGAACAGGGCGTCACGTGGGAACTCAGCAATGGTGCGAATGACCGCCTTGCCGCCGTGGGAGTTGGCTCGATATCCCGAAAGTGCGAGCACACGAGAGGCCTTGGCACGCAGGACCGGAATGTGCATGACCGACTCGGTGTAGGCAGCTGACCCCAGCAGACCGATGAAGCGGTGCTCAGCGACAACGACGCCGTGTTCGTTACGGATTCGCACTCCGACGTAATCCCGGTACCCATTGTGTTGCACGGTGGACCGAACCGAGTCCTTCGTGACGACGAGGGTGGAGTCATCCTCGCTGTGAGGAATCGCATCGAAGCGTGATCCGTGGTCAGTGATACCCAGCCGGGTACCGGGCACTGGCGTCATGGTGTCCCCGTCAACCCGGAACTCCTCGTAGGACAGGTACATGAAATGGTCGTCGGCCAACCATTCCAGCAGCTCACGCGTCGAGTCACGATCATCGGCGGGCCCTTGGGAGGCACTCACCAGCTCGGCGGTTCGCAGCATTGCCTCGTGCATCGCTGCCCAGTCGTCGGTGGCCCGGACAACCTGGTCAAGGCAGCTGTGAAGATCCTCATCGAGCCTCTTGGCAGCTTCACCAGTATCAATGCCGAGCGGCGCCAAGGCATCGATGTGTATCCACGATTCCGACTCATGGCCGCTTCGGCCCGGAGTTCCGACGCTCTCGACGGCTCCCTCGGCGTTACGCTTGACACCGAAGATCGGGTGCCGAACATCCTCGACGCGCCACCCGTGACGAAGCAAGCACGACACGACCGTGTCGACGAGGAAGGGACGGTCATCCATGACCACCTGCACCGAGTTGACCTGGCCGTCAGACCACGGTGGATCAACGATGACGTCGACGCGAACCGGGCCAGGTTTCACGGCAAGCGTCATCTGCCGTTCCATCATCTGACGAATCACCTCTTCACAGCAGTGATCTCCCATGGTGTGCTGTTCCAGCAGCGATGTCACGAGAGCCGGGATGACTTTGTCCATCTCTGACACGATCAGGTCACCTTCGTCATGGTCACGGGGCCACTTCGATGTGGTCCTCGATGGAAACTCTACAAGGGTCTATGCCTCCCCGTGAACCACCGAGCAAGGTCGTTGTGCACGATGTGTCGCAATCGTCGGGCATCATGGTGACATGGACATCAATTCACGGGCCCATTTCGACGCAACCCCTGATCAAGTCGTCACCATGATGACCAATCCGGCATGGTGGCAGGATGTCCACCATCGCGCCGGGGGCACCACCAGTAATGCCGTCGTCACGGGCGATTCGTTGAGTATGGACGTGGCCATGCCCGCTCCCAGCCAGGTGACGAAGCTCGTCGGCCCCACCCTCACTGCCAAGCAGACCGTGTCGTGGCAGTCCGCCAACCCCGATGGATCGCGAGAAGGTACCTTGCAGATCGTTCCTCAGGGCATGCCGGCGAGGGCGGACGGGCATGCTTCCGTGCGTCCCGACGCCACCGGAACCGAGGTCATCTACACCGGTACGTTCACCGTCTCGGTCCCGATGGTGGGCAAGAAACTGGAAAAGGCCGCAGCTCCGCACATCACCCAGGCCTTCGACATGCAGCAGCAGGCGGGTGACGACTGGCTGGCCTCCCGCTGAGCCGGACCCACCCGGTGCGGGGCCGACGTCACTCCAATCCAGGGAAACCCTCGGGATCGGTGTCGGCCCTCGGAAGTTCCTCGGTGATGTCGTGCCAGGACAGCCCGTGCTCACCGATGAGAGTCTGAATAGCGACGTCATTCCAGGCGTCGTCAATAACCATGCCCCTGACAGCTGCAGCAGCACCCTTGGAGTCGGCGTCGTCATCGTCGGCGAACCATGCCGTGATCTGCGAGGGCTCCAGACGAGTCAGCGTGACGCCGCCGTTGTCGACCTCTTCATGGTCGGCAATCTGCTCGGCAGGGACATGGGCGACGAGAACGAGTCGACGACCGGTATGGGTCAGACCCCACACCGAACCGATGACCATGGCGGCATGTTCGGTTTCCTCGGGATCGGTGACGTCGAGGATGGAACGAAGCTCCTCGGTGACTGTGAAGGCCGTCACCTGTTCTCCCGGCGCAGCAACGAGCTCACGGGCCCGTTGCGCATTGGTTGGGATGAAAACGATGGTGGACGTCGACAATTGAACCCTCCTTGGTCAGTGTGACCCCTAGTGCATCGTCCACGGTACTCAGATACGAACAGGAATCACATATTGGTTCGCACCATCCCAGATGACGAAATGGTGTGTTCACTCGACTTTTCCACAGATGTGCGCATCAGCCCTTCCCCTGGAACGACTTCCTGCGCTGTCCTAGGGCCCATGACGATCACATCAACGCCCATCCCCCTTGATTCGACGCGGCGACACCATTCGGACATCGTCCTGGAGCTCGACCGGGACTGGTGGCCGGACGAGTTGCGCGTCGTCTCGTCATCACCAGTGACGAGCACCACACAAGACGACTCAAAGGCCTGTCAACAGGCTGTGCGGCTGACTCGGGCAATGCACATCATCATCATCGAGACGATGGCTGGTCGACGCCCCATGAATCAGCTCATGAGAGCATCCAGCCCTCGTGCCACGGCAACCATGCGCACATGGCCCCGGGGTCCTGGCTGGAGCCGCATGCTCCTCGTCGGCGAGCCTCAGGTCAGTTTCGACGAGGACCACGTGGACGGGGTCGGCCTGATCGATCTACGTGGCAGACGGCTCCCGTTGGCCACGAACCTGGTTCAGCACGTGGGTGTCTGGCATCTCGAAGCCGTCGAGCTCGTCCTGAACCCCAGAGTGGCCGCACTCCTGTCCGACAAGCACATCACACAGGAGGCCGTCGGTATGGCGTGACAAAAGCAGCGTCGACACCGCGGCAATGTGCCATCAGCGCTTCTTGCGCCTCTTCTTCGACTTCTTGGACGCCGCCCTTCTGGCGGCACGATTGCCCCCGGCCTTCGGATCCTTCGGCGCGCCATTTTCGGAGGTCGTCGCGGCATCACCCTGCTCGTCGGGAGCCGAGTAGCTGAGCGCACGACGCGAATGGTTCTCCTTGGGCAGCACCGAGTCTGCCGTGACCGGCTGCCCCTCATCATCGGTCACCAGGCCAACCTGAGGTCCGGTCTCAATCTCGAGGTTGAACAGGAAGCCGACGACCTCCTCCTTGAAGGAATCCATCATCGAGGTGAACATGTCGCCGCCCTCGCGCTGGTACTCAACCAGAGGATCACGCTGGGCCATCGCACGCAGGCCGATGCCCTCACGCAGGTAGTCCATCTCGTAGAGGTGCTCGCGCCACTTGCGGTCGAGCACGGTCAGCAATACCTCACGCTCGAGCTGACGCATCGTCGCCTCACCGAGCTCAGTCTCGCGACGGTCATAGGCCTCCTGGGCATCCGTCTTGAAGTCCTCGACGAGTTCCTCGACATCCTGGCAGTCGGCATACTCGTTGATGTCCAGACCAACGGGGTAGACGGTACCGATCTCGTTCCACATGGCCTCGAGGTCCCAGTCCTCCGAGTACCCCTCGGTGTACTTGCGCACCCCGGCCTCGACGACGCGGTCGGTGGTGGCGCGCAGCTCGGCCTCGACGTCGGCTCCCTCGAGAACCTTACGACGGTCGCCATAGATGACGTGACGCTGCCGGTTCATGACGTCGTCATACTTCAGGACGTTCTTACGCATCTCGAAGTTCTGCGCCTCCACCTGCTTCTGGGCGCTCTCGATCTGACGAGACACCCACTTGGACTCGATCGGCATGTCCTCAGGCATCTTGAGGGTGACCATGGCGCGGTCGATGACCTCCGGCTTGAACAGCCGCATGAGCTCGTCCTGCAAGGAGAGATAGAACCTGGACTCCCCCGGGTCACCCTGACGACCGGAACGTCCACGCAACTGGTTGTCGATACGGCGAGACTCGTGACGCTCGGAACCGATGACGTAGAGGCCACCGAGTGCCTCAACCTCCTCGTGCTCAGCCTTCGACTGCTCCTCATACCTCGCCAAGGTGTTGTTCCAAGCGGTCTGGTAGGCCTCCTCGTCCTCCACCGGGTCGAGTCCCTTCTCGCGAAGATCCAGCTCCGTGAGGAATTCTGGGTTACCACCGAGGATGATGTCGGTACCACGACCGGCCATGTTAGTCGAGACCGTCACACTTCCCTTGCGACCGGCCAGGGCGACGATCGCCGCCTCGGACTCGTGGTGCTTGGCGTTCAGCACCTTGTGGGGAACGCCAGCCCGCTTGAGCTTCTCCGACAGCAGCTCCGACTTGGCGACGGATGCGGTACCGATGAGGATGGGCTGACCAGCCTCGTGACGCTCGACGACATCGGAGATGATGGCGTCGAACTTGGCGTCCTCGGTGCGGTAGATGAGATCCTTCTGGTCCTTCCGAATCATCGGGCGGTTCGTCGGAATCGGAATGACGCCCAACCCGTAGATCTTCTGGAACTCGCTCTCCTCGGTCTTGGCGGTACCCGTCATCCCGGCGAGTTTGTCGTACATGCGGAAGTAGTTCTGCAGGGTGATCGTTGCGAGGGTCTGGTACTCGTCCTTGATCTCGACGTGTTCCTTGGCCTCAAGGGCCTGGTGCAGACCCTCGTTGTAACGACGCCCTGCCAGGGTACGACCGGTGTGCTCGTCAACGATGAGGACCTCGCCATCGATGAGGACGTAGTCCTTGTCACGGTGGAAGAGCTCCTTGGCCTTGATGGCGTTGTTGAGGTAACCGATGAGCGGGGTGTTCGCCGATTCGTACAGGTTCTCAATGCCCAGACGTTCCTCGACAACGCTGATGCCGTGACCGAGGACGGCAACGGTACGCTTCTTCTCGTCGACCTCGTAGTCGACGTCACGCTGAAGCCTCGAAACGATCTTGGCGAACTCCGGGTACCACTGCTTGTTCTCCTCGGCGGGGCCCGAGATGATCAACGGGGTACGGGCTTCATCGACGAGGATCGAGTCAACCTCGTCGACGATGGCGAAGTGATGACCGCGCTGCACGCACTCGCTCAGGGAGCCCGCCATGTTGTCACGCAGGTAATCGAAGCCGAACTCATTGTTCGTGCCATAGGTGATGTCGGTTTTGTAGGCCTCCTTGCGCTCCGTCGGAGACATGTCCGACAGGATTGCCGAGATCGTCAGCCCCAGGAAGTGGTGCACCCGACCCATCTGCTCGGACTGCACTCGAGCCAGGTAGTCGTTCACGGTCACGACGTGGACGCCCTTGCCGAGGAGCCCCTCGAGGTAGGCGGGAAGAAGACCAACAAGGGTTTTGCCCTCACCAGTCTTCATCTCAGCGATGTTGCACTGGTAGAGGGCGGCGCCACCCATGATCTGAACGTCAAAGTGACGTTTGCCGAGCACTCGCGTGGACGCCTCACGCACCGTCGCGAAGGCCTCTGGGAGCAGCCGCTCCAGGTTCTCGCCGTTGTCGAGACGCTGACGGAAGTCGGCGGTCTGGCCTGCCAACTCGTCGTCGCTCATGGCGACGTAATCCTCCTCGATGCTATTGACCTGGCCGACAATGCGGTTGAGTCGGCGGATGATCTTGCCTTCACCGGCGTGCAGCACGCGATCCATGAGGTTCACGGGGTGGGTCCTTCAAGGAGTAGACGTCGTGTCGTCCAGGCGCATGCCGGACGAGCAGCTCAAGAGAGCCACCTCCCCCATCCTAGGGGGTTTGCGACCGAAGCAAGAACGCCGTGGCCTTTCATCGTGGGCATTTGAGAGTTGCGACGACCTCTCCTGACCATCCTTCCTCGCCGTCGGCTCACGACACAGACCGGTGGCAGTGCGGGATCATCCCGCACTGCCGCCGGTGTCGTTGCTCGCTGACGCTCCAGGATCACTCGTGGTCAAGATCCAGATGGATCACGCCGTAGTTGTAACCCTTCTTTCGCCGATACACGACGCTGGGCCGCTTGGAATCCTGATCGAGGTAGAGGAAGAAGTCGTGTCCGACCAGTTCCATCTCGTCGAGGGCCTGAGCAAGGGTCAGGGGAACGGCCTGGAAGACCTTTTCCTTGACATAGATGGGGCTGTCCCCGGTGACCTCCACGTCGCCCGCGATCTTCCTGGTGGCCAGAATCTCGGGTGCATCATCGGTGCTTTCCTCGGGCAAGACGTCCAGAACCTGGGAGACGCGCAGTCCACGACGACTGCGACGACGATCAGCGGCCTTGACAAGCTGGGTGCGAAGTCGATCGGCAGCCATGTCAAAGGCAACCATCTTGTCCTCCGCCTGCCCGACGGCTCGCACCACCGGCCCCTTCGCCCGCAGTGTGATTTCACACGTCATGGCTTGATCCTTGGGCCCCTTGGTGCCTTGGGCGGTGAAGACCACCTCGGCGCGCTGGACCCGGTCCTTCAACTTCTCGACCCCGGAGAGCCTGTCCTCGACCTGGGCGCGCACGTCATCACTGACGTGGCAATGCCGACCCGTAACGATGGCATCCATGACAACCTCCTGTATTGGGGTTCGCATCGGTGTTTCCGACGCTGACACGAATGGCACGACGCCGCCCCTCATACCTCTCGTGGAGGGCCGGGTACCAATCACGTCGTGCCATGCATCTACGCTAGCCCATGAGGGGGCTCCCAACAGTTGTTTGGCAAGGTTCGACATCCGAGGCGACCATGTCACTCATGCTTGTGGTCAGATGTGATCACGGCCATCTCAGTGGGGTAGCAGCATCAGCCAGGACAACCACCGACAGCACCCGTCGCCCAGACCGCCTCAAGGCTCTGCACGCCTCGTCGATCGTCGCCCCTGAGGTGCGAACGTCATCAACGAGAATGACATCCCCTTGCGCCGACGGGGCTCTCATCGATCCGCACTGATTGGCACTGCGATCTTCATGCCGTACCTCAAGTTGGTCCGCCACCCGTCGAGTTCGGTGCAAGACCTGAGCGAGCGAGGCGTTGGAAGCATCCAAGGTTCGCAGAGCTGATCGCGCCATGTTGGCGGCATGATCAGCACCTCGCCGCCGCACAGCCTTCGCCGATGAGGGCACCGGAACGACGTCGACGTGGCTGGGAGCGGCAGCTATCGCTGGAGCGAGCCCCTGGGCCAACCACTGGCCGAGTTCATCGGTCAACCATGCGGCACCACGATCCTTGTGAGCTGTCACGATCCCGGGAACAGGATCGTGATACCCCATACAGGCAATGATCGGTGGCGGACCGTCAACAATGACCCGTGGGGCCGGGTTGATCGCAGACCGACACGTCTCACACAGCCCCACACCCGGCTCCCCGCAGCCAGGACAGCATGCTCCCAGCAGCAGGTCGGCCAGGCAGTCCAGTGGGTTCACGATGAACCAGTCTCGCCGGTCAACGTCATGTCATGGAAGGGTCAAGCTGTCATCGCGACCGCGCTGACCCCTTGCAGAACCTGGCGCCAGCGGAATCTCTCCTCGTGGTGAAGCAGTTTTCCGTCGTCGCTGAGCACAACGGCCTCAATGCCGGTTTCCATCGGGACTGTCACCACGGATTTCATGCTCGCCCCGCTGAGCGGCCCCATGGAGGTTGCGCCCGAGCCGTCAACCATGACCTCGTACGGCGCAGTCACCCCAGCTTCGATCGCGCTGCCCAGGACACACAGTTGGGTTTGGGAAAGCCAGGCGACGTCGCTGATCTTCGACAAGTTCGCGTCCGAGGCGGACAACGGTGTCTCGACGATGTGGCCTAGATGAACTACGCGGCCCTGCCGTGACAGCAGGCCGATACCCAATCCGAAGGTCTTCCCCCGCTTGAGGACCAGAGCCGCACGAATACCATCGGGAGAGACACTGAACGAGGTTACTGTGCGGCCGCCAAGGTCAACGACAGTGGCCACTCGGGACCCATCCGCGTCAACGACGACGAGTGTGGGATCTGTCGAGGAGAACGTCATCACACTGCGATCGACGAGGACTTGTGGGCGAAGCAGATTCGCCCCGGTGGCGACGACGTTGACCTGATCGCTACCTTCCCGCCATGTCACCAATGATCGACGATCTGCAGAAACCGCGTGCCACACCGCGCCGGGGGTACTCAAGGTTGCGACGGGCATGGCGAACTGGGTGGACGCAACAGTTGAGACACCGGCCTCCGGGCGAGTCTGCTGGCCCAATGCCCCGGGCATGATCTGGAGGGCTTGGCCTGATGGGCTGACCCGTCCCATCTGCCCCTTGACGACAGCAACGACCGTTGGGGAGACCGTTGACGGGAGAGGTATGAGGTCGGCGTACAGGTCGGCCGACACAGTGTTGTCCTCAGCCGCTTCGGGGAGAGGTAGTAGGGATCCGCCGGCGGTGAATCGGATGCGTGAGACGGCGGCAAAACCACTCAGAGTGCAGGTGACTTGACTGGCAAGCAGCCGACGTTGAGATTCTGAGAGTTGGGCTGCG
The DNA here is from genome assembly GCF_051303185.1 of Cutibacterium nasicola. Taxonomy (GTDB): domain Bacteria; phylum Actinomycetota; class Actinomycetes; order Propionibacteriales; family Propionibacteriaceae; genus Cutibacterium. The sequence continues at coordinate 66,835 of NZ_JBPPGE010000001.1, read as the reverse complement.
GACGCGCTCAGTGGCACGGTGACGACGCCAACAGCGTCAACCGAGGTCGTCCCAAGGGCCTTCACACCGTCCGGTAATGCCGTGCGAAGTACAGGCTTCAAGTGTTCCGGTACACCGGCCATCATCGCCCTGAGTGCGACGTCAGGAGTAGCCCGCGGGCTCGGCAGGTGAATGACATCCGGGACCAGACGGTCGGCGTCGGCGGCAAAGAAGTAGATCGGAATCGCCGACCAGGCGCGCTGAAAAGTATATTGCGAGATCAACAGCCCTTCGGGGGGCCGGGAAATCCGCCATTGTCCGGATTCCTGAGCCATGCCGAAATCGTGTTTGAGCGTCTGTGACGTCGCCGGGTGGTAGTGCCCGTCGGCATCTATGGTGCCAACGATCGGAGCCTGAAGAGACGCCGTCGCCACCGTGCTTGTCGGCTTGTAATTGGTGGCCTCGTAGATCGTCGCCCGGGAATGGGGATCCCAGCGGTCCGCCACGTCCTTGGTGAGGTAAGCACGAGCGACACGGTAGTCGTCATCCGCACTCGTCATTGCCTGCAGGAAACCGCCTACGACAAGGTCAATCGACGCGCCATCAACAGGAGGCTGAGGAGCGACGTCAATGCCCTCCCGCTGACTTGAGACCTCGTGTGGGTCGTCGGCCTGTCTCACTGCCCCCGTGGACGGCACCTCGGCGCAACCCGCCAGCACGAGGGCGGCTCCCGACAACACGGCACGGCGTGTGGGACGCAGTGTCATCGCTCCTCCTCAGATCCGGTCGGGCTGGCATCGCTGGGCTTGGCGGGCAGTGGGGACTCGACGACCACTGCGCCGGAATCCCTCGGAATGACCAGCCGGAAGAAGGCGCCCTCACCGGGTCGTCCCCACGCCGTCAGCCAGCCATTGTGCAGGTTGGCGTCCTGACGAGAAATCGCCAGGCCGAGACCGCTGCCACCCACGGTGCGCACCCGGGACGGGTCTGCGCGCCAGAACCTACCGAAGACCTTTTCCGCCTGCCATGGCTCGAATCCGACCCCGTGGTCACGCACGGCGATCCCCACAGCACAGTCATTACCGGCGACGGTCACCTCGACCATCTTTCCCTCGGCATGTTCAACGGCATTCGACAGCAGGTTCCTGACGATGCGGCTGATCCGGCGCGGGTCAACCTCAGCAGTCTGCGACGTCTCGGTGGTGAGTACGATCGGAACTCCCAGACGCTCTGCGAGTGGCGTCACATCGACGATCTCGGTGCGGACAAGTTCGACGATGTCGCAGTCCTCCAGTGACAGTTGTGCGGCTCCGGCGTCGAACCGAGAGATCTCGAGCAAGTCGGCCAACAGAGTCTCGAAACGCTCCATCTGGGTCCGCATGAGGTCGACCGACCGCACCTGGACCGGATCATCGGGATTGGCCACGATCATGTCGGAGGCCATCCGCATCGTCGTCATGGGTGTGCGCAACTCGTGGGAGACATCCGAGACGAACTGTTGCTGCAATGTCGACAACCTCTCCAATTCCCCAATTCGTCGATCCAGCTGGGCTGCCATGTCATTCATGGACTTGGCGAGGGTCGCCAGGTCGTCAGTCCCCCGAATCACCATGCGTTCGTCCAACGCCCCGCCGGCCAATCTCGACGCTGTGATGGAGGCCTGCCGAATGGGTTGGGACAGGTGACGGGTCGCCATGTAGGTCGCCAAAGCGATGGCCAGGGCCATGAGAGCTCCGACGCTGATGACACTGCGTCGCAGCAACTCGACGGTGGCGACCTCCTGGGTCTCCGGAAAGATGAAGTACACCGGGATGGACTGGCTGGTCCCAGGGGACCACAGGACCGACCCGACCACGATCCCAGGGACGTCAGGACGCACGTGGTCGGTGTAATGGATCATCGTCGGCGCGGTCCACATCCCACTTGACTCCCCCACCTTCGCGGTGAGTTCAGCCGGGACGGACTCCGGCGCGACCCCTTGGGAAATGAGTCCGGAGACAGGGCCCTGGATGACGACGTGATACTGCCCAGACTGTCCAGCTGCGTCGTCTGCAAGTCGGTTGAGCCGCTCATGGAGAGAGGCAGTGCGCAGATCGGTGTCTCGCAGCTGGCCCTGGATGCGAGTGATCGTCGTAGTCGTCTCCGCAATGGCAGAGGCACGTTTGGCTTCGACGATTCCCGCGGTGGCCTGACGAACCAGGAAGAACCCACCGACGACGAGAATGACCAGACTGCTCGACAACGTGATGGTCACCATACGCAGCGGCAATGACGACCACCACAGCCGCCGCAGACCGGCAAGCCAGGACCGGGGCCAACCAGATCGTCGGTGGCGCCCAGCACGCCGCGCCGGGGTGATCAGCTCTCCTCCCCAGGTGTACTGATGCGATATCCGACTCCGCGCACCGTGACGATCATCTGAGGACGCTCAGCGTTTCCCTCCACCTTGGAGCGCAACCGCTGCACGTGGACGTTGACGAGGCGAGTATCGGCATTGCTGGTGTAACCCCAGACCTCCCGGAGCAGGGTCTCGCGGCTGAAGACCTTGTTGGGATGCTGAGCCATCGTCACGAGCAAGGAATACTCCAGCGGCGTCAAGGAGATCTCTTCCCCTCCGCGTTGCACCACATGGGCTGATGAATCAATGGTCAGATCCCCGACACTGATGATTCCGCCTTCGTCTCGTTGTATGGCTGGAGTGCGCAAGCGGGCACGTATGCGGGCGACAAGTTCGGCGGACCGGAAGGGCTTCGAGACGTAGTCGTCGGCACCTGCCCCCAATCCACGAACGACGTCAGGGGTGTCCGAGCGGGCCGTGAGCATGATGATCGGGACGCCGGATTCGCGTCGGATGTCCTGGCAGATCTCGATGCCGTCACGGCCCGGAAGCATGAGGTCGAGGAGAACGAGCGCGGGCGTGCGCTGCCGGAACACATCCATGACATCATCGCCGTGCCCGACCCACACGGTTGAGAAACCCTCCTTCACCAGGACGAGCTGAAGCATCTCGGCCAGGGCCGCATCGTCATCAACGACAAGAATCGGCCCGTGATCAGCGGCGGTGTCCACCACAGACCTCCTGACTCATTCCGCAATGGTGCACATCGTAGCCCCAATGGCTCCCGACCATCGATCAATTCAGGGTGGGGGTGTCCGTGGCGGTGGCAAGCACCGCCGCAGCGCCGTTCTGACGATGCAGTACGGCTCGCCACAGAGCTCTCGGCTCAGAGGAGAAGATGTCCTCGGGGTGGGCGACGGCTCTGATCCAGTCGCCGCGGATGAACTCAGCCTCAAGCTGTCCGGGCTCCCATCCGGCGTATCCCGCGAAGACACGGAGGTCAGTGAAGGCGCCATCCACGAGTTCGGTCGGGGTGTCGAGGTGAAGCAGTCCGGTGAGCCCATCGACACGTCGCCACCCGGGAGGCTCCTCGCTTGATCGTTGCACGCGGGCCAGGCAGATGGCCCCGCTCGGCGACATCGGCCCCCCGAAGAAGAGGTCCTGCGGAGGGGTGGCGAGAGGCTCCCAGTCGGGTAGTTGGCTGCGCAACGTTCCCGCCGAGCAGGGTTGGTTGACGATGACCCCGAGGACACCGTCAGGGGCGACGTCGATGAGATAGACGACGGACTCGCAGAAGCACCCCTCGTCGATGTGGCGACTCGCCAACAGCAGGTCACCAGCTTTGAGAGGGTTCGCGAGTATCACGACGCCCATTGTGTCACCCAGAGCCGGGGTGATTCGAGGTAATCGTCAATGTGAGGTCGACTGTAAGCGGCCGCCGCAATAGCTCAATCGTGTCGACCTGTGACCAACTCGACGGTGTAGGGATTCAGAGGCACATGATCGGTATCCGAAGGAGGATAGCCTAAGGTATGGGCGCAAGCACAGTGAGACCATATGATGAGCATTATTTTGCACGGCATCAATCAATAGGGCAGGATGAAATCGTTCTTATGCTGCCATACTGTGAAAGGCTACCGTGAATTCTCCCGCGATCCGACGCCGCACCGTGATCTCAGGCACTGCGTGGGCGACGCCGGCTGTCATCTCCGCACACCGACTGCCAGCTTCCGCAGCGTCCACCCCCCCCCCCGCAGCCTCCGCCGAGTATGGTCTGTTTGTCACTGCCGGCATGAGCACTGAGTTCGTTTCGACGAATTATGTCGGATATGACCAAACCGACGATCCTTCTACCGGCAACTACCCGACGACCCCCAGCGAATACTTCACTGCAGTCAAGTCCGGTAGCAGCCCTCAAAATGACATCTATTGGGACGATTCTGCCACGTGCTACAGCAATAGCGCCTTCTTCCACAACAGTGAAGGGTCACTCACTCCCGTCACCAACATTTCATCGGGAACGAATGGCTCTTATGCTTCGGCGAGCGGTTTCTGGTGGTCCGTTCCCACCACGTCGTCACAGACGGGCACCGGATATATTCCTGGCTCGACCGCGACGCTGAACAGTGGGGCCACCTTCGTGACCGATATCGAGTTCATCGTTCCGCAAGAGGCCCAGTACGCGGCGAACCACATTAGGGTGAACCAGCAGGACTACTGGACTGAAGAGCTTTCTGGAAAACTAATCACGATACCTGGCAAAGCGCCTTATCTGGCCAGCCAAAATGTCGGTGGCAGCTGGTCCGTCACCGCGCCGACAACAACCACATTGCCAGACGGATCACTGAAGGTCACCGGCACGCTCACCTTCACGACCACGAAGTCATTCACGGTGACCCAGTCAAAGACCAAGTACTACGGGCAAACCCTCATCATGCCGGCAACGTTCCGGATGATGGCTAATGACGGATGGTCATCATTTAGTCTCACGTCATATGTGCAGTCAGCAACCATCACATACACCGGGCAACCGTCCAGTTCCCCCTCGAGCACCACTCTGACCAACCAGCTGCTGACCACGAGCAAAGTCGTCAACAAGGCTTGCTGAGCGCCTGTTAATGGTTGGGGCCAAGGACTAAGGCCGGCATCATGAGCCGCCGTGAGGGCCTTTCCGGTTGACGACGGGTTCAACCGGAAAGGCCCTCACACTGTCTTGGTCGTTGCAACCTATCGAGTGAGTACCCCGACCGATTTGGACATTGACCAGCTCGTCCCGTTCTATTCCTCGGGTAGTAGAGAGTGCGCTCGATGTCCCGGTCCTCCTGCTCCCCCCGGTTAGGACCGATGGCCCCAGCGCAGACAGCATCAAAATGCCTGCCGGCGCGCCAATGTACCAACGCCAGCAGGCACTCAGTGGAGATGGCGGGAATTGAACCCGCGTCCTTGAAAGACAGTCCAGACATTCTCCGGGCGCAGTCGATGCTGTCGTTGTTACTCGGCTCCTGCACACACACCGACATGGTGCAGACAAGCCCAGTCACGGAAAAGTCCCGTACAGCCTCCGTGACCACGGCTGTACAGCAAGCCTTCTAAACGAGGCCAGGATCCGGACGGAAGGCTACATCCGGGCTGACCCTTCGATCACTGATCAGGCAGCGAGAGCGAAGTCAGTGCGAGTGTTCTCGGCACTTATAGGTTTCCAGGGGTCGTTAACGAGTTGACCCTGGGTCCTCGGCCCGCTTCTCCTGGAACAACCATTCCAAGTCGAAACCAGTCATCCCCTCTATGGTGTTGTACCAGTCAAGTCTACCTCATCGGCCCCGAGTCACCGAACCCGTCAGCCGACGCCGACCGTCGTCGAAGAACTTCAGCGGGATCGCGTCGAGCAGCGGATTCGTCCACTCGACCCCCTCGAAGGCACGAGCGGCGTGAATGATCGTCCCGGCGAACCACGCCATCCCAGCAAGGGGGAAGGCGATGATGAGCATGGTTGTGTTGGCAGCAACTCCCAACACAACCATGGCCAGCAGCAGAGCAAGCACCTGGAAGTTCGCCTGATGAGCAACCTGACGACGGGTCCACGAGCCCCGAGGCGACATTGCCACCCCCAACATCGGACCCAGCGGCCCGAGGAAGAGCGGGGACAACCCGATCAGCCCAGCAGCCAGCGACTCCCCGGAAGCGACACGCCCCGCCCGAGACGACCGTGCCTGACCACCGATGACGGCCAGACCATTCAACGTGGCGTTGAGATCAGCTCGCGTCACCGCGGCCAGAGCACGACTCACCCTGTCCTCGAAGTCAGCCGACGAGAGCCGACCGTCGACATAGGCAGTGCGCAAGAAGGCCACGACTCGGTCGCGTTGAACGTCGTTGACGAGCCACTGATCCCCTCCCGACTGCCACGGCTGATAACTGTTCACGTTGTCCATGATGACCCGGTCACCGGCACAAACCAATGACCGCCATTGCGGCATCGACCGTGGCCATAGGAGCCACGGCTTGAACCCAGACCAGCGTCTCAGTCCTGACCTTGGAATCCACGAACGGCGTGGGAGATGGTGAGAATCATCCAGACCAGCGCCACAAGACTTACACCCCTGAAAGAGCCGACCGAGCCCGAACCGATCCCGATCAGCAAGGGGAGGAACACCACCTGAGTCACTAGTTGATGCGTGATCTTCCGGTGTGCCCATGACCCCTTAGGAGTCAGCGCGAACCCGGCAGCGGGTCCAATGGGGCCGCTAACGAGCGCCGACAATCCACACAGTCCTACGCCCATCGTCGGTCGCTCCTCGGGAACGTCCGGCAACGGTGCCCTGATCCCTTCGGGAACCGATGGCTTGAAGGACGGCAACCCGCGATAGCTCTCGTCGAGTTCAGAGCGAGTTCGTGCCAACAACGCAGTCTCAATTCGGCGTTCTCGCTCCATGTCGTCAATGACTCCGTGCGCATAAGCGTCACTGACGTGGTCCAGGACTCTTTCGCGCTGTTCGTGTGTCACACGTAGTGAAGAGGTCTCCGGTTGCCACGCGGTACTCATCGCGACACGTCTTCGGCAAAAACGCTCAACTGTGCAACATCGTTTCGCAACTCGGTGATCTGCTCGGCCACGCGAACAGGAGCAGTGCCACCGCGTCCGGACCGGGAGCGCACCGACCCCCCGACCGTCATGACTTCACGGACCTGCGGGGTGAGACGAGGATCAATGGCCGACAACTCCTCGTCCGTGAGATCGGCCAATTCCTCACCCTGGGACTCAGCCTCACGCACGCACGCCCCGGACAGCTCGTGGGCGACGCGGAACGGCACCCCCTGTCGCACCAGCCACTCGGCGACATCGGTGGCCAGGGAGAATCCCTGACCAGCCATCTCGGCCATGCGCTCGGTGTTGAACACCGCGGTGGCCATCATCCCGGTCACGGCAGGAAGCAGCAGATGGAGCTGATCGATCTGGTCGAAGACCGGCTCCTTGTCCTCCTGCAGGTCCCGCGCATATGCCAGCGGCATGCCCTTGAGGGAAGCCATGAGACCCGCAAGGTCGCCGATGAGTCGGCCCGCCTTGCCACGAGCGAGCTCGGCAATATCGGGGTTCTTCTTCTGCGGCATGATGGACGACCCGGTCGAGAACGAGTCGTCAAGGGTGACGTAGCTGAACTCGCGGGTATTCCAGATGATGATCTCCTCGCTGAGCCGCGAGAGGTCAACCCCAACCTGGGCAGCCACGAAGGCGAACTCGGCAACGACGTCGCGAGCCGCGGTGCCATCGATCGAGTTGGGAGCCGACGATGAGAACCCGAGGTCCCGTGCGACGGCTTCCGGATCCAGACCGAGTGACGACCCCGCAAGGGCCCCCGAGCCGTACGGAGAGCAGTCCATCCTGGCATCGAGGTCACGGAAACGCTGCACGTCGCGCACCAGTGGCCAGGCGTGAGCAAGCAGATGATGGGCCAACAGCACCGGCTGGGCGTGCTGCATGTGGGTACGGCCAGCGATGACGGCGTCACCAGCCTCCTCGGCCCGTCGCGCCAACACGTCGACCAGTTCCAGCACCTCACCGGCCAGGCTACGAGCCTCCTCACGCAGATACCGCCGCAACAGGGCAATGATCTGGTCGTTGCGGGAGCGACCAGCACGCAGACGTCCGCCAAGATCGTCACCAGCTCGTTCCATGAGGCCGCGCTCGAGGGCGGTGTGAACGTCCTCGTCATCAGGGCCGGCGACGAATCGTCCGGAGACGACATCGTCCTCAAGCCTGTCGAGAGCCTCGATCATGCCTTGGTACTGCTCGTCGTCCAGCAGACCCGCGGTATGGAGAACTCCGGCGTGGGCCCTGGAACCAGCAATGTCGTGGCGTGCCAGCCGCCAGTCGAACTGGGTCGACACGGACAGGGCCGCCAACGCCTCGGACGGCCCACCGGAGAAGCGTCCACCCCACAATGCCATCGGACGGTCAGAGCTGTTCCGGTTGTGGTCGTGCGGTTCGGTGGTCAAGAAGAACTCCTCGCTCGGGAACGTGTTTTCAGCTTACCCGCCACCATGCCCCTCCCCGTCCAGCTGTGGCGTTTCCCGGGGACCCCGACCAGATTGTCAGACGGTCACCGCGTCGATGAGATCGGGCAGGGCATCGATGAAGGACTGAGCCTCCTCCTTGCCAAGGATGTATGGAGGGGCCAACCTCACCGTCGATGGATTGGCAGCATTCACGATGAAACCATGCTCGCGAGCTGCACCCACCAGGGCACCGGCGATCTCGGAGTCGAACTGGATACCGATGAGCGCGCCACTGCCCCGCACCTCGGTGACCCGAGGATGGCACTGCCTCAGCGCCGTCGACAACAAGGTACCGATCTGACGCACACGGGCCAGCAGATCCTCGGACTCGATGGTGCTGATGACTGAGTAGGCCGCCGCGCAGGCCAACGGGTTGCCGCCGAAGGTCGTCCCGTGTTGGCCAGCAGTAAGGATCCCGGACACGTCCGGCCCGAATGTCATCGTCGCCCCAATGGGAAATCCGCCGCCCAGCGCCTTGGCCAGGGTCATGATGTCGGGTGTGATGTGAGCGCCATGGTGGGCAAACCAATGACCGGTACGCCCCATCCCGCACTGCACCTCGTCGACAACCATGAGGACACCGTGCGAGGCCGTCTGCTCTCGCACCTGCTGCAGGTACTCCACCGACATAGGAACGACACCAGCCTCTCCCTGGACCGGCTCGATGAAGACCCCGGCCACGTCGCCCTTGTCCAACTCGGCGGCAAGAGCTTCGGCATCCTCCGGGGGGACGAAGGTCACGTCAACCGCCGAAGGTCCGAAGGGCTGACGGTAGGCGATCTTGTGCGTCAACGAGAGGGCGCCCAGCGTCCGGCCGTGGAAGGCATGCTCGAGCGCGATGATTCGACCACCGGGGTCATGGGCAAGGCAGATCTTGACCGCCGCCTCATTGGCCTCGGTGCCCGAGTTCGAGAAGAACACTGCGGATCCCCGTGGCGCCTTGGCCAGGGACAACAACTTCCCGGCAAGATTGAGCTGCGGTTGCGTGGTGAAGAAGTTCGAGACATGAGCAAGGCTGGCAGCCTGGTGGCTGACTGCCTCAACCCATGCGGGATGTGCATATCCCAGAGCGTTGACGGCAATACCACCGAGCAGGTCAAGGTATTCCTTGCCGTCACTGTCGACGACGACGCAACCGTGCCCGCGCTCCAGACACAGCTGGGGGCTGCCGAACACACCGAGAAGGTCGTGACGGTAGCGTTCCTGCCACGTGGCAGTCGTCTGGTCGTAAGTCATGGCCATCCCTTCAGTCATCGTCATCTCCTTACACATAGTCGTCGCGTCGGGCCATCGTTCCGACTCCCTTGGACGTGAAGATCTCCAACAGCAGGGCGTGCTCGATCCGTCCGTCAACGATGGCCGCGCTCGACACGCCTCCGTCAATGGCATCGAGCAAGGCCTGGCCCTTGGGGCGCATACCTTCTCCCAACCGGGGAACCATGGAGCGCAGGTCCGTGGCCGAGATCTCCGAGACGAGTGTGCGGGGATCCGGCCAGGTGCCGTAGATACCGGCCACATTCGTCAGCATGACAAGTTTCTCGGCGCACAGGCCTTGAGCAATGGCCGTGGCAGCGGTGTCAGCGTTGACGTTGAGAACCCGCCCTGTCGGCCACCCGGCCTCGTCAACCTCAGGGCTCACCGGAGCGATGACGGGAATCTGCCCGCGATCCAACATGGAATTGATGAGTTCAGTGTTGACATCGACGATGTCTCCCACCAGGCCCATGTCGATCTGTTCCCCATCGACGATGACCCTCGACTTTCGCGCTGACAACAATCCGGAGTCCTCACCGGACATGCCGGCGGCCAGAGGGGCATAGGTGTTGATCCGGTTGACCAGCTGACGGCCCACCTGGCCGACGAGCACCATCCGGACAACCTCCATGACCTCGGGAGACGTCACCCGCAAACCATTGCGGAACTCCACGGGTGTCGCGGACTCGGCGAGCATGGCGTTGATCTGGGGTCCGCCACCGTGGACGACGATGGGACGGATACCCACCGATGCCATGAAGACGATGTCGTCGGCGAAGGCCTGCTGCAGGCCAGGGTCGACCATGGCGTTGCCGCCGTACTTGACGACCACGGTCCGACCCTGGAACCGCCTGATCCAGGGCAGCGCTTCAACCAGGACCTCGGATTTACGCTGAGCCGAGAACTGGGAATCGTCGAGGGGGATGTCGAGGGCGAGGATCATGATGTGTATGCGCTGTTCTCTTCGACGTATTCGTGGGTCAGGTCGTTGGTCCACACCGCAGCCTCGACGTCACCAGCGTGCAGGTCAATGTCGATGTTGACCTCGCGCAAGGTCATGTCGACGAGGTCTCGGGAATCCCCGATTCCTCCGGCCCTGCAGACCTGGACGTCATTGACCGAGACGTCCACCTCGTCGGGGTCGAAGGGAGCCACGTCCTCGGGCACGCATCCGACAGCTGCCAGGATTCGTCCCCAGTTGGGGTCGTTGCCGGCGATGGCTGTCTTGACGAGGTTGGAACGCGCGACCTCGCGAGCCACGGCGACGGCGGCATCCGTGGCTGTCGCCCCGCGAACCGTCACCTTGACGTCGTGGTGGGATCCCTCGGCATCGGCGACGAGCTGGCGAGCCAGATTCGCACACAGATCGGTGAGGGCCGAGACGAGGTCGGCCCCGGAAAGACTGGCACCGGAGACGCCGGACGACATCGCAACGACGGTGTCATTGGTCGACATGCATGCATCGGAGTCGACACGGCTGAACGTGACGTCGCAGGCCTGTGCCAGGGCGTCCTGGAATTCCTCGGGATCCACGACGGCGTCGGTGGTGAGGAAGGCGAGCATCGTCGCCAGTTGGGGGGCCAGCATGCCTGCCCCCTTGGCGATTCCTCCGAACCGCGTCCCGTTCTTCTCGACGGTGGCGGTCTTGGTAACGGTGTCGGTCGTCATGATCGCTTGCGCCGCCGACTCGTCAACGTCGTCTCCCCGGTCCAAGGAGTTGTGCGCGGCGGTGGCTCCCACCAAGATCGACGGCATGTCGAGTCGCACGCCGATGATTCCCGTCGAGGCGACGACCACCTCGTCGGGCTTGCAACCGACCAGGGTTGCGACGTGCTCAGCCTCGCGTTGGGAGTCCGTCAGGCCGTCAATTCCGGTGCAGGCGTTCGCAACGGCAGTGTTCGCGATGATAGCTCGTGCCTTGTGGTCAGCCACGGCCTGACGCGACCACTGCACGGGCGCCGCACAGACGCGGTTGGTCGTGAACACTCCCGCAACGGCGTCGCGAGGGCCGTCGTTGACGATCAGTGCAAGATCCGGGACCGGTCTGGTTCGCAGCCCGGCCTGAACACCACGGGCACGAAATCCGAGCGGATAGGTAACGGACATGAATCCTCCTGTCACGGGTTGAGTCCGACCATGGGCAGCCCCTCTGTTTCGGGAAGTCCCAGGGCCAGGTTGAGGCTCTGAATGACAGCACCAGCGGTTCCCTTGACAAGGTTGTCAAGGGCGACGACGACAATGGCCAGGCCGGTGTCGAGGTCACCGACGGCGTTGATGTGCACCATCGCCGAGCCGACGACGTCGTGGGTGTCGGGGTGAGCATCGGTGATGTGGATGAGCGGCTCGTCGTCATAAACCTCATGCAGCCGTCCGAGAAGATCCTCACTCGAAGCCTGGGACGGTGCTGTACACACCGCGAGGATCCCCCTGGTCATGGGGACCAGGACAGCACTGACGCTCAGCTGAGGATCCTTGGCCCCGGCGGTGCGCAAGGACTGCATGATCTCGGGGATGTGACGGTGGGCATTGCCAACGGAGTAGGGATGGGCTCCCGCACTCATGCGAGAGAAGGTGAGGTCCGGACGACTCGACTTTCCGGCCCCCGAGGTTCCCACAACCAGGGTCGCTGCGATCTGAGAGGTGTCAACGAGTCCCACCAGCGGTGCCAGACCGACGGCAACGGCCGAGGCGTTGCAGCCGGGTCCGGCGATCCGGATCGCTCCGACGAGGTTTCTGCGCTGTGAACCTCCGGCAGCCAGGGGAAGCTCAGGAAGGCCATAGGCCCAGGTACCGGCATGGTCGCCGCCGTACCAACGCTGCCAGTCCGCCGACGAGGACAACCGGAAATCTGCACCGGCATCGACGATGACGACGTCAGGGTTGACCTCGCTGAGACCATGGGCGATCTCGCCGGAGGCGCCGTGGGGAAGGGCCAGCACAACCGCGTCATGGCCTGCCAACCGATCGACGTCCATCTCGGAAAGGCTTCGCTCCCCTGCCACCCCGGCCAGCTGTGGCATCGCCTGGGCCACCGGGAGACCTGCCTGGCTGTGCGCAGCAAGGTCCCCCATCGTCAGCTCGGGGTGCGCAGCCAGCAGACGCACGACCTCAGCTCCCGCATGTCCGGAAGCTCCAGCCACCGCGACAGTGAATCCTTTTGCGCTCATGTACATATTTATACACTGGAACACATGTTCCACCAACCCGCACTCACAATGTGGAGACACAAGACCGCCACCACACGGTACGTGCGGTGGTGGTCGTCAACGATTCAGCGCTTGCGATTGCGTACGCGACTCGCCAGTGCTCGTTGGGCCTCGCGCTTGGCGTCCCGCTCACGAATGGCTTGCCTCTTGTCCCAGTCCTTCTTGCCGGTACCGACGGCGATCTCGACCTTGGCGTAACCGTCCTTGAAGTACAGCTGCAGCGGGACGATCGTCTTGCCCGGGCCGTCAGCCTTCCGCGACAACGTCGTGATCTCACGCTTGTTGAGAAGCAGCTTGCGCTTGCGCATGACGTCGTGGTTGCGCCAGGTCCCGAAGGCATATTCGGGGATGTGGAGGTTGTACATCCACACCTCCCCCCTGTCATCAACCTGGGCAAAGGCGTCGGTCAAGGTGGCCTTGCCAGCGCGCAGGGACTTCACCTCGGTGCCCTGGAGGACGATTCCGGCCTCCCACCTGTCACCAATGGTGTAGTCGTGGGTGGCGCGACGATTACGCGCGACGACCTTGACTCCCTGTTCCCTGGGCATGGCGAGCCTCCTTCGACACAGCGCGTTCCATCCTATACGGATCAGACCCTGAGGTACTTCTTCGTCGCGATGTAGGCCGGTACCACGGAGAGCACGATGGCCACGACGATCATCCACGCAATCGAGGTCCATACCTGGGGCCACCCAACCCACGCCACGGTCGTGATGGAATGAGCCATCTTGCGCATGACGACCAGGTCGGCGCCCAAGGCCACGGTGAGACAGGCCAGCAGTGCTCCAATGAGACCCGCGATGAGGGACTCCAGGAGGAAGGGCATGAGGATGTAGGTGTTCGAGGCACCCACCAACTTCATGATGCCCAGTTCGCGACGTCTGGCGAAGGCAGCCATCCGAATGGCGTTGCCAATCTGCAAGGCCGCGGCGACCAACAGCAGCACCGACATTCCGAAGGTCACCCATTTCAGGGCATTCATCCACAGGAATATTGGGTCCAACACGTTGTGCAGGTCGACGACCGACTGCACACCGGCCAGGCTCTGAGCCTCCGTCACCACCCCCTGATATTGCTGGGGGTCAACCAGTTTGACACGGTAGGAATCCTGAATGGTGTCCTCGGTGAGAACGTCCTTGACCGGTGAATCCGCATAGATGCGCTGGTACTCCTGGAAGGCCTCGTGCTTGGACTCGTAGTAGACGTGCGAGACCTGAGGATTGGCCTCCAACGCCTGACGAATCGCGTCCTTCTGACTTTGGGTGGCGGCTTTCTGTCCCGAGCACCGCGCTCCCGAGACGCCGTCAACGCACAGGAAGACGGAGACCTCGACCTTGTCGTACCACTTGCCCTTGAGCAGGTCGACCTGCTGAGTGGCCAGCAGGGCCGCCCCGAACAGGGACAGGGAAACCCACATCGTGACGATGACGGCTAGGGTCATCGTCGCATTGCGGCGCAGCCCAGACCACGTCTCTCGCAAGGTGTGACGCATGTGTGTCCTCGTTCTGTCTCGTGTCGGGGATGTCAGGAGTTGCGGTAAACGCCGTCGTTCTCGTCCCGGACGACATGTCCGAACTCGAGCTCAATGACTCGTCTTCTCATCTGGTCAACGATCGTCGAATCATGAGTGGCCATGACAACCGTGGCACCAGTGCGGTTGATGCGATCAAGGACCTTCATGATGCCCACGGCTGTATCGGGGTCGAGGTTTCCTGTCGGCTCGTCGGCGATGAGAATCTTGGGACGGTTGACGAAGGCCCGGGCCAACGCGACGCGCTGCTGCTCACCTCCGGAAAGCTCGTCGGGCATCCGCTTCTCCTTGCCGTCCAGGCCGACCAGTTCCAAGGTCTCGGGAACGACGGTACGAATCTCCTTGGTCGACTTACCGATGACCTGCATCGCGAAGGCGACGTTCTCGTGGACCGTCTTGCCCGGCAGCAGGCGGAAGTCCTGAAAAACCGTACCGATCTGTCGACGCAAGGCCGGCACCTTCCATGACCTCATCTGATTGAGGTTCTTCCCGGCGACGTACAGGGTTCCCCTCGTCGGCCGGTGCTCGCGCAAAATCAGCCGGATGAAGGTCGACTTGCCCGAGCCGGACTGACCGACGAGGAAGACGAACTCTCCCTTGTCGATGTCGACGTTGACGTCGGACAATGCGGCCTGGCTCTGTCCCGAATATGTCTTCGTGACGTTGTCGAAGGTGATCACGTCTGTCCCGTCAGTCGGTCTCGTTCTTGCGACGCCAACGAATGCCAACGTCAATGAAGTCGTCGATGTCGCCGTCGAAGACCGCGTCGGTGTTGCCAACCTCGTGGTTGGTGCGCAGGTCCTTGACCATCTGGTACGGGTGCAGCACATAGGAACGCATCTGGGCACCCCACGAATTGCCCTCCGACTTCAGCGAGTTCATCTCGGCCTCCTGCTCCTCGCGAGCCTTCTCCAGCAGCTTGGCCTGCAGGACTCGAAGGGCCGCAGCCTTGTTCTGGATCTGGGAACGCTCGTTCTGACAGCTCACCACGATGCCGGTGGGAAGGTGGGTCAGGCGGACAGCCGAGTCAGTGGTGTTGACACCCTGACCACCAGGGCCAGAAGCGTGGAAGACGTCGACGCGCAGGTCCGACTCGGGAATGTCGACGTGGTCTGTCTCCTCCACGACGGGAAGCACTTCGACACCGGCGAAGGAGGTCTGACGACGTCCCTGGTTGTCGAAAGGGCTGATACGCACCAGACGGTGAGTGCCCTGCTCGACCGACAAGGTGCCGTACGCGAAGGGGGCATGAACGACGAAGGTCGCGGACTTGATGCCCGCCTCCTCGGCGTACGAAGTGTCGAGGACCTCGATCTTGTAGCCGTGCCGTTCGGCCCAACGCAGGTACATCCGCAGCAACATCTCGGCGAAGTCAGCCGCGTCAACGCCGCCAGCCTCCGAACGGATGGTGACGACGGCCTCGCGCTCGTCATACTGCCCGGACAGCAGGGTGCGAATCTCGAGAGCGTCGATCTCCTCGCGAAGCTTGGCTGCCTCGCTCGTCGCCTCCGCCAGGGACTCCGCGTCATCGCCATCAGCTGCGAACTCCAGCAGAACCTTGACGTCCTCGATGCGCGAACGCAGCCGCTCCAGGCGCTCGATCTCAGCCTGCAGGGCAGACAGCCGCGAAGTCACCCGCTGAGCGTTCTCCTGGTCATCCCACAGGTTCGGGGCGGCCACCTGTTCCTCGAGGTCCGCGATCTCGGCCTTCTTGGCCTCGGGGTCGAGAACATTTTCGATCGAGGACAGGGATGTGTCGAGCTCCTCGATAGTCTGTTGAAGGTCTACCAATGCCACGTCAGCCAACTCTACAGGGGCACAACGACAACTCACCGTGTCGACGCCGACCCCGAACGGTGTGCTCACACCCACGACTCGGTACAGTGGTGCATCCAGGGCGTATAGCTCAGTTGGTCAGAGCGCCTGCCTTACACGCTGGAGGTCGCCGGTTCGAGCCCGGCTGCGCCCACCCTTGCGCGCCGCAGATCGCATTCGGGTCAGGTACTACGTTTTGGCGGCTACGAACCACCTTTGCATGTCTGGTTGTGTGCGCTGTGACGGTGCTGTGCCATTCAGGTATCCTGAATATTGCTGCCGTCAATTGATGAATAAGGAGTTCGCATGACACAGCCGAACCACCCACAGCAACCTGACGATTTTGGCGGCCCGGAGTGGCCCAGCGAGAGCCACGCGCAAGGCGGTTTCGACCAGTTCGGACAGCCTGTGACCGCTCATCCCTACCAGGCTCCAGATCCTTACTCCAATCACAGTGACCCGTCTGGCGAGGACCACCGAAGGCCGCACGTCGATTTCGGCCGCGCCGTCAAACTCTTCTTCAAGAATTACGCCGTCTTCAATGGGCGGGCATCCCGATCCGAGTACTGGTGGATCTTCCTCTTCTCGATCTTGGTCGAGATGATCCTCAACGCGATCAATTTCGCCATGGACGGGACCCCCAACGACCCGGCGAGGCTCTACGCGGTCCTGAGCACCATCTGGTTCCTGGGTACTCTCATCCCCTCAATCGCGATCGGTGTGCGCCGCCTGCACGACACCAACCACACCGGCTGGTGGCTGCTCATCTCCCTCATCCCGGTCATTGGTTGGATCTGGGTGCTGGTCTACCTCGTCCAGGATTCCGACGAGAATGCGTGGCAGTCCTACGACAAGGAGCCGCTGCCCGTCACCGAGTAACTCTTCAGTCACCAGACATCAGAAAGGGTCCGAACACATCGTTCGGACCCCTCTCGCGTACCTCAGTTCTTGGGTTCCTCAGGCTTCTGCTTGCAGATTCGCGAGGACGTCGTCAAGATCGTCAGGACGCACCAGCACGTCTCGAGGCTTCGAGCCTTCCGACGGCCCGACGACATGACGGGTCTCCAAGATGTCCATGAGGCGACCGGCCTTGGCGAATCCGACGCGCAGTTTGCGCTGCAACATTGATGTCGAGCCCAACTGCAACTCGACCACGAGCTTCGCCGCCTCGAGCACGAGTTCCATGTCGTCACCAATATCCTCAGCCACCTTCTTTTCGGCTGTCGGAGCAGCAACATCGTCGCGATAGCGGGCCTCCATCTGAGACTTCACATGGGACACGACCTGGTGAATCTCGGAATCAGACACCCACGATCCCTGTACACGCACCGGCTTCGACGCACCCATCGGCAAGAACAACCCGTCACCTTGGCCCACGAGCTTCTCGGCGCCCGGCTGGTCCAAGATGACGCGGGAGTCCGTCATCGACGAGGTCGCGAACGCCAGCCGCGACGGGATGTTGGCCTTGATGAGGCCGGTGCATACATCAGTCGACGGGCGCTGAGTCGCCAACACCAGATGGATACCGGCGGCACGTGCGAGCTGGGTGATACGAACGATGGAGTCCTCGACGTCGCGGGGGGCAACCAGCATGAGATCTGCCAACTCGTCGACGACGACCAACAGATACGGGTAGGGGGCCAAGACCCGCTCCGATCCTGGGGGCAGAGTCACTTCCCCAGCCCGTACTGCCTTGTTGAAGTCCTTGACGTGACGGAACCCGAATGCTGCCAGATCGTCGTAGCGCTGGTCCATCTCGCGCACCACCCATTGCAGGGCCTCGGCAGCCTTCTTGGCGCTGGTGATGATTGGAGTCACCAAGTGTGGGATTCCCTCGTACTGGGTCAGCTCAACCCGCTTGGGGTCTACGAGCATCATGCGCACCTCGTCAGGAGTCGCTCGCATCATGACTGAGGTAATCAGCGAGTTGACGAAACTCGACTTACCAGAACCAGTCGCGCCAGCTACCAGCAAGTGAGGCATCTTCGCGACATTCGCAATGACGAATCCACCCTCGACGTCCTTGCCCAGGCCGACGACCAGCGGATTGTGATCATTGCGAGCCTTCGAGGAACGCAGCACGTCACCCAAGGAGACAATCTCCTTGTCGCGGTTTGGAATCTCGATACCGATGGCCGATTTTCCGGGAATCGGGGACAAGATACGCACATCCGGGGAGGCGACCGCGTAGGCGATGTTCTTGCTCAAGGCAGTGACCTTCTCCACCTTGACGGCCGCACCGAGTTCAACCTCGTATCGCGTGACCGTCGGTCCGCGGGAGTAGCCCGTCACCTGCGCGTCGATCCCGAACTCACCGAAGACCGACGACAACTTGGCGACGACGGCGTCGGAAGCCTCGGTGCGAGCCTGTGGAACCGATCCCGGATGGAGCAGCTCGGAGGCCGGCAAGGTGTAGGCGATGTCACCGGAGAGTTGCAATTGCTCGACGCGAGTCGGCATCGGCTCATGCGCCGGGGGCTCGAGGTCCGTGTGTTCGTGAACGGTGAATCCCTGCGGCAATCCGGCAGTCGTGCGCTCGTTGGCTGGCTCAGCGCCGTCAATTGGAAGATCGAGAGGCAGGGATCCCTCAGCCGAGTCGGGGGGAGTCTCGTCGACGATCTCGGCGTCGAAGATCGTGTCGAGGCTCTCATTGGTGCGCTCGGAGCTGCTCTTGCGCTTCTTGGAGCGACCCTCCTTGACAGGTGTCATCTCCTGCGTGGCGACCTCGTCAGGATTGTGGTCGACGAGGGTGTCTCCCACCAGGGGAGTGTCGTAGGCGCGGCGAGACTCGATCGCTCGAGGCCTGGTCACCGCGCGATGGGAGGCATTGCGCACCCGAGCTGCCCCGTCCACAAGGGGGCGTCCCACGATGAGGAGCACGCCCAAAGCCGTCACGAGGATGAGCAGCGGCAAGGCGACCCACACCGTCAGCAGGTCGGCCAGCAGACTGGAGGAAATGTAACCGAGCATGCCGCCAGCGGCACGGACCGCCTCGGGATGATCTGGGCGTGGAAGGCCGTGGGCCATGTTGACGACGCCGAGAAGGCCGAGGAAGAAGCACACCCAGCCCATCACCGGGCGTCCGCCCGTGCCGTTGACCGCCGGGTGACGCAGAGTGTGCCACATCATGGCCAGGCCGAGGAGAGGCAGGGCGTAGGACAGCGACCCGAAGATCGTCGCCACTCCCATTCGCAAGCCGTCGCCGAACCCACCGGGCAGATCGAACCAGAATCCAGCGGCCACCAGGGCCGACAGCAACAGCAGCATGAGTCCGGTGCCGTCGTGGGTCACCTCAGGCTCAGCTGGGCGTCCACCAATACCGCGGACCATGGTTCCCAGTCCGCGGGCAATACCCGACCAGGTTGCCGACAGCGCTCGCGCCACCGGATTCATGGACGTGGATGCACTCGGTGGCGTCGACCTGCCCCTCGAGCTGGTCGACGTCTTCTTGTTGCTTCCGTTCGAGCGTGTGCCCGAGCCACGCGACGATTTCTTCGCCGTCGTATTTCGAGGCCGCGCTGGGGAAGACGCACGAGTCGCCATGTCATTGACGTTATCAACCATGAACCCCAGTGGCCGAGAGGCCAGGCGGAGAGTCAGATGATTTTACCGGCGAGTGACATCGCTCGAACGCAATGTGAATGTCGTGGTCATCTCAGGAATGGAAGTGGGTCCACCCTCGCTCACGCTGCCACGGCTGACCGTTGACGAGAACCGTGGGGTCGGCAACCTGATCAGGTGGAAGAACCCGACCGATGACCGTCCATCCCTCCGGAACGGCGCCAGGAGCGAACGTTGCGGCCAAGGCATGATCCTCTCCCCCGGCCAGTACCCAGTTGAGCGGATCCATACCGGTGGCCATGCCGACGGTCCGCACCGATTTCTCGATGTCGAGAGCCGAAGTGTTGACGTCGATGGCGAATCCGGATTCCTCTGCAATGTGCCCCAAGTCGGCCAACAGACCGTCCGAGACGTCGATCATCGCGTGGGCGCCCGCCTGAGCCGCCACCCGTCCCTGCCCGTAAGGGACCTCAGGGCATCGCTGGGCCGAGACCGCTGCACGCGGGGACCGGAATCCTCGACCGAGCAGCACGAGTCCGGCGGCAGCCAGGCCAAGCTGACCGATGACTGCCACGTCGTCTCCCGGAACAGCGCCGTCACGACGGACCGGGGCCATCCCAGCTGTCTGGCCGATCACGGTGACCGCAATGCTGACGACAGGTCCAGCGGTCGTGTCACCGCCCACGACGCTCACCCCGGCCTGCTCTGCCTCGGCAGCCATTCCCGCCATGAATTCCCGAGCCCAGGTGACCGGCAGATCTCCGGGCGCAGAGAATCCGACGACGAGGGCAATCGGGACAGCGCCCATTGCCTCGATGTCGGAGACATTGACGGCGACCGCCTTGCGTCCGACATCGTTTGCCGTCGACCACCTGCGACGGAAGTGCACCTCTTCGACGAGGACGTCGGTCGAGACGACGGCAGATCCGTCGACCTGGAACACGGCACCGTCGTCCCCCGGCCCCAGGGTGACGGCCTGGCTCATGGGCAGATCCCTGACGAGGGAGGAAATGAGCGGGAACTCCCCCACCTGGGAAATGGTCGTTGTGGTGGCCATTGGATCTCCTTGGTACCGGGCTGGTGGTCGAGAACACGCTAGCGTGAGTGTGCACCCATCCATCATGCAACCCGGTGCGCAACTTTGCTGATTGTCTGTCTGCTGGCCGGCACGACAGCCTGTCCGAGCTGGGAACCCATCGCCCATCCGTCCGCCAGCGGTTCAACTGATGACGGATGCAGGCCGTGATGGCCGATCTGCCGCGAACGGTTACCGGAGCGAACCTCAAGGATCATGACGGGACGGTGGCTACCTGGGGTGATCCCCGCATGATGCTGCATGGTGGGGTCGAGAAGCCCACCGCGTTCGCTCCGAAGACCGACACCGTGGTCGACCTGTCGGCCACCTCAAGAAAATGCCAGTGGTGCGTCCCCGTCAGTGAGGGCTCAGATCAGCGCAGACCCAAGGGGCGTTCCTGCGCAAGCTCGATGAGTTCGCTGACGATCTGGGCGTACGTCATGCCACTGGCCTGCCACATCAGCGGGAACCCTGAGCTGCGGGTGAATCCCGGCATGGTGTTCGGCTCGTTGACGTAGACGGTGCCGTCAGGGGTGACGAAGGTGTCGATTCGAGCAAGTCCTTCGCAGCCAAGCACCCGGAACGCCTTGATCGCGACCTTCTGGACGCGGTTGCGGATCTCGTCATCGAGCTTGGCCCGGGCCTGAACGGAGGCCTTCTGTTCCCCGCTGAGGTACTTGGCCTCGAAGTCGTAGAAATCATCCGGATCATGGATGACGATCTCGCCAGGCACGGATGCTCGAGGAGCGGCCCCATGGTGACCGTCAAGGACCGAGCACTCGATCTCGCGGCCTCGGATCCCCTGCTCAATGAGAACCTTGTTGTCATGCTCCCGAGCCACCTCGATGGCGGCTTCCAGGCCGTCAGGGCTCATCACCTTGGAAATACCAATGGATGATCCGCCCCGCGCTGGCTTGACGAACACCGGGTACTCCAACCGGGAGGCAGCCTCGAGAGCCGCAGTATGGTCCTCCCTCCACTCATGGTCGCGGACGACGACATAGGGGCCCACCAGGACTCCGGCCTCAGCCAGGATCATCTTGGTGAGGTGCTTGTCCATGCAGTTGGCACTTGCTGCGACACCGCATCCGACGTAACGCACTCCGGCCATCTCCAGCAGGCCCTGAATGGTGCCGTCCTCACCGAAAGGACCATGGAGCACCGGGAAGACCACCTGAACGAGATCGGCGTTACCCTCGGTATCGACGATGCAGGTGCCCTCCGGCATCTGCTTGACCGACACCAGGGAACGATTCCTCACGTCGGCGACGGGGAGTTGCCCGGTACTGGGCAAGGAGAGGATCTCGTCAACCCCGTATCGGACCCAAACACCATCAGGGGTGATACCCACGCCGGAGACGTCGAATCGTTCACGGTCAATCGCAGCCACCACGTTCGCCGCCGACAGGCAGGAGATCGAATGTTCCGAGCTCATCCCACCGAAGATGACGGCAACGTGGGTGCGATTCATGTGAGATCCTTTCACTAAGACGGTATCCCACCCTACCGAGGCATCACGTCATCGGAGATCGGCGACTGGCCGCGCAGGGGCAACCGGCTTGGGAACCCGCTTCCCCTTGCGCATGTCGTAACGGTCCGGCGGCGGGAGCTCTCCCCGAGCACGGGCGACCTGGGCGTCAATGGCATCCATGATGCGAGTGGTGGCCTCGCGGACTGATGCGGGGTCGTGATGGTCATGGAGGCCCGACAATTCGACCTCGGTCCCGCAGTACAGCTTCATGGTCTTGCGCGGCCACAGTTTGGGGAAGGTCATCTCCTTGTATCCCATGACCTCTTGAGGCCCCCACTGTCCCACGGGGATGACGGGGACACCGGTCTCCAGAGCCAGGCGCGCGGCCCCCGTTCGTCCGGTCATCGGCCAGTGCAGAGGATCGGCGGTGATGGTGCCTTCCGGGTACATGACCACCGTCATGCCCTTGTCCAGGGCAGCCTTGGCATCATCAAGGACCTTGGCCGGATTCGGGCCCTTGCGATCCACCGCAATCTGCCCGCTGGCGGAGGCCACCCATCCGATGATCGGCACCGAGAACAGCTCCTTCTTGGCCAACCAGTGTGGCCAACGACCATTGGCCACCAAGAAGGATCCCAGCACGACGGGGTCGTAGTTGGAGACGTGGTTGCTCACGACGAGGGCTGGCCCTGGTCCAGGCAGGTTCTCGCCACCGTGGTGGTCGAATCTCGTCAAGGTTCGAGCCAGCGGGTACAGCGTCCCCACACCCATCCGAAAGATGAGACCAGGGGTGTCGGCTGGATTGGTCACGGCGGGCAGCGCCACGGTGTCCCTCCTGAGTGATGTGGATCACCCCACCTTATCGGCTCACTGATGTTGTCATCGGTGATCGATCGGCGGATAGGGGTCAGGCCGTCGTCGGCAGGAAGGACGGTCGGCGTGCCTCGTAGGCGGCAATGTCATCGGCGTACTCGAGGGTCTCACCGATGGCATCCCTGCCTGCGAGCAGACGCTGACAGGTGGCGTCGTCGATCCCGAACGGATAGGACGTGCCGTCAGGCAGGGTGATGGTCTTGTCCTCGAGGGAGACCGTCAGGGTCTCGCCGGGGTGCTGCTCGGCATAGTCCCAAAGCCTCTCGACGACATCCGGGTCCACCTGGGCGAGCAGCAGTCCGTTGTTTCCGGAGTTGTTGCGGAAGATGTCTGCAAATCGCGATCCGATGACGACTTTGAACCCGTAATTCTGCAGTGCCCACACCGCATGCTCGCGGGAGGACCCGATTCCGAAATCGGGCCCGACGATGAGGATCGAGCCGGTGCTCCACGGCTCCTTGTTGAGCACGAAGTCGGGCTCGGTACGCCAGGAGGCGAACAGACCGTCCTCGAAACCGGTTCGGGTGATCCGCTTAAGGTAGACCGCAGGAATGATCTGGTCGGTGTCGACGTTGGCTCGTCGCAGCGGGACGGGAACTCCGGTATGCGTGGTGAAGGCGTCCATCTCAGGCCTCCTGGGAAACGGGTGACAGATCAGCGGGGCTGGAGAGGCGCCCGGTGACAGCGGTGGCGGCAGCAACGGCCGGGGAGACGAGGTGGGTTCGTCCACCCTTGCCCTGCCTCCCCTCGAAGTTTCGATTCGACGTCGAGGCCGAGCGCTCCCCTGGTGACAGCTGGTCAGGGTTCATGCCCAGGCACATGGAACAGCCGGCCCCACGCCACTCGGCTCCTGCCTGAACGAAGATCTCGTCCAGGCCTTCCTCCATGGCCTGCAGACGCACACGAGCCGAACCGGGAACGACGAGCATTCGTGTGCCCTCGGCAACGTGACGCCCCTTGATGACCTCGGCGGCCAGCCGAAGGTCCTCGATGCGACCGTTGGTACACGACCCCAGGAAGACGGTGTCGATCGCGATGTCGCGCATCCTTGTACCTGGTGTGAGGTCCATGTACTCCAGGGCGCGGACAGCTGCGCTACGGGCCACCTCGTCCTCGAAATCCTTGACGTCGGGGACGACCCCACTCAGCGGGACCCCCTGTCCGGGGTTCGTCCCCCACGTCACGAAGGGGGTGAGCTCGGTGGCGTCAAGATGGATCTCGGCGTCGAAGGTGGCGTCGTCGTCAGTACGCAGAGTGCGCCAGTACTTGACGGCTTCGTCCCACTGCTCTCCCTCGGGAGCGTGCGGGCGGTCCTTGAGATAGGCGAAGGTGGTCTCGTCAGGAGCGACCATGCCAACGCGGGCTCCCCACTCGATCGACATGTTGCAGATCGTCATGCGACCCTCCATCGACATCTTTTCGATGGCCTCACCGCGATACTCGACCATGTGGCGCTGGCCACCGCCGGTACCGGTTGTGGAAATGAGGGCCAGGATGAGGTCCTTCGGCGTCACGCCTTCCGGTAGTTCCCCGTCAACCGTGACCGCCATGGTCTTGGGCTTGGCTTGGGACAGAGTCTGGGTCGCCAGCACGTGCTCGACCTCGCTGGTACCCATACCGAAGGCCAGTGCACCGAACGCACCGTGGGTCGAGGTGTGGGAGTCACCACACACAATCGTCATACCCGGCTGGGTGAGACCCAGCTGGGGGCCAATGATGTGCACCACTCCTTGGTCGGCGTCACCCAGAGGGTGCAGCGGCACCCCGAACTCAGGAGCGTTCTTGCGCAGCGCCTCAACCTGCGCCCGCGAGATCGGGTCGGCAATGGGCTCGAGGATGTCAAGGGTGGGGATGTTGTGATCCTCGGTCGCAATCGTCAGATCAGGACGACGAACCCTGCGTCCTGCCAACCTCATTCCGTCGAAGGCCTGGGGGCTGGTCACCTCGTGCACGAGGTGAAGGTCGATGTAGAGAAGGTCGCGGTCCCCGTCCTGCCCGTGCCTGACAACGTGGGCGTCCCAGAGCTTGTCGCTCAGCGTCCTCCCCATCGCATCTTCCCTTTCGCTGGTTGTTTGCCACTGATGTTGTGTGGCTGTCATGAGCACCCACCGGTTGGCGGGGTCCCATTCTGACTCGACGGCCAGGATTTGGAACGCTAATATCGGCATATGGACGAATCAAGTGGTGTGGGAGTGTTGGACAAAGCCGCCCTCGTGTTGGCTGCCCTGGAGACGGGTCCGGCATCCCTGGCAGGACTGGTTCAGATGACCGGATTGGCCCGACCGACGGCCCATCGTCTGGCCCGCGCGCTGGAGCACCATCGCTTCGTCAGTCGTGATCTGCAGGGCAGATTCACCCTCGGCCCGAGGCTTTCAGAGCTTGCAGCGGCAGCAGGCGAGGATCGTCTCCTTGCTGCATCTGGACCAATCCTGGCCCGACTTCGGGACATCACCGGTGAATCCGCTCAGCTCTACCGTCGCCAGGCTGGCAGCCGCGTCTGTGCGGCCACCGCCGAGCGTCCGACCGGATTGCGAGACACCATCCCGGTGGGGTCCGTCCTGTCCATGGACGCCGGATCAGCAGCTCAGATTCTGTTGGCCTGGGAGGACAGCGACAAGATCCGTCGTGGATTGAGCAACTCCGCCTTCTCCGAGGTCACTCTCGCTGCCGTGCGCAAGCGTGGCTGGGCGCAGTCAGTTGGCGAACGTGAGGCCGGCGTCGCCTCGGTGTCCGCGCCGGTGCGGTCCCCTTCCGGCAAGGTCATTGCGGCCATCTCCGTATCTGGACCAATTGAGCGTCTGACCCGCCAGCCTGGACGCATTCACGCTCCTGCTGTCGTCGCTGCCGGAAGGCGTCTGTCCGAGGTGCTGCGGCGCTCTGCCGAGTGAGGTCAGTCGTCCCGGTATGGCTCATGGGGTGTGAGGGAATCCCCTCACACCCCTTTTGATCCTCGGGAACAGCAACCTTGTCATGTCCCTGACGCGAAAGTAATGATCCGGATCCTGAAGGATTCGGATCATTACTGCTGGTAGCCCCGAGCGGATTCGAACCGCCGTTTCAGCCTTGAGAGGGCCGCGTGCTAGGCCGCTGCACTACGGGGCCATTCGGATATCAATTCCCGTCAATTTCGGGCTTTGACAACCTTGTTCTGTTCTTCCCGTGTCCTTTTCAGACCGGGCTGGGAAACCGTAGCAACCATTCCATTGCTTTCGCAACTTCGTGATTTCGGCCTCCCGAGCTGGGGTACCAGGACTCGAACCTGGACTAACTGAACCAGAATCAGTCGGGCTGCCAATTACCCTATACCCCATTGTCGTTCCACCTCGGTGAACCTCAGTAGCGCAACGACGAGAAACTCTAACGAACTCTTCCCCCACTTTGCAACTCAGGACGACATGCCTTGTCGTGAGGGTGTTCTTCGAGCAACTCTCATGAGGTTCCCGATCCACCACCCGGCCAGGGCAATGGCCAAGAATCCGCCAATGTCCCAGGCCGCGTCCACCCAACCCATTGAGGTCATGCCCCGAGCCTGCCACACCCCTCCCAGGAAGACCGCATAGCCGAAGGCAAAGAGGTTGTTGACGACGTGGGCAGCAACCCCGGCCTCCAAGCCACCAGTGACGATGACAAGCCATCCAGCGAGCAGTCCGAAGGCGAACCGGTCGGTGAAGAGCCACGCATTCTGGGTGCCGTGCATCAAGGCGAAGATGAGGGAGGAGCCGACGACCGAGAGCCATCGGCCCACTTTCTCAGGCAGGTTCAAGGCCAGAGCGGAGATGACGTTCATGAGATATCCCCGGAAGAACATCTCCTCGGCAAGGGCCTGGAGGGGCGATGTGATGATGATCGCGACCAGCCACACCCACCAGAGCCTCGGAACGGTGTACTGAGCGCCAGATCCCCCGCGTACCAGCAGTTGGGTCAGGTTGAGCACAACCACGGCAACCAGAGCCACCAACAGGCCGAAACGCCATCGAATGCCCGGTTGCACTGATGCCACCCACCGAGGCGCGCGATGGTTGAGAACCCGCGCCAGTACCAACACCACGACGATGAGGCTTGCCAGCGCCAGATGGGTGGCGATGAGGCCTCCGGCCGTGTGATAACCGGCTGCCCGCTTGTAGTAGGCACCGAACTCTTCCCCGTCGCTGTGCTCAAGGAGGAAGCCGATCCCCAAGAAGGCGTACAACAGCCCTGGGACGATGATCGCGTACCCCAGCAACAACCCGATGAGACCGAGCACACCGGGGCCCGGCCCAGTCGAGGAATTGACGAGGACCCGGGTGTAGTCCACCCGCGGCTCGGGGTCGATCACCGTCGAGCGGTGCGACAGGGTACGAGCCGCCATCAGGCCTCCACGACGGTGTTGGCCAGGGTTCCAATACCCTCGACCTCGACCTCGACGCGCTGGCCGGGCTCCATGGGGCCAGCCCCAGCAGGAGTTCCGGTGAGGACGACATCTCCGGGCAACAAGGTCATGAAGGACGAGACGTGGGAGATGAGCTTGGGGATGGCATGGATCATCTGGTCGGTGTTGCCGTGCTGGACCTTCCCGCCGTCCAGGCGAGTGACGATCTGTCGATGTGAGGCCTCGGCGATGGAGAAGTGGGTGACCATCCACGGGCCGAGCGGGCAGAAGGTGTCCGAGCCCTTGGCACGCACCCAGTGACCGTCGATGTTCTGCAGGTCGCGGGCAGTGACGTCGTTGGCCACGGTGAAACCGAAGATGACTTCCTGGGCCCTCTGCTCGGGGACGTCCCTGCAGATGCGACCGATGACGATTGCCAGCTCCCCCTCGTAATGCAGGTTCGAGGAGGAGGCCGGACGGACGATGGTCTCGTCGGGCCCGATGACCGAGGTATTGGGCTTGAGGAAGAGCAAGGGCTGTGAAGGGACCTCATTACCCAGCTCGCAGGCGTGGTCGGCGTAGTTGCGACCGATTCCGATGATCTTGGACCGCGGAATCACCGGGGACAGCAATCGGACGTCGGCGAGGTCGTGGCGAGCACCGGTGTACTGGACCGGAACCGCCACTGGGTCACCAGTGATGACGGCGATGGTGTCGGGATGATCTCCGTGATCGGCGGCAAGTTCGACGATCCCGAAGGCGGGGTCGGAACCAGCTGTGACAAACCGGGCAATACGCATGGGTCAAGAGTAATGGCGACACGCGACACAACCGGAGCATCCACACAACGAGAACCCGCTGGTACTGCCATACTTTCGGCATGACCACCACCTACTCCGTCGTCGACCTCATCCGAGCCAAGCGCGAGGGTCAGACCCTCGACCCCGATCAGATTCGTTGGCTCATTCGCGCATACACCGATGGTGTCGTCGCCGATGAACAGATGTCCGCCATGGCCATGGCGGTGGTGTTCCAAGGCCTGGACGACGAGGAGCTCTCGACCTGGACGACGGCCATGATCGACTCCGGTGAGCGAATGAGCTTTCAGGGGCTGTCTCGTCCCACCGTCGACAAGCACTCCACCGGTGGAGTCGGTGACAAGACCACCCTGCCGTTGGCTCCCCTCGTCGCCGCCTGTGGTGCAGCCGTTCCCCAGCTGTCCGGCCGCGGCCTGGGTCACACCGGCGGCACCCTCGACAAGATGGAGGCCATTCCGGGCTGGCGGGCCGACCTCTCCCATGACGACATGGTTGTCCAGCTCGACACCGTCGGCGCCGTCATTTGCGCTGCCGGATCGGGACTCGCCCCCGCCGACAAGAAACTCTATGCCTTGCGTGACGTCACCGGCACCGTCGAGTCGATTCCCCTCATCGCCTCCTCGATCATGAGCAAGAAGATCGCAGAGGGTACCGAGAGCCTCGTTCTCGACGTCAAGACCGGTTCGGGTGCCTTCATGAAGACCGAGGAGGACGCTCGCGCGCTGGCGCTTCGTCTCGTCGGCCTGGGTGAGGCCGCCGGAGTACGCACCACTGCCCTGCTGACCAGGATGGACGTCCCGCTGGGTTATGCCTGCGGTAACGGCATCGAGGTGGCCGAGTCCCTCGAGGTGCTGTCCGGCGGTGGACCTGCCGACGTCGTCGACCTCACCATCGCCCTGGCTCGTCAGATGGTGAAGACCGCTGGACGTGACGACACCGACCCGGCTGACGTACTGGCCAGTGGCAGGGCCATGGATGTGTGGCGAGACATGGTCCGCGCCCAGGGCGGCGATCCTGATGCTCCGCTGCCGGTGGCGCACCATTCCCAGGACGTCGTCGCCACCGAATCCGGCGTCGTCACCGGAATCGACGCCATGTCCGTCGGCCTGGCCGCCTGGCGTCTGGGAGCGGGACGAGCTCGCAAGGAGGATCCGGTGCAGGGTGCCGCCGGCGTCATGCTGCGCGTTCGTCCGGGTGACCGGGTCGTCGTCGGCCAGCCGCTGGTAACACTGCTCACCGACACTCCTGACGCCATCTCGCGTGCCGAGGACGTCCTGACCGACGCCTTCAGCGTCGGCGAGTCCCTCCAGCCCCGCGACCTCGTCGTCGACACCATCACGGCCTGAGGACGTTGATCCAGGTCCGCCCAGAACGACTGGGGCTGGTTCGCCAGAAGTGAACCGGCCCCAGTCGCGTCGGAACAGGTGTCGCCAGGACAGGTTGTCGTCGTGACGGTCAGCAGACCCTCCTGAGCCAGCCGCGAGTGTCCTCGGCGCGTCCGAACTGGATGTCGAGGAGGCGACGCCGAATCTCCATCGTGGTCTTCCCGGTCGGCTCGCAGACCGTCACCTCGTCATCGCCGTCGAGGAAGGACCTGATCGGAGTGACGACCGCCGCGGTACCGCAGGCGAAGACCTCAGGGAATTCGCCCGAGCGCACCCCGTCAAGCATCTCGTCGATGCCGAGCTTGCGCTCCACCGGCTCCAGACCGAGATCTGGGGCCACCTCGAGGATGGACTTACGGGTGACACCACGCAGGATGGTTCCGGTCAGCTCCGGGGTGATGAGCTGGCCATCCTTGCTGATCGCCATGAAGTTCATGCCGCCAAGCTCCTCGATCCACTGGTGCTCGACCGCGTCGACGAAGAGCACCTGCGCGCAGTCGCGGGCCTGGGCCTCAATCTGGGAGCGCAGGGAGGCCGCATAGTTACCACCACACTTGGCCTCGCCGGTACCGCCAGGAGCAGTACGAGCTTGGTGGCGCTCGACGAGGATACGCACCGGCTTCACTCCCCCGACGAAGTAGGCGCCCACAGGTGAGCCGATCACGGAGAACAGCACCGTCGTCGCAGGAGCGACACCGAGGAAGTCCTGGTTGGCAATCATGAACGGACGCAAGTAGAGGGACTTCTCACCGTCCTCCCCGGGGTCAGGAACCCAGCGGGCATCAACCTCGGCCAACCGCGCACAGGCGTTGACGAAGTCCTCAACAGGCAGCTTGGGCAGGGCAAGGCGCTCGGCCGACAGGGCAAAACGCTCACCGTTCTGATCGGGACGGAAGAGCCACACGGACCCGTCAGCGTGTCGGTAAGCCTTGAGGCCCTCGAAAATCTCCTGGGCGTAATGGAGAACAGCACCGCCAGGATTGATGTCCAGGCCGCGGTAATTGACCACGGCGTCGTCCCCCCAACCCTCTCCGGCCTGCCAGGTGGCGAGGGCCATGTGATCGGCGAAGACCTCACCGAATCGGGGAGTGGCATGTTCCAGCGCGATCCGCTCATCGGAGGACCACATCAGATCGTCAGCAGAAGCAAAGCGCAAACTCATGGCCACACGTTACACCGAAAGGCAACCACTCGTTCCAATTCGTGGAATCGCACGACCACATCGTGGACCATCCCGGTAGGATTCTCCCCATGACGAACGACGTGACGCAGCTCGCCGTCATCGGCGGTGACGGAATCGGCCCCGAGGTCACCGAGCAAGCTCTCCACGTGTTGGAGCGGACGATCGGGTCCGAGGCCTTCACCATCCATGAGTACCACCTCGGCGCCGAGCACTGGAAGGCCACCGGGGAGGTCCTGGATGACTCCACCTTGGCCGAGATCTCACAGGCTGACGCCATCGTGCTGGGAGCCGTCGGTGCCGCTCCCGGCTCGACCGAGGTGCCCTCAGGACTACTGGAACGAGGTCTGCTGCTCAAACTTCGGTTCGCCCTCGCCCACAGCGTCAATCTACGGCCCTCGACCTGGTACCCCGGCACCGCCACTCCGCTGGCTCCCGAGATCACCGACGCCGGGCCCATCGACTTCATCGTGTGCCGGGAGGGTACCGAGGGTCCCTACTGCGGCAATGGCGGATCGGTGCGGACCGGAACTCCCCACGAAATTGCCACTGAGGTGAGCATCAACACCGCTTTCGGAGTCGAGAGGGTCGTTCGCGACGCCTTTTCCCGAGCCGCGGCCCGCCGAGGTCACCTGACCTTGGTCCACAAGCACAACGTCCTCGTCAATGCGGGTTCACTGTGGCGCCGGATCGTCGACGAGGTCTCCGCGGAGTTCCCTCGGGTGACCACCGACTACATGCACGTCGATGCCGTCACGATCGCGTTGGTCAAGGAACCCCAGCAGTTCGACGTCATCGCCACCGACAACCTCTTCGGAGACATCATCACCGACCTCGCAGGCGCGGTGACGGGCGGAATCGGCCTGGCCCCCAGCGCCAACGTCAACACCTCCGGTGAATACCCGTCAATGTTCGAGCCGGTGCACGGCTCAGCTCCTCACATCGCCGGAACCGGCAAGGCTGACCCCACCGCCGCGATCCTCTCGATGGCCATGCTCCTTGACCATCTCAACCGTCCCAACGACGCCCAGCGTATCCGTAAAGCTGTGTCCGACGACATCGCTGCCAGGGTGTCGGGACCATCCCGTGCCACCAGAGAGATCGGGCGAGCCATCGCCGAACGTCTCTGAGTCCCATCGAGAACCCCGGTCCGAGCGGGCCGGGGTTTCCAGGTGTCCAGTTGTCGATGACCACCGACGGGGCGGATGTTCCCTACTGGCACAATGTCGCCCATGCTACCCATTCCCGAGATTCCTGAAACGGTGACGAAAGCCCTCCACAATGCGCTGGAGATGGGCTACTTCACCACCACCCGTAATGAGACCGGTCGTTTCATGGCCACCTTGGCTGCGGGGGTGCACGGTTCCATCGGGGAATGCGAGACGGGGTCCGGTGCTGGGGCTGCCTGGCTGCGCCTTGGGGCCCGCAAGCGCACCAAGGTCATCAGCTACGAGCCTGACCCGACGGTGTGTGCCCGTGCCCGTGAGGTCTTGGCTGGCCTCGACATCGACATCATTGAGGGCACCTGGGACGACCTGGTGGAACGCGGACCCTTCGATCTGCTCTCCGTCCCGATTCGAGTGGCCCGGGTGCGCGAGGTCGACGAGATCCTCAAGGCGGTCGCTGTTGGCGGCGTGGTCGTCATCGACGACATGCCTCCCAGCCACGGATTCCCCCCACACGAAATCAACGGCACCGTCGACACCACCAGGCTCGCGTGGCTGACCCATCCGAAGGTCCATGCCACTGAGATTCAACTCGCCTCTGACATGGCTGCGATCGTCGCCTGCCGTCTGTCCCCGCGCGGCTGATCCTCTTCCACACCCACAACCCGGACCACAGTCCGAGGGCCCGTGGATCTCCACGGGCCCTCGGCACGAGTCAGCACTGCTCAGGCTCAGCGAGCGGCGTTGCCCTCGGTGTAGTCCTCGTCGGTGGCGGCCAGCCAGGAGTACATCTTGCGAAGCTCCTTGCCAGTGGCCTCAATCGGGTGCTTGGCCTCCTCCTCGCGCAGCTTCTTGAACTCCGGGGCACCGGCATCCTGGTCGTCAATGAAGCGCTTGGCGAAGGCACCGGTCTGGATGTCGTCCAGGACGGCCTTCATGTTCTCCTTGACATGGTCATCAATGACGCGCGGGCCGGAGACGTAGTCGCCGTACTCAGCAGTGTCGGAGATCGACCAACGCTGCTTGGAGATGCCACCCTCGATGATGAGGTCGACGATCATCTTCATCTCGTGGCAGACCTCGAAGTAGGCCATCTCCGGCTGGTAACCGGCGTTGACGAGGGTCTCGAAGCCAGCCTGGATGAGGTGCGACAGGCCACCACACAGCACGGCCTGCTCACCGAAGAGGTCGGTCTCGGTCTCCTCGCGGAAGCTGGTCTCGATGCCGCCGGCGCGCAGACCTCCGAGGGCCTTGGCGTAAGACTTGGTCAGATCCCACGCCGTTCCGGAGGCGTCCTGCTCGACGCAGACCAGCACCGGGACGCCACGCCCGTCGGCGTACTCACGACGCACGATGTGGCCGGGGCCCTTCGGGGCAACCATGCAGACGTCGACGCCCTCGGGGGCCTTGATGTAACCGAAGTGGACGTTGAAGCCATGGGCGAAGAAGAGTGCGTCGCCATCCTTGAGGTGCGGGGCGATCTGCTCTGCGTACAGCTGACGCTGGTTCTGGTCAGGAGCCAGGACCATGACGACGTCGGCCTCCTCACAAGCCTCCTCGATGGGCAGCACGCGCAGCCCCTGGGCCTCGGCCTTGGCGATCGACGAGGAGCCCTCGCGCAGACCGACACGCACGTCAACACCGGAGTCACGCAGGTTGAGGGCGTGGGCATGACCCTGGGAGCCGTAACCGATGACGGCAACCTGACGGTTCTGGATGATGGACAGGTCGGCGTCGTCGTCGTAGTAGATCTTTGCCATGATGTGTTCTCTCCTTGTTGGGTTTGGGCCTTGTTGTCTTTTCGTTGAGGAATCCCAGATCATCCGGAGCGTTTTGTCTTGAGGGCGGCGGCACCACGGTTGAGTGCCACCTGTCCGGATTGAACGAGTTCGATGATTCCGAATGGCTCAAGCATCTGCAGCAATGCGTCCAGCTTCTCACGCCCCCCGGTCGCCTCGATCGTCAGCGACTCCAGTGAGACGTCGACGGTCTTGGCTCGAAACAGCTCTACGGTGTCGATGATCTTCGAGCGGTTCTCGACGTTGGAGCGCACCTTGACGAGGATGAGCTCACGGGTCACCGCACCGGGATCCAGCTCGACGATCTTGTGAACCTCGATGAGCTTGTTGAGCTGCTTGACGATCTGCTCGAGGGCCTGGGCCGAGACGACGCTCATTCCGATCGTCATCCGGGACTCGCTGGGATCATCGGTCGGCGAGACGGTCAGGGACTCGATGTTGTAACCCCGGCGGGCGAACAGGCCCGACACCCGGGTCAACACGCCCGGACGGTTCGTCACCAGCACCGACAGCACGTGTGTGGTCATCTCAGTTCTCCTCGGTCTCGTCGTCTACGCCGTCCTCGTCATCGACAGGTGCGGTCTCATCCCCGGCGTGTCCCCAGTCGGGGGCCATGCCGCGAGCGATCTTGATGTCATCGTTGCTGGCTCCGGCAGCCACCATCGGCCACACCATGGCGTCGGTGTGGACGACGAACTCCACCACCACCGGACGATCGTTGATCTCGTTGGCAGCCTTGATCGTCTCGTCGACCTTGTCCGGATCGGTCACGCGGAAGGCCGCACAGCCCATCGCCTCGGCGAGCTTGACGAAATCCGGCAGACGGTCTGAATGCAGGTCAGTGTGGGAGAACCGGGAATCGAAGAAGAGGTTCTGCCACTGCCGCACCATGCCCAACACGTTGTTGTTGATGATGGCGATCTTGATCGGCGCACCATTGAGGGCAGCCGTGACGAGCTCCTGATTGGTCATCTGGAAACAGCCGTCACCGTCAATACCCCACACGGTGGCCTCGGGACGCCCGATCTTGACCCCCAGAGCCGCCGGGACGCAGTAACCCATCGTTCCGGCTCCACCGGAGGTCAGCCAGGAGCGCGGCTTGTCATGTGGCAGGAAATGGGAGGCCCACATCTGGTGCTGGCCCACACCGGTCACGAACACGCTGTGCTCAGGTGCCAGGGCTCCAATGCGCTGGATGACCTGCTGCGGGGAGATCTCACCCTCGGGAACCTCTTCCCACGACGGTGCGTAAGACTCCTTCATCCGCTGCAGCTGACGCACCCAGCTCGAGATGTCGGCCAGCTCCTTGTCCTCCAGGGACTCCGCCAGGCGCGACAGAGTCAGCCTGGCGTCACCGACGATCGGGACATCGACGTGACGGTTCTTGCCGATCTCAGCGGGATCAATGTCGGCGTGGATGACCTTGGCGCCGGGAGCGAAGGTATCGAGCCGTCCAGTGACACGGTCGTCGAACCGAGTGCCGACAGCAATGAGCAGATCGGCGCGCTGCAACGCTCCGACAGCAGCCACCGAGCCGTGCATGCCGGGCATGCCCAGAGCTAGCGGATGGGTGGACGGGAAGACATCACGGGCCGTCAAGGTGGTCACAACCGGGATGCCCGTCATGTCGACCACCCGAGCCAGCTCGCCCGCAGCCTCGGCCCTGGCGACGCCTCCACCGATGTAGAACACCGGACGACGAGCGGCACGAATGAGGTCGCGCGCCTCCTTGATCTGCCTGCTGTGGGGACGAGTCGTCGGCCTGTAGCCAGGCAGATCGTACTGCTTGGGCCACGTGAACGGGACGACCGAGGTCTGGGCGTCCTTGGTGATGTCAATGAGGACCGGCCCGGGCCGCCCGGTCGACGCGATGTGGAAGGCCTCAACCATCACCAGCGGGATGTCGTCGGCACGAGTGACGAGGAAATTGTGCTTGGTGATCGGCATCGTGATACCGCGAATGTCAGCCTCCTGGAAGCCATCAGTTCCGATGAGGCTGGTACCGACCTGACCGGTGATGGCGACCAGCGGTACCGAGTCCAGGTAGGCGTCGTAGAGGGGGGTGACGAGGTTAGTTGCGCCTGGTCCCGAGGTCGCCATGCACACGCCCACCTTTCCGGTGGCCACTGCGTAGCCCTCTGCGGCATGACCAGCCCCCTGCTCATGGCGCACCAAGATGTGCCGCACCTTCGCGGAATCCATCAGCGGATCATAGGTCGGCATGATCGCGCCACCGGGAAGCCCAAAGACGACCTCGACACCGAGCTTCCCAAGGCTCTCAATGACGATCTGTGCGCCAGTCATCATTCGTTGCTGCCGGGATTCCTCGGCCATGTCATCCTCCATCCGTGGTTGTGAAACGGCTTCATTGGTGCTGTCAAAGTCCTGGACAAGAAAAAACCCTCGCTGCCGAGTGGCACACGAGGGAGCGTCCTATCCGAAGATGAGGACGCTAACCAATAACAATGAGCTGGCCGTTCATACCTTTGATCTTTGTGCATGGACGGCCAGCCGTCAACCAATTCGGACATACGTCCCACATTGTGGACTATTTTCTGTGCGGCTCTCCGCTCACCATGGCGGCAATCTCCTCGACCGGACGCAGCGGCATGGTCGAACGAATGGCGTTGATCCCGGGCTCGCTGTCGTACCGCGGGATGACATGGACGTGGAGATGGTGGACGCTCTGACCAGCGACGTCACCGGCATTGGAGACGATGTTGACTCCGGATGCTCCCAGCGAGTCGACCAGACGGCGAGCGACCTTCGTCACCATCGGGCTGATCCGAGCCAACTCCCCGTCGTCGTCAAGGACGCTCGTGACGTGCTTTCGCGGAATGACGAGGGTGTGGCCATCCTGGAAGGGCTCGATGTCGAGGAATGCGACCGAGGTGTCGTCAGAACCAATGATCGTCGCGGGGATGTCCCCCGCAGCAATTGAGCAGAAAAGGCAGTCCATGAATCATGACTACCACAACGGCTCTTCCTGATGGCGGTGTTCGCTCAGCGGACCTCGAAACCGGCCTTGCGCAAGCCGTCCTTGACCTGAGCTATCGTCAGGGTGCGGTAGTGGAAGACGGACGCCGCCAGGACGGCATCGGCACCGGACCGCACCGCCGCGACGAAGTCAGACACCGTGCCAGCCCCACCCGAGGCGATGAGTGGGACGTCGACTGCCTGGCGCACCGCCTCAATCATCTCGATGTCGAAACCGTCCGTGGTGCCATCGGCATCCATGGAGTTGAGCAGGATCTCGCCAGCCCCTCTGTTGACGGCTTGCCGAGCCCACTCGACGGCGTCGAGTCCGGCTGATCGGCTTCCACCGTGGGTGGTCACCCCGAATCCGGAAGGCTGATCTGGCTCCCGTCGTGCGTCAACCGACAACACGATCACCTGAGTACCGAATCGGTCGGCGACCTCGTCGATGATTCCCGGGTTGGCGATGGCTCCGGTGTTGACACCCACTTTGTCGGCACCGGATCGCAGCAGGACGTCGACGTCGTCGACCCCTCGCACACCGCCGCCCACTGTCAGGGGTACGAAAACCGTCTCGGCGCAGCGGGTCACCATTTCGCAGGTCGTGGCTCTCCCCTCGGTCGAGGCAGAGATATCGAGGAAGGTCACCTCGTCAGCCCCCAGACGTCCGTATTCGGCCGCCAATTCCACCGGATCACCGGCATCGCGCAGACCGACGAAGTTGACGCCTTTGACAACTCGTCCGTCCTTGACGTCGAGACATGGGATGACACGCACAGCCACAGCCATGGCCACAGGCTACCGGGTGTGGACCCTTGGTGCAGTGGGTGATCCAGGTGTCATCGCAGGTGAGGGGCGGTCTCACTCCTCCTCGCGATCCATGATGACAACACCGCGCTGCATGGCACCGACCACCTGACGGCAGGTGTGAGCGAGCTCCTCAGAGACTCCCGCATGAGCGATTTGACCCGCCAGATCACAGACCTGACGCACCCGTCGTACGAAGTCACCGGCGCTCATGTCATCAAGCACCGTCTCCAAACCGGCCCCTGCAGCCCAGGCATAGGCCGTTTCCGCGAATCCGATGTCGAGGTCGCGGGGGCGCTCAATGCGGTGATCCCGTTCCAGCAGGCCGATCTCGGCTCGCACGGCTCGAAGCTGGGATTCCGCCGACTCACTGGCCTGGTCGGGCATGCGGTGCAGGTGGCCACGATCACCGGGACGAGATTCGTAGACAATGGTCGACAACACCGCGGCGAGCTGAGGGTGATCGAGTTCGTCGAAGATGCCACGCCTCATGGCCTCGGTCGTCACGAGGTCCAGCTCGGAGTAGATCCCCGACAGCATTCGACCGGCGTCAGTGACGTCCTGGCCATCCTCCCCGAGGTATCCCAGGGCTTCCAGGACGAGCACGATCCGCTCGAACTGGGTTGCGATGGAGGTGGCCTTGGCTCGCGCTTTCGCCAGCTCTCGTTCGCTGCGTCGAGTCAGCCTCATGGCACGTTCGGCGAAACGGGCATGGGATTCCCGATCCGGACAGGAATGGCAGGGATGCTGCCTCATTCGAGTTCGTAGGTCATGGATGCGCTCGGCCAGCTCCGCGTCCACCTCGAGACGTCTAGGTTGGATGACCGGCTCCCCCAGACCATCAAGGACGCGATCGAAGGCCTTGCCCAGGCAACGTCGATCGGCCTGATTTCCGGGGTGGAAATGGCGCGGAACCTTGACCCCGGCGACCCTCTTGACTGGGGCATCGACGTCCTCATGGCCAAGGCGAATGACGGTCCGCCCCGGAGTCATGACGAGTGGCTTCGGACGTTTGCCCCTCTTTCCGTGAGTTCCGGGATCGACGACGACAACCCACCCGGCGTGCGGCCCGGACGGTACCGCGATGACGTCACCCGGATCGAGACGGGACAGGGAATCGGCGATCTGGCTGGGCCGATCCGCCTTGCGCAGTCGAGCCTGCTCATGTTCCAGCTCGCTGATTTGCTCACGCATCCGGGCGTATTCGGCGAAGTCGCCGTGCTCACAGTGGGCAGCATTCAGGTAAGCGTCGATCTCGGACTGGGTCTGACGGCTACGCACGGCTGAACCGCCCAGTCTTCGATCCGTCTGGAACTGGGCGAAGGAATGCTCCAGTAGATCACGTGCCTTCTCCCGGCCCATGGATCCGACGAGATTGACGGCCATGTTGTAAGTCGGGACGAAGGCCGAGTTGAGCGGATAGGTCCGCCGGGAGGCCAACCCGGCCACCGCACGCGGGTCCATGCCAGCCTGCCAGCACACGACCGCATGTCCCTGGGTGTCGATGCCACGGCGTCCAGCACGACCGGTGAGCTGGGTGTACTCGCCCGGGGTGATGTCGGCGTGGGTCTGTCCGTTGTACTTCACAAGCTTTTCCAACACGACCGTGCGGGCAGGCATGTTGATGCCCAGGGCCAGGGTCTCGGTGGCGACGACAACCTTGAGGAGACCTGCGACAAACCCTTCCTCGACGATGGCCTTGAGCACTGGCAGTAACCCTGCGTGGTGAGCGGCGATACCGCGCTCGAAGGCCACCACGAAGTGGTTCCAGCCCACCGCTCGACGTTCCTCGTCGGTCAATCCTTCGCCGTGGCGCTCCGCGATACGACGCAGTTGGCGGGCTTCCCGCTGGCTCGTGAGCACCAGGTCGGTGTTGAGCAATTGGCTGACGGCGGCGTCACATCCGGCTCGGGAGAACACGAAGATGATGGCGGGCAGCAAGTTGGCCCTCTGGAGGGACCGCACGACCTGAATACGACTGGGCCGATGACGAGGACCGCGCGGCTTGTCACGTCCGCCTCGTCCTCGACGCTGGGCGGAAGCTCCGCCAAACCGCCCGCTGCCATAGGAAACATTGCGTTTCCCCTTGCCCGAGCGGCCTCGGGGGCGGCGGGAGTCGTCCCGCTGGAATCTGGACTCCTCCCTGGCTATGGACACCAGCTCCTGATTGACCTCGGTGGGGCGTCTGTCGTCAAAAAGATCGTGGAGATGCCGCCCGACGGCAACGTGCTGGGTCAGGGGGACCGGACGACGCTCGGAGACGACGACTCTAACGTCCCCGCGTACCTCGTCGAGCCATTCTCCGAATTCCTCGGCATTGGAGACGGTCGCTGACAGCCCGACGATCTTGACCTTCGGATCCAGGCCGAGGATGACCTCTTCCCACACCGGCCCGCGGAAACGGTCAGCCAGATAGTGCACCTCGTCGAGCACGACCCAACCCAGGGCGTCGAGGGTGTGGGAGCTGCGATAGATCATGTTCCGCAACACCTCGGTCGTCATGACGACAACAGGAGCTTGCGAGTTGATGGTGATGTCACCGGTCAACAGACCCACCTGGTCCTCACCGTGACGAGCCACCAGATCATGGAACTTCTGGTTGGACAGCGCCTTGATGGGGGTGGTGTAGAAACACTTCAGACCTGAGGCCAGAGCCAAGTCAGTGGCATACTCGCCGACCACCGTCTTGCCGGCACCCGTCGGCGCGGCAACGAGAACCCCGGCACCGTCGTCGAGATCCTGACAGGCCTTCACCTGGTAGCCGTCGGGTTCGAAGGACAGCCCTGCGATGAACCGGTCAAGAGTCTCGCTCATGTCTCCAACCTAGCGACCAGGTACGACCGTCACGGCAGACCGACGAAGTTTACCGCGAAGGGACAGGCCAGGACGGTCAGTTGCAGCTACCCACGGCTCGAGACGACTGGCACGAGTCAATCGATCTGAACGTTGAATTCGGACTTGTCGATTCCCAAGTCGTCAGTGTTGCGTTTGCGCTCATTACTGCGGCAGATCCACTCGGCGATGACGTACATCACGCTCAGTGGGACGGCCAGGGCGCACATGGAAATGGGGTCACCGGACGGATTGACGAAGGCGCCCAGGCAGAAGAATCCGAAGATGGACCACTTGCGAGCCGCCTTCAACTGTGAAGATGACAGAACGTGAATCAAGTTGAGCAGGACCAGGACCACTGGCAGCAGGAAGCTCACGCCGAACAGCAGGATGACGCGGATCTCCAGAGCCAAGAAGGCATTCATGTCGAGCAGGTTGGTGATGCCCATGCCATGAGGCGTGAAATTCAGCATAAGGGCGATGCCCTTGGGCAGCACCCAATAACCCAGCGCCGAACCGATGAGGAACAGCGGAATGGCCGATCCCAGGAATCTCAGCGCCCACTTCTTCTCGTTGACGAGCAGACCAGGGACGATGTAGGCCCATATCTGGTACAGCCAGACGGGACAGGCTGCGATGAGTCCGGCGACGATGGCCACCCTCATGTTCAACACGAACGGGGCGACGACACCGGTGTTGACGACCTGCAGGGAGGCCGCTGGATTCTTGTCCTTGATCGCGGCGCTGGCCTGCTGGTAGGGATACATGACGATCTCGACCAGCGGCCGATAGAACACGAAGGCCACGGAGCTCGTGATGACGACCGCGATGAACGACACGATGATTCGGTACCGAAGTTCCCGAACGTGGTCCAGGAGCGACATCGCACCGCCCTCCCCGGCCTGGGGTGGACGGAATCGGGCAAACCGACGATGATCCTCACCGTCAGTCTGCTCGACCGGGGTATCCGTGGCCATGGGTTAACTCACTCGGTCGGCTTGCTCTGATCCTTGGCGACGTCAGCCTCGACGGCCGTGGTGTCCTTCTCGGCCTCCTTGTCCTTGCCCTTCTCGAGACCGGCCGTCTCTTCCTTGAACTCACGGATGGCGCGGCCGGCACCCTTGCCGACGCCGGCGATGCGGGAACCACCGAAGAGAACAAGCGCGAGGATGATGATGATGATGATGGTCATGTCATTCGCGATGAGCAGAGGAGCCATTGAGGCTCTCCTTCCAGACTTGGCTGGCATCCGTTCCCATACCACACGGGGGGTCGCCAGCTCGACGATCGGCGTTCAGGCTACCACGATGATCAGCGTACGTCGGACCTCATCGACTCCTTGCCAGCGGTGGTGTCGAAATCCTCCAGAATGTGGGCCAACTCATCGAGCCGACCGGTCGTCTGTTCCACGCCGCTCAGCAGTGCAGCGGCCTTGCGCCACAGCCAGATCGTGCCGACCACGATCTCCACGACGAGCAGGACGAAGGCGAGGACAAGGACCCACAACCACCCCATCATCACTCGCCCCCAGCCTCACGCCGTGGCACCTCAATGCCGTTGGCCGCGGCCGCCGCGCGTGCCAGCTGAATCGCAGGAGCAGCCGCGCGAGGCGGATCAACGGCGAGGACATCGCAGCCCAGACCCACCATGAGTTCGGCGAGCCAGGTCGCAGAGGCGACCGCGAATGTCACCTTCCACACGTCCCCGTCCTTCTCGACGTGGCGCACCGGGTGATATTCGGCGACCCATCTGGCACGCGGGGCCAGGGTCAACGTCACCTCGTCAACGACATCCGAGAACCACTCAAGGGTCTTGGGCGGGCGGCCATGGTTGGTGGCGTGGCCGACCCTCTTGCCCGTCACGATGCGGTCCAGACGCCATGTTCGCCACTGCTTGCGAGCCATCGACCATCCGACGAGGTAACGATGCCCGTCACGAACCTCCACCCGAACAGGGTCGACGACCTGAGTGTGCGGGGTCGGATCGTCGCCTCGCTTGTGGACGATCTCAATGCGCCATTTGTTGGCGCACGCCCCGGTGAACCACTCCGAACGCGGGTCGTAATCGGCCTCCACACTGGCCTCCACCGGGTCCGGACCGGACTGCGGGCAGACCTGGCGCAGTTTCTCAACCGCCGAGGCCACGGCGGGCCGAACCGTTTCGTCAGCCAGATCGGCGATGACCTGCAGGGCGGCTAGCAGGGACCACGCCTCGTCGGGAGTCAACCGCATGGGACGTGGCAGGGCGTCGGCATTGGTGATTGTGATGGTGCCGTCGGAGTCAACGGCATCCATGTCGATGTCTATGAGGTCGTCCGGCATACCGCCGGGCAGGCCGACCATCCACAGGATCTTGAGATCAGCGATCACCCGATCGGTGGTCACTCCGAATACTCGGGCGACCTCGGTGACGGCGACTCCGGGGTGGGACCGCAGATACGGGATGAGCGCGAGCAGCCTGGCGGTGTCAGTACGAGCGGTCATGAGACATCCTCCTGCAACCGCAGGACAGCCTGAATACGATCGGCGAGCACCGTGCGGGCCTTCTCCGGGGCGAGCAGAATGATGCGTCCACCAGCGCGCAGCACGGCGGTGGCGGCCTCGCCATATCCACCGAACCCGCCGGTGACGACCTCGTACCCCTCGGGAACGGGCCCGTCCCACTCGGCGCGAGTCGTCATGACCCCCAGACGCACACCGGGAGCAACAGCCAAGGTGACGTCGACCTCCTCAGGCTCGGGCGGTTCAAGGCGATTGAGGTGGGCCTCAATGACCTCAGGTTCGGGACTGGTGACGGTACCGGGCTCCCCCACCGTGGTCACCGCAGAGCTGATGCGCGAGAGGCGGAACAGTCGCGGTTCGTCACGGTCGACGTCATGTCCGACGAGGTACCAACGTCCGCGGCGCAAGGCCATCCGCCATGGATCGACGGTGCGCTGTTTGCCACCTCGGTACCCGAATCTCACCCGGGAGCGATCGATGGTGGCCCGCCACAGATCGGAGAAGGATGGCGCATCAGCACCGGTGACGACCTGGGTAGCGATACCGGCCTCGGTGTCGGGTTCGACACCAGCCGCACGTAGCTTCACCAGCGCAGAGGTGGAGGACTCGTCAAGAACGGATTCCCGCCACACCCGCGCCGCGGTGGCCAGGGCGTCAGCCTCGGCCTGGGTGAACTGCACAGGTGGTAGCTCGACGTCAGCACGAGGGATCCGGTAGCCGACCTCGTCACCGAAGAAGGTATCGAGGGTCACGGACTCGACAGTGATGCCGATCCGACGCAGTTCCTCCTTGTCGCGCTCGAACGAGCGCTGGAAGGCAACCTCAGAGACGTTGCGGTAGTCCTCGATCATGTCGCGCAACTGAGCACGAGTGAGAGGACGGTCGGTGACCAGGAGAGCGATGACGAGGTTGACCAACCTCTCCGAACGCTGCGCAGCCATCGGCACCCTCCTTCCAGCGTCACAGCCTACCCATATGGGCGGGCACAGCCATTCCGTCACAACAATTGTTGCCTACACTGCCGCTCGTGACCGATTTTGCCGCGACCCATTCTTCTGCGCAGCCATCCGGGCCAGCAGGACGATTTGCCCCATCCCCCACCTCGTCCCTCCACCTGGGAAACCTCCGTACGGCATTGGCGGCCTGGTTGCTGGCCCGATCCTCGCAACGCCGATTCGTGGTGCGCATCGAGGACCTGGACCAGGCGCGAGTAGCGGCCGCCGGGAACATCTCCTCGGCCCAGTTACGGGACCTGGAGACCCTCGGCATCGACTGGGACGGGCCAGTGGTCCGGCAGTCGGAACGTCGTGATCTCTACGCTGACGCCGTCGCAGGCTTGGACACCTACCCCTGCTTCTGCACTCGCAAGGAGATCGCGGCAGCGACCACCGCCCCCAACGAGGCCGACTGGCGTCCCTACCCAAGCACCTGCCGAACCCTGACCACACCACAGCGCGAAGAACGGGCTGGGAAGCGCCCTCCTGCCACCCGCCTGGCCAGCGAGATCGACTCCTTCCAGGCCACCGACCTGGCGCGCGGACACTGCCGAGGGCGAGTCGACGATCTCGTCCTGGTCCG
Source organism: Cutibacterium nasicola (assembly GCF_051303185.1). Classification (GTDB taxonomy): domain Bacteria; phylum Actinomycetota; class Actinomycetes; order Propionibacteriales; family Propionibacteriaceae; genus Cutibacterium. The sequence continues at coordinate 22,288 of NZ_JBPPGE010000001.1, read as the reverse complement.
TAACGACGGCACCCCCGCATACAACCTCGCAGTGGTCGTTGACGACGGTTTGCAAGGGGTGAATCAGGTGGTTCGAGCCAGGGATCTGTGGTCTTCGGCGCCCCGTCAGGCCCACTTGGCCGCACTACTCGGTTTTGAGGCCCCAACCTATGCGCACACCGGTCTTGTCACCGCTCCCGACGGTGAGCGTCTCTCGAAGTCAGCAGGGGCTGCAGGGCTGACCGACCTCATGGAAGCCGGCATCGACCGCAACCACGTCGTGGCATGGTTGTGCCGCTCCTTGGGTCTTCCGGAAGCCACCGATCCGCATGACCTCATCGGGTCCGCGGCTCTGACCCCGCCCTCTCCCCCGGCCCACGTGACCCCACTTGATCCAGCTCCGCTTGCAGGGCCACGTGGCTGGTGGAGCGACGCCGTGTTGCCCGTGGTCGAGTTGTGACAACGGATTCGGCCGGCCCACTCATGAGGGGACCGGCCGACTCAGTGCCTCAGATCAGGGGCTCAGGACTCCTTCTGAGCCGAGAGAATGTCGATGACGTACACCAAGGTCTCGCCCTTCTTGACCGGCGGATTGGTGTTGCCCTCCGGGTAGGCATCGGCAGGCGGGACGATGAGCATGACGCGCGAACCGACCGTCTGACCCGCCAGGCCCTTCTTCCACCCCGGGATGACCGAACTCATGGAACCAGTGACGGCCTCACTGGAGAAGCCGTCCTCAATGAGCTCTTTGGAGGACCAGGCATAGGTGCGGTACTTGACGTCAATCGCATCCTTGGGGGTGACCTTCTTGCCGTCTCCCTTGATGAGGGGCTGGGCGACAAGCTTCGACGGCTTCTTGGCGTTGCCGATCGTCACGGCGGGGGCTCCCTGAACCTCCTTGACGGTGGGCAGACCAGAGGTCGGGGTCACCGCTTCACCCTTGGCCTTGGCGAGCGGCACGTTGACGATGTCTACGACGAAGATGAGGGAATCGCCCTTCATGATGCCAGCCTGCGGGGCGCCGCCCTTCGAATCGTAAGCGTCAGAACCCGGCATCATGATGAGGACCCGATCACCCTCGTGTTTGCCGGTGAGACCTTTCGCAAATCCTGGGACGACCTGGGACAGCGGGAAGTCCACGGTTGAACCACGCTGGTAAGAGGAGTCGAACACCTTGCCGGTACGCCCGTTGACGCCAAGGTAATTCACCTTGACGGTGGCGTTCTTGTCAACCTTCTCGCCGTCACCCTCCTTGAGTACCTTGGCCTGGGTCTTGGCGATGGCCAGCGGCCATGATCCCTCAACCTTGGGGGCCTTGCCGTCCTCACCGGACACCTTGATCTGATCAAGACTCGTGACCATGGTCGGCTTCTTGGTCGCAGTGGCCGAAGCCTTCGTGCCCGCGGGGGCGGAGGCCGGGGCGCTTGCCGAGTTACTCGGCGACGGCTCGGCGTCGGGGGATGACTTGTTGCAGGAGGCAAGGGCCAGTGACGACACGCACAGTACGGCGGCAAGTGCCGCAGCGCTGACCCGACGATGCTTGTTCGAACTCACCTGCCTGAGGGTACCCGAGTAGCGCCTCAGAACAATTCCTGTCACTGACGTGGCCTCACAATTCGACAAGGTCGAGAAGCTGACCCAGCTCCTCGTGCGTGAGTTCGCGCATGTCGCCACGTCCCAAACGCCCTAGTCGAACCGGCCCGATCGCAGTCCGCGACAGTCGGCGCACCGGGTGTGCGACCGAGTCCATCATGCGACGCACGATCCGATTTCGGCCCTCGTGAAGGCTCACCTCGACCAGGGAGTGCTCGTCGCTGACCTGCACCAGACGGACGGCATCAGGCTTGACCGGGCCGTCCTCCAAGGTGATGCCCTTCGCAAGGCGACGAATGACCTTGTCATCGACCCGACCCTCGACGTCGGCCAAGTAGGTCTTGAGAACCTTGTATGACGGGTGGGTCATGCGGTTGGAGAACTCACCATCGTTGGTCAACAGAATGAGGCCAGAGGTCTCGGTGTCAAGACGACCGACGTGGAACAGGCGAATACCGCGCGGCACTCCCTCGATGTCCGACAGGCAGGGGCGTCCTTGCGGGTCGTCCATCGTGGACACGACACCTTGCGGCTTGTTGAGCACGTAGTAGACGTGTCGTCGAGCGGTGGGGATACGAGACCCGTCGACGCGGATCTCGTCGCGCTCGGGATCGACGCGTCGTCCCTGCTCAATGATGAGTTCACCGTTGACCTCGACTCGTCCAGCCGTGATCATCTCTTCCGCAGCACGGCGAGATGCCAGCCCAGCCTGGGCCAGCACCTTCTGAAGCCGGATGCCTTGCTCGTCGCTCATGTTCTTCCTCGCGTTGTTCCGTCAGTGGTGAGGAGACGGGCCAGTGTGGAATCGTGGCCGTTCTCCTCCAGATCGGCCAGGGCCATGGCGACCGATGCGCGCACGATACGGCCACGATCGGCGTTGATTCCCCGGGATCGCAGGGTCAGTCTGGCGGTCTCCAGAGCAATGAGTTCCTCGGTGGAGACATACACGGTGATCTTCTCATCGTGACGGACCCGCCCGCTACCAGTGCGCTTGTCCCCAGGTATCCTGGCCCGGACGTCCTTGGCGGTTTTCCCCGGCATCTTCTCGGGGTCCTTCGCACGTTCGGATTGGTGAATGTCGGCGGTGGGTCGGAAGAGTTCGTTGGCTCCCGGCAGGCTCACTCGGCGCGGCATCGTGTCAGAACCTCCTTGGCCAGATCACGATAGGCCTGGGCTCCCAGTGATGAGGAGGCATAGCTGGTGATCGGCTCCCCGGCCACGGTGGTCTCGGGGAACTTGATGGTGCGCTTGATGACAGTGTGGAAGACGACGTCCCCAAAGGCCTGTACGACACGCTCCATGACCTCGCGGGCATGCAGGGTACGCGGGTCGAACATCGTTCCGAGGATGCCCAGGATCTCCAGATCCGGGTTGAGGCGATCCTGCACCTTCTCAATGGTGTCGGTGAGCAGGGCGATACCGCGCAGGGCGAAAAACTCACATTCCAGCGGCATGATGACGTAGTCAGATGCCGTTAGGGCATTGATGGTGAGCAAACCCAGCGACGGGGCACAGTCGATGAGGATCATGTCGTAGTCGCCCCGGACACGATCGATGACTCGCCTGAGGGTCTGCTCACGGGCAACCTCGCTGACGAGCTGCACCTCGGCTGCCGACAGGTCAATGTTGGCAGGCAGCAGATCCATGCCCTCGGTCTCGGTGGGCTGGATGACGTCATGAACGTCGTCACGCCGCGACATCAGGAGGGTGTAGATCGACTTCTCCAAGGTGTGTGGGTTGACGCCCAGTCCCACCGACAGCGATCCCTGCGGATCGAAGTCGACGAGGAGTACCTTGCGGCCATACTCGGCCAGCCCCGCGCCCAGGTTGATGGTCGTCGTCGTCTTGCCGACTCCACCCTTCTGGTTACACATCGAGATGACGGTGGCGTGCTTCGGACCGTCAGGAACCGGCGTCGGCTCGGGAAGGTCAGGAAGTGGGCGTCCGGTCGGACCAACGGAGTTCTCAGCAGCCTCCTGGGCCTCCCGGCCCGGCCCGGGGACGCGGAACAGCGGTTCGGGGTCAGTCTCGGACACGTGGTGACCTTCCTCTCGACGTCACGACAGCATCGTCACGGCAACAATCCGTGCTCGCACCCACGATAGTGGGCGGATCCAACAGCTGCGCCCCGCAGCCGGCACAAGGACCGTTCGCATGCGGATTGATCCGCTGGCAGCTCGTGTCAAGATATCAACTGTCAATTCATATCTATTCCATAGCTTGAATATACTCGGTACTCCGCGCTGACAAGACCCAGGTCACGAAACACGTTCCCATGGCATCAAGGAGGCCGCATTGACCACGAATGCAACGCCTGATGTCTTCGGACAGACACTCACTCGTGGACTGTCATGGGCAGCACCCACCGCAGTAGTCGCGACCACCCTCCCGGTCTACGCCGCCTCATGCGAACCTACGACACGTGTCATCGACCGCGGCCCAGTCCGAGTGACCCTACAATAGCGACCACGTTGAGGGAATCGACATCACCACCTACGACGTCGGCGCGACAAGGATGCCTGGATCGGCGATCTTCCAGTCCCCCCACCGACAGCACCCTCACGACTCCGCACGTGTTCCTCGAGAACCGCTCCCAGACGACATTCACATTCCCTCGACCGGTGTCTGACGTGAACGTCACCATGGACGATCCATTCACATTTCATGGCGTTGCACAGTGGCGGGAGGTCAATGACGAGATGAGCACCGATGGCAACGTCAGCATCACCTTCAACGAGGGGTGTCGTTCATCATCTTCTACGGGAGGTCGCTTCTGTCATGGACGGCGACCAAGCGATCTGCGCCGCGGCGCTGTCCGTCACGTGTTCCACCTGCCGACGGACGACAGCATCCATCAGCAGGGTTCTCACACGGCTCGCGGGTGCGAGGACCGGTACACCTCTCTGAGATGGTCAGCCGTCACCAAGGTGTAGATCTGGGTCGTTGTCACAGAGGAGTGCCCCAGGAGTTCCTGCACAACTCGGACATCGGCCCCGCCATCCAACAAATGGGTGGCATAGGAATGGCGCAAGCTGTGCGGTGACAAGTGCTCGACGTCCAGGCCTGCGGCCTTACCAGCTCGACGAATGACGGCCCACGCCGACTGCCGGGACAACCTCCGTCCGCGGGTGTTGAGAAACAAGGCGTGGTCGCCATGTCCCACCCCGGCCCAGGAGGGACGCCCTCTCACCAACCAGGCGGTCACCGCCTTCGCGGCATAGCTTCCCAGCGGGACGATGCGTTCCTTGTCTCCCTTGCCGATGAGTCTCAAGCCGAGTTCTGGATCGTCCAGGACGGGACGAATGTCGTCGACGTCGAGGGCACAGATCTCCGAGACACGCGTGCCCGTGCCGTAGAGCAATTCCAGCAACGCTGCGTCACGCAGACCTTCCACGGTTTCGGTGTCAGGTGCCGCCAACAGCGCCTCGACCTGATCCATGGACAAGGCCTTGGGCAGCCTCCGGGAGCGAGTTCCCGGTGAGATCCCAGCCGTCACATCTGTCGGGGTCTGGCCAGCACTGGCGGCAAAGCGATGGAGATTGCGCACGGCAACCACCGACCGGGTGACCGACGCCGGGGCGAGCCCCAGGTCGTCAAGGTGGCGGCGGAACTCCTCGACGTCGACGCGGGTGACCTCGCACAGCGATCGAATCCCGCGCGAGTCGAGGAAGTCCTGGTAGCGGGCGAGATCGCGTCGGTAAGCCTGAACCGTGTTGTCGGACAGACCTCGCTCCACGACGAGGTGACGCAGGTAGTTGTCGACCTGGTCACCGGCGGTGAACGTCACTCGACAAGGGCCCCGTTGATACCACCGGGGCGCTCACGAATCGGCCATGGCGAATCGGCAGGACGCAGCTGGTCGACCCGGCCAGTGCGACGCGCCAGCTCAAGTGCCGTGACCCCGGTCACCAGGGTCGGTGACTGGCACTGCCCGGCGTAGACCGCCTCGACGAGGTCGGCCAGCGGCTCCCAGCCAACCGTCATCGACACTTCCTCCCCCTCCAACACGAAGCCTTCTGGACGAGGCGCCTCGTGAAGCCCGCGGGCGAGGTACATCCGCAAGGATTCCTGGCATCCACCGGGGGTGGTGACGATGTCGAGGAGGATGCGCCAGTCATCGGCAGCGAGCATGGCCTCCTCGGCCAGCTCGCGCTGAGCTGCTGCCAGAAAATCCTCACCGTCGACGTCGAGCAGGCCAGCAGGTGGCTCGACGAGGACCATGCGCACCGGATGTCGGTACTGCCGCACCACCGCGACGCGATCCTGGTCGTCAAGGGCGATGATCCCCACCGCACCGGGATGACTCATGTACTGCCGATTGATGTGCTCCCCAGACGGAGTGACGACAGCGTCATCGACGAAGTCACACACCCGACCAGTGGCCTTCACCTGGTGGTCAACGACCTGCCAGCACTCGTCGCGGTCCCAGCGCTCCTGACTCACTTGTCGGCCTCCTTCCTGGCAGCCTCCTTCGGGGCTTCCTTGGCAGCCGCCCTGGCGTACTCGACAGCAGCCGCGATGAGTCCGCGGAACAGCGGGTGGGCATGCGTCGGGCGGGACTTGAGCTCCGGATGGGCTTGAGTGGCGACGAAGTACGGATGAGCCTCGCGATCGAGCTCCACGAACTCCGCCAGAGCGCCGTCGGGTGAGGTGCCGCTGATCCTCAGACCTGCCTGTTCAAGGAGATCTCGGTAGGCGTTGTTGACCTCGTAACGATGGCGGTGACGCTCGGAGACCGTCGTCGTGCCGTAAAGCTCGGCCACCAGGGAATCCTTGGCGAGCTTGGCGGGGTAGGAACCCAGGCGCATGGTGCCGCCCAGATCCCCCTTTCCGGAAACGGCATCGATCTGCTCAGCCATGGTCGCGATGACCGGGTCAGTGGTCTGCGGGTCGAACTCACTGGAGGCAGCATTCTCGATGCCGGCCAGGTCACGAGCAACCTCGATGACCGCGCACTGCATACCAAGGCACAGGCCCAGGAAGGGCACCTTGTGTTCGCGGGCATGGCGAATGGCACCGATCTTGCCCTCCACGCCACGGATGCCGAATCCGCCGGGAACGCAGATGGCGTCGGCGTCCTTGAGCTGTTGGGCAGCGCCCTCGGGGGTTGCGCAGGAGTCCGAGGCTACCCACACGACGTTGACGTTGGCCTTGTTGGCGAATCCGCCGGCACGCAAGGCCTCCGTCACCGACAGGTAGGCGTCCGGCAGGTCGATGTACTTGCCGACCAGGGCCACCGTCACCTCGCTGCGCGGCTTGCGGACGCGGTCGAGAAGATCGTCCCAGGTCGTCCAGTCGACGTCCCGGAAGAAGAGGCTGAGCTTCTGCACGACGTAGGCATCCAGGCCCTCGCGATGCAGGACCTTGGGGATGAGGTAGATCGAGGGGGCATCCGGGCAGGACACGACGGCTGGGCCCTCGACGTCACACATGAGGGCGATCTTCGACTTGATGCCCTTGCCCAGCGGGCGTTCAGACCGGCAGACGATGGCGTCGGGCTGGATACCGACCTCCCGCAGAGCTGCCACGGAGTGCTGGGTGGGCTTGGTCTTCATCTCACCGGAGGGCCTGATGTAGGGAACCAAGGAGACGTGCAGGAAGAATACGTTCTCCCGGCCGATCTCGTGACGAACCTGACGGGCAGCCTCGAGGAAGGGTAGCGACTCGATGTCACCGACGGTACCGCCGATCTCATGGATGACGACGTCGGGGTTGCCGTCCTCCATCGCCAACAAGCGTTCCTTGATCTCGTTGGTGATGTGAGGAATGACCTGAACCGTGTCGCCCAGGTAGTCACCACGACGCTCCTTGGAGATCACAGCCGAGTAGACCTTGCCGGTGGTGACATTGGCCTGACCGGACAGGTTCTCGTTGAGGAATCGCTCGTAGTGGCCAATGTCCAGGTCAGTCTCGGCACCATCCTCGGTGACGAAGACCTCACCATGCTGGAACGGATTCATCGTTCCCGGATCGACGTTGAGGTAGGGGTCGAGCTTCTGCATCGTGACCTTGAGGCCACGAGCCTTGAGAAGGGACCCGATAGAGGAGGCCGTGAGCCCCTTTCCCAAGGAGGAGACGACTCCTCCGGTGACGAAAACATGCTTGCTGGAGTGATTGTCGGTGCCCACGGACCTCCAGCCTAACGGATGACCCACGGTCCCGGCCAAGGCGGCCCGACTGGCGGACACTCGGCTACGGCCTGTCAGCCCTGCCGGGCGACCTCGTTCAACAGGTCATGAGCATGCTCCAGACCAGACTCCGAGTCGACCATGCCACTCATCATCCGGGACAACTCAATTTCGCGCTCCGATCCGCTGACCTCTCGCAGACCAGAGCTGGTGACGGCCCCGTCGGAGGCTTTCGTGATGACGACATGGGTGTCAGCGAAGGCAGCAACCTGGGCCAGGTGGGTGACGACGATGACTTGGTGACGTCGTGCCAGCTGGCGCAGTCGCCGCCCGATCTCGATGCCGACTGCACCTCCGACGCCGGAGTCGATCTCGTCGAAGACGAAGGTCTGTGGCGTCTGGGCCTGTGCCGCGACAACCTCGAGGGCCAGCCTCACCCGCGACAACTCACCACCTGAGGCCGCCTTGGACAGCGGGGCCGGATCCGCACCCGGGTTGGCCGTCAGCATGATCGTCACACCATCGGCACCTCGCGGCCCCATGGGAGCAGGTTCGACGCGAAACTCCAGTCGGGCGTGCGGCATGGCCAAGACCTCCAACTCAGGCTTCACCTCGGCAGCCAACCGGACGGCGGTACGGCGTCGCACAGCGCTGATGCGGTCGGCCGACTCCCGCAGCTGGCAGCGCAACTGCTCCACCTCGCGTCCCAGGGCGTCGAGATCATTGGCAGCCGGATGGAGCTCGGCAAGACGCTGTCGATCTGCGGCGGTGGTCTCCAGCAGGTCGTCAAGAGTCGTCGTACGAGCCCTCAACAGTCGCTGAATCGCGGCCAGCCGTCCGCCCAACTCCTCGAGGCGCTGCGGATCGGACTCGGCGCGCACGGCATGCCCGGCGACCGAAGCGGCCAGGTCGCTCAGGTCGTAGGACACCTGACGAGCGCGCTCGGCCAGTTCTGCGGCCTCGGGATCGACGTCCCCGGTGCCCTCCAGCTCGTGAACGGCCTGTTCCAGCAGGGCCAGTGCTCCCGATTGGGGGCCGGTGGACGTCTCCGTCCCGTTGAGGAGGACGTCAGCCCTACGCAGCGATTCCCGAATCGACTGAGCTGCCTGAAGCCCCGCCATCTCAGCGATGAGGTCGTCGTCCTCATGAGGCTGGGGATCGACGGCGTCAACCTCTCCCACCCGCCTGGACAGCACCTCGCGTTCCATCTCGGCTCCGGCGCGGTCCTCATTGAGACGGTGGAGACGCTGGGAAGAGGTACGCAATTGCACCCACAGCTGGGCATGATGCTTCAACTGTGCGGCCAGTTCCTTTCCAGCCGCACGATCCACGATGTCGAGCTGCCGGGACGCATCGACGAGTCGGACCTGCTCGGACTGTCCGTGGATCGTCACCTGGTCCCCGACAACGTCGGCAAGCTGACCGGCAGTGATCTGGGCCCCTCCCAGGAGGGCTCGGGAGCGACGCGCAGTGATGTGCCGGGCACAGATGACCTCGCTGTCCTCGACGCTTCCGCCCAGATCATTGATGCGATCAGTGTCAGGAGCATCAAGAACGGCCTCGACGACGGCTCGATCACGGCCATGTCGAACCAGTCCGGTACCGGCCTTGTCTCCCAACAACAGGCCGATGCCGGTGACGACCATCGTCTTGCCGGCACCCGTTTCGCCGGTCACCGCTGTCAACGCGGGAGAGGGCTCAAGGATCGTCTCGTCAATGACGCCCAGACCACGAATCCGGACACTGTGAATCACGAGTTCCCCCTTGGATGGTTGCGTCCGTGCTCCTGGCGCCACCCGCTGACGGGGAGCTCGAACTTCTTGACCAGACGGGAGGTGAAGGGCTGTGCGGCCAACCGGGCGATGCGCAGACGATCGGGGTGACGCACAACGGTGATCCTCTCCCCCGGGCGTACTGTGCAGGATCGGCGTCCGTCGCACCACAGCACCGCGGATTCCGAACCGTCCGGCTGAATGTCGAGGTCGACGCGAGCCTCCGGGCTCATGACGAGGGGACGCGCGAAGAGGGCATGGGCGCTGAGTGGAACCATGAGCATCGCGTCGAGATCGGGCCACATCACCGGTCCGCCTGCGGAGAAGGCATAGGCAGTGGAACCGGTCGGCGTCGAGATGAGGATCCCATCGCAACTCCAACGCTGCACAGGCAGTTCGTCCACGGATGCCAGCACGTCGAGCATGCGGCGTCGAGCTGCTTTCTCCAAGGAGAGCTCGTTGACGGCAAAGGAGTTCCAGCGATGCTGACCGGAATGCTCGGTGACGGTGATCTTGAGGACCAGCCGGTCCTCAACGGTGTAGTCGCGTGAACACACCCTGTTGACCAGGTCGGCCATGTCGGAGCGTTCCAGTTCGGCCAGGAATCCGACATGCCCCAGATTGACGCCGATCATGGGGACGTGACGGGGCAGGGACCACTCCGCGGCCCTCAGGATCGTGCCGTCACCTCCGAAGACGACAACGACCTCGACCTCATGGGTGAACTCTCCGAGACCCTGAACCCGAGTTCCGGGCAGTTTCTCCGCCATCGGCTCGACCTGATCGTCGGGAACGGCGCAGCCAATGCTCCTGCGATCCATCTCGGCAATGAACTCGGCGGCCGCGTCAAAGGCATCGTCACGAGTGGCATGGGTGACGACGACAACGTATCTGGAAGGGCTCGTGTCGCTCACGCCACCACAGTAGCGGCCCGATGTGACCTGTCTGGTCCACTTTCACCGGCAAGCCCGTTCCAACAGGACGAAGTGCTCAACATTTCCGTCCTGGCCCGGTAGAGGGCTGTCGCATTCGTCGCGCACTGCCCACCCCAGCTCTTCGGCCTTGTCGCTGACCGTCGCGACGGCTTGAGCGCGCAGCTTCGGATCGATGACGACGCCGTGCGCACCAAGAGCCTTGCGCCCCACCTCGAATTGCGGCTTCACCAGCAACAACATGAAGCCCTCTGAGCTCATGACAGCCGAGATCGGTTCCATGATCATCGTCAGGGAGATGAAGGAGACGTCGCCCACGATCAGGTCGACCGGCTCGAAGTGGCCGGCTGTGACCAGATCGGCAGAGGTGAGGTCGCGCAGGTTGAGTCCCTCGTGGACAATGACCCGTGGGTCCTCTCGCAGCACTGGGGAGAGCTGGCCATGACCAACGTCGACGGCATGGACGAGTTGAGCTCCCCTCGACAGCACGACCTGGGTGAATCCGCCGGTGGATGCTCCGGCGTCAAGTACCCGGGCTGGGACCTCGACGTCAAGGACGTCCAAGGCACCGATGAGTTTGTGAGCGGCCCGGGAGACCCACACCTCGTCCTCTGCCGCCAGGTCATCGGAGGAACTGACCTTCGCTGCGGGCTTGGTGACGACCACTCCGTTGACGGTCGCCCGCCCTTCGCGCACCAATCGCGTGGCCAGGGTACGCGAACGCGCAAGTCCGGCGTCCACGAGGGCCTGGTCGAGTCTCACGGGTCAAGACTGCCACCTCTTGGAGACCTGGCGCACTCTGGATCCATCACGATGGCGACCACGGTCACGGTGTGCCACTCCGAACGGTGCAGGCTCGTTGGCCCAGGAAAAAGCATCCGCGTCAGGCCCCAGCTCGACGTTGAGCAGCGGTGCCGTCATGGTCTTGCAGCACCTGGCGTCCCCGGGTGATCCAGCAAACGTCGTCAGCGGGTACCTCCAGGTGGGCCTTCCCGTCGACGAATGGCTACTGCTGGCCAAAAGTGAGCGCACTCGTGCGACAGTCGCCTCCCACATTCTCGGCAAACTGTTCCCACGTTGTGACCCTCTCATCTTGCACCCTCAGCGCGACGTGCTGAAGAGGTCACTCGTCGTCTCCGAGCCCGCGAGCCTTGAGAGCCTCCCCCATCTCCAGGGCATGGCCGACTGCACCGACAAACATCGGGATGAAGAACCTCCAGCTGGAGCGCTCCAAGCCCCTGGCCCTGGCGGCCTCCCTCACCTGTCCGACAGATCCGATGAGATAAGGAATTGTGGTCCACATCAGGGCCAGGGTGAGGGCGAACTTCTCAGGTTTGGCTCCCAGTGGGCGCAACGGACGCGCCATCGCGACGATGGCGTCCATGAGAGCGCCAGGGTCCGTGGTACACGTGACGAGCCGAGCGATGTAGAGGCAGGCAAGCAGGCCCGCCACATAAATCACCCCTCGCTGCCAGGTGGTGAAGAAGCAGTGATAGGCGACGATGAGCGCGTTCGCGATCCACAACGGCACACCGATGGACAGCGCAGTGCGAAGGGGCATCCTGGCAACGGCCAGGTCGATGACGACGGCCACGACCAGGCAGCCCGCCGAGAACCACCATTGCTTGACGAAGAACGGGGTGACCCCGACGACCAGCACGAGCACGTACTTCGACCACACCGGCATTCGGTGGGCCAAGCTGTGACCAGGACGGTAACCCCCGAGGAAGGCCGAGATGTCAGCCTTCACCGGGACAGCCCCCCAGTCATCATCCGTCGACGATATCTGGCAATGACTTCTACGGGGTCCCCGTCATCGACGACCCTTGCGTCCTCGACGGCCAGCACCCGGTCGAAGGAGGCCGCCAGCTCGAGGTCGTGGGTGCAACACAGGATCTGCTGATCCAGCCGTTCGAAAGCGTAGCGGACCATTTCTCGGTTGCGCAGGTCGAGCAGGGTCGTCGGCTCGTCAGCAAGGATGACCGATGGCCCCACGGCGAGGACGCTCGCCAGGGAGACCAACTGGCGCTCTCCCCCCGACAGTGCGTGGACGCTGCGACCGGCGATGCCCTCCAGTCCCTGGTCAGCGAGGATCGTCATGGCGGCCTCGTGACGTTCAGTGCGATTGTGGATGCGCTGACGCAGGGAGAGCTCGACGTCGGCAACGGGGGTCGACATGACGAGCTGGCTCATGGGGTTGGTGAAGACGTACCCCACCCGTCGTCTCGCCGCCTTGCCGTCGATCTTGGGATCAATTCCGTCGACGGTGACGGTACCTCTGGTGGCCTCCATGAGCCCGTTGACGAGTTTGAGAAGGGTTGACTTGCCCGCTCCGTTGGGGCCGACCACCGCCACCCGACGCTCGGACAGGGCGAGGTTGACTCCGCTGAGGATCGTCACTCGTCGATGATGACCCTCGACGTCGTACTCGTCGACATCGACGCCGACATCCTTGAACTCAATCACGGCATGAGACGCGGAAAGGCCGTGAGCACCGCGGTGGCGATGAGGCAGGCCAGAATGCCCTTGACCAAGTCGAGTCCGAAGAAAGCGACGTTGGCGGCCAAGGCGGCATTCAAGCTGAGCTTGGCGAAGACCATCAGTCCGAGGATGCCGCCCAGGTAGACGCACACCAGGTCCACGAGTGCGACGAGGAAGAGCCAGACCGGCAGCATTGCCTTGCGTGGACGTCGACGCAACACCGCCGTCGCCACAGCTCCGGCGACGAATGCTGCCAGCAACCAGCCCCACAGGAACCCACCGGTCGGGCCGACGAGAACGCCCACACCGCTGGCACCGCCACTGAAGACTGGAAGTCCCAGAGCACCGACGAGGACGTACAGACCAATGGCACATCCGCCGCGGATACTGCCGAGCACCATCGGTGTCAGCATGACGGCAATCATCTGAAGCGCGAAAGGCACCGCTCCCACCATGAAGATCGGCGGAATGACCGCGAGCGCCGCGATGAGGGCAGCGAAGACGGCGATGAGTGCCAGGTCTGTGGCCTGAAAACTTCGGCGTGACGACATTGGGTTCCTCCCATGACAAGATGGAGCGGCCGCCCGCGGTGGGTGGCCGTCACGTTCAATTGAACACTGTTCAGTGGAGCTTGTCGAAAAGCGCCGCAGGCCTGTCGGGAACCGTCGTACCCAGCTCGTGAACGAGAGCCATCATGGCACTCACGGCATCGAGCTGTCCGGGCATGTCGTCAGGGATTCTGTCAGCGCGAACCTCGCGATCGGCGGTCAATGAGACCTCCACCTCCCCACAGCGAGCGTGGGTGTCCGACACCTCGACCATCCGCACAGGCTCCAACAGACCCGACAGGTCCGCAGCAATGTGGTGCGGTCGGTCCTCAGGTGTTGCGGCCAGCAGGTCAGCGACGCCATGAGCCCCGGTGAAGACGAACAAGGAGTCCATCGTCATGGCATTGGCACCGCGAATATCGGTGTCCAACCGGTCCCCCACGAAGATTGGCGCCTTGCATCCGAGACGCGAAACGGTGGCCTCCAGCAACGGACGGTAGGGCTTGCCTGCAATGACCGGCTTAATGGCACACGTCGTCGCGACGACCTGGAGCTGGGCACCGATACCGGGGACGATGCCACGATCGGTGGGACGGGTGATGTCAGGGTTGGCCGCGTACCACGTGGCTCCGGCTTGCAGGGCGAACCCGGCCTCCTCCAACAACGACCAGTCGATGTGGGGGTCGTAGCCCTGAATGACCGCCACCGGGTTCTCCTGAGCCGATTCCACCGTGATGAGCCCGCGGGCTCTCGCCTCCTCTCGCAGCGACTCGGTACCGATGATGAGCACCTTGGCCCCTTCAGGCAGCTGTTCAGCTGCAAGATCGGTGATGGCCTGGGCTGAGGTGACGACATCGCTGGCCTGCGTGGGGATGCCGATCTCGGTCAGGTGCTGGGCGACGACCTCCGCGGAACGGGCTGCGTTGTTGGTGACGAAGCCAACCTTGATCCCTCTGCGACGCAGTTCCGCAATCGTGCCCGGGGCAGCAGGTACTGGATGCGGTCCCAGGTAGATGACGCCATCCAGGTCGAAGAGGACTGCGTCGTGTCCATCGATGAGGGTATCGCTCACTGATTCGTCTCCTCATCGTCCTCGTCCATCTCGATGAACACCATGTCGTCTGCGTCGTCGTCGAGATCCTCATTCGGCTCTCGACCATCGATGATGTCGATCCGGTCCTGGCAATCCAGGAAACTGGCCGGATCGTGGCTCTGAGCAGAGACGAACCATGTGCGAGCCCCGGCGGTGTCACCGGCCTCGAGCAGGGTCTCGGCGTAGGCGTAGTACAGGCGGGCCGTCGCCTCGGTGGGAGCCTTGAGATTCTTGACGGCGTCGCGCAGCAGGCGAACCGCCTCGGCCTTCTGGTCAAGATCACGACGGGCACCGGCCTGAACGAGGACCAGCTCGACCTGCTGAGCAGGCGTGAGGTTGGCCTGCTGGCCTTCGCGGATGAGTCGGAGCGCCGCCTGGGGGCGCCCGAGGGCGCGCTCACAGTCGGCCATCACCGGCAAGAAGTTGTCATTACCGGTCATCCGGCGCAGGGCGCGGTAGTCGTTGAGGGCCGAGGCGTACTCGCCGGCCTGGTAGGCCGCCTCCGCAGCCACCTCTCGAAGCACGGGCAGGCGCGGGGCACGTCGACGCGCAGCCTGGGCATGGGCATTGGCCTGGGCAGGGTCCTGGTTGAGGAGCTCGGCGGCAGCGACCAAATGACCTTCGATGATGTGGGCGGTGTCGGCAGGAACACCGCGCATCTCGGCCCGAACGGAGGCAGGCAGGGCCTTGTCGTCGAAGTCCAGCGGCGCCATCGGCTCGTCGGGAGCCTGGGTCACCTTCTCCTCGACAACCGCATCGTCAGCGCGACGATCATCCCGACGGCCACGACGGAAATTCTTGGGGTCAGTCTTGCGGAAGTCTCGGCGACCATCGTGCTGATCCTGGTCCCAGCGGCGATCACCACGTCCCTGGCCATCACGATGTCGGGTGTCACCCTCGCGACGGCGGTCATCCCAGCGTCGGTCATTTCGGCGACGATCATCCCGGTCGTTCCAGCGACCATCGCGTCCTTGACCGCCACGCCGTGCCCCACGGTCGTCTCGCCAAGGACGATCCGAGTCGCCCTCACGACGGGGCTTACGATCGTCAACCCAACGACGTCCACCGTCGCG
Source organism: Cutibacterium nasicola (assembly GCF_051303185.1). Classification (GTDB taxonomy): domain Bacteria; phylum Actinomycetota; class Actinomycetes; order Propionibacteriales; family Propionibacteriaceae; genus Cutibacterium. The sequence goes on along the minus strand of NZ_JBPPGE010000001.1, from coordinate 6,689 downwards.
ACGAGACTTGTGATCGTCATTCCAACGACGATCTCCATCTCCCCCGCGTCCTTGCCAGCGATCCCCGCGACGACCTCCGTCATCGGACCAGGATCGACGGTCACGGCGGTCACCACCACGACCATTCGACTTCGAGTTCCAACCGCTGCGTCCGCCCGACTTGCCGGACCATCCATTGCGGCCCTGACCTCGTCGGTCTCCGCCGGATCGACCGTTGTTGGGGGAGGAAGAATCTGCCATGTCTCCTATTGTCCCGCACACCCGGCCATCATGGCGAACCGAAATCGAAGCCGGTTCACCATGTGCTTGACGGCCAGCCAGCGACCCCATGATCGTCACCGTCGGCGATGAGCGCTCACAGATCGCACACCAGCCATCTAGGATCAACTGACGTGAGCCAATTCGACAACCGCGCCAAGGACTGGGAGACCAATCCTCACAGGCACAAGCAGGCAAAGCGCGTCGCCCGCGCAATCGTCGAGACGATGTGTCCGGGCGACAATCACAGAATCCCCGACCTCGACGCCTTGGAAATCGGAGCGGGAACGGGCCAGCTTGCCATCGAGATTGCCGATTTGGTGATGCCGGCCACCTGGACGTTCACCTTGACCGACACCAGTGAGGGAATGCGCAGGGTTGCCACCGAACGAACCTCGGACCGGGGATGGAAGGTCCTCGATCGGGATTACTCATGTCCTTCGACGAAGCTGGACGACGGCAACTATGACCTCGTCATCGCCCAGATGGTCCTGCACCACGTCAAGGACCTGGCGACGTTGTTTTCATCCGTGCACAAGATGTTGAAACCGAACGGAACCTTCATCGCCATCGACCTCACCGAGAAGGAGGGACGGGCATTTCACGTCCATCACTCCGATGGTGACGACGACCCACGCTATTACCACGACGGCTTCACCGAAGAAGCAATGAACCGACTGTGTTCACATGCAGGGTTCAGCGAGATGACGTGGTCAGTGCCGTTGACCATCAAGCGCGAACGCGACGGACAAATCAAGGAGTTCCCACTTTTTCTGGCCAAAGCTCAGCGCTGACGGCGCCCGAGTCGATGAATTCGAATTCGTCCCCATGACCGCGTCAGCATGCCGGCGCGGTCATCGTTTTTGGTTTTCTTCGCCATCAGACATGACGAGGAACAACGCTGAACAATGACGCCCGAATACGGGAAGTCAGCACGCTCGGCATAGGTTGGCGGTTGTGTAGGAATACAAAAAAGCTCCGGGCGGAACACTCGAAAATGTTCCGCCCGGAGCTTTTGAAAAATAAATTCCGGCAGTGTCTTACTCTCCCACATGATCCCTCATGCAGTACCATCAGCGCTGGAAGGCTTAACTACCGGGTTCGGTATGGGACCGGGTGTTTCCCTTCCGCCATGACCACCGGAAAACTATGGGGCCAGTCAGGCTTGGCGCAACCCCGCGTGGGGGCTGGGAGCCGTACAGTGGATGCGACACAACACCATTCTTGACGTCTCAAAACAGAATGTGTAAGTCCTCGGTCTATTAGTACCAGTCAGCTCCACACCTTACGATGCGTCCACGCCTGGCCTATCAACCCGGTCGTCTACCGGAGACCTTACCAGAAACCTGTAGGAACCCTCATCTTGAAGCATGCTTCCCGCTTAGATGCTTTCAGCGGTTATCACGACCCGACGTAGCCAACCAGCCATGCTCTTGGCAGAACAACTGGCACACCAGAGGTCAGTCCGTCCCGGTCCTCTCGTACTAAGGACAGCCCTTCTCAAGATTCCTCCGCGCGCAGCGGATAGGGACCGAACTGTCTCACGACGTTCTGAACCCAGCTCGCGTGCCGCTTTAATGGGCGAACAGCCCAACCCTTGGGACCGACTCCAGCCCCAGGATGCGACGAGCCGACATCGAGGTGCCAAACCATGCCGTCGCTATGAGCGCTCGGGCAAGATCAGCCTGTTATCCCCGGGGTACCTTTTATCCGTTGAGTGACGGCGCGTCCACAAGCCACCGTCAGATCACTAGTCCCGACTTTCGTCCCTGCTCGACCTGTCAGTCTCACAGTCAAGCCCCCTTGTGCACTTACACTCACCACCTGATTACCAACCAGGATGAGGGAACCTTTGGGCGCCTCCGTTACCTTTTAGGAGGCGACCGCCCCAGTCAAACTACCCATCAGGCACTGTCCCTGAACCGGATCACGGCCCAAAGTGAGATAACCAGAACGACCAGAGTGGTATTTCAACAATGACTCCACAACCACTGGCGTGGCCACTTCACAGTCTCCCACCTATCCTACACAAGTCGTCCCAATCACCAATACCAAACTATAGTAAAGGTCCCGGGGTCTTTCCGTCCTGCTGCGCGTAACGAGCATCTTTACTCGTAATGCAATTTCACCGAGTTCATGGTGGAGACAGTAGGGAAATCGTTACTCCATTCGTGCAGGTCGGAACTTACCCGACAAGGAATTTCGCTACCTTAGGATGGTTATAGTTACCACCGCCGTTTACTGGGGCTTAAGTTCACCGCTTCGCACACGCTAACAGTTCCCCTTAACCTTCCAGCACCGGGCAGGAGTCAGTCCGTATACATCGTCTTACGACTTCGCACGGACCTGTGTTTTTGGTAAACAGTCGTTTCCCCCTGGTCTCTGCGCCCCTCACCGCAACCACCAGCACGTGGCAGCAACAGCTCAGGTCCCCCTTATCCCGAAGTTACGAGGGCATTTTGCCGAGTTCCTTCACCATGATGATCTCGATCGCCTCGGTATACTCTACCTATCCACCAGTGTCGGTTTAGGGTACGGGCGGACCAGCCACCTCGCTCACGAAGCTTTTCTCGACAGTACAGGATCACTCACTCACCCACACACATGGGCTCGCCATCATGCCTCAACCACACACCCGGCGGATTTACCTACCAGACGGTCCACACATTTAGCCCCGGACAACCATCGCCGGGGATGAGCTACCTCCCTGCGTCCCTCCGCAGCTTGCCTACTACATGATCGGTTCACACACTCACCACACCACCACAACATCAACGATGCCACAATGGCAGGCTCGCACGCTTAGCATCACACACCTCGACACGAACGGTGACAAGCCGGTACCAGAATATCAACTGGTTATCCATCGACTACGCCTGTCGGCCTCGCCTTAGGTCCCGACTCACCCAGGGCAGATTAACTTGACCCTGGAACCCTTGGATAATCGGCGGACGGGTTTCCCACCCGTCATTCGCTACTCATGCCTGCATTCTCACTCCCGCACAATCCACCACACGGTCACCCGGCAGCTTCACCTCACACAGGACGCTCCCCTACCCAAACCCACACAGGGTCTGCCACAGCTTCGGCGGATAACTTAAGCCCCGCTACATTGTCGGCGCGGAATCACTTGACCAGTGAGCTATTACGCACTCTTTCAAGGATGGCTGCTTCCAAGCCAACCTCCTGGCTGTCTACGCAACTCCACATCCTTTTCCACTGAGTCACCACTTAGGGGCCTTAGCTGATGATCTGGGCTGTTTCCCTCTCGACGACGAAGCTTATCCCCCGCCGTCTCACTGCCACGCTCACACTTGCCGGCATTCGGAGTTTGGCTGATTTCGGTAAGCTGATAGGCCCCCTAGACCATCCAGTGCTCTACCTCCGACAAGAACCACGCAACGCTGCACCTAAATGCATTTCGGGGAGAACCAGCTATCACGGTGTTTGATTGGCCTTTCACCCCTATCCACAACTCATCCCCTCCATTTTCAACTGAAGTGGGTTCGGACCTCCACGACGTCTTACCGACGCTTCATCCTGGCCATGGATAGATCACACCGCTTCGGGTCTAGAACACGCGACTAGCGCCCTTATCGGACTCGCTTTCGCTACGACTCCCCCACACAGGTTAACCTCGCCACGCATCACTAACTCGCAGGCTCATTCTTCAAAAGGCACGCCATCACCCCACAAGGCTCTGACGGCTTGTATGCGACCGGTTTCAGGTACTATTTCACTCCCCTCCCGGGGTACTTTTCACCATTCCCTCACGGTACTCATCCACTATCGGTCACCAAGGAGTATTTAGGCTTGACGAGTGGTCCCGCCAGATTCACGCAAAATTCCACGAGTTCCACGCTACTTGGGGCAACCCTCACCAGTGCCACGCTTACAGTTACGGGACTCTCACCCACTCCGGTACGCCTTCCCAGACGCTTCACCTTCACGCAACATTTATCACTGGCCGATCCTGCGGCAGCAGAACCCAAAGGCCCCCACAACCCCGCACATGCAACACCTGCCGGCTTGAACACACACACGGTTTGGCCTCCTCCGCTTTCGCTCGCCACTACTCACGGAATCACAATTGTTTTCTCTTCCTACGGGTACTAAGATGTTTCACTTCCCCGCGTTACCTCCCACACCCCTATACATTCAGGGCAGGGCCACCGGACACTACTCCGGACATTCCAGGTTTCCCCATTCGGACACCCCCGGATCACAGCTCGTTTACCAACTCCCCAGGGCTTATCGCAGGTTACAACGTCCTTCATCGGCTCTTGGTGCCAAGGCATCCACCGATCGCACTACACAACTTACACAACACAAAACACAAAAATAATAAGATGCTCGCATCCACTATACAGTTCTCAACCACCACACGAATCAACACCACACCCACCACACAGCAGACGCAGCATCACCGCACCAGGCCACCACACACAGTGTGATACCCCAGAACCCCAACAGCATGCCTAAGACCCTGCCACAACACACAGGACGCCAATACTCCACAAGAAGCCAACCCATCCACCAACGCCCCACACGAGACGCACTGAATGAGCCCTTACAAAACGCTCCTTAGAAAGGAGGTGATCCAGCCGCACCTTCCGGTACGGCTACCTTGTTACGACTTAGTCCTAATCACCAGTCCCACCTTCGACGACTCCCCCACACAACGTGTTAGGCCACCGGCTTCGGGTGTTACCGACTTTCATGACTTGACGGGCGGTGTGTACAAGCCCCGGGAACGTATTCACCGCAGCGTTGCTGATCTGCGATTACTAGCGACTCCGACTTCATGAGGTCGAGTTGCAGACCCCAATCCGAACTGAGACCGGCTTTCCGAGATCCGCTCACCCTCACAGGCTCGCAACTCTTTGTACCGGCCATTGTAGCATGCGTGAAGCCCTGGACATAAGGGGCATGATGACTTGACGTCATCCCCACCTTCCTCCGAGTTGACCCCGGCGGTCTCCACTGAGTCCCCACCATAACGTGCTGGCAACAGTGAACGAGGGTTGCGCTCGTTGCGGGACTTAACCCAACATCTCACGACACGAGCTGACGACAGCCATGCACCACCTGTGAACCAGCCCCACAAGGAGGCGCACCCATCTCTGAGCACTCCCAGTCCATGTCAAACCCAGGTAAGGTTCTTCGCGTTGCATCGAATTAATCCGCATGCTCCGCCGCTTGTGCGGGGCCCCGTCAATTCCTTTGAGTTTTAGCCTTGCGGCCGTACTCCCCAGGCGGGGTACTTAATGCGTTAGCTACGGCACGGAATCCGTGGAATGGACCCCACACCTAGTACCCACCGTTTACAGCGTGGACTACCAGGGTATCTAAGCCTGTTCGCTCCCCACGCTTTCGCTCCTCAGCGTCAGGAAAGGTCCAGAGAACCGCCTTCGCCACTGGTGTTCCTCCTGATATCTGCGCATTCCACCGCTCCACCAGGAATTCCATTCTCCCCTACCTTCCTCAAGTCAACCCGTATCGAAAGCACGCTCAGGGTTAAGCCCCAAGTTTCCACTTCCGACGCGATCAACCACCTACGAGCCCTTTACGCCCAATAAATCCGGACAACGCTCGCACCCTACGTATCACCGCGGCTGCTGGCACGTAGTTAGCCGGTGCTTCTTCTACAGGTACCGTCACACAAGCTTCGTCCCTGCTGAAAGCGGTTTACAACCCGAAGGCCGTCATCCCGCACGCGGCGTTGCTGCATCAGGCTTGCGCCCATTGTGCAATATTCCCCACTGCTGCCTCCCGTAGGAGTCTGGGCCGTATCTCAGTCCCAATGTGGCCGGTCACCCTCTCAGGCCGGCTACCCGTCACCGCCTTGGTAGGCCACTACCCCACCAACAAACTGATAGGCCGCGAGCCCATCCACAACCACCGAAGCTTTCCAACCCCCACCATGCAGCAGGAGCACATATCCAGTATTAGCACCAGTTTCCCAGCGTTATCCCAAAGTTGTGGGCAGGTTACTCACGTGTTACTCACCCGTTCGCCACTCGAGTACCCCAAAAAGAGGCCTTTCCGTACGACTTGCATGTGTTAAGCACGCCGCCAGCGTTCGTCCTGAGCCAGGATCAAACTCTCCAATGAAAAAATATCACCCACCCCACACCACACAGGCACAGGGCAACGGTGTCAACATGAAGAATCCAAAACACTAACCCCAAACACTGACCAAAAAATCCAGTCCATGTCCAGAATCACAAAGGAATCCATAAACAAATCCGACACACCAAAAAGATGCATCAAAAAATCATTGACTATCAAAGACACACTGTTGAGTTCTCAAACATCACACCCACAGAACAACCCCACCAACAAGCAGGACCACCCCAAGGCGACCCGACCAACCCTACCACACCAAGCCCCGACACACAAAACCGAGACCAACCAGCAGAACCAGCCAC